>NZ_WWER01000009.1 GCF_009857885.1 Pusillimonas sp. TS35 | reverse complement strand
AAGAAAACCCCCGCCAGCAAACCCTGGCGGGGGTTTTTGTTTGTGCGAATCAAAACCAGGCAAAGCGCCGGCGCACCACCCAGGGTGTGAAAAGAGAACGCCACCGCCGCCTGTGTGCGCTGAGCGCGGTACCTCACGGTACTAGGTCACGGTACTGGGTAAGGCACGGCAAGTTTCAAACAGCAATGGGGCGTGGTGTAGCATGACATGGTGTGGTGTGGCATGACCGCTCAGTAACCGCTATCGGTCTCCAGTAAACTGCAAGGGTTTGTCTCAATAAGAATGGGCTTGGCCCGCAGGAATAAGAAATGAAAACCGGCATTTACGGGACGTTGGGAATTACGCTTGCTATTCAGGCGCTGGTTTCAGCGGCGAGTTTGACCGTCCCGGTGCTCGCGCCGGCTTTGGCACCGGTGTTTGATGTGCCGGGTGAGTCTGTCGGGATCTATGTGGCGATACTGTATGTGGGCGCCATGGTGGGCAGCTTGAGCGCGGGAGGATGGGTGGCGCGTCACGGTGCCATACGGGTGAGCCAGGCGGGTTTGCTGTTCTCTGCTTTGGGCCTCATGCTGACCTTGTTTGCCTCGCCGGTTTTGGCGTTGTTCGGCGCCTTTCTCGCGGGGCTGGGCTATGGCCCGATTACACCTGCAAGCTCGCATTTGCTGGCACGCACGACCCCAGACGATCGCATGGGTTTTGTATTTTCGATCAAGCAGACGGGCGTTCCCTTGGGTGGTGTGGTCGCAGGGCTTATCGCACCCAAATTGAGCGAATCCTGGGGTTGGCAGGCAGCGATCCTGACCATTGCGGTAGCCTGTCTCTTATGCATGGCCATCGCGCAAATCATCCGCAAAGCGTTGGATTATGACCGCGGGAGCGTGGGCAGATCCGGCTTGGCCAGTCTGAAGCAATCCTTCCGGCTCATCCTCATGCAGCCGGCGATTCGCCTGCTTGCGATCAGTTCGCTGATGTTTTCAGCGGTGCAGGTATCGCTCAGCACTTATCTTGTCACCTATTTGCACGACAGTCTCGGCTATACGTTGATTGCGGCGGGGTTTCTGACTTCCGTGACACTCGTGGCCGGTGTTGGCGGCCGTTTGCTATGGGGTTGGTGCGCTGATCGCTGGCTGGGGTCAGTAATGATGCTGGTTTGGCTGGCGGTCATGATGACGGCTGCCTCCTGGATGCTCGCGACGTTCGACGCCTATGTCCCGCAATGGTTGTTGCTCTTGGTGCTGATTGTGTTCGGTGCCAGCGGTATCGGATGGAATGGTGTGTATCTGGCGGAGGTAGCGCGGCAGGCGCCAGATGGGCAGATCGGCCTGGCGACGGGAGGTACGCTGGCCGCGACGTTTTTTGGTGTAGTGATCGGGCCACCTGCCTTCGGCGCCGTTGCGTCAATGACAGAGAGCTATCGCGCGTCGTTCATTGTGCTTGTTGTGCCTGCTTTGCTTATTGGCCTCGTGCTGCTGCGCAACCGGGATCGTTTCGATCTGACTCGGATACGGCATCCGCGCCAAAGGAACGCACTATGATTCCGGTCAGGCTGCTGAAACAGCCTGACCGGCCTTGAACCGAATACCTGTAGTCCATCTTCCTGACTTTGCGACGGTAGAAAATGTGATGATGTAAATGGTTCAACGGCCTGGTAAAGAGTCTGATCCAAGAAATAGCGCAATGATGCTGAGACATTTTTGAAGTTTGCCGGGCGCGGCTCTCATTGAGGAGCGGAGATATCGGTCCCCATAACGACGCCGGATGGATTTAAGCAAGCCACCTTCACGCCACACCGATCTATCCTGCAAAAATCGGGCTGACCATAGATTTCTTGGGCGGTTTATGCAGACATCAAGCTCAGCGCATGACGATACTCAATGGGACTACGGCCGCCTAGCGAAATTTTGCGCCGATGCTCGTCATTCAGTCGATAGCACAGCGCTGTTTCGAAACCGTCGAGGCGGGTTTTCTCGCGAGCCATTTGGTACGCGCCATCCACCAGCATGATTCGTGTGCCGTAGTCGGAATCGGATCTGAAGTAGCTGAAATCGAGATCCCATGAGCCGTTGCGCAGCCGTGATCCGACCTCAAGGTTTTTCGTTAGTATGGGTGCGAGGCTATGCAGTTGGGCAATGGATATGCCTGGTCGGTTGATTGCACGTAGCACGCGGCCCGCATCGTTCCGGATGCTGCGCGGTTGTGTATTGACGTCCGGTGATTGGCTTGAGATTTTTATCGCCTGCCCGCTGCCAGCCTGTGGATCAGATCAGACTGGCGCCACGCCCAACGTGGTGCCGCCGCAGACATAGAGCATTTGCCCCGTGACGAAACCGTTATCGGGCGACAGAAAGAACATGGCGGCGCGGGCTACGTCTTCGGGGGTTCCAAGGCGCTTGACGACAATGCTGTTGATGATGCGTTGTGTTTGCGGTGCGCCATCGGGATTGCTGTTGCGGAACAAGTCTGTGGCAATGGGGCCGGGGCCAATTGCATTGACGGTGATGCCGTCGCCGCCCAGCTCCATGGCCAGCGTGCGGGTCAGGCCGACCAAGCCGGCCTTGGTGGCTGAATAGACGACGCGATCGGGCTTGCCCAGCGCGGCGCGCGACGACATGTTGACGATGCGGCCGAAGCCGGCTTCGCGCATGGCGGGTAGTGCGGCCTGGATGAGAATGAGGGCGCAGCGCAGGTGCAGCGAGACGACATAGTCCAGGTCTGCCAGGGTGGCGGTGTCGGCCGTGCCCGGGCGGGTGGCACCCGCATTGTTGACCAGCCCGATGATGGCGTACTCGTTGCAGACTTGCGCGGCAATGGCTTTGGTCTGGGCTTCGTTGGTGAGATCGGCCTGGAACGACACCAACCCGTCGGGCGGGGCGTCGGGCAGGCGGTAATCGATATTGACGACACGGTGGCCGGCCTGCAGCAGTGCGCACGCAATAGCGGCGCCGATGCCCGCGCTAGCGCCGGTAACGAGGTAGGCCTGGGGGTTGGTATGCATGCGGTGTCCTGGTGCGTGAAGTGAAACGTTGTGCGCCTAGCGCACGGCAGGCCATGATGCTACCTAACGACGAGTGGTCGGCGCAATGTCAGTGGCCGGCGTGCGGACTGACACTGCCGGATTCGCGGTGGCATACCGGCGTCGGCACGGGATGTCATGAGCCGGAGGCCGGGCTGTCGGTGGCGAGTGCGCTGTCGGAATCCCGGAAGATGGCGTCGAAGTCGGGCGCATTGCTGGTATCCACGTCAAGCTCGAGCGTGTGCTCGATATGAGTGAGGTGCGCGAGCATCTCGCGCTCGGCACCTTGCGCATCTCCCGCTGCGATCAGGTCAACCAGGGTCGCGTGCTCGTGCTCCTGGCAAGCTGGGGTGTTGGGCTTGTCATACAGCGTAATGATGAGGCAGGTAAGCGAGGTGAGCTCGCGTATCAGGCGCAGCAATATGCTGCTGGCGACCATGCTGACCATATGGATGTGAAACTCGCCCGATAGCCGGATAATGCGGCGTTGGTCATTCATGGTGCGCGCCAGCTGCTCTTGTGCAAGGTGGGCGCGCAGCAGCTGGACGTTGGCGGGTGTCGCCTGATGCGCCAGCTTGGCGGCCAACGGGGGCTCTATGAGGCGCCGTGTCTCGAACATTTCACGCGCTTCTTCGACGCTTGGGCGAGCGACATATGCGCCGCGATTTGGAACCAGCGTCACGATCTGTTCGTGCGCCAGTCGGGCAAGCACCTGGCGTACGCGCATACGGCTGGCGCCGGTGACTTCGGCCAAGCGCTCTTCGCCCAATTTTGCGCCCGGCAGCAGGCGCCGCTCCATGATTGCGCGTTGAATGCGCTGGTATATCAGCTCGCTGTCCATGCCCGACTGGTTGCTTTTTCTGGAGATCGGAGTGGATGTTGTCATGGGGGCTCTGAAAATAACGGGTGCCGATAGCGTGTTGATGAATTCATATTGTAAACACTAGGTCCAATGTGCCGAATTAACGATATTGTTAATTATCTGTTGTCATAGTGTAAACACTTATGTTCACAACTTTTGTGCGGCCCTACTATTTCCTTGAAGTTTGCGGCAAACAGCGTGTCACGCCTGGGGCGCCGGTATTCGGCGTCGCCATGCAGCGCACAATCAATCACGACGCGGCGCCGAACGCGATGGATCATCGCAATATCCACCTGCCAGGCACCGGCCTTTTTGCAAGGATGGTTCGAGATGACACGACGTAGCATACTCATGGGTGCAGCCTGCGCCGCAGCGCTTGGCGGCTTGCTGGCATTCAGTGCACCAGCAATCGCCAAGCAGACCTTGCGCGTTGCGGGCAACTTTCCAGTGGATCACTCGGCTTCCAAGGCGATGGAAGTGTTCAAGAAGGAAGTCGAGGCCGCCACCAAGGGCGATATAAAAGTAAACCTGTTCCCTAACATGATGCTGGGCGGCGCTTCCGAGAACGTCGACCAAGTCCGCTCGGGGACGGTCTTCGGTATCGTGACCTCGGTGGCGTATTTTTCGCGCATTGTGCCCGAATTCGAGGCGGTCAGCCTGCCGTTTCTGTTCAACTCGCGTGAGGCAGCCTTCCGCGTGGTAGATGGCAAGGTAGGCGGAATACTCGACGGCAAGCTGCAGGCGGCCGGCTTCACCACATTGGGTTATGGCGAGCTGGGATTCCGTCACACGACCAACAGTGTCCACCCGATTGCCAAGCTCGAGGATTTCAAGGGGCTCAAGATTCGGCTGCAGCCTAATGAAGTACATCTGAACGCTTTTCGGGCGTTAGGCGCCAATCCGGTGGCAATGGACATCAGTGAGGTGTACTCGGCGCTTCAGCAGGGCGTGCTCGACGGGCAGGAGAATCCCTACAACATTATCGCCACACGCCGGTTCAACGAAGTGCAGAAGTATCTGTCCGATACGAGCCACTTTTTCGATTTCCTGGTGTTCGTGGCCAACAAGGATGCCTTTTCAAAGCTCGATTCGGCACAGCAGGACGCGGTGCGCAAGGCGGCGCAGGCAGCCATGCAGTGGCAGCGCAAGGAAGCAGCCTCCCAGGATGCAAAGTGGCGCGACGAACTTATCAAGCGTGGCATGAAGTACACGGAAATCAGCGCCGAAGCGCGCCAGTCCATGCGCGAGGCCGTCAAGCCTGTGGTGGACGATGTGAAGAAACGTATAGATCCAGCGGTGATTGACGCAGTGCTCACTGAGGCGAAGTCATGAGCTTGACTGAGACCGTGGATGACGACGACGGCAGGCCGCCGGCGCAGGCCGATCACACCGGCCTGCCGAAGTGGCCGGGTAGTGGCGCTCAGCGCGTATTGATGGGCGTGGACCGGGTATCTATGGTGGTGATTGTGGCGGCTATGGTCGGCATGAGCGCCATCGTGGTACTGCAAGTGTTTTTTCGCCACGTGCTGAGCTCGTCGATAGACTCGGCCGATGAGCTGTCCCGGTTGTTGTTCGTATGGGCCATGTTTCTGGCGCTTCCGCATGGCGTGAAGTACGGCGTGCATGTGGGCATCGATCTTTTCGTGGCCTACCTGTCGGCCAGCCGGCGCGAGTTCGTGTTTCGGCTGACATCGGTGGCGGGCGCGCTGCTTATGGGCGTGGTTTTCGTGGCGGCATGGATCGCCACCGGTGAAAAGTGGCAGCAATTGATGCCCACGCTGCCGATCACGTCCGCCGTGTTCTACATCAGCGTGCTGATATCGGCATTGCATTCGGCGGCTCATCTTCTGCTCCATGCCTGGGGCGGATCAGCCATCTGGGGAGGTCGCAGGCTATGACGGCAGTCGTGATGATGTTGTTTGTGCTGTGTGCGGCGCTCAGCATGCCGCTCGCCTTCGCACTGGGCTTCGCCTCGCTCGGGGCGCTCTATATGGCTGATTTTCCCATCTCCATGCTGGCCCAGCGCATGCTGTATGCGGTGGACAGCTTTCCGCTGATGGCAATCCCGCTGTTCATGCTGGCGGGCGAGCTGATGGTGAAGGCGGGCATGGTGGAAAGGCTCGTTGCGTTTGCCAACAGCCTGATCGGGCGGGTGCATGGCGGTTTGGCGAACGTGACGATCGTGGCGGGTACGATTTTCGCCGCGGTGAGCGGGGCCGCGGTGGCGGGGGCGAGCGCGCTGGGCAGTGCGCTGGTGCCTTCACTCAGGAAGTACTACCCGGATACCTATTCCTGCGCCATTATCGCGTCCGCCGCGAACCTGGGCCCCATCATTCCTCCCTCGAATGCCATGATTGTGTATGCATTGATGGCCGGCTCCTCCGTATCGGTCGGAGGGCTATTTATGGCGGGGATCGTACCAGGCGTCATTCTTTGCCTGGGCTTCATCGTGCTGGCCAGCTTTCTGTCCTGGAAACGCCGCTATCCCCTGACGGGGCAGCACTTCGACCCGCGTCAGGCCTGGCGGGAGTTCTACCGGGCTTGGTCGATACTGTTGATGCCATTGATTGTTCTCGGGGGCATTGTCAGCGGCTTTTTTACGGCGACCGAAGGGGCTGCGGTTGCTGTAGCCTATGCCGCCGTGATCGGCTTCGGCGTGACGCGCAAGCTCACGCTGGCCGATATCCCTGGCTGTATGTTCCGGGCGGCGGTGGTCGCTGCGATGGTGGGCGCGCTCATTGCCTTCGCGGCGGCGGTAACGTTCGTGTTTGCCATTGACATGGTGCCGCAGCGCCTGGCCGAGTGGGCGCAGTCGGTTACAGCGGATCCTACCGTGTTCCTGTTGGTGACCATGGCCATCCTGATCGTAGTCGGCATGTTTATGGAATCGAATGCCGCCTACATCATGCTCGTGCCGTTGTTTGCACCGGTTGCGCAGGCCTTTGGCATCGATCCGCTCTGGTTCGGCTTCCTCTTTGTGCTCAACCTGGTTATCGGCATGATGACGCCTCCCGTCGGGGTATTGTATTTCGTCGTGTCCGGTATCACGCGCACGCCGATGGGGCCGATCGTACGCGAGTCACTGCCATTTGTTGTCTGGCAACTTGCGGTGCTTTTACTGTGCGTGGCCTGGCCACCACTGGTGACTTGGTTGCCGCGCACCCTCGGCTTCTGAAGGAAGGGAGGCGAAATGAAACTGCTGGTGATCAATCCCAATATTTCAGGAAGCGTGACTGCGCTGATTGAGGCGGAGGCCCGCAGGGCCGCGCTGCCGGATACGCAGCTGACGCTATGCACCGCGCAGGCCGGCGTGGCGTACATTGAAACCCCCGCCGAAGCAGTGGTGGCAGCCTACGAGACATTTGTGCTGCTGGCTCGCCATCATGCCGGTCACGATGCGGCAATTGTGGCGGCGTTTGGCGATCCTGGGGTTGCCCAAGCCAGGGAGATCATGCCGATGCCGGTGATTGGCCTGACAGAGGCGGCGCTTGCGAATGCGTTCTTGCTGGGCGGTCGGTTCGGGATTGTCGGCATATCCGAGCGGATCGGCCACTGGTACCAGGAGGTGGTGCAGACGCTGGGTATGTCGGACCGGTTTTGCGGCTACCGCGGCCTGGGCCAGGCATTCGCGGATGTCGGCACCGTGCACGAGGAGGCGCGCGATATGCTGCTGCAGCTGTGTTTGCAGCGGGTACGTGAAGGGGCGGATTCCATCATACTTGCGGGGGCGCCGCTGGCGGGATTGGCGCGGGAGATCGAGGACAGGGTGCCGGTGCCGCTCATTGACGGTGTCGGCAGTGCTGTCCGCATGGCGGAGGCGATGGCGCGTGCTGGCTACCGGCCGCGCCAGGCCGGGTCTCTGGCGCCGCCGCCGTGCAAGGATGCCCGCAATCTGGAGCCCTCACTAGCGGCCTTGATTGGCCGGAGCAACACACTGCGAGAGTCTCAATGAACGATAAATTCGATTTAATCGTCACCAATGCTGATGTGGTGACTGCCGCTGATCGTTTCAGCTGCGATATTGGAGTCCGGGATGGACGTATCGTGGCCCTGGGACATAGCCTTGGCACCGCGCGCGAGGTAGTGGATGCAGGCGGCATGCTGGTGCTACCGGGTGGCGTTGACGCGCACTGCCATCTTGATCAGCCCATGGATTTTGGCATGCGCAATGCAGACGACTTTGCCAGTGGCTCGCGCTCCGCCGCCTGTGGCGGCACGACGACGATCATCCCGTTCGCGGCCCAGAAAAAAGGTGGGTCACTGCGTGCGGCGGTGCAGGACTATCATCAGCGTGCCGCCGGCCGCTCGGCGCTCGATTACGCTTTTCATCTTATTGTTTCGGATCCAACGCCTGCCGTACTCAACGAAGAGTTGCCGGACCTGATCGCGCAAGGTTATACGTCGTTCAAGATTTACATGACATATGACGATCTGAAATTGAACGACAGACAGATACTGGAAGTGATGTCCGTGGCCCGCCAGGCGGGAGCCTTGGTGATGGTGCACGCGGAAAACGCCGATTGCATCGCTTGGTTGACCGACGGCCTGATCGCCGCCGGGCAGACGGCGCCCAAGTATCACGCCGTGTCGCGCCCGCAGGTTGTGGAGCGCGAAGCAACGCACCGCGCGATCTCATTCTCTGAGCTTGTGGATGTGCCTATCTTGATTGTGCACGTGTCCGGCGCGGAGGCGATTGAGCAGATTCGCTGGGCCCGCAACAGAGGCCTGCGCATTTATGCGGAGACCTGCCCACAGTATCTATATCTGACCGCCCAGAGTCTGGATCTGGACGGCTACGAAGGCGCCAAATGTGTATGCAGCCCGCCCCCTCGCGACGCGCAGAATCAGGAGGCGGTCTGGCGTGCCTTGGCAGGCAACGTCTTCTCGGTTTTTTCGTCCGATCACGCCCCGTTCAGCTATGACGATCCGGCCGGCAAGATGTTGCGTGGCCGGCAGCAGCCGTTTCACCATATCCCCAACGGTATCCCGGGGCTGGAGACCAGGCTTGCCTTGTTGTTTTCGGGGGTGATGGACGGTCGCCTCACCTTGCAGCAATTTGTTGCGTTGACCTCGACACAACCGGCTCGGCTGTATGGGCTGTATCCACGTAAAGGGTCGATCATGGTCGGTGCGGACGCCGACCTGGTTTTGTGGGATCCACAGCGCAAGGTCACACTGGGCAACGACATGCTGCATCACAATGTGGACTACACGCCCTATGAGGGCATGACGGTGACGGGCTGGCCCATGATGACATTTTCCCGCGGACGTCTGCTATGCAGGGAGTTCGAGTTTGTGGGCGCTCCCGATGAGGGTGAGTTCATGCCCTGCGGCAAGCCGATGCTGTGAACGACGTGACGACGTCAGCCCTTGCCTTTCAGGCGCCGGGCCGACGTCGCGCCGACGTATTCAGCCGCTGATGGTGCCGAGCGTTTCGAACCGTTCGAGGTAGCCCCCGCGTGCAGCAACATCGCGCCAGTTGGCGATTTTGAAGTCGAGCACGGCCAAGCCGGCTGTGGGGTATTCGCGCGACAGGCGCGACATGGCGTGCGGCTGCCCGCTGCCCGCCAGCGTGGTGGCCAGCTGCTCGAACCCGGGGTTGTGGCCGACCAGGATGGCAGTATGCGCACCCGCTGTGATGTCGTGAATGACATGCAGTAGATCGGCCGTCGAAGCATCGTAAATGCGCGGTTCATCGATGCGGGGGATAGCGGCGCCGAAGGCCGGTGCCACAAGCGCCCAGGTTTCTTGAGCACGGCGGGCAGTAGAGACGAGGGCGAGATCTGGCGTCAGGCCGTGGGTGGCCATGTATTTGCCCATGGCTTCGCCTTGCCTAACGCCGCGCGATGCAAGCGGGCGCTCGTGATCGGCGATGCCTTCCAATCGGTCGGATTTGGCGTGGCGAAGCAGCATGAGACGCAGCATAGTCGAGCCCTGAAGCAATGGATGATCGAAACGTGTCGTATGAACGATCATTCTACATGGCAGCGGCACGCAAGACGCCCGGTGCGCCACGCGCGCCTCGTCGCAGGAGCGCGGATTGCGACGCGATGTAGAGGTTGATCGGGGCAGGGCACCGGCCGCGGTGAACAGGCTGGTCCGATCGTTGGTGGCCAGTGCAGGCATGGCGGTTGCTCGTGCTGGCCAGCGGCATCAATCCGATGCCCGCGCGGCGGTCTGAGTGACTGATAGGAGGGTACATGCTTTCGATCTACAACAAGGGAGCCAGGCTGGCATTCGCCATTGTGTGGGGCGCCGCCGGCTGGGTTGGCGCAGCGCACGCTGAGGTGACGGTGCCCATGGCCATGGCGACAGATAAAGGGCCGGGCAAGGAAGTTGGCCAGGTTGTAGTCACCCCGTCACCGTACGGTCTTGTTTTTACGCCGGCGCTCTCCGGGCTTAAACCGGGGCTGCATGGCTTTCATGTACACGAGAACCCCAGTTGCAATCCAAGTGAGAAAGAGGGCAAGACGACACATGCGGGGGCTGCGGGCGGGCACCTGGATCCCGATAAGCGCGGAAAGCATGGTGCGCCATGGGGTGAGGGGCATCTGGGCGATTTGCCAGCGCTCTATGTGGATGCGGACGGTAAGGCAGAGCATCCCGTGCTGGCGCCTCGTCTGACCAAGCTGGAGCAGTTGGCCGGCCGCTCTCTGATGATTCACGAAGGTGGTGATAACTATGCTGATGCACCCAAGCCGTTGGGCGGCGGTGGAGGGCGGATGGCCTGCGGTGTTGTCCGGGGCAGCAAATAGTCCACGATGTCTGTGTGGCGCATTGCCCGCGGCAGTTGGCAGTTGGCCGGCTGTCGCGGCTTTTTTTTGAGGGTGCTATTTCAGATTCGGGATTACCCGATTGCCGCCAATTTTTATGTGTGTGAAAATGATTACGTACATATGAAATTCTGGAGTGCAGAAAATGCGCAAGCCTTCCTGGATCGTGCGGGAGCAGGATGTTATCGGTTACTCGCCGGCCAACCATCTTGGTACCGTCAACCGCCGCTTGATCAGCCCCGAAACGGTTGGTTCGCGGCATGTCGAGGTCTTGGTAGGGACTATCGAGAAAAACCAGGGTGCGCTGCCGCATGCGCATCCGGGCATCGAGCAAGTGTGCTATCTGCTTTCGGGCACTGCGGAGGTCGAGGTCGAGGGCGAGCGCGGCCAGATGCAGGCGGGCGACTGCTGTTATTTCCCGCCCGACAAGAAACATGTGTTTACCGTCACCAGCGATGAGCCCGCGCGCCTGTTGGTCATCTACACCCCGCCATATGAAGAGCACCCGGCCCGGGTCACCCGATAGGGCGAATACGGGGCGCGTACTGTTCGTGGCAAGTACAGCAAGCGCGGCGGTATCAAGTCCGCCGCATTAACACACAAGGAGACAGGAATGGAACAATTGACACAAGCTTCAGGAGGCTGGCGCGCCCCGCGACAAGGCGGCCGGCCGGCCGTTGGCCGTATCGGGCTGGCCCAGTGGGCCGCAGCCGCCATGGCAGTGGGCTTGGCGCTGTGTGCCGGTACGGCTGCGGCGGCTTATCCCGAGCGCCCCATCAACCTGATTGTTCCATTCCCGGCTGGTTCGGGTACGGATTCGGCGGGCCGTATTTTTGCCGAGGAGCTTACCAAGCATCTCGGCCAGCCCGTGGTAGTGGAGAACAAGCCCGGCGCCAACGCCACTATTGCGGCAAACTACGTGGCTAAAGCCGCGCCAGATGGCTATACGCTGTTTGTCACTACGAACACTTCGCATTCGGCCGCACCATGGTTGATGAAGAATGTTTCTTATGATCCGGTCAAAGACTTCACACCCATCGCACGTGGCGGCAACCTGCCATTCATGCTGGTCGTCAACCCCAGCCGGCCTTATAAAACAGTGCAAGAGCTGATCGACTACGCCAAGAAGCATCCAGGCGAAGTGACCTACGCCAGCGGCAATAGCACCGGCATTGTCGCCGGCGGCACGCTGGGTGTGGCTGCCAACCTTGACCTTCTGCATGTGCCTTACAAGGGCACGCCACAGGCCTTGACGGATCTGGTGGGTGGGCAGGTGGATTTCATGTTCACTGATTTGACATCGGGCAAACCTTTTGTTGACAGCGGCCGCCTGCGGGCGCTTGCGGTGTCTACTGCGGAACGCAGCCAATTGCTGCCGGAACTGCCGTCGATGAAGGAAGCAGGCGTCACGAATTTCGATATTAATTCCTGGAATGGCTATTTCGGCCCGGCCGGCATGCCGCCTGAGATTGTCAAGACGTTGAATTCGGCGATCAATAAGATCGTGACTGACCCCAAAGTCAAAAAGCGCCTCGCTGATTTGGGTTTCGATGCATTCAGTGGTACGCCCGAATCGTTCGCGCAATTTGTGAAGGATCAGTACGTGCTGTGGGGCAAGATGATCAAGGACGCTGGTGTGACGCCGCAATAAAGGTTGAATTGAGATATGACAAGTACGCAGCGCGCGGCGCCTGTGGGGGTGAACGATACTGCAGGCCCCCTGCAGGGGCTGCGCATTCTGGATTTGAGTTCAGTCGTCATGGGTCCGTATGCCACACAGATACTGGGCGACCTGGGCGCGGATGTGATCAAACTGGAATCGCCCGCTGGCGATAATATGCGTGCGGTGGGTCCTATGCGCAATCGGGGTATGGGCGCGATATACCTGCACCTGAACCGCAACAAGCGTTCAATTGCGCTCAATCTCAAGGAAGCGCGAGGGCGCGAAGCGTGTCTGGCGTTGGCTCGTGCGGCAGATGTGTTGCTGTACAACACCCGGCGGCAGGCCATGGTCCGTCTGGGGTTGTCCTATGAAGACGTTGCCGCCGTCAACCCGCGCATCGTCTATGTGGGTGCTTATGGTTTCGGGGCGGCCGGTCCCTATGCGGGCCGTCCCGCCTATGATGATCTGATTCAGGGCATGACGGGCATACCGTCGCTGTATCAACGCAACTCGGGTGATGTGCCGCGCTATGCACCCCTCACGCTTGCCGATCGTGCGGTGGGCATGCACGTGGCTATCGCCATTCTTGCCGGCGTGCTGCGGGCGCGTGAATCCGGGCGCGGTCAAGCCATCGAGGTACCCATGTTCGAAGCCATGTCGCAGTTGGTGTTGGGCGACCATATGGGCGGGCGCACATTCGTGCCGGCGGCGGGCCCAACGGGTTATGCGCGCCTGCTCGTTCAGTACCGCCGGCCGTATGCGACAGCCGATGGCCATATCAGCCTGCTGATCTACAACGACAAGCATTGGACTCGCTTTTTCCAACTTATTGATCGTGCTGATCTGCTGAGCGACCCGCGCTTCAATTCGCACACTGCGCGCGCTGCGCATATCGATGAGGCCTACCGCTTTGTCTCCGAAGTGGTGGCGGGCAATACCACCGCGCACTGGATCTCGGCGTTCGAAAGCGCGGATATCCCTGTGGCGCCGTTATACACGGTGGATGATCTGCTTGAAGATCCACACCTGCGCGAAGTGGGCATGATCCAGGCACTCGACCATCCCTCGGAGGGCCGCGTGTGTACACCCGCACCGGTAGGTGCATACTCCGATACCCCGCTTGCAATCCGGCGTCATGCACCGCGCTTGGGCGAGCATACCCGCGAAGTGCTGACAGAGGCGGGGCTGGCGGACTCGGCCATCGATGCCTTGATCGAGGCTGGGGTCGCGATCGGCGAGTGAGATTCAACAAAACCGATAGGTGGTGGAAACCATGAGTTTTATTCTGAGTGACGACCAGCAGGCGTTGGTCGAGGGGGTTGAGGCGACCTGCAGCCGCTTTCCAGACGAATACTGGCTTGCGCGCGATCGCGATGGCGAATATCCGCATGAGTTCCACCGCGCCTTGGCTGACGGTGGCTGGTTGGGGGTCGCCATGCCGGAGGAGGTGGGCGGCTCAGGGTTGGGCATGAGCGAAGCGGCATTGATGATGCACACGATTTCACGCTCTGGCGCCGGCTTCTCGGGTGCGTCTGCCGTCCATATGAATATCTTTGGCCTCAACCCCGTGGTGGTGTTCGGCAGCGAGGCGCAGCGGGCGCAAGCCTTGCCTCCCCTTATCAATGGTGAGCAGAAAGCCTGTTTCGCCGTGACCGAACCCGACGCCGGACTGGATACCACCAAACTGTCCACGCGTGCGGAGCGTGATGGCGACAGCTATGTCGTGCACGGCCGAAAGATATGGATCTCGACGGCGCAGGTGGCGGATAAAATGTTGTTGCTTGCGCGCACAACGCCACTGGCCGATGTAAAAAAGCCTACGCAGGGCCTGTCGCTGTTCTACACAGACTTGGACCGCAGCAAGGTCGAAGTGCGCGAGATCGAGAAAATGGGTCGTAAATCGGTGGATTCCAACATGTTGTTCATCGACGGCCTGCGTATTCCGGTGGAACATCGCATCGGCGAAGAGGGCCGGGGCTTTGAATATATCCTGCACGGGTTGAATCCCGAACGTATCCTGATCGCTTCGGAAGCGGTAGGATTGGGGCGCGCGGCGCTGGCCAAGGCGGTGGACTATGCTGGCGAACGCGTGGTGTTCGGGCGCCCCATCGGCCAGAACCAGGGCATACAGCATCCCCTCGCACAAGCATGGATGCAACTCGAGGCAGCTGACCTGATGGTGCGCAAGGCTGCATGGCTCTATGATGCGGGAAAGCCCTGCGGTGAGTTCGCCAATTCGGCCAAGTACCTTGCCGCCGAGGCAGCCTTCAACGCCTGCCAGACCGCTGTGCTGACGCTGGGCGGCATGGGCTATGCAAAGGAGTATCATGTCGAGCGCTATTTGCGCGAGAGCTTCATCCCGCGCATCGCGCCGGTCAGTCCACAACTGATCATGTGCTTTATCGCCGAGAAGGTGCTGGGGCTGCCCAAATCGTATTGATTGATGCCGCCGGTGGGGTGTCGCGGCAGCCGCCGGGCGCCGTATTGTGCGGGTTTGCAGAGGAGCGTATGAAGGCTGTGAACACCCCATCACCGCGAAAGGCCACCGCCCGCGCATCAGTGCGTGCCGCTGCGCCGGACCGCGGTGAGAGCAATGTCAAGACGGCGCTGCGTGTCATTGAGATTATCGAGATCTTCGCCCGCGAGGCCAGGCCGCTGGCGCTGTCCGAACTGGCCCGTCATCTCGACGCGCCGGTTTCCAGTTGTCTTGCGTTGCTGCGCACACTGGTAAGCCTGGGTTATCTGTACGAAATTGGCCGCCGTCAGGGGTATTACCCGACGGGGCGGCTGCAGGCGATGGCAAGGCGTATCTCTCGTGCCGATCCGATACTCGAAAAGCTGTTGCCCACGCTGGAAGCCTTGCGTGATGCAACGTCGGAGACCGTCGTGCTGGGTAAGGTCAGCCCGGGCAACGAGGTGGTGTATCTCGAAGTACTGCCCTCGCCCAATCCGATCAGTTATGTGGCGGTACCGGGCGACAAGAAAATGCTTCACGCCAATTCGCTGGGCAAGGCATTGTTGTCGACCATGGAAAGTGACGAGCGAGCCCGGCTGCTGGCGGCACCGTTGCAGGGTTATAGCGACCGTACGCTGAATACGCCGGCGCGGATCGAGGCCGATATTCAGGTATCGCTGGCGCGCGGTTGGTTCGCCAACCTGGGTGAATCCCTTCCCGACCTCGGGGCGATTGCATGGCCGCTGTCGATATCGGGCAGCCATTATGCGATATCGGTTGCAGGCCCGTTGTACCGGATCGAAAGCAATCTGGACGATTACGTTCATAAGCTGCGTGTAGCCTGCCGCGCGATCGAACAGGGCATGCAGCCCTGAACACCGCGCCACCCTCAGCAGATCGATTGCAGCAAGCGCGCGGTTTCGAACATAGGCAGACCCATGACGCCTGTGTAGCTGCCGTGCAGGCATTCCACAAACATGCCGGCCGGACCCTGTATGCCGTATGCGCCAGCCTTGCCCATGGGTTCCCCCGTAGCGCAATAAGCCTCAATGTCGCCGCGCGTCAGGGCGCGAAAACGTACATCCGTCATGGAAACATCTTCGATCAGCGCGCCTTCGTAGGCCAGCACGACAGCAGTGTGGACAGCGTGGGTACGCCCGGAGAGCCGCGCCAGCATACGCCGCGCATCGGCCTCGTCGATTGGCTTGCCCAGGATGTCGCCGTCCAGAATGACGGTAGTATCAGCCGCCAGCACCGGACGCGTATCGCCGGGGCGAGCCGTTGCCAGCCAGCGTACGGCGCGCTCGGCTTTTTCGCGGGCGGTGCGTCGCACATAGTCGTCGGGCGGTTCGCCCTCGTGGCGAGGCTCGTCTTCGCCTTCGGGCGCGGGTACGTGCAGCACCTCGTGGTCTACCCGCATCAGGGTCAAGATTTCGCGCCGGCGCGGGCTGGCCGATGCCAGGTAAATGGCAGGCAAGTCAAAAACATGCCCGCTCGAGGAGGCGCCGTGCGGATCGCGCGGCGCGGTCACGCGCGCACCTTGAGTATCTTCATACCGTTCGTGCCTCCACTGTTGGTGTAGTAGTCGCCCTTGGTCAGGATGATCCAGTCGCCCTTGCGCAGCAGGCCTCGTGCCGTCAGCTTTTCGATGGCCTTATCGCTGAGCTCGGCCGGATCTTCGTGGGCGGCATCGAAGGGAACCGTGTAGACCCCACGAAACAATGCGGCGCGCCGCTGCGTGTCAGGGTGCGGGGTGTAGCAGTAAATGGGCACACCCGAGCGGATGCGAGACATGATCAATGGTGTGTGGCCGCTTTCTGTCAGGCTGATGATGGCCTTCACCCCTGGAAAATGGTTGGCCGCATACATGGCAGACAGAGCAATGGTTTCGTCGCAGCGTGTAAAGGTTTCGCCAAGCCGGTGCTGGGACCGCGTTGTGGTGGGCTCTTGTTCGGCGCCCAAGCATACCCGCGCCATTGCCGATACCGCTTCCACCGGATACTGCCCCGACGCGCTTTCGGCCGAGAGCATCACCGCGTCGGTGTAATCGAGTACGGCATTTGCGACATCCGATACCTCAGCCCGCGTGGGCATGGGGCTGTGCGTCATGGATTCCATCATCTGGGTAGCAGTGATCACCAGCTTGTTATGGGTGCGCGCGTGCTGGATGATACGCTTCTGGATGCCCACCAGGCGCGCATCGCCGACTTCAACGCCCAGATCGCCGCGCGCCACCATGACGCCGTCGCTGACCTTGATAATAGCGTCCAGCGCGCGGTCATCCTTCACTGCTTCGGCGCGTTCGATCTTTGCAATGATCCAGGCATTGCTGCCAGCCTCCTGCACCAGCTTGCGGGCCTGCTGGATATCGGTGCCATAGCGCGGGAAAGAAACTGCCACGTAATCCATGTCGAGCTCGGCTGCGAGCAGGATGTCTTCCTTGTCCTTGTCAGTAAGGCTGGGTGCGGAAATCCCGCCGCCGCGCCGGTTGATCCCCTTGTTGTTGGAGAGCGGGCCGCCGGTTACCACGGTGCAATGCACAGCATATTCGTCGACAGTGTCGACTGTTAACACCACACGTCCATCGTCCAGCAGCAGTTCATCGCCAGGGTGGCAGTCTTGCACCAGGCTGGGGTAGTCGATGCCGACGATGGTTTCATTGCCCGCTTCGGACGGGTGCTGGTTGGAAAGCGTGAAAGGCTGGCCCTCGCGCAGGGTGACGGCACCCTCGGTGAAGCGCGCAATACGAATCTTGGGACCTTGCAGGTCGCCCATGACTGCGACGAAGCGACCATGCTTGGCTGACAGCTCGCGCACCAGCCGGGCGCGTTCCCGGTGATCGTCGGCGCTGCCGTGGGAGAAGTTCAGCCGGGCGACGTCCATGCCGGCCAGAATGAGTTTTTCGATCTTGTCGGCGCTTGAGGTGGCCGGACCCAGTGTGGCTACGATCTTGGTGCGTCGGATAGTCATGGCTGCGATGTGCGTTGGTTGGTGGAAACCAGGCGGCCGGCGCACGGCGTACATGCGGTCAGGCGCGGTGGTAGGGATGCCCGGTCATGATAGCCCAGGCGCGGTACAACTGTTCGGCCAGCAGCACCCGCACCATGGGGTGGGGCAGGGTGAGCGAAGAAAGGCGCAGCAGGCCGTGGCACTGACGCTTGAAATCGGCATCCAGGCCGTCGGGGCCGCCAATGATGAAGGCCACGTCGCGTCCTTCCCCGCGCCAGTCTTCGAGCTGGCGCGAAAGCGCCATCGTGGTGAGGCTTTTGCCGTGCTCGTCCAGCGCCATGCGCAGCGCGCCGGACGGCAGGGCGCTGTCGATACGGCGGGCTTCGGCCTGCATCATCTGCGCGGGCGTCTTGCCCGAGGTGCGGGGCTCCGGCTTGACTTCGCGAAGCTCGAGCGCGCAGTCGGCCGGCAGACGGCGGGCGTAGTCCTGCCAGCCGGCCTCGACCCATCCGGGCATCCGCTGGCCCACAGCGACGACGATGAGTTTCATCGCCGCGTTGGCCTACTGTTCGTCGAGTTCGTCATCGAAGCCATCGAACGGATCGAAGGATTGTGCAATGACTGGTTGTGTGGACTGCGGCAACAGCTTTACCCGTACAGGTTTGCCGCCCCAGATTTCCTCGAGGTTGTAATAATGGCGCACCGTGGGCTGCATGCAATGCACGACAATGTCGCCAAGGTCGACCAGCACCCATTCGCCAGTGTCTTCGCCTTCGAAGGCCAGAACAGGCACCTTCTGTTCGCGGGCCTTGTCTGCCACATTGTTGGCGAGGGCGCGGGTTTGGCGGTTGGACGAGCCACTGGCAATGATGACCCGGTCAAACAGGCCTGTAAGGTGGGAGGTGTTGAACACCTTGATGTCCTGGGCCTTGACGTCTTCGAGGGCGTCGATGACCAGGCGCTGAAGTTTTTGTAGTTCCATGTAGCGACTATAACGTGATACGTCAGGTGTCAGGCGCCCGGTACAGTTGATTTTCGCGGATGTATTGTGCAACTGCAACATCGAGCAGGCTGGCGGTATCGCCGCCGTGGGCGAGCCGCCTCCTGATTTCAGTGGAAGAGATGCTTCGCGGGGCGAATGACAGGCGCAACAGCGGACGTCCGATTTCGTCGAGAAAACGACGCAGGGCGTCTGGTTCGGCAAGTGGTGTGCCCGGGCGCTGGGCTACGGCCAGGTAGACGCGTTGGGCGATATCCTGCCAGCGGTGCCAGGTACAGAAATTGGCGAGCTGGTCTGCCCCGAGAATCCAGTAGTAAGTGTGGCCCTCGGGCAATGCATCAAGAGTGTCGGCGGTATATGTTGGGCCGTTGCGCGCAAGCTCTTGCGGATCAATGCGCAGCCCAGGGTGCCCAGCAACGGCAAGCTCGAGCATGGCCAGCCGGTGCGACGCGTCCGCCGCCAGTGGGGCGCGCTGCCATGGGTTGGCGGCGGGGATCAGACGTACTTCGTCCAGCCCGAGTGTTTTGCGCGCGCTGTCCGCCAGCGCGATGTGCGCCAGATGTACGGGGTCGAAGCTGCCGCCCAGCAGGCCGATCTTCACAGCCAGCTCCGGGGCCGCAGGAAGGGCGCCAATGCAGCTTCGGGCGTACCCGCCTCGGGCACCCAGTCGTAGCGCCACGTGGCCGTGGGCGGCATGGAAAGCAGAATCGATTCTGTGCGACCGCCAGATTGCAGGCCGAACAGGGTGCCACGGTCGTATACGAGGTTGAATTCGACATAGCGGCCGCGCCGATATGCTTGGAAGTCGCGTTCGCGTTCGCCATAGGCGGTGTGGCGGCGGCGCTCGACGATAGGCATGTAGGCGTCCAGGAAGCTGTCGCCCACCGCTCGCGTGAGCGCGAAGCAGCGGTCAAAACCGCCTTCGTTCAGATCGTCGAAGAACAGCCCGCCCACGCCACGGGTTTCCTTGCGGTGCTTGAGGTAGAAGTATTCGTCGCACCATTTTTTGTAGGCGGGGTAGACCTCGGCCCCGAACGGCGTGACCGCATCGTGGCATACACGGTGGAAGTGCCGCGCGTCTTCTTCAGCCGGGTAGTAGGGGGTGAGGTCGAGCCCGCCGCCAAACCAGAATACGTCTTGCGCATCTGGCGCTGGGGCATGGGCGAGGAACAGCCGCACATTCATGTGCGTGGTGGGTACATAGGGGTTGCGCGGGTGCAGCACCATGGAAACACCCATGGCTTCCCAGGTGCGGCCTGCGAGCTCGGGCCGGTGGGCGCTGGCCGAAGGCGGCAGGGTGGCGCCTTGCACGTGACTGAACAGTACGCCGGCGCGTTCGAATAATGCGCCGCCTTCGACGTAGCGTGCCAGGCCGCCGCCACCTTCGGGGCGCTGCCAGGGATCGGCCGCAAAGGCGTCGCCACCGGCAGCCTCGAGCGTGCCGACGATACTGGCCTGCAGGCCGGTGAAGTACTCGCGCGCGGCGGTGAGGGAAACTGCCATGCCGCGTCCGTCAGGCCTGGCCGCCGGAGACGGCGCGCCAGCCTATGTCGCCACGGAACTGCTGGCCATCGAAATGGGTTTGCGCCACGGCATCGTAGGCGGCCGCCTGTGCGCGCTTGACCGAGTCGGCCAGTACGGTGACGCACAAGACGCGCCCGCCTGATGTCTTGAGCACGCCGTCTTCGAGGCGCGTACCGGCGTGGAACACCATGCAGTCGTCGGTGTCGGGCGCCAGGCGATCAATGACATCGCCTGTGCGCGGCGTGGCGGGGTAGTCTTTAGCGGCCATGACCACACCCAAGGCGCAGCGGCGGTCCCATTCGATCTCGGCCTGGTCGAGCTTGCCTGCGACGGCCAACTCGAACACTTTGGTGAGGTCGCTTTTCACGCGCATCATGATGGGCTGGGTTTCAGGATCGCCCATGCGGCAGTTGAATTCCAGCACCTTGAGCGGACGGGTGGTGTCGGGGCCGTCGCCGATCATCAGCCCGGCATACAAAAAGCCGGTGTAAGGCAGGCCGTCGCGCGCCATGCCAGCGATGGTGGGCTGGATGACCTCGCGCATGATGCGGTTGTGCAGGGCGGGGCTGATTACGGGCGCAGGCGAATAAGCGCCCATGCCGCCGGTATTGGGGCCCTGGTCGCCGTCTTTCAGGCGCTTGTGATCCTGGCTGGTGGCCAGCGCCAGCACGTTGCGGCCGTCGCACATGACGATGAAGGAGGCTTCTTCGCCCTGCAGGCATTCTTCGATGACGACCCGCGCACCTGCCGCGCCCAGTGAGCCGTCGCCCAGCATTTGGTCGACCGCCTGTTGCGCTTCGTCTACCGTGGTGGCAACCACCACGCCCTTGCCGGCCGCCAGGCCATCGGCCTTGACGACGATGGGCGCACCCTGTGCGGCGATGTAGGCGCGGGCCTGCGCCGGATCGGTGAAGGTTTGGTAGGCAGCGGTGGGAATGTGGTGCCGGACCATGAAGGCCTTGGCGTAGTCTTTCGAGCTTTCGAGCTGTGCGGCTGCCCGGGTGGGGCCGAAGATTTTGAGGCCGGCCGCGCGGAAGGCGTCGACCACCCCTCCTGCCAGCGGGGCTTCGGGGCCGACCACCGTGAAGGCGATTTTTTCTTGTTGTGCGAAGGCGACCAGTTCTTCATTGGTGCTCAGCGCGACGTTCTGCAGACGGTCGCCGTTTGCGGTGCCGCCGTTGCCAGGGGCGACGTAGACAGTCTGTACGCGTGGCGAGCGCGCGAGGCGCCAAGCCAGGGCATGTTCACGGCCGCCGCCGCCGATGACGAGTAATTTCATAGTTGGTTTGATATTGCCCGTGGGCGTCTAGGTAAATTGGTAAGCCGGATCATCGGTAAACCGGGAATCCGGCATATCGCGGCACCAGGCCGCGTTGGGAACATGGGGGACGCCGGGCCACGCGGCCCGACGAAGCACGGCAAACAGGGCCTTTATTCGGCTTGATCGAAAACTGCGGTGGTATAGACCTCCTGGACGTCGTCCAGCCCTTCCAGCATATCGAGCAGTTTCTGCATGGCGACGGCATCGTCGCCCGACAGTTCGGTTTCGTTTTGCGGCAACATGGTAATGCCCTGGATTTCGGGTGCGAGGCCCGCTTGCTCGAAGGCGACTTTGACGGCTGCATAGCTGGTGGGGGCGCAAAGCACTTCGATCACACCCTCGTCGTCGGCCTGGACATCGTCGGCGCCAGCCTCGAGCGCCACTTCCATGACCTGTTCTTCGGAGGTGCCCGGCGCGAATACGAACTGGCCGCAGTGCTTGAACATGAAGGCGACCGAACCTTCCTGGCCGAGATTGCCGCCGTTCTTGGTGAAGGCGTGGCGCACTTCGGCCACGGTGCGCGTGCGGTTGTCCGTCATGCAGTCGACCACGACCGCCGCACCGCCAACCCCATAGCCTTCGTAGCGGATTTCTTCGTAGTTGGCGCCGTCCGCCCCGCCCGCGCCCCGTTGGATCGCGCGTTGGACGTTGTCTTTGGGCATGTTGGCGGCGGTAGCCTTGTCCCAGGCCAGGCGCAGCCGCGGATTGGAGTCCGGATCGGAGCCGCCGGCGCGTGCCGCGACCGTGATCTCACGAATGATTTTTGTCCAGAGTTTGCCGCGCTTGGCGTCCTGGCGACCCTTGCGGTGCTGGATGTTCGCCCATTTACTGTGTCCGGCCATAGATTCGAAATGCAAAATTCAGGGTTGAGGGAAGTTCAGCGCCATTTTACCGCGTGCGCGGGAGAGGGCACCGAATTACACTTGGGCTTCCCTACTATTGTGGAAGACTGGACATGGCCGATCCCATCCTCATTGCGCAGAACCAAACCGCCAAAACCTATCTGCTGCCGCAGCGCGCCAACCGCCATGGCTGTATCACCGGCGCCACAGGCACCGGCAAAACAGTTACGCTGCAGGTGCTGGCCGAGGCGTTCTCGGGCATGGGCACGCCAGTGTTCATGGCCGACGTGAAGGGCGACCTGAGCGGTATATCCCAGCCCGGGCAGATGACACCCAAGCTGGCCGAGCGCTTGCAGCGCCTGGGTCTCCCCGAGCCAGCGGCGGGTGCCTGCCCCGTAACACTGTGGGACGTCTTCGGCGAACAGGGCCACCCCGTGCGGGCCACCGTGTCCGATATGGGGCCTCTGCTGCTGGGCCGGATGCTGGAACTGAACGACACCCAGGAAGGCGTGTTGAATCTGGTGTTCAAGGTGGCTGACGATGAGGGCATGTTATTGCTCGACCTGAAAGACCTGCGCGCCATGTTGCAAGACGTCGCAGACCGCGGCACCGAGCTGCGCACCAAATACGGCAATGTGTCGGCGGCATCGATCGGGGCGATCCAGCGCAGCCTCTTGCGGCTCGAATCTCAGGGGGCCGACGCCTTCTTTGGCGAGCCGATGCTTGATGTCATGGATCTTCTGCGCACCGACGCCGCTGGCAGAGGCATGGTCAATATTCTTGCCGCCGACCGCCTCATGCAGGCGCCGCGCCTGTATGCCGTCTTTCTACTCTGGCTGCTGGCGGAAATCTACGAAAACCTGCCCGAGATCGGCGATCCAGACAAGCCTAGGCTGGTGTTCTTCTTTGATGAGGCTCACCTGCTGTTCAGCGATGCGCCCAAGGCACTGCTTGAAAAAATCGAACAGGTTGTGCGCCTGGTACGCTCCAAAGGGGTCGGGGTGTATTTCGTCACGCAGAACCCTGCGGACATCCCCGATACGGTGCTGGGGCAACTGGGCAATCGCGTCCAGCATGCCTTGCGGGCGTTTACGCCGCGCGACCAGAAAGCCGTGCGCACCGCGGCTGAAACCATGCGACCCAATGAGGGTTTGAATATCGAGGCTGCCATTACTGAACTGGGCGTGGGTGAGGCACTGGTGTCTCTGCTGGATGTGAAGGGCAGTCCTACGCCTACGGAGCGCGTGTGGGTGCTGGCACCGAACAGCCGCATCGGCCCGGCAACAGATGCGGAGCGGCAGGCCTTGCGCACGGGGCCCGGCTTGGCGGGCAAATACGAAAAGCCTGTGGATCGCGAATCCGCCTACGAAGTGCTGGCGGCGCGGGCGATGGCCGGTGTCCCAGGTTCGGACGCGGCGTCGGAGCCGGAGAAGGGCGCGCGCGCGGAGGCGGGGGCTGCGCAACGACAGAATGACGACAATAATCTGGCGGGCGCGGTCACGGATTTTCTGTTTGGCTCCACAGGCCCTCGCGGCGGCCGCCGCGAGGGGGTGGTGCAGGCGGCTGTCAAGAGCGCCATACGCAGCACCACCACACAACTCATGCGCGGCATACTTGGCTCGCTGGTGGGTGGCACGCGCCGGCGTCGCTAAGGTGGCGCACGGGGCGGGCGGCATTGGCGGCATTCCCGCAGTAAGATACTTAATCCGTTAATCTGCGGCGCCATGTGGGCCCGTGCGCGGTACAGCGTTCAATCTCGTCATTCAATACAACATGCAAGAGGTGGAAGTGTCGAATCGTCACAAGATAGCAGTCATGCCGGGCGACGGCATTGGCAAGGAAGTAGTCCCTGAAGGCCTGCGGGTGCTGGATGCCGTGGCCACGCGCCACAGTATCGGGTTCGACTGGAATATGTTCGACTGGAGCTGTGATTACTACGCCAAACACGGTCGCATGATGCCCGAAGACTGGAAGGAGCGCCTGCTGGGGCACGAAGCTATCTTCTTTGGAGCGATCGGGTGGCCGGCCACGGTGCCCGACCACGTCGCCCTGTGGGAGTCCTTGTTCAAGTTTCGTCGCGAGTTCGATCAATACATCAATTTGCGGCCGGTGCGCCTGATGCCGGGCGTTACCTCGCCGCTGACGGGCCGCAAGCCGGGCGATATCGATTTCTTTATCGTGCGCGAGAACACCGAGGGCGAATACTCCAACAGTGGCGGTATCCTCTTCGAAGGTACCGAGCGCGAAGTGGTGGTGCAGGAAAGCATCTTTACCCGCACCGGCGCCGAGCGCGTACTGAAGTTTGCCTTTGAGCTCGCGCAAAAGCGCGGCAAGCATCTGACGGCCGCCACCAAGTCCAACGGTATTTCCATTTCTATGCCCTGGTGGGACAAGCGGGTGGCCGAAATGGGCGAACGCTACCCTGACGTGCGCTGGGACAAATACCATATCGACATCCTCTGCGCGCACTTCGTGCAGCATCCAGACTGGTTCGACGTGGTGGTCGCCTCAAACCTGTTTGGCGACATTCTGTCCGACCTGGGCCCGGCCTGTACGGGCACCATTGGCATTGCACCTTCGGCCAACCTCAATCCCGAGCGCAAGTTTCCCTCGCTGTTCGAACCCGTGCACGGCTCGGCGCCCGATATCTACGGCAAGGGCATTGCCAACCCCATCGGGCAGATCTGGAGTGGGGCGCTGATGCTGGATTTCCTGGGCTACCCAGACGCCAGCGCTCAGGTGGTCAAGGCGATCGAAACCGTGCTCGCCGAAGGCCCACGCACGCCCGATATGGGCGGCAAAGCCAGCACACAGGACGTTGGCAAGGCCGTGGCCGAGATTATCGCCAAGGGTTAAGCACTACGTTGGGATGCCGGTGCGCCGTTTGCGTATGCAAGGGCGCGCCGCCCTAAGCGCCCTGCGCCGATGCGGTGGCGGCCTACGGGCCGGATTTCAGCTAGCCTTTTGGCTAGCCAGCTTCTTTTTTTCGCCGCGCTGGCGCAGGCCCGACCACACGATCGCGCCTATCATCAACACGCCCCCCAGCACCATGCGCGGCGAGGGATAGTGCCCAAACAACAAGGCAGCGAACACAATGGCGTAGACCGGCTCCAGGGCGATGACAATGCCGGCGCTGCGCGCCTCGAGGGTTTTCAGGCTGGCCACCATCAGATAATGCGACAGTGCTGTGCAAAGGATGCCCAGCATGGCCAGCCAAACCCAATCGAGCGCACCCAGGCTGCCCAGCGAAGCCCAGCCAAAGGGCAGGGTAAGCAGCAGCACAAAGATGTTTTCCCAGCACGCTACCTGCTGTGCCGGCAGCCGAGCCACCGCCCGCCGGTTGATGACGGCGAACAGCGCGAATGTCAACCCCGAGAGAATGGCCCAGGCCATGCCGGTGGTGGCCTGGTCGCGAAAATCGAACGACGGCGTCACCAGCACGAGGCCCAGGGTGACCAGCGCCAGGATCAGCCACTCGGCGCGCGACACCTTTTCTTTGAAGACCAGGAACTCGCACAGCGTGATAAAGGCGGGGAAGCTGGCAAAACCCAGCGTGGCGACGGCAACACCGGCGATTTTTACCGAGTGAAAGAAGGTAGCCCAATGTACAGCCAGCATGACGCTGGCGGCGAACAGTGCGGCCAGGCTGCGCGGAGAGACGCCCCGGACGGTTGCGCCGCCTTGCAGGCGCAGCACTGCGTACAGGGCAGCAACGGCGAAGCCGGCGCGCCCGGCCGTGATAGCCATGGGGTCGCCCTGGATGAGTTTGCCAAGGATGCCGGTAAGGCCAAACAATACCGCTGCGACGTGGATCGCAAGCAGTGCGCGCTGACGGCTCATAATTTCGACGAAAACACCGGTGGAAGAATTAAACTAATGCTGCACCGCCCGGCATGTGCCTGCCTAACGCTTTCCGGGCCGCTCGTGCACAAGACAACCCGGCATAATCGCAGCATTCGTACTGGCGCGCAACTGCGCCGGCGCAGTCCCACCATAACAATCCATACAGGAGCCTCACTTGGAAACCCAGGTCAAAGCCATACGCCTCGAAGAACACGGCGGTCCCGAAGTGCTGAAGCTGGTCAACGTCACCCTCGCCGCACCTGGCAAGGGCGAGGTAACGATACGGCAGAAAGCGATTGGTTTGAATTTCATCGATATTTACTGTCGCACCGGCCTGTACGCCAACGCGCTGCCGCATGGCATCGGGTATGAGGCATCAGGTGTTGTCGATGCTGTTGGCGAAGGCGTATCGCACCTGAAGGTGGGTGATCGTGTCGCCTATGGGCAAAGCCCGCTCGGCGCATACGCCGAAGCGCGCAACGTGCCCGCACATCAAGTTGTGCGCATCCCTGATAATGTCACGTTCGACGAGGCCGCAGCGGTGATGCTCAAGGGCCTCACGGTGCAATACCTCTTTCGCCAGACCTACCGCCTGCAGGGTGGCGAAACCATTCTGTTCCATGCAGCCGCAGGCGGCGTGGGCCTGATCGCCTGCCAGTGGGCCAAGGCGCTCGGCGTCAAGCTCATTGGCACCGCATCTACGGCCGAAAAGGCTGCGCTGGCGAAAGCGCATGGCGCCTGGGAGGTGATCAACTACTCCACGGAAGATGTCGTCAAACGGGTGCTTGAACTCACCGAAGGCCGCAAGGTGCCGGTGGTATACGATGGCGTGGGCAAGGCTACCTGGGAAACTTCTCTGGACTGTATCGAGCGCCGCGGCCTGATGGTGAGTTTCGGCAACGCATCGGGCTCGGTAACGGGTGTCGATCTTGCCATTCTCAACCAGAAAGGCTCGTTGTTTGTCACGCGGCCCAAGCTGGCGGATCACGTGCCAACACGTGAAAAGTTGCAGGCTGCCGCCGACGAGATGTTCGGCCTGGTTGGCAAGAAGAAGATCAAGATAACCATCGGCCAGCGTTTTCCGCTGGCCGATGCCGCCGCCGCGCAGGAAGCCCTGGCATCTCGCAAAACCACGGGTGCCACCATTCTCACGCTGGACTGATCCGCGTTGTATCAGCCGCGCGTACCGCGCGCGGCCTGTGAATCAGCAATGCAAAAACGCTGCCTCAAATCAAGGCGGCGTTTCTGTATATGGGTGCCAAGCCTCCAAGTGGGCTTGCTCAGTGGCCGATGCTGGGTGCGCGTGGGGCGCAGCTGCACCCGGGGCGCCCCGGCGGGTGCTCAGGCCTTCAAGCCTCGTCGTGATAGCGTTTGACGCGCTCGACTTCTTCTTTGGACCCGAGTACCACGCCCACACGCTGATGCAGCGCTTCGGGCTGGATGTCAAGGATGCGCTGGCTGCCGTCGATGGCCGCGCCGCCGGCCTGTTCCACGATGAAGCTCATGGGGTTGGCTTCGTACATCAGGCGCAGCTTGCCATTCTTGCCGCTGGCGCGCTGATCGCGCGGGTACATGAAAATACCTCCGCGCGTCAGGATGCGATGCACGTCGGCCACCATGGAGGCCACCCAGCGCATATTGTAGTTTTTGCCCAGTGGGCCTTCTTTGCCGGCCAGGCAGTCATCGATATAGCGCTTGACGGGCGCTTCCCAGTGGCGCATGTTCGACATGTTGATGGCGAACTCCGCCGTTGTCGCGGGGATGCGGATGTCTTCATCGGTAAGCTGCCAGGCGCCCAGTTCGCGGTCCAGCGTAAAGGCGACCACGCCCGTACCCACTGTAAGCACCAGCATGGTCTGGGGCCCGTATACCGCATAGCCCGCCGCGACCTGCATCGAGCCGCGCTGCAGGAAATCCGCCTCGGCTACGTCCTGGCCCGAGGTGTGGTGCGGCGCATGCAACACCGAGAAAATAGTGCCGATGGACACATTCACGTCAATATTGGATGAGCCATCCAGGGGATCGAACAGCAGCAGGTATTCGCCCTTGGGGTAGCGATTCGGGATCAGGTGGATGGTTTCCATCTCTTCGGAGGCCATCGCCGCTAAGTGCCCGCCCCATTCATTGGCTTCGAGCAGAATCTCGTTGGACATGACATCCAGTTTCTTCTGCACCTCACCCTGCACGTTCTCGCTGCTCAGGCTGCCCAACACGCCGCCCAGCGCGCCTTTGCTGACCGCATGGCCGATGGTCTTGCAGGCGCGCGCGACGGTTTCGATGAGAAGCCGCACTTCCGCGGAAACAGCCTGTTCCTTTCGCTGCTGCTCGACCAGGTATTGGGTCAGGGTTTTACGAGACATAGTTATCGTTGCTCCGTGTATTGAATGCTTTGAATGCTTTGAATACTTTGCTGGCTATAAGTGCTTCAGATGCTGAGAATGCGTTGAATGCCTTGATTTGAATGCCTTGATGTTCAAAGGCCTCAGATGCTCAAGGCTTTGGAGACAATTTCATCCACATTGCGCGACAGGCCCGGGTGCTGACGAACCTGTTCCAAGGCGGCGCGCATGCCGCTGCGCTGCGGCTCGGCATATCTGGCCCAGTTGTCGAAAGCGCGCGCAAGCCGGGCTGCGATCTCAGGGTTCAGGCTGTCGAGAGCCAGCACTTGCTCTGCCCAGAACGCATAGCCCTCTTGATTGTGCACGCCCTGCAGGTTGTTGATGCAGAACTGAAAAATCAGCGCCCGAGCGCGATTGGGGTTGCGCAGAGAAAAAGCGGGATGCAGCATCAATGCGCGAGTGCTCTCCACGGTGGCGCTGGGGGCGGTAGCCTGAAGCACGAACCATTTGTCCATCACCAGCGGATCCTGCTGCCACGTTTGGTAGAAGTGATCGAGTGCCCGTGTGCGTTCGGCCTCGGGGCCGTCGTGCACCAGCGCCGCCAGCCCGCCCATGGCATCGGTCATGTTGGAGGCATCGTAATACTGGGTGCGGGCCAGTGATACGGCCTCCGCGTCGCCGGCCGCCATCAGGTAGGACAGGGCAAGGTTCTTGAGTGCGCGCCGGCCGGCCTGCACAGGGTCGGGGCTGTACTGTGGCGGTGCCTTGCTGGTCGTGTCACGGTAGACATCATGCCATAGCGGCGCAAGCATTTGCCCCAGCGCGGTGCGCAGTCGGCGGCAGGCGCGCACCACCCCCAAGGGATCGAGCGGGCTGGTTTTTTCGAGCAATTCTTTTTCGCCAGGCAGGCTGAGTACCCGCGCCTTATAGGCATCGGTAATCTGCGTATCACGCAGCAGCGTGCGCCAGGTGTCGATGAACATTGGGTCGATGTCGATGCTGGCATCGCCCACCAAGCACAGCAACTGACGCGAGGCCAGTTCGCGCGTGGCTTCCCAGCGTGCAAAGGGGTCTGTGTCGTGCCGCGCGAGCAGCGCGAGATCGGCGTCGGGGCGCTCAAACTCGACGATGACAGGCGCCGAGAAATTGCGCAGCAAAGAGGGGACGGGCTCTTCGGGGATATCCCGCAGCACCCAGGTTTGTGATTCGCTCGTGAGCTCGAGCAGTACGGTATCGGCTGGCGCCTGCCCTTCCAGAGACAGCGGCAGGGGGCGGCCGTCGCGTGCCAGTAGGCCCAGGGCGAAGGGTATATGCAGCGGCGGCTTGTGTGCCGGTGGCTCCTGGAGCTTCTCGATGCCGGCTGGCGCGTTGCGTTGGGTGAGCGTCACTACGCAACGGTGCTCAATGGCATTCCAGTCGATGGAAACGGCAACCCTCGGTGTGCCCGCCTGGCTGTACCAGCGGCGGAAAATGTCCAGGCTGCGGCCGGGATTTTGCCGGGTATAAACCGACTCCATGGCGCTGACGAAATCGTCGCAGGTGACGGCCTGGCCGTCGTGGCGGCGGAAGTATTCATCCAGCCCTGCACGAAAACCGGCTTCGCCCAGCAGCGTGTGCTGCATACGGATAACTTCAGCGCCTTTTTCGTACACCGTGGCTGTGTAGAAATTGCCGATCTCCTGATAGCTTTCCGGGCGGATCGGATGCGCCATCGGGCCCGCGTCTTCCGGGAATTGCGCGATGCGCAGCGTGGTCACGTCGTCGATACGCTTGACTGCGCGTGCGCTGACTGCCTCGGCGCCGTCCAGCCCCGCCGCCAGCATGTCGGCCGAGAATTCCTGGTCACGAAAGACGGTGAGCCCTTCCTTGAGCGAAAGCTGGAACCAGTCGCGGCAGGTCACGCGGTTGCCGGTCCAATTGTGAAAGTATTCGTGCCCGATCACCGATTCGACGCCACGATAGGCGGCATCGGTAGCCGTGGCAGGGTCGGCCAGCACATAGGCCGAGTTGAAGATGTTCAGTCCCTTGTTTTCCATCGCGCCCATGTTGAAATCGCGCGCGGCAACGACCATGAAGCGATCCAGATCCAGTTCGAGCCCCCAGCGCTGTTCGTCCCAATGCAGCGAACGCGCCAGGCTGTCCAGGGCCCACTCGGTGCGGTCGTTCGAGCCATGATCGCTATAGACCTGCAGCAGTGCCTGGCGCCCGCTGCGGGTGACCTCTCGGCGTTCGCGGCAGTCGAAGTCGCCTGCCACCAACGCGAAAAGATAGCAGGGCTTGGGATGCGGATCGTGCCAGACTGCCTCGTGGCGCCCTTCGGGCAGGTCGTTCTGGGAAACCAGATTGCCGTTGGACAGCAGCAGCGGGTAGCGCGCTTTGTCGGCCCGTAGTGTGACGCGGTAGCGTGCCATCACGTCGGGGCGGTCGGGGAACCAGGTAATACGCCGAAAGCCTTCGGCCTCGCATTGCGTAAACAGGTGTGCGCTCGATACGTAGAGCCCCATCAGTGTGGAGTTATCGGCGGGCCGGCAGAAGTTTACGATCTCGAGGACGAAGCTGGGTTGGGATGGATGCAGCGTCAGGGTGCCCGCGTCCAGCGTGTAGTCTTGCGGGCTCAGCGCCTCGCCATCAATCGTTACGCTTTCGAGTTGCAGCGTGTCGCCGTCCAGTACCAGCGCCTGGGGCGTCAGTGTGGCCCGTTCGAGCCGCATCACCGTCCGCACCCGGGTCTGGGTGGGATCAAGATCGAACGTGAGTTCGACGTCGTGCAAGTGGTACGGGTACGGCCGGTAGTCGAGACGGGAGATGGTGGGTGCGGTATCGGTACGCATGGAGAGCTGTTTCAATAGGTTCCAGACAGCTTTATTGTAGTGTTTGCCGCTGCTTCTGGTTTTTTATAATGTAGGTGCAACCTTTACCCCGTTCTCGGGGTCCAATAAACGCATCGGCAGCGCTGGGGCGCAGGAATTCCGGGCGCACAGGCGGCCGTGCCGCGGGAGAACATTATGTGGCGTACCGCCAAGGCATACTACAGGCAGTTTTGGCGCGGGGTGGCATTGTGCGTCGGCATGACGTTGCTGGCCGGTTGCGCGTCCACCTTGTCTGCGCGGGTGACCAGTTACCAGCAATGGCCCGCTGATGCGCAGGGCGCAAGCTATCACATCGTACCGTCTGCAAACCAGGTCAATAATCTGCAGTTCCAGAGCTTTGCGGACATGATCAGGGCAAATATCGGCCCCGTCGGCCTCATTGAGGCGCCGAATGCGGCGGCGGCACGTTTTGATGTGCATGTCGATTATTCAAATCCGGTTACACAGACCTGGGTCAGGCAATATAACGACCCATATTTAAATGATGGGTGGGGGTTCGGCCCGTCATTCGGATGGTTTGGCGGCGGCCCGTATTGGGGCGGGGCGGTCTATTATCCGCCTTCGGTTTCCACCGTGCCGGTAATGGTTTATAAAAACACACTTACTGTCACGATTAATGATCGTCAACGGAAAGGCGCTGAGGTTTACCGGTCCACCGCCGTCAATGTCAGCGGTTCGGACAACCTTGCGCAGGCGATGCCGTATTTGGCACGTGCGGTATTCGACGGGTTTCCGGGTAATAATGGCCAAGTGCGTGAAGTCGAATATGAGCGCGGGCGCTGACTCCGCTCAATATTAAAAAGGCCTGCTTGCGCAGGCCTTCGAGGTTTGATACGAGCGGTTGCCGTTATTGGATGAGGAAGTCGTCACGCTTCTTGCCTTCGGCTTCGGCAGCCGTGATCCATTTTGGCGGCTTGCCCCGGCCCGTCCAGGTATCCCCGGTTTCAGGGTGGCGATACTTGGGCGGCACGACGCGCCGTGGGGCGGGTGTCGCCTGCTTGCGTGCGGTCTTGCGCGCACTGTGGCTGTTGTACACCGCCGCGACGTCTTCAGGCGTGATATCGTACTCGCGCATTGAACGCAGTATGCTGGCAAGGATGGGCCCGCGGCGCTTGGCCTGCAGGGTTTTCGCCTGTTTTTGAAGGCGTTGGATTTCTTTCTCAATCTTTTGAAGTGTTGAACTGGTATCGCGAGGCATTAGAAGTCCCTGTTGATGATTGAGGGGCGCGTTTTAAATGAACCGCATGGGTTTTTGCGGCGAGCGTTAATTCTATCTTATTTCCGCATTATTAATAGGATTAATTTGCGCATTATCTGTCAGAATTGCATGCAATGTTCGCGGGTAAGGTGCTCTGTAAGAAACTACATATGTCAGTAAATAATCCTGTACCAGATTTTCGCGTTGCGGCTATTCAAATGGTTTCGTCCTCCAGCGTGAAAGATAATCTCGCCCAGGCTGCCGAGCTGATTGCGGCCGCGGTTGCCGATGGCGCGCGGATCCTGGCCTTGCCTGAGTATTTCTGCTTCATGGGCCATCGTGACGCGGATAAACTGGCGATCCGCGAAACGTCCGGCAGCGGGCTGATCCAGGCCTTTCTGGCGGATCAGGCGCGTCGCCATTCAATATGGCTGGTGGGCGGCACCCTGCCACTTGAAAGCCCTGATGCAGACCGCATATATAATTCATGCCTTGTGTACGATCCGGCCGGCGCGCAAGTGGCTCGGTATGACAAGATTCACCTGTTCGGCTTTCGCAAAGGCAATGAGGCCTATGATGAATCCATATCGATAAGGCCCGGTGATAATGCACCGACGATATTCGACAGCCCGTGCGGAAAAGTAGGGCTGTCAATCTGCTACGACCTGCGCTTTCCAGAGCTGTTCAGGGCGCAGGGCGAAGTCAGCTTGATTGTCCTGCCATCCGCCTTCACCTACACAACTGGTTCGGCGCACTGGGAAATCCTGTTGCGTGCGCGAGCCATTGAAAACCAATGTTACGTACTGGCCCCTGCCCAGGGAGGCAGGCATGAAAATGGTCGTCGTACATGGGGTCATTCCATGTTAGTGGATCCATGGGGCGATATCGTAGAGCAAATCGCCGAAGGCCCTGGTTATGCGGCCGGCAACATCGCGCCGGGGCGCCTGGAGGCGGTGCGCACCGCACTGCCGGCGCTCAGGCATCGCACTCTGTAAAACATACTTTTTCTCGCGGCCATTCATGAAACCCGTAGATACAACCATTCAGTCCCTGGCCACGGCCAAATCGCTGCTGCTCGACCCTTGGGGGTTGACCGAATCTGACATGGCGCGTGCGCTGGGCGCGATCTTTACGCACAAGGTTGATTATGCCGACCTTTATTTTCAATATACGCGCAGTGAAAGCTGGAGCCTGGAAGAAGGCATCGTCAAGACCGGCAGTTTCTCAATAGAGCAGGGTGTTGGCGTGCGCGCACTCAGCGGCGAGAAAACCGCATTCGCATATTCCGACAGCCTGTCGGCCGAGGCGTTGATGTCGTCCGCCCACGCCGTGCGGGCCATAGGCCGCAAGGGCGCGGGAAAGCAAAAAATATCCGCTGGGGAAGGGCTGCCGCGCGCCGGCCTATACCCGGCCATCGACCCGGTTGCCACGCTGACTGCCCCCGAAAAGGTAGCACTTCTGGAGCGCATCGAAGCCATGGCGCGGGCGGCGGATCCTCACATTATCCAGGTGATGGCCGGGCTGGGCGCGGAATACGATGTTGTCATGGTAGCGGGCAGCGACGGGCGCCTGGCCGCCGACGTACGACCTTTGGTCAGGCTGTCGCTTACTGTGATCGCCGAGCGCAACGGGCGGCGTGAAGTTGGCGTTGCCGGCGGGGGCGGCCGCACCGGGCTGGCTTATTTCACCGATGACCTTCTGCGCGGCTATGTGGCCCGGGCCGTGCACGAAGCACTGACCAATCTCGAGTCTCGCCCGGCCCCGGCTGGCGAAATGACAGTGGTGCTGGGCGCAGGCTGGCCCGGCATCCTGCTGCACGAAGCAGTGGGCCACGGGCTGGAAGGCGATTTCAATCGCAAGGGCTCCAGCGTATTTTCCGGGCGCATCGGCGAGCGCGTGGCGGCGCGCGGTGTTACCGTGGTCGACGACGGTACGCTGGCTGATCGCCGTGGTTCGCTCAATATCGACGATGAAGGCAACCCGACCCAACATAACGTGCTGATTGAGGACGGCATTCTCAAGGGGTATATGCAGGATTCACTCAATGCGCGTCTGATGAAAATGCCGGTGACCGGCAATGGGCGGCGCGAGTCCTATGCACATCTGCCTATGCCGCGCATGACCAATACCTATATGCTGGGTGGCGACAAAGATCCTGCCGAGATCATCGGCTCGGTCAAGAAAGGCCTATATGCGGCCAATTTCGGCGGTGGGCAGGTGGATATCACCAGTGGCAAGTTTGTGTTCTCGGCCTCCGAGGCATACATGATCGAGGACGGCCGCATCACGTATCCGGTCAAGGGCGCCACGCTGATTGGCAACGGCCCCGATGCCATGAATACCGTCAGCATGATAGGGAACGACTTGCAGCTTGATTCCGGGGTGGGCACCTGCGGCAAAGAGGGCCAGAGTGTGCCGGTGGGCGTAGGCATGCCCACAATCCGGCTGGACAGCCTGACTGTCGGCGGTACCGCCTCCTGAGACGTTGTACAGGCAGGCACGCGGTCGCCTGGCGCTGCTGCAGCGCCCTGTGGCCTGCCGTTCGTCATAGCGTCACCTTGACGTATTCGTTCAGGTCTCATATGATTTGAGTAGAAATCAATTTTGTTGAATTGTTTTTTACACATATATCATGACCGCCCCCAGCACTACCGAGCAATTTGATCTGCGCATATTGCGCGCGCTACGCCGCATAACGCGGTCGGTTGCTCTGCATTCGCGTCAGCTTGCCGCATGCAGCAACATCACGGCGCCGCAGCTTGTGTGCCTGCGGGCGGCTATCGACCACGGGCCGCTGACCGCCACCGCGATCAGCCGTGAAATTCACGTCAGCGCCAGCACCGTTGTCGGCATTCTCGACCGTCTCGAAGACAAGGGTCTGATTCGCCGTGAACGCGGCCGAGAAGACCGCCGCATCGTTTTCGTCACGGCCACCGATGCTGGCCGCCAGTTGGCAATTGACACACCTTCGCCGCTGCAGCAGAAGCTGTCAGAGGCACTCAAGGCCTTGCCCGAGCCCGAGCAGGCGAGTATTACCTCGTCGCTCGAGCGTATTGTCGATCTTATGGAATCCGGCGGCGTGGCGCCGCCCGAAGCGCCAGGCGATCATGCTTCGCCTATCCTTGATGTTCCCGACACCAAGGGGGCGCTTCCAGAATCGGGACTTATGGTGTGACGACTGAATTAACGATCAACCCCCTCGAACAAAATCCTGTCTCTGCCGCGCCCGATGCCTCCTACGGCACCGCAAGCGCGGCAACCTCACCCTCCGGATCAGGCCAGACCTGGTTCAGGCGACCGCGCAAGGACGACGGCGCCGCCATTCACCAGCTTGTCTCCGAGTGCCCGCCACTCGACCTCAATTCCCTCTATACCTATCTGGTGCTCAGCGAGCACTTTCCGGCCACGTGCATCGTCGCCGGCGAGGGCGAGTCATTGCAGGGATATATCTCTGGCTATCTTGTTCCAGATAAGTCAGACACATTGTTCGTCTGGCAGGTAGCTGTACACCCCGACGCGCGGGGTAAGGGCCTGGCAGGGCAAATGTTGCGGCAATTGCTGCGACGCCCGGGCCTGCGCCATGTGCGCTTCATCGAAACGACTGTCGGGCCCGAGAACCGCGCATCGCGAGCGCTGTTCGAAGGGATGGCCCGTTCACTCAATACCAGGATTTCAGAGTCGCCGCTGTTTGGCCGTTCATTGTTCGGCCCGCAGGGGCACGACGACGAACCCCTGCTTCGCATTGGCCCATTTCAGCCTCTATAGCGTTTCGTCGCGGGTGGGCTGATCGTCTTTAATCGAAACGCTGGCGTTCCTGCGAGGGCACGTCGTGGGAAGGCGTTTCATCAATAGAAGGAGAAGATAAATGACTGATTTGAAAATATTTGACCGGATGGAGTCTGAAGTCAGGGGCTACGTCCGGTCGTTCCCGGTTGTTTTCAACAAGGCCAAGGGATCGCTCCTCATCGATGAACAGAATAATGAATATATCGATTTCTTCAGTGGTGCGGGGACGCTGAATTATGGACACAACAATCAGGTGCTCAAGAGTCGCCTGATTGATTATCTGAATACTGACGGTGTAGTGCACGGCCTGGACATGGCAACCAGCGCCAAGAAGTATTTTCTGGAAGCGGTAGACCGGGTATTGCTGAAACCGCGCGGCTGGGAGTACCGGCTACAGTTCACCGGGCCGACCGGGACCAACGCGGTCGAGGCGGCGCTAAAGCTCGCCCGGCAAGTCAAAGGCCGTTCCAACATCATTTCGTTTACCCATGGCTTTCATGGCGTGTCGGTGGGCTCGCTGGGTGCGACAGCCAATGCAAAATTCCGCCAGGCCGCGGGGATGGCGCTGGGAAATTCCACCTTTATGCCTTTCGACGGGTATATGGGGCCGGACGTCAATACCATGGACTATATCGAGCGTATGCTCGATGATCCCAGCAGCGGCCTGGATCATCCCGCCGCGGTCATTGTCGAAACCGTACAGGGCGAAGGCGGCGTAAATGTTGCCTCGCGGCGTTGGTTGCAGGATCTCGAGCGCGTCTGCCGACGCTACGACATGCTGCTGATCGTCGATGACATTCAAGTGGGCTGCGGCCGCACTGGCACGTTCTTCAGCTTCGAGCCCTTCGGCATCCAACCCGACATTATCACGCTGTCCAAATCGCTGTCTGGTTTCGGTATGCCGATGTCGTTGGTAATGATGAAGCCCGAGTTCGATATCTGGAAGCCGGGCGCCCACAGCGGCACTTTCCGCGGCAACAATCTGGCGTTCGTGACCGCCGCCCAGGCGCTGGACAGCTATTGGGCCGACGGCCGCTTCGCGGAGGAAACCGCGCGCAAGGAACGCATGGTGCGCGACTGGCTCGAAAATATCGTGCACAGCTATCCTGCGGCAGGCTTGAGCGTACGTGGGCGCGGCCTGATCCAGGGGCTGGTCGCGCCGCCAGAAAATGGCTTGGCCAATGCATTTGCGGCCAAGGCATTCGAGCATGGTGTAGTGATTGAAACCTCGGGCGCGCACGATGAGGTGCTCAAGATACTGCCCGCACTGACGATCGAGGACGACCTGTTGCTTCGCGGTCTGGAAATTATCGAACGCAGCGTGGCGCAGGTACTGGGTGAGCGCGGCGTGAGTGCTCGTGTGCTGAAATTTGGAGGAAAGGCGCGATGATCGTACGCAATGTGAACGATGTGATTGGTACCGAGCATGAGGTCAAGACCGATACCTGGGTTAGCCGGCGTGTACTGCTGAGCAAGGACGGGATGGGGTTTTCGTTTCACGAAACCACGATTTTTCCCGGCACGCAGACCCACATCCATTATCAGAATCATCTCGAAGCCGTATGGTGCATCGAAGGCGACGGTGAGATCGAAACGATCGCCGACGGTAGGAAGTATGCGCTCGGGCCAGGCGTGGTGTATGCGCTGAACGAGAATGACGAGCACTGGCTGCGCGGCGGCACGCAGCCGTTGCGGGTTATCTGCGTATTCAATCCGCCGCTCACGGGTAATGAGGTGCATGACGCCGATGGCGTCTATCCGCTGGCCAGCGCTACGGTTTGAGGTTGAAGGATGCGCATGCGCCCGCCGCGGCGCGTGCGTGCTTTGGAAGGAGTAATCATCATGACAGCCACCATGACTGATATTTATGCGTCGCGTACAGACCGGAGCGCGGCGATCATTGCACGGCAAGATCCGGTTGTTTACGGCGAGGGCGCCTATGCCGATGCGTTGTCGGCCGGCCAACTTGACAGCTACGCGCGCGACGGCTTCATTCTGCTGGAAGACGTTTTCGACGAGGCCGACGTGAAGGCGCTGCTGGAGGAAATCCGGCGCATGAGCACCGATCCGGCAATCACGGCGCTGGAGGAAGCCATTACGGAGCCGGGCAGCGATGCCGTGCGTTCCATCTTCCGTGTGCATGAGCTCAGCGACCGTATTGCCAAGCTTGCACGCGATCCACGCCTGATTCATGTGGCGCGCCAGATTCTTGGCTCCGAAGTGTATATGCACCAGTCGCGCGCCAATATGAAGCCTGGCTTCAAGGGCAAGGAATTCTACTGGCACTCGGATTTCGAAACCTGGCATGTCGAAGACGGTATGCCGCGCATGCGGGCGCTCAGTTGCTCGGTATTGCTGACCGATAACAATGCTTGCAACGGGCCACTCATGCTGGTGCCTGGTTCGCATACGCAGTTCATTTCCTGCCTAGGCGAAACCCCCGACGACCACTACAAGCAGTCGCTCAAGAAGCAGGAGTATGGCGTGCCCGACCCGTTGAGTCTGCAACTGCTGGCGGAGCAGGGCGGTATCCGCCCCATGACCGCCAAGGCGGGCTCCGTCGTGTTTTTCGACTGCAACACCATGCATGGCTCCAACGGCAATATTTCGCCCTGGCCGCGTGCCAATGTGTTCATGGTGTACAACAGCATGGAGAATACGCTGGGCGCTCCCTTGTATGGGCTCAAGCCACGCCCGGAACACATAGCGGCACGCCGTCGCTTTGAGGCGCTGGTCCCCAGCGAGGCAGTCGCGACGGCCGGCTGATGGCCGGCCCGGCCGCGCCGGCGTCGGACGGGGCGCTGATCGCGGCCTGCGGCTCGTTGTTGTGAGCCGCACCCGTACGCCGGCGCAGGGGATGCGGAGGCCAGGTCGGCCACTGCTTGCGTCGGGAACGGAATGGGGTGACACTGCATCCAATACATCCATGCTTTATTCAGAGGCGATATGGATACCGTTGCCACCCCTGCCGCGTCGTGCCCCGAAGACACCGATCATGCGCTGGTACGACGCATCACACAAGGCGATACCCAGGCATTCGAAGTATTGATGCGGCGCTATAACGCGCGCCTGTATCGCGCTGCGCGCAGCATACTCAAAGATGACAGCGAGGCGGAGGACGCCGTGCAGGAAGCCTACTGGAAGGCCTACTGCGCGCTCGCCACTTTTCGCGCCGAGGCGCAACTGTCCACCTGGCTTACGCGCATTGCGATCAATGAAGCCCTCATCCGCCTGCGCCGGAACAAACGGCGTGCGGCGGTCATCCAATTGGACGACGACAGCAACGGCACGAGCCTATTGGATATCATGGAACACCCGGCAAGCCAACACGACAGCCCCGCCCAGCTTGCCTGGCGCGGTGAGCTACGCCATCTGATCGAACGGCGCATCGATGAATTGCCCGATGATTTCCGTACGGTCTTCATCTTGCGCGCTGTCGAGGAGATGCCGGCCGTGGAAGTGGCACAAGTGCTGGATATTCCCGAGGCCACGGTGCGCACCCGATATTTGCGTGCGCGTCAACGGCTGCGTGAGGCGCTGTCCGGAGACATGGACACCGCCAGCCGCGATGCTTTCGCCTTTGATGGTGAGCGCTGCGACCGGATCGTCGAGGCCGTGCTGGCACGCATCACACGCGAACCCCGTCAATCCTGATCGGATGGCAGGGGGCTGCACCCTTGCATCCGGCATGCGTTCGCGTTGCGTTTCTTTAATTCTGATCGAATCAGAGGGCATGCGCCTCGAAGCCGGGGTGCGAGACAGGCGATCGCATAGGCCGCGGCCGAGTTTCCGGCTGCGGCCTATGCATCGGGGGCGCAAGCTGTTGGTGTTTTCAACTGCACGCCTGTCATTGCTTCATTCAACCACCTGCTTTTGCATGATTTCCGCGATCGCTACGAATCCCTGCGCAGCCGCGGACGGCAGTTGGGGATCCGACATCGCACGCAGGGCTTCGACGCCGGCTTCGGGTTCGGCGACGATAATCCGTCCCACCATGCCGGCGTGCTCATGGGGCAGGCAGAAGTAGTCGTACACGCCCGGCACTTCTAAGGTTACAGAGAATGACTGGCCGGGCATCAGGTAGTCCGAATCCCAGGGTTTTGCGCCTTTGGGTATGCGCAACGATTTGCCGCCATTGGCGGGATGATAGGCTGTTGCGGTGTGGACATTGCCGGTTTCCTGATTGGTCCAGCGCACGGTCTGGCCTGGCTGGATCAGCACGCCTCGGGGACGGAACCATACATCGGCGCCCCCGTTCGCACCTGCCATGGCAATGTCGACGACGCCGGCCGCAAAGCTGGGACGGGCATGCCAGAACCCCGACAATAACAACCCACCGCCCGCGGCCAACAGCAGGCGCCGGCGGGTGTCAGGCAGCATGATCATGTTCATTTGGCGACCCGTGCCTCCCCGTTTGCCGGTACATGCCACAACACGATATGCACGTGCGGCTCGGCAACACCCGGGTGGCCGGCGTTGTAGTACATATCAACGTGGTCAACTTTCTTGTTGCCGACCTTCAGGTTGTCCAGCTTCATGTCGGCCTTCATGGCCGAGAGCGGCACCATATAGATGGTGCTGACCAGCTTGCCGTCGTGGTCATAGGCCAAAAACGGGCCTGCCGGCAAGGTGGCGGGATCGACGAAAAGCTGGCCCATGCCGGGCAGGAAGTCAGGCAGTTTGACCAGTTTGCTCACCGCCTGGTAGGGGGCGGGGGGGGGTGACTTGAGCGTCGTGGGAGCGGCCTTGCTGTGCTGTGCCGCGAAGGTATACATCGGGCTGAAAGCCAGCGCTGCGGCGGCGATAAGGGCATAGACGGGTTTGGACATGGAAAACCTCCGTGGTGAGATAAGTGGAACTCACCGCATTGGATGCCCGCACCACCGCAGCCGTTCCCGACCCGGCCCTGTTTGAGTCCGGCGACATATCAGGCGGGGGTGATGAAGGCCTTGAGGAACTCCTGGGTGCGCGCTTCGCGAGGTTCTACCATCACTTGTTCCGGCGGCCCCTGTTCGACAATCTTTCCTTTGTCGAAAAAGCAGACACGATCTGAAATCTGTTTGGCGAACTGCATTTCGTGCGTCACCAGCAGCATGGTCAGGTCTTGCTCGTCAGCCAGGCGCTGGATGACGGAAAGCACTTCGCCCACCAGTTCCGGGTCCAGTGCCGATGTTGGCTCATCGAACAGCATGATATTGGGGCGCATCGCCAGTGCGCGGGCAATAGCCACACGCTGCTGCTGCCCTCCGGAAAGCTGAGAGGGAAATTTATCAGCTTGATCGGACAGCCCTACCAGGCTTAGGTAGGTATCGGCCCGCTCCGTGGCTTCCTCGCGTGACAGCCCCAGAACATGGATCGGCGCTTCGGTGATATTGCGCCGCACGGTCATGTGGGGAAACAGATTGAACTGTTGAAAGACCATGCCCATTTTTTTGCGCATATCACGCAAGTGAGATTCGCTGGCGGGAACCAGGCTGCCGTTGCGTGTTTCATGCCATAGCGGCTCGTTGTCGACCCAGATTACACCGTCGTCTATTGTTTCCAGCGTCATGAGAATGCGCAGCACCGTGGATTTGCCTGATCCGGAGGGGCCAATGATGCTGACTTTCTCGCCCTTTTTTACTGTGAAGTCGAGTTCATCGAGCACGGTAACGTCGCCGAAGCGTTTAACGACTTTATCGAATGTAATGATGGCTTCGTTCATTTCAGCGGAATTCCTTGCTTGGGCAGGCGCTTGTCCAGGTAGCGTACCGCGCCCGAGGCCACCAGGGTCAGCAGCAGATAAATGCCGCCAACCATGGAGATCGGTATCAGGTAGTTGAAGGTGCGGTCGCCAATGATTTTGGCGACATTGAGCATTTCCAGAATCGACACTACAGACAGTACCGGTACATCTTTCATGATCGAAACCAGGTAATTGCCCATGGCGGGGATAATGCGAGGGATCGCCTGCGGCAGGATGATGACGCCGAAGCGGCGTGCGGGGGACAGATCGAGAGCGCATGCGGCTTCTGTCTGGCCCCGGTGTACCGACTCTATCCCGGCTCGATAGACTTCAGACATATATGCGCTGTACTGCAGCCCAAGCGCCAGTGCCCCGGTCAGGAAGGCCGGCAGCACAATACCGTACTCGGGCAGCACGTAATACAGGAAAAACACTTGCACCAGCAATGGTGTATCGCGCAGAAACTCGGCCACCGCGCGTGCGGGCCAGGCCACGACGCGCTGGGGTGCAGACTTGAGCGCTGCCAGCGCAAGCCCCAGCAGCGCGGCGATGACAAAGCCCACCGCTGTGGCCTGGACCGTGACAAGCAGACCTTTGAGCAGGATGGGGAGAATGGACAGCGCCAGTGCGGCCCCGCTCGAGGTGTCCCATTCTATGCCGAACAGCATGTCAGGCCCTCCCGGGGCGCCAGCGCCCCACAGAGCGCTCGAGCAGCTTCATCAGCCCTGTAAGTACCAGTGCCATGCCAAAGTACATCAGCAACAGCAGCGTATACACGCCTACGCTGTCCTGGGTGAAGTTGCGTATCTGTTCAGCGCGAAAGGTCATATCGCCCAGACTGATCAGCGAGACTAGTGCCGTGTCCTTGAGGTTCTGGATAGCAAGATTGCCGAAACTGGGCATCATTTCGGGTATCGCCTGGGGCAGTGCAATGCGCCAGAGCGTGTGTCTGGGGGAGAAATCCAGCGCTTTGGCAGCTTCGTACTGGGTGGGCGGTACGGCTTGTATCGCGCCGCGCACCACTTCTGCGCCATAGGCGCCGATGTTCAGCCCCAGTGCGAGCGTGCCGGTCAGCACAGGCGGCATGCGCAAATCCAGACCCAACTGCTGCCCCAGCACAGGCAGCGCAAAATAAAGCCAGAACAGCTGGACCAGCAGAGACGTGCCGCGGAAAACCTCGATAAAGCACAGCGACACACCTTTGATGAACCAGTTGCTGGACAGTTTGCCGATGCCGAACAAGAAGGCGGTGGTCGTGCCCAGGATGGTCGAATAGACCGTCAACTGCACGGTGATCCACGCGCCTTCCAGCAACGGTACGCTGTAACTCAGCCAATTCATGCGCCGTCAACCCTTGCAGAGTTGCGCGGTGGTTTTAGTGAATGAGGCTTGTTGATCGTTTTCGTTGAAGCCGTACTCGGACAGGATGCGCTTCCAGTCGTCTGTCTTTTTGAAGGCGGCCAGTTCGGTATTGACCGCATCGCGCAGGCTCTCGGAACCCTCGCCGAAGGTGAAGGCCCCCCAGCTGCGTACCGGCTCGCCATCAATCACCGGATCCTTGAAATTGGCGGCAGACTCCACCTTCTTGCCCTTCTCGGCCAGTTCGGCCACCGTCAGCCCCGTGGCCGCGTAGGCGCTGGCACGGCCGGTGGTAATGGTGGAAATCGCGTCGGCATTGTTCGAGATCGTGATCATCTGTGCGCCTGGCACGCCAAGCGCCTGCAGCATTTCGAGCTGGTCGGCGCCGGCCATGATGGCGATCTTTTTGCCGTTCTTGGCGAAAGCTTCGTAGCTGTGGAGGTTATCGGGGTTGCCTTGGGCAACCAACAGGCCTTCGCCATATGAACTGTTGGGTTCTGAAAACAGTACTTCTTTGCAGCGTTGCGGCAGGATGGCCATCTCGGCGGCAACCATGTCGAAGCGGTTGGCACGTAGCCCCGGAATAAGGGAGCCAAAGTTGGTGGTGACCCATTCAATCTTTTCAATGCCCAACTTTTCCATGATGTGCTGCGCCACTTCAGGGCCGGCGCCCTTGGGCTTGCCGCTCATATCCATGAAGCCATAGGGAATTTCATTGGCCACTGCGATCCGGACAGTGCCGCGTTGCTTGACCTGCTCGAGGGTGACAGCGCCGGCGTGGGTGGCCGCACCGCCGACTATCAGGGCGGCAAGTGTCATAAGCGTAGTTCTGCGCAGCGTATTCATCGGCGTTCCTTTGTTCGGTTATGCAAAATGCCCGACAAAATGCCATATGCATGTTCCGCGGAAACGATGCGGAGGATGCCATGCCCATGCTTTGCAGGCGTGCTTTGCCAATTGTTATGGGTGTGATCTTAACGAGAAAAATCATACACGATATGATGATTTCAACTCAAATCGTTAGAAGGAGGATGTTTTTTCCTGGGACAGGTGGCAGTTTCGGGCGCAGGTGTAAGGGATGCGCAGATACGTTGCTGTGATGCAGAGGCGGATTACCGGGGGGATGTGTTGCGCAAGGCAGGCGGCGCATGATCCGCCGGCCGTGGACGGGGCGATTGCAAAAGGGCGACGGATAAGCCTGCGGTGCCCGCCCGCTACAGAAAATTCTGTTGGCAAGGCAAATGAGGTGTGCTAGGATTTACCACTATGTACCGCACCGTGTCCTTTTTCTTCTTTTACTTTACGTTTCCAAAACCGCTGGTGGAGGAAGGGACGCGCTGTACACTGTAAAAACAAGCGAATTCCCCAAAAAGCCGCCAGCTTCGCTAGGCGGCTTTTTTGTTCCGCGCGCAGGCTGGCAAAATACTCTGGAGTAATACCGTGTCCCACAATACCGATGACTTGCGAATCCGGGAAATCAAAGAATTGAGCCCGCCGGCGCATGTAATGCGAGAATTTCCCTGCACACCGGCGATTTCGACTGTCGTGCACGACGCGCGCCGCGCGGTCCACAATATTCTGTACGGCAATGACGACCGGTTGGTGGTTATCGTGGGGCCATGTTCCATCCACAATCCAGAAGCGGGGCTCGAGTACGCACGCCGCCTGGTCGAGCAGCGCACACGCTTCCAGGGCGATCTCGAAATCATCATGCGCGTCTACTTCGAGAAGCCGCGCACCACGGTAGGCTGGAAGGGCCTGATCAACGATCCAGGCCTGGACGGCAGCTTCAACATCAATCTAGGCCTGCGTACGGCGCGCGAGTTGCTCATCAACGTCAACGACCTGGGCCTGCCCGCGGGCTGTGAGTTCCTGGATATGATCACGCCGCAGTATATTGCCGACCTGGTCGCCTGGGGCGCCATCGGGGCGCGTACAACCGAAAGCCAGGTTCATCGTGAGCTGGCTTCCGGGCTCTCGTGTCCCGTTGGCTTCAAGAATGGCACCGATGGCAATATCAAGATCGCCATGGATGCTATCCAGGCGGCGTCGCAGCCGCACCACTTCCTGTCTGTTACCAAGGGCGGTCATTCAGCCATTGTGTCCACGGTCGGCAACAACGACTGCCACATCATCCTGCGCGGCGGCAAAGCACCCAACTACGATGCCGCCAGCGTCCACGACGCTTGCGACAAGCTCGTCAAGGCCAAACTGCGCCCACGCATCATGGTCGACGCCAGCCATGCGAACAGCAACAAAGATTATCGCAATCAGCCCAAGGTGCTCGAAGATGTCTCCCGCCAACTCGAGGCGGGTGGTGATTGCCTGTTCGGCGTCATGGTCGAAAGCCACCTGGTTGACGGACGTCAGGATATGGTGGCTGGCAAGCCGCTAACTTATGGCCAGAGCATTACCGACGGTTGCATAGGCTGGGACACCACGGTTCAGGTGCTCGAGCGGCTGTCGCAGGCGGTTCAGAATCGACGCAAGGTCACGGTGCAATCGGCAAATGCCCTGATCGGCACGCACGCCTAAACACTGCTACGATCAGGCATATGGCGTAGTCAGGGCCCCGCGTGGGGCCTGTGCTTGGGCTATGACTGTAACAGGAGAACGAACATGAATGCCCCCGCTCCGGCCCAGAGCGTGCGTCGCGCCATTCCAGACGGCTTTCTGGATGCTTTGGCGCGGCAGTTCGGTGATCGCTTTACCACTGCGCAAGCAGTGCGTGAGCATCACGGCCGCGACGAATCCCCCTATCCGCCTATGCTGCCTGACGGCGTGGTGTTTGCCCTGAGCACGGAGGAGGTGGCTTGGGTTGCGCGGCATTGCCATGCGCACCATGTACCACTCATCCCCTATGGGACGGGGTCCTCGCTCGAAGGGCACTTGCTTGCTGTGCAGGGTGGCATCAGCCTCGATCTGGCCGGCATGGACAAGATTGTGTCGATCAACGCCGAAGACTTCACGGCCACTGTACAGGCGGGCGTCACGCGCAAGCAGCTGAACGAACACATCCGCGATACCGGGCTGTTTTTTCCGATCGATCCCGGTGCGGATGCCAGCCTTGGCGGCATGGCGGCCACCCGTGCCTCGGGTACCAACGCCGTACGCTATGGCACCATGCGTGAGAACGTGGTGTCGCTCAAGGTTGTCACGGCGGATGGCCGCGTGATTCATACCGCTTCGCGCGCGCGCAAGTCTTCAGCGGGCTACGACCTTACGCGCATTTTCGTGGGCAGCGAGGGGACGCTGGGCATCATCACCGAGGTCACTGTCCGGCTTTATCCGGTGCCCGAGGCGATCTCCGCGGCGATCTGCAACTTTCCCACGCTCGAGGCGGCGGTGCGCAGCGTCATCGAAGTTATTCAAATGGGCGTGCCCGTGGCGCGGGTCGAGTTCATGGACACTTGGGCCGTCAAGGCCACCAATGCGTACAGCAAGCTGGCACTCAAAGAGTCGCCGCTGTTGCTGTTCGAGTTTCATGGCAGCCCGGCGGGCGTCAAAGAGCAGGCACAGATTGTGCAAGAAATCGCCCGCTCCAATGATGGCATGGATTTCGAATGGGCCGACCAGCCCGAAGACCGCAGCCGCCTGTGGGCCGCGCGGCACAATGCCTATTTTGCCGGTCTGCAGTTGCGGCCCGGCTGTCGGTCCAGCACCACAGATGTCTGCGTGCCCATTTCCCGGTTGGCCGATTGCGTGACGGAAACCGCCGCCGAACTTGATGCGGCGAGCTTTCCGTATACCATCGTTGGCCATGTGGGCGACGGTAACTTTCATGTGCTGATGCTGCTCGACCCAGACAACCCGCAGGAATGGGAGGCATCCGAACAGCTTAACCGCAGGCTGGTGGAGCGTGCCATCCGCATGGACGGTACCTGCACCGGCGAGCATGGCGTGGGGCTGCACAAGATGGCATTCATGCTGGCGGAACACGGCCGCGATGCGCTCGACCTCATGGCCAGCCTGAAACACGCATTCGACCCTCACGATATCCTCAACCCTGGCAAGATCATTCCGGGGCCATAACCCCCCATCGCCGCGCGCGGGCGCGCGCCGCCACACAATAGAATAATGACTGAATCCTTGATCAGCCCGGCGTACGAGACAGCGCCGGATTTTCCGGGCTTGATAGCCCGCCTCAAAGAGAGCGTGCCGGCTCATTGCATCTTGCATCGAGCCGAAGATACGCGGCCCTACGAATGCGACGGCCTGTCACTTTACCGGTCGCTGCCGCCAGTGGTCGTGCTGCCGGAGGACGAAGCGCAGGTCGTCGCGGTAGTCAAGGCATGCACGGCATTCAATATCCCTATCGTTGCCCGAGGAGCCGGCACGGGCCTGTCGGGCGGCGCCATGCCGCACGCGCGCGGCATCGTGCTGGGCTTGAGCAAGCTCAATCGCATCCATCGCATCGACGTCGCCGCCGGCAGCGCGGTGGTTGGGCCGGGTGTTCGCAATCTGGCCATTTCGGAGGCAGCTGCGCCTTATGGGCTTTACTATGCGCCCGATCCGTCAAGTCAGATCGCTTGCACGATAGGTGGCAACGTTGCGGAGAACTCGGGCGGTGTGCACTGCCTGAAATACGGGCTCACGGTTCACAACATCCTGCGGATACGGGTGGTCACCATCAGCGGCGATATCGTCGAGCTCGGGTCCGAGGCGCCTGATAGCCCCGGTCTGGATCTGCTCGCCGCCTTCATCGGATCCGAGGGCATGTTGGGCTTGGTCACCGAAGTGGTGGTCAAGCTCATTCCCAAGCCAGCCTGCGCCCGGGTCGTCATGGCAAGCTTTGGCTCGGTCGAGACGGCGGGCGCTGCAGTGGCCAATGTGATTGCGGCGGGTATTATTCCAGCAGGGCTGGAAATGATGGACAAGCGCGCGGTGCATATGGTCGAGCCTTTTGTGAATGCCGGCTACGACCTGGAAGCCAGCGCGCTACTTTTGTGCGAGTCGGACGGCACCGAAGAAGAGGTGGTGGACGAAATCGCCCGTATGGAAGCGGTTTTTCGCGATGCCGGGGCCACGCGTCTGCAGGTATCGCGCAGCGAGCAGGAGCGCCTGGCCTTCTGGGCGGGCCGCAAGAATGCCTTTCCCGCCGCCGGCCGGGTCTCGCCCGATTACTACTGCATGGATGGCACGATACCGCGCCGTCATCTGGCGCGGGTGTTGGGTGCCATCGAGGAGATGGAAGGTGAGTATGGCCTGCGTTGCGCCAATGTCTTTCATGCCGGCGACGGCAATCTGCATCCCTTGATTCTGTTCGATTCAAACCGGCCTGAAGAAGTCGAGCGTGCCGAGAAGTTCGGTGCCGCCATTCTTGAGCTGTGTGTGCAGGTCGGCGGCACGATTACCGGCGAGCACGGCGTGGGTGTCGAGAAAATCAACCAGATGTGCGTGCAGTTTGCACGCGAGGAGCTCGACTTTTTCTGCGCGTTCAAGCGCGCCTTTGATCCCTACAACCTGCTCAACCCCGAGAAAGTCATTCCGACGCTGGCGCGCTGCGCCGAATACGGAAAGATGCACGTGCACGGCGGCGAGTTGCGCTTTCCCGACCTGCCGCGGTTCTAATCGGTTTATAGCGAGTAAACATGGAATTCGAGCTTTCCGAGTTGTGCGAACAGGTGATGACGGCGCGTGCCGCCGAGCGTCCTCTGTATATTCGTGGCGGCGGCACCCGGCGATTTTATGGCGAGCCCGAGCCGGACAATCTTTCGGGCGCTGCTGTGCTCGACATCTCGGGCCATCAGGGTATTGTCAATTATCAACCGTCGGAGCTGGTGGTTACCGCCAAGGCTGGCACGCGGCTGGAAGCGCTCGAAGCGGCGCTGCGCGCCCAAGGCCAGATGTTGGCTTTCGAGCCACCCCGTTTTGGCGCCGCGTCCACGGTGGGCGGCATGGTAGCCAGCGGGCTGTCGGGGCCGCGCAGGATGGCGGCGGGTAGTCTGCGAGACTTCGTGCTGGGTGCGCGCCTGCTGGATTCCTCCGGCGTGGTGCTTGGCTTCGGCGGTGAAGTCATGAAAAATGTGGCCGGTTTCGATATTTCCCGTCTGCTGGCGGGTTCCATGGGCATATTTGGCGCCTTGATCGAAGTATCGCTCAAGGTTGCGCCGCTGCCTGGCGTCGAGGCCATCAGCGTGCTTGACGTAGATGAAGCGGGCGCGCTGGCCTTGTTTAGCCAATGGCGCAGCAAGCCACTGCCAATCAGTGCCACCGCCTGGTTTCCAGAGCAGGGGGGGCGCCTGTATGTGCGTCTGTCGGGCAGCGAGCCTGCCGTGGCCAGCGGTTTGCGCCAGATCGGCGGCAGTGCGTTCGAGGCGGCTGCTGGCGAAGCCCTGTGGGCCAGCCTGCGCGACCAGACGCACGCTTTTTTTGACGTGCCTGTGTTATGGCGCCTGTCGGTCCCGCCGCAGGCAGGGCCGCTGGATCTCGGGCCATCGCTGATTGAATGGAATGGCGGCCTGCGTTGGGTCGCCGGAGGGCCGTCAGTCGATGCGCAAAGCGCCACGGCCTTGCGTGCGCGTGTGGAGGCGGCAGGCGGCCACGCCACCCTTTACCGTTATGGTGCATCGCCGGGGGATGTTCCTGTATTCCATCCACTGCAACCGACGCTGCGCAACATCAGCCAACGCATGAAGCAAGAGCTTGATCCGGTCGGGATATTCAATCCGGGCCGGCTGTTCCGGGAATTTTGAGGCATCCATCGTGCAAACTAATCTGGCTTCCTGGGCTCGCGATACGGCTATCGGCAATGATGCCGATGCTATTTTGCGTCGTTGCGTTCATTGTGGGTTCTGTCAGGCAACCTGTCCTACCTATCAGGTGCTGGGGGACGAACTCGACAGCCCGCGCGGACGTATTTACCTGATCAAGCAAGTGCTGGAGGGCGCCGAGCCCACCGCGGCGACACAAACCCATCTGGACCGCTGCCTTACTTGCCGCAATTGCGAAACCACATGCCCATCGGGCGTTGAGTACGGGGCGCTGGTGGATATCGGGCGGGCGTTGGTCGATCAGAAGGTCGAGCGCCCATTGCGTCAGCGCGTTGTCCGCAGTGCGCTGCGGCATTTGCTTAATTCCCGCCTGTTCGGTCCGGCGTTGCGGCTGGGTCGCGTCATGAGGCCCTTGCTGCCGGCGGTGCTCGCGGGCAAGGTGCCAGTTTCTCGCGCTGCGGGCCGTCTGCCCAGGGATGCGGGTCGGCATCCTCGACAGGTGCTGATGCCACGTGGTTGCGTGCAGCCCGACATGATGCCCAGTATCGATGGTGCAACCATGCGTGTGCTGGACGCTGTAGGGATCGGCACCCGCGATGCGGCGGCGGCTGGATGCTGCGGCGCTATCAACTTCCACCTCGATGCGCAAGACCAGGCGCTGGCCCAGATGCGCGTGAATATCGATGCCTGGCTGCCCCTGCTCGATCGCGGAGAGGTTGAGGCCATTGTGATCAATGCCTCGGGTTGCGGCGGGATGATCCGTGAATATGCCCATCATTTGCGTCATGATCCCGTCTACGCCGACAAGGCTGCGCGGGTGGTGGAAAAGGTGCGCGATATTTCTGAAATCATTGCGCCCGAGGCCTCGCGGCTGCGCGGCCTCATGGGCCCGCTGCCCGAGAGTGCGGCTTTTCATCCGCCTTGCACGCTGCAGCACTGGCAGGGCCTGCGCGGCCTGAATGAAACCATGCTGGCGGAGCTGGGCTTTAACCTGAAGCCCTTCGATGAGGCGCATCTGTGCTGTGGCTCGGCGGGTACGTATTCGGTTACTCAGCCGGAACTCTCGCATACATTGCGCGACCGCAAGCTTGGCAACATCAACCGGGTAGAGCCTGCATGCATTGTCTCCTCCAATATGGGGTGTATTACGCATTTGCAGAACGGCACCGAGACGCCTGTGCGTCACTGGGTCGAGGTGGTAGACGAGGCGCTGCGCCGGCGCAAGGGCTGATGGTGCCACCGCCCTGGCGCGGCATTGAAACTGTCGGCCGTGCGGCTGGCGGCGGTCTGTCTGCGTCTACAATAGCGCAATGGGAACTACTACCGCATCAAAAGGGCGTGTCGTCGTCGGCATGTCCGGGGGCGTCGATTCGTCGGTAACTGCTTGGCTGCTCAAGCAGCAGGGCTACGATGTGCTCGGCCTATTCATGAAAAACTGGGAAGATGACGACGACAGCGAATACTGTTCGACCCGGCAAGACTGGCTGGATGCCGCCAGTGTGGCCGATGTGGTTGGCGTCGACATCGAAGCAGTCAATTTTGCGGCCGAATACAAAGACCGGGTTTTTGCAGACTTTCTGCGCGAATACTCCGCCGGCCGTACGCCCAACCCCGACGTGCTGTGCAATGCCGAAATCAAGTTCAAGGCCTTTCTCGATCACGCTATGTCACTGGGGGCCGAGCATATTGCCACCGGGCATTATGCGCGCGTGCGCACGCTCGATACCCCTGAGGGCAGACAGTACCAATTGTTGAAGGCGCTTGATCAGAGCAAGGATCAAAGCTACTTCCTGCATCGGCTTAACCAGGATCAGCTTTCGCGTACGCTGTTTCCCTTGGGTGAGATACCCAAAACCAAGGTGCGCGAGATCGCCCGCGAGATCGGCCTGCCCAATGCGGCCAAGAAAGACTCCACCGGCATCTGCTTTATCGGCGAACGGCCTTTCCGCGAATTTCTCAACCGCTATCTGCCCACCAAACCCGGTCCGATCAAAACGCCAGAAGGCATAGTGGTGGGCGAGCATCAGGGCCTATCGTTCTATACCCTGGGGCAGCGCAAGGGCCTGGGTATCGGTGGCGTAAAAGGGCGTCAGCGCGACGATGGCACGGCCGACGCCTGGTACACGGCGCGCAAAGATCTGGCTGCCAATACGCTTTATGTGGTGCAGGGGCATGACCACCCGTGGCTGCTCAGCGCTAAGCTGCAAGCGCACGATGCGAGCTGGATAGCCGGTCGTGCACCTGCGGAGGGGGGCTATGGTGCCAAAACACGCTATCGTCAATCCGACGCCCCTTGCATGTTGGTGGCTGCCGACGACGGGGGCTTTACGCTCAACTTTTCTCAGCACCAGTGGGCGGTGACGCCTGGACAATCCGCCGTACTCTATGACGGCGATGTGTGTCTCGGTGGCGGCATCATTACCTGATTATCACAGGCTGCATCTTGGATCTACTTTCTATACTCTACCTGGTGGCGCTCGGTGCTGCTGTGGGTTTTGCCGCCGGCCTGCTGGGCATAGGCGGCGGCATGATTCTCGTGCCGTTTCTCACCATGCTGCTGCCGGTGTTCGGCGTGCCTGCTGATCTGGTCGTGCATGCGGCCATTGCGACGGCCATGGCAACGATTGTGTTTACTTCGGTGTCCAGCATGCGCGCGCATCACAGGCGAGGGGCCATACGCTGGGATATTGTCGCAGTCATCGGGCCGGGCCTGGTTGTAGGCGGGCTGCTGTCGGGCGGCGCGGCATTTTCCTTTGTCAGCGGTGTCTGGCTGTCGCTGTTTTTTGCGGTGTTCGTCAGCTATTCCGCATATCGCATGCTCAAGGCCAAGGCGCCTCCGCCCGGGCGCACCATGCCGTCGCGGCCTGCCATATTCGGCGTCGGCGCACTGATCGGTTTTCTGTCAGGGTTTTTGGGCGCGGGTGGCGCCTTTCTGTCTGTGCCTTTCATGGCGCGTGGCAACATACCGCTGCGCAATGCGGTGGCCACGTCTTCCGCGCTCGGGTTTTTTATCGCTGTGGCCAATAGCGCAGGTTACATCTACTCCGGCTTTCATTCTGTCAAAGCGCAGCCGGGCATGCTGGGGTATATCTATTGGCCTGCGCTCATGGTGGTTTCGGCGATGAGCGTACTGACCGCCCCCTGGGGCGCCCGCTGTACGCATCGCGTGCCAGTGGCGACGCTCAGGCGCTTGTTTGCCTTCCTGTTGTTCGCAATGTCGGCGTATATGCTCTACAAGGGGTGGCAGCAGATGCGAGCTGCCTGATGGCCTTCAGGATTGCGGCGGTTTGGTCGTGCTGAATGAAGGGCGATCCTGCAGTTTTTCGTCGAGCCGGCGTAGGTTGGCGTATTGCGAGCGCCAGTCGAGATCGGGAAAACGCAAATCGAGGTAGCCGAGGGCACATCCGACAGCGACATCGGCCAGGCTGAAATTGACGCCCATGCAGAATGGCTGGTCGTCCAGGCTCTTGTCCATAGAATCGAGCGCTGCCGAGATTTTGCCGCGCTGGCGCGCCACCCAGTCGTCGCTGCGCAGATGTGCAGGGCGCCGGTTCAGCTCGATGTTGATCGCAACAGCGGCATCGAGCACGCCGTCGGCGATGGCTTCCCAGCACTTGACTGCGGCGCGGTCGCGACCGGGTTGAGGGATCAAGCGGCCAACTGGCGAGAGGGTATCCAAATACTCAACAATGACACGCGAGTCGAACAGGCTGCCGCTGTCATCCATTAGCAGACACGGCACCTTGCCCAGAGGATTGTGCGCCTGGATGTGCGTGTCTTCGGCCCACACATTCTCGAGTACGAACTCGTAGTCAAGCTTCTTTTCAGCCATGACGACGCGGACTTTTCGAACGAAAGGACTCGTGAGCGAACCAATGAGTTTCATGGGGCAGTTGGGAAGTTGGGAGGCAAAAAAAAGTATAGCAGGATACCGTGGGCCTGCCGCCCGCAAGCCGCGCAAATGCGCGCATCCGCTGCATTCATGACGTGTATGCCATCAAAAGTGTCGCGTAAATGCTTCGGTTGCACCAGGTTTGCCTATTTGTGACAGGCACCGTCGGGCCGTTGTGCTGGCGCGGCATCGTAGCGTGCCTCTTGAGGCGGGCCGCTGAACAGGCCTTATCTCTGACGCTGATCGCGGCGTCGTTACACACGAACTTCCAGACCGCACGACGAGGAGGGGTTGCCTGACGTGGGTGCCGTAAGTAAAACTTAAACGGATCGGGGAAAAGAAAAATGCCCTAGACGTAAAAACGACTAGGGCATTGATTTCATTGAGTATTCTTGGTGGGCTGTGAGTGGCTCGAACACTCGACCTACGGATTAAGAGTCCGCTGCTCTACCAACTGAGCTAACAGCCCGTATGCGGTGGCGTTATTGGCCGTGCATCAGGAAAGGACGAAATTATAGCGGCTATCCTTGCGTTACGCAAATGGAGGATGCCCACGTTTCGGGAACGGGGTGGGCAGCTGCGGGCTCAATCATCTGTGCGGTAGCTGTCGTGACAGGATTTACAGCTCTTTCCGACTTCGCCGAAGGCGACGCGGAAGGCGTCGAAGTCGCCCGCATCCGCGGCGGCAGTGAGTTTCTTCATGCCAGCATGGAATTTGTCTTCGGCTTGTTTAAAGCCTTCAGGGTCTTTCCATATCTCGGGCTTGGCGTCGCCGCCTTCGGTGCCCGGGCCGAATCCCGCCCAAGGCAGGGTGGCCAGGGTGTTGAGGATGGCGACGTTGGCGCGAATGGCTTCTTTGTCGTAGGGGGCTTCTTTCTTGGCAACGGGCGCCATGCGGCCGAAGTGGGAGCCCATAAGCTCCATGGCGGCGTGGCGGTACTCCTGGGCAGCTTCAGCGTCTTTGAACTGCGCCAACGCGGGGGCGCTGGCAAGCAGGGCGGAAGTGGCGGCAAATATAACGATGCTACGCTTCATGACGATGAACTCCTGAGGTTGGGGCAAGGCGTTAAGGCCAGCCTGGTGGGTTGCGCGGCGCGTACCCAGTCAGGCTACGGCGAGGTTAGATCTTGCGGGCGAGCTCGGCGGCGAGGCCGATGTAGCTGCGCGGCGTCATGGCTTGCAGGCGGGCCTTGGGCTCCGCGGGAAGATTGAGACCGGCGATGAACTCGGCCAAGGCTTCGCGGGTAATGCCCTTGCCGCGCGTAAGCGCCTTGAGCTGCTCGTACGGTTGCGGCAGGCCATAGCGGCGCATGACCGTTTGCACGGGCTCGGCCAGCACTTCCCAGCATGCGTCGATGTCGGCATCGATGGCGACGGCGTTGAGCTCCAGCTTGCCCAGGCCACGCAGGCAGGCGTCATACGCCACCGCGCAGTAACCCAGCGCTACGCCCAGATTGCGCAGCACGGTGGAATCGGTGAGGTCGCGCTGCCAACGCGAAACAGGCAGTTTTTCGGACAAGTGGCGCAGCATGGCATTGGCCAAGCCCAGATTGCCTTCGGAGTTTTCGAAGTCGATGGGGTTTACCTTGTGCGGCATGGTGGACGAGCCAACTTCGCCTTCTTTGAGGCGCTGCTTGAAGTAGCCCAGCGAGATATAGCCCCAGATGTCGCGGTTCAGGTCGAGCACGATGGTGTTGGCGCGCGCGATGGCGTCGAACAGTGCGGCCATCCAGTCGTGCGGCTCGATCTGGATAGAGTAGGGGTTTTGCACCAGGCCCAGGCCCTGCAGCACCTTGGCGCTGAAGGCAGGCCAGTCGACCTCGGGGTAGGCGGACAAGTGCGCATTGTAGTTGCCGGTGGCGCCGTTCATTTTGGCCAGCGGCTGGACGGCCTCAATGGCGGCGATGGCCCGCTCCAGACGCGCGGCAACGTTGGCGAATTCTTTACCCACAGTGGTGGGGCTGGCCGGCTGGCCGTGTGTGCGCGAAAGCAGGGGCTGGCCGGCGTACTGGCGCGCCATGCCCTTGAGCTGTTGGCACAATTCGTTCAGGCGCGGCACGACGAACCCGGCGCGGGCGCGGCTGAGCATGAGCGCGTGCGAAGTATTGTTGATGTCTTCGGACGTACAGGCGAAGTGAATGAACTCCGCCGCGGCGGCGAGCTCGGCATTGCCGGCCACGCGCTCCTTGAGCCAGTATTCAACCGCTTTGACGTCGTGGTTGGTGGTTTTTTCGATTTCTTTGATGCGCGCGGCGTCGGCTTCGGAGAACTGTTCGACCAACGCGGCGAGATCGGCTCGTGCCTGGGCGGAAAACGCGGGCAGTTCGGGCAGGCCTGCATCGGAGAGGCCGATCAGCCAGGCGACTTCGACCTCGACCCGGTGCGCCATGAAAGCGGCTTCGGAGAGGGTTTCGCGCAGGGGCTGGGCCTTGGCGGCGTAACGGCCGTCTAGCGGGGAAAGGGCGTTGAGATGGCTGGGCTGCGGTGCGATTTTCATGGTGTGCGAGCGATTGAGAACAGGCTGCATTCTACCATTCGGGTCTGGCGGAGCGACGGCGCTGGAAGCTCCGCGGACGCGGCGCCGCGAACGTGCGGCGATAGGGCTACATGAAGGAACTGCCGCCCGACGGCGCCAGCGTTGTCAGCCACCATGCCAATGCCGCAGCAGCCAGGATAAGCAACACGGCTGCGGCGCGTACCAGCCCAGTGTCGCGGGTGTCGGGCGCGTGCTGTGCATCGATTGCGGGCAGCTTTGTGCGGCCATGGATCATGGGGCCGACCAGGTTCTTGCCGCGCCATTGGTACCAGGCAACCGCACAGACGTGCAATGCCAGTAGCGCGAGAATGAGAACCTCGTTGGCATTGTGCAGCCAGGTCAGCTTGCCCGACCACGCCCCATTCAGGTACGCCAGTGGGCCGGTGGTCATGATGTCATCGTCGGCAAATAAGCCGCTGCCTACTTGTACGGCGAGCACGGCAAGGAGCGCCACCACGGACCATGCGCCCAGCGGGTTGTGCCCAACACGATGGCGGATGGTGCCGCGCAGATAGCCGGCCAGGATGCGTGGGCCGCGCACGAAATGGCCAAAGCGTGCATAGCGCGGACCGGCGAAGCCCCACACGATGCGAAACAGCAGAAGTGCGAACACCGCCAGGCCGAATCGTGTATGCCAGTCCATCCAAAGGCCGCCAGCCTTGACGGTGACGTAGGCGCCAGTGACGCAGATAGCGAGAGACCAGTGGAAGAGGCGGGTGGGAAGATCCCAGACCTTTATTGAGACTGAGGAGGTATTCATGCGCGGGCTAGTTCACGCTGCGCGGCGTTTGCTCGGCCTGTACCTCAAGAATGAGTTGTTCGAGGTGTGGCGATGTCTGCAGCGCAAGCACGGGTGTATCCGGGTGATCGGGATCGGTCTGAAGCGTGAGCGTGATGCTTTGGCCGTCGAAGGCGTCGGGGTAGGCCTGGATCTGCACGTACTGCTTGAGCAGGCGGTCTACGGCCTGTTGCGCCTGGGCGACGCGGTATTCGAGCGTAGATGATGGGTGCTGGGCGAACTGCTCTTCGATTGCCCGGGCCAGATCCCAGCTAAAGAACAACAGCGCGTTGCGGCCGTGGCATTCGGGATGCAGAAAACCCCAAGGCCTGGCTTCAGGTTTGGTGGGTTGGCCCGGGTTGCCGGGCGTATCGGTAGTGGATGTCAAAACGGCGGTCTACCCAATGGCGTTAGCGGGAGGTCGTCGAGCGTTTGACGGTTTTGCCGTCATACGTATAAACGTCGATTTTATCCGGCTTTTTCGAACTGGGGGTACGCAGCGTGAGTTTGCGGTTTGAGGCCGATACAGCAATGTTTTCCGAACAGGAACCGAATTCGGGCGATACCGTGTGCCCGGCTTCGTCCAGGACAATCCAGCGATAAGTAATGGGGCACAGCGGGCTGCCGCTATTGATGGATACCAGAGCAATGAGCGCGTTGGCTCGTTTGAAGGCGTAGGAAATATTCAGCAGGCCGCGTATCGCCGGCGAAATCTCATCGTCATCGAGCAGCAGCCGCGACTCATAGATGTATTCACTGCTGGCGACATGCAGCCGCCCGTAGGGGGTGGCCAACTCCATCCGCGATGGGCTTGGCGGCCACGTGGCGGGAGCGGTTGCATGGGCCTGCCCGACGGATCCGACGAGCGCCATTGCAAGAGCGAAGGCGGCGCGAAGAAGGGTGTGCATGAGGAGAAGGCTCGATTGCATACACGACATCTGTGGTTTGTTACAGAAATGCGCCTACAGATATAGATTGTAAGTTGTATTGCAAATCATTTTGGCTTATTTCGCAAGAGATTGCAAAGGCCTCGCCTCTGATTTTCAGTTTTTCTGGGTACCTTGGGCAGAATCAGCGGGCGTCGGGGCTAACGTAAGTTTTGCGTAAGTTTCAAATCGTATTTTTTGCATGTCGGACCTGATGCTTGAAGCATCGATAAAAATCAGGCGGCGCCTGAGCAGTACCTCACCCAATAAGCAGGTATACAAAGGAGACAGGGATGGACGACAGTAAAACCGCCGGCCAGCATGCGGCCGTGCAATCGAGTGCGCTGGATCGGCGTACGATGCTCAAGCTCGGCGCGTTGGGCGTAGCCGGGGCGGCCGGCGCGACGATGCTCGGTACGCCGGCGCATGCCGCCGAAGAAAAGAAGCCCATTGGAAACTACCCCGCAGGTACGGAAGGCGACTCGGTCTTCATTGGCCTGACGCTGGATCTGACGGGACCGTATTCAGCGCAAGGCGCGGACCAGCGCAAGGGTTATGAATTGGCCGTGGAGCAGTTGAATGCCGGCGCCGAGGAGGTCAAGAAGATTTCCCCGCTGACAAAAAAAGGCGTGTTGGGAAAGACCATCAAGATCGGTGTGTCGGATGCGGAAACAAAGCCCAATACCGCCGTGCAGGCCGCCAGCCGCTTTATTCACGACAACAAGGCAATGCTGGTGTCGGGCAGCACGAGCAGCGCGGTGGCTATTGCGCTGCAGAAGGTGTGCGACCGCGAACGTACGATTTATCTGCCTGCGATCAGTGGCTCCAACGAAACCACGGGCGTCGACTGCCAACGCTATGGCTTCCGGCTTTGTTACTTTGCCTACACGGCGTGCAAGGCGATTGCGCCGGTCCTGGCCAAGAACCTGGGCAAGGATCGCAAGGCAGTCTACCTGGTTCCAGACTACACCTATGGCCACACCACTTTCGATTCCATGAAGGAGTTCACGGAGAAAGAAGGCTGGAAGACAGTGGACAAGCAGGTTCACCCCCTCGGTGCCAAGGACTACAGCTCCTTCCTCATCAATATTGCGAATAGCGGGGCCGACACGCTGGTCGTAATCGCCTACGGCGCCGATGCGGCCAACTCGATCAAGCAGGCCAAGCAGTTCGGCCTGCTCGATAAGATGAATATCGTGGTTCCTTATATGTCGGCGTTCCTGGAAAAGGAAATCGGCGCCGACATCATGCAGGGTGTGTATGCCGCAACGGGCTTCTGGTGGACGCTGCAGGATAAATACCCGAACGCCAAGGACTTCGTCACTGCCTTCGAGAAGAAGTACAAGGCCAAGCCCCGCGACTCCGCCTATATCGCCTATCTCACCACCGTGCTCTGGGCAGACGCCTGCGAACGTGCGGGTTCGTTCTACCCGCCCGATGTGATCAAGGCCTATGAGGCGGGGGAGGTGCGGGAAGGGCTGATCGGGCCCGTCAGCTTCCGGGCGGAGGATCACCAGGGCATTATCAACTTCCCCATTGTGCGCGGCAAGAAAAAGGCCGACATGAAGAACGAGGATGATTACTTTGAAGTGATCGAAGTGGTTGATGGCAAGGCGGCGCTGCCGGAAGTCGGCCTGCTCGGCTGCAAGCTGGGTCCTTATACCTGATGCTTCGCGGGGGACGGGGAATGCGTCGTGACGCATTCCCGCCCGTACCCGTTCATTTCCGCGCGGTGGTGCCGTATGCGGCGTGCGCGCGGCGCCGCTCCGGGTTAAGGCAAAACGCCCACCGGCATCATGAGGAGGTATACATGCCTAGCATGTCGCTGTTTCTTTCACAGTTGTTCAACGGCCTTGCGATGGGTTTGCTGCTTGCGCTCATCAGCACCGGCCTGACTATCATTTACGGCACGCTGGGCGTGGTGAATTTTGCCCATGGCGCATTGCTGGTGGTGGGAGCGTACGCCGGCTATACGGCCTACAGCTATACAGAGTCATTTCTCGTTGCGATTGCGGTCGGTTCGGCGGTATCGCTGGTTGCGGGCCTGATCATCGAGCGCGGCCTGATGCGCATGTATTACAGCCGTCCGCCGGAAGATCAGATTTTGGTCACTTTTGGCATAGGCATCATTCTGGTGGAGATTGTCCGGTCGATTTTCGGCGGGATCAGCCTGTCGGTGCCGACACCCGATTGGGGCCAGGGCATTGCCCGGATCGGCACGCTGGTGTACCCGCTTTACCGGCTGCAGGCACTGGGCATTGCCGCGGCCACGCTGGCTATGCTGTATTTCGTGCTTTACCGCACCAGCCTCGGCTTGATCGTGCGCGCCGGCATCGAGGATGCCCAGATGGTGAATGTGCTGGGCATTAACGTCAAACGCACGTTTTTGCTGGTGTTTGGCATCGGCGCTATGGCGGCGGGCTATGCGGGGGTGATCGATTCACCCATTGTCACCCTGTCGCCTGACATGGGCCATCGCGTACTTGTGGATTCTTTTGTAGTGGTGGTCATCGGCGGCGTGGGATCCTTCCCGGGGGCGATCATCGGCGGGATTATTGCTGGGGAAATCCTGAGTCTTACTTCCATGTTCAATCCCGCGTATTCCCATGTCATGCTTTTTGTCGTGATGGCGCTGGTGTTGATTCTGCGGCCACAAGGGCTGATGGGGCAGGAGGGCAGAGAATGAATACACAGACATCGACACAGGCATCGGGGCAGATCGCACCGCATGCACAGCCGCGCGAACCATCACGCACATCCTTGCATGCCGCGCCGCACGCTGGTGCACGCATGCCAACTGGCTTGAACCGGCGTGTGCCCGAAATGGTGGTGGGCATGTTCCTCTTGGCCGCACCGTTCGTGCTTCCGCATCTGGGCATGAGTGCCGATCTGCTCACGCGCATCCTGATCTGGGGCCTGTTTGGCCTGGGTTTCGATCTGCTGTTCGGTTATACCGGGCTACTGTCTTTCGGGCAGGCGGCATTTTTCGGCACGGGTGGCTTTGTGGCGGCCTACCTGCTGACGTCGGGCATTGTGCCGCATATGCTGCTGGCCTTGCTGATCGGCACCGCTGTGGCCGCGCTGGCGGGGTTGGTCATTGGCTATTTGACGCTTCGGCGTACAGGCATCTACTTTGCCATGAGCACCCTGGCATTTGGCGAGATGTTCTACTTTCTCGAAAACTCCGCCTTCAAGGAATATACCGGTGGGGAGAACGGGATCGCAGGCGTGCCGCCGCCGGAAATCGCGCTGGGCTTCACGACGATTCACATTAGCAGTGGTTGGCCCATGTACTGGTTCGTCGCCTTCTTTTTCTTTGTTGGCTATCTCATTGCCCGCCGCATTGTGCGCTCGCCTTTCGGTGCCGTGCTCAAGGCGATTCGAGGCAACCCGCGCCGTGCCTTGGCGCTGGGCCATGCCATCAACGGCTACAAGCTGACAGTGTTTGTGATCGCTGCAGCGTATGGCGGACTGGCTGGCGGCCTGCTGGGGATGTTCCAATCTTATATGCCACCGGATGCATTTTCGTTGGATACGTCGGCGCAACTGGTGATACAGACGGTGATGGGCGGTGCGGGCACGCTGCTCGGGCCGGTGCTTGGCGCGACGATATGGCTGTATTTGTACGACGGCCTGCAGCAGGTTGCCGCCATCGGCGCCCACTGGAAGCTGATCCTAGGCATCGTATTCGTGATCTTGGTCACGGCCTTCCGGCACGGTGTGGCTGGCGCCTGTCTCGATCTGTTCAGGCGCCGCGGGCGGTCGGCAGTTGACGTTGATCGTGAGGCCGACAACAGGGCTATTGCCGAACTGGCCATTGTCGCTCCCATCGACGGCGGCGGACGCCAAGCGCCGGTGCTGGAGGCGCGCGGCATTACCAAGCAGTATGGTGGGCTGACGGCGGTGTCGGACGTCACCTTTTCACTTGCGGAAGGAGAACTGCGCGGTGTTATCGGGCCCAATGGCGCGGGTAAGTCGACCTTTTTCGCGATGCTGGCTGGCGAGCTGGAAACCACGTCGGGGCGGGTGTTTTTCCGTGGCCGCGATATTACCGGGATCGGCGTGACCAATGTGTGCCAGCTTGGCATGAGCAAGAGCTACCAGATCAATCAATTGTTCGAGGCGCTGACCGTGCGTCAGAACGTGATGATTCCGGTACTGGCCCGCAGTCGCGGCCGCTTTCGGCTTGATATGTTGCGCAGCCTGCATCATTCGCATGAACTGGATGAGCAAGTCAACGCCGCGATCGCGCTGGTTGACCTGACGCGCCAGGCAGATACCCGGGTGTCCGAGCTTTCCTACGGTGAGAAGCGGCGCCTGGAAATTGGGTTGGCACTGGCGACAGGCGCGAATGTGCTGCTGTTCGACGAGCCGCTTGCCGGCCTGGGGCCCGAGGAGCGGGTGCATGTCGTGGCGCTGCTCAAGTCGATCCGTAATGGCCGCAGCATGGTGATCGTGGAACATGATATGGATGCGATGTTCGAGCTGGCCGAGCGTATTACCGTGTTGTACGAAGGCCGCTTGCTGGCGGAAGGAAGCCCGGACGACATCCGGGCCAACCCGGCAGTGCGTACTGCCTATCTCGGTGGGATGGACGAACATGAGCCTTCTTGAGGTCGAAAAAATCAACAGCTACTACGGTGATTCGCACATCCTGTTCGATGTTTCCATGCGAGTGGAAGAGAACGAAGTGGTGGCGCTGCTGGGCCGCAATGGCGCGGGCAAAAGCACGACGCTCAAGTCGCTGATGGGTATGGTTGTGCCCAAGAGCGGGGTGGTGCGCCACAAGGGGGAGCAGGTACATCACCTTCCGCCCTACAAGCTTGCGCAGCGTGGCATACAGTTGGTGCCGGAGGAGCGGCGCATTTTTGGCTCCATCACGGTGCAGGAAAATCTGCAGCTCGCGGCCATGTCGGCGCGGCCTGCCCGCAGCCTCGAGGAGATCTATCACACCTTTCCGCGGCTGGCCGAAAGGCGCCGCAATCGGGGCAAACAGCTTTCGGGCGGTGAGCAGCAGATGCTTGCGATCGCGCGAGCGATGATACGCAACGCCAGCATCATCATGCTGGACGAGCCATTCGAGGGGCTGGCGCCGCTGATTGTGCAGGATCTGATCGAGGTGTGCCGCAAGCTGGCTGACAGCGGGCATACCATTGTCATCGTGGAGCAGAACGTGCGCGCAGCGCTATCGCTGGCGGATCGCTGCTATTTGCTCAACAACGGTCACATGGTGTTTTCGGGTACGCCGCAGGCGCTGCAGGAAGACCGTTCGGTGATCGAGAAGTATCTTGGTGTGAAGGTGTAGGGGGCGAGCGGTAGTGGGCCGGAGCGGTATATGACCGGAATCTAGGGCAGGGGTATGGGGCGAGCGGCGCAGTGTTGGCTGGGGCAATGATGTGTGCGCTGTCGAAGTATGATATAGGTCTGGCGCGCCATGGCGCCGCCAGCCATATTGATTTTCGCGCGGGCCTCGGTCCGCGCACAGGCCGAGGTACCCATACAATGTCGCCCACTACTGGCGAGCCATCCGATCTCTCCGATCACCAGCAACCCGCCGCCGTCAGTGACAAGGCTGGCGGCTACCAGCTCGACTACATCGCCACCAGCAAGCTTCCAACTCCTTGGGCGGTCTTTCAGATCCACATTTTCACCGATCCGGCGACAGCCAAAGAGCATATGGTGTTGTCGCTGGGGGACATCGCGGACGGAAAGCCTGTGCTGGCGCGTGTGCACTCCGAGTGCCTGACCGGCGACGCACTGTTCAGCCAGCGCTGCGACTGCGGTGCGCAGCTTGAAACCGCGCTGCGCATGATTGCGCAAGAAGGGCGTGGCGCGTTGCTCTATCTGCGACAGGAAGGGCGTGGGATCGGCTTGGTTAACAAGATACGGGCCTATCAGTTGCAGGATCAAGGGGCTGACACTGTCGAGGCCAATGTGCGCCTGGGCTTCCCTGCCGATCTGCGGCGCTATGATTTGTGCAAACCCATGCTGGATCACTGCGGCGTCAAGTCGCTGCGCCTGCTCACTAACAATCCGCGCAAGGTCGCGGCCATGGAAAAGCTGGGCATCGAAGTAGCCGAACGCCTTCCCCTGCAGGTCAACCGCAACCCATACAACGAAAGTTATCTCAGTACCAAGGCCACCAAGCTTGGGCACTGGCTCAGCAGCGACGACTGAATCGCGTTGTTCTGGCAAAACCGCGTCACCATGCAAAGAAAGCGTGGCGGCGGTGGTTCGCAAAGTTGGGCGATCCGCCGATAGGCGGATCGCCCATAAGGAAACCCCCGCGGTGTCGGCGTGGATGTTACGGATGGGAGCGTCAGGCGGTTTGTGCGTCTGCCAGAGCGCGTTCGGCCACCACTTCCTTGATGCTGGCGGCAGCGTTGTTCATAGCCTGTGCGCGCGAATCCTCGCCCAGATCGGTGCCTTCGGCGCGTACCACGCGTACGTCCGTTACGCCAAAGAAGCCGAACACGATTTTCAAGTACGACTCCTGGTGCTCCATGGCCTGGCCAGCCTCGCTGGTTGAGTACACACCGCCGCGGGACAAGGCAATGATGATCGTCTTGTCGCCGCACAGGCCGATAGGGCCATTCTCGGTGTAGCGGAATGTGCGGCCGGCTTGGGCGATACGGTCAATCCAGGACTTCAATTGGCTGGGAATAGAAAAGTTGTACAGCGGTGCGCCGATCACCACCACGTCGGCCGCCAGAAACTGGCTGACCAGTGCTTCGGACAGTGCGTTCTCGCGGGTTTGCGCGTCGGATAGCGTCGCATCAGAGGGCGGCAGGCGAAACCCCATGGCATCCGCAGAGAAGTGCTTAGGGGTGTCCACGGCCAGATCCAGATAGTCAACACTGGTGTCTGGGTTGGCGGCCAGCCACCGCTCCACGATGTCGGCGGTCAGCGCGCGTGAGGTGGATTTAGTGCCATTGATGCTCGAGTCGATATGCAGCAGTTTCATGTGTAGTACTCCGTGAAAATTCTGGATGGATTTGTTTCCTGCCCCGGCGGGCGGAGCGCGTCTCGGCGGATCCGGATTTGCGCCGCGTTTTGCCGTGCCGTTCTTGTCTTGCGATGGGATATATTGTGCATTGGTGCATGTGCATTGATAAGTAATGTGAAGCGCGATAGATTGTCCTGCTAATAAGGCTAATCTCGGTAGGCGGCACGATGCAGGCCACGGAATAGGCAGGGGCTGACAATGGTGGGCAGCCCAACGGTATGAACGTGAAATGAGGCGCTGATGCAAGACTTGAACGACATGATGTACTTCGCCGAAGTAGTCAATCAGGGCAGTTTTGCTGCTGCGGGCAGGGCGTTGGGCATTCCCAAGTCGCGGCTCTCGCGTCGTGTCGCGGTGCTGGAGGAGCAACTGGGCGTGCGGCTATTGCAGCGCACGACACGCAAGCTGTCGCTGACGACCGCGGGCGAAATGTATCATCGCCACTGCCAGGCTATCTGCGATGAAGCCCAGGCCGCGACGGCCGCAGTTGCGCAGATACAAGCCGAGCCGCGTGGCATTATTCGTGTTTCCTGCCCGGTGACTCTTGTGCAAACCGTCATTGGGCCGTTGATTGCGCAATTCTATGAACGCTGTCCACTGGTGCAGATACGCATGGTGGTCAGCAACCGCGCGGTGGATGTCGTGGAAGAGGGCATAGACGTCGCGCTGCGCGTGCGTCCTTCATTGGCTGATAGCGGCAGCCTGGTAGTCAAACGGCTGGATATGTCCAACCTGGTGCTGGTGGCGACCCCGGCGCTCATTGCGCGGCAGGGCTGCCCACGTCAGCCCAGTGATCTCACGCTGATGGATTCGGTGGCGATGTCGGTTCGCGACGATCGGGCCACATGGGTGCTGCACGGCCCCAACGGCGCGCAGTATATGCTCAATCATCGGCCTCGCTTCGTGGCCGATGACATGCTCACGTTGAAGTACGCCATCCTGGGTGGTGTCGGCCTGGGCCTGTTGCCCGATTACATGTGCACCGGCGAAATCGCTGACGGCCGATTGGTGCAGCCCCTGCCACAGTGGTCTACGTCGCCCGGCATTGTGCATGCCGTGTTCAGCTCGCGGCGGGGCATGCTCCCCGCAGTGCGAGCATTTCTGGACTTTTTGGGCGAACGCATACCTGCGGCCTGATGCGTCCGATGCGGTTAGTCACCGAGCAGCTCGGCCACGGACTGCAAGCCCTCGATATGCTCGGCAATGACTTTGCACACTACGATCACTGGTACGCAGAGCAGCATGCCCCATACACCCCACAACCAGCCGCCAAAGATCAGGGCTACGAATACGGCCGTGGTATTCATCCTCGCGATGCGGCCTGTCATCCAGGTGGTGACCAGGGTGCCGACCAGTGAGGCGATCGCTACCGTAACAGCCATGACCAGGAGCATCAGCGAAAAGGATTCGAACTGCAGGAAGGCGGCCAAGCCGGTGCCGATGGCGGCGACCACGATCCCGAAATAGGGGATGAGGTGCAGCAAGCCGGCGGCAATGGCCCAGGCGCCGGGGTTGTCCAGGCCAATGGCTGCCAGCGCCATCCATTGCAGTACGCCCAGCAGCACGTTGGTAACCAGCAGCATAAACATGTACTTCTGGATAGACGTGTTGATGTCGTCCAGTATCTGCACAGTGATCTTCTTGCGCGACAGCGATGGCCCGGTCAGTTTGACCAGCTTGCGCTTGAACGTGTCGCCCGACAGCAAGGCGAAGAACACCAAAAACAGCACCATCACCATCTGGCCGATGAATGATGCCGCGCCCAGTGAGCCCGCCCATAGCCATTCGTTCAGGTTGAAATCAGGCTGCTTGAGCACGACTGCCGGAGGTGTGTCGGCCGGAGGCGGGGTGTCTTCCGGGGCTGCGCTGGTCGCTTCTTTGAGCTCGTTCGCGACCCGCTGCAGCTTCTCCAGCGTACTCATTTCGTTGCCACGCACATCGCGGACGGCGCTGGTGAGCTTGTACGTTATGTAGGGCAACTCGTCCACAAACGACTGCGCTTGTCGGTAGATTGTCATGCTGACCATGGCGGCGGATATGAGCAGCACCAGCATGACCAGTGCGCTACCCACGGCGCGATGAACACGGCGCTTCTCCAGCCAGGAAACAATGGGATTGAGTGTGTAAGAGATCAGAATCCCGAACACAATAGGTATAAAAAAATCACGCGCCCATTGCAGGGTGAACAGCACCGCCACGGCGGCCAGGAGGATCAGCGCAATTTCGCGGCGCTCGGCACCCGTGGTTTCTGGCAAAGGCAACGTCTGCGGGATGGCGTCCCCCGTTGTGTCGTGCGCCGCATTTGCGGCCAGGCCCGCAGGCCCGGAAGGCGTATCAGGCGTATGCATTGCCCAGGATCCTGTTTTAGGTTGAGGCAAATGGCCCCTTGACGGGGTCAGGGCAAGGTAGGAACGGGTGTAAGCACCCGCCCTTGTGTCGCAAAGGCGTCGATATTGCTGAATACCAGCTCCATCATTGCGCGTCGTGTTTCGGCGGTTGCGCTGCCAATGTGCGGCACCAGTACCACGTTGTCCAGGGCCTTCAGTGCTTCCGGCACTTTGGGTTCATTGGCAAAGACATCAAGACCGGCGCCGCCGAGGCTGCCGCTTTCCAGTGCCCGCACCAGCGCAGGTTCGTCAATCACAGAGCCGCGCGAGATGTTGATCAATATGCCGCGTGGGCCCAACGCTTCGATGATGTCTGCGCCGATCAGATGGCGCGTGCTATTGCCGCCTACGGTAGCGACGACGAGAAAATCGGCCCATTCGGCCAGACCACGCAAGGTCGGCTCATAAGCGAACATGCTATCGGCCCGCGGCGTGCGGTTGTGATAGCGGATCTCCATATCGAACCCCGCCGCACGACGGGCGATTGCCATGCCGATGCGGCCCAAGCCGACAATGCCCAGCTTTTTGCCGCTGACCCGCGTACCGAGGGGGAATGTTGTGCCGCTTCCCCAGAGGCCGGCGCGTACATAACGCTCGGCATGGCTCAATCGTCGGGCAGTTGCCAGCAGCAGGCCCAGGGCTTCGTCGGCCACACAATCATTGAGAACATCTGGCGTATTGCTGACTTGTATGCCCTTGCGCTGTGCGTGGCGTACGTCGATGGAGTCGTAGCCTACGCCAAAGCTGCAGATTGCCGCGAGATTGGGGAAACGGTCGATCAACGCGGCGGGCGTGCTGCACAGGGCGCTGGTCACGAGAATACTGACGTCGGCGCCGTGGGCGTCGATCACAGCATCACGCGTGCCGGGCGATATACCGTCGATCAAGGAAAAATGGGTGGAGAGCCGTTGTGCAGTTTCGGGGTGATTGAGGGAAACAAGCTGGAAGAGTGCGGGTTGTGTCATTGTCTGCCTTGCGATCCCGAAGCCGGGCTGGTTTTGTATTTTTGTTGTACCAGCCTGAACTATACCTCAGTAGCGCGGCCATAAAAAAAAGGACGCTTGGAAAGCGTCCTTTTTTGCCGGCTTACCGGCCCTGCTTGCCGACCCGAGCTTTACACGCTGCGCGCCTGATCAGGCGAGCGCTTTGACAGCGGCTGCAAGGCGGCTCTTGTGGCGGGCGGCCTTGTTTTTGTGGATGATGTTCTTGTCGGCCACGCGATCGATCACGCTGGTGGCTTTCTGGAATACTTCGGCGGCGGCGGCTTTGTCACCGGCCGCGATAGCCTGGCGAACGCGCTTGATCGAGGTGCGCAGCATCGAGCGCAGGCTGGAGTTATGCTTGTTGCGCTGCACCGACTGGCGGGCGCGCTTGCGTGCTTGGGCGGAATTGGCCATGCTTTGTTATCCGGTAAAGTAAAGGTTTGGTTCGGCAAAGACGGCTATTCTAGGTTATTTACGCCGTCTTGTAAAGTCTGCCAGCCGAAAGCCGCACAGGGCCAGCAGGGCAAAATACGCCAGTGCGGCAATACCGATGACCCCGGCCAGCGCGGCAACACGCAAGGCAGGTTGCGCGCCCAACGCAACCCAATCTACCCGCTCGCTCGCGAGCCAGAGTATCGCTGCCATGGCGAACAGGCCCGGCAGCATGCGCAGCCCGAAACGGGCCCAACCGGTGCCCGGGTTGTATATGCCGCGACGCCGCAGAAGCACCACCAGCCACAGTGCATTGACGCTCGCGCCCAGGCCGATCGACAGCGCCAGGCCCGCATGTGCGAACAAGGGGACCAGGATAACGTTGAGCAGTTGTGTGAGGATGAGCACGCCCAGCGCGATTTTCACTGGCGTGCGAATATCCTGTTTGGCATAAAAGCCCGGGGCCAGGATCTTGATGGCCAGCAGCCCCAGCAGCCCGGCCGAATACGCTGACACCGCCAGACGAGTCTGTGCGACGTCGTGGCCATTGAAGGCGCCGTAGTTGAACAGTGTGGCTACCAGCCCGTCGGAGAGCAGGGCAAGCCCGAGTGCGGCAGGCAAGCCGAGCAGCAGCACCAGCCGCAAGCCCCAATCCATCAGGGCGCTGTAGCCATCGTGGTCTTGCTTGGCGTGCGCCGCCGACAGGCTGGGCAGCAGTACCGTGCCCAACGCGACGCCCAGCAGGGCGGTGGGGAATTCCATCAGCCGGTCGGCGAAGGACAGCCAGGTGACACTGCCCGGTGCAAGCCATGTGGCGATATTGGTGTTGATGAGCAGGGAAATCTGTGCGACCGACACGCCCAGAATAGCGGGCAGCATTTGTCGCATAATGCGGCGCACCGTGGCGTCTTGCCAGGCTTGGCGAAGCCGGAGGGAGTAGCGGGGCAGCAGGCCCAGGCGGGCCAGCGCGACCCATTGCACGGCAAGCTGGGCCACGCCGCCGATCATGACGCCGGCCCCCAGTGCGTAGATGGGCACATCGAAATAGCCCACCAGCAACAAGGCCGCACCTATCATCGATAGGTTCAGCAGCACCGGCGTGAAGGCGGGCACAGCAAAGCGGCTCCAGGTATTGAGCACGCCCGAGGCAAAAGCCACCAGCGACATGCACACAATGTAAGGGAACATGAGCCGCGTCATCCAGACGGCAGCATCGAAGGCTTCTTGCCGCCCCGCGGTGCGCAGGCCGCTGGCCATGGCGCTTACCACCCATGGCGCGGCGGCGATGCCGGCCAGCGTGACCAGCATTAGCGCTGCTGTCAGCAGTAATGCCACACGGTCGAGCAGAATACGGACTTGATCGTGGCTGCGCTGGGCGCGCGCTTGACCCAATATGGGCACAAAGGCCTGCGAAAAAGCGCCTTCTGCAAACAGGCGGCGCAGTAGGTTGGGGATGCGGAAGGCTACCCAGAATGCGTCGGTCAGTGGGCCGGCGCCGAAGGCGCTGGCGATGAGGACGTCCCGGAACAGGCCGGTAATGCGGGAAACAAGGGTAAAACTGCTGACCGTTGCGGCTGACCTGAACAGACTCATAAGGGGTGGCAGACGATGCGATTACTTCGGTGCCATCCGGATCGCGCCGTCCAGGCGGATGGTTTCGCCGTTGAGCATATCGTTGGTGACGATGCTTTGGACAAGTTTGGCGTAGTCTTCGGGGCGGCCCAGGCGCGAAGGGAAGGGGATGCTGGCGGCCAGGCTGTCCTGAACCTCTTGTGGCATGCCGAATACCATCGGGGTGCCGAAAATGCCTGGTGCGATGGTGACGCAGCGGATGCCCAGCTTGGACAGGTCGCGTGCAAGCGGCAGTGTCATCCCGGCCACGCCGGCCTTGGATGAGGCATAGGCCGCCTGGCCGATCTGGCCGTCGAAGGCGGCCACAGACGCGGTGTTGATGAGCACGCCGCGCTCGCCAGTGGACAAGGGTTCGTTCTCGCTCATGGCCTGTGCGGCCAGCCGACACATATTGAACGTGCCGACCAGATTGATCATTACCACTTTCTGGAACAGATCGAGAGGATGCGGGCCATTGCGCCCAACCGTGCGCGAGGCGGGTGCCACGCCGGCGCAGTTGACCAGGCCGTAGAGCTTGCCGATTTTGAGCGCAGCCGCGACTGCGGCCTGGCCATCGGGCTCTTGGGTGACGTCACAGTGTACGTAGACCTGCCCCAATTCGGCGGCGAGTTGCTCGCCGGCTTCGTCCTGCAGATCGGCCAGAACGACCTTGGCGCCGTTTTCAACCAACATGCGCGCCGTGCCGGCGCCCAGGCCTGAAGCTGCGCCAGTGACGATGAATACCTTGTCCTTGAAGTCCATGTTTGCCTCGAATCCCTGTTTTGTGCGACTGGCTCAGCCCTGAAGTGCGTCGAAAATGCGTTGTTTGATTTCGTCAACCGAGCCCAGGCCAGACACTTGGCGATAGACGGGCGAATCGGCCTTGCCGGAGGCGGCCCATTGCGAGTAATAGTCCACCAGAGGGCGGGTTTGCTCGCGATAGACCGACAGCCTGTTGCGGACGGTTTCTTCACGGTCGTCGTCGCGCTGTACCAGCGGTTCGCCCGTGAGGTCGTCTACACCCGGTGACTTGGGTGGGTTGAACGTGATGTGGTAGCTGCGGCCGCTGGCGGGGTGCACACGCCTGCCGCTCATCCGCTCGATGATGTTGTCTTCGGGGACGGCGATTTCAATCACGAAGTCCAGCGGGATGCTGGCCTGCTTGAGCGCATCAGCCTGCGGGATGGTACGCGGGAAGCCGTCGAAGAGATAGCCATTGTGGCAATCGGGCTGACGCAGCCGGTCTTTGACCAGACCGATGATAATGTCGTCGGAAACCAGGCCGCCCGCATCCATGACCTTCTTGGCTTCGAGGCCGAGCGGCGTGCCTGCCTTGACTGCAGCGCGCAGCATGTCGCCGGTGGATATCTGGGGGATGCCGTATTGTTGGACGATAAAGGCGGCTTGCGTGCCTTTGCCCGCACCGGGGGGACCGAGCAGAATCAGTCGCATGCGAGTTTTCTCCTGAGGTAATGTTGTTTTTAAGCCAGAATTATGCCGCAATGCAGCAATGCCTGCATGGTCAGCAGTGTCATGCGGTGCGCGCCGACGGGGAGCATTGCGCTTTATACCTGATTTGCGTAGGCAGCGCGTACCCGTTCGAGATCTTCGGCCGTATCGACCCCCGCCGCCGGCAAGGCGGCCGTGACGTTCACGACGATGTGATACCCGTTTTCGAGGGCGCGCAGTTGCTCGAGCTTTTCGAAGGTTTCGAGCGGGCCTACCGGCAAGGAAGGAAACACCGACAAAAACCCGGCGCGATAGGCATACAAACCAATATGATGCAGTGCGGGCAGGCCCGGCGCAAGAGCGCGCTCGCCGCCCGCAAGGGCCTCCCGCGCCCATGGTATCGGGGCGCGAGAAAAATAAAGTGCCCTGCCTTGACGATCGCACACCGCTTTGACCGCATTGGGGTTGAACAGTGTGGCGGCATCCTGGATAGGGGCTGCACAGGTGGCAATGGCGGCCTCGGGGCGTTGTGACAGCGTGTAAGCAACCTCGTCGATATGGGCCGGGTCGATCAGTGGTTCGTCGCCCTGCACATTGACAACAATGGCGTCGGCGGCCAAGCCCAGATGCGCGCACACCTCGGCCAGGCGATCAGTGCCGGTGGGGTGATCAGCACGCGTCAGCAGGGCTTCGATGCCGTGGCTGGCGGCGGCCCGCAGTACGTGTTCGTTGTCGGTGGCCACGATCACCCGCTGCGCTCCGGAGCGCGCCGCCCGTTCCGCCGTGCGCACAACCATCGGCTTGCCGGCAATGTCCACCAATGGCTTGTCTGGCAGGCGCGTGGACGCCATGCGCGCGGGGATGACCGCGATAAAGCTCATTTGGCTTCAGCTCCGGCATCCAGCGGGCGGGCTTCGGCCGGCAGCATGACGGGGATGCCGTCGCGGATGGGATAAGCCAATTTTTCCGCCTTGCAGATTAGCTCGTTGTGCTCGCGGTCGTGCTGTAGCGGCCCTTTGCACACTGGGCAGACCAGGATTTCTAGCAGACGCGATTCCATGCGGGACTCCGGTTAATGTTCAGATTCGGGATTCGGGTGGGAGAAGGTAAGAGTTTACCGCCTGGCGGCGTCCAGGGCGGCGCCGACATCGCGCAGCCAGCCCGGTTGGTCGTAGCGCGGCCGCGCATGCACCACCCAGAGGCGATCGTCTTGGAGGCGTCGGCATTTGACCGCATCTTTGGCGGTGATGAGGATTTGCCGCGCCGCCAGCGTGGCAAAGGGCGAGGCGCCGTCGTAGGCGTAGTGGTCGGGCAATGCCAGTGTTTGCGCGATCTGCAGCCCCGCGTGGCGCAGCATGGCAAAGTAGCGGGTCGGGTTGCCGATGGCGGCCGCGGCTGCGCTGGGTACCCCGCCGTATTGCATGAGCCAGTCGTTCCAAGGCAGGCGGCGCCCACTTTGCAGGTGTTCGACGTCAGTGGGCTCGAGCCGCATGATGACATGGCGCGCCCGCGTGGGCGGCAGGGCGGGGAGAGCGTCGCCAGCGGCCAGATTGCTTACGATCACGTCCACATCACCCAAGCGCTGAACCGGTTCGCGCAAAGGGCCGGCCGGCAACATACGCCCATTGCCCACGCCGCGCGCATCCTGCACCACAATCTCGATATCTCGAGCCAGCGCCAAGTGCTGCAGCCCATCGTCGGACACGACCACATCCACGCACGGGTAGGCGGCGAGCAATGCGCGTACGGCGCAGGGGCGGTCTGGGTGAACAGCGATGGGCGCGCCGCTGGCGGCGGCAATAAGCGCGGGTTCATCGCCAAACTGGCCGGCATCCAGCGCACCTTGGCCGGTGCGTGGCTTGGGCCCGATGCGCACGCCATAGCCGCGGCTGACAATGCCGGGTGTCCAGCCCTGTTCGCACAAGGCTTGTACCACCGCCAGGACGACAGGCGTTTTTCCCGTGCCACCAACATAGATATTGCCCACAACGATGACCGGCACGGGTGCACGGAAGACGCGCTCAGGATGGCATGCATAGGCGCGCTGCTTGCGTGTGGCCGCGGCGCGGGCAAGCAGGGCCAGAGGCGCAAGCAGGGTGCTGAGTGCGCCGCGGTGCTGCCAGGCGCGGTGCAGCGCCGCCTGCAGCGACGCGCCCAGGTTCATGGCGTGCCCTGCTGGGTGGCGAAATTCACCTGCTCGATGCCTGCCAGCCGGGCGGCTTCCATGACGTGCACCACCGCGCCATGCGCGGCACGTTCATCGGCGTTGATGACCAGTACCGGATCGGCCTGACCGGCTACCGAGGCGCGCAGCGCAGCGGTCAACTGCGCTGGATCGTTGCCCGAAAGCAGTTGGCCATTTAGGGCATACAGCCCTTCTTGGCTGATCGCCAGGTTGATTGCCTTCGGTGCGGCGATTTCGCCTGACGCCTCGGGCAGCGTCAGTTGCAGCTGGCGATAGCGTGTGAATGAGGTAGTGGCGGCGAGGAAAATAAGTATGACCAGCAGCACATCGATCAGCGGGATCAGGTTGATCTCGGGCTCGTCGCCGGGCATGCCGCGCCGGAAATTCATCGCCCGGCCCCGCGATTGATGATGCGGTTCAGGGCGCTGGCTTCGCGCTCCATGCGATGCAGGAAATTGTCGGCGCGCGAGCGGAAGTAGCGGTGGAAGATAAGCGCGGGAATGGCAATGATGATGCCGAAGCCTGTGTTGTACAGGGCTATGGATATGCCTCGGGCGAGTTGTGCGGGATCACCGCCTTCGGGGGTATAGGAGGCGAAAATCTCGATCATGCCAACGACGGTGCCGAACAGGCCCATCAGTGGTGCGACCACGGCGATGGTGGCAAGAGCGGGCAGATAGCGGTTGAGCCTGTAGGCGACGTCTTTGCCGGCGTCTTCAACGGCTGCCACCCGGTAGGCGTTGTTTTCGTCGCGGTTCATCAAGACCTCGGCCAGCACATGGCCCAGCGGAGCCTGGTCGGAAAGGCGAGTGAGCGCCTCGACGCTGACTTGGCCTTGGCGCAGCATATCGAGGGCTTGGCCAGGTAGGCGGGCAGGGAACACCACGCCGGCGCGCAGTGAAAGAAAACGCTCGATGACCAGCGCCAGCCCCAGCACCGATGTGGCCACCAGCAGCCAGATCGGCCAGCCGGCCGCTTGTATGAGTTCCAGCACAATATGTCTCCAGCGACGCAACCATAGGACAAGCGCGCATTTTACCCGCTGTGCGGCGCGTCGCGGACTGTATCAGGCAGCGCGGGCACATTGAATATTTAGGCGCGGCTATGCAAGGCACTAAAATCCCAGCGTAGTCGAAGCGTCATCACCCGACTGAAGCGGCGAATGTAGTGGATAAGTGTTGCAGCGTATGTCTGGATCTCGCCGAAAGGCGCTATGGTCCTAGGGTATTGGTGTTAAGCCATTTGTACCAGCGGCTTACGCCGTGTTGGGTAAGAAAAACGCCGATCCCTTAAGACGATGACGGGGCACTAGCGCTGAAAAGCGTGCAATCGCGAGGCAAACAGTCAGAAAATGGCGTAGATGCTTGCTCTCGTGGCAGTATCCACAGAATCTGTGGATAATTCTGTGCAAAACTTTCCGCAACGGCCCAATTCATCGGCTCTAGAGGTTCGGTGGCTAATTTCGAGACACTTTTCTAATTTTAAAAAAAACCTTAAATAACAGTACGTTGCATGGCTTTATTAAAGCTTATGTTAATCATGTATCAAAATTACATTGATATTTCAGCGGTTTGACAGACCTATATTTTCTGTGGAAAGAAGCATGCCAGATTTCGGATTCTCCGATGCCAACGCCGCGCCTGAAGCGCCTCAGGTATGGACCGTCACCCAACTGAACCGCCGTGTCGGCCAACTGCTGCAAGGGACGTTCAACCGTATCTGGGTGAAGGGCGAGATTTCGAACTTCACCCAGGCCGCGTCAGGGCACTGGTATTTCTCCATCAAGGACGAGGGCGCGGCCGTGCGGGCGGTTATGTTTCGCGGGCGGGCGCAATCGGTGGGCTTCGTGCCGCGGGCGGGCGAAAAGTTCGAGTTTCGCGTCACAGTTACGCTGTATGAGCCACGGGGTGATTACCAGGTGCAAGTCGAGGCTATGCGTCGAGCCGGCCTGGGCGATTTGCACGAGGCATTTCTTGCGCTGAAGGCAAAGCTCGAGGGGGAGGGGCTGTTCAACCCGGCCCGCAAACGCCCCATCCCCGCTATGCCGCGCGTTGTCGGTGTGGTCACGTCACTGGCCGCGGCGGCGCTGCGCGATGTACTGACTGCCTTGCAGCGGCGCGCACCGCACGTGCAGATCATCATCTATCCCGCGCCGGTGCAGGGGATGGCGGCCGCGGGGCAACTGTGCCAAGCGCTGCAGCAAGCCATCACGCGCGGGGAGGTCGATATCTTGCTGTTGGTGCGCGGCGGTGGCAGCTTGGAAGACTTATGGAGTTTCAACGATGAAGGGCTGGCGCGGCTAATTGCCGCCAGCCCCATACCCGTCATCAGCGGTGTCGGCCACGAAACAGATTTCACTATTGCGGATTTTGTAGCCGACCTGCGCGCACCGACGCCTACCGCCGCGGCCGAACTGTGCTGCCGCAGCCGCGCGATGTGCCTGGATCAGCTTTCCGCCGTGGTGCGGGCGTTGGATATGCGCCAGGTGCGTCTGCTCGAGCGAGCGTCGCTGCGGCTGGACCGGGCGGTCGCCATGTTGGTGTCCCCGGGCGAGCGGGTTCGGCAGCTGCGCGAGCGGCTGGTCATGCTCGCGGAGCGCCTTGCGCGGGCCGCGGCCCATCCGCATCAGGCTCGCGTGGCGCGCCTTGAGGCCGTCCGTAATCGTTTGATGGTGGCGGCGCCTACACCGCGACTGCGCGCGGCTGACATCGCCCGGCTGACCAAGGCGCTTGACAGCGCCGCTTTGCGATTGCTTGAACGCCGCCGGCAGCGCTTGCAGGCCGCCAGCCAGACACTGCGGGCTCTGGATCCCCGCAATATACTCGGCCGCGGCTACGCGATCGTTCGCACGGCCGACGGGAAGATTGTTGAAAATGCGTTAGACTTGAACATTGGCGACCCACTGGGCATTGAGCTCGGGCAGGGCGGACTCCAGGTGCGCGTATTGCAGACGCACGGCCTGTTGTAAACAACGGTCGGCGTCGCGGCGCGTGCCTGCTATTTCAGCGGCGCGCCGTCTGGGCGTGCGCCGGAGCGCCTGCGACGGGCGCCGTGCGCTCTTTTCGGTACTCTGTGTGGTTTTTTAGAAGGAATTACAACATGGCTTTCACGCTTCCCCAGCTTCCGTACGCCCTTGACGCCCTGGCGCCCACCATCTCCAAGGAGACGCTCGAGTATCACTATGGCAAGCACCATCAGGCTTACGTCACCAATCTCAACAAGCAGATCGAAGGCACTGAGTTCGCTTCCGCGTCGCTCGAAGACATCATCAAGAAGTCCAGCGGTGGTATCTTCAACAACGCCGCCCAGGTCTGGAACCATACCTTCTACTGGAACTGTATGTCGCCCAATGGCGGCGGCGAGCCTGGCGGCAAGCTGCTCGAAGGCATCAAAGCCAAGTGGGGCAGTGTCGACGCTTTCAAGCAGGCCTTCAACACTGCTGCCGCAGGCAACTTCGGCTCTGGCTGGACCTGGCTCGTCAAGAAGTCCGATGGCACCCTTGACATCGTCAACACCAGCAATGCCGCGACGCCGCTCACCACGGCTGATGTGCCGCTCCTCACGTGCGACGTTTGGGAGCACGCCTACTACATCGACTACCGTAATGCCCGTCCCAAATACCTCGAAAGCTTCTGGGCAGTTGTGAACTGGGCGTTCGCCGAGCAGAACCTGGGCTGATATTCGCTGGCGGGCGAGGCAGTTGGCCAGGCGGCGTATAGCCGCCGGCGATGCACCCGGTAAGCCCGCCGCAGTCTCCTCGCTGTTCGCTACACCATGTACTTGCCTGCATGGCGCGCCATACGCCGTCCATACTGCGTACAGTACACAGTCCATTAGATTTCCGAACCGGCTCCCCTGTGGCAATAACCCATGCGGCAGCCGGTTTTGCGTTATCGGCAATGGCGCACTGCAATATTCTTTTTTCCATGTGTCCATCAATCGGACGTTTTGGCGAGTAGCGCAGCACGCCTCGCCGCCCGCTGCGCTACTATTTTCGGGCTTGGACGGGCCATGTCATCGTCCTGGCATAAACCGGTAATTTCCAACTATTCATTCGCGGCACGGGGGGCTTGCCAGCTGTGCCGCCGGCAGACATCCCATGACGACACACGCCTTTATCTGCGACGCGATTCGCACCCCGTTCGGCCGTTACGGCGGCGCCCTGGCCCCGGTACGGGCCGATGACCTGGCCGCCATCCCGATTCGGGCCCTGGTCGAGCGCAACGCCGGTGTGGACTGGTCCGCCCTGGACGATGTCTTGATGGGCGGCGCCAACCAAGCGGGTGAAGACAACCGCAATGTGGCTCGCATGGCAACGCTGCTCGCGGGTCTGCCGGTGGATGTGCCCGGCGCAACTATTAACCGCCTGTGCGGCTCGGGGCTCGATGCGGTGGGGTCGGCAGCTCGCGCGATTCGTGCTGGCGATGCATCCTTCCTGCTGGCGGGCGGTGTCGAGAGCATGTCGCGCGCACCGTTCGTGATGGGCAAGGCCGACACAGCCTTTTCGCGCAATGCGGCTATTTACGACACCACGATTGGCTGGCGCTTTGTCAACCGCGCGCTCAAGGCGCAGTATGGCGTAGACTCCATGCCCGAAACGGCCGAGAACGTGGCTGACCAGTTCAAGGTCAGCCGCGAGGACCAGGATCTGTTCGCGCTGGCGAGCCAGCAGAAAGCCGCTGCTGCGCAGAAAGCCGGCTTTTTCGACGCCGAGATCACGCCCGTGTCCATCCCCCAGCGCAAAGGCGACCCGGTGGTGGTAGACCGCGACGAACACCCCCGTGAAACCACGCTCGAGGCCCTGGCCCGGCTCAAGCCCATTGTGCGTCCTGATGGCACGGTGACGGCTGGCAACGCATCAGGCGTCAACGACGGCGCCTGCGCAATGATTGTCGCTTCGGAAGCAGCAGCCAAGAAGCACGGCCTGACGCCGCGCGCGCGTATCGTCGCAATGGCTACGGCGGGCGTCGAGCCTCGCATCATGGGTATTGGTCCCGCACCCGCGTCGCAGAAGGTGCTGGCCCTCGCTGGCCTGACGATCGATCAGATCGACGTCATTGAGCTAAATGAGGCGTTTGCCTCGCAGGGTCTGGCCACGCTGCGCCTGCTGGGTGTGGCGGACAACGATCCGCGCGTCAACCCGAACGGCGGCGCAATTGCCCTAGGCCACCCGCTGGGGGCCAGCGGCGCCCGTCTGGCGCTTACTGCAGTCAACCAGTTGCACCGCACCGGCAGTCGTTATGCGCTGTGCACAATGTGCATCGGCGTCGGGCAGGGCATCGCCGTCATCCTCGAAAAAATCTGAGCCTGAAGGCGCCCGCGCGGCGCCTGGCAGGAAGCATTCGGGGCCGAGCCGTTGTCGGGGTTGTTATGCACCGGCAATGGCTCGGCCCCGGCCTTAAGGGCGCGATATGTGGTACATTTGCGCCTGTCATTGGGGAGTAGCCGCTCTTCGCACCGAAGAGGCGCGCGTCAACACACTTGGCCTTCCGGCCATGGCGCGTGCGGTTTTCAGCTTGGCAAGACCTTTGACCACACGCCGCCGGATGGGCCGGGCGGCGGGGTGGTCATTCGTCTTTGTGCTGGCCCGCGGAACCCTCATGGAATCACTTCTCGTCTCCACCGGCGTTGTCGCACTGGCTGAAATCGGCGACAAAACCCAGTTGCTTGCCTTTCTCCTTGCGGCTCGCTTCAAGAAACCGCTCCCTATCGTTCTTGGTATCCTGGTCGCTACCATCATCAATCATGGGCTGGCGGGCGCATTGGGCGCCTGGATCACGGCCACGGTATCGCCGCAGACGCTGCGCTGGGTGCTCGGCGCGTCATTCATCGCAATGGCGATCTGGACGCTGATTCCCGACAAAATCGAAGAAGAGGAAACCCAAGTAGCCCGCCATTTCGGGGTTTTCGGGGCGACATTGATCACCTTTTTTCTGGCCGAAATGGGCGATAAGACGCAAATTGCCACCGTGGCTATGGCGGCGCATTACGCTACGCCGGTGCTGGTGGTGGTGGGCACAACGCTGGGCATGTTGATCGCGGACGTTCCCGCTGTGTTCGCCGGCGAGAAGCTGGCAAACCGCATCCCCATGAGGCTTGTGCATACCATCGCAGCGGGGGTTTTCGCCGTGCTGGGTGTCGCCACGCTGCTTGGCGCCGGCAAGGGGTTGGGTCTCTAGCGCACCTCGCGATACGGGCACGGCTGGTTTTGCCGGCGTGCCCGCAACGCCTACTTTCCGCGTGGGGGCAGGCCTTGGATCAAGGCGCCCGCGCGTATATCGCGGTCCCCGAACCAGCCTTGCGGCATTTCAAGCGCGAAGGGCACTGGGCGCAGCGGGCAGTGGGTGTCCAGGGTGTGCGGCTGCATATGGGCGATATTGACGATCTTGCCTTGCTCATTGATAAAGGCGATAGACAAGGGCAGTGGCGTATTTTTCATCCAGAAGCAGGCCATATTCGCCCTCTCGAAAACGAACAGCATGCCGTGGTTGGATGGCAGGAAGTTGCGATTCATCAGGCCATTGCTGCGGCTTGCTTCCGTGGCAGCGATCTCTGCTGTGATGGCGTATCCCGCGATGCTCAGTTCGGCGGTCGGCAGCAGCATGCCTTGGCCGGCGGCGGGCATGGCCGGTGCGACGAGCAGCAAGGGAAACAGCCGTTTCAGGGCGCGCACGCTCTGCGTGTTTGCCACGCGCCGGGCCCGATCCGCCAAACGTCGGATATGCGCACGGGTCAGGCGCGGCAGGCCAAAAAAAACAGGGCGCTGAGGCCCTGTAGTGTAGTGAGAGTTATGCATTATTATTGAAGCATGAGGCTGTTCAGCCCTTGCAAAACATCAGGTTGCCGTAATATTCAGTGCTTGCTTGCCTTTGGGCCCTTGTGCGATTTCAAATGCGACTTTCTGGCCTTCTTTTAGCGTCTTGAAGCCATTCATCTGGATGGACGAGAAATGTGCGAATAGGTCTTCCCCACCGTTGTCAGGGGTGATGAAGCCAAAACCCTTGGCGTCATTGAACCACTTGACCGTTCCGGTCAGCTTCTGGGTATCCCCGGGCGCGGAGGTTGCGGTTGATTCAGACATGCGGACTGCCTCTCGACAATATAGTGTTAAATTGAAACGCGACTACAAGGGTTACCTTTAGCCTACCGATTCTGGCACGTGTGGATTTCAAGCACACAGAACACCACGATGATGCGCACTTGAATTGGTGTAGTCAACCTATGGAAACCACTAGTATTTGGCATGGTTACTCAGATCGAAAACCAGCGTGAAACGGTGCTCGACCGGCAGTCTTCGAAGACCGCGCCACCGCCTATGTATCAGGTCGTGCTGCTTAATGACGATTACACACCGATGGAATTTGTCGTCGTTGTATTGCAGCGTATTTTCGGTAAAAACGAAGATGAGGCGGCGCGTATTATGCTGAAGGTTCACAACGAGGGCAGGGGTGTATGCGGCGTGTACACGCGCGATATTGCCGCCACACGAGTTGAAATGGTGAGGCAAATGGCGCAGGCGCGGCAGCATCCTCTGCAATGCATAATGGAGCCGGCACCCGATGCATGAGGCCATGTGGACATGCAGCACTGCGGCACGCATGGTTTTCAGGAACCAGCGTGCGGCCTGGCTGTCGCAGATATTAGCCCCGATAGGGCTTTTCACTATTGTTGATACGCAAGGTCGATTTAGTCATAGAATAGGATTTATCGAATTGCTGTCCGCTCCGATATGTATGGAGGAAGCGTGATCTCGGAAGAACTTGAAGTCAGCCTGCACATGGCGTTTGTCGAAGCCCGCAGTGCGCGACATGAATTCATTACAGTGGAGCACCTGCTGCTTTCGCTGCTCGATAATGCGGCAGCGGTGGAAGTGCTGCGCGCGTGCTCGGCCAATATTGATGCGCTGCGCCAGGAACTGCGCAAGTTCATCAAAGAAAACACACCCATATTTCCCGGGCAGGAAGAGGTGGATACCCAGCCCACGCTCGGTTTCCAGCGCGTCATTCAGCGCGCGATCATGCATGTGTCGTCGGGCAATTCCAACAAGAATACGGTGACCGGCGCCAATGTGCTGGTAGCCATGTACGGTGAGAAAGACTCCCACGCAGTGTATTTCTTGCAACAGCAAGGCGTCAGCCGGCTGGATGTTGTCAATTATTTGTCGCATGGTATTACCAAGCAGCAGGAAGAAGCACCCGCCGAGCCGGCGAAAGCACAGCAGATTTCAGATACAGATTCCAAGCCTGATCAGCAGAAGTCGCCGCTCGAACTTTATGCCACCGACCTCAATGCCGAAGCCCGCCGCGGGCGTATCGATCCTCTGATCGGACGCGAGCACGAGGTAGAGCGCGTCATTCAGGTGCTTTGCCGCCGGCGCAAGAACAATCCGCTGCTGGTGGGCGAGGCGGGGGTGGGCAAGACTGCGATCGCCGAAGGGCTGGCCTGGCGCATCACCAAGGGTGATGTGCCCGAGATTCTTGCCCACGCCGAGGTCTACGCGCTGGATATGGGGGCGTTGCTCGCGGGCACCAAATATCGCGGCGATTTCGAGCAGCGCCTCAAGGGCGTGCTCAAGTCGCTCAAGGACAACCGCAATGCCATCCTGTTCATCGACGAAATTCATACGCTGATCGGTGCCGGTTCGGCGTCGGGCGGTACGCTGGATGCTTCGAACCTGCTCAAACCTGCGCTGTCATCAGGGCAGCTCAAGTGCCTGGGCGCGACCACCTATAACGAATATCGCGGCATCTTCGAGAAAGACCACGCGCTGTCGCGCCGCTTCCAGAAGATCGATGTACCCGAGCCCACTGTGGAGCAGACGGTGCAGATCCTGCGGGGCCTGAAAGGGCATTTCGAAGAGCACCATGGCGTCAAATATTCCAACGCGGCGATCACTGCGGCCGCCGAATTGGCAGCACGATACATCAATGATCGTTTTCTGCCCGACAAGGCGATTGATGTGATCGACGAAGCCGGTGCCGCGCAGCGCCTGCTGCCGCGCTCCAAGCAGCGCAAGACCATTGGCAAGGGCGAGATCCAGGCCACTGTGGCCAAAATTGCGCGCATTCCGCCGCAGTCGGTGTCGCACGACGACCGCAATAAGCTGGCAACGCTCGAACGCGACCTCAAGACGGTCGTGTTTGGTCAGGATCCGGCTATCGAAGCGCTGGCGGCCGCCATCAAAATGGCGCGCTCGGGCCTGGGCCGGCCAGACAAGCCCATTGGCGCCTTCTTGTTCTCCGGTCCCACGGGTGTCGGCAAGACCGAAGTCGCGCGCCAGTTGGCATTCGTACTGGGTATCGAGCTGCTGCGTTTCGATATGTCCGAGTACATGGAACGCCATACCGTTTCGCGTCTGATTGGTGCGCCTCCGGGCTATGTGGGCTTCGACCAGGGGGGCTTGCTGACCGAAGCCGTCAGCAAGCAGCCGCACTGTGTACTCCTGCTTGACGAGATCGAAAAAGCGCATCCGGATGTCTACAACATTCTGCTCCAGGTGATGGACCACGGCACCCTGACCGACAACAACGGCCGCAAGTCCGATTTCCGCAATGTAATCATCGTGATGACGACCAACGCGGGTGCGGAAGCGTTGAACAAGACCTCCATCGGTTTTGCCACGCCGGCTCGCGGCGGCGACGAGATGGCTGATATCAAGCGGCTGTTCACTCCCGAGTTCCGCAACCGGCTCGACGCTACGATCAGCTTCAAACCGCTTTCGCGCGAAGTGATCATGCGGGTGGTTGACAAGTTCCTCATGCAGCTCGAAGACCAACTGCATGAAAAACACGTCGATGTCGTGTTCACCCCCGAGTTGCGCGAGCATCTCGCCAAAGAGGGCTTCGACCCGGCGATGGGGGCGCGGCCGATGCAACGCCTCATCCAGGATACGATCCGGCGCGCGCTGGCCGACGAGCTGCTGTTCGGCAGGCTGGTGGACGGCGGTCGTGTCGAGGTGGGGCTTGACGACGAGGGCAAGGTGCAGCTGGTATTTCCGGATTCCACCGGCAAGTCCGGCCCATCGAATCCATCGTCGTCTTCGCGCCCGGAACCCGAACTGGTTGATTGATGGCGGTCACGCCACTGCTTGCGTGCGATTACTGCGCGACGCTGCATAAGCGGGCTCCGCTGGAGCCCGCGCAGATCGCTTCGTGCACGCGCTGTGGCGAGGAACTTTATCGGCAAAGCCGGTTGTCCCTGAACGGCTGGATTGCGCTTACGCTGACAGCGCTTATCCTCTTTGTCATCGCCAATTATTTCCCCATCGCGCATTTGCGCATACAAGGTATGCAGGTCGATGCCTCGCTGCCGGGCGCCTTGCTGCTAACGTGGCGCCAGGGGCATGAAATGGTGGCCATCATGACCGCGATGGCAGGGTTCTGGATGCCACTGACGCAGTTACTCATCACGCTGTGGGCGTTGATGGCGGTGCGCGCAGGGCGCCTGCCGGGCGATTTTGCCTGGGGCTTGCGTGTGCTGCACTGGGTTGAACCCTGGAGCATGATTCCGGTGCTGACGCTGGCGATCATCGTCGCTGTGGTGAAGTTTTCCAGCCTGGCGGACATTACGCCCGCGCCTGCTATCTGGGCCTTCGGCATACTGACCTTTCTGCTTACCGGGCTGACGCGCGTGGCCGCGCGCAATATCTGGCGCTACGCGGAAGATGCTGGGCTTGTGCCGATTTCCGGTCTGGCCGCGACGAGCATGGGCGAGGATGCCGATACACGGCTCGGCGCACAGGCCTGCACTGACATGCACGGGGACGCCAATGCCAATGTGTCCAAAGGCAATGCCGCGCGCATATTGCTCAGTTGCACCTGCTGCGGTTATGTTCAGGCCGCGCCGGCCGGCCTGTTCACGCGGTATATAGAAGACCCGGGGGCAGCGCTGCGCTGCCGCCGCTGCAACAGCCGTATCTATCCGCGCAAACCGGACATGCGTGCGCGTGTGTGGGCGCTACTGATTGCCGCGAGTATTATTTATCTGCCCGCCAATCTGCTGCCCATCATGCGGGTGCGTACACTGGTGGAGGACGGCAATCACACCATATTGGGCGGGGTGCTCGAACTGTGGCGGTTGGGCTCGCCGGATCTGGCGATTATCGTGTTCGTGGCCAGTATTGTTGTACCTGTCACCAAGATCGTGGTGCTCGTTTTGCTGATGCTGCGCGACCGCTGGCAGGGCGAGGCTATTGCGCGCTCGCGAACGCGGTTGTATGGCTTTGTTGAGTTCATTGGCCAGTGGTCCATGCTCGATGTGTTTGTGGTCATTCTGATGTCGGCTATGGCGAATTTCCCCGGCGTTTCCCAAGTGCTGGCCGGGCCGGGCGCCGCCAGCTTCGGCATGGTCGTTGTGTTGACGATGCTTGCCGCCCATTGCTTTGACCCGCGATCCGCATGGGATCACGGGCCTGTCACGGCGGCGTCGCCGCGCACGACGAGTCTTTCCTCAACTCCCGCCAGCATGCCTCTTGTGGCCAATCAATCCGCGCGACGCCGCGCCGAAAGCAATCTATGACCACTCCCGATACGTCGTCCTCGCCCGATCCGCAATCTGCACCACGGCCGGTTGTCAAGAAGTCGAGCCGGCTGCAGATCTCTTGGATCTGGCTTGTACCACTGGTGGCAGCGATCGTCGGTGCTTCGTTGCTGTTTCGCGACTGGCTGCATGCGGGGCCCACAGTGGTGATCAGCTTCGATTCCGCCGAAGGTCTGGAGGTAGGCCAGACGCGTGTACGCTACAAGGAAGTGGCCATTGGCACGGTCACTAGCATCAAGGTGTCGCCGGACCGCAAAAAGGCGCTGGTGAGCGCACAGATTGATCGCGACAGCGCCGCTTATATCGCGCGCCCGGGCAGTAGATTCTGGGTTGTGCGCCCCAGGCTGGGCATCAGCGGCGTCACCGGGCTGAATACGCTGTTGTCGGGCGCCTACATCAGTGTGGATACGGCGGAGCAACCCGACGAAAAGGCCGATTCCGTCTACGAGTTTGATGGTCTGGAAACGCCACCCGAAGTCAGCAGTTCGCGCCCCGGTACGCGTTTCACGCTCACAGCTGATGATCTGGGTTCCCTGGAAATTGGCTCACCCGTGTATTTCCGGCGCATCCAGGTCGGACAAGTCATCCGGTATGCGCTCGACGAGAACGGCAGGGCGGTGCAAGTCCAGGTGTTTGTCGACGCGCCCTATGACCGTTTTGTCACCAAAGATGCGCGATTCTGGAACGCCAGCGGCGTGAGTCTGTCACTTGACGCCGGTGGCTTCAAGGTGGAGACGGGCGCACTGGTGTCGTTGCTGGCGGGCGGTGTGGCATTTGCGCCTGCCAGTGCAAATGATGTCGTCCAAGCCTCACCCAATTCTGTATTCCGCCTCTCGGCCACGCGTGAAGAAGCCATGGATGAGCCCCACGGTCCACCTTTCCAGGTGGAGATGCGTTTTCTGCAGTCGGTTCGCGGGCTCAAGGTCGGTGCGCCGGTTGATTTTCGCGGGCTGGAGTTGGGCAGGATTTCAAGCATCGAACTCGATTACGATCCTGCCGCGCAGCAGATATATGCACAAGTGCAGGCGGAGCTTTACCCCTTGCGCTTTGGCCGGCTTTACGAGCTTGCCGCGAAGAATGCCGAGTCATCCGAGCCACCTGCGGCCTTCATGCTGATGCGTATGCTCGAGCACGGCCTGCGGGCGCAGATACGCTCCGCCAACCTGCTGACCGGCCAGCAGTATGTTGCCTTGGAGTTTTTCCCCGACGCCAAGCCGGTAGCGGTGGATGCGGCCCATGAACCGATGATCGTACCGACCATGCCTGGCAGTTTTGATCAACTGCAGCAGCAGATCAGCAGCATTGTCAACAAGGTGGAGAAAATCCCCTTCGATGACATTGGCGCCGAGCTGCGCGACAGCCTTGCCGTGTTGACCAAGGTGCTGCGTCAGGTCAATGGCGAACTGGCGCCGCAGGCCAAGGCCATGCTCAGGTCGGCCGAAAAGTCGCTTGGCAGCGTCGATGCCCTGCTGGGGCAGGAGACTGCTCCGGGCGCAAACCTGGCCGATACAGTTCGCGAGTTAGGCCAGGCGGCCCGGTCGCTGCGCGCGCTGGCGGATTATCTGCAGACCAATCCATCCTCGGTCATCCGCGGCCGAACGGCTGACCCGGCTTTCATCACTCCGTAGGAGACGTATACCCATGCTGCGCCCATTCGTTCCGCTCGCCCTGGGCTTATCCAGTTTGCTGGCGGCCTGCGCTACGGCTCCCGCGGAGCATTACTACTCATTGTTGCCCGCAGCGGCTTTGCAAGCGGGGAGGGAGCCCGGCGGCACTGATGCTGCTCCTGCCGAGACAGGGCGTATCGGGACGGGCCGTGCCCAGCCTGCAAGCATCGGTGGACACTACGTGATCAGCGTGGGGCCGGTCACCGTCCCCGAGCAGGTGGACCGCCCGCAGATCGTACTTGTGGACCCCGCTTCCACCCAGGTGACCCCCTTGTCCGGCTATCTCTGGGCTGCTGCGCTGAATGAAGAAATCCGGGCCGCGCTGGCGGATGATCTGTCGCGCCGCCTTGGCGTGCTGGACGTTTCGTCGGCGCAAGCGCCAGCTGACGTTGGAGTGTGGACAGTAGGGCTGCGGGTGCAGCGGTTCACCTCAGTTTATGGTCAACAGGCCGCCATCCAGGCGGGCTGGCGGCTGACGCCGAACCGTATTCCCGGGCGCAAACCCGTGTATTGCGAAGGGATGGCAGTGGCACCGGCTGGCGCAAGCGTTTCGGATCTCGTGGCTGGTCATCGCGCGGCGCTGTCTCTCCTGGGGGAACTGATCGCGACGCAGATTGCGCAGGGTGTGACGGCAAGCCCTCGCCAGGTGGGCGGGGCATCGGGTGCACAAGCATTATTGAAGGGTTGCACCGCCGCTGGATGATGCCGGTACTGGCAGGAGCGTGTGCGTTGCGATCCGACGTCGCGCCGGCCTTCAGGCCCTCAGCTGTTGTGGCAACGCCACTGATCTGCATTGCGTCGAGCGCGCAACGCTGTTGGCAATCGCATCGGGCAGGGCGGCATCGCCGCACTGCGCTGCTCGCCACAGGGCGGTGTTTTTCTCCTTCGGGTTAACCTTTATTTCCTGAAAGGTGCAACCCGGATTAGTATTCGCTCCGTTATGAGGATAACCGTTCCGGTTGCCCCGCTGCGATGGAGTTGCACCTTCTCATGGCTACCACCACCCTCGGCGTAAAAGTGGACGAGTCTCTGCGTGAACGGCTGCGCCTGGCTGCGGCGCGTGTGGGTTGTACCCCGCATTGGCTGCACAAACAAGCCTTGCTTTCCTACATCGAGGCAGTGGAGCGCGGGCAGGTGTTGCCCCAGGCGGGCGTTGGCGATGCCGAGACGGGCGAGCAGGCCGCTGATGTGCCCGGCGCTGATGTTGTGCCACCATTCTATGTGTTTGCACAAGACGTTCAGCCGCAGTCCGTGCTGCGGGCGGCCATCACCGCTGCCTACCGCCGCCCGGAAACTGAATGCGTGCCGGTATTGCTGGAGCAGGCGCGCAGCGCGCGGCCCCAAGAGGTCCAGGCGCTTGCGCGCAAGCTGGTCGATACGCTGCGGAGCCGGCGCAAGAGCGGCATTGTCGAGGGCCTGATCCAGGAGTTTTCGCTCAGTAGCCAGGAGGGGGTGGCACTGATGTGCCTGGCCGAGGCCTTGCTACGCATCCCCGATCGCGCAACACGCGATGCACTGATCCGCGACAAGATTTCGCGCGGCGACTGGCGGGCCCACATGGGCGAATCGTCGTCCCTGTTTGTCAACGCCGCCACGTGGGGCCTGTTGCTCACTGGCAAACTGGTGGCCGTACACAGCGAACAGTCGCTGTCGCGGGCGCTGACGCGCATGATAGGCAAAGGTGGCGAACCGTTGATCCGCAAGGGCGTCAACATCGCCATGCGTATGATGGGCGAGCAGTTCGTGGCCGGGCAGACCATCGCCGCGGCGCTGGCCAACAGCCGCAAGCTGGAAGACAAAGGCTTCCGCTACTCTTATGACATGCTCGGCGAGGCCGCCACCACCGCCGATGACGCGCAGCGCTACCATACTGCCTACGTGCAGGCTATTCATGCCATCGGCAAGGCTGCGCAGGGGCGCGGTATTTACGAAGGGCCGGGTATTTCCATTAAGCTGTCGGCGCTGCACCCGCGTTATTCTCGCGCCCAGCGCGAGCGCGTGATGGCTGAGTTGCTGCCGCGCGTGCTCGATCTCGCACGTTTGGCGCACCAGTACGATATAGGCTTGAATATCGACGCCGAAGAGGCGGATCGTCTGGAGCTGTCGCTTGATCTGCTGGAGGCCATGTGTTTCGACGAGGCGCTGGCCGGCTGGAACGGCATTGGCTTTGTCGTGCAAGCCTACCAGAAGCGCGCACCCTTTGTGATCGACTACCTCATTGATCTGGCTCAGCGCAGCGGCCACCGCCTGATGGTGCGGCTGGTCAAGGGTGCATACTGGGATACCGAGATCAAGCGCGCGCAAGTCGAGGGCCTGGAAGGCTATCCCGTATTCACGCGCAAGATCCACACCGATGTGTCCTACCTGGCTTGCGCTCGCCGTCTGCTGGCTGTGCCGCAAGCGATATTTCCTCAGTTCGCCACCCATAATGCCCAGACGCTGTCAGCGATCTACCATATGGCGGGGCAAAACTATTACCCCGGGCAGTACGAGTTCCAGTGTCTGCATGGCATGGGCGAATCCCTGTACGAGCATGTTGCCGCGCCGGTGTCGCAGGGCGGCTTGAACCGGCCCTGCCGCATTTATGCGCCCGTAGGCACGCACGAAACGCTGCTGGCTTATCTCGTGCGCCGCTTGCTCGAAAACGGCGCCAACACGTCATTCGTGAATCAGATTGGTGACGCGGACATTGCGATCGATGCCTTGATTGCCGATCCAGTGGCTGCCGCCGAAAAAGTGCACCCTGCGGGCGCACCGCATGATCGCATTCCATTGCCGCGCGACCTATACCGCGTTCACGGCGGCCGCGTCAACGCAGCGGGCCTGGATTTGAGCAACGAACAGCGCCTGGGTTCCCTGGCTTCCGCGTTGCTGAGCAGTGCGGGCCACGTTTGGCGTGCCATGCCGATGCTGGCTGATACGCGGCAATGGGACGAGGCGCGCGCGCTGCCGGTTGCCAATCCCGCCGACCACCGCGATATCGTCGGCCATGTCATCGAGGCCAACGACAACGAGCTGGCCTATGCATTGGATTCCGCCGCCCATGCGGCGCCGATCTGGGCCGCCACGCCGGTAGCGGATAGGGCGCAATGCCTGCTTCGTGCTGCACAGTTGTTCGAAGGCGACATGCAGCACCTGTTGGGGCTGATCGTGCGCGAAGCGGGCAAGTCCTTGCCCAATGCCATTGCCGAGGTGCGCGAAGCGGTGGACTTCCTGCGTTACTACGCAGGCCGAATCGAGCGTGATTTTTCCAACGACAGTCATCGTCCGCTGGGCCCGGTGCTATGCATTAGCCCCTGGAATTTCCCCTTGGCGATTTTCATTGGGCAGGTGTCCGCAGCGCTGGCGGCCGGCAATGCGGTGCTGGCCAAACCGGCCGAGCAAACCGCGCTGATCGCGGCGGCGGGTGTGGACATCCTGCGTCGGGCGGGTGTCCCGGCGGGGGCGATACAACTGCTGCCGGGGCGCGGCGAAACCGTAGGGGCGGCCCTGGTGGCGAGCCCAACGGTGCGCGGCGTGCTGTTCACGGGCTCTACCAGCGTCGCTCATCTCATTGCGCGTGAACTGGCAGGGCGGCTGGATGATCATGGGCACCCTATCCCGCTCATTGCGGAAACTGGCGGCCTGAATGCGATGATTGTCGATTCTTCAGCGCTCGCAGAGCAGGTTGTGGCCGATGTGCTGACGTCTGCATTCGACTCGGCCGGCCAGCGCTGCTCGGCGCTGCGCCTGCTGTGCGTGCAGGAAGACTGCGCCCCGCACGTGCTGGGTATGTTACGCGGTGCAGTGCGTGAATTGCGGGTAGGCAACCCAGACCGCTTGAGCACGGACGTGGGGCCGGTGATCGACGCACAGGCCCAGGCTGCAATCCAGGCGCACATACTAGCGATGCGCGAAGCGGGGCACCGCGTCGAGCAGGCCGACATACCTCCCGACTGCCGCCATGGCGTGTTTGTGCCACCCACGCTCATCGAGCTCTCCCAGCCTGATCAGCTGAAACAGGAAGTCTTCGGCCCTGTGCTCCACGTTGTCACCTACCGGCGCGACGAGCTTGATGCCCTGATCGACGGGATCAATGCATCCGGCTACGGCCTGACCTTCGGCGTGCACACCCGCCTGGATGAAACCGTGGCGCATGTGTCGGAACGCATCAAGGCTGGCAATATCTATGTCAACCGGAATATCGTTGGCGCCGTGGTGGGCGTTCAGCCTTTCGGCGGCCAAGGGCTGTCGGGTACAGGGCCCAAGGCCGGTGGGCCGCTGTACCTGCAACGCCTTCTGAGCCGCGAACCGTCCGGCCTGCCCCCAGGGGTGGCGCTGCCGGCTGACGATGCTGCGCCAGTGGCTTTGCCAGGTCCCACAGGCGAAAGCAATCTGTACCGGGTGGCGCCGCGTGGCACGGTCTTGTGTGTGGCGGCAACCGAGCCGGGCGCACGCGCGCAGCGCGAGGCCTGCGTCGCCACAGGCAATCAGGCATTGTTTCTGGATACGGACGCGGCGCGCGCCTGGGCAGGCACTCTGCCGGCGGACCAGCAGAAAAACCTGCAGTTCGCGCCGTCCGATGTGATCGCCGCGGGCGGGTATGATGCCGTGCTGTTCGAAGGCGACGGCGATGCGCTGCGTGAACTCAATCTGGCGGTGGCTGCGCGGCCCGGCCCGATTGTCGGTGTGCAGGGCCTGAGCAGCGACGACATTGCCGCGGGGCGGGCCTACCGCCCCGAACGCTTGTTGCGAGAGATATCGATCAGTATCAACACCACCGCGGCGGGCGGCAACGCCAGTCTGATGATGATCGGCTGACGCGGCGGCCGGTTCGGGTAAGGACGCATTAACGTAAACGTTCATGTCTGGTCTAATCGCCTCCACAAGAGGCGACGAAACCGGGTTTTTCAACAGCTTTACACAGACTCGAAAAGTCAAACTTGAAAAATGGAGCTCATTATGCAATCCACCAAGGGAATCAAACTGCTCGCGGCGGCGGCCGCTGTGGCGGCCAGCCTGGCAGCGGGCGCCGCAGGCGCGCAAACCACCACTGTGCGGCTGGGCTTTGCGGCGCCGCTCACCGGCCCGCAATCGCACTATGGCGAAGACATGAAAAACGGGCTGACGCTCGCGCTCGAAGAGGCCAACAAGCAGAACATTCAACTTGACGGCAAAACCGCGAAGTTTGAACTCGTGACGCGCGATGACCAGGCAGATCCACGCACCGCCGTGCAAGTGGCGCAGCAAATTGTGGACGAAGGCGTCGATGGCGTGCTTGGCCACTTCAATTCAGGCACCACTATCCCCGCATCGCGTATCTACAACGACGCTGGCTTGCCGCAGATTGCGATGGCCACGTCGCCCGAATACACGCAACAGGGCTACGACAACACCTTCCGCATGATGACGAGCGACACTCAGCAGGGCGCGGCGGATGGGGAGTTCATCGTCAAAGACCTGAACGCGAAGAAAGTTGCCCTGATCGATGATCGCACCGCCTACGGGCAGGGGCTGGCAGACCAGGTGGCGGCGGCTGTCAAGGCCAACGGCGGTGAAATCATCGCGCGCGAATACACGACTGACAAATCCACCGACTTCACCGCCATCCTTACCAACATCAAGGATAAACAGCCGGATGCCATTTTCTTTGGCGGGCTGGATGCGCAGTCGGGCCCGATGCGCCGGCAGATGATGACGTTGGGCATCAAAGCGCCGCTAGTTTCGGGCGAAATGACGCGTAGTGACACCTTCCTGAAGCTGGCGGGCGATGCTGCCAACGGCACCTATGCGTCGCTGGCGGGTGTGCCGCTTCAACAGATGGCCGCCGGTGAGAAGTTCAGCGCCGCCTACAAAGCCCGCTTCAATAAAGATCCCGGCGTGTATGCGCCCTATGCGTATGACGGTGCGTGGAACATGATTACCGCCATGAAGGAAGCGGGGTCGGCCAAGCCCTCCAAGTATCTGCCCAAACTCGCTGCGCTCAAACGGTCGGGCGCCACCAGCGACAATATCGCCTATGACAAGAATGGCGACCTGAAGGAAATTTCAGTCACCATTTACGAAGTCAAAGACGGCAAGTGGCAGATGGTCAAGACCATGGTGAGTGCCGCAAAGTAAAATTTCGCGCTGCGCACCGCGCGCGACGGGCCGGCCCCCCAGCCGGCCCCGCGGCGCCCGCGACGTAATCTCGCGAGCTTCGCGCGGCATCCGCAATGTATCCGCGAAGTTTCCACGACGTATCCGGAATAAGTGACCCGGCATGGACATCCTTTTACAACAGCTCATCAACGGCCTTACTGTCGGCAGCGTCTATGCGCTGGTTGCCTTGGGCTATACCATGGTCTACGGCATCATAGGCCTGATCAATTTTGCACACGGTGACGTCGTCATGGTGGGCGCCATGATCGCTACCGCCCTGGTACTCAGCCTGGTGGGCGACGGCGCCATGCCAGTCTGGATGGCCATCGGTGCCGCGCTGCTGGCGGCAATACCCGCCTGCATGGCGCTGGGTTGGGTGGCCGAGCGCTACGCCTATAGGCCTTTGCGGCGCGCACCTCGGCTGGCCGCCTTGATTACCGCGATTGGCGTGTCATTCATTATCCAGAATGCGGCCATGATGATCTGGGGTCGCAACTACCTTAACTTCCCCCATATTATCCAGCCCCAGGTATTCCAGTTGGGCGGCGCGCGGATCAGCCTGCTGCAGATATTCATCATGCTGGCGGCCACCACTATCATGGCGGGCCTGTTGCTGGTCGTGCACCGTACGCGGCTTGGCACCGCCATGCGCGCCACCGCGCAGAACCGCGAGGTAGCAGGCCTGATGGGCGTCAATATCAACACCGTCATCTCCGCCGCCTTCCTGATAGGCTCGGCCTTGGCTGCGGTGGCCGGCATCATGGTCACTACCTACTACGGTGTCGCCCAGTACACCATGGGCTTCATGCTTGGCCTGAAGGCCTTCACTGCCGCCGTGCTGGGAGGTATCGGTAATCTGGGCGGTGCGATGCTGGGCGGCCTGCTGCTGGGTATCATCGAATCGCTGGGCGCTGGCTATATCGGCGACCTCACCAATGGTGTATTCGGCAGCAATTACCAAGACGTTTTCTCCTTCATCGTGCTGATCCTGGTGCTGGTGTTCCGGCCATCAGGGCTGTTGGGTGAACGGGTGGGGGACCGCGCATGAACCGGGATACGATTGCCGGCGTATATACGGCATCTCGCCCGCGTACGCCTGCGCGGGTGTGGTTGGGCATCTTCGCGTTCGGCGTCGTGCTCGCCGTGCTGCCCTTTTTGCTGGGCCTGGTCGGGCAGAGCTGGATACGCACGCTCAATTTCGCCTTGCTGTATGTGATGCTGGCCTTGGGTCTGAATGTGGTGGTTGGCTTTGCCGGCCTACTTGATCTTGGCTACATTGCGTTCTACGCAGTGGGCGCTTATGTGTGGGCCTTGCTGGCCTCGCCGCACTTTGGCCTGCATCTGCCGTTCTGGGTGGTACTGCCGGCCGGTCTGTTGCTGGCGGCCGTGGCCGGCGCGCTGCTTGGGGCGCCAACGCTCAAGCTACGCGGCGACTACCTCGCCATTGTCACGCTGGGGTTCGGCGAAATTGTGCGTATCTTCATGAACAACCTGGATGCGCCCATCAACATTACCAACGGACCGCAGGGCATAAACCGGGTAGATACCTTCAAGATTGGCGAGTTCATGTTCGGCCGCTCGCAGGAGATCTTCGGTTTTCGCATCACAGGGCCTGAAAAATACTACTACCTGTTGCTGTTCTGCGTATTGGCTATCGTGTTCATCTGTGTGCGCCTCCAGAATTCCCGTATCGGGCGCGCCTGGGAGGCAGTGCGCGAAGACGAGATCGCGGCCAAGGCCATGGGCATCAATACGCGCAATATCAAGTTGCTGGCCTTCTCCATGGGCGCCACCTTCGGCGGCGTGGCAGGCGCAATGTTCGCCTCGATGCAGGGCTTTGTCAGCCCCGAAAGCTTCAGCCTCACTGAGTCCATTTCGGTGTTGTGCATGGTGGTGTTGGGCGGCATGGGGCACATCCCGGGGGTCATCCTGGGCGCCTTGCTGCTGTCAGTGTTTCCCGAGGTGCTGCGCGCCGTGGTGGTGCCGCTGCAACAAGCTGTCTTTGGTGATGTTGTGCTCGATCCCGAAGGCATACGCATGCTGATGTTCGGTTTCGCCTTGGTGCTGGTAATGATCTTCCGGCCCGCAGGGCTATGGCCGTCGGCTGTGCGTCGCCGTGAACTGGCGCGTCCAGGCAAGGAGCACGCATGAGTCTGACGACCGCTACCATCAATCCCGACGCGCGCTCCATGCCCGAACTGCTGCTGGTCGCCAATAAGCTCAGCAAGCGTTTCGGCGGCCTGCAGGCGCTGTCCGAGGTCAGCTTTTCCATCTGCAAGGGCGACATCTATGGCTTGATCGGCCCCAACGGCGCGGGTAAAACCACGCTGTTCAATGTGCTCACCAGCCTCTATGTGCCAGAGTCGGGCACGTGTAATTTCCTGGGCCATCAGCTCACACGCCTGAAGCCGCACCAGATCGCCGCGGTCGGCATCGCTCGCACCTTTCAGAACATTCGGCTCTTCGGCAACCTTAGTGCCATCGAAAACGTGATGATTGGCCGCCATGTGCGAACGCGTGCCGGCGTGTTCGGCGCGGTTGCGCGCAACCGCGCCACGCGGCGCGAAGAGGCGGCGATCGAACAGCGCGCTTATGAGTTGCTCGACTACGTGGGCATTGTGCAGCGCGCCAATGATGTTGCCAGCTCGCTGTCATACGGCGATCAGCGTCGGCTGGAGATCGCGCGAGCGCTGGCGACGGATCCCGCGTTATTGGCGCTGGACGAGCCCGCAGCGGGCATGAATGCCTCCGAAACCGTGGTATTGCGGCGCCTGATCGAGAAGATACGCGACGACGGCGTTACGGTGCTGTTGATCGAGCACGACATGAAGCTCGTGATGGGCTTGTGCAATCGCGTACTGGTGCTGGAATACGGCAAGGTACTCGCCGAAGGCAAGCCGGCTGACGTGCAGCGCAACCCGCGCGTCATTGAGGCTTATCTGGGCACGGGGGCGGCCGAGGCGGCCCATGAGGAAACATCATGAATGAACACGATGTGCTGCTCGATATACGGCAGCTGGAAGTCGCCTACGGAGGCATTCGGGCCGTGCGCGGCGTCGATCTTCGGGTGGGCAAGGGTGAACTGGTCTGCCTGATCGGCGCAAACGGCGCTGGCAAAAGCACCACCCTGCGGGCCATTTGCGGCCTGGTGCCGGTCGCGGGCGGCGATATCATTTACGACGGCACATCCATCAAAGGCAAGCCATCTTTCCAACTGGTACGACAGGGCTTGGTCATGGTGCCCGAAGGGCGGGGTATTTTCGGGCAGTTGACGATCGCCGAGAACCTTGCCATGGGCGGGTACAGTCGGCGCGACCAGGCGGCTGTCCGGCGCGATACCGAGCATGTGTTCGAACTGTTCCCGCGCCTGGCGGAGCGGCGCGCCCAGTCGGCCGGCACGCTGTCGGGCGGCGAGCAGCAAATGCTGGCCATGGGCCGTGCCATGATTTCCCGCCCGCGCCTCTTGTTGTTGGACGAACCGTCCATGGGGCTAGCGCCCTTGATGGTGGAAAAAATCTTCGAGGTGGTGCGCGCCATCGCCGCCGAAGGCGTCACCATACTGCTCATCGAGCAGAACGCGCGCCTGGCGCTGGAAGTGAGCCAGCGCGGCTATGTGATGGAATCAGGCAATATTATCCTGCAGGCGCCCTCAGCGAGCTTGCTGCATGATCCCAAGGTGAGGGCGGCTTATCTGGGCGAAGAAGCGCTTGCCTGACCAGCGCCAGTCTCGCGGTGCTTTGCGGGCAGGCCCTATTGTATTGGTAAGCGCCGCCGTTGCGGTGTGTCGCCGGGCGTTCGCCTTTAAGCGCCTGCTTGATGCGCAACCCCCTATCTGGCAATCCGGGGGCACGCGAATGTGATGCCGCCCGATTGGTGCGTCAGTGCTTGCCGGTGCTGCCGAAGCCGCCGGCACCGCGTTCTGTTTCGGTGGAAAACTCCTCCACAAGCTGGAGGCTTACCTGCACGACGGGTTGGAACATCAACTGGGCGATGCGTTCACCCGGCTGCACGACATAGGCTTCCTGGCTGTCGTTGGCCAGGATCACGCCGATTTCGCCGTGATAATCAGCATCGATTACACCAATACCCTGTGCCACCCGCACGCCATGCTTGAGCGACAAGCCCGAGCGCGACGCCACAATGGCCACCAGGGCCGGGTCCATCATATTGATTGCCAGCCCCGTCTTGACCAGTGCGCGGCCGCCGGGCGCCAGCGTGACGGGTGCGTCGATGCATGCCCGCAAATCCATGGCTGCGGAGCCGTCGGTTGCATATTCGGGGGTGGCGATTGTATTGCCAAGTAGCGGATTGACGATACGGGCTTCTATTCTTCGATGCATGGGATAAATCGCAATAGCTGTGTGTGAGAAGGAGGATGTCGCCGGAGAGCGGGTGCGCGCAAGTGTAGGGGGTGGCACGGTGCAATTAGCGCGCAAGTGAGCGACCGACAGGCTGCTCGTACCCCCGTTTGATCAAAGCCCTGGCTTGCCCGGTGTGCGGCGCTTGGTCAGCATGCTCTTGCCGATCCAGACGGCCATGACGATGGAGAGCACACCGGTGAGCAGAATACTAAAGCTCATGTTGCCGCCCATGGCTTGCATGCCACGACCCGTGAGATAGCCGGGCAGCAGCATAATGGGCAGCCAGGCCACCGCGGAGGCGATATTGGCGAGCTGGAAGCGCAAATGGCGCATCTTGAGCATGCCGGCCACTGTGGGCGCGACAGCCCGCAGGGGCCCCATGAAGCGGCCCACGAACACGGCCTTGGCGCCATGCTTCATGAATAACAGGCGCGCACGGGCCACTGCACGGCGCTGGTGCTTCAGCGGCCATTTGTTCAGAAGGGTTGGCCCCAACCAAAGGCCAATAAAATAGGAGATAGCGTCGCCCACTATGGCGCCAGCCATACCCCACAGCAGTACCGGCACGGGTTCTACCATGCCGCCTCCGACGAGCCCGCCCATGACGAGCATGACTACCGAGGCGGGGATGAGCAGGCCGATAATGAGCAGGGATTCACCCAGGCAAAGCAGCGCCAGAATGGGGCCGGCATATGCGTGATTGTCCTGGATGAAGGTAAGTAGCGGGGGCAGGTATTGGTCCATTGGGCTCCGTATCGGGGCGAGAAGCGCTGCGATGGCCGCACCTCAGGGCCTGGGGCTGCGGGGCAGGCGTTCGGCGATGGCGCGCACCAGCGCGCGTGCGGCATCGAGCTTGGGGAGAGACGGCAGCGCGTGCTCGCCAGCGTTGTCGAACAGTACGAGCTCGGTGTGGTCGGCATCCATGGCGTGCTGGGCCAGGTTGCCCACCAGCAACGGAACCCCCTTGCGCGCGCGCTTAGCCTGCGCGTGTGCGCTGAGGTTTTCGGTTTCGGCGGCAAAGCCCACGCACCAGGGGCCGGATTGCATGCCAGCCACTTCCGCCAGTATATCCGGGTTGGCGGAAAATTCGATGACGGGAGGTTTCGCGTCATCCTGCTTCTTGAGCTTATGGGCGCTGGGGTTGGCGACGCCCCAATCAGCAACGGCTGCGACAGAAATGAAAATGTCTGCCATCCCTGCCTCGTTCATGACGGCGGCATGCATCTGGCGTGCACTGCGAACGCTGATGCGTGGCACACCATAGGGGGCGTCAAGCGCAGTGGGGCCCGACACCAGTACCACATCGGCGCCGGCTTCGCGCGCCGCGCGGGCGATCGCATAGCCCATTTTTCCCGATGAGCGGTTGGTGATGACGCGCACGGGGTCGATGTCTTCGGAAGTAGGCCCAGCGGTGATGAGCACCCGTCGGCCGTGCAGCACCTTGGGCTGGAAGAAGGCGATCAACTCATGCAGTAGTTCCGCCGGTTCCAGCATGCGCCCGCTGCCGGTTTCGCCGCAGGCCTGGCTTCCTTCGGCCGGGCCCAGTATGGTGGCGCCGTCGCCGCGCAGGGTGGCGGCATTTCGCTGGGTTGCTGGGTGCAGCCACATTTCGCGGTTCATGGCTGGGGCCACAAGCAGAGGGCAGGCGCCTTTGGCTACGCACAGCGTCGAGAGCAGGTCGTCGGCCAGGCCGTTGGCCAGGCGGGCAATGAAATCTGTGCTGGCGGGCGCGATCAATATGGCGTCGGCGCCGCGGGTTAGATTGATGTGCGCCATGTTGTTCGGCACGCGATTGTCCCAGGCATCCAGGTAAACCGGGCGCCCTGACAGGGCCTGCATGGTGATCGGTGTAATGAACTTTGTAGCGGCATCCGTCATGACGACGTCGAAGGTTGCACCTTCGTCCTGCGCCCGACGCAGCAGCTCGGCAACCTTGTAGCAGGCAATGCCGCCCGTCAACCCCAACACGATACGTTTGTTTGCAAGTTCAGCCATGAAGACGGTGGCACGTAGGCCGATAGGTTCAGGAGCGGGAGGCTGCGCCGCGCCGCTCGCGCCGCATGCGCAGCAGTTCGTCGAGTATCAGCAGGATGGCACCGCACGTGATGGCGATGTCGGCCACGTTGAAAGCCGGAAAATACCAGTTGCGCCAATAAAATAGCAGAAAATCAATTACATGGCCGTGCTGGATGCGGTCAATCACATTGCCGACAGCCCCGCCCAGTATGAGGGCCAGCGCCGCGCAGAAGAGTGGTTGATGCGGATTGCGGCGCAGCAGATACAGGATCAGCACCGTCGCACCGAGGGCGACGGCGGTGAAGAACCAACGCTGCCAGCCTTCGCCGCTGGCCAGGAAGCTGAAAGCGGCACCAGGGTTGTACAGCAAGGTGAAGTCGAAAAACGGCAGCAAGGGCCAGCGTTCGCCATAGGCCAGACGTGTATCGAAATACACCTTGGTGAGTTGGTCGGCCACGATGATAAGCGCCGCGGTGAGCAACCAAGCCCAGAAGCGGCCCCGCGCGGGCTTTGCGGGGGCCGCGCCTTGTGCCGCACCGACAGCGGGCGGCGAGGAGGACGGATGGCCGTGATCAGGCATGTTCGCGGTGCTCGCCCTGGCCGAAAAGGTTGCTGACACAACGCCCGCACAGCGTTGGATGCGCGGGATCGCTGCCGACGTCGTCGCGGTGGTGCCAGCAGCGCTCGCACTTGGTGGCCTTGGTGGCCTGCACCTCGATGCGCAACTCTCCCGGTGCCTTGTGGACTGTCGCACGCGAAACAATCAGCACAAAACGCAAGTCGTCATTCAGGCTTGCCAGCAGTGCGTGATCATCGCCGTCGGCATAGATGTCGAGTTCGGCTGCCAGGGATGAGCCGATTTCGCCGCGGGTGCGCACTTCTTCGATGCGGCGCATTGCTTCGGCGCGGATTTCGCGCAGGCGCTTCCACTTGCCCAGCAGCGCATCCGTGCCGACCGTCTCGGGCAGGGTGTGGTACAGCTCTGTGAAGATGGTTTGCACCGAGGCGCCCTGGTTCAGGTTGCGCCACGCTTCTTCTGCCGTGAACGACAGGATGGGCGCCATCAGGCGCAGCAGGCTGTGCGTGATGTGGTACAGGGCTGTTTGGGCCGAGCGGCGCGCCAAGCTGTTCTGCCCGGTTGTGTAGAGCCGGTCTTTAAGGATGTCCAGATAGAAGGCGCCGAGGTCTTCGGAGCAAAATATCTGCAGGCGCGCCACTGCGGGATGGAACTCGTAGCGTTGATAGCAATCGAGCACCTCGGCCTGCATTTGCGCCGTCATGGCCAGTGCATAGCGGTCGATCTCGAACATCTGCTGTGGGTCGACGGTGTCGGAGGATGCGTCAAAGCCGTGCAGATTGCCCAGCAGGAACTTGAGCGTGTTGCGGATGCGGCGATAGCTTTCGACCACGCGTTTGAGGATTTCGTCGGAGATGGACAGCTCGCCGGAATAATCGGTAGCGGCCGTCCACAAGCGCAGGATCTCGGCACCCAGCGTGTCGGACACCTTTTGCGGCGCGACCACATTGCCCACCGACTTGCTCATCTTGCGGCCCTGGCCATCGACCACGAAGCCATGTGTGAGCAGCGCCTTGTAGGGCGGGCGGCCGTACAGCATGCAACTGGTCAGCAGCGATGAGTGGAACCATCCGCGGTGCTGGTCGGAGCCTTCCAGGTAAAGGTCGGCCGGCCACTGCAGCAGATCGGCGTGCGAGCCTTTCATGTTGTGGCCCTTGCCGCCCAATACCGTGGCATGGGTGCTGCCGGAGTCGAACCATACGTCGAGTGTGTCGCGGTTTTTCTCGTACTGGCTGGCTTCGTCGCCCAACAATTCGGCCGGATCGAGCGATTGCCAGGCCTCGATGCCGTGCTGTTCGACGCGCTGTGCGACTTCTTCGAGGAGCTCTACTGTGCGAGGATGCAGCGCGCCGGTTTCTTTGTGCACGAAGAAGGCCATCGGCACACCCCATTGGCGTTGGCGCGAGAGCGTCCAGTCGGGCCGGTTGGCGATCATGGCGTGCAGGCGCGCGCGGCCCCAGGCTGGGTAGAACTCGGTGTTGTCCACGCCCTCGAGCGCTGCCTCGCGCAGCGTACGGCCTTCTGTGGGCTGGCGGTCCATACCGGCGAACCATTGACTGGTGGCGCGGTAAATCACGGGCGTCTTGTGGCGCCAGCAATGCATGTAGCTGTGAGACACCATTTCGGTATGAAGCAGCGCGCCTGCATCGTTGAGTGCCTCGATGATGACAGGATTGGCTTTCCAGATCGACATGCCGCCGAACAGCGGCAGGCTTTCGGCATAGTGGCCGTCGCCCATCACTGGGTTGAGGATGTCTGCGTCGTCCAGGCCGTGCGCCTTGCACGAGATGAAGTCTTCCACGCCGTAGGCGGGCGCAGAGTGCACCACGCCGGTACCCGAGTCGAGCGTGACATAGTCGCCTGCGTAGATAGGCGACAGCCGCCGGTAGCCTTCGTGCGCGTTGTACAGCGGATGGCGGAAGGCAAGGTTGGCCAGCGCTTCACCCTTTACTGTGGCGACCACCTTGCCGCTCAGCTTCCATTCTTCAAGACAGTCTTTGACGCGCTCGGTGGCCAGCAGCAGCATGGAGCCGGTGGCGCGCGGCTTGTCGAGCCTCACCAGCGAGTAGTCGTGTTCGGGGTGTACGTTGAGCGCTTGGTTCGCCGGGATCGTCCAGGGCGTGGTGGTCCAGATCACGATGGCGCCGTCGCTGACTTCGGGCAGGCCGAACACCTGAGCCAGCTTGGCCTTGTCGTCGAAGGCGAAAGCGGTATGGATGGACGGATCTTTGCGGTCAGCGTACTCGACTTCGGCTTCGGCCAGCGCCGAGCCGCAATCAAAACACCAGTTCACCGGCTTGAGGCCGCGGAACACAAAGCCCTTCTTGAGGATGCGTGCCAGCACGCGAAGCTCGTCGGCCTCGTTGCTGTAGCTCATGGTGAGGTAGGGCTTTTCCCAGTCGGCCAGTACGCCCAGGCGCTTGAAATCCTTGCGCTGGCGATCGATCTGCTCGAGCGCGTAAGCCCGCGCCTTGGCCTGTACCTCGGCCACCGGCAGGTGCTTGCCGTACTTTTTTTCGATCTGGATTTCGATGGGCATGCCGTGGCAATCCCAGCCGGGCACATACACGGCGTCAAAGCCCGCCATATTGCGGCTCTTGACGATGATGTCCTTCAGGATTTTGTTGACGGCGTGGCCGATGTGGATGTCGCCGTTGGCATACGGCGGGCCATCATGCAGCACAAACTTTGGGCGCCCCTTGCTTGCCTCCCGGATGGCCGCGTAAATCTTGTTTTCTTCCCAATCGGCGATCCAGCCGGGTTCGCGCTTGGCGAGGTCTCCCCGCATGGGGAAGGGTGAATCAGGCAGGTTAAGGGTGTTTCGATAGTCCATGGAAGGCGAAATAGTCTCGAGCGCCCTGCGCATCGTTGTCGATGGCGGCGATCATTGTGGGAAGATCCGGAAATTTTTCTTCTTCGCGCAAATAGGCGAGAAATTCAATGCTTATGAGTTTACCGTAAGCATCGATGCGGCAGTCGAAGAGGTGGGTTTCGAGCAGCAGGCGCCCGGCCTCAGTGACGGTAGGCCGCACGCCCAGGCTGGCTACGCCATTGAGCGGCGTAGGCCCCAGGCCGTGTGCGCGCACCGCGTACACGCCCGACCGCAGAGCGCAGCGCGCGGGCGGCACAATATTGAGCGTTGGGTAGCCGATACTGCGGCCGAGTTTCTGGCCGTGTATGACGTGGCCTGAAATGCGGTAGGTATGCCCCAGAAGGTGCTCGGCGTGTTGCAGTTGCCCAACGGCCAGAGCAGTGCGCAGTTCGGAACTGGAGATGCGGTGTCCGTGCTGGTCTTCGACATCGGCCACGGTTTCCACGTCGAAGCCCAGCGTGCGCCCGGCCTTGCGCAGCAGGTCGATATCGCCGCTGCGCTTGTGGCCGAAGCGGAAGTCTTCGCCCACAAGCAGCCAGCGGGCTGCAAGGCCGCGCACCAGCAATTGCTCGATGAAGTCTTCAGCGGACATGTCCGCCAGTGCCTGATTGAAGCGCTTGAGTACGATTTGACAGGCACCGTGAGCCGCAAGATCGCACAGCTTGTCGCGCAGGCTGCTGATCTGGGTGGGGATGAGTTCCGGACGCTGGCCGCGCTCGGCAAAAAAGGCGCGTGGATGCGGATGGAACGTCATTACGGTGGGAGCGAGCCCACGTTGCGCAGCCTGCTCGCGCATGCGCCGCAAGATAGCCTGGTGCCCGCGGTGCACGCCATCAAAATTGCCGATAGTGACCGCGCTGGCGCAGTGTGTATCGTGGCGGGGCAGGGTGCGATAGAGGGTCAGAGTGTTTTTCACAGCCGAGAGTTTACAATTTTGTATTGATCTACTCAGGAATTTTCGTCTTGGACGCACATCTCAGCGCCCCCCGCCGCTTTGTCATTCTGATTTCGGGCCGGGGATCCAACATGCAATCGATCGTCGACGCCGTGGAGCGGGCACAGCTTGACGGGGTGGGCGCGCAGGTCTGCGCGGTCATTGCCAACAAGCCGGAGGCGGCGGGCCTGGCCTGGGCCGCCCAACAAGGCCTGCCAACCGTCGTCGTGCCGCATCGCCAGTACCCGTCGCGTGAGGCCTTCGACAGCGCCCTGGCCGATGCCATCGACGCCTGGCAGCCTGATTATGTGCTGCTCGCGGGTTTCATGCGAGTGCTTACCCCCGGTTTTGTCGAGCGCTTCAATGGCCGGCTCATCAACATCCATCCGTCCCTGCTGCCCGCGTTTCCGGGCCTGCACACCCACCAGCAGGCGCTGGCCCAAGGGGTGCAGTGGCATGGCTGCACGGTGCATTTCGTTACGCCTGTTCTGGATCACGGCCCGGTGCTTGCGCAGGGTATCGTGCCTGTGCTGGCAGAAGACACGCCAGACGATCTTGCCGCAAGGCTGTTGCGTGTGGAACACAGTGTCTACGCCAACGTGGTACGCTGGCTGGCCGAGGGCCGCGTGTCGCTCGATGCCCTGCAGCGCGTCCACGTCAGTGGCGTGGCCAGCCGGTCTTTTGTCCTGACGCCTGCCGGCGTCCTTTCCTCGGAACAACTCGCATGAGCGCCAGTCAACCCGCCCGCAAGGGCTCCCGGCCCGGCAAACCGGGCGCAGCCCGTTCCTCCGCTCCAGGCTCACGCGACCGCCGCGATGCCCGCGACAGCCGCGCGTCTCGTGAAGCGCCGCGACGCTCCACGGGTGAGGGCGAACGCTCGTATCCGGCTTCCGGGGCGTCGCAGCCGCGTTCCCGACGCGATACCGAGTTCGCCGGGCGTGGCTCCTCCAGCGCCCCAGCACACGCGCGCAGCGAGGGAAACGCCCCGCGAGGGTCTAGCTCACGAGGCACCGCCCCGGCGCGCGCTCGAAGCGAGACTGGCCGCGCCAGCAATGCGGCTGGTGCGAATCCAGCCCGCCCCTACGCACCTGGCGCTGCACGCATCGAACAAGTGCGTAGCGTGCTGGGGGAGGTCCTGCAGTGGGAATACCCGGCCGACGCAGTGCTTTCGCATTGGTTCCGAGCCCATCCCAGGCTGGGCATGCGTGATCGCGGCGAAGTGGCCGAAGCCGTGTTCGACGTCTTGCGCCACCTTCGCCGCTACCGGCAGTACGCCGAAAGCGGCGAGGGGGCTGCGGGCCGCCGTCTCGCCATTCTCGGGTTGGCAAGCGTGCTGACACCTACCATCCTGGACACCGGCCTGGAACCCGGCGAGCGAGCCTGGCTCGACCATGTCGGCGCCATCGATCCATTCTCGCTGCCGCCCGCCGTGCGCCACAGCGTGCCAGACTGGCTCGAAGAACGCCTGGCCAGCCTCGAAGACAGTGAGCAACTGATCCAGGCCCTGAATCAGCCCGCTCCCCTCGATTTACGCGTCAACCCCCTGAAAGCCGACCGAGACGAAATGCTGGCCGTGCTTAAACAAGGGCCGGCCGGTGCCTGGGATCCGCAGCCCACGCCCTATTCGCCCTGGGGCATACGCATGCGCGGCAAGCCAGCGATCAACCGCTGGCCCATGTTCGAACAAGGGCTGATCGAGGTACAGGACGAAGGCAGCCAGATCCTGGCGTTGCTGGTTGCGCCGCGCCGGGGCGAAATGATCATTGATTATTGTGCGGGTGCGGGTGGCAAGACCATGTTGTTGGGCGCGCTCATGCGCTCCACCGGCCGCCTATACGCCTTCGATGTGTCCGCCGCCCGGCTGGCGCGCGCCAAGCCCCGCTTCGCACGCAGCGGTCTGTCCAACATTGTGCCAGTGGTAATCAGCGCTACAGGCGACCAGCGGGTTAAGCGTTTGCGCGGGAAAGCCCATCGGGTGCTGGTTGACGCACCTTGCAGCGGCCTGGGCACGTTGCGCCGCAACCCCGACCTGAAATGGCGCCAGCACCCGGGTTCGCTCGACGATCTTCGGCGAACCCAGGCGGACATCTTGCGTCAGGCCGCCAGTTGCGTGGCACCGGGCGGGCGCCTGGTCTATGCTACGTGCAGTGTCCTGCCCGAGGAGAACGAGGCGCAGGTTGAGGCATTTTTGAACGAAAATCCGGGGTTTAAACTGCTGGATGCGAGCGAAATCGTCAACGATCGTTGTAAAAATCTGACGCTTGAGGGGCCTTGGCTGAAGATGCGGCCCGACCGCCATGGCACTGATGGCTTTTTCGCTGCGGTTATGGTGCGCGAAACTTGATTTATCTTAAGTATGACGGAAACTAATTTGCAACTTCCCTGTCCTTAGACAGGCAAGTGGGCTAAACTTTTCGTTGTTCTATTTTTGCCTTTGAAATGAAAGGCTTTTAAAAGGTTTATGGACCAAATACTTCAATTCCTGGCGGGTGGTTTGCTGCAGCTGTCGTGGTGGCAAGTCGTCATTGTTACGCTGGTGCTTACGCACATCACCATTCTTGCGGTCACGATCTTTCTGCACCGCAGCCAGGCGCACCGCGGCCTCGATTTGCATCCGGCCGTCATGCATTTCTTCCGGTTCTGGCTCTGGATGACCACCGGCATGGTCACCAAAGAATGGGTGGCCATTCACCGCAAGCATCACGCCAAGTGCGAACGCGAGGGCGATCCCCACTCGCCCGTCGTCTTCGGTCTGGGCAAAGTCTTCTTCCGCGGCGCCGAGCTCTATCGCGAAGAAGCCACCAACCCTGAAACGCTCAAGCGCTTTGGTCACGGCACGCCCGACGACTGGCTCGAACGCAAGCTGTACACCCCCTACAGTCTGCTGGGCATCCTCATCACACTGGCCATCGATCTCGCCCTCTTTGGCGTGCTTGGCCTCACCGTATGGGCTATCCAAATGGCCTGGATTCCCTTCTGGGCCGCGGGCGTCGTCAATGGTATCGGGCATGCCTGGGGCTATCGCAACTATGCCAGCCCCGACACCAGCACCAACGTGTCTCCCTGGGGCATCATCATCGGTGGCGAAGAGCTGCACAACAACCATCATGCCTACGGCACCTCGGCCAAGTTCTCCACCAAGTGGTACGAATTCGACCTGGGTTGGTGCTACATCCAGGTGCTGCGCTTCTTCGGCCTGGCGAAGGTCAAGAAGCTGGCGCCCAAGCTCAGGCTCGAACCCGCTTCCGAAGCGGTGGTCAACGCCCGCACCCTGCAAGGTGTAATTACCCACCGCTACGAAATCCTGGCCCGCTACACCGATATGCTCCGCAAGGCCGCTACCGAAGAACTTGAGCGTCTCAAGCCCTCGCGCAGCCAAGGTGATGCGCAATGCAGCTATTCGCTGCTGCGTAGTTGCAAGGCATGGATCTGCCGCAGCGACGATGCACTCGAGCCGGCGCAGCGCGCGCAGGTTGACAGCGTACTCGCCCAGAATCAATCGCTGTCCACGCTGGTGCAGATGCGTCGCGAACTGACCCGTGTCTGGGAAAGCTCCAGTGCCAGCAGCGAACAACTGCTTGCCGATCTCCAGGCGTGGTGCCAGCGCGCGCAGCAAAGCGGCATCGCCAGCCTCGAACAGTTCTCCTATCGCCTGCGCCGCTACGCGGCATGATGCTCAAGGGTCTTAATCCGCAACAGCAGGCTGCCGTTACTCTTCCTGCCGGAAATGCGCTGGTGCTGGCCGGCGCCGGCAGTGGCAAGACCCGGGTGCTCACAACCCGCATGGCTTGGCTGATCCAAACGGGCCAAGCCAGCCCCTACGGGCTGATGGCCGTTACCTTCACCAATAAGTCGGCGCGCGAAATGCTCACGCGCCTTACCAGCCTGCTGCCGATCAATACGCGCGGCATGTGGGTAGGCACATTCCACGGCCTGTGCAATCGCCTGCTGCGTGCGCATTACCGCGATGCCGGCCTGCCGCAGACCTTCCAAATTCTCGATACTGCCGACCAGCTCGCTGCGATTAAACGCCTCCTCAAAGGCGCCAATATCGACGACGACAAATTCCTGCCGCGCGATGTACAACGCTTTATCAACAGTGCCAAAGAAGAAGGCTTGCGTCCAGGCAGTGTCGAGGCGTGGGACGCCTATCGCCGCCGCTTGGTTGACATTTATACGTTGTACCAAGAGCAATGTGAGCGCGAAGGGGTGGTTGATTTCGCCGAGCTGCTGCTGCGCGCCTATGAGTTGCTGCAGCGCCATGCACCTATTCGCGAACACTACCAGCGGCGCTTTCAGCACATCCTCGTCGATGAATTCCAGGACACCAACGCGCTGCAGTATCGTTGGCTGACTTTGCTGGCCGGCGGCGGTGCCAGCATCTTTGCGGTGGGCGACGACGACCAATCCATCTACGCGTTTCGCGGCGCCAATGTTGGCAATATGGCGGATTTCGAGCGTGATTTCGCCCACGGCAACGTTATTCGGCTTGAGCAGAACTATCGCTCCTATGGCCATATCCTGGATGCCGCCAACGCGCTCATTTCCCACAACACCTCTCGCCTGGGCAAAAACCTCTGGACGGAGCAGGGCGAAGGCGAGCCGGTGCGCGTCATCGAGCAGCCTTCCGACCAATTGGAAGCGCAGTGGATCATCGACGAAATCAGGGCACTGATCAATGAAGGGCGCGAACGGCGCGAAATCGCTGTGCTCTACCGCAGCAATGCGCAGTCGCGCACCATTGAGCATGGGCTGTTCTCCGCGGGCATCCCCTACAAGGTATATGGCGGTCTTCGGTTCTTTGAACGGCAGGAAGTCAAGCACGCGCTGGCCTATCTGCGTTTGATGGACAATCCGCACGATGACACCTCGTGGTTGCGCGTAGTCAACTTTCCCACGCGCGGCATTGGTGCACGTACGCTCGAACAACTGGCCGACCTTGCCCGCCAGCAGAACACCAGTCTGTTTAGGGCTGTGCCGCTGATGTCTGGTAAAGGCGGCAGCAATCTGTCGCGCTTTGCATCGCTCATCGAACAGATGGCGCACGAGGCGCAAGTGCTCTCGTTGCCCGAGTTGGTCGAGCACGTCATCCATCACAGCGGGCTATTGGCGCACTACCAGGCTGAACGCGAAGGTGCTGAACGCCTCGAAAACCTGCAGGAACTCGTCAACGCGGCGGCAGCCTTTGCAGCCGAAGAAAACGTCGACGGGCTGGCTGCGGGGCGCATACCGGAAGGGGCGTTGGCGGCCATGTCAGCATCTGCGCTCGCCGATGGCACTGCGTCTTTGCCTGATGACCGCCAAGTGGTGGATGCCGCAACGCCCTTCCTTGGCGTTGTTATTCCCTCACACGATGCTGCAGTGCCTGCCGCTGCGACAGCAGCGTATGGTGGGGCAGGGGAGGCAGGTTCTGTTCAAGCGTCCGTGGCCGCGCCCAGTCCGGCGCAAGTTTCCGCCGATTCGGCCGAGGCGGGCCCCATGTCGCCCTTGGCTGCTTTTCTTACCCACGCCTCGTTGGAAGCGGGTGACAATCAAGCCCAGGCCGGGCAAGATGCTGTGCAACTCATGACTGTGCACTCCGCCAAGGGCCTGGAGTTCGATTCCGTGTTCATTACCGGTGTGGAAGACGGTTTGTTCCCACACGAGAACAGCCTGCTCGAGCCAGCTGGGCTCGAAGAAGAGCGGCGCCTTATGTATGTGGCCATTACCCGCGCCCGCGAGCGTCTGTATCTCTCGCTGGCGCAAAGCCGCATGCTGCATGGGCAAACGCGCTACGCGCTGCGTTCCCGTTTTCTGGACGAAATCCCCGACGAGCACCTGAAGTGGCTGACGCCGCGCGAGCGCCACCTTGCCCCACGCGAAAACACCTGGAGCGGTGCGTTCCGGCGCGGCGATGCCTACAACCGCCCAGACAGCGGCTCAGTAGCGCCCCGTGTGCCACGCATGCAATCTTCGGGCGTCATGGTGGGTGATAAGCAGTTCCTGATTGGGACGGGCGTACGCCATCCCAAATTTGGCGATGGCACAGTAATCGGGCTGAGCGGGGCGGGGCAAGATGCCCAGGCCCAGATCCAGTTCCGCGACGTCGGCACCAAGACACTGGCTTTGGGCGTTGCCAAACTGGAAATCATCGCCGCCTGAGCCCGGCATGTTTGACGTCGGGCCAGCCCTGATTCAATCCCTTGGTCCCTTAGCCTGTCGCTGTCACCGCGTATGGGCCGAGGCGGCTGGTGCCGGCCTGTGTGACATTCTATCGTTTCAAGCAAGCATTTTTTCTCCGTATCGGGTGGGCAAAAGGGGCGAGTTCGTGTACGCCGCTGAAACCAGGGTAGCCGTCAGGCAGTGCCCTGATTGATCAGATGCTCGGCAAGCTTCGCCCTTCAACGCAGCTAATGCGGCGTCCGCTGCTGTTCGATGTACTGGCGGATGACGTCGATGGGCGCACCGCCACAGCTACCGGCAAAATAGGACGGCGACCATAACGCGCCGCCCCACAGCTTCTGGCGAATGCTGGGGTGGTTTTTCTTGCGGATCATTCGGCTGGATACGCCCTTGAGGCTGTTGACCAGCGCCGAAACAGAAACCTTGGGAGGGTAGTTCACCAGCAGGTGAACATGGTCATCCTCGCCATCGAACTCAGATAGCTGCGACTCGAAGCGCGGGGACACCGCGTTGCCGCCTGTGGAGAGGACGCCAGCCGCGCAAGGCCCGCAAGGGCCAAGCGTGCAGCCTCGGTGAAGCAGGAACCCACCGAAGCGACGCACAGCAGCCTTGCACCGCTGCGAGCGCCGTAGGAATCCCCTTTTTTAGGGAGGAGAGGATGTCAACTCTTCGAGGGACTCCTGCAAAGCCAGCCAGCTCTCCTCAAGCTCATCGAGCCGCTTGCTCAACTCGCCATGCTCAGCCATCACCTGTTGGCGCTCCTGGCGTCGCGCGTCCTCGTACAGCCCTGGATCCGCAATTAGTGTATCAAGCTCGCCCAGCCGCGCGCGGGCCGTTTCCATACCCGCTTCCACCTTGTCGATCTTCGCCTCCAGCGGCTTGCGCAACGCCGCCAGCCGCTGGCGGGACTCTGCCTGCTCGCGTCGTTGCTGCTTACGATCCATAGCCGGCAAACCATCGCCTGCCTGCCCGTCGTCGGCCTTGGCTTGCGCTGCGTCGCGCGCCTCAGCCCGCGCCTCGCCGCGTGCAGCGGCAGTACGCGCGGCCAGCCAATCGCGGTAATCTTCCAGGTCGCCGTCGAACTCGCACACCGTGCCGTCGGCCACCACCCAGAACTGATCCACCGTCGTGCGCAGCAAATGGCGGTCGTGCGACACAAGCAGCACGCTGCCCGGGAACTCGGCCAGCGCCGTGGCCAGCGCCTCACGCGTGTCCACATCCAAGTGATTGCTCGGTTCGTCCAGCAGCAGCAGATTGGGTTTTTGCCATACGATCAGCGCCAAGGCCAGCCGTGCTTTCTCGCCGCCCGACATTGGCGCAATACGGCTGTTGACCGTACCGCCACTGAAACCAAAGCCGCCAAGATAATTGCGCAATTCCTGCTCGCGCGTGTCGGGAGCAAGCCGGGCCAGATGCTGCAATGGCGTGGAATCGGCATCCAGCATATCGAGCTGATGTTGCGCAAAATAGCCGATCTCCAGGCCGCGCGAGGCCCGCCGCTCGCCGCCCAGCGGCGCAAGCTGGCCCGCCAGCGTCTTGATCAGCGTACTCTTGCCTGCGCCATTTACGCCAAGCACACCGATCCGACTCCCGCCGCGCACCATCAGCGTGACATTGGACAGAATCTCCAGCGGCCGCCCCGCATCATCCTGATAGCCCATGCGCAAGTTATCCAGAACCAGCAAAGGATCGGGCATGCTGACAGGATCGGGGATGCGGATATCAATGCCTGCCTCGGCCTGCAGGGGTGCCAGCACCTCCATGCGAGCCAGGGCCTTCACCCGGCTTTGCGCCTGCTTGGCCTTCGTGGCCTTGGCCTTGAAGCGATCGATGAAGCTGCGCAAACGCGCGGTTTCGCGTGTCTGCCGATCCCAGGCCAGGTGCGACTGACGCAGCCGCTCCGCGCGCTGGGTGAGAAAGTCTTCATAACCCCCACGGTAGCGCACCAATTTGCCGTTGTCGAAATGCAAAATGCTGCGTGCCACCGCGTCGAGAAACTCAGTATCGTGCGAGATCAGCATCACTGTGCCGTCATACGCAGCCAACCAACGCTCCAGCCAGAGCATGGCATCCAGGTCGAGGTGGTTGGTCGGTTCGTCCAGCAGTAGAAGCTCGGAGGGCGCCATGAGCGCCCGCGCCAGCGCCAGCCGCATCTGCCAGCCGCCCGAGAAATGCTTCACGGGCCGCATCCATTGGCTCGGGGCAAAGCCCAGGCCGGCCAAGAGCTGTTCGGCGCGTGACGGTGCGCTCCATGCGCCGGCCTCGATCAGCGCGGTTTCGAGTTCGGCAATGCGCTGGCCATTGGTATCAGGCACCTCGGCGCGCGCAGCCTGCAAAGCCCGCAGATGCGTGTCACCATCGATCACGAATTCACGGGCGGGACGGGTGTTGTCGTCGATCTGCTGCTCGACGCTTGCGATGCGCCAGGCCGCCGGTATGTCTAGCGTACCCGCGTCGGCGTCCAGGTGCCCCTGCAGTAGCGCGAACAGCGTGGACTTGCCAGCGCCGTTCTTGCCGACGATGCCGACCCGCTCGCCAGGGTTGACGGTGAAATCGGCGTCTTCGAGCAAAACCTTTACGCCACGCCGCAGAGTGAGGCCGGTAGCGCGTATCACGACGACAACTGCTCCCGTGTCAGCATCAGGATCTGATCTTCGGTGTGCTCCGTGCTAAGCCAGACGGGATCGAGCTGGGGAAAGGCTGCCACGAAATTGTCGTATTCGTTGCCGATTTCCAGTACCAGCATACCGCCTGGGGCCAGGAAGGCAGGCGCTTCGTCGAGCAGCCTGCGCACGATGTCCATGCCATCCTCGCCGCCTGCCAGCGCGCTTACGGGCTCATGGCGGTATTCGGCCGGGAGTTGATCCATGGATTGGCTGTTCACATAAGGCGGATTGCAGATGATCAGCCGGTACTCGCACGGATCGAGCTGATCGAACAAATCGCTGCGATAGCCCGTGACACGCCCTTGCAGGCCGTAGGCCGCGATGTTTTGCTCTGCTACTTCCAGTGCCTGTTCGGACAGGTCCACCGCATCGACCTGGGCATTGGGGAAGGCCAGCGCAGCCAGGATTGCCAGGCAGCCCGAACCGGTGCACAGATCGAGCACGGCGTCGACGCTATCGGGATCCGGGATCCAGGGCGACAGGCCATCGGCCAGCAATTCGGAGATTGGCGAGCGTGGAATGATCACGCGCGGATCAACGATGAACCGGTGACCTTGCAGCCAGGCCTCGCCCGTCAGGTAGGCGGCCGGCATGTGTTCTTCGACCCTGCGTTTGAGCAGCGCCAGGAAGGCTGCGCGCTCCTCGGGCAGGACACGGGCATCGAGATAGGGGTCGAGCGTGTCCAGCGGGAGATGCAAGGTGTGTAGCAGCAGGTAGGCAGCTTCATCCCAGGCATTGTCGCTGCCGTGGCCGAAAGACAGCCCGGCGGCGTTGAAGCGGCTCACGGCATAGCGCAACAGGTCGCGCAAGGTATGCAGGTCGGTTTGGGCGGATTCGTACATAAAAAAGCGTAATAGCGTTAGCGTGCCGGCAGCAGCGCGGCGAGTGTGCGGCGGTAGATGTTCTTCAGCGGCTCCAGCGCATCGACCGCAATGTGTTCGTTGATCTGGTGAATGCTGGCGTTAACCGGGCCGAATTCGACCACCTGAGGGCAGATCTTGGCGATAAAGCGCCCATCTGATGTACCACCGGTGGTCGACAAGGTGGCCTGCGTGCCGGTTTCGTCGGCAATGGCCTGGACCAGCGCCTGGCTTAATTCGCCACGCGGCGTCAGGAAGGGCTCGCCGCCCAGCGTCCAGTTGATGTCGTACGTCAGCCCGTGCCGCGCGAGAATGTCCGCCACACGCGCCTTGAGCGAATCCGGCGTGCTGGCGGTGGAAAAGCGGAAGTTGAAATCTACCGTGGCCGTGCCGGGCACCACATTGGTGGCGCCGGTGCCGGCGTGGACGTTGGACACCTGGAAGGTGGTGGGCGGGAAGTACTCGTTGCCGTCGTCCCACGTGGTGCCGACCAGCTCGGCCAGCGCGGGCGCGAATAAATGAATGGGATTGCGCGCCAGATGCGGGTAGGCAACATGACCCTGCTTGCCGTTGATGACGAGGCGCGCGGACAGCGAGCCCCGGCGGCCGTTCTTGATCATGTCGCCCAGCGTATCAACGCTGGTCGGTTCACCCACGATGCAGTAATCGAGCTGTTCGCCGCGTGCCGTGAGCGCCTCGCACACTTTAACGGTGCCATCCAGGGAAGGGCCTTCCTCGTCGGCAGTGATGAGCAGGCCGATGGAGCCGGTATGTTCGGGGCATTGCGCCACGAACTCTTCGGCGGCCACCACGAAGGCTGCGATCGAACTTTTCATGTCGGCGGCGCCACGACCGTAGAGTTTGCCGTCGCGGATGGACGGCGTGAACGGATCGCTGTCCCAGCGTTCCAGTGGGCCCGTGGGCACCACATCGGTATGGCCGGCGAAAACCACCAGCGGACCGCTGGCGCCGCGCCGCGCCCACAAGTTGGTGACGTCGCCGAACACCAGCGTTTCGCAGGTAAAGCCCGCCACCCGCAGGCGTTCGGCTAGCTGCTGCTGGCAGCCGTGATCCGCCGGTGTGACCGACGGGCGTGAGATCAGGTCGCGCGTGAGCGCCAGGACGGCGGAGTCGTTCATCAGGCCCTCAGCAGGTCGTTAATGCTGGTTTTGGCGCGGGTTTGCGCATCGACGCGCTTGACAATGACGGCGCAGGCAAGGCTGTGGCTGCCATCGGCTGACGGCAACGAGCCCGGCACCACCACCGACCCCGAAGGTACGCGGCCGTAGGTGATTTCACCGGTGGCGCGGTCGTAGATTTTGGTGCTCTGAGACAGGAAGACACCCATCGCAAGCACCGAGTTTTCCTCGACGATGACGCCTTCGACAATCTCGGAGCGCGCGCCGATGAAGCAGTTGTCTTCGATGATGGTGGGGTTGGCCTGCAGGGGTTCGAGCACGCCACCGATACCTACCCCGCCGGACAGGTGCACGTTTTTGCCGATTTGCGCGCACGAGCCGACCGTGGCCCAGGTGTCGACCATAGTGCCTTCGTCGACATAGGCGCCGATGTTGACGTAAGAGGGCATCAGCACCACATTGCGGCCAATGTAGGCGCCGCGGCGCGCGACGGCTGGCGGCACCACGCGGAAGCCGCCTTGTGCGAAAGCCTGGGCGTTGTACTGCTCGAACTTGGTGGGCACCTTGTCGTAGAACTGCAAGGGCGCCTGGCCCATAACGGTGTTGTTCTCAAGGCGGAAGGACAGCAGCACCGCTTTCTTGATCCATTGATGCACGATCCACTGGCTGCCGGATTTCTCGGCAACACGAAGCGTGCCGGCATCCAGGCTGGCGAGTGTAGTGCCGACTGCATCGCGCACCTCGGCAGAGGCGGACTCGGGCGACAGCGCGTTGCGGTTATCCCAGGCGTTTTCGATCGTGTTTTGCAGGTCGGATGTCATGAGTGTGAGATGGTGTGTTTGGAAGAAGTGAGAAAGTCCGCAATGCGGCCCGCCGCCTCGATACAGTGCGCCCTTGGTGCAACCAGAGCAATGCGCACACGGCCCTCGCCGGGGTTGAGGCCGTGTGCGGGGCGTGCCAGGAAGCTGCCTGGCAGGGCGGTGACGCCAGTGGCCGCGTAGAGATCGCGCACGAAATCGGTGTCGCTGCCCGGCGTGCGGGCCCACAGGTAGAACGACGCATCCGGCCAGCCCGTATCCATGAGCGGGCCGAGCACCGGCACCAACGCCTGGAACTTCTCGCGATACATGCGGCGGTTTTCGACCACATGGGATTCATCGTTCCAGGCCGCGATGCTGGCGTCGGATACCACCGCGCTCATGGCACTGCCGTGGTAGGTGCGGTAGAGCAGATACTGCTCGATCAGGCGCGCATCGCCCGCCACGAAACCCGAGCGCAGCCCGGGGGCATTCGAGCGTTTGGAGAGGCTGGAGAAGCTGACCAGGTTGCGGAAATCGGCGCGGCCTAGTTGCATCGCCGCTTCGAGACTGCCCAGGGGCTTGGCTGCCTCGTCGAAGTAGATTTCGGAATAGCACTCGTCCGCGGCGATGACAAAGCCGTACTCATCGGACAACGCAAACAGCGTGCGCCAGTCGTCGAGCGACAGTACATTTCCGGCTGGATTGCCCGGCGAACATACGAATATTAGTTGCGTCTTGCGCCAGATATCGGCCGGAACGCTGGCCCAGTCATAGCCGAAGCGCAGCGAAGCCTGGGCATTGAGGAAGTAGGGTGTAGCGCCCGCCAGCAGGGCTGCGCCTTCATAGATCTGATAGAAGGGGTTGGGGCACACCACGTGCGCGCCGGCGCCTGGATCGACGACAACCTGGGCAAAGGAGAATAATGCTTCGCGCGAGCCCAGTACGGGCAGAACCTGCGTGTCGGGATCGGGCCGGGCGATGCCGTAGCGGCGCGCGATCCATTCGGCGATGGCGCCGCGCAGGTCGGCTGCGCCTTTGGTGGGCGGGTACACGGCCAGCCCACCCATGGCGCTGCACATGGCTTCTTTGATGAATTCGGGGGTGGGGTGCTTGGGTTCGCCGATGGAAAGATTGATGGGGGCCAAACCCTTGGGCGGCTCGCCCGCCTGAGCCAGCAAGGCCCGGAGTTTCGCGAAGGGGTAGGGCTGCAGAGCGCTAAGGAGGGGATTCATGTTTGCGGCGTGCCTGATATCGCCGCGGGCGTTTTCTGGGCGCGTCGCGGCGCGCTGAACCAATAACCGAGTAAGTGAAACTGCGGTTTGAGGTGGTGCGAACGGAGAGACTCGAACTCTCACACCTTTCGGCGCCAGAACCTAAATCTGGTGCGTCTACCAATTCCGCCACGTTCGCAAGGGATAGCCGGGCATTATAACTGTTTTTCACGCCTGCTGGAGGGCGGGTAAGTGCTGGATGCAAGGCCGGTTCGATGCGCCAGCCAACTTTCTTGTAAAATGTCCCGTTTACTTCGTCAATTACTCAATCATATATAGGTCACCAATGCAGCCCGAGGTTGAAATTCTGTCCGGTCTGGAACGCCGTGTAGATCTCGCGATCTCCATCGCGGATATTGAAAAGCAGGTCCAGGCGCAACTGAAGCGTGTCGCCCGCACTGCCAAGGTCCAGGGCTTTCGTCCCGGCAAGGCCCCACTGTCGCTGATCGAGCGCAGCCACGGCCCGGGCATCCGCTACGACGTCATCAATGCCGAAGTCGGCCGCACGCTCGACAAGGTCATCGAAGACGCCAAGCTACGCGTTGCCGGCACGCCGAATCTCGAACCCAAGACCGAAGGCGTCGAAGACGGCATTATGGCGTTCTCCGCCACGTTCGAAGTCTATCCCGAGATTCAGGCTCCCGATCTGTCCACGCTGCAGATCAAGCGCGCCAACGCTACGGTGTCTGACGCCGACGTCCAGCGCACCGTCGACATCTTGCGCAAGCAGCGCGCCACGTATGAAGCCCGCGAAGGCCGCGCCGCGCAAGACGACGACCGCGTCACGCTCGACTTCGCCGGCACGATCGACGGCGTCGCTTTCGAAGGCGGCACGGCCGAAGGCTTCCCCTTCGTGCTTGGCCAGGGCCGCATGCTGCCCGAGTTCGAAACCGCCGTGCGCGGCATGAAGGCAGGCGAAACCAAAACCTTCCCGCTCTCCTTCCCGGCCGATTACGGTGGCAAGGAAGTGGCCGGCAAGACGGCTGAATTCAACATCACCGTCACCGAAGTGGCCGAGGCCATTCTGCCCACCGTCGACACTGAGTTCGCCAAGTCGCTGGGCCAGGCCGAAGGCGACGTCGAGAAACTGCTGGCCGACATCCGTGCCAACATCGAGCGCGAGGTCAAGTCGCGCGTGCAGGCCCGCACCAAGGCCAGCGTGATGGATGCGTTGGCCGCCGCTGGTACGTTTGACGTGCCCAAGGCGCTGGTCGACAGCGACGTCCAAAGCCGCATCGCAGCCGCCCGCGAAGAGCTCAAACAGCGTGGCATGCCTAACGCCGACTCCATGCCTATCCCGGCGGAAGCCTTCAGCGGCGAATCCGAACGCCGCGTGCGCCTGGGTCTGCTGGTTTCCGAGTTGGTCAAGTCCGCCGACCTTCAGGCCAAGCCCGAGCAGGTTCGCGCCCGCATCGAAGAGTTCGCCCAGAGCTACGAGCAGCCCGCGCAGGTTGTGGCGTACTATCTGTCCGACCGCCAGCGCCGCGCCGAAATCGAAGCTATCGTGCTCGAAGACAATGTCGTGGCGCATGTTGTGGCCAATGCGCAAGTAACCGACGAAAACGTCAGCTTCGACGAACTCATGGGGACCAACTAAATGTCGACATCGCGATTTACCGATTTTTACGCATCCATGTATGGTGGGGATTCGGTAACCCCGACGGGGCTGGGCTATGTGCCCATCGTGATCGAACAGTCGGGCCGCGGCGAGCGGTCCTACGACATTTACTCGCGCTTGTTGCGCGAGCGAGTCATCTTTTTCGTTGGCCCGGTCAACGACCAGTCCGCCAACCTGGTCGTCGCCCAGTTGCTCTTCCTCGAGTCCGAAAACCCCGAGAAAGACATTTCGCTGTACATCAATTCGCCGGGTGGGTCCGTGTATGCGGGCATGGCCATCTACGACACCATGCAGTTCGTCAAGCCCGATGTCTCCACGCTGTGCACAGGGCTGGCGGCCAGCATGGGCGCCTTCCTGCTGGCGGCGGGTGCCAAGGGCAAGCGCTACACGTTGCCCAATTCGCGCATCATGATTCACCAGCCTTCGGGCGGTGCGCAGGGCCAGGCGTCCGATATTCAGATCCAGGCGCGCGAAATTCTCAGCTTGCGCGAGCGCTTGAACAGCATTCTTGCCCAGAACACCGGGCAGCCGGTGGAGCGTATCTCGGTCGACACCGAGCGTGACAATTTCATGTCCGCCGAAGATGCGGTATCGTATGGTTTGGTAGACAAGGTTCTGGTCAGCCGTACAGACCAGGCCTGAAAGGCCGGCGGGCCGGCTCATCGCCGGTATCCGGCCCCGTCGTGATTATCAGGTGGGCGCGTAGCGCCCGCCCATTGAACTGAAAGAGTTTTATGCCTGAAAAGAAAGGATCGGCGGACGAAAAGACCTTGCGCTGCTCATTCTGCAACAAGAGCCAGCATGAAGTGCGCAAGCTGATTGCGGGGCCTTCGGTGTTCATCTGTGATGAATGCATAGATCTGTGCAACGACATCATTACCGAGGAAAGTCAAGAAGCCGCCCGCGACGCCATACGCAATGAGCTGCCTACGCCGCAAGAGATCAAGACTTTCCTTGATGGCTACGTCATTGGCCAGGACATCCCCAAGCGCAATCTGGCGGTGGCGGTGTACAACCACTACAAGCGTATTCGCTACGGGCAGGTCAAGGGCGACGACGTCGAGCTCTCCAAAAGCAATATCCTGCTGATTGGCCCCACTGGCTCGGGCAAGACGCTGCTGGCCCAGACGCTTGCGCGTATGCTGGACGTGCCCTTCGTGATGGCCGATGCCACCACGTTGACCGAAGCCGGCTACGTGGGTGAAGACGTCGAAAACATCATCCAGAAGCTGCTGCAGAACTGCAACTACGATGTCGAGAAGGCGCAGCGCGCCATTATCTACATCGACGAAATCGACAAAATCTCGCGCAAGGCCGATAACCCGTCCATCACGCGCGACGTCTCAGGCGAAGGCGTGCAGCAGGCGCTGCTCAAGCTCATCGAAGGTACGGTTGCATCGGTGCCTCCGCAAGGTGGCCGCAAGCATCCCAACCAAGACTTCGTTCAGGTTGATACCACCAATATCCTGTTCATCGTGGGCGGCGCCTTCGACGGGCTCGAAAAAATCATCCGCGACCGCACCGAGCGCTCCGGTATTGGTTTTTCGGCCTCCGTGCGTGCCAAGACCGAGCGCGGCGTGGGTGAGCTTTTCGCCGAGGCCGAGCCTGAAGACCTCATCAAGTTCGGTCTTATCCCCGAACTCGTCGGTCGCTTGCCGGTTGTAGCCACGCTCGAGGAGCTCCAGGAGGACACCCTGGTGCGTATCCTCACCGAGCCCAAAAACTCCCTGATCAAGCAGTTTCAGAAACTGTTTGAAATGGAAGATGTCGAGCTCGACGTCCGTCCCGCGGCCTTGGCGGCTATTGCCAAGCGCGCGATCAAGCGTCGTACCGGCGCCCGGGGCCTGCGTTCCATCGTCGAACAAGCCTTGCTGGGTACGATGTACGAACTTCCATCCCGGAAGAACGTCAAACGCGTAGTGCTGGATGAAAACGCTGTCTCGGGTACCGGCACGCCCATGCTCATTTATGCGGATGACGCCGACGAAGAGGGCGCCGAACAGCGGCCTCCCGTCAAAAAGCTGAAGGACGCGGCGGCATAGGGTTTGTTCGCTACGTCTTTTCGCATGCAGGCATGTATGCTTAACCTTGAAAACCTGGCAGTCGCCACCATTTATACCTACAGGTAGAGCTGAAAAGGGAGGCCCCGGCTTCCCTTTTTTTCTCAAGGTAAAAATTTAAGGAAATTACTATGTCTGCGAGCCAGATTCTCACCGCCGAACCTACGGAACTCCCACTGTTGCCCCTGCGCGACGTGGTTGTGTTTCCGCACATGGTGATTCCGTTGTTTGTTGGTCGTCCGCGTTCCATCAAAGCCCTTGAGTTGGCGATGGAAGCCGGCAACAACATTATGCTGGTGGCGCAGAAGTCTGCCGGCAAGGATGATCCCAGCCCTGAAGATCTCTACGAAATCGGCTGTGCGGCCAGCATCCTGCAGATGCTGAAGCTCCCCGACGGCACGGTGAAAGTGCTGGTCGAGGGCGTACAGCGCGCCCGCATCCAGAAGGTTACCGACGCTGACACGCATTTCATGTCGGTCGTTACCGCCATTGAGGCTGAAGAAGGCGAGGGCGCCGAGTCCGAGGCCCTGCGCCGCGCCGTGGTGGCGCAATTCGAGCAATACGTCAAACTCAACAAAAAGATTCCTCAGGAAATCCTTACCTCGCTCACTGGCATCGACGACGCCGGTCGCCTGGCCGACACCATTGCCGCGCACCTGCCGCTCAAGCTCGAACAGAAGCAGGAAATGCTCGAAGTCACCGGCACCGCCGGTCGGCTCGAAAAACTGCTGTCGCAGCTCGAATCCGAAATCGACATCCTCCAGGTCGAGAAGCGCATTCGTGGCCGCGTCAAGAAGCAGATGGAGAAGAGCCAGCGCGACTACTACCTGAACGAACAAGTCAAGGCCATCCAGAAGGAGTTGGGCGAGGGCGAAGAGGGCGCCGACATCGAGGAACTCGAAAAGAAGATCGAGGCTGCCCACCTGCCCAAAGAGGCACGCAAGAAAGCCGATTCCGAACTCAAGAAGCTCAAGCTCATGTCGCCCATGTCAGCCGAGGCGACTGTGGTGCGCAACTACATCGATACGCTCATCGGCCTGCCGTGGCGCAAGAAGAGCCGCATCAACAACTCCATTTCCAATGCCGAGCAAGTATTGGACGCGGATCATTACGGCCTTGAAAAGGTCAAGGAACGCATCGTCGAATACCTGGCCGTGCAGCAACGTGTCGACAAGCTGAAAGCGCCTATTTTGTGTCTGGTTGGCCCTCCGGGCGTTGGCAAGACGTCGCTGGGCCAGTCTATTGCCCGTGCCACAAACCGCAAGTTCGTGCGCATGGCGCTGGGCGGCGTGCGCGATGAGGCCGAGATCCGTGGCCACCGCCGCACCTATATCGGTTCCATGCCAGGCAAGATACTGCAGAACATGTCCAAGGTTGCAGTGCGCAATCCGCTGTTCCTGCTCGACGAAATCGACAAGATCGGTGCGGATTTCCGCGGCGATCCCTCGTCGGCCCTGCTTGAGGTGCTTGATCCCGAACAGAACCACACCTTTCAGGATCACTACATCGAGGTCGACTTCGACCTGTCCGATGTCATGTTCGTGGCAACCAGCAACACGCTGAACATTCCGCCGGCCCTGCTGGACCGCATGGAGGTTATTCGCCTCTCGGGTTATACCGAAGACGAGAAGGTTCATATCGCTTTTGACCACCTGCTGCCCAAGCTCATGAAGAACAACGGCGTACTGGAAGGCGAGCTCGAGATCCAGGAACCGGCCATCCGCGACATCGTGCGTTATTACACCCGCGAAGCGGGGGTGCGCGCGCTCGAACGCGAGATCAGCAAAATCTGCCGCAAGGTTGTCAAGCAGCAGTTGGGCAAAAATGTTGCCGCGGGCAAGGGGCCCAAGGCGGCGCCGGCGCAGGTTGCCGAGCAAGTGGTGGTGACCGCTGAGAACCTCAACGACTTTCTGGGCGTGCGTCGCTACAGCTTCGGTCATGCCGAGAAAGAAAACAAGATCGGTCAGGTAACAGGCCTGGCCTGGACGGAGGTTGGCGGCGATCTGCTCACCATCGAAGTTGCCGATATGCCCGGTAAGGGTGTCGTGCTGCGCACCGGCTCGCTGGGCGATGTCATGAAAGAGTCCGTCGAGGCGGCCCGCACGGTGGTACGTGCGCGTGCGCAGAAGTGGGGCATCCCCAACACGGCATTCGAAAAGCGCGACTTGCACGTGCACTTCCCCGAGGGCGCCACACCTAAAGACGGCCCTTCGGCGGGTATCGCCATCACCACCGCCATGGTGTCCGCGCTTACCGGCATACCCGTGCGGGCCGATGTGGCCATGACCGGCGAGATCACCCTGCGCGGTGAAGTACTGGGTATTGGCGGCCTGAAGGAAAAGCTGCTGGCTGCGCACCGCGGTGGCATCAAGACAGTGATGATCCCGGAAGAAAACGTGAAGGATCTCGCCGAGATCCCGGATAACGTCAAGAACCACCTTGAGATCATCCCTGTACGCTGGATCGACCGCGTGCTCGAAGTGGCGTTGCAGAACATGCCCACGCCCCTGTCAGACGAAGAGGTTGCGCGCCTGGCCGCCGAAGCGGTGGCCACCGCCAAGCCTGGATCGGGCGACAACGCCGACGGCCTGCGTCATTGATGCAGTTGCCGGCAACCGGGAGGTACGTATGTCCCGGTTGCCGCGCTGACGCCACGCGTTGGTCTGGTAAACCGAGCGGTTAAACAAAAAAGGCTGGGCTCTGTACTGAACAAGCGCAGCCTTTTTTGTTTGTGTTTGATGTGCCGACGATAGCGACAGTGAAAGGTGTGTTTGTGCTCGCCGTCGTATTGCGGCGTGGTGCCCAGGCCTTAATGCAAAGGTGTACTGCGAATCAGGCCTACTGCGATGCCTTCGAGGGTGAAGTCGTCGTCGGGGGTGACGATAATCGGTTGGAAATCGGGGTTTTCGGGTAGGAGTTCGATGCGCTGGCCGGAGCGGGAAAAGCGCTTGACGGTGACGTCGTCGCCGATGCGTGCGACGACGATTTGGCCATTGCGAGCTTCGGGGGCCTTGCGCACGGCGAGCAGGTCGCCGTCGAGGATGCCGGCGTCGCGCATGCTGGCGCCGCGCACGCGCAGGAGGTAATCGGGCGTTTGGGTGAACAGGGCGGGCTCGATGCCGACTTCGCGTTCGACGTGCTCCGCCGCAAGAATGGGGTTGCCGGCGGCTACGCGGCCAACGATGGGAATGAGCAGTTGCCCCGCACCGGGCAGCGCCTCGGGTGCGACGGCTGGGTGGGAGGCACCAGCCAGGCCCAGCAGGCGAATGCCGCGGGAGGCGCCTGCGGTGAGCTCGATGGCACCCTTGCGGGCCAGAGCCTTGAGGTGGTCTTCGGCCGCATTGGCGGACCTGAAGCCGAGCGCGCGGGCGATTTCGGCCCGGGTAGGAGGGAAGCCGGTACGGGAGATTTCGCTGCGGATGAGATCGAGGATCTGCTGCTGGCGAGCGGTGAGTTTGATGGCCATGACTACCCTGACTGTATTTATATACAGGTAGGGATTCTGCAGCAATTCGGGGAAAAGATCAAGGCTGCGCCGTGGCCGGCGCGGATGGCGCGGCCACGGCGAGCAACGGTTGTGCTTACAGCACTGCCGCGATGGACTTGGCGACGTAGTCGATGTTGCGGCTGTTGAGCGCGGCGACGCAGATGCGGCCGCTGGCCACAGCGTATACGCCGTGTTCGTCGCGCAGTCGGTCGACCTGCTGCGACGTGAGACCGGAGTACGAGAACATGCCACGCTGGGCTAGCACGAAGCTGAAGTCTTGCTGCACACCGTTGGCCTTGAGTTTTTCGACCAGTTGCGCACGCATGGTGCGGATACGGTCGCGCATGCCGGCCAGTTCTTGTGTCCATGAGGCAAAGAGCTCAGGCGTATTCAGCACCGACGACACTACCATGCCGCCATGGGTGGGCGGGTTGGAGTAGTTGGTGCGGATGACGCGCTTGAGCTGGCTGAGCACGCGGACGGACTCTTCGCGTGAGGAGCAGATGAGCGTGAGGGCGCCGACGCGTTCGCCGTATAGCGAAAAGGACTTGGAGAACGAAGAACTGACCAGCATGGTGACATCGCGCTGAGCGACCATACGAACCACGGCGGCGTCTTCTTCCAGGCCGTCGCCGAAGCCCTGGTAGGCGATATCGAGGAAGGGAACCAGATTGTGTTCACGCACGACATCGGCGATTTGTTCCCACTGAGCGAAGGTGGGATCGACACCGGTGGGGTTATGGCAGCACGCATGGAGCACAACAATGGTTTTCGCGGGCAGTGCGCGCAGGGCGGCCAGCATGCCGTCGAAATCCAGACCGTGGGTGGCCGCGTTGTAGTAGGGGTAGGTTTCGACAGTGAAACCAGCGGCCTCGAACAGCGCGCGGTGGTTTTCCCAACTGGGGTTGCTGATCACGACCTTGGAAGCGGGCAGCAGGCGCTTGAGGAAATCGGCGCCGATCTTGAGTGCGCCGGTGCCCCCCAGGCTCTGGGCTGTCAGGACGCGGCCGGACGACAGCAGGGGAGAATCCTTGCCCAGCAGCAATGTTTGTGCGCCGGTGTTGTAGCCAGGGATGCCTTCGATGGGCAGGTAGCCGCGCGCTGCATGGGCGGCGACGCGGGCTTCTTCTGCCTTGCGTACAGCGGCCAGCAGGGGGATACGGCCTTCGTCATCGTAGTACACGCCAACGCCGAGGTTCACCTTGTTGGAACGGGTGTCGGCGTTATATTGTTCGTTGAGGCCGAGAATCGGGTCGCGCGGCGCGAGTTCGACGGAATCGAAAAGGGTTGTCATGGCTTGGATGTGGGCTGAGAGTGGGAGAGAGGCAATGCGGGCCGGCCGAAGCCGGGTTGTTTATCTGCACAATGCGCGAGCCATGCTGCCGCCGGTGAAGCATCGAGCGGCGCGCCAGCCCTTGCTGCGCAAGCTTGAAGTAATTTTTTTCAATAATGTGATAATAAGGGGTTTACCCTTACAGTGTCCAGTGTTACAGGTTCAGGCATGAACGCACCCGCACCCGGTTTCATCGAATACCCGGACAGCCCTTTCAAGCTGTACCAACCCTATCCGCCCGCGGGCGATCAGCCGGGCGCGATTGATGCTCTGGTCGAGGGGCTCAACGATGGCCTGATGTATCAGACGTTGCTGGGCGTCACGGGTTCTGGCAAGACCTATACCATGGCCAATGTGATTGCGCGCTGCGGGCGTCCGGCGCTCGTGCTGGCACCCAACAAGACGCTGGCCGCGCAGTTGTATGCCGAGATGCGCGAGTTCTTCCCGCGCAACGCAGTGGAATACTTCGTGTCGTACTACGATTATTACCAGCCCGAGGCCTACGTCCCGACGCGTGATTTGTTCATCGAGAAAGACTCGTCCATCAACGAGCATATCGAGCAGATGCGGCTGTCTGCCACCAAAAGTCTGCTGGAACGGCCGGACACGGTGATCGTCGGCACGGTGTCCTGCATATACGGCATCGGCAATCCGGGCGACTACCACGCCATGGTGCTTACCTTGCGCACGGGCGACCGCATCCCCCGCCAGGAACTCCTGGGCAGGCTGGTTGCCATGCAATACGAGCGCAACGATGTAGAGTTTGCCCGCGGGCATTTTCGTGCCCGTGGCGAGGTCGTCGACGTATTCCCCGCAGAACATGCCGAGTTGGCGCTGCGCATCACCATGTTCGACGACGAAATCGAATCGCTGGATATGTTCGATCCCCTTACCGGCAAGGTGCGGCACGCCGTGCCCCGCTTTACTGTGTTCCCTAGTTCGCATTATGTGACCCCGCGCGAAACCGTACTGCGGGCGATCGAAACGATCAAACAGGAACTGCGCGAGCGCCTTGCCCAGTTGGTGGCCGACAACAAGTTGGTCGAGGCCCAGCGCCTGGAGCAGCGCACCCGTTTTGATCTCGAGATGCTGCAGGAGTTGGGCTTTTGTAAGGGCATCGAAAACTATTCGCGGCATTTGTCGGGTGCGGCGCCGGGCGAGCCGCCGCCCACGCTGATCGACTATCTGCCCGCCAATGCCCTGATGTTTATCGATGAAAGCCATGTCACCATGGGGCAGTTGAGCGCCATGTACCGGGGCGACCGTTCGCGCAAATCCACACTGGTGCAATTTGGGTTCCGCCTGCCTTCGGCCATGGATAACCGGCCGCTGCAGCTTGAAGAATTCGAGCATCGGATGCGTCAATGTATATTTGTCTCCGCGACACCGGCCGCCTATGAAAAGGAGCACACCGACAATGTGGTGGAGCAGGTGGTGCGGCCCACCGGCCTGGTCGATCCCGAAGTCGAAGTGCGGCCGGCGCAGACGCAGGTGGACGACCTCCTGGGCGAGATCAGGCTGCGTGTTCAGGCAGGTGATCGGGTGCTGGTCACCACGCTTACCAAGCGCATGGCCGAAGACCTCACGGATTACCTCTCAGAGAACGGCCTGAAGGTGCGCTACCTGCATTCGGACATCGATACGGTCGAGCGTGTGGAGATCATCCGTGATTTGCGGCTGGGTGTGTTCGATGTGTTGGTGGGGATCAACCTGTTGCGCGAGGGCCTGGATATCCCCGAGGTGTCGCTGGTCGCGATTCTCGATGCCGACAAAGAAGGGTTTCTGCGTTCCGAGCGCAGCCTGATCCAGACGATAGGGCGCGCGGCCCGCAACCTGAATGGCCGCGCGATCCTGTATGCCGACCGCATCACCGATTCAATGCGTCGCGCCATGGACGAAACCGAACGGCGGCGGACCAAGCAGCTTGCCTTTAACGTGCAACACGGTATCACTGCGCGTGGTGTCAGCAAGGCGGTGCGCGAACTGATCGACGGTGTGATGGCTGTTCCCGCGCCCAGCGCGGCCGATGATATCCCGGCCGAGGTGCTGCGTGATGACAAGGCGCTCGCGCGTGAGATCAAGCGGCTGACCGCCTTGATGATGGATCACGCCCGAAACCTGGAATTTGAGCAGGCAGCTGCGGCGCGTGATGCGCTCAATCGCCTCAAAGAGCGCGCCCTGATGTCGTAAGGCGGTAGGGTGGGCAGGCAGAAGCCGGCCACCGGCCCGATTTGCGATATCTTGCCGCGCACAGGCATGCCGCATGCTGCCCCTCGTGCTCAATTGTTGGAAATTGCCAACAATTGAAATGGCAGTTCATCGTCCTGTAACAGCTTTTGCTGGATTCTTATATTAGTTTTATTGCATTCGCCTGACCTAGGGTTTACCATAACTACTTCAAGGCTTTCAGGGTTTGCCCGGCATTTATGCTGCGCCGCATGATTTGTGGCTCGGCACACCGAGTCGGATGCGAAAACCGGTTCGCCGCCACAGCTTTCGTGGCCGCTAAACCATTTGTACGTTTGGCTTTTCACGCATTGTCAACAGGAAAGTGCGGGCCTTTTGCCGCACGCAAAAATGCTTGCCATACAGCGGGTTTTCCCGCACACTCACGCCTATTATGACTAAGGTACTTTTCGTTTGCATGGGTAATATCTGTCGCTCGCCGAGCGCAGAGGGTGTCTTCCGCCATATGGTCGATGAGGCGGGCCTCTCTGGCGTCATCGGCGTAGATTCGGCGGGCACCCACGGCTTCCATATCGGGGAAGCCCCCGACGCACGCGCACAAGCGGCCGGGCGCAAGCGCGGTTACGAGTTGTCCCACTGCGTGGCGCGTCAGGTTACTGCCGAAGACTTCCGCGAGTTCGATCTTATCCTGGCCATGGACTGGGAAAATCTTTCCGCATTGCAGCAGCAATGCCCCAAGATCTATCAGCATAAGCTGATGCTGCTCATGCGTTTCTCAAACGAGTACGAAGAAGCAACGGTGCCAGATCCCTACTATGGTGGCCCCGAGGCATTCAACAAAGTGCTCGACTACCTCGAAGACGCCTGTCAGGGCGTACTCGAGCTGGTGCGCAAACGCGCGTTGCAGTATCAGGCCGCATAAAGCGGCGCGCTATATAAATAGCACCTCAAAAAAACCGTGCTCAGGCACGGTTTTTTCATGGCTAATTCCTTAGCAAAACAGTCGGTAATTTGGTAAACTTGAGTTATTTAGTCGGAAATGGTTTCGGGCTGGCTTGGGCCCGTGGCCATGCGCGGTAAATCGGCTGCGCGCCGTATTCATTTTTCCAATGTCCTGCAAGGAATCATAGCCATGCGACTGACAACCAAAGGCCGTTTCGCGGTCACTGCAATGATCGATTTGGCGCTGCGCCAGCACAGTGGCCCGGTCACGCTGGCGGCGATCAGCAAGCGCCAGAATATCTCCTTGTCGTACCTTGAACAATTGTTCGGCAAGTTGCGCCGGCACGAACTGGTCGACAGCATGCGGGGCCCAGGCGGTGGCTACTCGCTGGGCCGCCTGGCGCGCAACATTACAGTGGCAGACATTATTTTCGCGGTCGACGAGCCGCTGGATGCCACCAGCTGTGGCGGCAAGGAAAATTGTAATATCGGCCGCAACGGCGGTACGGGTAAATGCATGACACATGACCTCTGGGCCAGTCTTAATCGTAAAATGATTGATTATCTCGATTCCGTGTCCCTGCAAGACCTCGTCGACCAGCAGCGCATGCGGCAACTGCAAGAGGCCAACCAGGCCCGCGCAGCCGCCGCCGGCCGCATGATGGAAGCGCCGGTGCTGGGGCCCATGCGGGCATAGCCGCATTCCAGGAGCAACGCCGATGGCCAGCCATCCCGTCTATTTTGATTACGCTGCCACCACGCCGGTGGATCCGCGCGTGGCCGAGAAAATGATCCCATGGATCACTACGCATTTCGGCAACCCAGCCTCCAATACGCACGCCTGGGGATGGGAGGCGGAAGAGGCCGTGGAAACGGCTCGCGCCCAAGTGGCCGGGCTGGTCAATGCCGATCCGCGTGAAATCGTCTGGACATCCGGCGCCACCGAATCCGACAACCTAGCCATCAAGGGCGCGGCCCAGGCCAACAGCGCGCGGGGCAAGCATATCGTCACCGTGGCGACCGAGCACAAGGCTGTATTGGATACCTGCCGCGAGCTCGAACGGCAAGGGTTCGAGGTTACCTGGCTCGAGGTCGGCCCAGACGGCTTGCTCGATGCTGATCGCTTTCGCGCCGCATTGCGGCCGGATACCACTGTGGCTTCGGTCATGCTGGTCAACAACGAGATCGGGGTGGTGCAGGACATCGCCGCGTTGGGGGCACTGTGCCGCGAAGCGGGGGTGGTGTTTCATGTCGATGCCGCCCAGGCCACCGGTAAGGTTGCCATCGACCTGCAGGCGCTGGATGTCGACCTGATGTCCTTCTCTGCCCACAAAACCTATGGCCCCAAGGGCATAGGCGCGCTGTATGTGCGCCGCAAGCCACGTGTGCGCTTGACGGCGCAGATTCACGGTGGAGGCCATGAGCGCGGCATGCGGTCGGGAACCCTGGCGACGCACCAGATCGTGGGCATGGGTGAGGCCTTTCGTCTGGCGGGGCTTGAAATGCAGGCGGACAATGCTCGCATCGTGGCCCTGCGAGATCGCCTTTGGGCCGGTCTTTCGCAGATTCCCGATCTCTATCTTAATGGCCACGCCGAACGTCGTGTGCCGCACAATGTCAACGTCAGCGTCGACTACATCGAGGGTGAGGCATTAATGATGTCGCTGATCGAACTGGCGCTGTCCAGCGGCTCGGCCTGCACCTCGGCCAGCCTCGAGCCTTCATATGTGCTGCGGGCCATCGGCCGCAGCGACGCACTCGCGCACAGTTCTTTGCGCCTGTCGTTGGGTCGTTTCACACGCACCGAAGACGTAGACTTGGCCGTGCGCGTGATTACTGAGCGGGTTGCGCAGTTGCGCGAGGTCTCCCCCTTGTGGGAAATGGCGCGGCAAGGCGTGGATCTCAATGCGGTCCAGTGGGCTGCGCACTGATGGGGGCGGCGGGGTGAGCAGCAGCAACAAGATATACAGCGACATGGTGCAGGATCACTACCTGCATCCGCGCAATGTGGGCACGCTGGACAACAGCGATGTACGGGTGGGCACCGGCATGGCAGGGTCGCCGGCTTCGGGCGGTGTTACCCGCATGCAGATACAGGTCGATGAATCGGGTATCATCAAAGAGACACGGTTCAAGGTGTATGGTTGCGGTTGCACCATTGCCGCGGGGTCGCTGGCCAGTGTTTGGCTCAAGGGCAAAACTCTCGACCAGGCCCTCGCTATTCGCGATACCGAAATCGCGCAGGCGCTGGCGCTGCCACCCATTAAGTTACATTGTTCCATCCTGGCCGAAAACGCCATCAAGGCTGCGGTCCAGAATTACCGGGAAAAGCATCAGGACTAATCATGGCTATTACACTTACGCAACGCGCCGCCGACCACGTCCAGCGCCACCTCGAGAAACGGGGTGGAGGCATTGGCCTGCGCCTGGGCGTGCGGCTGACTGGGTGTTCAGGCCTGTCGTATAAACTGGATTTCGTCGATGAGGCGGCCGCTCAGGATCTACTGTTCGAACAGCATGGCGTGAAGCTTTACGTCGACCCCAAGAGCCTGCCCTTCATCGATGGCACAGAGATCGACTACGCGCGCGAAGGGCTGAACGAAGGCTTCCGCTTTACCAATCCCAACGAGAAAGCCTCTTGCGGCTGCGGTGAGTCGTTCACCGTCTGATTCACGTGCTGGTTGCGTGCATCGCGCCTTTCCTCTTTGTTCGCGCCACGCGGCGCGGTCTGGCATGCAGGTTCCCCATTCATGACGTCCCATCCTCCTTTGCGGTTTGGCTTGGCGGCCAATCGCTTGCATCACGAAACCTATGGCGCCGCGCTGTTCAAATGGCTTGAGCGCTCCGCCCCCAGCGTGCGCGAACTGGGTGCGTCGCTCTATACGGTTGGCCGCACCTACGACGCAATCGAACGCTCCGGCCTGTTGCGCGGCTATACGGGGCTGGTGCGTTTCCCGTATGGCCGGGAAGGCGGGCTGATGAAGCTGGTGGCGCATGTTACCGAGGGCGTCGAGGGCCAGCCGCCGTTCGACGGCGCCATCTATCTCATTGATCCGGTTGATCCCTCGTCCATCTTCCCTGAGGCATTGGCGCTCAAGCGCCAATGCATCACACACGGCCGGCCGTTCGTGTCCACGCTGATGGGGGCGATCGAATGGATAGAAATCGAGCGCCTGTGCCGCGGCTTGGCACCTGATTCGTCTGTAAAGGATGTCTTCGAGGTCGCCAACCAGACGCTGGGTTTGATTGCCCACGATGCACTCAAGGGGCAAATGGTTGAGTTCGCCGACCGCCACTTCGACCTGCTGTCGCGTTTTGCACGGCGGGTGGGTACTGGCACAACCAGCAGCCGCCTGAATGAGCTAGCCTGGTCGCGGGGCTGGCCGCCCGAGCAGCAATGGATACAGCCATTTCTGAGCGGGCCGCTGGGCGGCGACGCGCAGATTGCCGACCTGGTGCTGGAGCGCCGTTGCCAGCGCGTAATCTTCTTTGAAGATCCGCATGTGGCACGCCAACATGAGGCGGATATTCAATTGCTGGAACGTGCAGTCCGGGTGGTGACCGAGCATGCCTGCTGTATTGCGTCGCCGGCTGTGGCCCACAAATGGGCTGGGGCGGTGGCAACGGTGGTCTGATACGGCCAGGAGGCACAAACGTCAGATCGCGCTGCCGGCTCAGGGGCGGCGGCAATGATGGCCTGATGCGGCCGCTTCACTGAAATAAAACGGCCCGCTCGTATCTCGAGCGGGCCGCTTTGCATCCATGTATCGGGTCAGTCTTCGCGGCGCAGGTGCGGGAAGAGAATAACGTCGCGAATGCTGGGGCTGTCAGTGAGCAACATGACGAGGCGGTCGATGCCGATGCCGCAGCCGCCGGTGGGTGGCAGGCCGTATTCCAGGGCGCGGATGTAGTCGGCGTCGTAGTACATGGCTTCTTCGTCGCCGGCGTCTTTGGCGGCTGCCTGGGCCAGGAAGCGGGCGGCCTGGTCTTCCGGGTCGTTGAGTTCGGAGAAACCGTTGGCGATTTCGCGGCCCGTCATGAACAACTCGAAGCGTTCGGTGATGCCGGGGTCGTTGTCCGAGGCGCGGGCCAGCGGCGAGACCTCGACGGGGTAGTCGATGATGAAGGTGGGGTTCCACAGCTTCGCTTCGGCGGTTTCCTCGAACAGCGCCAGCTGCAGGGCGCCCATGCCGGCACGGCCCAGCACGGGGCCGTCGACGTCGGCGCCCAGGCGGCGCAGTTCCTGGCGCAGGAAAGTGTCGTCATGCAGTTGCGCATCGGTGTAGCCGGGCGCGTATTTCTGTATGGCCTGCACGATGGTGAGACGGTCGAAAGGCTGGGACAGGTCTAGTGTTTCGCCCTGATAGGTGAGCACGGCGCTGCCGGTTGCGTCGATGGCAACCTGGCGCAGCAGGGATTCGGTATAGCTCATCAACCATTGATAGTCGGTGTAGGCCGCGTAGAACTCCATCATGGTGAATTCTGGGTTGTGACGCGGGCTGACGCCTTCGTTGCGGAAGTTGCGGTTGACTTCGAATACGCGTTCGAATCCGCCTACCACCAGGCGTTTGAGGTACAGCTCGGGCGCGATCCGCAGGAACATTTCCATATCGAGCGCATTGTGGTGGGTAACGAAGGGCTTGGCTGCCGCACCGCCTGGGATGGGGTGCAGCATTGGCGTTTCGACTTCCAGGAACCCGGCGTTGACCATGAAGTTGCGCAGGCTGGAAATGGTTTTACTGCGGGCCAGGAAGGTACGGCGGGTGTCGTCCGTCATGATGAGATCGACATAGCGCTGGCGGTAGCGCATTTCTTGGTCGGCCAAGCCGTGAAATTTATCAGGCAGCGGCCGCAGGGATTTGGCCAGCAGGCGGATAGCCGTGGCATGGACTGACAGCTCGCCCTTGTTGGTCTTGAACATCGTGCCTTCGACCGCCAGGATGTCGCCGATGTCCCAGCCCTTGAACGCGGCATAGGCCTCGTCGCCCAGTTGGGTGCGGTCGAGGAAAACCTGGATGCGGCCCGAGCCGTCTTGCAGCGTGGCAAAGCTTGCCTTGCCCATGACGCGTTTGAGCATCATGCGGCCCGCTACCTTCACCCGCCGGTTCTGGGCTTCCACCTCGGTCTTGTCCTGCGCATCGTACTCGGCATGCAAATCGGCGGCGCGTGCATCAGGCTGGAAATCGTTGGGGTAGGCTGCCCCTTCTTCGCGCAGGCGGGCAAGCTTGCCGCGCCGCTCGGCGATCAGGTGGTTTTCGTCGGCGACAGGTAGGTTGGGCGTAGGATCATTCATGGGTGAGGCGTTTCAATCGTAGTTTCGGATGTCGTCGAGCACGGTGGCGCCGAAGTCGTCGCGGGCCAGAAAGCGCAGGATGCGGGCGGCGGTGTCTTGGGGGCTGGCCAGTTGGCCTTGCTCGTACAGCTGCGTGAAGCGGGGTAGGTTGGGGAAATCGGCCGGGTCGCTGGCGCGGATGGTTTGCTGCATGGCGGTGTCGATGACGCCCGGCGCCAGCGCCACCGCTTGCACACCGTGGTTTTCGGATGCCAGCACGCGGGTGTAGAGGTCGAGTGCGGCTTTGGTGGCGCAGTAGACCCCCCAGCCAGGTACCGGGCTGCGGCCTGCGCCCGACGAGATGTTGAGCACGCGGCGCACGGCTTGCTGTTGCGGCGAGACGGCTTGGAGGAAGGCTGCCGTGAGCAGCATGACGCTGGTAACGTTCAGGCTGAAGGCGGCGGTGATCGCCGCGGCTTGAGTGAGGTGATCAGCCTGGGCGACCGGCTCGACCGTGCCAGCGTTGTTGATCAGCAGGTAGCGCTGCGCGCCTGGGGGCAGGCTGGCGACGATCTGCGTGGCTACGCGCTCTGTGGCGGCGGGGTTGGCCAGATCGCACTGCACTTGTTGCAAGCTGGCGCCGGCCTGCTCGGCTTGCGCGGCCAGCTCGGCGTCGTGCGTGCGGGCAATGGTAAGCAGCCAGGTGTCGCGTGCCAGCAGCCCGCGGGCCAGGGCTTGGCCCAGGCCTCGCGAGGCGCCGGTGACGATCGCCACGGTGGTCGCTTGCATAGCTATACCCCTTGTTTCAGGCTGGCTTCGATAAAGGCATCGAGGTCGCCATCGAGTACCTTCTGGGTGTTGGAGATCTCGACGTTGGTGCGCAGGTCTTTGATGCGGCTCTGGTCCAGCACGTATGAGCGGATTTGATGGCCCCAGCCCACGTCAGTCTTGGCGTCTTCCATTTTTTGCTGCTCGGCCATGCGTTCGCGCATTTCTTTTTCGTACAGGCGCGACTTGAGCATCTGCATGGCTTCGGCGCGGTTGCGGTGCTGGGAGCGATCATTCTGGCACTGTACGACGATGCCGGTGGGTATGTGCGTGATACGCACGGCGGAGTCTGTCTTGTTGATGTGCTGGCCGCCCGCGCCACTGGCGCGGTAGGTGTCCACGCGCAGGTCAGCGGGGTTTACGTCGACCTCGAAGGAGTCGTCGACTTCGGGGTAGACAAATACGCTGGCGAAGGAAGTGTGGCGGCCGTTGGAGGAGTCGAAGGGGCTTTTGCGCACCAGGCGGTGTATGCCGGTTTCGGTACGCAGGAAGCCGAAAGCGTGGTCGCCTTCGACTTTGAGCGTGGCCGACTTGATGCCGGCGACTTCGCCCTCGGACTCTTCGAGTATTTCGGTCTTGAAATCTTTGCGCTCGCAATACCTAAGGTACTGGCGCAGCAGCATGGATGCCCAGTCTTGTGCCTCGGTGCCGCCGGCGCCAGCCTGGATGTCGATGAAGCAGTTGAGCGGGTCGGCGGGGTTGGAGAACATACGGCGGAACTCGAGTGCTTCGAGCTCTTCCCGGATGCGGTCTACGTCCGCTTCGACAGCCAGCAAGGTGGCGTCGTCGTTCTCGGCGGCGGCCAGTTCGAACAGGTCGCGCGCATCGGCGAGCCCGTCGGCGATGCCTGTCAGGGTGCCAACAATGGTGTCCAGGCTTTTCTTTTCGCGCCCGAGATCCTGGGCATGCTTAGGGTCGTTCCAGACGTCGGGGCTTTCGAGCTCGGCGTTTACGACGTGCAAGCGTTCAGCCTTGGCATCGTAGTCAAAGATACCTCCGGAGCAAGGCCTGGCGCTCGGCGTAGTCGTCAAGGTGCGCGGCGAGTAGGTTCTGGCGTTCTGCTTCCATGGTGAGTTCCTGAAGATAAGTACTTTTGGTTAACCCGGTATTTTAACCCGTTGCGGGCGGGGCTAGAATGCGCACTTGACCAACCGCCGCGCCAATACGTTCGCCGCCATGCCAAGTACCGCTGCCAGCCACCCCGAACCCGCCACCAACACTGCCAGCAATGGGGGGCCTGGAGCGGGGCTGACGAACATGTCGCCCGCGAATTTCGGCATGGTCATGGCAACCGGCATCGTGTCCCTTGCCGCGCACATGCTGGGCCACGGCATCATTGCGCACGCGCTGTTCCTGCTCAACAACGCGTTGTTCGTGGCGCTCTGCGTGCTGTCCGTCCTGCGTATGTTGCGCCATCCGCGGGCTTTTTTCGGTGATATGTTCGACCACGGGCGCGGCCCTGGTTTTTTCACTACGGTGGCTGCCTGCGCCGTGCTGGGCAGCCAGTATATGGTACTGGCGCGTGATATGTATCTGGGGCAGGTGCTCTGGGCGGTTGCACTCACGCTCTGGGCATTCCTTACCTACGCCGTTTTTGCCGCATTTACCATCAAACGTGAAAAACCCGCGCTCGACAAAGGGCTCAGCGGTGCCTGGCTGCTGGCCATTGTCGCCACGCAGGCCATTGCGGTGGCCAGTTCACTGCTGTCGGGCACCCTGGCGCAGCCGGTGCGGTTGGAGCTGAATTTCCTGGCGCTGTCGATGTGGCTATGGGGCGGCATGTTGTACATCTGGACGATGACGCTGATTTTCTACCGCTACACGTTTTTCAGTTTCTCGCCGGCCGACCTCACACCGCCATACTGGATAAATATGGGGGCTATGGCCATCTCCACACTGGCCGGCTCGCTGTTGGTAGGTCACGCCGACGACAGCGCACCCTATCTGGTGTCGCTGCTGCCGTTCATCAAGGGCTTCACCATTTTTTATTGGGCAAGTGGGACGTGGTGGATTCCGATGCTGCTCATCCTCAGTGTGTGGCGCTACATCTGGCAGCGCTATCCCTTGCACTATGACCCACTTTACTGGGGGGCCGTGTTTCCGCTTGGTATGTATGCGGCGGCGACCTTCGAATTACAGGCTGTGATGGGGTTTGCATTTTTGCAGCCCTTGGCGCGGGTGTTTTTCGTACTGGCTTGCGTGGCGTGGGCAGCTGCTTTCGGTGGCTTGGTATGGCGGTTGCTGCGTCGGCCCGGGTCTGCGCTATAGCGGGGCCTTTTTGCACTGCCAGGGGTTGTGACCCCTGGCAGTAGCAACGCTATTCGAGCAGATTTGGCAGCCACAACGAAACCTGCGGCACATAGGTAATTAGCACAAGGAAGCCCAGCAACAGAATCAGCCACGGCGACGCGGCGCGCACCACCTGGCCTATCGTCATGCGTGTAATCCCAGCCGTGACGAACAGGTTCAGTCCAATGGGTGGTGTCACCATGCCTATCTCCAGGTTGACCACAATCATGACGCCCAAGTGAACAGGGTCTATGCCCAGTTCCATAGCGATGGGAAACAGAATAGGGGCCAGGATCAGGATGATGCCGGTTGGCTCCATGAACATGCCCGCCACCAGCAAGAGCAGGTTGACCACGATCAGGAACTGCCAGGGCGCCATGTTCCAGGCCACGATCTGTTCCGCGATTGCCTGCGGGATACGCTCGGTCGTGAGCACGTGGGCGAACAGCAGCGCGTTGACGATGATGAACATCAGCATGATGGTCACCTTGGCCGCGTCCATCAGCACGTCGGGCGTTTGGGTCAGCTTGATGTCGCGATACACGAATACGGCGACAAAGAATGCATAGACGGCGGACACAGCCGCCGCTTCAGTCGGGGTGAAAACGCCGCCGTAGATCCCGCCCAGGATGATGACGATGAGCAGCAGGCCCCAGATCGAGTCGCGGCCCGCCGCCACGACTTCGCGCAGCGACGCGCGCGGCTGCCGTGGGAAGTTTTTGATGCGGGCAATCACGTAAATGGCGACCATCAACAACAGGCCCAGCAACAGACCGGGCACCACGCCTGCCATGAACAGCCTGCCAACCGAAGTTTCGGTGGCGGCACCATAGACCACCATCACGATGGACGGCGGGATCAATATGCCCAGCGTACCGGCATTGCAGATCACGCCTGCCGCGAAAGGCAAGGGGTAGCCGGAACGCACCATGCCTGCAATGACGATGGAGCCCACTGCCACAACGGTGGCGGGCGACGACCCGGACACCGCCGCGAACAGGCAGCAGGCCATCACCGATGCGATGGCCAGCCCGCCGTGGAAATGCCCAACCGTTGCGACAGCGAAACGGATCATACGCCGTGCGACGCCGCCGGTCGTCATGAATGCCCCCGCCAGGATGAAAAACGGAATCGCCATCAGCGTAAAGTGCTCGGACGTTTCGTACATCTTGAGTGCGAGTGACGCAAGTGAGTCGGTGCCAAACAGGAAGATGGTAAGCAACGAGGACAGGCCGAGCGCCACCGCCACCGGCATGCCGATGAACATGAAGACGAACAGCATGATGAAAAGGCCGAGTGTGGTCATGGCTGTTCTCCATCGGCGGGGATGTCGGTGCGGTGCTTGAGGGCCTCTTCGGCCTCATCACCAAGCAAGCGTGAACGCTTGCCGCGCAGCAGGTCGCGCAGGATGCCCAGCAGGCGCAGCAGCAGCAGCGCAAAACCCACCGGCATGACCAGGCGCGGCACCCATTGCGGGATGGGTATGTCTTGCGCAAGGATGCCGATGTCGTACATTTTGCTGACGTAGACCCAGCCTCCATAGAAAACAATGAGTGCGTAGACGAGGCATAGCAGTGTGGCGACAATGGCTACGGCACGGGCAGTGCGAGGAGGCAGCAGCTTCACCAGGGCATCCACGCCGATATGGGCGCTGACGCGCACGCCATAAGAGATGCCCAGGAAAATAAGCCCGCCAAAGATAAAGGTGGCCAGTTCGAGCGCCCAAACATAGCTGTAGTTGAAAACATACCGGGCCACAACCTGGGCGAAGGTAATGAGGGTCATGACCGCCAGAAGCGTGGCGAGCAGCCACTCTTCAAGCCGCTCGTGCCAGCGAGGTTTCATGCGAGGCTCCTGAAGCATGGAATAGGCGCGCGGCCGTCACGCCCACGGGTGGCCATGGGCGCGGCGTGCCGCATTGACATGCGCGTTGCGCGGTTCAGGATTGGTTTGCTTTCTGGGCGGCGTCGATCAGGTCTTTGCCGATATCGCCTTCAAACTTCTTCCACACGGGCTCCATGGCCTTGCGCCATGCGGCTACGTCGTCCTTGCTGAGTACCTGTACCTTCGCTTTCTTGGCATCGATGATACGCTGGCGGTCTTCTTTGTTCAGCTTGGCGGCTTCTCCGTTGGCGTAGACGGTGGCTTCTTTCATGGCCTGTGTCAGCCCCTTGCGGATGTCTTCCGGCAGGCCGTCCCACCACTTGGCGTTGGTGACGACCATGTAGTCGATCACACCATGGTTGGTGTTGGCAATGGTTTTCTGGACCTCGTAGAACTTCTGGGAATAGATGTTGGACCAGGTGTTTTCCTGGCCGTCGACCACGCCGGTCTGCAAGGCCTGATAGACCTCGCTGAAGGCGAGCTTTTGCGGGTTTGCGCCCAACTGGCGGAACTGTGCCTCGAGCACATCGGAGGCCTGGATGCGGAACTTGAGGCCTTTGACATCTTCAGGCCGCTCGAGCTTGTCGCGGTTGGTGGAAAGCTGCTTCAAGCCGTTGTGCCAGTACGCCAGACCCTTGAGCCCCCGGTTCTTCATGGCGTCGAGCAGCGCTTGGCCGGCCTCGCTTTGCTGGAAGCGGTCTACCGCGGCCTCATCGTCGAACAAGAAAGGCAGATCGAACAATTGCAGCTTTTTGGTGTAGCGGTCGAACTTGGATAGCGATGGCGCGATCAAGTGGACATCGCCCAACAGCAGGGCTTCCATTTCTTTGGCATCGCCGAACAGCTGCGAATTGGGAAACACCTGCACTTCTACCTTGCCGGGCAGCAGCTTCTCGGCAACTTCTTTGAACTTGAGCGCACCCTGGCCCTTGGGCGTTTTGGCGGCCACCACGTGACTGAACTTGATGACAATGGGGCTCTGGGCGGCGGCGGGCGCGCCAAATGTCAATGCGACCGCCACACTCAATATGCTTGCTACCGAGATGATTTTCATATTTTTGTCTCCTTTGTCGAGCCGCTCTGGGAGGCTGGCCTACATGTTTGTTGTGCGTTGCCCGGGTAGGTCGACGCGCGTTACCGCTGGTTAAATGTAGCGGGGTGGGCGAGATGTGTCAAAGCGTGTTTCCCCCATGTGCGGCAAGGGCGGTCGCGTGGCGGCGCGCGGCCCGCATGCGGCGGTTCGCGTGAGGCGCCGTGGTGATGCGGGCGGGTTCGAGCGTGAAGTGCGACAGGCTGGCCAGCAAACCATCCGCCTCGCGCTGTTGCGCCAGCGTAGCCTTGGCTGCTTCGTGCACCATAAGCAGGTTTTTATGTGTAATAGCATCCAGGCCTGCAGCCATATCGCTCACTTGCCGGATGCCTTCGGCTTGTTCAGCAGAGGCCTGTGTAATCTCGCCCATAATCGTGCTCACTTGCTGCACGGAACCCACCACGCCCTGCATGGCACTGCCAGCGTCGTCGACCAGGTTGGCGCCGGCGTCCAGTGTCTTGACCGACTCGTCGATAAGTGTGCGGATTTCATGGGCTGCGTCGCGCGAGCGGGCAGCCAGGCTGCGCACTTCTGCTGCCACGACCGCAAACCCTTTGCCATGCATGCCCGCGCGCGCGGCCTCGACAGCGGCATTCAGGGCCAGAATATTGGTGTTGAAGGCAATATGGTCGATCAGCCCGGTAATGTCTGCAATGCGGCGGGTGTCCTGGCGAACCTGCCGCATGGCGGCCACAGCCCGCTGCACGATCTGGCCGCTGTCGTCCGCATTGCGCGTTGCCTGTTTCACGAGATCCATGGAGCGGGCGACATGCTCGGCGTTGCGGGCAGTGGCAACGGAGAGCTGCTCCAGGCTTGCCGCCGAAGCCTGCAGGTTTGCCGCCTGTATATCGGTGCGTTGCGAGAGTTCGAGATTGCCGTCTGAAATAGCATGCGAGGCTTGAGCAATGCGTGCCGCGCGGTCGCGCACTTCGGTGACGGCGCGGCGCAGGCCGATGCCCACACCATTCAGTGCCTGCAGCAGTTTGCCCAGCTCGTCGCTGCGTGCGGCGTCTGCGCATGCGCCCAGGTGGCCTTGTGCCAGCTGCTGGGCCAGCAGCACACCCTGGTCGAGCGGTGCCTTGATGGAGCGATACAGCCGCCACAGGGCGAGCGCGCTGAAGGCAAGCAGGGCAATAATGGCCGCCATGGCGATACGGTAGGCGTCTGTGCTGGCAGCGCTGGCAGCCTCGACTTGATCCGTCAATCGCTGTGCTTGTGCGGCATTGACCTTGTCAATGGCCTGGTCGATGGCCAGGGAGGCTTCGGTATAGTGCTGCCCGAAAATCATTACTTTTGCCATCAGCGCATTGGGCAGCGCCACGCGTATCCCACCTTGGCCGTCGTCGAACTGGCCACTCGCTGTGCTGATGGCCTCGATTTCGGTCTTGATGCGTTCGGCCAGCAGTGTGTCTACCGTTTCCAGGCCCGCCAATTCCGTGGCGGTGGCGCCAGCGTGGCGAAAGCGCGCCAGCATGGCCGATTGCGCACTATTTGGTGAATGGTTTTCGGTGCGCATGTCGCCGCGCAAGACCTGATGCAGTTTCTCGTAGCGTTCCTGGAATTCAGGCTGCTCACTGGCCACGAATGCCATGACATTGCGGGACATTGCTTGAATGGCGGATTTGTAGTCTGCCGCGAGAACGGTCAGTTGGTAGCGTTGCTGCTCGATGCGCTTGAGCGTGGCGATGGTGCCGGTGAGGTGTGTGAGCGCGACGGCGACCAGGGTTGTCAGTATGGCCAGGATGCAGAGAAAGACAACAAAACTCTTCTTGAGGGTGATCTGGAAACGCATTGCACATGCCACGGGGAAATCTGAGCATGAAGGGCTGCGGACATGCTCGGGCCGGCGTGATTGTTGCAAACTATGATTACAACTATGTGAAGCGGTGCGGCGGTTCCAGGTGTCGCAGGTTGGCGGCCCCTTCAGATTATGGCGTCGGTGATGCCGCGGCGCTCGCGCATAGCGCGGCCGATGCGGTCGATCTGCGAGTCCGAGAGCAGGCGGGTCGCCATAGGCAGTACTTCATCTTCTTCGATCTGCATGTGGCGGGCGTAGGCCTGTGTGAAGGAAGTCACAGTCTCGTCGGAGAGCTCAGCGGGTTCGCCGGCTGCAATACGTTGCAGAATCTTGCGCAGCTGTTGCCACCGGGCTTCCATGTCATGATGTTCCGCCGCCAGCCCCGCCACCAGGTTGCGGATGCATACCGCGTCGGAACCAGCCATGGATTCGATCAACGCTGGGAAAAGGTCTTGTTCCTCGTCGGCGTGGTGATGTACGGCCGCCGTGTCGAAGTAGCGCAGGATGCCAGACGCGGCGCTGCGCGCCTGTTCGTCGCTACCGTGCGTGGGCAGGTGCGCGGCCAGGCGTGCCAGTGTGGCGCACTGGCGTCGGATGCGCGCATGACAGGCGGCCAGCATCTCGAGTGGTGCTTCGGTACTGGCTGAGGGGCCTTCGAAACCGGGAAATGCGGTACTCATGCTGGCTGGCTCCTTTGAATGGGTATATAGGGCCCGCCTTGTCGGGCCGGGCAGGATGGCCTTGGAGAGGAGGCCGTATACGGCGCAGCCTCGTGCGCCGGGTGGCACAGTGCCCGCCAGATGACATCGTAACGCGCGGCGCGCGTGCGTGCCCGTTAGGCACGCTGACAGGCATGGTTATTAGAAGTCCGAGCGTCTGAGGCCGCGTGGTGAGAAGCAGGTGGCACGCAGTTCTGGAGGAGCAAGGCGCTGAAAGGGCGGGGGCGTGCGCATGCGAGTGGGCGGAGGGGCCATTGATGCCGGGGCAAGTTGCCGCGGCGCAGCGCGCCACTGCGGTTATCATGGGTGCTGCCGCCGTGCGCAGCTTCCCACGCTGCCGCTGGGGTGGCGCAGAACGCAATCCATATAAAAGCAGTTGCCGGCGCGCAAGCGCCGACGGCCAGGAGATGACAGCGATGCCTCAACCCGACCATATATCCGCCCTTGGCGTTCCCGATCCCGCGACACTTGACGACGACATCAAGGTAGTGTTCCAGAAATGCGTCGACAAGCTGGGGCTGGTCCCCAATGTACTGTCCGCCTACAGCCTGAAGCAGAACAAACTGCGCAATTTCATGGCGATGTACAACGAGCTCATGCTGGCACCCTCGGGCCTGAGCAAGCTCGAGCGCGAGATGGTGGCTGTGGTCGTGTCCAGCGCCAATCATTGCTATTACTGTCTGGTGGCGCATGGGCAGGCCGTGCGCGCGCTGTCTGGCGACCCGCAGTTGGGCGAGATGATGGTAATGAATTACCGCGTTGCGCCGTTGGACGCCCGACAGCGAGCTATGCTGGATTTTGCCTGGAAGTTGACCAAGACGCCCGAGCAGGTGGTCGAGGCCGATCGTGAGGCGCTGCGCGCGGTGGGGCTGAACAATGAAGATATCTTCGATCTGGCCGACACAGTGGGCTTCTTCAATATGTCCAACCGTATGGCGATCGCCACGGACATGATCCCCAACCCCGAATACCACGGTATGAATCGGCCAATACCCTTCCAGCCGCCACAGTAAGCAGATAGACGCTGTCGGCTGGCAGGCAGGCAGCGCGGGCTGATCATGGTCGTACCCGCATGGCACGCCGTCCCGGCATGGATGCCCTGCCGGGACACTGCATACTGCACTTTTTTATGTCTATTGGTTATAAACAAAGAGCGTAAAAATTCTTGTCCGCTATTTGCCGCAAAAGTACAGTTCGATATAACCATTGAAGTCATCGAGCTGCCATGAAACTGTCGTTCAAGAATATAGCCAAGCAATTTTCCGGTCTGGAAGTTATCCAGGACTTTTCGCGCGATATCGGCGACGGAGAGTTGGTGGCGCTGGTCGGCCCCTCCGGTTGCGGCAAATCCACCTTGCTTCATATGGTGGCAGGCCTGGAACAGCCCAGTGGCGGCTCACTGTTGGCCGACGGCAAGCCGATCAAGGGGGCGCATCCGGAACGGATGTTGATGTTCCAGGAGAACGCGCTCTATCCCTGGCTCACGCTGGCGCAGAATGTCGCGCTGGCACTCGAGTTCCAGAAGCGCGACAAGCGCGTCGCGCGCCGCGAGGCGTTCGCCTGGCTGGAAAAAGTCAACCTCCAGGGTTTTGAGGATTACTTCCCGCATCAGGTGTCGGGTGGCATGCGTCAGCGCGCAGCGCTCGCACGGGCTTTTATCTCTCACCCCAAGACGCTGTTGCTCGACGAGCCCTTCGGCGCGCTCGATGCACTGACGCGCATGACGTTGCAGGATGCCCTGCGCACGCTGATCCGCGAAGCGGGGCCCACCGTGCTGCTGGTGACGCACGATGTCGACGAGGCCTTGTTCCTGGCTGACCGCATCCTGGTGTTCAGTCCGCGCCCGGCGCGCGTGCTTAAAGAATTCAACCTCACGCAGCACGAGAAGTCCCACGACCTGTCTGAATTCGCCCCGATGCGGCGCGAGATTCTGGAACTGCTGGGCATCGACGTGCACGAGAGTACGGCGCCCGCCAAGACCACGCCCGCACGGGCAACGTCTGTGTTCAGAGACGTCGCCGTCGCGGCTTAAGCCGTCGGGCGCGGGGCGCCAGCGCGCTGCCGCATTCCTAGAGGGCCTTTGTGCCGAACCGCCCCGGGGCCCGGCACTCAGCGCCGACGCATTCGGCGTACTAGAGTTTTTCGTATTTGCGCACCCGTCGGGTGCGCCTCATGGAGTTGACCATTATGAAGCTTTCCCGTTTTCTGCTGCCCGTGGTGGCAGCATTTGCGTTGGCCGGCCAGGCGTTAGCCGCCGATACCTTCAAGATCGGCTATCTGCGCGTGATGGATGACGCTCAGGCGATCGCCGCCTACGAGGGCGGCTTCTACAAAAAGCATGGGCTGGACGTCGAACTGGTTGAATTCAAGTCGGGTACTGATCTGATCAAGGCCATCGTTGGCGGCCAGTTGGATACCGGCGTGCTGGGTTTCACCAACGCGGCTTCGTGGTCGTCGCGTGGCGCTGATCTCAAGGTCGTAGGCGGGGCGCAGAACGGCTATCACTCCATCGTGGTGCGCGAGGATGCCGGCATCAACAAGGTCGAAGATCTCAAGGGGCACACGCTTGCCTCGCAAAAAGAAGGCAGCACGGCAGACACGGTGCTGCGCGGCGTGGTGCTCAAGAATGCCGGCCTGACGCCGGAAGACCTTTCGATTTTGGGCGTGAGCCCGCAAGTGGCGGTGCAGTCGCTGGTGGGTAAGCGCGTCGATGCTGCCTTCTTGTTTGAGCCTCAGGCCAGCATTGCGCAGCTTATCGCACCCGTGAAGCAGATTTACGAGATTGGTGAAGTATGGCCCTTCCCGTGCATGGTTGTGATTACGTCCGGCAGCACGCTGGAAAAGCGCAAGGACGACGTGTGGAAGTCGCTCGACGCCCAAGCCGAGGCTATCGAATTGCTGAAGAACAAGCCCGATGAGGGCGCGAAACTGATCGCCAGCTATTTCATTGCCGAGCCCACACTCAAGACGCTCAAGCAGGGCGAGCTGCCGCGTGAGCAGGTCATCAGCAAAGCGATTGCCACCCAGACCTTCACCCCCAAGCTTACTGATGCCGACATGAAGCGCATGCAGGAAATCGCCGACATCATGCAAGGCCAGGGCGCGCTCAAGACCAAAGATGGCAAGCCCTTTGACGTGAGCAAGATTGTCGATCTGGAATGGCAACAAGCACGCAAGCTGTAAGGTAATTGTTTAGATGAGCACACCCACCCGACTTTCCCCAGCGCTGAAAAGGCTGGCCATGATTATTGCTGTCGCCGCCATACTGCTGTTCTGGCAGGTGATGGCATGGATACTGCCTGATTTCCTAATGCCAGGCGTGCCCACCGTCATCGGCCGCCTGGGTGAGGACATCGGCTCATCCGCCTTCCAGGCGCAGCTTTCTGGCAGCCTGTGGAGGCTGGGCGTGGGCTATGTGGCTGCGCTCGCATTCGGCATAGGCTTTGGCCTCGTGGGCGGCATCCTGTATTTCTTCCGCGAAGTATTGAAATCCGCCATCATCATCCTGCAATCCATTCCGTCTATTGCATGGGTGCCGCTGTTTCTCATCATGATGGGCTTTGGCAATGTGCCCATCATTGTGGTGGTGGCGCTGTCGGCGTTCTTTCCTGCGGCGCTGTCAGTGATGAATGCCACGGAGAGCGTGTTGAATGTGCACGTTTCAGCCGCGCGCGTGATGGGGGCGAGCCGCTGGGACATGATACGGCGCGTGTACCTGCCGGCGGTGATGCCCGAACTGATCACCGGCGCCCAGTTGGCCTTCGGCAATGCCTGGCGCGCGCTGATTTCGGCTGAGATGCTGATTGGTTTCGGGCAGGGCTTGGGCCGCGCGCTGGCCTATTCAGGCGAAACCGCCGACATGATTGGCGTCATGGCCAATATCCTGACAATCGCCGTGCTGGCCACACTGATTGATCAGGTGGTACTCGAAAACCTGAAGCGCCGCGTGCTGCGCTATCAGTACGTTTGAGCGGGGGTCGAATCATGCGCGGGCTGGCCTTGCCATGTGCTGCTGTGGCTGCCGCCGCCGGGTTGGCGGTGGGCCTGTTGTGGGCCGGCGGCGTCGTGCACGCCACGTCCGCCGCGTCCGCCCCTGAGCCGCTGCGTGTAGGCATGCAATACGTGATACCCCCTTTTGTGGGGGGATCCAAGGTACGCACACCTGCCGCGCTGGATGCAGAGCTCGCGCAGGCATGGGCCAAGTCGCTGGGCCGCGCAGCGGTGCATGCGCTGCAGGTGCAGGCGGAGGGCGCTTCGCGCGTGTTGGCCAGTGAGCAGGCCGATGCCGTGCTGGCCTACGTTCCGGCCGGTCAGGCCGTCCGCGGCGCGGGTACGGCGATAGGCGCGGTGGATGGGGCTGTTCAAGCCGGTATGGTGCTTGTGCCTACCGGTTATGAATCGCGTCCGATGGCCATATTGCGCAGCGATACCGACATCAAATCGTGGCAGCAGTTGCAAGGCCGAACGGTGTGCGTGGCCGAAGGCGGGCGGTATGCGGGCTGGCTCGCCAGCCAATATGGCGCGCATGTCAACGTGATGCGGGCGCCGGCGGATTCGCTGTTGGCGCTGCGCGTGGGCACCTGCGATGCGGCGGTTCATGACGAAGCCATGCTGCGCCCATTGCTCAAGCTACCCGAGTGGAAAAAGTTTTCAGCCACGTTACCGCCCGGGCCGGCGGCACGGCTGGTATTTATGGTGCGCGACGATGCCCCCCGTGCCGGGGAGGCAGCGCGCGCGCTGGCGCAGCACTGGCGCCAGCAAGGTTTTTTTGCCAAACGCGCGGATGCACGCGCCCGGGATATCGCCTTTGAGGTATACCTGGATCAAAACGTGCCCGACTGCCATTGAGCCTTGGGCGGCGGTGATTCAGACCTCTGCGGCCGGATCGCAGGGGCGAGTGCCGGTGAACTCTGCCTGCGTGACGTGGCAGCCCGGCGGCACATCGTCGATCAGCCAGACATTGCCGCCGATGGTGCAGCCGCGGCCCAATGTGACGCGGCCCAGGATGGTTGCGCCAGCGTAGATAACGACATCGTCTTCGACGATAGGGTGGCGCGGAAGCCCCTTCTGCAACTCACCATTGGCACCCACCGGGAAGCGCTTGGCGCCCAACGTGACGGCCTGATAGATGCGCACACGCTCGCCGATGATGCAGGTTTCGCCGATGACCACGCCCGTGCCGTGATCAATAAAGAAGCTGCGGCCGATTTGTGCGCCTGGGTGGATGTCGATGCCGGTCGCGGAGTGAGCGAGCTCGGACGCCATGCGTGCCAGCAGCGGCAGGCCTTGTTTGTAGAACTGGTGGGCGATGCGGTGGTGGATCATGGCCTGCACCCCGGGATAGCACAACAGCACTTCGTCGACGCTGCGTGCCGCGGGGTCTCCTTGATAGGCTGCCAGCACGTCGCTGTCGAGCAGGCTGCGCATGTCGGGCAGTACCTCGGCAAATGACTGTACCGCCTCCACGGCGCGGGCTTCCAGATTATTTTCGTCCAACGGCGCCAGACGGTTTTGGTAGTGCAGCTCCAGGCGCACTTGCGCCAACAGCGCGTGCAAGGCCGAATCCAGCGTATGGGCGATGTAGAAGTCTTCGCTTTCCTGGCGTAGGTCGAGCGGACCCAGGCGCATAGGAAACAGCACGCCTTTCAGGTCGGTCAGGATGGCTGCGATGGCCTGTGGCGACGGAAATTCACGCCCGCCGGGCTCGCGCGAGCGACGCTGTGCGTCGCGCCATTGCTGACGAATTGCATTCAGGGAAGAAACAATGGGTTGAATGTTGAACACAGCCATGTGGCGAAGACTCCCGGCGCCGTGCAGGCGCGTACAAGCAAATAAATATGATACCAAGTCGCCGGCGCCCTATGCGCTACCATAGCGCTTTGGCGGCCTTGGGCCGCCTGTTCGTCTTTGCCGTTTCCTTATGAATCAAAAACTCACGCCCGCCACTGCCGCGCTGCTGGTGCTGGCGCCGCTGCTTTGGGCAGGCAATGCCGTCGTTGGCCGTATCATTTACGACCTCATCCCGCCCGTCACGCTCAATTTCCTGCGCTGGACCATTGCGCTGGCGATTTTGTCGGTGCCCGCGCGGGCCATATACCGCAAGGGCAGTGGGCTCTGGCTGCAGCGCAAACGTTATCTGCTGCTTGGCTTGCTCGGTATTGGGCTGTACAACGCGCTGCAGTATATGGCGCTGCATACGTCCACGCCTATCAACGTGACGCTGGTGGGCGCCAGCATGCCGATCTGGATGCTGGCTATCGGTGTGGTGTTTTTTCGCACGCCTGTGCATGGGCGCCAGTTGGCCGGAGCGGCGCTGTCTGTACTGGGGGTGTTGGTTGTGCTCAGCCATGGCGATTGGGGTCAGGTTTTGCGGCTGCGTTTCGTGGCGGGCGACCTGTTCATGATCGTGGCGACCATTGTCTGGGCATTTTATAGCTGGCTGCTGGCGCAGCCGGGCGACCCAGCCGCCATACGCGAAAACTGGGCGGGGTTCTTGACGGCCCAAGTTGTATACGGCGTTGGCTGGTCAGCCTTGATGACGGCAGGGGAGTGGACGCTTACCGATGCGAAGATCGTCTGGGGATGGCCGGTGGTATTGGGGCTGTTGTATGTGTCGATCGGGCCGGCGATCGTGGCGTTCCGGGCCTGGGGTGTGGGCGTGCAGCGGGTTGGGCCTGCAACGGCGGCTTTCTTTGCCAACCTGATGCCGTTGTTCGCGGCACTGCTGTCGTCCGCGTTTCTGGGCGAGGCGCCGCGGGGCTATCATGCGGTGGCATTTGCGCTGATAGTCGGTGGGATTGTGATGTCTTCGCGCATAAGGCGGCCAACGGGGCCGTGATGCGCCCGGCAGCATACGCGCACCAGTAAAGCGCTGCACCGGGCCGATACGCCTGTCTGCGCCGCATGGGGTTGCGGACGGGTGCCGTTACCTTGGCGGGCCCTTGCCCGTCATCGGCCGCCGTGGAGCATTGGTTCGATTTGTTCCGGCAGCCGAAAGGCCGAGAAGAATCGGCGCAGTGCATTCAGGCTGCCCGTGTAGCGCAGTGCGCCTTGCATAGCCATGGCCTGGGGGTCTGCGCCACCGTATGCCAGCCGCAGCAGCACCGGCGTGCCGGCTTCCACAGTGGCGTCTACCGGGCTGCCTGCGTGGCCCCGCAGGGCGGTTATGCCGTCAGCATCGATGCTGGCCCAGTACGCCTGGCCGTCAATAAGCAACTGGATGTGGACGGGCGAGCCGCCCGCTGGTGGGGCGTGATACATGGCCTTGAAGGAGAGCAGCAGTGAGTCGCCGCTGATTGGCTTGCCACGTGCAAAGGCTGGCGAGCGCACACCCCAGTGCGCGAGGCGCAGAAGAATGGGCTCGAGTTCTTGGCCCCAGGGGGTAAGTGCATAAATCCACACCCCAGCCGGTGGGCCGAGTTTGCGTCGTTCGATGACACCGGCCGATTCCAATTCGCCCAGGCGCTGGGTGAGCACGTTGGGGCTGATCGATACCAAGCCGGCCCGCAGATCGCTGAAGCGCCGCGGGCCCAGCAGCAGTTCGCGCACAATCAGCAAGGCCCATCGTTCACCGACAATATCCAGGGCATGCGCTGCGGCGCAAAAATCATCGTAGCTGCGTTTTGTTGCCATAGTGTTCGAACATCTGGATGGGGGCACCGAGATGACAGCCTGCCATCACGGATCTGTAACATCATATCATGTTACTTCTTTTAAAGGACTGCGTGGTTTTTATTTAGGACTAACTGGTGATAAATTGATGTGACCGCCAAAGACACAGCCGGCGCATGACGTATGGCGGCTATGGCGGCACCACGAGAGCGTGCCGGCACCCGGCGCGGGCGTGATTCTTCCCACCAGGAGGCAGGCATTATGGACACCGCAGCAAGTAACATCGCACGGGCGGAAGTCGAGGCGCGCATCAAGAGCTGGTGCGCCGCCGTGCGCAAGAAGGATATCGGCCAGATCATGGCGCACTATGCACCGGGCGTGATCGCCTTCGATGCCATTCAGGCCTTGCAGTTCAAGGGCCGGCAGGCTTATCAGGACCACTGGAAGATGTGTTTGGGCATGTGCCCAGGCATTCTGGACTTGACGCCGCATGAGTTGGATATACAGGTGGAAGGCGATTTAGCGGTGGCGCATGCCATCGTGCGCTGCGCCATGAAGAACCAGGACGGCAGCTTGGGCGAGGGGGGATACTCCCGCATGACGACCACGTATCGCCATGCGGCGGGCGGCTGGATGGTGACGCATGAGCATTTCTCGGTGCCCATCGACATGGCTACCGGCCGCGGCATGTGGGAACTTACGCCGGACGAAGCCGATGGCAAACAAGCGGTGCGCCCCATACCGCTGGGCATGAACACTATCACCCCGCACTTGGTGATTGATGGCGCGGCCAAGGCAATCGACCTGTACAAAAAGGCGTTTGGCGCGGAAGAAGGCGGACGCTTGGAAGGGCCCGACGGCAAAATCATGCATGCGGCGATCCAAGTAGCGGGGTCGACAGTCTTTCTGACTGACGAAATGCCGCAATGTGCCGGTTCGAAAGCGCCCAGCACCCTGGGCGGCACACCCGTGACCCTGCATTTGTACGTGACGGATGTGGATGCGGCAATCGAGAAAGCCGCCAAGGCGGGCTGTACGGTGCTCATGCCCGCGGCGGATATGTTCTGGGGTGATCGTTACGGCCAGGTCGAAGACCCTTTTGGTCATCGCTGGTCGATCGCGACACATCAGCGCGACCTGAGCCCCGAAGAGATCGCCGAGGGCGGGCGCAAGATGATGGCGGAGTTCGCCCAGGGCAAACAGTGAGCGGCAAGTAGCAAGTAATAAGCGTTTTTATGGATCAGGCGCGGCGATTACGCTGCGCATCAAAACGCCCGGTGGTCAGTAATCTTACCGACCGCCGGGCGTTTTCTGGCGGGATGCTTGCGGCAGCCGCTCGTCGCTGTTATGCATTACCAAAGCGTCAAATGCCCTTCAGCAGGCATATTCGATGATCAATTGCGCCGACACAACCCCGTTCCAGACATTCTGGTCCAGCCGGTATGCCACGTCGGCATACTCGGGCAGCATTGCGTTGTGGTTGAACCAGATCGCATCGAAGCGCTGGTAGTCGCGCTCCAGTGTCAGCTTCAGATGTTTGTCTTTCAGCAGACGCTGCTGGCGCACCAGGAAGCGATCGCGGAACACCGGCGCAGGAAAACCCGCCCCCCATACCTGTTGCTGCAGCATGCCCGCCACCTCGGCGTTGGCGTAGCCGCTTTCCAGCGAACCATCGGTTTCAATCACTGGCTCGAAGCTGTCGCGCCCCGTAAGCTCGAGCACTGCCTCATCGAAGCCGCGCGTGAATAGTGCATAGGCGTCCTCGCGCAGAGTGAGGCCAGCCGCCATTGCGTGCCCGCCAAACTTCAGGATGATGCCGGGATGGCGCTTGGACACCAGATCGAGCACGTCGCGCAAGTGCACATCGGGGATGGAGCGCCCCGAACCGCGCAACTCGCCGCTGTCGGCGCGGGCAAAGGCCAGCGTGGGGCGCCAATAGGTTTCCTTCAGGCGCGAGGCAACCAGGCCCACCACGCCCTGGTGCCATTCAGGGTGGTACACGCAGACCGTGGCGCCTATTGTCGGGCTGCTGGCCTCGATGGCGGCCAGGGCCTCTTCACGCATCGTGGTTTCGATCCCGCGCCGTTCGTGATTCATGTCGTCCAGTTGCCGCGCCAATGCCAGCGCGCGGCCTTCGTCGTCTGTGATCAGGCATTCAATGCCCACGCTCATATCAGCCAGTCGCCCGGCGGCATTAATACGGGGGCCCAACGCGAAACCCAGGTCGAAGCCACTGGTTTGGCGCGGCTCGCGGCCGGCCACCGCGAACAGCGCCCGCAGGCCGGGCTGCATGCGCCCGCTGCGCATCCTGGCCAAGCCCTGGGTGACAAGCAGACGGTTGTTGGCATCAAGTTTGACGACGTCCGCCACAGTGCCCAGCGCCACCAGGTCGGCGAGCTGGTCCAGACGCGGCCCGCCGTCGGGGGGGAAAATGCCGCGCGCGCGCAATTCGGCGCGCAGCGCCAGCATCAGATAGAAAATGACGCCCACCCCCGCCAGGTTCTTGGACGGAAAGCCGCAGCCCGGCTGATTGGGATTGACGATCGCCAGTGCGTCGGGCAAGGCGTCGCCGGGCAGGTGGTGATCGGTGACGATAACTTCTATGCCCGCCATGCGGGCAGCCTGCACGCCGTCTATGCTGGCAATGCCGTTGTCTACGGTGATCAAGATGTCGGGCTTGCCCGCCGGATGCTGGAGCGCCAGGCTTACCACGGCCGGCGACAGGCCATAGCCTGTTTCGAAGCGGTTGGGCACCAGGTAGTCGACGGTGGCGCCCATGCCGCGCAGGGCCCGCACGCCCACGGCACAGGCTGTGGCGCCGTCGCAGTCATAGTCGGCCACGATCAGCAGGCGCTTGCGTGCCTGGATGGCATCGGCCAGCAGCGCGGCCGCGTGCTGCACGTGCGTGAGCTGGCTGGGGGGCAGCAGCCCGCGCCAGTGATGTTGTGCTTCGTCGGCGCTGCGCACACCGCGCGCCGCCCACAGGCGCGAGAGCAGGGGGTGGATGCCGGCCGCCTCAAGGATGCGCGTCGCCTCTGGGTTGACGGGACGCGTGCTCAGGGTTGGGGTGACCACCATTTTCTCCATGTATCGCGGCTGCCGGGCAGCCATTGCTTCCATTGTGGCGCGGGTTGTAGCTCGATGATGCGGTCGCTGCCAGTGAGGACGAGCGCATGCGGCGCTTGCGCCGATGGGTCGCTGAACAGGCGTTTGTCGAGCGCGGCGAGCGCGGCCAGCCATGCCTGCCAGTCTTGCCGCGTGGCGGGAGCGAGCAGGGCATCTTCGACCCGCACGTCGGACTGCTCGGACGCCTGCAACTGATCGCGGCGTGCACCACCGTACAGCCACAGGCTGTTGATGGGTGGCAAGCCGGCCTGCTCGCGCCCGGCGTTGACTGGGTGGTCGAACCACAGCATCTGGATTTCGTTGACCAGACGCCGCCACGGGCGCGCGGCGGCATCCTGCGGCCACCAATCATTTACCGAGGTGATCGCCACCAGCGCCGGGCTGGCACTTGGCAGGGTGAAGCCTTGCGGCGGAGTAACCTGCCAATAGGGCTCGCCGGCGCCGTCAAGGTGGAAACCGTCTTCTTCGAAGAGCGGCCGAACCGATTCGAACAGGGCTACACTTTGCGCTGGCGTGATGGCCAGCTCTTGGGCTGGCAGCAGCGCCGCGCCGTCGCGCGCGGGCGACACGTGCACCAGCTCGGCCAGCCATACCGGCCGAGCAAGGTCGCTGCCGCCGCCGCGTAGCGGGCCCAGCCCTGTGGCAAAATTCTGGCCAGGGCCGGGCGTAAAGCCATGCGCCAACAATTGCCAGTACTCGTGGGGCAGGCAGCCGGTGTCGGCTGGATTGGCCTTGATCACGCGGGGCCGGGCGCGGGCCAGCCAGCGCTGCAGGGCCGGCGCGTGGGTAGTAAGATGCGCCGCCAGTTCGCCCGCCTCGCGGGGGCCGGGCAAGGCGCCGGGTAGTACGATTCGCATGGTGCGATTGTAGTGTTTATGGGAAATGGTGGCAGAAAGATGTCATATGAATTCTGGATAGGGGCACGGTACGCGGGTATTGCCAGATCCCGCCGCAAAGGCGGAAAGGGCGATCGCTTCGTGTCGTTTATCGCCGCCAGTTCCATGGTGGGTATTGCGCTGGGGGTCGCTGCCCTGATCGTCGTGCTATCCGTAATGAACGGCTTTCAGAAAGAGGTGCGCGACCGCATGCTGTCGGTGCTGCCGCATATCGAACTTTACGCCAGCCATACGCTGCCGCAGGATGTGCTGGCGCGCTGGCAGGAGATCGCCGACCGGGCGGCCCAGAACCCAGAAGTGCGAGGCGCGGCACCCTTTGTCGCCGCGCAGGCCATGATTGTGAGGGGCGAACAACTGGGCGGCGTGCAGGTTCGCGGCATAGACCCGGCGCTCGAGGGCGAAGTGTCTGATGTGGGCGGCCAGATGGTCAACGGGCGGCTCGATTCGCTCAAGCCTGGCAGCTACGGCATTGTGCTGGGCACTTACCTTGCCGCGTCCCTGGGTGTGCGGCCGGGCGACACGGTGCTGGTGCTGGCGCCGCAGGGCACGATTTCGCCGGCGGGTTTTGCGCCGCGCATGCGCCAGTTCACCGTCACCGGGCTGTTTTCCTCGGGTTACTACGAGTTCGACGCCAGTATGGCGTTCATCAACTACGAAGATGCGGCCAAAGTGTTCCGCGACAGTGCGCAAACCGGCGTGCGGCTGCGCATCGCCGATATGCAGCAGGCTCCGCTGGTTGCGCAGGAGTTGCGCCAGAGCTTGCCGCCCGGCCTGTCTGCACAAGACTGGACAGAAAACAACCGCACCTGGTTCGCGGCTGTGCAAACAGAAAAACGCATGATGTTCCTGATCCTCGCGCTGATTGTGGCGGTGGCGGCTTTCAATCTGCTGTCTTCGCTGGTGATGGCCGTGAAGGACAAGCGCTCCGACATCGCTATTTTGCGCACGCTGGGTGCCAGCCCGCGCGAGGTCGCCAAGATATTCCTGGTGCAGGGGTCGCTGATTGGCATCATTGGTACTTTGGCTGGCGTGGGGCTGGGCATGCTGATCGCCTTCAATATCGATATCATCGTCCCCTTCATCGAGCGCCTGCTGGGCGTGCAGTTTCTGCCGCAACAGATCTACTTCATCAGCGAGCTGCCTTCCGATCCCCGGGCGGGCGACATCGTCACGATCGCCATTACTTCACTCGTGCTGTCGCTGCTGGCCACGCTCTACCCGAGCTGGCGCGCGTCCAGCCTGCAACCAGCCCAGGTGCTTCGCCATGACTGACACCCGCATCCACGCGCTGAAAGCGTCCAATCTGGTCAAGACCTACACCGAGGGCGGTGAATCCATCCAGGTGCTGCGCGATGTCAGCCTGCACGTCGATTACGGCGAAATGGTCGCCATCGTAGGCGCCTCGGGCTCTGGCAAGAGCACACTGCTTCATACCCTGGGGCTGCTGGATCAACCCACCTCGGGCGAGGTGTTCGTCGATGGCAAACCGGTGGCCGGCTTGTCCGAAACTGAACGCAGCCGCCTGCGCAACGCGCACCTGGGCTTTGTGTACCAGTTTCACCATCTGCTGCCCGAGTTTTCTGCGCTCGACAACGTGGCCATGCCCCTCATCGTGCGGCGTGACAGTCGCGCCAAGGCGCGCGAACAGGCGCAAGCTGTGCTGGAGCAAGTGGGTCTGGCGCAGCGTATCGAGCACTACCCAGGCCAGCTTTCGGGCGGCGAGCGCCAGCGTGTGGCGTTGGCGCGGGCGCTGGTCACGCGCCCCACCTGCGTACTGGCCGACGAGCCCACTGGCAACCTTGATCGCTATACGGCTGAATCCATGTTCGAGCTCTTGGTGCGCGTCAATCGGGAGTTCGGCACGGCATTTGCCATTGTCACGCACGACCCGGCCTTGGCAGCGCTGGCGCACCGCCAGCTTAGTATGGAAAAAGGGCTGCTCATCGACCCTGAAACTGTCCCGCTCAATCTGGCCTGATGCCTGTGGGCCTGGCCCCGGAGGCGCCGATGCTCATTGACACCCATTGCCATCTTGATGCGGCCGAGTTCAATGCGGACCGCGACGCGGTGCTGCATCGAGCCCAGCTGCGAGGTGTGGCCGGCATTGTTATCCCCGCCATCGGTCGCGTCAATTTCGATGCGGTGCGCGTATTGGCGCATGCCTTCGATGGCGGAAGCTATGCCTTGGGCATTCATCCCGTGTGTATTCCGCAGGCACGCCTTGAAGACCTCGATCTGCTTGCTCTGCGTGTCGAGCAGGCGCTGGCCGACCGGCGTTTTGTTGCCATCGGCGAAATCGGGCTGGATTTCTTTATCCCGGCCCTGCGCGAGAACGACATGGCGCGCAAGCAGGAAGATTTCTACGCGGCGCAGCTGGCGCTTGCCCAGCGCCATGGCTTACCAGTGCTGCTGCATGTGCGGCGTTCACAGGACCAGATTCTGAAGCATCTGCGGCGCGTGTCGGGTGTGGGGGGGATTGCCCATGCCTTCAACGGCAGTTTTCAGCAGGCGGGGCATTTTATCGACCAGGGTTTCGCTTTGGGTCTGGGCGGTGCCATGACGTTTCCGCGCTCGCTACAGATACGACGGTTGGCTGCGCAATTGCCTGCCGATGCACTGGTGCTCGAAACGGATGCGCCGGATATCCCGCCCGCCTGGCTGGGGGCGCCCGGCGCATCGCGCGCGCGCAATGAGCCCGCCGAAGTCAGCGGCGTGGCTGATGCGCTGGCCGAGCTGCGCGGCACAGGCCGCGACGACATCATCACGCAAACCGGGCAGAACGCCTGCCGCGTGTTGCCGCGGTTGGGCGGCGCGCTGGCGCGCTGAGGGCTCGTACAGCCACGTTGTTGCGCGGATTCTGGCGACGAGATAATGCTGGCAGCAGCCTTGGGCAGGTACTGCCAAGATTGCGCAGGGTGTGTGCTGGTTGACGTATCGCTTGCGCAATGCTGCAAACGCGCTATGACATTCGCGCCGCGTTGGCGCCCAACCAGTGTGGGCGCCCGCTATGCTCGACGGCCGAGCAACTGGCGGGAGCAGGCGGATGAGCGGGCGGGCATGGATACTGGCGTTTGTCGCGGGCAACTGCATTGTGCATGGCTTACCGGCCTTGCCGTCGCAGGGTGCGATTCTGCGTGGGCTCGCGGCGCTTTTGCTTATCTCGCTGGTCATCATTGTTGCGCGGCGCGCATGGGCCACCTTCGGCGAACAACCGGCAGACGGGTCGCGGGATGACCGAAGAGCAGGGGGGCGGCGGCGTGGCAGGCAGGCGCGCCGTCGTCGTCAAAGTGTGGGGCGCCTGCTGCATATGCTTCTATTGTTGGCGTGGGCGCTGGCGCTGGGCGTCTCATACGCCAGTTGGCGCGCGGAGTTGCGGCTTGCGGATGCGCTGGCGCCCGTCAATGACGACCGCGTCTCGCGCGTCACACTGCAGGTGGTGACGCTGCCGCGCGTCGATCGCCAGAGCATTCAGTTCGAAGCGCGTGTCCTGGATGCGCGGCCCGGCGGCGTGCCCTCACGGATCATGGTCAACTGGCCGCTTGCCGTGCCTGCGGGACGGCCTGCTTCCATTTCCAGCGCGGCTGGCAAGGCGCTTGCTCTGCAAGCCGCCGCACGCAGTCCTGGCCCCAGCGGTGGGGGGCGGGATGCTAAGTCCGTCGGGCATGGGCATGCCCTCAGTCGCCTTCCGCGTGAGCGGCAAGGTGAGTGGTCGGCGCCGCGCCCTGGTCAAGTGTGGCGTATGGCGCTGCGGCTGCGGCGTTCCTGGAGCGCTCGCAACCCGCATGGCTTCGACCAGGAAGGCCATCTGTTTGCGCGCGGCGTGCGTGCCACGGCGACCGTACGGGGCAAGCCGGTGCTGTTGGCGGACCACCCCGCTGCCAGCCTGGAAGTATTGGCCGAGCGCGCGCGCCATGCGGTACGCGCCGCGATGCTGCCGCACCTGTCGGGGCAGCGCTACGGCGGCGTGCTGCTGGCGCTCGCTGTGGGGGATCAGGCCAGTATCCAGACGTGAGGGTTTACAAGAAAGACATGAAGTATCAAAGCCTGATAAGTATCTGACTCCAAAACAAAATATAAAAGAAGTGTCTTTCCCTTTTTACACATAGTCGTGAACAAGGTCCGGACCGTTTGCCGAATACTTTTACAAGTAAGTCGTTAAGTGATTCCTGGCCCCAAAATTCCTGCCTTTGGCCTCGCTAAGAAGCACTGGACAGTGCGTCATTACTTCGGTGTAATCAGCTTGTGCAGATTTTGGCGGAGACTTGAATGGAGCCTATCCCGGAGGACTTTCCGCGACGAGTTATGTCCGGCGCAGTGGGCGGTGCGGCGCCAAAGTTTCTTGCGCGAAAAAATGATGATGGCAGCTATTCAGCTTACGCCTGCGAAGATGAGCATCGGCAAGCTTACGAGAATGCAGAGAGCCTGGCCAGGGAACTCAAAACCTATGCACTACGAAAAGAGCGTGAGAATCCTGACTGGACACGCGAGTTCAATTTGAACCGTATCAAAGAAGGAATCGTTGAAAAAGTCAGAAATTTCGAGTGGGATTTCACTGCCGATGAGCAGGCTTGGATAATGCTAAGGCTTACACGTCTGCTAGATGAATGAGCGACGTAAACTGCTAGACCTTCAAAATAGTTGGCCAAAACTCATGGATGAATCGAACCGGGTTTTGAGGAGGCTTCAATTCTTGAGAGAATGGAGTCATGAGCAAGAACAACAAGTTTTCCCCTGAAGTACGTGAACGCGCGGTGCGCTTGGTTCAGGAGCATCGTGATGAGTA
>NZ_WWER01000008.1 GCF_009857885.1 Pusillimonas sp. TS35 | reverse complement strand
ACTCATCACGATGCTCCTGAACCAAGCGCACCGCGCGTTCACGTACTTCAGGGGAAAACTTGTTGTTCTTGCTCATGACTCCATTCTCTCAAGAATTGAAGCCTCCTCAAAACCCGGTTCGATTCAGGTGCGCTGGATGGGCCGGCCCGTACGATTCAGTTGAGCTACGTCAGGCATGTGGAACGGGGGTGGTCGCTCTTCGGGGGTGTCGACGGTTCGGATAGTCGCAGCATAAGTGCTGTGCATGGCTACAAGCAGGTTGGCGGGCACGTCGGCGCTGCGGTGCAGTACAACGGGTTCTCTGGGGCGCTGGCAACATCCTTTCGGCTCCGACGCCACAACGCTTACGGTGCTTTGCTTCAGGCACGGCGCCGCGATGCGGAACAAGCTTTCAGCCTGGTGCTCGCTGCGAAGCGCTGGGCGGTTTTCGGCTTTATCCCGAGTTTGACGCTGCGCCATACCCGCGTCGACAGCAACGTGGGTTGGCTACATGCCTATGTGCGCAATGACTGCAGCCTGAAGTTCGAATATTTGCTTTGAGTGTTGGCCGTTCCATCTCTGCCTTGCGCCCTGTACAACCGCAAAACGCAGGCGCGGTTTGCGTGCGTGCAATGCGGCTTCGAGGAAAACGCCGATGTGGTCGGCGCACTGAAAGGGAGGGGAGGATGTCAATGCGCCTGGAGATCAATAAATCTCATGGGGCTGAAAGGGCGTGCCTGACGGGGGGCGCCCGATAAGGGGTATATCGTACAAGGGAGTCGTCGTGGTGAAAGCAGCGCATGACCGATGAGGTGTCTGCCTGAAGCAGGCGTGCGAGTTGGAGCACTGTTGCGCGACCGCTGCATCGATATACTGAGGTGGCCGGTTGGCCGGCTGGTTCGTGTATTATGCTTACCGCTGTTTTTATATGGTAAAGCGAACAAGGCGCGCATATTGCGCGCAGGCTTTTGCTTACCGGGCAAACACTCATCATGACTGTCAAGCGCATCTTCCCTGCGCATTCCTCCGCATTTGGTATATCGGATCTCCGTGCAAGCCTGCGCGAGAACATCACGCTCATTCCGCCGCATCGCAGCTCGGCGCCTTCCTCGCGTCGGCCCTCGGTGCGTGCTCGCAAACAGGCTGCCAACGATGTCACGATCGACAATCCTTGCCTAAGCTGTGGCGCATGCTGTGCGCATTTCAGGGTGTCGTTTTATTGTGGCGAGGTGGCGGGAGAGAACGGCGGGACGGTGCCGCCGGAGCTTGTCACTGAGGTTGCGCCGCTGCGGGCCTGCATGAAGGGCACTGAATACGGCGGCCAGCGCTGCATTGCGTTGCGTGGTGAGCTGGGCCAGCCGGGTATTCATTGCGCCATTTACGAACAACGGCCATCGCCGTGCCGTGAGTTCCCGGCCTGGATGGACGATGGTACGCCGAATCCTGATTGCCAGCGTATGCGTAAAGCAATTGGCTTGCCGCCCCTGCCAGCGCGGGATCCGGGCGACGACGATCTGGTACCGCCCAATACGCCGCCGCAGGCGCCGCCGAGCCGGCGAGAAAAAGCGGCCTGAACCCATATCCAGAGACGGCGCGCTGCCTGACCTGTAAAGGTAGGCGTCGGCTGGCTGGAGGACCGCGCTGTTATACGAAAGCTGCCTCAAGCATGAAGGCGGGCGTTGGCCGGTTGCAAGATTGAGCCGTTTATACAAACGGCGCACTGTGCGAACGTTTGAGCGATCGGCACGCGCCGGGCCGCAAGGGCTTTGGGGTGCGGCGGATCAAGCTAGCCAGTGAAATAGGGGCGGCAACATGAGGCTGGCCCCCATCAGTACAAGTACCAGGCAACTGATGCGCCGCATGGCGGTGGGGGAAAGTCGGGGCGGATGCCGCTTGCCTGCGATGGTCGCCAGTGCCACGACGGGCAGGCAGATCAAGGTCAGTACCCATACGTCGGCGGTCATCTGGCCTTGGGCGCCCACGAAAAGGGTGCGCGCAAGCCCCAGTACGGCGTTGGCCAGGATGAGCTGGTCGCGGATCTCCGCCATGGGCATTGGCTGCCGATAGAGGTGAAAAATAAGCGGCGGCCCTGGTATGGCAAACATGCCGCCCAACAGCCCCCCGATTGCACCATATGTAACAAAACTGGCTTTGCTCGACACGCGAGGCAATGGTTCAGGTCGCCAGGCGAAGCTGATGCCGCCGTAGGCGATTACGGCGCCCAGTAAAAATTCGATCAGATCGGCTGCGGATTCGCTGAGGAATTCGAGGAGAAGAACGCCAAGTATGCTGGCGGGGATCATGCCGGCTAGCAACCGGCCGGTCAGGGCATAATCCAGCTTGCGGGTGCCGCGCAAGGCGATGCCGCTGCTTACAAACCCGACCAGGCTGACGACCGAGGCGATGGTTGCAATCGACGCGACGCCCAGGCCGCCCGACAAGCCCATGACGATCATGGACAGGCCAAAACCCGTTACCGTCTGGAAGTAGACGGAGACGATCATGATCAGGGTAAACAGAAGCAGGACGGGGATATCGGGAATCATGCGAGCCTGGTTGGCACAATCGGCGCAAGGGCCATTGTTGCATGAAAATGGAATAAAACGTACCGATATATAAAACTCAAGATGCGTTTGTGCTAAGGAGTCGCGATGGCGCCGTTATGGCGCCGCTAAGGCGCGCGGGGCTGGGTGCCCCGCGTCACGGTGCTTAGTGGATGCGCATGCCGGGCTGGGCGCCGGGCCAGGGTTCGAGTACGTAGATGCCGGGGTTGGATTTTTCGTCTGCGTGGCTGGCCGCCAGTACCATGCCTTCGGAAATGCCAAACCGCATCTTGCGTGGCGCCAGGTTGGCGACCAGTACCGTGAGCTTGCCTTTCAGGTCGCCAGGCTGATAGCTGGACTTGATGCCGGAAAACACTTGGCGATGGCGGCCTTCGCCGACGTCCAGGGTGAGTTTGAGGAGCTTGTCGGAGCCGTCCACTGGTTCGCATTCGACGATGCGGGCGATGCGCAAGTCGACCTTGGCAAAGTCTTTGATGTCGATTGTGTCGGCGATGGCCTCGCCACCAGGGGCGGGCAAGGCTGCTGCGGGCGGCTCGAACAGGTCGTCGAGCATGGTGGGTTCGACGCGCTGCATCAGGTGCTTGAAGGGCCCGATGTGGGAGGGCAGGACGCCCGCGTCGGACCACTGATATGTGCGCGATTCGCCAAAAAGCTCGGTGGCAACGCGTGCCGACAGCGCCGGCAGCACGGGCGCCAGCATGACTGTGAGTGCCCGGAAGCCAGCCAGAGCGCGCGAACAGATATTCTGCAAGCCGGCCTTTTGCTCGTCGCTGGCGCTGGAAATGCCTTTGGCCAGTATCCAGGGTTGGGCGGCGTCAAAGGCCTGGTTGATCTGGTCGGCGTGGGCCATCAGACGCCGGATGGCGCGGCCGTACTCGCGGCTCTCGAAGTCGTTGCGTACTTCATCGGTGACTTGCTGGAGCTCGGCGCTCAGGGCCTGTGTGTCGCCCACGTAGGCGAGCTCGCCGTTGAAGTGCTTGCTGATAAAACCCGCTGCTCGGCTGGCGATATTGACATATTTGCCGATCAGGTCGCTGTTGACGCGGGCAATGAAGTCGTCGGGGTTGAAGTCGACGTCTTCGACGTGAGCATTGAGCTTGGCGGCGATGTAATAGCGCAGCCATTCAGCGTTCATGCCGATTTCGAGATAGCGCAGCGGCGAGATGCCGGTGCCGCGGCTCTTGGACATTTTTTCGCCGCTGACAGTGATAAAGCCGTGCACGTGCAGGCCGTCCGGTGTTTTGCGGCCGGAGAACTTCAGCGTGGCGGGCCAGAACAGGGCGTGGAAGTAAACGATGTCTTTACCGATGAAGTGAATCTGCTCGGTGTCGCTTTCGGGGCTGAGCAGGGCGTCGAAATCGAGGCCTTGCTTGGCGCAGTACGCTTTGAGTGACGCCAGGTAGCCCACAGGCGCGTCGAGCCAGACATAGAAGTACTTGCCCGGCGCGTCGGGGATAGGAATGCCGAAGTATGGCTCGTCGCGCGAGATGTCCCAGTCGGCCAGATTGGCTTCGCCGTCTTCGCCGGCGCCCAGCCATTCTCGCGTTTTGGCCAGCACCTCAGGCTGCAAGTGCTTGTTGCCGCGGCGATTGGTGCCGGTGGTCCAGTTTTGCAGGAACTCGACGCAGCGTGGATCCGACAGCCGGAAGAAGAAATGCTCGGATGACTTCAGAACCGGGGTGGCACGGGTGAGCGTGGAGTAGGGTTCGATCAGATCTGTGGGGGTATACACTGCGCCGCAGACTTCGCAAGAATCGCCATATTGGTCTTTGGCGTGGCACCGCGGGCATTCGCCCTTGATGTAGCGATCGGGCAGGAACATGCCCTTGACCGGGTCGTAGAACTGCTCGATCGTGCGGCTGTAGATGAAGTCGGCGGCCTTGAGCTTGCGGTAGATATCTTGCGAAAGCTCGACGTTTTCGGGCGAATCGGTGCTGTGCCAATGGTCGAAGGCAATATGAAAGCCGTTGAGGTACTGAGGACGCTCGGCGGCATAGCGGGCCACCAGCGCCTGCGGCGTAATGTTCTCGCTTTCGGCCTTGAGCATGATGGGGGCGCCATGGGCGTCGTCGGCCCCCACGAAATGGACGGTGTGGCCCGACATTCGCATCGCGCGCACCCAGATATCGGCCTGGATGTATTCCATGATATGGCCGATGTGGAAAGAACCGTTGGCGTAGGGGAGTGCGGTGGTGACGAAAATCGTGCGCGACATGGTCGGAAGCGTGTCTCAGAAACGAGGGTTGGCGCAGAAGCGCAAAACATCGATTTTAGGGCTTTCACCAGGAAGGTGCTTGGCCGGCCAGGCTGGCGCTTCGCCGAGGCGTGGATAGCGGCCGCTTCATGCAAGTTTCGGACAAGAAGGAGGCAGCTCAACAGGCATGGCATGAAGAGGGACTGAAGAGGGACTGAAGAGGGACTGAAGAGGGACTGAAGAGGGACTGAAGAGGGACTGAAGAGGGACTGAAGAGGCTGCTGTCAGCCTCGGGCGGGCCGCAGCGGCGCGGCGCTGCCATGGCTACGCCATTGCGGAAAAAATCGTAAGCGATTGTAGACAGGGACGTATTATGACGGGCCTGAGTGCAATTGGGATGCGGCCGGGCAGCCGGGCCGCAAAGACCTGTTTTAGCGGATTTCGCGCATTTCGACGTCGGTGACGTCTTTGGGGTTGAACATGTGCCCCGCCCGGCGTGGTGCCGCCTGGCGGCGTTGCTCCCAATAGGCGCGCGCGCCGAATGGCCGCCCTTTAATACGGGCGACCAAATACAGGATGCCCACGGCGATGGCCGTGGACACCATGAAAACGAAAGCCGCAACCATACTGAAAATGGCGAGCACGAAAAACAGGATGCCGCGGATAATCTGGTTAAATGTATTCATCGTACGTGATAGACCTTGCCGGCCGAAAATAATTCCCGGCGATCCGCTATTCTTGAGTCTTCAGTGTATTCTTCCTGAGAACTGCTGTCGACTTGGGGTTTAATGCCGGACGCGGATGCGTTGCGGAAGTGCATAATCTCAATGTACCCGCGCCGTACGCGCCGCACAACCGCGCAATGTCTTATGCGAAACGTATTGAAACCGCTTTGGCGCCGCGTCACGGCGCCCCGAAGGACCGAACCTACCATGCAGATCGTCAGCCACGCCGTCCAGCCGGGCCTGCGGCCCATGCCCAATATTCGCAATATTATTGCCGTCGCCTCGGGCAAAGGGGGCGTGGGCAAGAGTACAACGGCTGTCAACCTGGCGCTGGCGCTGTCGCGCCTGGGCGCGCGCACCGGCCTGCTCGACGCCGATATCTACGGGCCCAGCGTGCCTATTATGCTGGGCCTGTCCGGCAAGCCAGCCAGCAATGACGGTAAAACCATGGAGCCGCTGCAGGGCCACGGCCTGCAGGCCAATTCCATTGGTTTTCTCATCGACGAAGACGCGCCGGCCATCTGGCGCGGCCCCATGGTCACGCAGGCGCTGCAGCAGTTGCTGGGCCAGACCAACTGGAACGACCTGGATTTCCTGATTGTCGACATGCCGCCGGGTACGGGTGATATTGCACTCACTATGGCGCAGAAGGTGCCGCTCACCGGTGCGGTCATCGTTACCACGCCGCAGGATCTCGCTCTGGCGGACGCGCGCAAAGGGTTGCGCATGTTCCAGAAGGTGAATGTGCCAGTGTTGGGCGTGGTCGAGAACATGTCCGTGCACATCTGTAGCAATTGCGGGCACGCCGAGCCAATTTTCGGCGAACACGGTGGGCGTGACATGGCGGCTCAGTATGAGATCCCTTGGCTGGGTTCACTGCCGCTGCAGATGAGCATACGCGAACAGACGGATTCAGGCCGGCCGACGGTGGTGGCCGAGCCCGATGGCGAGGTGGCGCGCATCTATCTTGACGTGGCGGGCAAGCTGCTCGACATCGTGGCCAAACTGCCGCCCGATACCGCAGCCATGCGGCCCATGGTCGTGGCGCGCAAGACCTGACGGGCCAATGCGCAGGGGGGCCGCAACTGTTTTCTGGTTTCTGGCCGGGCTGAGCCTGTCGGCGGCCGCTGCCGAGCGCCCGGAAGTCATCATTGACCCTGGCGGGGTGCCGCCGCAGGCGCTTACGGCCATCAACGGCGCAGTCGAAGCCATTACCCGACTGGCCGAAGACCAAGACGGCGGCGAGGTGACGCGCCTGCGCCGTCGGGCGCATGATGCGACCGTATCGGCGCTTGAAACCCAAGGGTATTTTTCTCCGGTGGTTACGCTAGAGGTCGGCGAGGATATCGGCGGTGAAACCTGGGACATCACGATCGAGCCGGGGTTGCGCACCGAGGTCGAGTCCGTGCAACTGGACTTCAAGGGTCAGATCACGCAGCCGCGTTTTGAAGCCCGGCTCATCGGGCTGCGTCGCGACTGGCCCCTGCGCGAGGGCATGCCGTTCATCAACAAATCCTGGGGCACCGCCAAAGAGAATCTGCTGGACGGCGTCAGCCGCAAGGATTTCTACTTTGCCCGTTATGTGTCGACGCAGGCTACCGTGGATGCCGATCGGGCCAAGGCCAGGCTGCATGCCGAGGTCGATAGCGGCCCTCGAGCCGTGCTGGGGCCCATGACTATTACCGGGCTCAAGCGTGTGCCGCCGCGTTTGATTCGGCGTTATGTGGTGTACGAGCCAGGCGACGCATACGACCAGGACAAGCTCGACGACTGGCAGCAATCCTTGCAGACGACGTCGTTTTTTCGTGGCGCGTTTGTGACGCTGAATGCGGATCAGTCGGCGCAGCGGGTGCTGGAGGATGGCTCTGTTGAGCTGCCGGTGCGCGTGGATGTGACCGAAGCGCCGGCACGGCGTTTCACGACTTCGATCGGTGCGGACAGCGACCACGGCATCCGCGTGGAGGGCTTATATCGGCAGAACGTGGTGTTCGGCCAGCCCGTGTGGATTGAAACCGGTGCCGGCGTCGACAAAGACAGGCAGCGCGTGTTTTTTGACGTGCACCTGCCGCCTAGCCGGCGCGGCCATCAGGACAGTGTTGGCGTGTTGTACGAACACTCCGATATCGAAGGTTTGGACAACAGCCGCGTGGGCTTGGGTTTCAAGCGCAGTACGCAATGGGCGGCAGGCGGCGGCAGCAGGGTGGATTACGAGTCCGAATGGGGCGCTGTCGCGGCCTACGACAAGACGCGCATCAGCGGCGCCTCGGAGTTTGAAGTGCCCTCTCTGACGGGGACGTACCGAATCCTGCGCCGCGATGTTGACAAGAAATATGATCCCCGCGAAGGCAATCTCATTGAGCTGGGTGTGGGTCTGGGCGTTACGCTGGACCGCGGCGAGCGGTTTTCCCGTGCGGGGCTGCGGGCACAGAAATGGTGGCCGGTGGGGCGCCGCGACGTGGTCACGCTGCGTGGCGAGGTGGGCAAGGTCTGGACACAGACCGATCGGCTGCCGCAGGATTTCGGTTACCGCACCGGTGGCGCGCGTACGATACGCGGTTATCGCTACCTCAGCATTGGCGAGCAACGCGGCGATGCTGTGATCGGGGCCAATGCGCTGGCCGTGGCCAGCGTCGAGTACACCCACTATTTCACTGATACGCTGGGTATGAATCTGTTTATCGACGCGGGTGATGCCGCGGCGTCTTTTGGCGCTATGGATTGGCATGTGGGCGTGGGTACGGGGCTGGCGGTGCGCACGCCGGCAGGCCCGTTTTTTGTCGATCTGGCCTATGGGCAGCGCGATAAGAAACTGCGCCTGCATTTTTCTCTGGGTATTGCGTTTTGATCCGATTCCGTCGCTGGCTGCGTTCCATCCTGCGCTCAGTTCTGATCTGGGCGGGCCCCGTCCTTGTTATTCTGCTGGCCGTGGTGCTGGGGTTTCTCTACTGGACGCTGGCAACACCGGCTGGTACGCGCTGGGCGTTGGTGACGGCGGCCCGCGAGCTGAATGTCGAGATCCAAGGCATATCGGGGTCGGTATGGCATGGGCTGCAGGTCGGCCAGCTTGACGTGCCGCTGCCAGATCAGGGGCATGTGCATCTGGAAAGTGTTCAACTGCGTGGCGTGTGGCGGGAACTGCTCGACCATCGCGTGCATGTGTCGGCGCTGTCGGCGGCGGTGTTGCGGATCAACCTCCCAGCGGCGGGCGATGAGCCTGTGGACAGGCAGCCATTTGCCGTGCCGAAGTTGCCGCTGGGCATTGCGGTTGATCGGCTGGCGGCTGACAAGGTTGAGATTTGGCGCGACGGCGCCCGCCTGCCCATCGACCTGGATAATTTGGTGACGTCGGTTTATTTGGACGAGCAGGGCGGCCGTCTTGGCATCCAGAGCGCCGAGGTCGGCAATGCCGACATGCACGCGCAGTTCGAGGGCGAGGCGCGGCTGACACAACTGAGCGAACCATGGCCGTTTTCGATTTCGCTGACGACGCAGGCGAGGGGGCTTACTCCTGCATCACCGTTGTGCGCACGCAATTATTTGTCGACGCTGCCCGGCGATACGCAAAACTGCGACGTGACGATCGATGTGCAGGCTGCTGGAAACCTGGATGCGGCGGATGTGGCGCTGACCGGCGTTGGCCAGGGGGTGTCGCTGGATGCCAAGGCGGCCTTGACGCCGCGCGGGGTATTTCCACTCAGGGATGCGTCTGTTTCGCTGGCGTTGGCGGATGGATCGTCGCTGAATGCAAAGGCGAGCTGGCGCGCCGAGGGCGGCGAGGGTGCGCAGGCGCGCGACCGGCTGGTTGGCGAGCTTCGGGCCAATAAGCTCAATGTGGGGCGGCTGGCAGGCGGGAAGATTCCGGATGCGGTGCTCAGTATGGCCAGCGAGTTCGATATCCAACTGACGGGACGCCGGGACGTGGCGCAGGCCGCGCTCAAAATGGCGTTCGAGAAAGGTTCATCATGGAATGGTCAGCCACTGGCTGGGCATTTCAACGCCGAGATCGTCAACCGAACCGGCGCGGGCCAACAGTCGGCTGCTCAACCGAGCACGGCCGGGCAGCAAGCAGGGGCGAAGCAGCAGGCAGAGGCGACGCAGCAGGCAGAGGCGAAGCAGCAAGCAGACGTGGCGAAGCAGCAGGCAGGGGCGACGCAGCAGGCAGGGGCGACGCAGCAGGCAGGGGCGACGCAGCAGGCAGGGGCGACGCAGCAGGCAGGCATGAAGCAGCAAGGCGAGGCCGCCGGGCAACTCGCGCAGGCGGGGCCTGACACGGTGCCGTCCCCGCCCTGGCGCTGGCAGAATCTGGCGCTGGCGGCGATCGATATGGATGTGACGCTGGGCAGCAACCGGCTGCTCGCCAAAGGCGCGCTGGGTGATGCTGACAGCAAGGTAACGCTGGACCTGAAGGCGCCCCGGCTGGCTGATTTCTGGAAGGGTCTGGGCGGCGGCGCGTCGCTGGGGGGTGAATTGGCCGGCACACTGGCAGATCATCGTGCCGACCTCAACGCCCGCTATACACCGTCCAAGGCCGACCCCAAGCGGCTGGGTGCGGCGCCCATGGAGGTACACGTTGTTTTGAATGGGGGCTGGGGTAAAGGCCCTGACGGCCAGCAGCCCGAGGGTTGGCGCGGCACGGTGCGCACGTTGGACGCATCGCATGCCGGGTTGTCGATCCGCAGCGAGGCGCCAGCGGCGATCACTCTGCTTCCGGGAGCCGTGGCGCCTGCCTGGCAATGGCTGGTCGGCACAACGAAGTTGGCGCTGTCCATGGACGGCCGGCCGTTGGTGACGTTGTCGCATGCCGAATCGCGCGGCGGTGCCGGCCGTTGGGAAACCCGCGGCAAGGTAGACCGCCTGCTGGTATCGGCTGGCCGCATCGATCTCATCCGCCGCAAGCTGGGGATGCCTGTGCCCGAGGAGACAGCGAAGGGGGGCGTGAAAGTGCGCGGCGAAGCCAGCCGCGAAGATACTGACCTGGCTCTGGCCATGGACTGGAACCTGCGTTTCACCGGTGTGTTGGAAGGCGAGGTCCATATCGAGCGTATCAGCGGCGATGTGATCGTGCCCGCCGAACCCGCATTTCCGCTCGGCCTGCAGACCCTCGGGCTGGATCTGCGCATTCGCCGCGCGGGCACGACGACCAGCACTGTTTCCGCAGACCTTCGTCTGGCGACGCGCGAGCGCGGCCAACTGACTGCCCAGGCCTCCACGCCGCTGCATGCTGATGGCATGCGCCTGTACTTGAACCCCAAAGACCGCAAGAACGTCAAGCTCGCCGCCAGTATTGATGACTTGGGCTGGTTGAGCCTGTTCACCGGTGACGCCATGTCTTTTGGCGGCCGGATGCGGGCCAATCTGGAGCTCAACAGCCGCCCCGACGAGACCTGGTCGAGCGCCGGCACAATCGAAGGCCGCGAACTGCGCATTGTCCGCATAGACGACGGCGTGCGCCTGCTTGACGGCACCTTGTCCGCCCATGTCCGCGACAACCGCCTGATCCTGGACAAGCTGACCTTCCCCGCTCGTCTGCGTGCCAAGCCCAAGGAATGGCGTACGGCCGAATGGATTACCGCCAATCCCGATGCGCAGGGCGGCTACCTGACGTTGAGCGGCGAGTGGGATATTTTTGCTTCGACGGGCGTGATCGACGCTGAGTTGTACCGCTATCCCATCCTGCAGCGTGCCGACCGCTACGCCATGGTGACGGGAAAGCTGCGTATGGCGGCCGAACTGCCAAAGCTGGCCATCACAGGCTCGGTGGTGGCGGATGCCGGTTGGGTGGATCTCGATATTCTGGGTGGGGTTCCGACGATCGATGGCGATGTGGTCGTGCTGCGCGGCGGTGAAAAGCCGCATGCGCCTGCTTCGCCCGTCGATATATCGCTGGATCTCGACATCGATCTGGGCCCGCGGTTTTACCTGACGGGCTATGGGGTGAACTCCGGCCTGGTGGGCAAGATGCACATCACGATGGCTGGTGGCAAGTTGACAGGCATTGGCCAGTTGCGCACCCGGGGGGGCTCTATCGATACCTATGGCCAGCATTTGCAGCTGCGCCGGGGAACGGTAACCTTCCAGGGCGATATCACCAGCCCGGTGCTGGATATCGAGGCATTGCGCACGGGCCTGGCCGTGGAGGCGGGGGTGCGGGTGGCGGGAACGGCCAAGCGGCCGCGCATCGACCTCATTTCCTACCCGGCCGTCAGCGAGATCGAAAAGCTTTCTTGGCTGCTGCTGGGCCATGGGCCGGATGATTCGGGCGGCGGCGACGTGGCACTGCTGTTTTCGGTGGGCACGTCCTTCCTGGGCGACGGCGAACCGTTCTACCGAAAATTCGGTGTCGATGAGGTTTCTATGCGGTCGGGCGAGCTGGGCGGCGCGGGCAGCATTTTACCGGCGGAAAGCGTCGTGCGCGGGACGGACAATGTCAGCAATATCGAGCGCCGGTTCGTGCAGGTCAGCAAAGGGTTGACCGAAAAGGTAACGCTCAGCCTGCGCCAGGCGCTGTCGGACACCGGCACGGTGGCGCACCTGAGCTATAGCCTGTCGCGGCGCCTGACTGCAGAACTGAGTGTGGGTACCGTGAGCGGCCTGGCGCTGGTGTACCGATGGTTCTCGCGGGAGTAAGCGGCGGAGTCGGCCGGCGGTGGCGCCGGGGATGTGCGGGACGGTTGCGCGACGGCCTGCAGCGTGGTTTTTGCGCAACCCCCGGCAACCGGACGCGCAGCGGGTGACACCCTGTCGCACCCCGCTTGTCCGCAGGGGCTAAAATACGCGCCAACATTATTTTGGGTAGTGCTATGACCATCAAAAACGACCGTTGGATCCGGCAGGCAGCAGAGCAGGGTATGATAGAACCGTTCGCGGCCGATCAGGTGAGGACGGTTGACGGCAAACGTATCGTCAGCTACGGCACCAGCAGTTATGGCTATGATGTGCGCTGCGCCGACGAATTCAAGATATTCACGAATATCAATTCCACGATTGTCGACCCCAAGGCCTTTGACGAGAAATCATTTGTCGATTTCAAGGGCGATGTTTGCATCATTCCGCCCAATTCATTCGCGCTCGCCCGCACGGTCGAGTATTTCCGCATTCCGCGCAGTGTGCTCACCATTTGCCTGGGCAAGAGCACCTATGCGCGCTGCGGCATTATCGTCAACGTCACGCCGCTCGAACCCGAATGGGAGGGCCACGTTACGCTCGAATTCTCCAACACGACGCCCTTGCCCGCCAAGATCTATGCGGGTGAAGGCTGCGCACAAATGCTGTTTCTGGAAAGCGACGAGGTCTGCGAAACCTCGTATCGTGATCGGGGCGGCAAGTACCAGGGGCAAACCGGCGTGACCCTGCCTCGCACCTAGCAGGGACATTGTTTAAACCGCACGCCGCGCGTGTTCGCGCGGCACGGAGCTATTGATGAAATTCCGTTTCCCCATCGTCATCATCGACGAAGACTACCGCTCGGAAAATGCCTCGGGCCTGGGCATCCGGGCGCTGGCCGCCGCCATCGAGGCCGAAGGGGTCGAGGTGCTGGGCGTCACCAGCTATGGCGACCTGAGTTCGTTTGCCCAGCAGCAAAGCCGCGCCAGCGCGTTCATTCTATCGATCGACGATGAGGAGTTCGTGGTGGCCTCGCCGGAAGACGTGGCCAATGCCATCAAGAACCTGCGTGCGTTCATCGGCGAGCTGCGCTTTCGCAACGCCGAGATACCTATTTATTTGTACGGCGAAACCCGCACCTCGCAGCATATCCCCAACGATATCCTGCGCGAGCTGCATGGCTTCATTCACATGTTCGAGGATACGCCCGAGTTCGTGGCGCGCCACATCATCCGCGAGGCGCGCGCCTATCTGGACGGGCTGGCGCCGCCGTTCTTCCGCGAGCTGGTCAAGTACGCGTCCGATGGCTCGTATTCCTGGCACTGTCCGGGGCACTCAGGGGGCGTGGCGTTCCTGAAGAGCCCGGTGGGGCAGATGTTTCACCAGTTCTTTGGCGAGAACATGCTGCGCGCCGACGTCTGTAACGCGGTGGACGAGCTGGGCCAACTGCTGGACCATACCGGCCCCGTGGCCGAATCCGAGCGCAACGCGGCGCGTATTTTCCACGCCGATCATTGCTTCTTTGTCACCAACGGTACGTCTACGTCCAACAAAATCGTGTGGCACGCCCACGTGGCTTCGGATGACGTGGTTGTGGTTGACCGCAACTGCCATAAGTCGATTCTCCATGCCATTACGATGACGGGCGCGGTGCCGGTGTTTCTGCGCCCCACGCGCAATCACCTGGGCATCATCGGGCCCATTCCGCTGGAAGAGTTCGAGCCCGAGAACATCAAGAAGAAAATCGAGGCGAACCCCTTTGCCCGCAACATCAAGGACAAGCGCCCGCGCATTCTTACGCTTACGCAGAGCACGTACGACGGGGTGATCTACAACGTCGAGATGATCAAGGAAAAATTGGGCTCGTCCATCGATACGCTGCACTTCGACGAGGCCTGGCTGCCGCATGCTTCGTTCCACGAGTTCTACCACGACATGCATGCCATCGGCGAGAACCGGCCGCGCCCCAAAGATGCAATGATCTTTGCCACGCACTCCACGCACAAGTTGCTGGCGGGGCTGTCGCAGGCGTCGCAGATCACGGTGCAAGACTCCGAAACGCGCCAGCTCGACCAAAACGTGTTCAACGAAGCCTACTTGATGCACACGTCCACGTCGCCCCAGTACGCCATTATTGCGTCTTGCGACGTGGCTGCGGCGATGATGGAGCCGCCGGGCGGCACGGCGCTGGTAGAAGAAAGCATCAGCGAAGCCATGGATTTCCGCCGCGCGATGCGCAAGGTGGAATCCGAGTTTGGCAAGAACGACTGGTGGTTCAAGGTGTGGGGCCCCAACCGCCTGGTGTCCGATGGCATCGGCGAGCGCGACGACTGGCTGCTGCGCTCGGGCGACAAGTGGCACGGCTTCGGCGACCTGGCTGAGGGCTTCAATATGCTTGATCCCATCAAGGCCACGATTGTGACGCCGGGGCTCGATATTGAAGGTACGTTTGCAGACACGGGCATCCCCGCCGCGCTGGTTTCAAAGTACTTGGCCGAACATGGTGTGGTCATCGAGAAAACAGGGCTGTATTCGTTTTTCATCCTGTTCACGATCGGCATTACCAAGGGCCGCTGGAACACGCTGCTGACGGCGCTGCAGCAATTCAAGGACGATTACGACCGCAACCAGCCTATGTGGCGCATTCTGCCGGACTTCTGCAAAGAGCACCGCCAGTACGAGCGAATGGGCCTGCGCGACCTGTGCCAGCAGATCCACGAGGCCTACCGCAAGTACGACCTGGCGCGCCTGACGACCGAGGTCTATCTGAGCGACATGGTGCCTGCCATGAAGCCGTCCGATGCCTACGCCAAGATGGCGCACCGCGACGCCGAGCGCGTCAGCATTGACGACCTGGAAGGGCGCGTGACGGGCGTGCTGCTCACGCCTTACCCGCCGGGCATCCCGCTGCTGATCCCGGGCGAGCGCTTCAACCAGCGCATCGTTCACTACCTGCAGTTCGCGCGCGAGTTCAACGCCAAGTTTCCGGGTTTCGAGACCTATGTGCATGGCCTGGCGCAAGACGTGGGGCCTGACGGCGAAGAACGCTACTACGTTGACTGCATCAAGGAATAGGGCGGGGCGCCAGGCGCCCGGCGTTTTCGCGTGAAGTCCGGTGTCTTTGATGTTGCGGTGATCGGAGCGGGAGCGGCCGGAATGATGGCCGCCGCCGCTGCCGGGCAGCGCGGGCTGCGCGTGGTGCTGGTTGACCATGCAGAGCGACTGGCCGAGAAGATCCGCATATCGGGCGGCGGGCGCTGCAACTTCACCAATATCGGCGCAGGTCCCGCCAATTTCATTTCCCGGAACCCCAATTTCTGCCGTTCGGCGCTGGCCGGCTATACGCCGCGCGACTTCCTCGATCTGGTCGAACGCCACGGTATAGCCTGGCACGAAAAGCACAAGGGCCAGTTATTCTGCGATGAATCCAGCGAAGACATCATCGCCATGCTGCGCGCGGAGTGCGGCGATGGGCGCGTGCAATGGCGCATGCCCTGCACCGTGCGCGCCATCTATCGCCAGACAAGCGGCGGCGCGGGCATTCCTGAGGACGACCTGTTCGCCCTGGAAACCAGTACCGGCGAGATCGTCGCGCATCAGCTTGTGCTGGCCACGGGCGGCATGGCCATCCCGCAACTGGGGGCGACTGATTTCGCCCTGGGCATCGCCCGCCAATTCGGCTTGAAGGTCATCGAGCCGCGGCCGGCGCTGGTACCGCTTACCTTTGATACCGAAAGCTGGAAGCCTTTCGCCGCGCTAAGCGGCGTTGCACTCGAAGCACAGGTCGCCACGCCGTCCGACGCGGGTCGCAAAGGCACCATGGCTTTCCTGGAAGACCTGCTGTTCACCCACCGAGGCCTGTCGGGCCCGGCCATCCTGCAGATATCGAGCTATTGGGATCCGTCCCGGCCGCTGACCCTGAATCTGGCCCCCGGCCAGGACCTGGAGCAGGCGCTGCTCGCCGCCAAGCCCGGCAACCGCCAGCACCTCGCTACCGTACTTGCCGGTCTAATGCCCAAGCGTCTCGCCGACGCTTGGCTGGAAAATGCTGCGACGCTCGTCTCATCTGGGCCGGCCGGCACCACATCCCCTTCCACCTCCTCAAGTACCCATGCCGTATCAGCGCGTGCTGCGGCCCAGCCATTGGCCACCCTGGCCGAGATGCGCTTGGCCGACGTGCCCGACAAGATACTGCGCCGCCTCGCGCACGACATCCACGGCTGGACCCTGGTGCCCTCGGGTACCGCGGGTTACAAGAAGGCCGAAGTCATGCGCGGCGGGGTAGACACCCGATGCCTGAACCAGAAGACCATGGAAGCGCGCGACATCCCTGGCCTCTACTTCATCGGCGAAGCTGTCGACGTCACCGGCTGGCTGGGTGGCTACAACTTCCAGTGGGCCTGGGCCTCCGGCACCGCCTGCGGCCGGGCGTTGAAACCGTATTGACGCACATCGCGTGCTTCGCCAGATAAGACGCGGCATCGACTCGGCCTTGAAATGCTTACTGGCGCGAATGCGCCGGCGCTTCTTGTGCTTTCTGATCCAGAAAAACAACGATTGATTGCTGGCGCAAGGCTGGAAAATCTCGGCAAGGGATCGTCCGGCGCGGTAATGGTAAATCTGGAAATCATGGCTGGCGTTGTGTAAAGCCGGCGTAGGGGCGGGCCAGCGGCAAATTCCGTTTGTGGGCGGTATTCTTTCGGGTTATGCTTTCGCTTTGCTGTTTATGCACAGGGTGGGAGAGCGTCGTCCTCCGACCGCCGAAGGCGCAATTCGCCCAGAATCGCTCAGGCACCCCGTACCGCCCCCGTGCCCGCTGCCGCGTGCTTCAGCCGCATAGCAGACAGCATTCTGGAGAGACCCTCCCGCATGCTTGCGGAACCGGGCGCCGAAGGGGAACCCCGCAAAAAGGGCCAACTCTCAGGCAAAAGGACAGAAGGGCGAAGCCAGCCGGCCGCAAGCCGGCATGCATCGTTTTTCGCACAACGCCAGAGGCCCTATGTCCGCATCCGCCAAGCACACTCCCTTGCATTCCCTGCACCTGAACGCCAATGCCAAAATGGTTGATTTCGGCGGCTGGGACATGCCGCTCTCCTACGGTTCGCAGATCGAAGAACACCACGCGGTGCGCCGTGAAGCCGGCATGTTCGATGTGTCTCATATGCTCAATGTCGATATCAAGGGCCCCGGTGCGCGTGCTTATCTGTCGCGCCTGCTGGCCAACGACGTCGCTAAGCTCACGGTGCCCGGCAAGGCTTTGTACAGCTGCATGCTGAACCCCGCTGGCGGGGTGATCGACGATCTGATCGTCTATTTTTTTGACGACAACACCTGGCGCGCCGTGGTCAACGCGGGCACGGCCGACAAGGACGTAGCCTGGATGCAGAAGATCGCACAAGACGAAGGTTTTGATGTGGCCATCACGCCGCGCCGCGATCTGGCCATGGTTGCCGTGCAGGGCCCGCAGGCCCGTGCCCGCGTCTGGGCCGCCCGGCCCGCTTGGCAGGCTGCGTCCGAGCCGCTCAAGCCGTTCAACGGTGCATCGGTGGGTGGCGACACGCTGGTGGCCCGTACGGGCTATACGGGCGAAGATGGCTTCGAGATTGTGCTGCCGGCTGCTGAGGTCGAGGCGCTCTGGCAGGATCTGGCCGCGCAGGGCGTGAAGCCTTGCGGCCTGGGTGCGCGCGATACGCTGCGCCTGGAAGCTGGCATGAATCTGTATGGCCAGGAAATGCACGAAGACATCGATCCGCTGGTTTCGGGCCTGTCGTGGACCGTGTCGTTCAAGGACGAGGGGCGCCGGTTCATCGGCCGCGACGCCCTGGAGGCTGTCAAGGCAGACCGCAACCTGGTGGGCCTGAAGCTTAAGGAGCGCGGCGTGATGCGCGGCCACATGAAAGTGCGCACCGCCCACGGCGAAGGCGAAGTAACCAGCGGCACGATGTCGCCCACCATGGGCGTTTCCATCGGCATGGCGCGCGTGCCCGCCGCCGTGCAGCCGGGCGATGCGGTCGATATCGAGATTCGCGGCAAATGGATCCCCGCCGAAGTGGTAAAAATGCCTTTCGTGCGCAATGGCGCCGTCGTTGCCTGATGCGCGCGCACCCGTGTCGTAGGGTGTCGCGTAATCTTTCATCAATCACACAATCGTTCGTCAAGAACACACTTTTCACTATCCGGGGTTAAAACATGAATCTTCCCAATGATCGCAAATACACGGCCTCGCACGAGTGGGTGAAGGCCGAGGGCGACCTGTTTGCCGTGGGCATCACCGACAACGCGCAGGATCAACTGGGCGATCTGGTCTACGTGGGCGACTTTAACGTTGGCGCCAAGCTGGCAGCCGGCGATACGGCCGGCGTCGTCGAGTCCGTCAAAGCGGCCTCCGACATCTATGCCCCGGTGGCCGGTGAAATCGTTGCCTTCAACGAGGCCCTGAATGACGCGCCCAATCTGATCAACGAGGCGGCCTACGACAACTGGATCTTCAAGATCAGGCCCGCCAACCCCGCCGAGATGGACGGCCTGCTCGACGCAGCCGGCTATCAGGCTTCGGTCGACGCTGGCTGATTGCGGTGTGGCGGCGCCAAGGCCATTGGCCGGGTGCCGCACCACGTGGCCTTGCCATTCGCCTGCCGTGTATGTGTCCAACTGGCGCCCGTTTGTGCGAGCGATCGCCGCAGTGTCAGCCTTTGCCAGCCCGGCTTTTACGGCCTGGGGCCGTGCTTCCCAAGTCTTTTTTCTTCGAATAAACGATCATGCTGCGTGACGTAGATACTCATTCCGATTTCATCCCCCGCCATATCGGCCCGGGGGCCGAAGACCGCGCCGCCATGCTGGCGGCGATCGGCGCGGCTGACCTGCACAGCCTGGTGGCCGAGGTTGTGCCCGCCAGTATTCTGGAGCGTGGCGCCCTCAAGCTCCCCGCCGCGCGCAGCGAGTTCGAGGCACTGGCCGGGCTGCGCGAGATCGCTGGCCGCAACAAGGTGTTCCGCAGCTATATCGGGCAGGGCTACTACGGCACGCATGTACCTAACGTCATTTTGCGCAATATTCTCGAGAATCCTGCCTGGTACACGGCTTATACGCCTTACCAGCCCGAGATATCACAGGGGCGCCTGGAGGCGCTGCTGAATTTCCAGACCATGGTCGCCGACCTGACCGGGCTGGACATTGCCAACGCGTCGTTGCTGGATGAAGGCACGGCGGCGGCCGAAGCCATGGCGCTGGCGCGCCGCGGTGCACGCGCCAAGAGCAATGTGTTTTTTGTGTCGCTGCACGTCCACCCCCAGACCCTGGAAGTAGTGCGCACGCGCGCCGAAGGCCTGGACATCGAGGTGCATGTGGGCGACGAGGCGCTGGGCTTGCCCGAGTGCTTTGGCGTGCTGCTGCAGTACCCGCACAGCCTGGGCGGTGTGTCCGACTACCGCGCGCTGGTCGAGAAGGCGCATGCGCAGGGCGCTGTGGTGGCGGTTGCCACCGATCTGCTGGCGCTTGCACTACTGACGCCGCCGGGCGAGTGGGGGGCGGATATTGCGGTGGGCTCGGCCCAGCGCTTTGGCGTACCCTTCGGCTTCGGCGGCCCGCACGCAGGCTTCATGGCCTGCCGTGACGCCTATAAGCGCAACCTGCCAGGCCGCCTGGTGGGCGTGTCGCGCGACAGCCAGGGTTCACCCGCGCTGCGTTTGGCGCTGCAGACGCGCGAGCAGCACATCCGCCGCGAGAAGGCAACGTCCAACATCTGCACCGCGCAGGTGCTGCTGGCCGTGATGGCTGCTATGTATGCGGTGTGGCACGGCCCTGAAGGCATACGCCGCATTGCCAACCGTGTTGCGCTGCTTACGGGCGTCTTGCGCCGCGGCCTGCAAAGCCTGGGCGTGAAGGTAGCCAACAGCACGTATTTCGACACGCTGCTGCTGGATACCGGCGCGGCCACCGCTGGTATCGTCGCCGGTGCGCAAGCTGCGCACATCAACTTGCGCCGCGTGGATGGCGCGCGCCTGGCCGTTTCGCTTGATGAAACCGTGAGCGTGGCCGATCTGGACGCGTTGCTGGACGTGTTTGCCCGCGCGCTGGGCAAGGCCTGGGCTGGTGCCGAGGCAAACGGCCTGTTCGAGAGCGACGCAGCCGAGCAGGCGGTGGGCATCCCGGCCGATTTGCGCCGTGATTCGGCGATTCTGTCGCATCCTACCTTCTCGCGCATCCAGTCCGAAACCGATATGCTGCGCTATCTGCGCAGCCTGGCCGATAAAGACCTGGCGCTGGATCGCACCATGATCCCGTTGGGTTCGTGCACCATGAAGCTGAATGCCACGGCCGAGATGATCCCCATCACGTGGCCCGAGTTCAGCAATATTCACCCCTTTGCACCGGCCGAGCAGGTGCAGGGTTATGGCGAGCTGATTGGCCGTCTGTCCGACGCGCTGTGCGAGATCACGGGCTACGACCGCATCAGCCTGCAGCCCAACTCGGGCGCGCAGGGTGAGTATGCTGGCCTGCTGGCGATACGCGGCTATCACCGCGCCAATGGCCAGGGCCAGCGCAATGTCTGCCTGATCCCATCCTCGGCCCACGGCACCAACCCGGCGTCGGCGCAACTGGCCGGCATGGAGGTCGTAGTGGTGGCGTCGGATAACAACGGCAACGTTGACGTGGCGGATCTCAAGGCCAAGATCGGCAAGGTGGGCGACCGCCTGGCAGCGCTGATGATTACATATCCCTCCACACATGGTGTGTTCGAAACCGCTGTGAAGGAAATCTGCGCCCTGGTGCATGAGGCGGGCGGGCAGGTTTACATGGACGGCGCCAACATGAACGCCATGGTAGGGCTGGCCAAGCCGGGCAAATTCGGCGGCGACGTGTCGCATCTGAACCTGCACAAGACCTTCTGCATCCCGCACGGTGGCGGCGGGCCGGGCGTGGGCCCGGTGGCGGTGCGCGAGCACCTGGCGCCCTATCTGCCGGGCGTGGTCGGCGAAAGCGGCACGCTGCCGGCTGATGCCAAGGTGGGGCCAGTGTCGGCCGCGCCTTTCGGCTCTGCCAGCATTCTGCCGATTTCTTACATGTATATTGCGATGATGGGCAGCGAGGGGCTGCTTGCAGCAACCGAAACTGCAATCCTCAACGCCAACTACATCGCGGCGCGTCTGGCAAAGCATTATCCGATTCTCTACGCAGGCAAGAATGGCCGTGTGGCGCACGAGTGCATCCTGGATATCCGGCCCATCAAGGATGCCTGCGGTATCTCGGCTGAAGACATTGCCAAGCGCCTGATGGACTATGGCTTCCACGCGCCTACCATGAGCTTCCCAGTGCCGGGCACGCTGATGGTGGAGCCGACCGAGTCCGAAGGCAAGGCCGAGCTCGATCGCTTTATCGACGCTATGATCGCCATCCGCGGTGAAATTGCCGAGGTCGAACGTGGCGAGCAGGGTGCTGACGACAACGTGCTCACGAATGCGCCGCATACAGCGCAGATGCTGCTGGTGGCCGAGTGGAAGCACGGCTACAGCCGCGAACAGGCGGCATATCCGATGGCATCGCTGCGGGACGGCAAGTATTGGCCGCCGGTTTCGCGCGTCGATAATGCCTGGGGCGACCGCAACCTCGTCTGCGCCTGCCCGCCGATCGAGGCCTACGCGGAGATGGAAGCAGTCTGAGACCCGACGGGCGAGGCCAAAAAACGAAAGCCGGCAGTCCATTTTTATGGTCTACCGGCTTTTTTGCGCACGATGTGCTTACTGTTCACCGCTTGGCGCTTACACGCCGTGTGCATTTACTTGACGGTGGCGAGCACTTCTTTCAGTGTGCCGAAGATCTGCTCGATGTGCGCCTGTTCGATGATGAGCGGTGGGGAGATGGCGATGATGTCGCCGGTATAGCGCACCATGAGGCCACGGTCGAAGCACTTGCCGAACACTTCGGCTGCACGTGCCCCCGGGGCGCCCTCGCGCGGGGCTAGCTCGATGCCGGCGACTAGGCCCAGGTTGCGCACATCCAGCACGTGCGGCGCGTCTTCCAGCTTGTGGGCGGCGTCTTCAAATGCCTGTGACATGCCGCAGGCGCGCGCGAACAGGTTCTCGCTTTCGTAAATACCCAGTGTGGCCAGGATGGCCGCCGTGGCCAGTGGGTGCGCCGAATAGGTATAACCGTGGAAGAACTCAATGCCTGTTGCGCTTGCATTCACGATGGCGTCGTGCACGTTGCGCCGCACCGCCACGGCGCCCGCAGGCACCGCTGCATTGCTGATACCTTTGGCCATGGTGATGATGTCGGGTTTCACCCCGAAGAATTCGCTGGCTGTGGGTGCGCCAAGGCGGCCGTAACCGGTGATGACTTCGTCGAAAATCAGCAAGATGCCGTACTTCTCCGTGATGGCGCGCAGGCGTTCCAGATAGCCTTTGGGCGGCACCAGTACGCCGGTGGAGCCCGCCAGGGGCTCGACGATCACCGCGGCGATGGTGGAGGCGTCGTGCAGGGCCACGATCCGCTCCAACTCATCCGCAAAATGGGCCCCCCATTCTGGCTGGCCGCGCGAGTTGGCATTCTTGGACAAGTCATGCGTGTGAGGCAAGTGATCGACATGCGGCAGCAAGGCACCGGAGAAGGTCTTGCGGTTGGGCGAGATACCGCCCACCGAGATGCCGCCGAAGCCTACACCATGGTAGCCGCGCTCGCGACCGATGAGGCGAGTGCGCTGCCCTTCGCCTCGTGCGCGGTGATAGGCGAGCGCGATCTTGAGTGCGGTGTCCACTGATTCGGAACCAGAGTTGGTGAAGAAGATGCGGTCCATGCCCTCGGGCATCAGTTTCGCCACCGCCGACGCGGCGCGAAAGGAGTCGGTATGGCCGATCTGGAAGCTGGGCGCGTAGTCCAGCTCTTGCGTTTGGCGGGTGATGGCATCGGAGATCTCCTGCCGGCCATGCCCTGCGTTGACGCACCACAGGCCGGATGTGCCGTCCAGAACCTGCCGCCCGTCCGTAGCGGTGTAGTACATGCCTTTGGCCTTGGCAAGCAGGCGTGGATGTTCCTTGAACTGTCTGTTGGCAGTGAAGGGCATCCACAAATTGGACATGTCCGGGATATTTGCTTGACTGGTCATGCTTGCCTCGAAATAAGAGAACGGGAACGGCAATAAGAGAAAAAGATGAAAAAGAGAAAAATAGAAGATGAAAAAAGAGAAGCGCGAAGGGCGGTGTCTTGAAAAAGAACAGCCCTGAATGATGGATATTCTCGGATGGGCTTCCGCACAAATACATATACAGTGATACTGATTTTCCTAAACTGTACTGTTAATATTATTAAAACTGTATTGTTATGGTGAGATGCTTCGTATTCCAGGCTCCAGGGTCATGGCTTATGGTTTTGTATATCGCTTGCGGCGCCTCGCCAGGGGGCTGCTAGAGAGGCTTGACAACAGCATGGGGCCGCCGCTGCCAGCCTCAGCGGTTTAGCCATGGCAGCACATTTGGGAGCATCGATGCGCATTTTCGAACCGTCGCGAGACCGCCAGGGCGCGGGGCCGCTGGTGGATCAGATTGTTGGCGCGGTGTCCCGCGCGATCTGCGAGCAGGCACTGCGCGCGGGCATGATGCTGCCGTCAGTGCGCGCGTTTGCCCGTGCACATGGGCTGAGCCCTTACACCGTCTCCGTGGCATATAGCAGGCTTGTTGCCCAAAATTGGCTGGTCGTTCGGCCTGGCTCGGGTTACCGTGTGGCACCGCAGTCTGTTTGGCGACAGGCAGCGGCAGAGGCAGGTATCGTGGTGCCGGCTGTCAACCCGAACGGCCTGGGGTTGGAGAGCGAGATGCGCACGGTTGGCAAAGCGTCGGCGGTGCGAACGACGGCGGTCTCCGACTGGACGCCGCCGAGCCTGAGCAACGCTTGGCTGCTGGCGGATGTGTTTGCCGACCATTCAATCCCGATCAAGTCCGGCTGCGGCTGGCTGCCCACAGAGTGGTTGGATGAGCCCGGCCTGCGCCAGGCGCTGCGGCAGGTGGCGCGCACGCCCATCAACCAGCTTGCGGGCTACGGCCACCCTTATGGCTACTTTCCGTTGCGCGAATACGTGCGCCAGTCGTTGACCGAACACGGCCTGGCTGCTGACGTGGAGCAAATACTGTTGACCCAGGGGGCAACGCAAGGGCTGGACATTGTGCTGCGCACGCTGCTGCGCCCTGGCGACGCCGTGGCGGTCGAACTGCCGTGCTATGCCAACCTGCTGCCCACCTTGCGGTTGGCCGGCCTGACGGTGCACGGCGTGCGCCGCGATGCGCAGGGCCTGGATATTGCCGGGCTGGAGGCCATGGCGCAGGCATCGGGCATCAAGGCGCTGTTTGTGACTACAGTGCTGCACAACCCCACTGGCACTAGCCTGAGCATGCACAACGCATTCAGAGTGCTGCAACTGGCAGAGCATTACGATTTTCGCATCATCGAAGACGACGTTTCGCGCGAACTGCTGCCGGGGCTGGGCCCTATGCTGGCCGCCATGGCGGAGGGCAGGCGGGTGATCCAGGTGTCGGGGTTCTCGAAACGTATTGTGCCTTCGATGCGGGTAGGCTATATCGTGGCCGATGCCGCGCTGATTCGGGATTTCGCCACCACCAAGATGGCATTGGGCCTGACCACGCCCGAAATGATGGAGCGCACCGTGCACCATGTGCTGCGCCAGGGCCGTCACTGCACTCATTTGCAGCGTATCCAGGCACGGCTGAGCCAGGCGCATGATGCCGTATGTGCGCTGATGGATGAACATGGTGTGGAGACGTTCGCCCGCCCCGGTGCGGGTTTGTTCCTGTGGGCCAGGCTGCCTGGCGCGTGGCATGATGCCGGCGCGTTGCGGCTGACCGCTATGGCGCTTCGCGATGGCATCTGGCTTGCTCCTGGCGCTTATTTTGACCCCACCCAGGCCGACACCGGCTGGCTGCGCTTTAATGTTGCGTACTCCACCCACCCGGGCTTGTGGACTTTCATACGCAAAGCGAAAGCGCTGTAAGGCTCTCTTGCGCGATCAGGCGCGGGGCATCGCGCGGTTATAGACCACGAAATCGAATGCCAGGCCGTTTTCGACGGGCTGGGGCAGGCGCTCGGCCTCGCGCCATTCGCCCGCAGGCAGCGGGGGAAACCAGGTATCGCCCGCAATGTCGGCGTGGATTTCGGTAGCGATGATGCGGTCGGTAAGCGGCAGGGCGTGGCGGAAAATCTGCTCGCCGCCGATGATGCTGATTTTTTCGGCGCCGGTGGCAGCACAGGCCGCCAGGGCGTCTTCAACCGAGCTGCAGACTGTGGCGCCGGCGGCCTTGTAGGCGGCATTGCGGCTAATGACTACATTCAGGCGGCCAGGCAGCGGCCGACCGAGAGATTCCCACGTGTTGCGGCCCATGACGATGGGGTTGCCCAGCGTGCTGCGCTTGAAATGCGCGAGATCTGAAGGCAGGCGCCAAGGCAGCGTGTTGTCGCGCCCGATGACACGGTTATCGGCATAAGCGACGACGATTTGGACGAGCGGTGTAAGCATGTGCGGTCAGAGTTGGCTGGATGCCCGTAGCCGGGCAAGTTGGCAATGGAACAGCGGACCCCAAGGTGGCGCGTTGCCCAACCTGGCTGTTCCGGACGCATGAGGCCGCCTGTTCGGCAAGGGCACGGCTGTTGTGCCGGTGGTTTAGACGGCCATGGGCGCCGTAAGCGGCGGGTGATGCTGATAGCCTTCGAGTTGAAAGTCGCCAGGCTCTACCTGTTCCAGCCACTCAGGTGCGTAGACGCCGGTTTTTGCGTAGGCCGGGATGCGATCCGAGAGCAGTAGGCGTGGCGCGGGATAGGGGACGCGTTCAAGCTGCTCGCGCAGCATATCGACGTGGTTTTCGTAGATGTGGGCATCGCCGATGAAGTAGGTAAACCAGCGCGGCGTGTAGCCGGTGAGGCGGCCCACGAGGTGCAGCAGGGCGGCGCCCTCGGTGAGGTTGAAGGGCGTGCCCAGCCCCACATCGTTGCTGCGTATATACAGGCACAGCGAGATTTCGCCGGCGGCCTTGTTGACCAGGAACTGATACAACAGATGGCAGGGCGGCAGGGCCATTTCTTCGAGCTGGGCCCAGTTCCAGCCATGGAACAGAATGCGCCGGCTGCCAGGGTCGTTCATAATGGTGTCCAGGCACATGCGCAGTTGGTCAACGGCCTTGTATAGCAGCACGTGCGCGCCCCCGGCCTGGTCGACAGTGCCGATCTCGGTATAGCCCCGTGCCAGCGCATCGCGGATCTGCGACTGGCCCTGCTGCGTGGTTGGGTCCAGCAGTTTGTAGGCCGGCCAGTCGCGCCATTGCACCCCGTACACCGGGCCCAAGTCGTCTTCCTGCAAGCGATAGGGGTTGGCCAGCCACTGCGCGTTTTCGTTGGCGTTCTGGTCCCACACCTTGCAGCCCAGTGCCCGGAATTGCGCCGCGCTGCGCGTGGCTCGCAGAAAGCCCACCATCTCGCCAATGGCCGATTTGAAGGCCAGCTTCTTGGTGGTTACAGCGGGGAAGCCCTGCTGCAGATCGAAGCGCATCATGGCGCCCGGGATGCTGAGTGTGCGGATGCCGGTGCGGTTTTCCTGCCACGCGCCGTTATCGAAGATGTTCTGGACCAGGTCGAGATACTGTTTCATGGATGACCTTGCCGGCGCGAGGGCCGGCTGCCGTCGAGGAGGATCGAGGCCACGCGCGGCGCGCGCAGGCCCAGTCGATCAGCCCTCGACAATGGTGATGGTGTGGGTGATTTCAGCCGTTTTGCCCAGCATGACGGAGGCCGAGCAGTACTTGTCGTGCGACATCTTGACGGCGCGCTCGACGGCGGACTCAGGCAGGTTTTTGCCGGTGACGGTGAAGGCGAAGTTGATCTTTGTGAACACCTTGGGGTCGGTGTCGGCGCGCTCGGCCTCGAGCTTGACCTGGCAGTGCCGCACATCGTGGCGGCCTCGCTTAAGGATGAGCACGACATCGTAGGCCGAGCAGCCGCCGGCGCCGGCCAGCAGCATTTCCATGGGGCGCGGCGCCAGGTTGTTGCCGCCGCCGTCGGGCGCGCCATCCATGGCCGCGACGTGGCCGCTGCCTGTGCGCGCCACAAAAAGCATGCCGTCGGGGCCATGCCAATCGATCGTGCATTCCATGTTCAGATTCCTGCAGCAGAAGAAAAGATAATCATACCCATAGTCCGGCGGGTTCGTCTGCCCGTTGGCAACCGCGGCGCCTTGCCGCCAAGGCATATCATCTTTCGTCGTGCGGGTATTCCCGGGAAATGGCGGGCAACTCCTTATCATGTCAAACGTTTCGGTCTGAAACGGTGGTGCTTCAACAATGTGGTGCGACGCGTTTCGGCATATCGTTCCCTTGGAAAGCCCCCCATGAATACCACTGTCATTCTGCTGTTGGCCTTCGTGCTATCGGTGACTGGGCTGTTTATCTTCATCTGGTCGCTCCGGCACCACCTGTTCGACGACAACCCCGCCGCCGCCAACGTCATTTTTTCCGAAGGCGAGATCGGCAAGGTTGAAGAGCCTTCGGCCACCCCGGCCCAGCAGCGGGCGCTGCAGCAGGCAGTGGACGCCCGTCAACACGGCGCCGCCGCATCTGTGGACCCTGTCGCGGCCAGCACCGAGCTTGCCAGCCGGATCCGGGCGGACAGGTCTTCGGCGGGCGTCGTATTCGTCTTTTTGGCATGTGCGGTGGGCTGGCTGGTGCTGGCTTCGCTGGCGGGCCTGATCAGCTCTTATAAACTGCACGAGCCGGATTTTCTGACGCAATATGCCTGGCTGACATTCGGCCGCATCCGTACCCTGCACTTGAACGCGGTTGCCTACGGCTGGGCGCCGATGGCAGCTTTCGGCATTGCTCTGTGGACGCTGCCGCGCCTGCTCAAGACCGAGCTGATGGGCGGACGTTTTGCGCTGCTGGGCTGTATGCTCTGGAACGCGGCGCTGATCGCGGGCCTGGGCAGTATTGCGGCAGGCATTAACGACGGCCTGGAGTGGCTGGAGATCCCTTGGCAGATCGATATTCTGTTCGTGATCGGCGGCGCGCTGATTGGCCTGCCGCTAGTCTTCACGCTGCAGAACCGCAAGGTCAAGCACTTGTATGTGTCCATCTGGTATATGGGTGCGGCGCTGTTCTGGTTTCCTGTGCTGTTTCTGGTTGGCAACCTGCCCGGTGTGCACCTTGGGGTGGAGCAGGCCACGATGAACTGGTGGTTTGGTCATAACGTGCTGGGGCTGTTCTACACCCCCATCGGGCTAGCGTGCGTCTATTATTTTTTGCCCAAAATTATTGGCCGGCCGATACAGTCGTACAACTTGTCGCTGCTGGGCTTTTGGGCGCTGGCGTTTTTTTACGGACAGGTCGGCGGCCACCACCTGGTGGGCGGGCCGGTGCCCAGCTGGCTGATCACGTTGTCTATTGTGCAGAGCATGATGATGATCGTGCCGGTGCTGGCATTCTCGGTCAACCAGCACCTCACGATGCGGCATCATTTCCGTACGGTGATCTATTCGCCTACCCTGCGTTTCATTGTGTTGGGCGCGATGATGTACACGCTCAGCTCGGTGCAGGGTTCGTTCGAGGCGCTGCGCAGCATCAACACTGTTACCCATTTCACGCATTTCACTGTTGCGCATGCCCATCTCGGGCTCTATGGCTTCTTTTCCCTGGTGATGTTCGGTTCCGTGTATTTCGTCATGCCGCGCGTCATGTCCTGGGAATGGCCCTACCCGCGCCTGATCGCGCTGCATTTCTGGCTGGTGGTGGCGGGTTTCAGCGTGTATTTCGTGGGCCTGAGCATAGGCGGTTGGCTGCAAGGTATGGCCATGCTGGACGCGGCCCGTCCCTTCATGGACTCCGTGCATGTCACGCTGCCTTATCTTGAGGCGCGCACCGTGGGTGGCAGCCTCATGACGCTGGGCCATCTGGTGTTTGCCTTGCACTTCGGCACCATGGCGCTGCGCTACGGCCGCAAGCGCGTCGGCCCGGCGCTGTTTCATCAATCCGGCCGGGTGCCGCAGGCCATCGCTCCTCAGGAAGTCTGATTTATGGAAAGCGAATACAAACTGTTGAGCGGCGCCATGGTCACGTTGGCGCTGGCCACCGCCACGCTGGTCGTGCTGCCGTATATGCAGTTGTCGGATGTGCAGCCGTCGCCAAGCCTCAAGCCTTATACCTCGCAACAATTGCGCGGGCGGCAGCAATACATCGATAACGGCTGCGTGTACTGCCATACCCAGCAGCCCCGCGCGCAGCAGCAGGCCCCCGATTTTGCACGCGGCTGGGGGCGCGCACCCGTGGCGGGCGATTATTACTATGATCATCCGCACTTGCTGGGCACCATGCGTACGGGGCCCGATCTGCTGAACATCGGTGCGCGCCAGCCCAGTGTGGACTGGAACCTCGGGCACCTTTATCAACCGCGTGCTTATACACCCGGCAGCATCATGCCTTCTTACCCCTTTCTTTTCGAGATCAAGGACAAGGCCGAGGCCGGCGACAAGGTAGTGAACCTTCCGCCGGGCTACGAACCACCGGGCAAAGTGGTGGTGGCGCGCCAGGAAGCGTTGGATTTGGTGCAGTACCTGCTGGCGCTGGACCGCACGTATCCCGTTGCGCCGCCGCCCGAACAGGCTCGGTGAGGCTCGGAGAAGAGTATGTCGGATCAATCGAAACAGACCCAGGCACAGCGGCGCGAGATGCCCGAGCCCTATGAAGGCGGCCGGCCGGTGCCCAAGCTGGTGCTTGCCATTGTGGCGGGGCTTTTTGCCTGGGCCATCGGGTATCTGTACCTGAGCTACCAGCCCAACCCGCCGTCGTATGGCGACAGGCGCACTGCGGCGGATTTCAAGGTGGCAGGGCCAGCGGAGGGCGGCAAGGTCGATGGCGCACAGTTGTATACGGCCCATTGCGCCGCCTGCCACCAGGCGACGGGTGTGGGGTTGGCCGGGGTATTTCCGCCGTTGGCCAAGTCTGAGTGGGTGACGGGCAAGCCGGAAACCACCATCCAGATTGTGCTGCATGGCATCAGCGGGGCGCTGACGGTACAGGGCGCCACTTATAACGGCATGATGCCCATGTTCAAAGACAAGCTAAGTGACGCCGAGCTCGCCGCTGTGGTGAGCCATATCCGCACCAGTTTCGGCAATGCAGCCGGCGCGGTGGACGAAGCGCTGGTGAAGGCGCAGCGCGCGGCCACGGCGAGCCACGATGCGCCCTGGAACGGAGATGCTGAACTGAGCGCGATGAAGTAGGTGAGCCTGCGTGCCGCCGAGTGATCCACATGCCGATGCGATGCATCCCAATGCGATGCAGGCCGGTGCTATGCATGTCGGTGGGGCGCATGGCGGCGAGCCGGGATCTGGTGTGAAAAGTGTGGTGGCGGCGCTCCTTGTATGTTTGGCTGGCTTCTTCGCGTTCTATGGGCAGACCGAGGGATTCATGGTGCTGACGACCGAGGCTGCGCGACGCGTCGATATAGCGCGTGTGCCACGCATGCTGCCTGATGCGCCGCTGGTGGGCCAGGACGGCGCGCAGACAGCGTTGCGGCGGGTACTGGGCGATGATGGCCGGATTGCGGTCGTCAATTTCATGTACACGCGCTGCGTTTCTATCTGCCTGGCGATGGGGGCGGAGTTCCAGCAACTGCAGCAGGCCATCGCCGAACGCGGTTGGGGCGATCGGGTAAGGCTGCTGAGCCTGAGCTTCGACCCAGCCGACACGCCCGAGTATCTGCGCCGCTATGCCCAGACGCGCCATGCAGATCCTGCGCTATGGCGTACGGCAACGCTGGCGCCAGGCGTGCGGCGGCAGGCGCTGCTGGACGCCTTCGGCATTATCGTCGTGCCGGCGTCCTACGGGCAGTACGAGCACAATGCCGCCTATCATGTCGTCCACCCGGACGGCCACCTGGTCCGTGTCATGGACATCGGCGATCCGGATGGGCTGATCGCATACCTGAATAGTGCGATTCGCGTCACGCGCGACGGCGGCTCGGCCATCGGCGGCCCCGTGCCGGACAGAAAGCGTTTTGCTGGCGACGGTGAGAGCACAGAAAGCGCGGTCGGCAACACCATGATCAAGACCGAGATAGCACCAACGGAGACAGCCAAGGCCGAGACGCCGCGTTGGCGGATACGCGCCGCAGGAGGAGACCGATGAGGCCAGGTTTTCATTTTTCGGCATTCCGCGCGGCCGGCCCCGCGCCTGCATGGCTGGGGCCGGCATTGCTCCTGGCGGCGGTGGCGTTCGACAGACTGCTGACGGGCGCAATGTGGCTGCACATGCTGGTGCACATACCGCTTATCCTGGCTGCTGGCGTGTGTCTAGCCGCTGCCGCGCGTGCTGACAGCGATGGGGCCGGCAAGCCCGCCGACGAAAGGCACACGGAGCGTACTGACGACAGATACGTGGGGCGGGCTGACGAACACAACACAGAACGGGTCGGAGAAAGGAGCAGACAGGTGGCCGAAGCGTGCACGAGACGCGGCGTTGGCGACCGGCTGCCAGGAAAAGGTGTGCACGGGCGGTGGCGCCGGCATGTGGGGCGATTCAATGCCTATGGCATCCCTGGCTTGTTGTTTTTCAGCCTGGTGGGCGCCTACTGGATGATTCCGCGCGCGCTGGATGGCGCCGCACTCGCGTGGCCGCTTGCTGTGGCCAAGTACGTCAGCCTGCTGGCAGCGGGCTATATCCTGCATGACAGCCTGCGGCGGGCCAATATGGTGATTCAGCTGTTTTTCCTGGGAAACTTTTGCTGGATGCTCGCCGTTGTGGGCATGCTTTACCGCGATAACCCGCAGCGACTGTGCAATGTCTACCTGCTGGGGGATCAAGTCATTGCTGGGACGGGCTTGCTGCTGCTGGCGCTGGGCCTGCCGCTTGCTTGGGCTTGGGCCTGGCGGCGCCGGATCGCGGGCTTTTTGCGATAATTGCAATAAGGTAATACGAGCGCGTTTTTTGGCGCAGGGTTGTAAATGGCAATAAGGGTGTGTATGGCACTCGGGCAAGCACAGAAAGGAATCAACATGGAAGCCTCTTCCGGTACGCCCTCGGGCACCGTCAATATTCGGCCCCTGGAGCGGCGTATGGGCATTTTCGACCGCGCCCTGGCAGAATTCGGCCGTGCCGCGCAGATATTAGGCGGTTCGGTCCAGGCTGCGCGGCCCAATCCGGCGGGCCGGCCTGGGCCGTCGGGCGAAGAGGGGGGCGAGGCGCTGCCCCCTGACGCTCAACGCCACGCCGCCGGCCTTATGCGGGTTAACCATGTAGGCGAGATTTGTGCGCAAGCCTTGTATCGCGGCCAAGCGTTTTTTTGCCGCGATGCATCAATTCGCAAAGTGTTCTATCAGGCCGCGTCCGAAGAAGTGGATCATCTGGCGTGGTGCCACGATCGCATTGCCGAGTTGCGCAGTCGCCCGAGCCTTCTGAACCCTTTTTGGTATGCTGGGTCGTTTACGCTGGGTGTCGTGGCGGGGCGGGCTGGCGTGGGCGCCAACCTGGGTTTTATGGCCGAAACCGAGCGCCAGGTTGAGCAGCATCTGGATCGCCATCTTGACGATTTACCCAGCAATGACGCGCGTTCTCGCCGTATTGTCACCCAGATGCGGGATGACGAGATCAAGCACCGCAATACTGCAGAGCAGCATGGCGGCCACCGTTTGCCGGCTCCGGTGCGTTTGGCCATGCGGGCTATGTCCAAGGTCATGACGACCACCGCCTACCGCATCTGATCGCAGAGTGGTCCTGGCCAGGGTAAGGCTTGCAATCCGTACTAACACTTAATTACCTCTCAGGGTATAGCCCTATGGCATAGTATCGAAAACGCCACACTTTTTTGGTTGTTACAGTTTTTCAGGCTAATGATCTTGCAACGCACAAAAGAAATCTATACAATTCAGTTATTGGATGTCGCAACGTGATTGCAGCGGGTAAACCCTCAGTCACAGGTCTCAAGCTAGTACGCACAGCGTAAGGCTTTCGTAGCGGCGACATGCCCCGGTTGTCTCCTCCACCCTCCTCCTTTGGTGGATTTAGCCCGAGATCTTACGATCTCGGGCTTTTTTTTTGTTTTTTCGGCGATGTTTTAGGTATTGTTACGTTAATTACCCGATGCATGCCGGATTTACGCAACTGTCAACCGGTAATATCGTCAATCCATACATATTGACTCGAACAGGATTTGCATTGTCTCCTCAGTCTTGGGACTCCTTCACCTGGCTCTATATCTGTATTGTCGCGTTCATGGTCGGCGGCCTTATCGTTGTTTCCGAACGATGGCACGGCAAGTTAACCGGCGATACAGACCTGAACAAGCCGCAGGCCAGCCATACCCGTTCCACCCCTCGCGTGGGGGGCCTGGCGGTGGTGGCGGGCAGCTTGGCGGGCCTGCTGGTGCTTGGGCCCAGCAACATGACCCTCACCTGGCTCTGGCCCGTGCTTTTCATTGCTGCCATGCCTGTTTTCGTTGCGGGCCTGGTTGAAGATATTACGAAAGATGTGGGCTCGGGCAAGCGCTTGCTGGCGGCGTTTATCTCGGCCGCAATTGCGTGGTGGCTGCTTGGCGGCGTGTCGCGGGTCGGGCTGTCCTGGGCGGACTGGGTGCTGTCATTTTGGCCGGTATCCCTGCTCTTCACGATGGTGGCAGTGGGGGGCTGTACGCATGCGCTCAATATCGTCGACGGCATGAATGGCCTGGCAGGCATGATTGCCACGCTGATGGCCGTTTCACTGGCGCTGGTTGCGCTGCAGGTGGGTGACACCCCCATTTTCCTGATTTCCACTTCTTTGGCATCGGCCACACTGGGATTCCTGGTGTGGAACTTCCCATTCGGGCGTGTATTCCTGGGAGACGGCGGCGCATACTTCCTGGGCTTCATGCTGGCTGAACTGGCAGTGCAACTGGTGGTGCGTAACCCCAGTGTGTCGCCGTTCTACGCGCTGGCTGTGCTTTTTTACCCAGTGTTTGAAACCATGTTTTCGATCTGGCGCCGCCGTTTCAAGCGCGGCACGCCGGTGGATCAGCCCGATGCTTTGCATCTGCATCAACTGGTGTTTCGTCGTCTGGTGCGGGTGACGTTCAGCCGCGACCGGCGTCATGCGGTGCCGGCGCTGTGCAATGCAATGACGTCGCCTTACCTGTGGGTGTTGGCGCTCATCGGCCTCGTGCCTGCCACGATCTGGTGGGACAACGCCTGGATTCTATGTGGCAGCATTGCGCTGTTTGCCGCGGCCTATCTGTGGCTGTATTCGCGCCTGGTGTCATGGCGCCGGCCCTCGTGGCTGTTGCTGCCATCCCTGGGGCGCGGCCGCCGTAAATAGCGGGGCGCGCGGCCATCTATTTTTCTGTTTTTTTAGCGTGGGAGAATCAAGTTGCAGATTCAAGATGTGAAACTCGCAGTAGTCGGTCTGGGCTACGTTGGCTTGCCGTTGGCAGTCGAATTTGGCAAGAAGCGTACAGTGCTTGGCTTCGACATCAACCCTCGCCGCATTGCGGAACTCAAAGAAGGCAGGGATCACACGCTGGAAGTGAGCAGCGAGGAACTGGCCGAGGCGAAGAACCTGTCATTCAGCAACGAGCCGGAGCAACTGGCCAACGCGAATGTGTTCATCGTCACGGTGCCTACCCCGATCGACGAGTACAAGCAGCCTGATCTCACCCCGTTGATCCGGGCCAGCGAAACGCTGGGCAAAGTGCTCAAGCGCGGCGACATTGTGATCTACGAATCCACGGTTTACCCCGGCGCCACCGAGGAAGACTGCGTGCCGGTTCTGGAGCGCGTCTCCGGCCTGAAGTTCAACGAGGACTTCTTTGCCGGTTATAGCCCTGAGCGCATCAACCCGGGTGACAAGGAGCACCGCGTGTCCACCATTAAAAAGGTGACGGCCGGTTCCACGCCCGAAGTGGCCGACCTGGTGAACGAGTTGTACGGCCAGATCATTACCGCAGGCACGCACAAGGCGTCATCGATCAAGGTGGCTGAGGCGGCGAAGGTAATCGAAAACACCCAGCGCGACGTGAACATCGCATTGATCAACGAACTGGCGCTGATCTTCAACCGCATGGGCATCGATACCGAAGCCGTTCTGCAGGCCGCCGGAACCAAGTGGAACTTCCTGCCGTTTCGCCCGGGCCTGGTGGGTGGGCACTGCATTGGCGTCGACCCGTACTATCTGACGCACAAGGCGCAGTCCATCGGCTACCACCCCGAAATTATCCTGGCCGGCCGGCGGCTCAATGATTCCATGGGCGGCTATGTGGTGTCGCAACTGATCAAGGCCATGACCAAGCGCCGCATCCAGGTGCAGAATTCTCGCGTGCTGGTGATGGGCCTGACCTTCAAGGAAAACTGCCCCGACCTGCGCAACACGCGCGTTGTGGATATTGTGCGCGAGTTGGGCGAATACAGCATCGATGTCGATGTGTACGATCCATGGGTCGACCCCGCCGAAGCGGTGCACGAATATGGGATCACACCGGTTGCGGAACCCGCCAAAGGTTCGTACGACGGGATTATCCTGGCCGTATCGCACCATCAGTTCGTCGAGATGGGGGCGGCTGCAATACGCGCATTCGGCAAAGCGGATCATGTGCTGTACGATCTTAAGTACGCATTGGCACAGTCTGAATCTGACCTGCGTTTGTAAAGAGGTACTGCAATGACAACCCGCTATGAAAAGGTAACCACCGGCCTCCAGGAGTCCCCCAAAGTCTGGCTGGTGACCGGCTGCGCCGGCTTCATCGGCTCCAACCTGCTCGAGGCCCTGCTGCTGCTCGGCCAGAAGGTGGTCGGCCTGGACGACTTCTCCACTGGCCACCAGTACAACCTGGATGAGGTCGAAAAAAACGTGGGTCCTGAGCGCTGGGCCCGGTTCACATTCCACAAGGGCGACATCCGCAACCTGGACACCTGCCGCAAGGTGACGGCGGGCGTCGATTATGTGCTGCACCAGGCGGCGCTGGGCTCGGTGCCGCGGTCGCTCAAGGATCCGCTTACATCCAACAGCGTCAATGTGGACGGCTTCCTGAACATGCTGGTGGCGGCGCGCGATGCCGAGGTCAAGTCGTTCGTCTACGCGGCGTCCAGTTCCACCTACGGCGACCACGAGGCACTGCCTAAGGTCGAAGACCAGATCGGCAAACCGCTGTCGCCCTATGCGGTTACCAAATACGTGAATGAGCTGTACGCTGATGTGTTCGCGCGGGCCTATGGTTTCGGCAGCATCGGGCTGCGCTACTTCAATGTGTTCGGCAAGCGCCAGGATCCCAACGGCGCCTATGCTGCCGTCATTCCCAAGTGGATAGCGGCCATGATCAAGGGCGAAGACGTGGTCGTGAATGGCGACGGCGAAACCAGCCGCGACTTCTGCTTCATCGACAACGTGGTGCAGGCCAATATACTGGCCGCGCTGGCACAACCCGATGGCGTCAACCAGGTCTATAACGTGGCCTACAACGCCCGCACCAGCCTGAATCAGCTCTTCGACTACCTGACGGCTGCGCTGGGCAAGACTGGTATTGTGTACGACAAGCCACCGGTGCACGCAGAATTCCGCGCGGGCGATGTGCGGCACTCGCAGGCCGATATTTCCAAGGCGCGTGAACTGCTGGGCTATGAGCCCATGCACAATATCGTGCAGGGCCTGGAAGTCTCCATGCCCTGGTATACGCAGTTCCTGCGCTAAACGTGCCGAGCCGCTGATTTGGCCTCACTGAAGCAACGGCTCGCCGGGCTGCATTCGGATCATAGGCGCATCGCGCAGGGCGCCTTGCGCGTTGCGTTTTTCCTGCTGCTGGGCAAAGTCGCCGGTGCGCTCAAGGAAATGGCGGTTGCCTATCGCTACGGTGTGAGCGACATTGTCGACGCCTACCAGTTCACCATGGTGATGGGGAGCTGGATCCCCGCCACGATCGTGGGTGCGCTCTCGGTGGTGCTCATCCCCGTGCTGGTGCGCATGCGCTACGACAGGCGTGCCGACAGGGCCAGGTTTCTTGGGGAATTACACGGCTGGCTTGTTATGCTCGGCGTGGTGCTGGGGGTAGGCATGTATGTCGCCTGGCCGCTGGTGCTGCAGCTAGCGGGCCAAGGCTTGCCCGACCCCGCGCGCCGCATGAGTGGCGAACTCATGCTGGCCTTCGCGCCCGCCGCACTGCTTACCCTCTTGACTGGCCTGAGTGCCGCCCGCCTTCGCGCCCGCGAACGCCATATCAATACGCTGCTTGACAGCGTGCCGGCTGTTGTCATCCTGGTATGGGTGATGCTGGCCACTACAGTGGACAGCACGGGGCCTCTGTTATGGGGCACGCTGGTCGGGTATCTGCTGCAGTCGATATGGCTGCTCAAATTGGCTCAGCGCGCTGATGGCATGTGGGGCAGGCCTCGGCTGGGCCTTGCGTCGGCCCACTGGCCCGAACTGGTCAAGGCCAGCGGCATCATGTTGCTGGGGCAGATTGCCATGAGTTTTGTCGGGCCCATCGACCAATACACCGCAGCCAGCCTGGGGGCCAACGCGAATGCGACGCTCGGCTACGCCAGCCGCCTGCTGTCGCTGCTGCTAGGGGTGGGCGCCGCCTCCGTAGGGCGTGCGGCGCTGCCTGTGCTGGCGGATATCCAAGGGCGTGGCGATGTGGCGCACGCACGCACGACGGCGTTGAAATGGTCGGTGTTGATGCTTGCGGCGGGCGCCGCTGTCACGGCGGCGGGCTGGCTGCTCGCGCCCTGGGGCGTGGCCTTGCTGTTCGAGCGGGGTGCGTTTACGGCCCAAGACACTGTGGTAGTGGCTGGTGTGTTGCGGTGGGGGATGCTGCAGCTGCCGTTCTACTTCGGGGTGCTGATACTAGTTCAGTTGCTGGCGAGCCAAAACCGTTATGGCATCATGGCAGCCATTGCTGTCGCCAATTTTGCCGTCAAGGCTCTCATGAATGATCTGCTTGCGCCTCAGATGGGGCCGCAAGGCATTATGCTCGCCACCAGCATCATGTACGCCGCGTCCTACTGCTGCTATGTGCTGGTTGCCATGCGCCCGCCGCCGCCGGCGCGGGCGGCGTCCTGAACCATGCGGCGCGGCCGGAAACCGTCTGGCCGTCGCGATCGCTCAACAAGAATTCACAGGTATTGCATTGAGTCATTCCCCTATTCAGCCTCATTTGCTGATTGTTATTCATTCGCTGGCCGGTGGCGGAGCCGAGCGGGTGGCTGCCGACCTGAGCGCCTACTGGCTGCGACAGGGCTATAAAGTCTCCGTCGCCACCCAGGAAGGGCCCGAGTCAGATGCCTACCCGCTGGCGCAGGGCGTGGAGCGGCACGTGCTGGGCATGGCTGGCGCCAGCCAGGGTGGCCTGGGCGGTATATGGGCCAATGTGCGCCGCGTCTGGCGCCTGCGGCGGCTGATTCGCCGCGTACGGCCCACCATCGTGCTGGGCATGATGACAACGTCGTCGATCCTGGCAGTGATCGCCGCGCGCGGCCACGCCTGTCGGGTGGTTGCCACTGAGCACACCCATCCGCCTTCGCAGAATCTGTCCGGCGCCTGGGAGCGCCTGCGCCGCTGGGCTTATCCGCAGGCGCAGATGGTGGTGGCGCTCACGGCCGGCACTGCGCAGTGGCTGGAACAGCATGTGCCGGGCACCCGGCTCGCCATCATTCCTAATGCTGTGCGCTGGCCGCTGGCACGCGTCGAGCCTATTGTCGAGCCGCCGCCGCGGCGCGGACGCTTTCGCCTGCTGGCCGTAGGGCGCCTGCATCCGCAAAAGGGTTTTGATGTGTTGATCAGCGCGTTTGCGCTGGTGGCGCGGTACTTTCCGGACTGGGATCTGGTTATCCTTGGGGAAGGCGAGTTGCGCGAGCCGTTGCAGGCGCAGATCGATGCCGCGGGTGTGGCCGACAGGGTGATGCTGGCGGGCCGGGTGGGCAATGTGGGTGACTGGTATGTGCAGTCTGACCTTTACGTGCTGAGCTCCGAGGTCGAGGGCTTGTCCAACACACTGCTTGAGGCCATGGCCAGCGGTCTGCCTTCAGTTGCGTTCGACTGCGATACGGGGCCGCGCGAAATCGTGCGTAACGGCATAGATGGCGTGCTGGTGCGGCCAGTATCCGATCATGAGGCGCTGGCGGCCCATTTATCCGACATGATGGCGCATCCTGAAAAGCGCGACGCCTATGCGCGGCGCGCGGTGGATGTGCGGGATCGCTTTTCCACGGCCCGGGTCATGGCGCTGTGGGGGCATGTGTTCGAAGGACGTTGATGGCAGAGCAGGCTCGATTGCCGCGGAGGCGAACATAATGTGTGGAATTGCAGGGATCTGGGGCGCCTTGCCCGACAAACGCGCCGCATTGACAGAAGGATGCCGCCGCATGCGGCATCGCGGGCCCGACAGTGAGGGCTATTGGGAAGATGCGCGGGCCGGCCTGGCGCTGGGCCATGTGCGCCTGGCCATTCTCGACCTGACGCCGGCGGGCCACCAACCCATGGTATCGGCCTGTGGGCGCTATGCGCTGGTGCTCAATGGCGAGCTCTACAACCACCTCGATCTGCGCGCGCAATTGGAACAGCAGGGCGAAGCGCCCGACTGGCGCGGCCATTCGGATACCGAGACCATACTGGCCTGCATGGCCGCCTGGGGCGCGCCGGCTACCTTGAAGGCGGCAGTGGGCATGTTTGCCATGGCGCTGTGGGACAGGCAGGACCGCACGCTTACGCTGATGCGCGACCGCCTTGGCGAAAAGCCTCTGTATTGGGGGTATGCGCAGGGCAACCTGGTGTTCGCCTCTGAGCTGAACGCGCTGCGCGGCATCCCTGGTTTCGGCCCGCCACTGGACCAGCGTGCGCTGGCGCTGCTGCTGCGGCACAATTACATCCCTGCGCCTTACAGTATCTTTGAGGGCATAGGCAAGTTGGCGCCGGGCCATTGGGTGTGCATATCAGCCGCTCAGTGCGCGCGCGGTGAAAGCCCGTCGCCGGTGCCATACTGGACCGCAGTGCCGGCCGAACCGGAAACGCCCTTGTCTTTTGGGTCTGATACAGAAGCGGTGGACGCGCTGGAACATGCGCTGACGAGATCCGTGAAAGGGCAGATGCTGTCCGATGTGCCGCTGGGCGCTTTTCTCTCAGGGGGTATTGATTCTTCTGTGGTGGTGGCGTTGATGCAGAAGAACAACCCGCAGCCTGTGCGCACCTTCTCGATCGGCTTTGAAGATCCAGCCTACAACGAGGCGCAGCATGCGCGCATGGTGGCGTCGCATCTGGGCACTGCCCACACCGAATTGTATGTGGGGGCCGACGACGCGCTGGCGGTAGTCCCTACGCTGGCCGGCCTGTATGACGAACCTTTTGGGGACTCTTCCCAAGTGCCTACCGTGCTGGTGACGCGCATGGCGCGCCGCGAGGTGACAGTGGCATTATCGGGTGATGGCGGCGATGAGCTGTTTGGCGGCTATTCGCGCTACTTTCGCGCTGCGGGTTGGTGGGCAAAACGCCAGGCCGTGCCCGAAGCAATGCGGCGACCTTTTGCGGCTGCCGCGCGGGCAGGCGCCGCCATCATGCCAGGCGGGCGTGTGCGCGACCGCGTTGGCAAATTGGCCGATGTGCTGGCGGCCCCGCACGCCGGCGCTTTTTATCAGCAGTTTGTATCGTACTGGCGCGATCCTGCCCAGGCGTTGGCGGGCGCGCAGCCGCCCGCTACTGTCTTCGACGACGACGCGGAAGGTGACTTGTACACGCGCATGATGCTGCTGGATGCGGTCTCGTACCTGCCCGACGACATCCTGGTCAAGGTTGATCGGGCGGCCATGGCGGCCAGCCTGGAAACGCGTGTGCCGATGCTGGATCACCGCATCTTCGAATTTGCCCGCCGGCTGCCGCTGAACTACAAGGTGCGCCAGGGCAGAGGGAAATGGCTGTTGCGCCAGGTGCTGTACCGGCACGTGCCGCAATCCATGGTGGATCGCCCCAAGAAAGGGTTTTCAGTGCCGCTGGCGGCTTGGCTGCGCGGCCCGCTGAAAGACTGGGCTGCTGCGCTCATTGCGCCGCAGCGCCTGCGCGATGAGGGGGTGTTTCGCCCCGATGTGATCCAGAAGAAATGGCAGGCCCATCAGGCCGGTACGCATGACTGGAGCACGCATTTATGGAGTGTGCTGATGACGCAGGCATGGCTGGAGCATCATCGGCACGGGAGTAAGTAGGCGTGAGGATTCTGTTTTTTGTCAGTTCTATGCATGCCGGCGGCGCAGAACGCGTGGCCGCGTCGCTGGCCAGCGCCTGGGCGGCGCGCGGCGATACGGTGGCGCTTGTGCCCACCTACACGGGCAAGGGCAGTTGTTTTTATCCCCTGCACCCCGATGTGCGGCTGCAGTATCTGGCCGACCGCATGGGCTGGCTGGGCCGCAAGCTGTGGCCGCCGCTGGCCAAGTGGCTTGCGATCCGCAAGATGGTGCGTGAGTTCAAGCCTGATGTCGTTGTGTCTTTCTTGACGAATGTGAATGTGATGGTGCTGTTGGCCACGCGCCGCCTGGGCGTGCCGGTGCTGGTCAGCGAGCGCACCAATCCGGCCTTCAGCAGCAGTGCGGGGCCGGTTTTCGGCCGTCTGCGCAGCTATACCTATCCCTGGGCGTCGCTGGTGGTGCTCCAGTCGCGTGACGGCATGCGGGCGTTTCAGAAGATGGAGCCAGGCGTTACCGAGTTGGCGGTCATGCCCAACCCCCTGCCCGACGATATCCCGGACGCTGTTGTCCAGCGCCAGGGTGCGGCGCCCGACGGCCGGCTGAAATTGATGGCCATGGGGCGGCTTGTCGCCAGCAAGCGCTTCGCTGTGTTGATCCAAGCGTTTGCAGCGTTGGCGCCGGATTTTCCCGACTGGGATCTGGTGATTTGGGGCGAAGGGCCGCTGCGGCCCGAACTTGAGGCGCAGGTAGTGGCGCTGGGTCTGGGCGGCCGTATTGCATTGCCCGGCCGCACCGATCGTCCCTGGCACGAGATGGCGGCAGCAGACGCGTTTGCCCTGGTGTCCGAGGTTGAGGGTTTTCCGAATGTGCTGCTGGAAGCCATGGCATTGGGCCGCGCTTGTGTGACGGTAGATTGCCCCAGTGGGCCGCGTGAAATCACGTGTGACGGGCAGTTTGCCGAATTGGTGCCACTGGGCGACCAGCAGGCGCTTGAAGACGCGCTGGCACGTCTGATGCGCGATCCACTCCTGCGCGAGGTGATGGGCCGGCGGGCTGCACAATCGGTACGCGAGAACTATGGCATGGCCGAGATTGTGGCGCGTTGGGATGCATTGTTTGAACGGGCGGGGCGCGCGGCGCGGGAGAGTGTGCAATGACGGAATCGATGAGTGTCTTGCGTGAGGGCAGGCCGCTGCGTGTGGTGCACATTATCTCGGGCCTGTATGTGGGTGGCGCGGAAACCGTGCTGCACCGGCTGTTGACGGCGCCCGGCCAAGCGGACTGGAACTGCGTGATCTCGATGGGCGGCGAGGGTGTCTTCGGCCCGCGGCTGCGCGAGGCCGGCATTACTGTGCATACGCTGCACATGCAGGGCGCCAAGGGGATGGCGCGCGGCATAGCGCGTATGCATCGCCTGCTGCGCGAGATCAATCCCGATGTCGTACAGACCTGGATGTATCATGCCGACCTGATCGGCGGTATCGTGGCGCGTGCCGCAGGTGTACGAGCCGTGGCCTGGGGTATACGCAATTCGGGCGCCGATCTCGAGAAAAGCAGCCGCTCGGCGCGCTGGTGCCAGACGGCGAGTGCGCCGCTGTCCGGGTTGGTGCCGGGGGTGATCGTGGCTTGTGCCGAGCAGGCGCGTGTGCTGCACCGCCAAGCCGGCTATCGCGACGACCGCATGCTCGTGATCCCCAACGGCTACGATCTGTCCCGCTGGCAGCCGGATGCCTCGGCGCGCAAGGCTGTGCGCGCCGAATGGGGTGTGGATGACGACACGCCGGTGATCGGGAGCGTGGCGCGCTGGAATCCGCTCAAGGACCATCCCACACTGATTGCGGCATTCGCGCATACATTGCGCGCGCAGCCGGCGGCTCGCTGCGTGCTGATCGGTGAGGGCATGCGGGAAGACAACGGTGATCTGATGACCCTGCTCGAGCGGCAGGGCGTGCGCGAGCAGGTGATTTTGCTGGGCCGGCGCGACGATGTGCCGCGTCTGATGAACGGTTTGGATGTGCACGTGCTGTCCAGCAGGGCAGAAGGGTTTCCGAATGTGGTGGCCGAAGCCATGGCGACAGGTGTGCTGTGCGTGGTCACTGATGTGGGCGATGCGGCGCTGATTGTGGGCGACACGGGTTGGGTGGTGGCGCCGCGCGATCCAGCGGCGCTGGGCGCGATGATTGATGCCGCGTTGGATACGCTGCGCACTGCCGAGCAGGCGGATCGCGCGGCGCGAGGGCGCGCGCGGGTGCAGGCACGCTTCAGCCTGCAGGCCATGGTGGATGGTTACCATGTGGTATGGCAGCGCTTGGCGCGCGACTATCCCGCACGTCGCCCGGCCGACGCAGGGCAGTCTTATGCGGCGTGGTCGCTGGCCGATGCCGAGAGCGCGGCTGCCGACGCCATTGCTGATGTCGTTGCTGATGGCGGCGATGCTGCAGCGACCGGCAAGCGGCTGATGATGGTTGTGAACAACCCAGCGTTTTTTTTATCGCACCGCTTGCCGGTGGCGCAGGGGGCGCGGGAAGCGGGCTACGATGTACATGTAGCGACCATGGATGGCTACGCGGTGGCCGAGATACAGCGGCTGGGCTTCACGCACCATGCCATCCCCATGTCGCGCAGCGGCCGCAATCCGATGCAGGAACTGCAGACGTTGTATGCCTTATGGCGGCTGTTTCGCGCAGTACGGCCCGATATCGTGCATGCGGTCACCATCAAGCCGGTGCTCTATGGTGGTATCGCAGCGCGGCTGGCGCGTGTGCGGGGCTTTGTGGCAGCCGTATCCGGGCTGGGCTTTATTTTCATGCGCTCGGTGCGCGGCGTGGACGTGCTGCGTACGGCGGCGATCGCACTGTACCGGCTTGCCCTGGGGCATCGCAACAGCCGGGTGATTTTTCAGAATGCCAATGATCGCGACACCCTGCGTAGACTGCGCGTCGTGCGCTCGGAGCAGGCCGTCATGATCCGCGGGTCGGGTGTGGATCTGGATGCCTTCCCCTATACACCCGAGCCGCCAGCACCGCCGGTGGTGGCCATCATGGCTGCCCGTCTGCTGGAGGACAAGGGCGTGCGCGAGTTTGTGGAAGCCGCGCGTCTTGCGGCGGAGAAGGCGGCTCACGACAATGCCGGGAGCCCAACAGGCGCCAGCGAGGATACAGAAGCGGAAAAGCCTGCAGGAAGCGCCCCGACCGATGGCGTGCCCGCCATTCGGTGGGTGTTGGCCGGCGCACCGGATCCGGGCAACCCGGCCAGTATTTCGGCGGTGCAGTTCAATGCCTGGCAGCGTGAGGGCGTGGTGGACTGTTTAGGCGAGCGGCGCGACATCGCGCGGCTTTACGCGCAGTCGCATATCGTGGTGCTGCCTTCTTACCGCGAGGGGCTGCCCAAGTCGCTGGTGGAGGCGGCGGCCGTCGGGCGTGCGGTGGTCACCACAGACGTACCCGGCTGCCGCGATGCGATCGAGCCCGGCGTGTCGGGCCTGCTGGTGCCCGCGCGCGATCCGCGGGCGCTGGCCGATGCGGTATGCGCGCTGGCAGCGAATGCCCCGCAGCGCCAGGCCATGGGCGAAGCCGGCCGCCGCCTCGCAGAGCGCGAGTTCGATGTGCGTCACGTCGTGCGGGCGCACCTTGATGTATACGCCAGCCTCGGCGGGTAGGGCCCGCGCTTGAGCGGTGCATGGCGCCGCGTCGACCTTGCGGCGCCGCCGCGTTGACGATGGCGACGCGCCGCGGACGGCAAGCCAGGCATACGCCCCGACACAGTGCCGACGCTGCTTAAAAGCCCGTGTCGATGCCTGGCGCCAATGTGTTGATGGCGGTGCGGAATTCGTCCATGATGCTGTCCAGGTCTTCCTGCGTATCGCCCTCGAACCGCAGCACCACCACCGGGGTAGTGTTGGACGCGCGGGCCAGGCCGAAGCCGTTGCGGTATTCTGCGCGCACGCCGTCGATGGTGCTGAGACTGACGGCCTGTGGAAACTGGCCTTCGCTCTGCAGGCGGGCCACCAGGGCATGCGCCTCGCCTTCCTTCATTTCCATCTTGATTTCGGGTGTGGACACGTCTTGCGGCAGCGCTTCCAGGATGGCCGACGGATTGTCGTAGCCCGACAGAATCTCGAGCAGGCGCGCGCCGGCATAGAGGCCGTCGTCAAAGCCGAACCAACGCTCCTTGAAGAAGATATGGCCGCTCATCTCGCCTGCCAGCGGGGCGCCGGTTTCGGCCAACTTGGCCTTGATGAGCGAGTGCCCGGTGCGCCACATCAGCGGCTTGCCGCCCGCATTCTTGATTTCGCGGGCTACGTGGCGGCTGCATTTGACGTCGAAAATAATATCGGCGCCGGGCTCGCGGCGCAGAATGTCTTGGGCGAAAAGGATGAGTTGGCGGTCGGGCCAGATGATTTGGCCGGATTTGGTGACCACGCCCAGGCGGTCGCCATCGCCGTCGAAGGCCAGGCCGAGTTCGCAGTCGGTGCTCTGTACGTGGCTAATCAGGTCGACAAGATTGTGCGGGTCGGCCGGATCGGGATGGTGATTGGGGAAGCTGCCGTCCACGTCGCAAAACAGTTGGTCTACTTTGCAGCCCAGTGCCTCGTACAGGCGGGGAGCCACTTTGCCGCCCACGCCGTTGCCGCAGTCGATGGCGATTTTCATTGGCCGGGCCAGCTTTACGGTATCGGCGATATGCCGTACATAGCCGCCCACCAGGTCGAGCTCGCGCCGTGTGCCGCGCCGCAGGCCTGTAGTGGACTCGGGTTGGGCCATGATGGCGGCCAGCGCCTGGATGCCGTCGCCGTACAGCGCCTTGCCGCCCAGCATGATCTTGAAGCCGTTGTAATCGGGCGGGTTGTGGCTGCCCGTGATGGCGATGCCCGAGCCGGTGTGTTCGTGGTAGGCGGCGTAGTACACCAGCGGGGTATGCACCAGGCCAATGTCGATCGTGTCGATACCGCCCGTATGTATGCCCTCTTGCAGTGCCTGTGCGAGTTTGGGGCTGCTGAGGCGGCCGTCATAGCCAACCGCCAGCGCGGCAATGCCCTGCGCGCGCGCTTGCTGCGCCAGTGCCAGCCCCAGCAGGCGCGCGAACTCGGGATTGAGCTGCGTGGGCACGATGCCCCGGATATCGTAGGCTTTGAAGACGGCTGCGGGTATCGATGTGGATGTCACGGAGGGTTCCTTCAATCTCTTTTATGCTGATATCTATGATGCTGTGTTGTGAAGCGTTGATTTTTCTTGTCGATTTGATTATGGCGCAATCATACGCCGCCCGCCGGCCCGGGAAGCGGGCACCGTGTCCACTTGTTTCGGCGCCGCCTCGGCGCGTAGGCTTAAAATGGGGCGATCTGGCGCACAGGGTGCTGGTGTTGGCCCCTGTGCGGGGGGCATGCGTCGGCGCATGCCAGCCACGCGCCGGCTCCTGTGTGCCATAGCGCAGGCATTATATTCTTCAGCTCTCTACACTCATTAAAGGGAACAGACGGACCATGGAACGCATCGAGGAACTGGTGCAGATGTTGGGCCGGCAGCACGTGCTGACCGGCGCCCCGGCGCAGTCGTACGTCACAGACTGGCGCGGCCGCTACCAGGGCGAGGCGCTGGCGGTGGCACGGCCCGGCTCCACCGAAGAAGTGGCGCAACTGGTGCGCTGGTGCGTGGCGCACAAGGTGCCCATGGTGCCCCAGGGCGGCAACACCAGCCTGTGCGGTGCGGCCACGCCCGACGGCAGCGGCGCGGCCGTGGTCATCTCGCTGACGCGGCTGGATAAGGTGCGCGGCATAGATACTGACAACGACACCATGGTGGTCGAGGCCGGCTGTATCCTGCAATCGGTGCAGCAGGCCGCGCGAGACGCCGGCAGGCTGTTTCCGCTCAGCCTGGCTGCCGAAGGTAGCTGCACCATAGGCGGCAATCTGTCCACCAATGCCGGCGGTACGCAGGTGCTGCGATATGGCAATGCGCGCGAGCTGGTGCTGGGCCTCGAAGTCGTTACTGCTGAAGGCGATATCTGGCATGGCCTGCGGGGCCTGCGCAAAGACAATACCGGTTACGACCTGCGCGACCTGTACATGGGCAGCGAAGGCACGCTGGGCATCATTACCGCTGCCACGCTCAAGCTGTACCCGCTGCCGGTGGCCAGCTGCACGGCGCTGGTGGCGCTGCAGTCCGTCGAAGATGGGGTGTCGGTGCTGTCGGCGGCGCGCAAAGGCTTCGGCCCCGCGCTTACCGGGTTCGAGCTGATTGCGGGCAATTGCCTGCAGGGGGTGGTGCAATGCTATCCGCAGCAGCGCCTGCCTTTCGAGGGCGAGTCGGCGGCCATGCCCTGGTATGCGCTGCTGGAGCTGTCTGATAGCGAAAGCGCAGCGCACGCACGCGAGCGCTTCGAGGCCGTGTTGGGAGAGGTAATCGAATCAGGCCTGGTGGCTGACGCTGTCATTGCCGAGAACATCGCCCAAAGCAAGGCGTTGTGGCATTTGCGCGAAAGCATCCCGCTTGCGGAAAAGGCTTTTGGCAAAAGCATCAAGCACGATGTCTCGGTGCCTGTGTCGCGCATCGCGCAGTTCGTGACCGAAACCAATGCAGCGCTGCAGGCCTCTTTTCCGGGTGTGGAGCATGTGATCTTCGGCCACCTGGGCGATGGCAACCTGCACTACAACGTGGCCAAAGGCACTGGCTACGATGAAGAAGCGCTGCTGGCCTTGCAAAACCAAGTCTATACCTTGGTGCACGACAGCGTGCACCGCTTCGGCGGTTCGATCAGCGCCGAGCATGGCGTGGGCCAGCTCAAGCGTGATCTGCTGCCCCGTTATAAAGACCCGGTCGAGTTGGCATTGATGCGGCGGATCAAGGATGCCCTTGATCCGCATGGGCTGATGAACCCCGGCAAAGTGCTGGCCTGACGGCGCGCGTGTGTACGGGGGCGGCGTTGCCTTTGCCAGGCGGCGCCGCGTGGCGCAAGGGGCGGCGCCCCTTGCTGGCCGGCAGGCCGTCAGCCCCTGGCGGGCAGCACCCTGCCGCGCGCTTCGCCCAGGCTGATGGTCGGATAGCCTGGTTTGCGGGCGTGGGCGCGGAGGATGATTTCGTCGTTATCCTGCAGAAACATGCGTTGCTCGCCCCACGGCAGCGTGAGCGGTTGCTTGCCGCCTGCGGTAGATTCGAGCAATGAGCCTTCCTGCCCCGCAGCCGGGCCCGACAGCGTGCCGGTGCCCAGCATGTCGCCGGCCGACAGATTGCAGCCGTTTACGGTGTGATGCGCCACCATCTGCGCTACAGTCCAGTAGGCTGCGTCTTTGAAATTGCTGCTCGAAACGTGCGCCGGCTCGGCCTGTTTTGCGCGTGATTGCTCAGTGCTCAGATAGACATCCAGTTCGATATCGAAGGCGGCCTCTGCGGCATTTTTGGCTTGCAGGTAAGGCAAGGGGGCGGGTTCTCCCTGTCCGCGTGTAAAGGGGACGCGGAAGGGCGCCAGCGCCTCCAGCGTCACGATCCACGGCGAAATTGTGCTGGCGAAGTTCTTGGCCAGGAAGGGGCCCAGCGGCTGATACTCCCAGGCCTGCAGGTCGCGGGCGGACCAGTCGTTCAGGATGCAGAGCCCGAACACATGTTTTTCAGCGTCGTCGATGGCAATCGGCTCACCTTGCGCATTGCCGGTGCCGATAAAGACGCCCAGCTCCAACTCATAGTCCAGCCGCTGGGAGGGGCCGAAGCCCGGTTCGCCGCCTTCCGCCTGCGGGCGTATCTGGCCCTTGGGGCGCGGGAACTGTTGCGCCACACCAATGCTGGAGGCGCGGCCATGGTAGCCGATGGGCACCCATTTGTAGTTGGGCAGCAATGGGTTGTCGGGCCGGAACTGTTTGCCTACCGTTGTTGCATGGTGCAAAGAGACATAGAAGTCGGTGTAGTCGCCAATGCGTGCGGGCAGGGCGAGCTCGGCCTGGTTCATGGGTGTGAGCAGCGGCTCGAGCGTGGATTGCAGTGGTGATCCGCTGCGCAGCGCGCGCGAGAGCGCCAGACGCAGCGCAGACCAATGTGCCTGCCCCAGGGCCATCAGGTTGTTGAGGGAATCACCCTGACAGGCATCCAGTGCTTCGGCGGCCAGGCCTGTCCATGAATGGCGCTCGGCCAGCGCGGCCAGATCAAGGATCTGGTCGCCGATTGCTACGCCCGGGCGCAGCAGGCCGTCATTGCGGGGCCTGAAGACGCCAAAGGGCAGGTTCTGGATGGGGAAACCATTGTCCGGCGCGTTGGCGGCAGCAACCCAGCTTTGCAAGGAAGGATCGTGGGTTTCGTTCAGGTGGGTCATGCGGTGTCCTCTGTTATCTGCATCATGCTGCTGTTGTTGCGCAGCGCTTGTGTCAGTCGATACAGTCATTACGTTTACTGTTGCGAAAGCGGGGCCTTTGATGCCTCGCCTTCTCGCGGTATGCCTTTTATCCGCTTAGCGCTTCTCGGGGTTGAAGTGCTTATTGATCCCCGACCACACGGCGTCGTAGCCTTGCTGCAGCGTGCCTGCCGACAGAGCGGCCTGCGTGGGGCGGATGACGCGCCGGGTCTCGAACATGAATGCCATGGTATCGCGAATGTAATGCGGCTTGCTGGTGTCGGCGGCAGTGGCTTTTTCAAAGGTCTCGGCATCGGGGCCGTGCGGGCTCATGCAGTTGTGCAGGCTGGCGCCGCCTGGCACAAAGCCTTCGGCCTTGGCATCGTACACACCTTGGATCAATCCCATGAATTCGCTGGCGAAGTTGCGGTGGAACCAGGGCGGCCGGAAGGTGTTCTCCATGGCCAGGATCCGGGGCGGGAAAATGGCGAAATCTATATTGGCCGCGCCGGCAGTATCCGAGGGCGAGGTGAGCACCGTGAACAGGCAAGGATCGGGATGGTCGTAGCTGATCGAGCCGATAATGTTGAAACGGCGCAGGTCATATTTGTACGGCGCGTTGTTGCCATGCCATGCCACTACGTCCAGCGGCGAATGTTGCAGCGTCGTTTGCCAGAAGCTGTCGCTGAACTTGGCGATCAGCGTGTGGGGGCCTTCGATGTCTTCATACCAGGCCACCGGTATCTGGAAGTCGCGCGCATTGGCCATACCATTCGAGCCGATCGGGCCCAGTTCCGGCAGGCGCAGTGGTGCGCCATAGTTTTCCAGGACATAGCCGCGCGCGGCCTGTTCCAGCAGTTCGACGCGGAAGCGCACCCCGCGTGGGATGACGGCGATCTCGCAGGGTTCGATGTCCATGCGGCCCAACTCGGTGGCCAGGCGCAGGCGGCCGTGCTCGGGCACGAACATCATCTCGGCGTCGGCGTTGTAGAACACGCGCCGCGTCATCGACTGGTTGATGGCATACAGGCTGATCGCCACGCCGATCTGGTCATTGCTGTTGCCGTTGCCGGCCCAAGTGTGCATGCCGTCCACGAAATCCGTCGGCGCCTGCGGGATATCCAGAGCGTTCCAGCGCAGGCGGTTGGGTGAGGCGGGCGTTGTGTTGAAGTCCGTTTGCCATCCTTGTGCGCCCTCGTAGGGTACGAAGGCGTCTTGCATCGCGGCAGGGCGGATGCGATATAGCCAAGACCGGCGATTCTCGGCGCGTGTCATGGTGAAGGCGGTGCCAGAAAGCTGTTCCGCGTACAGGCCGTAGGGGCAGACTTGCGGTGAATTGCGGCCCACGGGCAGGGCGCCGGGCAGCGCTTCGGTGGCGCATTGGTTGCCAAAGCCGGTCTGGTAGACAAGAGTAGCAGTCATGGTGTGTGTCCTGAAAGTGGGTGTCCTGCGTGCGTGTTCCATAAATGGATGCCGAAATATTGGCAACGCGGTTGTTCACGGGTGTCCTGCGTGTGTGTTTTATAAACACGGGTGTTTAGCGCAGCTGCGTGTTGGCGTGCATGCTGCGCTGTAGCGGGAGCGGTGGTGCCGCCCCGCTTAAGCGGTGGCAGCTTCCGCGTGCGGCACCACCGCTGCGCGAGCATATTCCAGCGCCTGGGTGATCACATCCAGGTCGCCGATATGGTTAGCCAGCAACAACACCAGCGCTGCATTCATGGCATGGCTCTGCGCGGTGCTCAAATCGCGGTGCGCATCGATGAGGCGTTCATAGAAATCATCGGGCGCGGCCAAGCCGGGCAGGGTGTTGAGTAACGTATTCATGGTGTTGATCTCCTCGATTCTTTCGGCCTGTATACGCGCACGCCGCCTTCATCAATATCTCGCTGGCTCGCCCAGGGGTTGCGCGTTCCAGGCATCTTCGTCTCAAGCATCTTCGTCTCGGGCGTGTTCATCCCGTGTTTGCGCGGCCTGCGTCAATGCCTGTCCGGGGACGGCTGTGGCGCGCAGCAACGCCTGCTGTATCCGGGCCATGTCCAGCCGCCGCCAGCGTGCGGCGATATGCTGATCGGGCCGGATCAAGTAACAGGCGCCCTGGCGCGCGTCGTAGCGGCGCGCGAGCGTCATCTGCTGATCGACCACGCAATGCATGCCGGCCGGCGCCTTGCGGGCCAGCGCCGGCGACAGAGCCAGCACTACCTTGACCTTGAGCGGGCCTTGCTCCAGCTCTGCCAAGGCGCGCCGCTGCTCAGGGTTGGGAATGTGCGTATTGCAGAACAGCGCTACGGTAAAACCGGCTCCCAGTTCGCCCAGCCACCACGCATGTTCGCCGTTGAGCGTAACCGGGCCATCGGGCGCCACATCGCCCAGCGGTGGCGCGTGGCTGAAATCGTCGACATCCGGTGTGCTCAGGGGCGAACCGGTATAAGCAGTAGGCGTGGACAGCCTGCCGCTGTTCACCAGCTTGCGTGCGAACTCATGCGTTCGAGCCAGGGCCAGAACGGTATTGCGGAACAGCAGGCTGATCTCGCTTTTTGGCGTGATGAAGTCGGTGGAATGCGTAGAGTGGGCAATGTTTTCGTCGGCCGCTTGCTCGCGCTCGGCGGCATAGCTGTCAATCAGCGCATCAGGCGCAAGCCCCCGGCAAACGAGATCCAGCTTCCAGGCCAGATTATCCGCATCCTGCACGCCGCTGTTGGCGCCGCGCGCACCGAACGGCGACACCCGATGAGCCGCGTCGCCCGCGAAGACGACACGGCCATGGCGGAAGTGATCCATGCGTTCGCAGGCAAAGGTGTAGATGCTCACCCATTCAAGCTCAAAGCGCACGTCTTCGCCCAACAGGGCCTGGATGCGGGGGATGACTTTCTCAGGCTTGGTTTCCTCTTTCGGGTCGGCATCCCAGCCAAGCTGGAAGTCGATACGCCAGACGTTGTCGGGCTGACTGTGCAGCAGCACGGACTGGCCAGGGTGGAAGGGTGGATCGAACCAGAACCACCGCTCGGTAGGGAAATCGGCGTGCATCTTGACGTCCGCGATCAGGAAGCGGTCGCGAAACACTTGGCCGTGCGTTTCCTGGCCCAGCATGTGGCGCAGTGGAGAGCGCGCGCCATCGCAGGCAATGAGCCAATCGGTGAACACCGTATAGCTGCCGTCGGGCGTCTCGACGCTAACCTCGGCGCCATTGTCGCGCTGTTGCAGGCCCACCGCCTTGCTCTTCCAGCGCACATCAATGTTGGGGTGGGCGGCGGCGGCCTCGTACAGATAGCCCTCGCAGTAATACTGCTGCAGGTTAATGAAGGCGGGGCGCCGGTGACCCTGCTCCGGCAGCAGGTCGAACTGCCACACTTCTTCGTCTTTGAAAAAGACGCGACCGATATTCCACGACACACCCTTGTCCACCATGCGATCGCCGACCCCCAGGCGGTCCCAGATGTCCAGAGTGCGCTTGGCGAAGCAGATGGCGCGCGAGCCAGTGGACAGGCGATTGTCGTCGTCCAGCAGTAGCACGCGCTGGCCGCGGCCAGCCAACTGCAGTGCGAGGGTGAGGCCTACAGGGCCCGCGCCCACAATAGTGATGTGCTGGTGTTCGGTTCTGCTGGCGCTTCTTGGTATGTAGTCGAACGCCAGGCTTTGATAGTCGATGTCTCCCACAGCCTGCTCCTGTCTGACTCAGCCTTCGAGTTGCTTCCACATCTCGATGTCGCGTTCTGCAGTCCAGATGCGCGGGTCTTCGTAGCCGGTGGCTTCGTCATAGGCACGCGAAACGTCGAAGGGCATGCAATGGTCAAAGATCACCCAGTCGGCGTAACGGGGCTTCATGAAGTCATAGGTTTCGCGGTAGATCGTCTTCAGGTCTTTGCCCGCGGCCACGCCGTTATTGACGCTGCTGTACAGGTCGGTGAGGAAGGCCCGGGTGCCGGCCAGCCCCTTGCGCACTTCGTCGGCCGACTTAAGGGCGGGGCCACGGCCGGGCACCATTTTCTCTGCGTCGAACCCTGCCAGCGTATCCAGCGTTTGCGGCCAGTCGCGGAAGTAGGCGTCGCCGGCGTAGGGGGTGGACTGGTATTCGACCAGGTCGCCGGCGAAAAGAATACGCTGCTCGGGCAGCCAGGCGATAGTGTCGCCCTTTGTGTGCCCGCGGCCGACCTGCATGATCTGCACTTCAAGATTGCCCAGGTTGACGGTCATGTGGCCCTGGAAGGTGATGGTGGGCCAAGTGAGACCGGGTGGGATGGACTCGACATTGCGAAACAGGCGCGGAAAGCGGCCGATTTCGCTGGCTTTGTCCTGTTCGCCGCGTTCGACGATGAGATCCCAGGTGTCGCGGCTGGCGATGATCTCTTGCGCATGGTAAGCCGAGGCGCCAAAGACCCGCACGGCATGGTAGTGAGACAGCAGGATGTACTTGACCGGCTTGTCGGTCACTTCTTTGATGCGGTCAATGACACCCTGAGCCATGACCGGCGTGGCCTGGGTATCGATGACCATCACAGCGTCGTCGCCGATGATAACGCCGGTGTTGGGGTCGCCTTCGGCAGTGTAGGCGTAGGCATTGTCGGAGAGCTTTTCAAACGAGGCGATTTTGTCCTCGAGATCAGCGTGAGAGGCAAACTGTTTCTGTGTCATAGGGGCTCCGGGTGGTATTGGTTCCGCGGTCTAGGCGATATCGGTGTGTTGGCCCTGGGCGGGAGGTGTCTCTTTATGTGTCTCTTTCTATCGGCCGTTTTGGCGGCACTGCAGTGCGCTTCCGGCCGCGTCGAGTTGTGTTTGCCGACGTCTGGAAAGGGTAGCCGGCTGTTGAGCGGCGGGGAAGCTCTATGCTTCAAATAATAGTGCAATATTTGTGTATGTGCAATTCATTTGTTAATTACGAATTTGTGGTGCCCGAGCAATCGTCTTCTGTACGTTGCCATCGCTCCCGCCGAATGCGGACTTTTGAGCTGGCCTCCGTTTGTGTTCTAACTCATCGCTGTCGCCGTGTAGGCTCTAGGGCGCATCACGTAGCAAATAGGCTGTCCCGCCCCCCAAGAGCATTCCACCTGAGGGGCGCCGTGGCGGGGCAGGCTGGGTGCGCCTTGAGCTCGCCGTCAAATTCACGCGCTTTCAGCGAAAAAGCGTGAGCGCCTGTCCGCTCCATTCTCCCAACAGCATTCCACCTGAGGGGCGCCGTGGCGAGGCAGGCTGGGTGCGCCTTGAGCTCGCCGTCAAATTCGCGTGCTTTCAGCGAAAAAGCGTGAGCGCCTGTTTGAGCTCCGTTGCCCCGCAGGGGCAAAAGGGCGAGTTCGCACACGCCGCTGAAAGCGCGTGAATTTGACGGGAACCCCGAAGGGGCGAGCGATCGAAGCGACCAGCCTGCCTCGCCACGGCGCCCCGGCTAAAGAACAAAGACCACGGCAAGCGAACCGCCGCCAGCCAAGCGCGAAGAGCGACGAGGGAAAAGAGACGAAGGACGAGGGACGAGGGACGAGAGACGAGAGACGAGAGACGTACAACGGGCGAAATCAGGAGACCCGCGGCCCTCCTAGGCAGGCGCCTTCTTGAACACCACCTGCTGCTCCCCGGCAGCCAGACCTGACCGCGCGTCGCAACCGCCCGGCGCAATAATATCGGCCAGCGTATAACCGTCCAGATGACGCAGAAACGCACCCAGCGCACCTTGCATAATGCCCGTGAGGCCACAGGTACCGCTAAGCGTGCAGCGGCTGTCCGCGCCCAGGCACTCCACCACGGCCAAATCATTCTCGATGTCCCGCACCACCGCGCCCAGATTAATAGCGCCAGGCGCCTTGGCGAGCCGCATGCCACCGTTCTTGCCGCGTATGGTTTCCAGCCAGCCCAACTGCGCCAGCCGGTGAGTGATCTTCATAAGGTGCGGCTCTGAAATACCGTACGCCTGGGCGATCTCCGCAATCGTACACAAGCGCTCGGGATGCTGCCCGACATACATCAGCAGGCGCATCGCGTAATCCGTCATCGACGTCAGGCGCATGGCATCACTTCCCGTCAGGGCGGGGCCGTATCAGCATCGGTACGAAACGCCACAGATACAGCGCCATGCATGCGATCCAGCTGGCCGCCGCCGCCTGCAAAAGCAACAAACTGGCATTGGTAGGCGCCAGCGCGGCCAGACGCAGCACCACGGCCGCCACCATCAGCCAATAGCTGGCCAGCATACTGCCATCAAGCTTGAGCGGCCGGCCCAAGTGGCCAAGCGCCGTGCGTGTGACCATACCGATGATAAGCACCGCAAAACCGCCCATACCTATAACATGTGCATGTACCGCGGCGCGGGCCAGCACACCGCCGCCCAGCCCGGCTTCGTAGCAGGCGGCAACCAGCAAGCCGACCGCCATGCTGGCATAACCCAGGTACAAAATCCACAGCATCGGCTTGCGCAGCACGGCCGCAGGCTTCCAGCAAAACAGCTGCCAGAGCGCGATCAGCCCCGTTGCCGCCAGCGTGATCGCCATCAGCACGGGCGCCTGCAGCAGGCTGAAGGCGATGGCGGCGACGCTCAACACCATTTGCGCATGGCCGCTGCGCGTGAGCATGGGGATATCAAGGCCCGGCACCATGCGCATGGCAAAGAAAGGAATAACGCGGCGCGCAATCAGCAGCGCAATCACCGCCATACACAGCAAGCCCTGGTTGAAGTGGGCCATCAGGCTGGGATAGTCATTGTTGCGCGCGGCCAGGGTATAGAGCAAATTGGCCACGCCCAGGCCCAGCGTAAGAAGGGGCAGGCCCTGGTTGCGGCGGCTCTTGCCCTTGATCGTGACGCGCAACAGACAGATGGCGGCAATACCGAAGAACAGCGTTTCGGCCGCCAGCGCAATGTAAAACGCCGTGATACCCCCAGCCAAGTAACCGATGCGGGCAACGACCCACAGCACCGCCAGCGCGCCCAGGCCGGGGCCTTTGAGCGGGTTGAAACCCGTCCAGGTAGCGCTGGCGGTAAGCAGGAAGCCGACGGCAATGGTGCCAATAAAGGCCCACAGCATCTCATGCGCATGCCAGGCCACGCCCCACATGGGTTGGGTAATGAGCGCAGGCGCGAAAATCCAGATGGCAATGGAAATCAGCGCCCAGGCGCAGCCAGCGATATACAGCGGGCGGAAGCCCAGGCTGAGAAAAGCCTTCATGTCGGGCGCCGTGCTCGTTGGCGCCATGGCCGATGGCTGGGCCGCGCCAGCGCGGCGGATTTCTTGCACCGTAGTGCGGGGGTGTTCAGCGGCCATGGTCAAGATCCCTCGGCAGGGTTTCGGGGTGATTATTCATCTGGTAGCCAAACCACAGGCTTCGTGCAATGCGCTGCGCCGCCTCTTCGGCGCGCTGCGCGAACAGCCGATTGGGAAGCGTCTCGGTGGTGTTGTGAAAGAGTTTGAGCCAATGGTGAAACATGTGCGGTTCCAGCCCCGGCAACGCCACATGCTTGGGCATGGGCGTGCCGCTGTAGGTGCCTGAACCCAGCAGCACCGAAGACCAGAAACGGACCATGATGGCCAGATGAGTGTCCCAGTCGTCGATGTGCGCGTCAAAGATGGGGCCGAGCAGGGCGTCGGCGCGAACACGCGCGTAAAAATCGTGAACCAGGGTAGTGATTTCCTGTTCAGTGCATAAAGCGGCTGGAGCCATGGAGTATCGATTACGGTAGGAGAACGGGCACCCGGAAGTGTCGAGGCCGGGTGGTAAAAGATTTATTTAAAAGTAATCTTATAAAAATAGCCGCATGCCGTCAATCCGTGGGACATCCGGAAGGCATCCGTGAGACACATCCATGCAGGGATTGGCGCCGGAACGCAGACGATCACGGACGGTAGGGTGGTCAGCCCCGCGCCGGCACCTCATGGTGTGGAGAGCAGGCGCCAGACCGCTGTGCAGGACGGCTGCGCCTACCCAGGGAAATCCCATGCATCGGGCGCCGAGCCGGAACCTGCGCCCAGGGCCCGTTGCATGAACACCACGTCGATCCAGCGGCCCAGTTTGTAACCCGTGGCGGGCTGTGCGCCCACATAGGCGAACCCCAGGCTGCGGTGCAGCGATATAGAACTGCGGTTGTCGTGCCCGGCGATGACCGCAATCATCTGCCGCCAAGGGCCTTGTTCGCAGCGGCGCAGAAGCTCAGCCAGCAGCACCTTGCCCAGGCCTTTGCCGGACTGCTGGGGAGAGAGATAGATGGAGTCCTCGAGCGTGTAGCGGTACGCAATGCGTGGACGATACAGGCCCGCGTAGGCATAGCCGACCACCACGCCATCCAGCACGGCAACCAGGAATGGCAGCCCCTGGTTTGTGATCTTGTCCAGCCGCTGCCGCATCTCGTCGACAGTAGGAGGGATTTCTTCGAACGTGTAGATGCTGTTCAGGACGTGATGCGCATAAATGGCTTGTACGCTGGCTATATCGTCGGACGTTGCGTCGCGGATTTCGAGGCCTGCGATGCGGGATTGTGCGGGCATCTTGCCGCCGCTGGAAGGGGCTTGCGCACCAGGGGCGCTGATCATACTATTTTCCTTGAAGGATGCGACAGACCGATGCATCACAGTATAAACAAGGAGTCACCCATGCCGGTTCCCATCAATGCGCTGACAGACGATTTCGCCGTCGCGCCGCAACTCGCTCCCGACGACATGCGGGCCGTCGCCGACGCGGGTTACAAAAGCGTCATCATCAACCGGCCCGATTTCGAGGGCGGCCCGGATCAGCCCCAGTCCGCCGATGTCATCGAGGCGGCGCGGGCGGCCGGGCTGCAAGTGGCGTATCTGCCGGTGGTCAGCGGCGCCATGACGCCGCACGACGTCGAGCGCTTCGCCGAGCTGCTCAAGACCATGCCCGCACCTGTACTGGCATACTGCCGCACGGGTACGCGCTGTACGTATTTGTACCAGGCGGCTACGCAACCGTGAGGCACGCCGGGTGTTGACGCAAATCAGTACCTGGGTGTATTCACTAGGTACACTATTCATGTCAATCCATTAACCTACGGGGCACAGCAAATTATGGGGGCCAACACCATGTTCAAGAAAATACTCATCCCAACTGACGGGTCTTCGCTGTCTGCACAGGCCGCGAACAAAGGTGTTTGTTTTGCTCGCGAAATCGGGGCCGAAATTATCGCCCTGCACGTCACGCAGCCCTTTGCAGCCACTGTGGGTTTCGATGGCATGGCCGCAGCCTATGCCATCACCGACGAAGACTACGACAAGACTGCGCAGGAGCAGGCTCAGAAATACCTCAAAGCGGTACTCGACCGCGCCGAAACCGCAGGCGTCAAGGCCAAGGGCCGCTCGGTGTCCAATTTCAATGTTGCCGACGGCCTGGTTCAGGTCGCCGAAGAAGAAGGCTGCGACCTCATTTTCATCGGCAGCCACGGCCGCAGCGGCCTGTCACGTCTGCTGCTGGGCAGCGTCACCAACAAGGTGCTCAGCCTGGCCAAAACAGCCGTGCTGGTATATCGCGTCAAAGAATCTTCCTGATGCGTCCTCGCCGGCTTTGGGCCGGCGTCGCGGTAACAAGGCGCCCGTTATGCATAACGGGCGCTTTTTCATGTGTACGCTGTTTTTCATGTTTCGTGCGCAGTCTCAGGTGGGCGGTATGCCGCTGGGCATAAGGCGCTGCCGGTTACGGTTGATGGCTTCGCGCGCAATTTCTTTCAGCGCTATATCGCCCAATATGCCATCGGGATGGGCGTCCAGAAACGCCAGCATCGGGGCGCGCATGCCAGGTGGCCAAAACTTCTGAATGTGGCTGGCGATGCCTTCCAGCGCCTCGGCCCGGTCCGGCATGGCCTCGAAAAATGCGGCAATGCGGTTGGCCAGGCGTATCAGGTGGGCAATATCGTTCATGGCTCGCGCCCCGGGCTTTCGCGCCCCGGGCTTTCGTGCCCCGGGCTTTCGTGCCCCGGGCTTTCGTGCCCCGGCTCATTCTTCAAGTATTCGTCGTGGCTGTAGAGGGTGAAATTGCCGCCGCGTACAAAGCCCGCCAGCAATATGTTCAGGCGCTCGGCCATATCCACCGCATAACGGGTGGGCGCGGAGACCGCCACCAATGCCCCGATGCCGGCGGCGGCGGCTTTCTGCACCATTTCAAAACTCGCCCGGCTCGAAATCACCGCAAAGCCCTCTGTGGTAGCGACGCCTTGGCGCAGCAGGTGGCCGATCAGCTTGTCCAGTGCATTGTGGCGCCCGACATCCTCGCGCACGGCAGTCACACACCCGTTCATGTCCGCCCAGCCGGCCGCGTGCGTGGCGCCGCACGTTCGATGCAGCGGCTGCAGGGTGTCGAGTTGTATGGCCGCGCCCGTCAGCGCGGCCCCCCGGTAACCTTGGGTGGGGGCGGGCAGGACAGCCAGATCGCGCTGTACGTCATCCAGGCTTTCCAAGCCGCACAGGCCGCAGCCTGTCCTGCCGGCCAATGTGCGCCGGCGCAGTTTCAGGCCGTGCATGCGGGCGCTCGCAATCTCAACCTGCAACACAATGCCTTCCGGACGCGTGTCTACGTCTATGCCGTAGATTTCCCCAGCGTTGTGGATGATGCCCTCTGTAAAGGCGAAGCCGATGGCTAAGTCCTCGAGGTCGGTGGGCGTGGCCAGCACCGTCGCGTGGCTAATGCCGTTGAATTGCAGCGCTACCGCGACTTCATCCGCAATATCGTCAGTGTCGCGGTGCAGCGCGTCCGGCGTGCCGCGCACCACCGCGCGCCGTTGCAGGCCGGGCAGTGCATTGGCCATGGCGTCGGGTGCGGAGGATGGGACAGGGGCTTCAGGTAAACGCATGCGGTTCGCTCCGTCAAAGTTTGCCGGTTGCGGTAGGATCAGGAGAGGAGGCGGCTGCGGCTGTGAGGTGGCCCTGCGCATGGAGCGCTGGCGCGCCCATGCGCTGTCGTTGTGTCAGCAGTGCGTGCTGTGTCTCGTCAAACGCTGCCCAGTCCGCCTGCCAGTGCGAGGGCTTGGTAACCCGCCGTGCTTGTACAGCGGTCACTTTATATTCCGGGCAGTCGGTGGCCCAGTCCGTGCTGTCCGTTGTCACGACATTGGCGCCCGATTCCGGAAAATGAAAGGTGGTGTACACGACACCAGGCTGTACGCGGTCGGTTACCTCGGCGCGCAGCACGGTTTCGCCGGCTCGGCTCTCTACCGCTACCAGGTCGCCGCTGCGGATGCCGCGGTCTTCGGCGTCGTGCGGATGTATCTCCAGCATATCCTGCTCATGCCACTGGACATTCGCCGTCCTGCGCGTTTGTGCACCCACGTTGTATTGGGACAGGATGCGGCCTGTGGTCAGCAGCAGCGGAAACTTGCGGGTGCTGCGCTCTTCGCTGGGCACATACTGGGTAATCATGAAACGGCCCTTGCCGCGCACGAAGGCGTTGGCATGCATGATAGGCGTGCCGTCCGGGGCCGCGGCATTGCAGGGCCATTGCACACTGCCGCCCAATGCGTCGATGCGGTCGTAGGATACGCCGGCAAAAGTAGGTGTCAGCCGCGCGATCTCATCCATCACTTGGGAAGGGTGATCATAATTCATCGGGTAGCCCAGCGCATTGGACAGCGCACAGGTGACTTCCCAGTCAGCCTTGCCTGCAAGGGGTGCCATCACTTTGCGCACGCGCGAGATGCGCCTTTCCGCATTGGTGAAAGTGCCGTCTTTTTCCAGGAAGGACGATCCGGGCAGGAACACATGTGCATACTTGGCCGTTTCGTTCAGGAAGATATCCTGAACGATCACGCATTCCATGGCGCTGAGCGCGGCCGCGACGTGGCGGGTGTTGGGGTCTGACTGCACCACGTCTTCGCCCTGGCAATACAGCCCCTTGAAAGTGCCGCCCACTGCGGCATCGAACATATTGGGCAGCCGCATGCCGGGCTCGGCCTGCAGGGGCACCCCCCAGTCGCGTGCAAAGGCGTTGCGCGTGGCGTCGTCGGAGACATGGCGGTAGCCCGGAAATTCATGCGGAAATGAGCCCATGTCGCAGGAGCCCTGGACGTTGTTTTGTCCTCGCAGGGGATTGACGCCCACGCCTTCCCGCCCAAGGTTGCCCGTGGCCATGGCAAGGTTGGCGATCGCCATCACTGTGGTCGAGCCCTGGCTGTGTTCCGTCACGCCCAGGCCGTAGTAGATCGCACCATTGCCGCCACTGGCATACAGGCGGGCGGCACCGCGTACATCGGCCGCAGGCACGCCTGTCGCGGCCTGCATGGCTTCGGGCGAATTTTCTGGCCGCATGACGAAATCCCGCCATTGTGCGAAAGCAGGAAGCTCGCAACGCGCAGCGATGAAATCATCATCGATGAGGCCCTCGGTGGCGATCACATGCGCCATCGCGGTCAGCAGGGCGGTATTGGCGCCGGGCCGCACCGGAAGATGGAAATCGGCTTTGAGATATGGCCCGCTCACCAAGTCGATGCGGCGCGGGTCGATGACGATCAGCTTGGCGCCCTCGCGCAGGCGGCGTTTCAGGCGCGATGCAAAAACGGGGTGCGCGGCGCTGGGATTGGCACCCATCACAATCACCACATCCGCCTGCATGACGGAGTCGAAGGTTTGTGTGCCGGCCGATTCACCCAGCGTCGTTCTCAGGCCATAGCCTGTGGGCGAGTGGCACACCCGTGCGCAAGTATCGACATTATTAGTGCCGAAGGCGGCGCGCACCATTTTCTGCACCAGGTATGTTTCCTCATTCGTGCAGCGCGAGGATGTAATACCGCCCACGGCATCGTTGCCATAGGTAGCCTGGATGCGGCGGATTTCCGATGCCGCGTAGTCGATGGCTTCGTCCCAGCCGACTTCGCGCCAAGGGTCAGTAATGCGCGTCCGTATCATGGGGGACAGCATGCGATCGGGGTGTGTGGCGTAGCCCCAGGCGAAGCGCCCTTTCACGCAGGCATGGCCGTGATTGGCTTTGCCGTCTTTCCAGGGTGTCATGCGCACCACCCGCTCGCCCTGCATTTCCGCCTTGAAGGCGCAGCCTACGCCGCAGTAGGCGCAGGTGGTGATGATGGCGTGTTCGGGCTGCCCTTGCTCAATAATGCTTTTCTCGATGAGCGAGGACGTGGGGCAGGCCTGCACGCAGGCGCCGCAGGATACGCAGTCACTGTCCATGAAACTTTCGTTCTGGCCGGCCACAATGTGCGAGGCGAAACCTCGGCTGCCTACCGTCAATGCGAAGGTGCCCTGCACTTCGCCGCATGCGCGCACGCAGCGACTGCAGACAATGCATTTGGCGGGGTCGAACTCAAAATATGGGTTGGAGCGGTCGACGGCGCTGTCCAGGTGGTTCTGGCCGCCCTCGCCGTAGCGCACCTCGCGCAGTCCCACCACGCCCGCCATGTCCTGCAGTTCGCAGTCGCCATTGGCGGGGCAGGTCAGGCAGTCGAGCGGGTGGTCGGAAATATAAAGCTCCATGACGCCGCGGCGAAGTTGGCGTAGCCGGGGCGTGCTGGTATGGATGATCATGTTCGGCTCTACGGGCGTGGTGCACGCGGCGGGATGGCCGCGGCGCCCATCAATCTGGACCAGGCAAAGACGGCAGGAACCGAAGGCCTCCAACTGGTCTGATGCGCAGAGCTTCGGTATATTGATGCCGCCTTCGGCGGCGGCCCGCATCACGGATGTGCCGGCCGGGACGTCGATACGGGTGCCGTCTATGGTTACGTTGACGCGCGTCGCGCTGCTGCGCGGCGGGGTACCGAAATCGCGTTCGCGGCTGAGCATGGTTTCCAGCATGTCATCTTCTCCTTCAGTCGCGGGGCGACGCCTGGCCAGGCAGGCCGAAATCCTCAGGAAAATGCGTCAGCGCCGATAGCACAGGATAGGGCGTCATGCCGCCCAGCGCGCATAGCGAGCCCGCCATCATTGTGTCGCACAAATCGCGCAGCAGCGTGACCTGCGCCTCGCGCTGGATATTGGCGCGGATGCGGTCCAGTACTTCGACTCCACGCACGGCACCGATGCGGCACGGTGTGCATTTGCCACAGGATTCATGGGCGCAGAACGCCATGGCATGGCGGGCCATGCGGGACAAGTCAACCGTATCATCAAATGCCACAACGCCGCCATGGCCCAGCATGGCAGACAGTTCGGTATAGCGTTCGTAATCCAGCGGCTCGTCCCATTGCGAAGCGGGCAGGTAAGCGCCCAGCGGGCCGCCCACCTGTATCGCGCGCAGCGGCTGGCCGCTTGCACTGCCGCCGCCGTAGTCGAACAACAACTCGCGCAGTGTGATGCCGAAAGCCTTTTCCACCAGGCCGCCGCGCTTCAGGTTGCCGGCCAGTTGAAAGGGCAGTGTGCCGTACGAGCGGCCCATGCCGAAGGACTGGTAATAGGCTGCACCGCGCGCCAGAATAATGGGCACGGTTGCAAGCGAAATGACGTTGTTGATCACGGTGGGCTGGCCGAACAGCCCACTGATGGCCGGCAGCGGCGGCTTGGCGCGCACCATGCCGCGTCTGCCTTCCAGGCTTTCGAGCAGTGCGGTTTCCTCGCCGCAGATATAGGCACCCGCGCCGACGCGCACCTCGATGTCCATGCCGCCCCCGGTACCGTTGCTGCTCACGCCCAACCAGCCTGCGGCGCGTGCACGCGCAATGGCTTCGTCAAGCATTGCTATGGCCAGCGGGTATTCCGACCGCACATAGATATAGCCCTGCCGGGCGCCCACCGCCAGGCCGGCGATTGCCATGCCCTCGATGAGGCTGTAAGGGTCGCCCTCCATCAGCATGCGATCTGAAAAGGTACCAGAGTCGCCTTCGTCGGCATTGCACACGATATATTTGCTGTCCGCAGGTGTTTCCAGTGCGGTTTTCCACTTCAGCCCCGTGGGAAAGGCTGCGCCGCCACGGCCTCGCAGCCCGGATTCGATCACTTCGCGTACGATGGCCTGCGGCGTCATGCCCAGGGCCTTGCGCAAGCCTGCAAAGCCGCCATGCGCTTCGTAGTCCTCGAGCGAGCGCGGATCGGTAATCCCGACGCGTGCAAACGTGAGCCGCTCTTGCTTTTTCAGGTAGGGGATTTCTTCGGTCAGGCCCTGCGACAGTGCGTGTGCGCCGCCCGACAGCCAACTGGCGTCAAAGAGGCCGGGAACATCTTCGGGCGCTACCGGGCCGTAGGCAATACGCCCGGCGATGGTTTCTACTTCGACCATGGGCTCCAGCCACAGCAGGCCGCGCGAGCCGTTGCGCACCACATGCACCGGCAGGCCGCGCTGCGCCGCCTGGTCCTCGATGGCCTGGGCGACGCCGTCCGCGCCCACAGCCACTGCGGCGGTATCGCAGGGTACATAGACGCGTGTTGCACCGGCCTGCGAGGCGGAGGTGGAGGCGATACGCGTCATGGCCGTTCTCCGTATTCAGACAACAGGCGATCCAGCCGTTCAGGGGTGATATGCGCATATGGCCTGCCGTTGACCATCACGGCCGGCGATTGGGCGCACAGGCCAAGGCAGTAAACGGCTTCGAGCGCGACCGCGTCGTCAGCGGAGGTGTGCCCGATGTCGCAACCGAGGCGCTGGCGGGCATGCGCCATCAGCGCCTCCGCACCACAGGCCTGACAGGATTCGGCCTGGCAGATGCGCAGCACAACGGCCGCTGGTGGTGTTTGCCGGAAATCCGGGTAGAAGCTGAGCACCCCCTGGATGTCGGCGCGCGGCAAGCGCAGCGAATGCGCGAGCGCTGACACCGCTTCGGGGGGAACGTAGCCCAGCGCATGCTGGATGTCGTGCAAGATAGGCAGCAGGCTGCCCTGTTGGCCCGCATGACGGGCCAGGGCATGGGCGACCGCTGCGTGCCATGGGCCGCCATCGCTTGATTGGCCAGAGGCGGGCGGCAGGATGCGCCCGCCCGCCGGGGCGGCGCCCGCTGCGGGCACGGCGGCTTCATGAGGGGAGGGGCCCTGGCCGGGCGTATGCGCGCTACTGTGCATGATGCGGTCTCCTGGTGGGGGCATGATCGCGGGGGGCCTGCGGGCATATAACGGCACCCGTGCGTGGCGATCTGCACCTTCTGTCTCAGACTATTCTATTATTACTCAGGCACGCCGCTGTGGCGGCGCCATTGCGGGTGTTCGGGCTGGGGTTGGTGCCTATGCCACCTACGGCTACCCACAGATTATGATTGAACTATGAAGACTACAACCAGCGTTCACCATGCAGTATTGCCCGCCAGCTCGGCGCCGGGTGTTCGCCCGGCGGCGCAGCGGCCTGCCGCCGTTTCGGGTCCGGCCAACGATTTGCGCGGCAGGCCGCTGCGCGACTTGCGCATCTCGGTGACCGACCGCTGCAATTTCCGCTGTACCTATTGCATGCCGCGTGAAGTATTCGGCAGCGATTACGTCTTCATGCCGCATGCGGACATGCTCACGTTTGAGGAAATCACGCTGGTCGCCCAGGTTGCCGTGGGCATGGGGGTGCGCAAGCTGCGTCTCACCGGCGGCGAGCCGCTTTTGCGCCGCGACCTCGAAACCCTGGTAGGCATGCTGGCCGCCCTGCGCACGCCCGAAGGCGAACCGGTCGACATCACCCTCACTACCAACGGTACGCTGCTCGAAAAGAAGGCAGCGGCGCTGAAGGCGGCGGGGCTGCAGCGCGTTACCGTCAGTCTCGATGCGCTTGATGACGCGCTGTTCGCGCGCATGAGCGACAGCAAGGTCAGCGTTGCTACGGTGTTGCGCGGCATTGAGGCGGCCGAGCAGGCAGGCCTGGCGCCGCTCAAGGTAAACATGGTGGTGCGCAAGGGCGTCAACGATGCACAGATATTGCCCATGGTCGAACGCTTCCGCCATACGGGCCACATCCTGCGCTTCATCGAATTCATGGATGTCGGCTCCACGAACGGCTGGGATCTGCGCGAGGTAATGACAGGCGATGAGATCCTGGCGCGCATCGGCGAACGCTATCCGCTCGAGCCCGCGCAGGCCGGCTATCGCGGCGAGGTTGCCGCGCGCTGGCGCTATACCGATGGGGGCGGCGAAATCGGCCTTATCACCAGCGTTTCGCGCCCCTTCTGTGGCGACTGTACCCGCGCGCGCCTCTCGCCCGAAGGGCAGCTCTTTCTCTGTCTGTTTGCCAACCGTGGCCACGACCTGCGCGCCCTGGTGCGCAGCGGCGCCAGCGAGGCCGATATCACGGCCCGTATTGCCGCCATCTGGTCGGGCCGCGACGATCATTACTCCGAGATCCGCGGCCGCCAAACCGTGGGCCACAAGATTGAGATGAGCTACATAGGCGGGTAATGGAGCAGGCCGATATGGTCGATCGTGCGGAATACACCGGGCTGGTCCTGGCGGGCGGCCAGGGCACGCGCATGCAGGCGGTTCCGGGCGAACGCGCTGAAAAGGGCCTGGCCCCGCTGCGCGGTGAACCGCTGGTCGCGCATGCCTGCAGGGCACTCGCGCCGCAGGTGGGGCAGCTTATGATCAGTGCCAACCGATGCCTGAAGCAATACGCCGCCTATGCCCCGGTGTTGCCGGACGACCCTTCGCTGGGCGTGGGCCTTGGGCCCTTGGCCGGCATCGAACGCGGGCTGGTGCATGCGGGCACGCCGTGGCTGGCCGTGACGCCCGTCGATGTGCTCAACATACCCAACGACATGGTGGCCCGGCTGGCTATGGCGGCGAGGCGGGCTGGCACCCTGGCCGCGTATGCACTTTACGCTAGAGACGATGTGCGCGATGGCCATCGGGCTCATCCTTTGTGCGCGGTGTTGCACGCCAGCCTGGCACCCAATTTGCGTGTCTGGCTGCAGGGCGGGGATCGCAAGGTGTTGTTGTGGATGGCCCATGCCGGCGCAGTGCCGGTAGTCTTTGAAGGCGAGGGCGTGTTCGTCAACATCAACACACCGCAGGATCTCGAGCGAGCGGCGCTGGGCGAGAAGTAGCCTGGGGGTGGCCCAGTGCGCCTGAAACGCCGGCGCGGCTCTCCCGAGCCGGCTTCGGCGATCAGCAGAAGGCTTGGATGCCTGTCTGGGCGCGGCCCAGGATCAGGGCGTGCACGTCGTGCGTGCCTTCGTAGGTGTTGACCACTTCCAGATTGACCAGGTGGCGGGCCACACCGAACTCGTCGGAAATGCCGTTGCCGCCCAGCATATCGCGAGCCATGCGGGCAATATCCAGCGCCTTGCCGCAGGAGTTGCGCTTCATGATGGAGGTGATTTCGACCGCAGCCGAACCCTCATCCTTCATGCGACCCAGGCGCAGGCAGCCTTGCAGGCCCAACGTGATTTCAGTCTGCATGTCTGCCAGTTTTTTCTGGATCAGTTGGTTGGCGGCGAGCGGGCGACCGAACTGCTTGCGGTCGATTGTGTACTGGCGTGCGGTGTGCCAGCAAGCTTCCGCAGCACCCAGCGCGCCCCAGGCGATGCCAAAGCGCGCCGAATTCAGGCAGGTAAAGGGGCCGCGCAGGCCTGAAACGCCGGGCATCATCTGGTCGGCCGAAACCTCCACCTCGTCCATGACAATTTCGCCGGTGATGGAGGCGCGCAGGCCAACTTTGCCGTGAATGGCGGGGGCGCTCAGACCCTTCATGCCTTTCTCGAGAATGAAGCCGCGGATCTTGCCGTCGTCGTCACCGCCGACAACTTTGGCCCACACCACGAACACGTCCGCGATGGGGGAGTTAGTGATCCACATCTTGTTGCCCGTCAGGCGGTAGCCATCGGCAGTCTTGACCGCGCGAGTTTCCATGCTGCCCGGATCGGAGCCGTGATTGGGTTCGGTAAGGCCGAAACAGCCTATCCACTCGCCGCGCGCCAGCTTGGGCAAGTATTTTTTCTTTTGCGCTTCGCTGCCGAACTCGTTGATGGGTACCATCACCAGCGACGATTGCACGCTCATCATGGAGCGGTAGCCCGAATCCACACGCTCGACTTCGCGCGCGATCAGGCCGTAGCAGACGTAGTTCAGGCCAGCGCCGCCATACTCTTCGGGGATGGTGGAGCCCAGCAGGCCAAGCTCGCCCATTTCGGAGAAGATGGCTGGGTCGGTCTGCTCGTTGCGGAATGCGTTCAGCACGCGTGTGGCGAGCTTGTCTTGCGCATAGGCGTGCGCGGCATCGCGCACCATGCGTTCTTCGTCGGTAAGCTGGCTGTTCAGCAGCAGCGGATCATCCCAGTGAAAAGAGGGGTTGGACGACATGTTTGGGTCTCCGGTAAGGCTGGATTGAGAAATGGTTTTGTGTTCGGGATCGGGCTTGCCCGCTGCTAGCGTCCCATCGCCTGTTCGCGGATGGCGGACAGCGTGGTGGTGGGCGTGATCGCTTCGGGGTCGAGCAGGCAATGCAGGATGGCTGGCTTGCCGCTGGCCAGCGCGCGCTCAAACGCGGGGGCGAATTGTTCGGTGGTTTCGACACGCTCGCCGTGGCCGCCAAAGGCCTGTGCATAGGCGGAAAAGTCGGGGTTGTGCAGTTGTGTGGCGGAAACGCGGCCTGGATAGTTGCGCTCTTGGTGCATGCGGATGGTACCGTACATGCCGTTGTCGAAAATCAGTACGACGATGGGCAGTTGGTACTGTACGGCGGTGGCGAATTCCTGGCCATGCATCATGAAGCAGCCGTCGCCCGCAAAACATACAACGGTTCTGTCGGGGTACATGCGTTTGGCGCCTACGGCTGCTGGCAGACCGTAGCCCATGGAGCCCGAAGTAGGCGCCAACTGCGTACCGTAGCGTGTGAAGGGGTAGAAGCGGTGCAGCCAGGTGGCATAGTTGCCGGCCCCATTGCACATGATGGCGTCGGGCGGCAGCGTACGGGCCAGGTAGGCCATCACTTCACCCATCTGCAGCGCGCCGGGGTTGTGGATGGCGGGTGCATTGGTCCATGCCTTGTAGCTGTCGCGCAGGTGTGCCAGCTCGTCGCCGCGCGAAGCAGGCAGCGGCACGGCCTGGGCCCCGCCTTCGAACACTGCCTGGGCAAAGGCGGTCGGCGATACGTTGATGGCGACATCCGCGCGGTAAACGCGATTGAGTTCGCTGGAATCGGGATGCACATGGACCAGCGCCTGCTTGGGCTCCGGGATGTCGAGCAGCGTGTAGCTCTGGCTGGCGATTTCGGACATCCGCCCGCCCACCAGCAGGATCAGGTCCGCGCTTCGGATGTAGGCCATCATGGCCGGGTTGCTGCCCAGGCCTACGTCGCCGATGAAACAGGGATGCGTAGTGGAGAAGAGCATTTGGCGGCGGAATTGCACGGCCACGGGCAGTTGGCGCGCTTCGGCAAAAGCGGCGAACTGCGCCACCGCCTGCTCGTTCCAGCGCGTGCCGCCCAAAATGGCAACCGGCCGGCTGGCCTTGGCCAGGTGTTCCTCAAGCGCGTTGAGCTGCGCCTGGGTGGGAGCGGCCTCTACCACTTGGTAATGAGGGGCGTCGCCGACGGATACGGTTTCGACCAGGGTGTCTTCCGGGAGGGCGATCACCACTGGCCCGGGGCGGCCCGAGGTGGCTACGTGAAAGGCGCGCGAGATGATTTCGGGGATGCGTTCGGCCTGATCGATCTCGGTGACCCACTTGGCCTGGGTGCCGAACACGGCGCGGTAGTCCATTTCCTGGAAGGCTTCGCGCTCGCGCATGCCGCGCTCGATCTGGCCCACGAACAGGATCATGGGGGTGGAGTCCTGCGATGCGATGTGTATGCCAGCCATAGCGTTGGAGGCTCCCGGGCCGCGTGTGACCATGCAGATGCCGGGGCGGCCGGTAAGCTTGCCGTAGGCGTCGGCCATCATGGCGGCGCCGCCTTCCTGGCGGCATACCGTGACCTCGATCGATGCGTCGTGCAGGCCGTCGAGCACCGCCAGATAGCTTTCGCCGGGCACGCAGAAAACGTGGTCCACACCCTGCGCGACGAGTTGGTCTACGAGTACATGGCCGGCCATGCGGGCCTGGGAAGATGCGGCGGTGACAGCGTTCATGGCATGTTCTTATGCAAAGAAGATTCGTGGAAGGCACTGGCTTCCCGGTTAATGTACCGAGAATAATGTGCGTATGGCGCACAATGCAATTGATAAAATTGCACAATGTCTTGCCTATTATGCAAGATTGACGCATTCCTGGCAGCAGTCTGCATCAATTCGGTGCTATCCGGGGCTGGACAGCCCAAGTTCCAGCGCCCGGCGATGCGTGCAAAGGGGGCAATACTGGCGCGGTGGCCGGACAAGGAGTGTGAGATGCGTAATGGTGTACCCAATCTGGGGGCGTTGCAGGCATTCGAGGCCACGGCGCGGCTCGGGTCGTTCTCGCGCGCGGCCGAAGAGCTGGCGCTGACGCACAGCGCCGTCTATCGCCAGGTAACGGGGCTGGAAGAGCGCCTGGGTGTGCAATTGCTGACGCGGGTGCGGCGGCGTGTTGCGCTGACCGACGCGGGGGCGGAGTACGCCGCCCGCGTGCGGCACCATTTGGAACAAATCGAGAAGGACACGCTGGGCCTGGTGTCGCGCGCAGGGTTGGGGCGAAGCCTGCACATTGCGGTCCTGCCCACCTTGGCCACCACTTGGCTCATTCCCCGCCTGGCAAGTTTCAAGCGACTGCATGGCGATATTGCAGTCAGCCTGTCCGCGCGCACATTGCCGTTCCAGTTCAAGGATCACCCCTTCGATGCTGCGATTTACCATTCCAGCCAGGTCTGGCCGCATACCACGGGCTTTAAATTGTTCGATGAACAAGCCTTGGTGCCTGTATGCGAGCCGAGTGTACGCGCTGCGGGCGGCGGGCTGGAGGGCCTGACGCACTTGCACATGTTGTCCCGGCCGGATGCCTGGCGCTACTGGTACGATGCCCAGGGGATGGCATACCAGCCATCCATAGGCGCGGGGCCGCGCTATGAACTGTTCACCATGGTGCGGGCAGCTGTCGAGGCTGGCATGGGCGTGGGGCTCATTCCGATGTTTCTTGCCGAGCCCGGCCTGCGCGCGGGCAGCCTGGTTTGCCCGGTGCAGGGCGTGTTAGAGGTGCCCGATGCTTATTATTTCAGCTACCCGGCCGACCGCGAATGTTCCGAGGCGCTGGCGCTGTTCGATGCCTGGCTGCGCCAAGAAACCGAGGCGGGCCGGAGCGGCGGTTTGTAACGGAGATGTCGCGGGCCAAAGGGGCGGCGGTGGCGAGGGGCGTTGCAGCGTATTGCAGAGGCCGTATTGCGCAGGCGTATCGTAGCGGCAGCCGTATCGCGGCAGCCGTATCGCAGTAGTCCTGTCGCGGTGGCGGTATTGCAGAGGGAGACGGAGAAATGATCTGGGGAAGGGCGGTCTTTCCGCCGCGCAGCCTATGTGGCGCCGATGTTCATCGAAATGTGGCGTATCGCGTATTGTGGCGCGCCGGTCGGCCAGGGCACCTGCTGTCGCTTGCTTTGCTGGCGTTGACGGTTGCCGCGGGCAATGTGCAAGCTGCGCCGGAGGCCGATCGCAATCCCGAGGCGGCCACGGGTGCCCAGGCGCGCGCGGCCGCACATGCATCGCAGTATATGGCCAGTACGGCCAACCCCCACGCGACACGCGCCGCTGAGCGCATGCTGGCTCAGGGTGGCAGCGCGATCGATGCCGCGATTGCAGCACAAATGGTGCTAACGCTGGTAGAGCCGCAATCATCGGGCATAGGCGGCGGTGCTTTCATCGTCACTTACGACAATGCCAGCGGCCGCATGCAGGCCTACGACGGGCGCGAAACCGCACCTGCCGCCGCGCGCGTAGGCCGCTTCACAAAAGACGGCAAGCCTCTGCCGTTCGAAGAGGCCGTCAACAGCGGTCTGTCGGTTGGTGTGCCCGGTGTGGTGCGCGCCCTGGCGTTGGCGCACCACACGGAAGGCCACCTGCCCTGGGCTGTGTTGTTCCAGCCCGCCATTACGTTGGCTCAAAATGGTTTCGAAGTATCGCCCCGCCTTCATGCACTGCTGGCTGATGACAAGGCCTTGCGTGCGCAGCCTGCCGCCGCGGCCTATTTTTACGACGCCGCAGGGCAGCCATGGCCGGTTGGTCATGTGCTGAAGAACCCGGCGCTGGCACGCACGCTGGGCATTGTTGCGCAGCAAGGGGCCGACGCTTTCTACACAGGTGAAATCGCCGAACATATCGTGGCGGCAGTTCGGGCGCACCCCGTTCCAGGTGACCTGACGGCGGCGGATCTGCAGGCATACCAGGCCAAGGCGCGCGATCCGCTCTGTGCGCCTTACCGTGTCTACACAATATGCGGCATGCCGCCGCCCAGTTCGGGCCCGCTGGCCGTGATGCAGATGCTGGGCATTCTTGCCCACACGCCCATCGCCACGGTGCCGCCGGTCTCGGCGCAGGCAGTGCACTGGTTCTCTGAAGCCGGCCGGCTGGCTTTTGCGGACCGCGACCGCTACGTGGCTGATCCGGATTTTGTCGACGTGCCCGCACGGGCCATGTTGGATCCTGGGTATCTGGCCCAGCGGGCATCGTTGATCGACCCGATGCACAGCATGGGCACCGCGCAACCCGGCGACCCTGTCGGCCTGTTGCGCCGGCGCGGCGTGGACGCGACCGTGTCACTCCCATCCACCAGCCATCTGTCTATTGTGGATGCCGACGGCAACGCAGTGTCCATGACAACGTCTATTGAACAGGCCTTCGGCAGCAAGCTGTTTGTGGACGGCTTTTTACTCAACAATCAACTGACTGATTTTTCGCTGTCGGGCGTAGATGCCGATGGCAAGCCGGTGGCCAATCGGGTAGAGCCGGGCAAGCGCCCACGCAGCTCAATGTCGCCCGTCATGGTGCTCAAGGGTAGCAAGCCGGTGTTGGTGATCGGTTCGCCTGGTGGCTCGTCCATCATCAACTATGTGGCCAAGGCGACGCTGGGCGTGCTGGACTGGGGGCTCGATGTGCAGCGGGCCATCAGCCTGCCTAACTACGGCAGTCGCAACCGCGCCACCGAGCTGGAGCGCGGCACGGCGCTGCATGACTTGATCGAGCCTTTGCGGGCCATGGGGCACGAAGTGAAGGAAATCGACCTGCCCAGCGGGCTGCAGGGCGTGTCGATTACGCCCCGCGGCCTGGTGGGGGGCGCGGACCCGCGCCGCGAGGGCGTAGCGCAGGGCCGCTGAGCGCTCAGTTGAAGACGACGGTGCGCTGGCCGTTGAGCAGGATACGGTGCTCGACATGCCAACGCACTGCGCGCGACAGCACCAGCGACTCGATGTCACTGCCAGTCTGGGTGAGGTCCGACGGGCTCATGGCGTGGTGTACGCGCTCAATGTCCTGTTCGATGATGGGGCCCTCATCCAAGTCTGCCGTCACGTAATGGGCGGTGGCGCCGATGATTTTCACGCCGCGTGTATGCGCCTGGTGATAGGGCCGCGCGCCCTTGAAGCTGGGCAGAAAGCTGTGGTGGATGTTGATGGCCCGCCCCGATAATGCCCGGCACAGGTCATTGGACAGTATCTGCATGTAGCGCGCCAACACCACCAGGTCGACGTTCAAGGTTTCGACCAGATCCAGGATCTGTGCTTCCTGCCGCGCCTTGGTGTCGGGCGTGACCGGCAGATGGTGAAAGGGCAGGCCGTAGGCGCGCGCCATATTTCCCAGGTCGGGGTGGTTCGAGGCCACTGCGGCGATTTCGACGGGGAGTTGCCCGGCGTGTACGCGGAACAGCAGATCGTTCAGGCAATGGCCCTGCTTGCTGACCATGATCAGCACCCTGGCCTTGCGCTGTGCATCGTAGATGTTGGCCTGCATGGAGAACTTGTGTGCAACTGGGGCGAATGCCTGCTCCAGCTCGGTGGCGCCGGCGGCGTCGGGCAGCACAAAATGCACGCGCAGGAAGAAACGCTGCTGCTCTTGGTCGCCAAACTGCTGGGCGTCGATGATATTGCCCTGGCGTTCGAGCAGCCAGGCGCTGACTGCATGCACAATCCCTGTACGGTCGGGGCACGATAGCGTAAGAATATAGTCGTTCATCAGATATCCGAAAATATGTCGGAAGCGTTGCCCTGAGGGGGTGAACGCTACCTTGTGTCGTGCGGGGTGGCGCCGCGATCAGGCCGGCTTGGGCGCGTTGAGCGCGGCGCAGGTTTCGCGGGCGATGGCCAGGCAGGCCGTCAGCCCCGGCGATTCGATGCCGAACAGGTTGACCAGGCCACCGATGCCGTGCGTGGCCGGGCCCGCGATCACAAAATCGGCGGCGGGTTCGCCCGCACCCACGATCTTGGGCCGGATGCCGGTATAACCGGGGTTCAGCGCGCCGTCCGGCAGGGCGGGCCAGTAGCTACGCACGGCCTCATAGAAGCTGTCGCCGCGGTGAGGATCGAGGGTGTAGTCTTCGTCCGGCACCCATTCGGTATCGGGGCCGAACTTTGCCTGGCCGCCCAGATCCAGCGTAAGGTGCACGCCCAGCCCGGCATGGTCTGGCATAGGGTAGATCAGGTGGCTGAAGGGTGCGCGGCCAGACAAGGTGAAATAGCTGCCCTTGCAGTAGTACGCCTGAGGGATGTGGGATTCGGGCTGGCCGGCCAAGGCGCGGGCCGTGGCCGGCGCCGACAGGCCAGTGGCGTTGATGACGCAATTTGCCGTGAGCGTCATGGCTTCGGCGCCAGAGAACGCCAGCTCAAAAGTGCCGTCCGGCAGTACGCGCCCGCTGCTGAAGGCGGTGTGGAACACGCATTGCGCCCCATGGTTTTCGGCGTCGCCCTGCAGGGCCAGCATCAGACCGTGGCTGTCGACGATGCCAGTGGAGGGGGAAACCAGCGCAGCATCGCAGCGCAGGGCAGGCTCGAGTTCACGCGCCTGCGCGCCGCTGATGCGGTACAGATCGTCCACGCCATTCAGACGCGCGCGTTCGGCGATTTTGTCCAGGCCGGCGCTCTGCTCAGGCGTGGCCGCCACGATCAGCTTGCCCAGGCGCTTGTGCGGGATGCCGCGTTCGGCACAGTAGTCGTACAGCATCTGCTTGCCTTCGACGCACAGTCGGGCCTTCAAGCTGCCCTGGGGATAGTAAATGCCTGCGTGGATGACTTCGGAATTTCGGGAGCTGGTGCCGGTGCCGATGGCTTCGGTTTTCTCGACAACCAGCACTTCGCGGCCCGCGAGCGCCAGTTCGCGCGCGATGGCAAGGCCGACAACACCGGCGCCGAGAACCACGCAATCTATATCTGTTGCCATAATATTGATAATGAGCAGTCTGAGCTGAGTCTGAAAAGTTTATAGGGGTTGAAGTGTCTGCGTTCTGAAGGCTCGGAAAGCGCTGCAGTAAAGACGGAAAACCGCTGCAGCGTGCACCGCGCATGGGGTGGACATTGGCGGTTAATGGCTGGACAACGGCTCGCTCGATGGCGTGAGATCGAAATCGCCTGCATGGTACACCAAGGGCTGGCTGAAACCGCGTTCGCAGCGCTCAACCTGCCCGATGAAAACAATGTGGTCGCCCGCTTCGTAGTGTGTGAGGTTGTAGCACTCAAACCAGGCGGCCGTGTCGGGATCGGCGAGCATAAGTGTGCCGCCCGGCGCGCGCTTGAGCGCCAGGCCCTTGAAACGTTCGGCCTGGGGGCCTTGGGCGAAGCGCCGCGCCAGCGCCAGTTGGCTGGCGGCCAGTACGTGCACAACGTAGCGCTGCGCGCCAAGAAAATGCGGCAGCGTCGAGGCTTTGCGCGTGAGTGACCACAACACCAGCGGCGGATCCAGCGACACAGAGTTGAAGGAGCTGATCGTCAGCCCCAGCGGCCGGGCGTCCGGCTGCGATTCAGCGGTGATGACCGTGACACCTGTGGCGAAACGGCCCAGTGCGGACCGAAAGTACAAGGTGTCGAAATCATGGGGGATAACTGGCATGCGCGGTACCGGGTGATGGCCGGGCGTCAGGGCGCGAGGCGCTGCAGTGTCCAGTTGCCCTCATCGCGCCGGAAAGCGATGCGATCGTGCAGCCGCGAGGGGCGGCCTTGCCAGAACTCCATGTAGTCTGGAACAAGCCGGTAGCCGCCCCAGTGGTCGGGCCGGGTGGGGTGCTCGCCCAGAGACACGCTCAGTGATGCAAGGCGTGCCTGGAGTGCTTCGTGCGAAATGGGCTGGCTTTGCGGCGACACCCAGGCACCGATGCGGGAGCCCAGCGGCCGGCTGTTGTAGTATGCGTCGGATTCTTGTGCGCTGACCTTGTCAACCACGCCTTCGATACGCACCTGCCGCTCGAGCGCGGGCCAGAAGAACAGCAGGCTGGCCTTCGGGTTGTCGTCGAGTTCGTGCCCCTTGCGTGACAGATAATTGGTATAGAAGACGAAACCGCTCGGGTCGAAGCCCTTGAGCAACACGATGCGTGCCGAAGGCCGGCCATCGGCCGTGGCAGTGGCCAGCGTCATGGCGGTGGGCTCGGGTACCTGCGCCTGCAAGGCCTCGTCGAGCCAGAGGGAGAACTGATCGAACGGAGTGCTTGCCAGATTGCTTTCGAGCAACTCGAATTTTTCGTACTTCTGGCGGATATCTGCGACGGACATGATAGTGGCGGCAAGTTGTGTCAACGCTATAGTTTACCCGCATGCCGGCCCTGGGGGGCGATAGAGCAACGGTGGGTTACACGGCTGCGTGCAACTGCCTGACAAGTGCCTGCAGCCGCTTGTCGTGGATGTTCGATCGCTGCAGCGCCTGTGCGGTTTCGATTACGTATTCCATACAGGGGCCGTAACTGCCATGGGCGCTGCGCACAATGTGCAGCAGATGCTCATCGGACAGACCGCGTACATAGGCATCTGTATTGCGGTTCATCACAAAAGCCAGCGCTGTGACATGGCCGGCGTCGGTCCGGCAGGTGATCCACTTGGGCAGATAAGCGCCGCTGGGCATTTCGCGTCGCCACAGGGCCTCCATGTCTTCGCGCACCCGTTCGGCGGGGATGCGGAATACGACCCCGCGGCACGAGCCGCCAGTATCCAGCCCAAACACCAGTCCGGGCCGGTCAGGTGTGCCCCGGTTGACGCGTGACCACAGGCATAGCGCGCGGTGATAGCCGTGCAACAGGCCAATGCGTTTTTCGGCGAAGTCGAACTCGGGCCTCCAGATCAGCGAGCCGTAGCCATATACCCAGACATCCTGGTCGGGATCCCACTGCGAAAGTGAGGCCTGGAGTGAAGCGTGGCGCTCGGCGTCGGTGAGCAGACGAAAACTGCCGGCGCAGGGTATGGAAGGCGTAGCTGAAACAGAGATCGTGTCCACGTTGCGAAATACCTCGTTGAAAAGAGGCCTATGCGATAACTGTTGATCACAACCGCCGCCAATATGGCGACACGTTGCTTGAAGACGGGATGTTTTCTATTTTAAGACAGCCGTGCCGCGCGTATCGTTCCCGCGTCAGCAGTGTTGCTTTTTTGCTTATGCCGCGCTGCGAGTCGCATGCGGGGTTGGCAGTAAACTCTGTCCTATGACCGCCCCTGACGCCTTATTTAATACGACCGGCATCGCCGGCGCCGCAAACACTGCTGACATTGAGCGCCGCTTCGGCGGCCTCGAGCGCTTGTATGGCCCCATGGGTGTCGCGCGCCTGCGCGGCGCCCGCATACTGGTGGCCGGCATCGGCGGTGTGGGTTCCTGGTGCGCCGAGGCGCTGGCGCGGTCGGGCATCGGCGGCCTGGCGCTGGCCGATCTCGATCATGTGGCCGAATCCAACGTCAATCGCCAGATCCACGCCCTGACCGAAACGCTTGGCCAAGCCAAGATCCTGGCCATGGCGCAGCGCGTGCACGGCATCAACCCGGCCTGCACCATGCAATTGATTGACGATTTCGTTGAGCCGGGTAATGTTGCCGAACTGTTTGCGGGCGGCATCGACATGGTGATCGATTGCACTGACCAGGCCCAGGCCAAGATCGCAATGATTCTCGAAGCCCGGCGCCAAGGCCTTCCCATCGTGGTGTGTGGCGGGGCGGGCGGCAAGACCAATCCGCTCACCCTGCGGGCCGGAGATCTCTCGCAAGCCGTCAACGATGCTTTGCTGGCCAAGCTGCGCAACACGCTGCGCCGCCAGCATGGTTATCCCAAGGCAGCGCCGGCGGCGGGCAAGGTAAAAAAACGTGTGCCGCGCATGGGGGTGCGGGCCCTCTGGTTCGACCAGCAGGCCGTGTTGCCTGAGCTATGGCTGCGGCCGGTCGAAATCACGGCCCTTGCGGAGGCGCCTGCGCATGATCGCGACGAGCTGGGCCAATTGGCGGCCCATGCGCCACAAGGTGCGGCGCTGCAGGGGCTGTCGTGCGCGGGGTATGGCTCGGCCGTGACGGTCACTGCCACCATGGGTATGGCTGCGGCGCACGAAGCCATTCATTATTTGCTGCATGGGCGTTTTGCGGCATGAAAACACGCGGGACGGCAGCGGGGGCGTTGTCCGTGTGGGCGTTCGGCGTCGGCCAGCAAGCACGATGAAACAGTGAGCAGGCAAGAGCGGAGGCTTGCCTGCGCCTGCAGTGCTCACCGCCAGCGCGTCGTGGCGCGGATGAGGCGTGCGGTCAGCCAGCCGCGCAGGGCATTGGATACACGCAGCGCAGGCGCGTTTTCGAGGTCGTCGCGGCTGATGCGCGCCTCGCGCACCAGGCCCTGGTCCAGCAGGCTCTGGCGCATCACACCCGGCAGCAGGCCGCACGACACCGGCGGCGTCAGCCAGTTGCCTTCATCGTCCTGCACGTAGATGTTCGACCGGCTTCCTTCGCATACCTCACCGTGCGCGTTGCAGAAGATCACGTCGAACACATTGGGGTGTACGGCCAGCCACTCCTGGGCCTCTTCGTACCATGGCCGGTACGTGGACTTGTGGGCGAGATAAAGCTGTTCTGCCTTGCGCGGCCGCGTGTCCAGGCGCAGTTGGACGGGCTCGGGCGTGGGCGGAAGTGGGCCGAATGTCAGGGAGTACACGCCGTTGCGGTCGACCAACAGGCGCAGCCTGTGCGAGGAGGTGGGGTCGAGGCCGGCGGACAGGCGGCCGATGTCCATGAACAGCCGCTCGCCGGGCCAGCGATAGCCAAGCGCCGCACAGGAGGCTTCGAGCCGCTTGCGATGCCAGGGAAGTAGCGGCAACGACGGGCCCGGATCGACCCGCATGGTTTCGATGAGCTGGATGTCCGCGTCGTTCATGGCAGAGGCCTTCCTCGTTATGCGTGAGAGTCCGCTGGGCAGGTATATTTATCATACTGTATCCGCATGGTGGGTACATGCTCGTGTGGTCGTAAGCCGGGGTAATTCCGGGGGCGCTAAGCCTGGGCATTGATGGGCCGATCGACTCGGCCCGCTGTCTGCCGACCTGCAAGCGGTTCTGGCCAAGGCGGCATTTGGATAGCGTGCCGGCTTGCATGCTGCGCGCATGTGCGCCGATCACGATTGCGGGGGCACCTGCTCAATCCACAAAGGCGATGGGTGTGGGCCTGGCGGCCCCCAGCCCCAGCACCCGCGCCTTCCACAGGCACTCTTCCCATTCCTGGGCGGGGTCAGAGTCGTATACGATGCCGCCGCCGACACCCAGCACGCCATGGCCCGGGCGCTCATTCGGCATCTCGATGGTGCGGATGGCGACGTTCAGGGAACAGTCGCCATCGGGCGCCAGCCAGCCAATGCTGCCGCAGTAAATGCCGCGTGGGGCGATCTCCAGTGCCTGGATCTTGCGCATGGCTGCGATCTTCGGCGCGCCTGTGATAGAGCCGCAGGGAAACAGCGCACGCAGCAAGGCCGGCAAGCTGGCGTCAGGCGCACGGGCGCTGATGGTGGAGGTAAGCTGCCATACCGACGGGTAGGCCTCTAGAGAAAAAAGGGCGTCCACGTTGACGGATCCTGGCGTGGCCAGGCGTCCCAAGTCATTGCGCAGCAGGTCGACGATCATCAGGTTTTCGGCGCGGTTCTTGTTGCTGCCAAGCAAGGCCGTGCCCGCCAGCCTGTCCTGCGCGGCGTCGGTATGGCGCGGCGCCGTGCCTTTCATGGGCCTGACGGTGATCCGATCACCGCGGCGTTCGAAGAATAATTCAGGCGAAAGCGAAAGTACCGCGCGGCGCCCGTCCTCGATATAGGCCGCATGTGCCGCGCGATGATGTGCGGCCAGTTGGCGGTACAGATCGCGCGGTGCCATGTCGGTCTGCAGTGCGATCGGAAACGTGAAGTTGGCTTGGTAGAGTTCACCGTTGGCGATGGCGGCGCGCAGCGCATCGACGGCGGCCAGGTACTCGCCCCGCCGCATCAGCGCGTGTGCGCGCAGGTCGAAGGGCGCGGTGTTGGGGGGCGCTTGCCAGGGCGTGGTCTGGCGCGCCGCGCCAAACACCAGGGCGGTAAGGGGGGCAGCGTCGCTGCCTGTGCTGGCGCCCACGTCTGTTGCAGCCGCTGCGGATCGGACTGGTGAGTTCGGCGCCGCCGATGCGGCGGGCTCCAACCATGCACCCAGTTCGTAATCCAGCAGCAGCGCTACCCACAGCCCGCGGCGCTGGGCGGCTTCGATGCGGGCCAGCGCCTCGTCCAGCTCACTGGCTGTGTGGACGGCGATGCGTTCGCGGAAGTCTTCCAGCACCAGTGCACGATCCGCCAAGCGGTCTTCGAAACGACAAAGCATGGTCGGATCAGGCCTCTTCGCGGGCCCTGCGGGCAGCGTTTTCTTTGCGTGCTGCCTCGCCATGCGCCAGAAAGCCAGCCAGCGCCGCACCCGTATGCGACGCGGCTTGGCGTGCCACAATCTCTTCCGGCGCGCCCTGTGCCACCAAGCGCCCGCCGCCGGTGCCGCCTTCGGGGCCAAGGTCCACGACCCAGTCGGCTTCGGCAATGATATCGAGGTTGTGCTCGATCACCACCACCGTGTTGCCCGCGTCCACCAACCGGTGCAGCACGTGGATCAACTTTTCGACATCGGCGCTGGACAGGCCCACTGTGGGCTCGTCGAGCACATACAAGGTATGGGGGGTGCGCGAGGCGCGGCCCGTTTTGATGACGCCATCGGTCAGGCGCGCCTTGGCCAACTCGGTCACAAGCTTGATGCGCTGGGCTTCCCCGCCCGAAAGCGTGGGCGAGGGCTGGCCCAGCGTCAGGTAACCCAGGCCCACATCCTGCATGAGTTGCAGTGGGCGCAATATCTTCGAGTGCGCCGCAAAGAACTCAACCGCGTCGTCTACTTCCATGCGCAGCACCTCGCCAGCGCTGCGTTCGCGCCAGGTCACGGCCAGGGTATCGCGGTTGAAGCGCTCGCCGTTGCAAGCGTCGCACAGCACTTTGACGTCGGGCAGGAAGCTCATTTCGATGGTGCGCATGCCCTGGCCTTCGCAAACCGGGCAGCGGCCATCCCCTGTGTTGAAGGAAAACCGCGTCGACTGCCAGCCGCGCACCCGGGCTTCGCGCGTGCCCGCGAACAGCTTGCGCACGTCGTCCCAGAAGCCGACATAGGTGGCGGGGCAGGAGCGGGGCGTCTTGCCGATGGGGGTCTGGTCCACTTCCAGCACACGGTCGATCTGTTCCCAGCCCTCGATGCTGGTGCAGCCTTGCCAGGCCGGTGCCTGCCGCGTCGATACCGCGCGCGCGAGGTTGTCGAGCAGGACGTCGCGCGCGAGCGTGGACTTGCCCGAGCCGGACACGCCTGTAATGACACTCAGCCGGCCCACCGGTATGCGGGCCTCGGCATTGCGCAAGTTGTGCAGGTGGGCGCCGCGTACAGTGATCATGGGTGCGTCGGCTGCGATGGCGCGCCGCGGCTGCATCGGGTGGGCCAGCGGCTGGCGCAGATAGCGGCCTGTGACAGAGGCCGGGTTGTCCATCACCTCGCGGGCCGTGCCTTGCGCCACTACCATGCCTCCGCGCACGCCCGCGCCGGGCCCGATGTCGATGATGTGGGAGGCGCGCCGTATGGTGTCTTCGTCGTGCTCAACCACCACCAAGGTATTGCCGTGGCCTTCGAGCGTCGACAACGCGTTGAGCAGAATCTGGTTGTCGCGTGCATGCAGGCCGATGGTGGGCTCATCCAGCACATAACAGACACCCTGCAGGTTGGAACCCAGTTGGGCTGCCAGGCGGATGCGCTGCGCTTCGCCGCCCGACAGTGTGGGCGCCGCGCGATCCAGCGCCAGATACCCGAGCCCGACTTCCTGCATGAAGTTCAGGCGCCCGCGAATCTCGGCCAGAATGTCGCGCGCAATCTCGGCCTCGCGGCCGCGGCTTACCAAGCCGGTGAAGAAGGACTGCGCTTCCGAGACTGGCATGGCGGCAAACTCGGCAATCGAGCGGTCGCGCCAGCGGAAAGCCCGCGAGATGGGGTTCAGACGCTCGCCATGGCAGGTGCGGCATACTTCCGTGCTGCCCTCGTACCAGGCATTCCAGGTGCTTTCTTCGCCTGTCTGCTGCTCGTCGAAGCCGCTCAGTTGAAGGCCGGTGCCAAAGCAGCTGATGCACCAGCCGTGCTTGGAATTGTACGAGAACATGCGCGGATCGGGTTCGGGGAAACTCATGCCACAACCGGGGCAGGCGCGCTTCACGGAAAACTGCCGTTCGCTGGCCGCGTCGACCAGGCCAGCCTCGCGTCGCGCCTGTAGCGGCACGCTGCTGCCGTCGGTCAGGTCGATCAGTAGTGTCATGGTGCCCTGGCCGTGTTCCAGGGCGCTGCGAACGGCTTCGCGCAGTGAGGCCTCGTCGCCCGCGTCCACAATCAAGTCCGCAATCGGCAGTTCGATGGTGTGCTCGCGGTAGCGGTCCAGGCGCGGCCAGGGCGAGACCGGAATGAACGCGCCATCGACCCTCAGGTGGCTGAAGCCCTTGCCCGCAGCCCATTTGGCCAGGTCGGTGTAATACCCCTTGCGCGCCGTCACCAAAGGCGCCACAACGCCGATGTGGCGGCCCTTGTAGTCGCGCAGGATCTGGGCCACGATCTGTTCGGGTTTCTGCGGTTCGACCGGCACATTGCAGTTGGGGCACATCTGTGTGCCCAGCTTCACGTACAGCAGGCGCAGGAAGTGATGGATCTCGGTCATCGTGGCCACGGTGGACTTGCGCCCACCACGGCTGGTGCGCTGTTCTATTGCCACAGTGGGGGGGATGCCATAGATGGCGTCCACATCGGGTTTGCCCGCCGGCTGCACAATGGCGCGCGCATAAGCGTTGAGCGACTCCAGATAGCGCCGCTGCCCCTCATTGAAGAGGATGTCGAACGCCAATGTGGATTTGCCCGAGCCCGATACGCCTGTCACCACGGTAAAGGTATCGCGCGGGATGCTGACGTTGATGCCTTTCAGGTTGTGCTCGCGCGCGTTGACGATATCGATGCTGTGCATGCCCGCGCGCCGCCGCCGCATTACGCTCTGCAAGGGTGTGCCGGCTGTGTCGGCATACTCGTGCACGGGTTCGGCGAGCGCGCGCGCTTGCTGCGACTTGTCTTCATAGACGATGGCGGTGGTGTACTCGGCCAGCGCGCGGCCGGTATGCGAGCCGGGGTTGTGCATCAGTTCGCCTGGCGTACCTGCGCCGATCAGTGCGCCGCCCTGGTCGCCCCCTTCGGGGCCCAAGTCGATCAGCCAATCCGCCGCGCGTATCACATCCAGGTTGTGTTCGATCACCAGCAGCGAATGGCCGGCCCCCAGCAATTTGCGGAAGGCGCGCATCAGTTTGGCCACGTCGTCGAAGTGCAGGCCGGTGGTAGGCTCGTCAAACAGGAACAGGCTGCCCTTTTTGGCCACCTTGGCCGACGAGATGCCGCTGCGCGCCGCAGCGGCCAAGTGCCCGGCCAGCTTGAGGCGCTGCGCTTCGCCGCCAGACAGCGTGGGTACGGGCTGGCCCAGGCGCACGTACTCCAGGCCCACGTCGGCCAGGGGCGCCAGCGCCCACTGCACGTCACGCAGGCCCTGGAAAAATTCCAGCGCCTCGGTCACCGTCATCTCCAGCACCTCGTCAATCGACGCGCTGCGACCCAGATGCTCCACGCGCACTTCGAGAATCTCGGGCCGGAAGCGCTTTCCGTCGCAGTCCGGGCAGCGCAGATAGACGTCGGACAGAAACTGCATTTCCACATGCTCGAAGCCCGTGCCGCCGCAGGTTGGGCAGCGCCCGTCACCGGTGTTGAAACTGAACGTGCCGGGCGTATAGCCGCGTTCTTTCGAGACGGTGGCGTTGGCGAACAGTTTGCGGATGGGGTCGAACGCACCCACATAACTCGCCGGATTGGATCGGGCCGTCTTGCCGATCGGCGTCTGGTCCACCATCACCACGTCGGCGAGCTGTTCCGCGCCCAGCAGGCGGTCGAAGGCGCCCGGCGCCTCGGTTGGCCGGCCTTGCAGCTTGAGCATCGCGGGGTAGAGAACATCCTGGATCAGTGTCGACTTGCCCGATCCCGACACGCCGGTTATACACACCAGCCGCCCGAGCGGTATCGAGACGGAGATATTCTTGAGATTGTTGGCACGCACCCCTTCCAGCAGCAGGCGCGGCGTGCTGGCAGAAACGGGCATGGGGCGCGGCGCTTCCACGCGCAGGCGGCCGCCCAGATAATTGCCAGTGAGCGTGTCGGCATTGCGCAGTTGCTCGGGCGTGCCATCGAACACGATGCGACCACCGCGCTCGCCCGGCCCTGGGCCGATGTCCATGATGCGGTCGGCCGCGATCATCACCTGCGGATCGTGTTCTACCACGACCAGCGTATTGCCGTTGGCGCGCAAGCGGTGCATGGCTTCCACTACACGGTGCATGTCACGCGGGTGCAGGCCGATAGAGGGTTCGTCCAGCACGAACAGTGTGTTTACCAGCGAGGTGCCCAGCGCCGTGGTGAGGTTGATGCGCTGCACTTCGCCGCCCGACAGGGTGCGGCTCTGGCGGTCGAGCGACAGATAGCCCAGGCCGACGTCACAGAGGAACTTCAGCCGCGTGCGTACTTCGGTGAGCAGCAGGTCCAGCGCAGCGTCGAGTGCGGCTCCAAACGTAATGTCGGTAAAGTAGTCGCGCACACGGCTGATGGGCAGTCGCATCAGGTCGTGGATGCCCAGGCCGGGCAGGGCATTGAGCTGCTCGCGTGTCCAGTCGGCGTGCACGGGCATGAAGCGCGGGTAGCTGCCTGCGGCATTCGCGTCATCGCCTGCGTCTTCCTGTGCTGCGGTGGCGTCGCCCAATCGCCAGAGCGTGGCATCGGGCTTGAGGCGCGAGCCGCCGCAGGTGGGGCAGGGCGTATAGCTGCGGTATTTGGACAGCAGTACGCGTACATGCATTTTGTAGGCGCGCGATTCCAGCCAATCGAAAAAACGCTGTGCGCCGTACCATTGGGTTTTCCAGGCTTGCGGGCCGCCTTTCCAGTCGGGCGTGCCGCCGATCACCCATTGCTTTTCATCGTGGCTCAGGTCTTTCCAGGGCGTGTCCAGGCGCACGCCCGCCTTGGGTGCATAGCGTTCGAGTTCGTCCTGGCATTCTTTGTAGCTGGCGGTCTGCCAAGGCTTGATGGCACCCTGGCGCAAGGTCTTGGTTTCGTCCGGAACCACCAGGCCGTAATCGATCCCCATCACGCGTCCGAATCCGCGGCACGACTCACAGGCACCCAGCGGCGAATTAAAGGAAAACGTGCTGGGCAGCGGCGTGGTGTATTCAATGTCGCAGTGCGCGCAATGCAGGCGATTGCTGAAGCGCCACACTGTTTCGTCGGCGTCGACGCCCGTGCCCGCTCCAGTACCTGCACCGGAATGTGTGCTGTCCCCCGAACTATTGACGGAGCCTGAGCCAACCGCCAGCGGTGCGTCGCCGCGCGCTTGCGCGGAGTCGGCGGGCGGTGCATCGGGGATCACGTAGATGGAGATATGCCCGTCGCCCTGCTTGAGCGCAGTGTCCAAGGCCTCCATTACCCGTTCGGGCTCGGCCGAGCTGTAGCGGAAGCGATCCTGGATGACGTGCAGCACGCGGAGCTTTTCAGCCTTGGGCGTCTTGGCCTTGGCTTTGCCTTTACCCTTTGGTGTGGGCGGCGTCTGTAGCCGCGTTTCCTCATGATGGATGCGCGTGTAGCCCTGCTGGTCCAGGAAGCCACGCACTTCCTCCTCGGTGAAGTTGGCCGGGATGACGACCGGAAAGGTAATCACCAGGCGTGGGTCGCCGGGTTGGCTGCGCGTCGCGATCTGCTGCTGGATACTTTGCGCGTTGTCCCGCTGCACGCGGCGGCCGCAGCAGCGGCAGTACAGCCGGCCCAGCCTTGCATAAAGCAGCTTGAGGTGGTCGTTCAGCTCCGTCATCGTGCCCACGGTGCTGCGCGAATTGCGCACCGGATTGACCTGGTCGATGGCGATGGCCGGCAATATGCCTTCGATACGCTCGACCTGGGGCTTGTCCATGCGGTCGAGAAACTGCCGCGCATAGGGGGAGAATGTTTCAACGTAGCGGCGCTGGCCTTCGGCGTATAAGGTATCGAAGGCCAGCGAGCTTTTGCCTGACCCCGACACGCCGGTGATCACCAGCAATTGGCCGGTATTGATATCGACATCGAGGTTCTTGAGGTTGTTCTGGCGGGCGCCAACAATACGGATCTGGGAGGTCATGGCGTAATCATAATCTTTCTGTCGCTACTGTTAGTAGGTGATGAACCGCCGCCCCGTACACCCCGCAACGATGCGCCAGCCCTGCGCTGCCATTACCGGCACCGCGTCGGTTGGCCATGTGTACGGGAAACCACGTTGCCCTTTGGTATGCGGGCGATTTTGTGTGTTCGGGTATTTTCAAGGTAAAATGCCAGGTTTAGTGGATTTTTACGGGCCTGCACCTTCGCCGGCCTGGCACGCAGACCGGAGATTCAACATGGCAGAAATCAAACGCAACCGCCGCAACACCCTCGAACGCCGTTGCCTGGGCAAGGCCTTCAAGCGCCTGTTCGTCAACTCGCCCAAGGGTGTGTTCAAAATGCTCGAAAAGGTAAAGCGCGCCTGAGCATGTCGGCCTCATGCGGCGTATGGCGCCGCATCGCGCAGCCGCGTTATGTTTCCTGATGTAACGTTGGCAAAAAATCCGCAGCAATCGCAGCTGCGGATTTTTTTTGTCCTATCATCGGGTCGTCGGCGCGTTACGGTCCTGCTTTAGGCCATTTGCCGGCGTCCGCAATGGCTACTGATGTGATGGCGTACTGTTTTCCTGCTCTATATACCTATAACGTACAAGATAAGAAAGATAAGACTATGTCAGGCTGGCGTCATTTGTTTTCGGTGATCACGCCCACCTACAACCGGGCACATACGCTGGAGCGCGTCTATCTATCGCTGCGTGAGCAATCCTACCAGGACTTCGAATGGGTCATCATCGATGATGGCTCGACCGACGACACGCGCGAGCGGGTTGCGGTCTGGCAGCAGGAAGCAAGCTTCCCGATCTATTACGCCTGGCAGGTCAACCAGCACAAGAAGACTGCTTTCAACCGCGGCATCGAGCGCGCCAGCGGCGAACTGGTGGTGGTCGTGGACAGCGATGACAGCCTGGACGCCAACGCGTTGTACAGCATGGCCACTGCATGGAAGGAAATCCCGGTGGGCGAACGCGACCGTTATGTGGCGATTACAGGCCTGTGCGCGCGGCCCGACGGGCATATCGTGGGCGATATGTTTCCACAGGATATCTTTGATGCCACCTCGCTGGACATGACCTTCAAATATGACGTGCGGGGCGAGAAATTCGGCTGCCTGCGCACCGATGTGCTGCGCCAGTTTCCATTTCCCGAAGAAATCGAGGGGTTTGTGCCTGAAAGCCTGGTGTGGCGGGCCATCGCCCGTGCCGGCTACCTTACGCGTTTCGTGAACCAGGTGTTCAGGGTGTATCACCACAGCGCGGACTCGCTGTCCGCCCAGGGCAGGCAAAGCCAACAGCATGCGATGGGTATGTGGCTGCTGGCGCGCGACACGGTGGTCGAGTGCCTGCCGTGGTTTCGCTATAAGCCCCAGGCCTTCTTGATGGCGGCCGCGCGCTATACGCGTTTTGCACTGCATATGCGCCATACACGCCGGCCGCCGCCGGACGGCTACGATCTGCACGGAATGGGAGCCAGGCTGCTGGTGGCCGCGATGTGGCCGGTGGGGGTGCTGCTGTATGTGCGCGACCGTGCACGCGCCGCGCGCTAAAGGGGCGATGTTGCCCGCTCGCGCCTGGCTGTGCGTGGGGTGCGGCGCGAAGCTACACCCCGAACCCTGAGCCTCGGGCCCGGAAGGGGCCAGGCGGGGATCAGGTGCTCACTCAATACTGTGTGCCCGGATCGTCTGGCGGATCTGGCTCCTCGTCGTCGTCATCATCGTCGTCATCGTCGGGTTGGATGAGATCTTCGTTCATGACGAAGGGCAGGATATCCTGCAAATTATTGGTCCAGGCAACTTCGTCGCCCGCTTGGTCGACCTTGATGTAGCGGGCGTCTTCGAGGTCGGAAAGCTGGATGGCCCAAAGATATTCGCAGGTGTAGGTTTCGTTGCCGGCGTCGGGCAGGCCGCCGTGGTGGCCAAGCAGCCGGGCATTTTTGCCGCCGGCCTCGACGGTGACGTAGTCGGCCGGGTCGTCCTGCACGTCGAGTGGGACGGCAAACAGCACCCACTCGTAGCCGGTTTCGTCGGGCTCCATGACTTCGGCAAGCACCGGCTTGCCCATATAGGCGCTCAGCGCGTCGGCCGTCTGCCCGAGCAGTTCGAGCTCTTCGGGCGTGAAGACCAGGGGGGAGTTGTCAGTGGCGGCCATGGCAATATCGGTGCGGGTCGTATTGCCGACATTCTACACGGCGCGCCAGCGGCGCCGGTGGTTTTGCGGCCAGATTGCAGCCCGATCGCAGCCGGCACATTCAAGTTTTGCGGCCCAGTCGCCGGGCCCGGGCTTAATTTACGTTCCCGGCCTACAATCAGTGGTTTGTCGTCCACCTCTTTGATTGAACCGGTTTGCAATGGCCCAATACGTATATTCCATGCATCGCGTCGGCAAAATCGTGCCGCCCAAGCGGCAGATCCTGCGCGATATCTCGCTGTCTTTCTTTCCTGGCGCCAAAATCGGCGTGTTGGGCCTGAATGGTTCGGGCAAATCCACCCTGCTCAAGATCATGGCGGGTGTCGACAAGGAAATCGAAGGCGAAGCCGTGCCCATGGCCGGCATCAAAATCGGCTATCTGCCGCAAGAGCCGCAGCTCAACGCCGAGCACACCGTGCGCCAAGCGGTCGAAGAAGGCCTGGGCGACGTCTTTGCCGCTCGCAAGCGTCTGGATGAAGTGTATGCGGCCTATGCCGAACCGGATGCCGATTTTGACCAGCTCGCCGCCGAGCAGGCCGAGTTGGAGGCCACCATTGCCGCCGCCGCGTCCAGCGGCGCCGACGACATCGACCACCAGATGGAGATTGCCGCCGACGCACTTCGCCTGCCGCCCTGGGATGCCGTCATCGGCCCGTTGTCAGGGGGCGAAAAGCGTCGCGTGGCGCTGTGCCGCCTGCTGCTGTCCAAACCCGACATGCTGCTTCTGGATGAACCCACCAACCACCTGGATGCCGAAAGCGTCGAGTGGCTCGAAGTCTTCCTGCGCAAGTTCCCGGGCACGGTAGTGGCGGTGACCCACGACCGTTACTTCCTTGATAACGCGGCAGAGTGGATTCTCGAACTCGACCGCGGCCATGGCATCCCCTGGAAGGGCAACTACAGCTCCTGGCTCGAGCAGAAAGAAGACCGTCTCAAGCAGGAAGAGGCGTCCGAGTCAGCCCGCCAGCGCACCATCAAGAAAGAACTGGAATGGGTGCGCCAGAATCCCAAGGGCCGTCAGGCCAAGGCCAAGGCGCGCCTGGCGCGATTCGAGGAACTGTCCTCTCACGAATACCAGAAGCGCAACGAAACCCAGGAGATTTTCATTCCCGTGGCCGAACGGCTGGGCAACGAAGTCATCGAGTTCGACAATGTGTCCAAGGGCTATGGCGATCGCCTGCTGATCGACGGGCTCAGCTTCAAGGTGCCGGCGGGCGCCATTGTCGGCATCATCGGCCCCAACGGCGCGGGTAAGTCCACGCTGTTCCGCATGATTGCCGGCAAAGAGCAGCCCGATTCAGGCGCCGTCAAGATCGGCCAGACAGTGAAGCTGGCGTATGTAGACCAGTCGCGCGAGTCCTTGCCCGATGGCAAGACGGTGTTCGATGCCATCTCTGACGGCGCCGACTTGCTTACGGTGGGCCGTTTCGAGATGGCCTCGCGCGCCTACCTGGGCCGTTTCAACTTCAAGGGGGGCGACCAGAACAAGCAGGTGGGTATGCTCTCAGGCGGTGAGCGCGGGCGCCTGCACTTGGCCAAAACATTGATTGCCGGCGGCAATGTGCTGCTGCTGGACGAGCCATCCAACGATCTGGACGTCGAAACCCTGCGGGCGCTCGAAGATGCCTTGCTGGAGTTTGCCGGCTGTGTGATGGTCATCAGCCATGATCGCTGGTTCCTTGATCGTATTGCCACGCATATACTGGCCTTCGAGGGGGATTCCCAGGCTGTGTTCTTCGACGGCAACTATCAGGAATACGAGGAAGACAAGCGCAAACGCCTGGGCGAAGAGGGCGCCAAGCCCCATCGCCTGCGCTATAAAGCGCTGAAGTAAGCGGGCAACTGCCAGGCTGCCGTGCGTGCCCGGCCATTTGGGCCCAAGGGTCGCCGTGGGGTGCGTGAGGCCGGCATCGCGCTGCCCGGCCGCTGCTTATCGGCCGGGTCATAGCGGCGGCCCGTTGTGTGTATTGGGCGGCGGCGTCAGCCATAAAGCGGGAGACTAAAATGGGTATTCTGAACGCACACGATTCCATGGTCCTGATGGTCGACATGCAGTCGGCGCTGCTGGCCGCCATCCACGATGCCGATGCTCTGGTGGCGCGGGCCGAGCGCCTGCTCAAGGCCGCCCAGCTGGTGGGTGTACCCGTCATCGCCACCGAGCATTGCGCCGACAAGATCGGGCACACGCATCCGCTGCTCCGGGCGCAGGCCGACCACGTCATCCACAAGACGCATTTCGATGCCACGCGTGAACACCATTTTCTGCCCGAGATCCCCACCGGACGCCATCATGTGTTGTTGATCGGCACCGAGGCGCATGTGTGCGTGTTACAAACCGGGCTGGGGCTGGCGCGTCTGGGCCTGAAGCCATACCTGGTCACTGATTGCATCGGCTCGCGCCAGCCGTCGTGCCATGCCGCTGCCTGCGAGCGGTGGGCCGACAATGGCCTGGAGCGTGTCTGTGCAGAGATGGTGATGTTCGAATGGTTGGTCACGCCCAGCCACCCGCAATTCCGCGATATGCTTGCGCTGGTCAAGGCGGGTTAGGTGGCCGGCGCGTCGCCATCAGCAATTTTCAGGCCTGCGTGATACATCTGTTGCGCCCGCTCACAAGCGCATCCGGGTTTTGTTTGATTTGGCACCGGCCATTCGGGTAACGTGACGACAACGGCTGGGCGGCGCACGCGATACGCGCCGAGGCCGCATCAGAAGGAGAATCAAGATATGAAACTGGCAACGATAAGCAAATTTAGTGCTGTGGGTATTCTGGCTGTAGCGTTGGCAGGCTGCTCGTCCTGGGACAGCATGAGCCATCGCCAGCGTAGCACGGTGACGGGTGCCGGTATCGGTGGCCTGGCCGGGGCGGTGCTGACGGGTGGCGGTGTGCTGGGTACGATCGGCGGCGCAGCCGTCGGTGGTGTGATCGGCGACCAGATCGGCAAGAATCGCTGATACCCACGCAAGGCACAGGCGCCGCGCCTGTTTCCGCGATGAAACACGCGGCGCACATTATCCGTAGCCAAACCGGCGCCGTTACAACGGCGCCGGTTTTCGTTTTAACCCCTCGCGCTGTCACCGCGTCCGGGTGCGCAAACAGACGCTGATGCAGCAATACCCAAAACAATCACAATAACAATAGCCCGCTGCGCACCACACCTTAAATGTTGGATCGGTGTCCAACTTTTTGGGGTATGGTTCGCAGCGGGCTGTTTTTGTTGCGGGCTGCGCAAACGCTGGTGTGTAGACGGGCCTGCGTCAGTCCTGCATCAGTCTTTGGTTTCGGGCTGGGGCATCTCGATCTTGACTTCGAGAATTTCCAGCGAATCTTGGCGGTCGAGGTTGACCTTGATGTCGTCTGGGTTGATTTTGACGTAGCGTGAGATCACTTCGACGAGTTCTTTCTGCAGGCGCGGCAGGTAATCGGGCGTGACGCCCGTGCCGCGTTCGTTGATCAGGATTAGTTGCAGGCGGTCGCGTGCGACGCTGGCGGACGTTTTCTTCTGGCCGCGAAAGAAAGACAGGAGGGACATGTTATTTCCCTCCGAACAGGCGCTTGAACAGGCCGGGTTTTTCGTAGTCGACGAAACGCAGCGGTTTTTCTTCGCCGAGATAACGTGCCACGACATCCTGGTAAGCTTGAGCGACTTCGGTTTCACGCAGGTGAATGGCCGGGATGCCTTGGTTGGACGCTTGCAGCACGGATTCGGATTCTGGAATCACGCCAATCAGCTTGATGCGCAGGATGTCTTCAATATCTTTCAGCGAAAGCATCTCGCCATCGGCCACGCGCTTGGGGTTATAGCGGGTGAGCAGCAGGCTTTCCTGGATCGGCTCTTCGCCCTTTTCGGCGCGGCGCGACTTGGCGGAAAGAATGCCGAGGATGCGGTCGGAGTCGCGCACCGACGACACCTCGGGGTTGGTGACAACGACGGCGTCGTCGGCAAAGTAAGCGGCCATCAGCGCGCCAGTTTCGATACCCGCCGGCGAATCGCAGACGATATAGTCGAAATCCATGGCGGCGAGGTCTTCGAGCACCTTGCCCACGCCTTCGCGGGTGAGTGCGTCTTTGTCGCGTGTTTGCGAGGCAGGCAGAATGAACAGGTTTTCAAGCTGCTTGTCGCGGATCAGGGCCTGGTTGAGCGAGGCTTCGCCCTGGATAACGTTGACAAAATCATAAACGACGCGGCGTTCGCAGCCCATGATCAGATCGAGGTTGCGCAGGCCGACGTCGAAGTCGATGACAACCGTTTTATGGCCCCGCATGGCAAGGCCTGCGGAAAAACTTGCGCTGGTGGTTGTTTTGCCCACCCCGCCTTTGCCGGAAGTCACCACAACAATTCGCGCCATGACAATAAATATCCTTAATGGTTATTCTGAAAAATCACGTAATCGTAATGCATAACCACAGCATGGTTGATGGTGTATGCATGAAATTAAAAAATTCTGGCAAGAATACAGAAACTGTTACGTCTGCACCGGCCGGCAACCTGCACCCGCCGGCAAGGGTCAATCGAGCGGATTGATCTGCAGCCTGTCGTCATCGAGCTGGATGATGGCGGGCCGATTTTGCAGGGTTTTATCCATGCGGGTTTCAAGCACGCGGTATACGCCTGCGATGGCCAGCAGTTCGGGATCGAGCTGCGTGGTGAAAATGCGTGCCGAGGTGTCACCCCGGGCGCCCGCCATGGCCTTGCCGCGCAGAGGCCCGTATACGTGGATGTTGCCGTCGGCAATGACTTCGGCGCCTTGGCTCACCACACCGATCACGATCAGGTCTGTGTTGCGGGCATAGATGCGCTGCCCCGACCGCAGAGGGCGATTGATCACCATGGCGGCGGGGGCCAACTGGGGCGCCGCCGGCTCGTGGGCTGCCGCCGCGGCTGGCGCCTCAGCAGGCTCGGCCTGCGCCTGTGTCTGGGCTTGGGCCTGTGCCGGTGCAACCACCGGCATGTCGGCCTCAGACGCTGGCTCGGCCTTCGGGCGCTGCACTGGATTGGCCAGGTCGACGGCGGGCAGGCCCGCAGCCTGCGCGGCCAGCAGGCAGTCGCCTTCGGCAACAACGCCGACCGGATGCAGGCGGTGGCCCTTCAGGCTGGCGAGCAGGGCCGCCCAGTCGATCGTGCCTTCTACCTGGCTGGCATCTACCACGACCGGTTCGTTTTCAAAGAATGCGCCGGCGTCTTTCATGCGGGTATCGAGCGCCGCGATGAGCGCTGCGGTGTCCGCGCTGTGCAGGACCACGCGCACGGCATACAGCGTGGCACTCTTGAAGTCGAGCGCGGTGGGGTTCTTGCGGGGCGATGAGGATTCTTTCACTGCGTGTGTCACTCTGGAGACAACAAAAAATACATTACAAAAAACCGGCTCGCGGGAGCCGGCGCTGGATCAAGCCTTTTGTACCCAGGAATCGCGCAGCGTGACCGCGCGATTGATGACCGGTTTGGCGGCGGTGGAGACTTCGCGATCGGCTACGAAGTAGCCCAAGCGCTCGAACTGCCAGGTATTGCCAGGCTCGGCGACGACGCCGGGTTCCAGCCAGGCGTGGATAACCTTGCAGGAATCGGGGTTGATGGCGTCCAGGAAGTTCTTGTTGCCGCTATCGGGGCGCGGATCGAGGAACAGGCGGTCGTACAGGCGCACTTCGGCTGGCACAGCGTGGGCCGTACTGACCCAGGTGATATTGCCCTTTACCTTGACGCTGTCTGCGCCGGGCGTGCCGCTTTTGGTGTCCGGCAGGTATTCGGCGTGAACCTCGACGACATTGCCCTGATCATCTTTTACACAACCCGTGCAGCGCACCACATAGCCATATTTGAGGCGCACAGTGTTGCCCGGGAAGAGGCGGAAATACTTTTTGGGCGGATCTTCGCGGAAATCGTCTCGCTCGATCAGCAGATTGCGCGAGAAGGGGAATTCGCGCTGCCCGGCGGCTGGGTCGTGCGGGTTGCGCGGCGCGTGGCAGTTTTCGGTTTGCCCCTCGGGGTAGTTGGTGATGACCAGGCGGATGGGGTCGAGCACCGCCACCGCGCGTGGCGCGACGGGATCAAGGTCGTCGCGCAGGGCCTGTTCGAGTTCGTTGTAGTCGATGCGCGAATCGGCCTTGGAAACACCCAGGCGGTCGCAGAACAGGCGGATGGACGACGGTGTATAGCCGCGGCGGCGCAGGCCCACGAGGGTGGGCATGCGCGGGTCGTCCCAGCCGCTGACGCGACCCTCTCGCACGAGCTGAAGCAGCTTGCGCTTGCTGGTGACCACATAGGTGAGATTCAGGCGCGCGAACTCATACTGGCGCGGCAGAGGGCGGGCCAGTTGGCCCAGATCGGCTAGATGGTTCAGGATCCAGTCGTAGAAAGGCCGCTGGTCTTCGAACTCGAGTGTGCAGATGCTGTGTGTGATGCCTTCGAGTGCGTCTTCGACCGGGTGGGCCCAACTGTACATGGGGTAGATGCACCACTGATCGCCCGTGCGATGGTGCGGCGTGTGACGGATGCGATACAGCACCGGGTCGCGCATATTGATGTTGGGTGAGCCCATGTCAATCTTGGCGCGCAGCGCCATGGCGCCGTCAGGATGCTTGCCGTCGCGCATCTCGCGCAGCAGGCGCAGGGATTCGTCGACCGGGCGGTCGCGCCAGGGCGAGTTGCTGCCTTTTTCGGTGAGCGTGCCGCGGGTGGCGCGCATTTCGTCGGCACTTTGCTCGTCGACATAGGCTAGGCCGGCGCCAATCAGCGCCTCGGCGAACTGATACATGAAGCCGAAGTAGTCGCTGGCGAAGTAGCAGTTGTTTTCTTCGCCCCGATGCCAGTCGAAGCCCAGCCATTTCACCATGTCGATGATGGCGTGCACGTATTCGTCTTCTTCTTTTTCGGGATTGGTGTCATCGAAACGCAGATGGCAGACGCCGCCGTAGTCGCGCGCAAGGCCGAAATTCAGGCAGATGCTCTTGGCGTGGCCGATATGCAGGTAGCCATTGGGCTCGGGCGGGAACCGTGTGCGGATGCGCGCCGGGTCTGCCTGGCCCTGGGCCTGGACGGAGGCGGGGCCAGGCCGGCCTGCCCAGCGCTTATCGGCATAGCTGCCCTGCGCGAGGTCGTTGTCGATGATGGTGCGCAGGAAATTCGAGACGGGAGCAGGAGTGGACGGGGATGTCATACCGGTGAAAAGAATACTTCGGGTGCAAAGTATGCATTTTGCCACGTTCGTGAATTTTTGCCCCCTGTTCGCGCCCCTATGCAATTTTGCAGTCAAGCGTGGCGGGTGCACCCACAAGCCCGCGTCTGGCTCTACACTACGGCCCATGACGCAAGCGACCCTCTGGCTTTCACAAATCCAGTTCTATGCCAGCCTGGCTTTTCTGGCTGTATTCCTCATGATGGAACTCGGCCTGGGCGGCTTGCTGGCTTATTTTCGCATCCGGTCACTGGCCGAGCCGGCCGGCCCCTGGATGGCCGCTTACCGTTTCTGGGTGCGGGTGTTCGCCCTGGCCTTTGTCCTCAGTTTTGCCGCAGGGCTGCCGGTGCTGCTGCAACTGGGCAGCCTGTGGCCGGCATTGATGAGCAAGATCGGCGACGTGGCCGGCCCGCTGCTGGCGGCGGCGCTCACTACGGTATTCGTGTTCAAGTCGTGTTTCATGGGGGCGATGCTGTTTGGCGAGAGGCGCTTGTCGGGGCGCGCGCATGCGGCGGTGGTCGTTATGGTGGCTGTGGGTACCGCCCTCATGTCATTCTGGCTGCTGGCGTTGCTGTCGTGGATGCATGCGCCCGAGGGCGCCGTGCTCGTGGGCGAGCAATATCATGTCATCGATTGGGAAAATGTCATTTTCAACCCGGCATTGCCTTGGTATGCGGGTCTGTTTGCCGGCACAGCGGCGCTGGTGGCCGCGTTTCTTGTCATGGGGGTCGTGGCGGCGCAGTCGCTGCGCAGGCCGGCCGAGCCCAGCGAACGGCTGGCGTTTCGCAGCGCCGTCTGGCTGGCGTTGGCGGCCATTGTCCTTCAAGTGGTTTGCACAGCGGGGGGCGGGTTGATAATGGCGCGCTATCAGCCGGCCAAGGCCGCCGCCACGGCGGCGTATTGGCAAAGCGGCACACAACCCGATCTGATCATTGCCGGATGGCCCGACGCCGCTTCGTCCACTAATCGCGGCACGTTGCGATGGCGGCATGCGGGCGGGCGGTGGCTGGGGCGCGACAGCCATGGCACGTTACTGGGGCTGGATAGGTTCGCCGGCATGGCGCCACCCGTGGCGGCTACATTCTGGCTGTATCGAATCGCCTTGCTGGCCGGCATGCTGCTGGCGCTTGCCGCGGGCCTCACCTGGCTTGAAGTGCGCCGTGGCGGCTATGATCCCGCCGCGTTGTCTCCCGGATGGCGCAAGCTCTTGATGGCGCTGGTTTTTGGGCCATGGGCCATGGCGCTGGCAGGCATCGCGTATACCTTGGTTGGCGCGTATCCCTTTGCAGTGGCGGGCACGATTACCATCGCTGAAATCGCCGGCTCGGCCTCTCACAGGGTGGTGGCCGGCGGTTTGTTTGCCTATGCAGTACTTTATATGCTGTTTATTGCCGGCTTTCTGCGCATGCTCTGGCATACGGCGCGCCATGGCGTCGTGCCGGTGGCTCGTCACAGGGGGCGTGCATGATAGATGCGCTCGCAAGTTTCCTGGGTTTTGGCGCCAACGATCCAGCCTTCTGGATGCCGCTGGTCTTCGTGGCGCTTCTGTTTATTACCATTGTTGCCGCCACCATACTCGACGGTTTCGATATCGGCGTCGGCTGCCTGGTGCTGTTCGCGCCACCGCATCTGCGTCCGCGCATGCTGTCACTCCTGGGGCCATGGCGCGACGCCAACGAATTCTGGTTGCTGCTGGGGCTGGGCTTGTTTCTTACCGCCTTCCCCGGCGCCTGGGGGCCGGTCATGGGCCAGTTGTATCTGCCTCTGTGCATGTTGGCCGTGGGGGTCATGCTGCGCTCAGTATCGTTCGAAATGCGCCTAAGGGCGCCGGCCGCCATGCAACGCTATTGGCTGGCCGGGTTTGCCGCCGGCTCGCTGCTTACCGCCGTGTCTCACGGCTTTGTGCTGGCGCGTATCGTGGTGTCTTATCGTACCGAGGCCGGCTACCTCTGGTTTGCGCTGTTTCTGGGCATATGCGCACTTGCAGCTTATTGCCTGCTTGGCGCCGCCTGGCTCATCATGCGAGTGGACGGCGAGCTGCGCGTTCGTGCCGTGGCTTGCGGGCGCCATGCGGTGCGCTGGACAGCCGCCGGGGCGGCGGGCGTGATGGTGGTGCTGGCCTTCGCGAACAGCGGTGTGTTCCTGAAATGGAGCAACGCCACCCCTCCGCTGGCCGTGCCTGTCATTGGTGCTGTGCTGCTGGTCTGCTTTGTGTCAACTGAAATGTGCCTGCAGCGCATGGTCTTGAGCAGCTACCGCAATACGGCGCTGCCTTTTGTTATGACGCTGGTGGTGTTTCTGGTGATGCTGGGCGGGGTGGGCTACAGTTTCTTTCCCTATCTGGTACTCGATGACCTGACCATCTGGGATGCCGCTGCGTCGGTGCAGTCGCAGCGCCTGGTGCTGTCCTGCGTGGCAATCGCGATGCCGGTTGCGCTGATCTTCAATCTGCGTGTGTACTGGCACATGTTCGGCCTGTCGCGCCCACCTGAGATGCCCGCCTTCCGGCCGCGCAAGCCTCTCGCAATGCTCCGGGCGCCGGCTGCGCCTGTGGCCGAGGCGTTCGAACCGGTTAGCCGCGACGGCGACTGACTGCTGCTCCTGGCCCCTTGCCAAGGCTCAGCGGCAGCGAAACACGCACTTCCAGGCCGCCGGTTGCTGCTTCGCCCAACGTCAGTTCGCCGCCATGGGCACCCACGATGGCCTGGGCCAATGCCAGCCCCAGGCCTACTGAGCCCGTTAGGGTGCGCGCATCGTCAAGCCGCGAGAATGGCCGCAGTGCCTCGGTGCGGCGTTCGGCGCTGATGCCTTTGCCGTGGTCACTCACTGTCACCACAGCGCGGCCATTATCCTCGCGCAATGCAATGTCAACGGGTGGTGCGCCATGATTCAGGGCGTTGGTGATCAGGTTGTCCAGCAATCGGCCCAGGGCAGCCTTGTCTGCGCTGACGCGCAGGGGGCGCACCGCCCCGCGCGCAAGCCGGACCGGGCTGCCGGCGCTTTCCCATGCAAATACTTGTTCTTCGATCCACGTGTTCAGCATCAGTGGCGCAAAATTGTATGAGCCGGGGTCCGTGCCGCGTACAAAACCGATGAATTGATCCACCATCCGCTGCATGTCCTGCAGGTCTTTGCGCATGCCTTCCTGGAAGGTAGGGTCGTTGGCCATCTCGATGCGCAGCCACATGCGTGAGAGCGGGCCTTTCAGGTCGTGCGGGAGGCCGGCAAGCATGGTGCGCTGGACGGTGTTGTTTTCTTCCAGTGTGTCCAGCATGGCGTTGAAGCGCTCACCTAGTATGCGGGTTTCGCGCGGGCCTGAGGGTTTGACCCGCTCCGGGCGCCCGGCCGCATACTGGTCGGCCGCGTTGGCCAGACGGGTCAGCGGGCGCGTGATGTTCCATGAAAACGCCGCTGAAATCAACAGCAGCAGGCCCATACCCGCCAGCCACACCACAATCACAGGGGTTGAGACGGGGGGGGCGATGCGGTCCAGCGGGATGACCAGCCATTCGCGTGGCCGCTCGGCATCGTTGGCGACAGCGTCGGGCAGCAAAGAAATATACAGGCGGGGCGTGGGCCCGCGCGACAAGGCCACCCGGGTGTCATCGTTCAGGCGGCGGTTCAGGGCGCCGACAAAATCACGCAGGTTGTCGCGGATGTCATTGGCTGTTGGCGGTGGGCGCCGGTGCGGAGGACGATAGCGTTCAAGATTGGCATTGGCGGGCAGCGTTCGCGACCACAAATGCCATTCGTTCTGCGACGCCTGACGCACGAAGTCGCCACGCTCCTCGGCGGGGATCGTGGCCAGCGAAGCGCGCAGGGTACGGATGGTGGTGGCGGTAAGCTCCACCGCGACATCTTCGGTGAACTTTTTGCGGTAATAGGTGGCGGTGCCAAAGGTGGCGGCCTGCACCAGCAGGATGGTGCCCAGCGTGAGCAGCACCATGCGCGCATTGAGCGAGCGCGGCAGCACCGCGCGCACCACAGACCGGAACAGTGAACGGAAGGACATGAATCAGGGCGAGAACCGGTAGCCTACGCCCCAGACCGTCTGGATCCAGCGCGGTTGCTTCGGGTCTTCTTCGATGGTGCGCCGCAGACGCAGGATGGCGATGTCGATGGCACGATCATTGCGCTCCCCGTCGTCATCGTCGCGCGCAAGCGCCAGCAGGCGGTCGCGCGAGAGTGGTTTGCCGGGGTTGGCGACCAGCGCCTCGAGCAGGTTGACCTCGCCCCCGGTGAGCTTGATGACGTCTTCACCCCTGTATAGCTGCCGCGTTGCCGGGTCGAAGACGAAGGGGCCGAAGGCAACGGGCTTGTCTTTGTTGAGTGCCGACGCCCCTTTTTTGCGGCGCAGGACGGCTTCGATGCGGGCCAGCAGTTCGCGCGGGTCGAAGGGTTTGCCCAGGTAGTCGTCGGCGCCGGCCTCCAGGCCGATCACCCGATCCACGGTTTCGTCCCGCGCGGTCAGTAAAATAACGGGGATGTCTTCGCCTTGCTGGCGCAGGCGCCGGCACGCCTCGGCGCCGTCGCCGTCGGGGAGCATGCGGTCGAGTACGATCAGATCCGGCGAGTAGCGCTGAATGCGCGTAGGCAGATCGCTGGCGTCGGGCGCAAGCAGGGTGTCATACTGATGCCGGTTCAGGTAATCGGCAAGCAGTTGGCGCAATGCTGGGTCGTCATCGACCACCAGTACTTTTATAAGAGGGGTTTCCATAGTGTTCAAGTGTGCCCCGCCTCGGCAGGCTCAGGCAAGCGCGTGGAAACAGATTGAAATAGATACACAGCTTAGGGAACACTGATGATACGCAAGCGCGTACAAAACGTGCGGCGCCAGCTCGCGGGCTACTCGTGGTTGTCCGACCTGCCCGCCATGCTTTGCTGGGCGGCCATCGTGGGTACGTTGGGGGCGTTGTCCACTATTGCCTTCCATGAGGGCATGCATGCGCTGCTGTATGTATACAGCGGGCAAGGTAAGTCCATTGTAACGGCCGTTCGCGGGCTGGGCTGGGAGGGCCGGCTGCTGTTGCCGGTGGCCGGCGGCCTCGTGGCGGGTTGCCTGCTCTGGGTGGCCGGGCGGGTCGGCACCCGTTCAAATTCCGACTATATGGAAGCTGTTGCCATTGGCGACGGGCGGTTGTCGGTGCGGCAAGGGTTGCTGCGCTCCCTGTCATCGCTGATCACTGTGGTGTCGGGCGGCTCCATCGGCCGCGAAGGTGCTATGGTGCACCTGGGGGCGCTGGGCGCCTCGTGCATAGGGCGGTTCACGTATTTCAGTACTGCGCGGCTGCGCCTGTTGGTGGCCTGTGGGGCGGCGGCCGGTGTGGCTGCAGCCTATGGCGCGCCGATCGCCGGTGCGCTGTTCGTGGCCGAGATCGTGCTGGGCACGATGACGATGCAGTCTTTCGGCCCGCTGATGATGGCGGCGGCCACGTCCAATATTGTCATGCGCGCATCGGGCTACTACCACACCATCTATGTCATGCCTGATATCCCGCAGATTCCGGCGGCGCAGGTGCTGCCCTTTGTGTTTCTGGGGGTCGTCACTGGCCTCGGGGCGCCGCTGTTCCTCAAGTTCATCGATACCGTCAAGGGCGTATTCAAGCGGTCGGGGCTGCCTCTGCCGCTGCGCATGGCTCTGGGCGGGCTGCTGCTGGGCGCTGTCCTCGTTTTCATGCCGCAGGTCGCCGGCAACGGCTACAGCGTCGTGGTCGGTTTTCTGCATCAATCCTTCACCTGGCAGGCCATTGCGTTGGTGCTGGTCTGCAAGATTCTGGCCACTGCGCTTACGGTGGGTTCGGGTGCAGTCGGTGGGGTGTTCACCCCCGCGCTGTTTGTTGGCGGCGCGGTCGGCACGCTGTTCGGCATGGGGATGAACCTGTTCTGGCCCGAGGCGCAGTTGCCGGTGTACATCTATACCTTGGTTGGCATGGGCAGCTTTCTGGGCGCGGCAACCAGCGCGCCGTTAATGGCCATCCTCATGATTTTTGAGATGACGCTCAGCTACCAAATCGTGTTGCCGCTGATGTTGGCCGGTGTAGTGGCCTATTTCATCTCGCGCGCGGTGGCCGAGGTGGCGATGTACGACGTCACGATCGTGCGCGAGCGCGACAAGTTATTGCGCCTGAAGCTCAGGCAGACACTGATCCGCGATCTGGTTCGCCCCGCCGACACGGTGGTCAAGACGTCGGCACCGCTCAGCGAGGCCGTGCGCTTGTTCATCGAGTACCCGGTGCGCTACCTTTACGTGGTCAATGACGACAACGTGTTCCAGGGCGTGATCGCTCAGGGCGACCTTACGGGTTTGCTGGTGGGCGAGGGTGACCTGGCCAGCAAGCTTGCCGGCGACGTGCTTCGGCGCGATTACGTCAAAACGCTGAACGCGGATATGTCGCTGGATCAGGCCCAGGAATACTTCGTTGAGTTTCGCGGCGAGCGCCTGCCGGTGGTCAGCGGCGACGAGCAGCCCAAGCTGCTGGGTGTCGTTTACAAGTCGGCTGTACTTGAGCGCTACAGTGCCCTGAAGCGGTCCATGGATGCCAGCGCGGAGGCTATGTTCGACTTCGCCTCGAGCCGGCGAGAACGCTAAGCGTCTGCCTCGCGCCGCCGGTCGGGGCGGCGCGGCTGGCGGCATGCCAACGCAGCACGAGGGGCGTAGCAGGCAATATACACTTGGCAGCACGCATTTCCCGATACGCATTTCTCAATACGCATTTCGCATTTCGCATTGTCAGGTTTTTTATGTTTGTGCGCAGCTTGGGTTCTTGGTTCGTCGGTTGTGTTGCGCTGGCCCTCACCGGCCAGGCGGGCGACATACGGGCGCAACCGCTGCCGGGTGAAGGCAGCCCAAGCGGTAATCAGGGCTGGCACAGCTGGGCCAACGCCACGACGTACCCGGTGGCGCCGACCGACATGGTCACAGTGCGCGCCTTGCCGCCCCTGCCGCTGGATGTGGGTTCGCGATCGTCCGATCCAATTGAACAGGCGCTGGCGCAGGATGATGGTGCCAGCTATGGCGCCTCCGCACCTGGTTTGCCGCTGGCGGGGGCGGAGCCTTATACCGCGCCGCCCCGTACTGGCCCGGCCGTCATCCCGGATCGTTACACCTGGGCGTATATCGCTAAACCGAGGCCGGTACAGCCATTGTCGAGATCGTCTCCCGGGCTGCGTGGGGTGAGAGCCAGGCTCAACGACGGGCGGGCGGTGCCGCGTACGCTGCCCTGGACGACCGGCGCGCGCAATTGGTCCATGACAACCGAAGGCGGCACGCTGATCTCCGTGGGCAGCCAGTCCATCGGCGACCCGCAGTGGGCGCGCAATGCAACGCTGGGCGGCGTGCGTGTCAGCGAGCGGGCCGCGCCGGGCGCTGCGGATACGTGGCGCTATTCAGTGGCGCTGGGGGCCATCGACACTGCGCCAGGCCGGCAATCGGGCGATCTGGCTTTCGGCTCGCAGGCGGGTTATGCCCTGCTGGGCTATGATGTCAGTGCTTCGCTTTCGCTCGAAACGCAAATCGAGGCGGCGCCTCAACTGCTTTCCACCGGCACAGGGGGTACGCTGCGTACCGAATGGGGCGCATGGACGGCCGGCGTGGCGCGGGCCAGCGGCAGTCTGTATCAGGGCTGGCGCTACCAGGCGGGGTATTCTGTCAATGTGCTGGACGATATCGCCCTGAGCTGGCTGGGCGAAGCCACTACGGCCGGGTTCAGCGACCTGTCCTCATACGAAACGGGGGCGGCGCAGGGGTCCGCCAGCCGCCAGCAGTGGTCCGCCACCGTACCTGTACAGGGCTGGGGCGACGTCACCGGCAGCTATGAACGCACCATGCTCGCTTCAGGCGATCTGCGAGAGCGCTTCGGCTATACCCAGCAGTTCTGGTACAGCCCCAATCTGCGCATCGGGCTGCAGGCGCGCACCGAGCCATCAGGCGGCAACTACGATGTAAGCATCCGTTTTTCTGTTCCTGTTTTTTGATTACGTATCCCCGGCACGATCAACCGAATCGGTTTAAACAGCCCCATTGCCCAGCCTAAACCCTCCGGTTTTTTTACTCAACCCCTTCCTGTTTTCCGCACACTCCGCATGACCGCCACCTCACTGGAAACCCTACAGCATGTCTTCGGCTACGATTCCTTCCGTGGTGACCAACAGGCCATTATCGATCATGTCGTGGAGGGTGGGGATGCGCTGGTGCTCATGCCCACCGGCGGCGGCAAGTCGCTGTGCTACCAGATCCCGGCGTTGGTGCGCCCCGGAACGGGCATCGTCATCTCGCCGCTGATCGCGTTAATGCAGGATCAGGTCGATGCGCTGCAGGAGCTGGGCGTGCGGGCGGCTTACCTGAACTCGTCGCAAGACTGGCGCGCCGCACGCGAGGTCGAGCGGGCGTATATGGCGGGCGAACTCGATCTGCTGTACGTTGCGCCTGAGCGCCTGCTCACAGACCGCTGCATGGAGCTTTTGTCGCAGGGGCGCATTGCTTTGTTCGCCATCGACGAGGCGCACTGTGTGTCGCAGTGGGGCCACGATTTTCGCCCCGAGTACCTGGGCCTTTCGGTGCTGCACGAGCGTTGGCCCGAGGTGCCCCGTATCGCCCTGACGGCAACGGCCACTGCGGCCACCCGGCGCGAGATTGCTGAAAGGCTCATGCTCAACGCTGCGCCGCATTTCGTGGCCAGCTTCGACCGGCCCAACATCCGCTACCGCATCATCGAGAAAAATGAAGTGCGCAAGCAACTGCTGGCCTTCATCCAGGCCGAGCACGCGGGCGACTGCGGCATCGTGTATTGCTTGTCGCGCGCGCGGGTCGAGGAAACCGCCGATTTCCTCACCCAGCACGGCATACCGGCGCTGCCCTATCACGCCGGGTTGGATGTGGCGGTGCGCACCCGCAACCAGGCATGTTTCCTGCGCGAAGAGGGGATGGTGATGGTGGCCACCATTGCCTTCGGCATGGGGGTCAATAAACCCGATGTGCGTTTTGTTGCCCATATTGATCTGCCCAAGTCGGTGGAAGGCTACTATCAGGAAACCGGCCGGGCGGGGCGCGATGGCCAGCCCGCTACGGCATGGCTGGCCTACGGCCTGCAGGATGTGGTGCAGCAGCGCCGCATGATCGACCAGTCGGAGGGCGACGAGGTGTTTCGCCGGCGTCTGGCGTCGCATTTGGACGCCATGCTTGGGCTGTGTGAAACCGTCTCCTGCCGGCGTCAGCGGCTGCTGGCATATTTCGGCCAGTCGATTGAACCCTGCGGCAATTGCGACACCTGCCTGGAGCCGCCCCAGGCCTGGGATGGCACAGTGGCGGCCCAAAAAATCATGTCGGCCGTGTACCGGCTGTGGCGTGAGCGCGGCCAGCGCTTCGGCGCCGCACACTTGATCGATATCCTGCGTGGCAAGTCGACCGACCGCATCAAAGAATACGGTCACGACACGCTCAGCGTCTTCGGTATTGGCGAGGATTTGTCCGAAAATGCCTGGCGAGGCGTGTTGCGGCAATTGCTTGCGCAAAGCCTGCTGGCGGTCGACGGCGAGGGATATGGCACGCTCGCGCTTACCGAAGGAAGCCGATCGGTGCTCAAGGGCGAGCAGCGGCTGATGTTTCGCCGCGAAGCCGAAAAGAAAGCGCGTGGCGGGCGGTCGGCGTCGGCGCGCGGCAAAGAGGCGCCGGCCGCATTGCCGGGCGAAGCACAGTTGCGCTTTGAGGCCCTGCGCGCCTGGCGTGCCGAGGTTGCCAAAGGGCACGGCGTGCCCGCCTACGTCATTTTCCACGATGCCACCCTTCGCGAAATTGCTGTGGCCCAGCCCGGCTCGTTGAACGACCTGGCGGGCATCAGCGGCGTGGGTGCGCGCAAGCTCGATGCCTACGGCGAAGATCTCCTGCGCTGCGTGCGTAACGGTGTTTAGCGCACGTTGATGGTGCCTTCGGGCGAGGTGCGGTGATGTGGCGGAAAAACGGGCGCCACGCCATGCGTGGTTGAGGCGGACGCGGTGCCGCGCGCCTGCTGGGGGCGGATGCTAGGTGAACAGATCTGGCGTATTGCCCGACGACGCCGGCGGCGCGAGGCCTAAGTGGCGCCACGTGGTTTGCGTGGCCATGCGGCCGCGCGGCGTACGCTGCAGATAGCCGTGCTGGATCAGGTAGGGTTCGATTACGTCTTCGATGGTGTCGCGCTCTTCGCCGATGGCGGCGGCCAGGCTGTCCACGCCCACGGGCCCGCCATCGAACTTATGGATGATGGCTTCGAGCAGCTTGCGGTCCATGAGATCCAGCCCTTGCGGGTCAACTTCCAGCATGGCGAGTGCGGCGTTGGCCACGTCGACGTCCACGCGGCCGCCAGCCTTGACTTCGGCATAGTCGCGCACGCGCCGCAGCAGGCGATTAGCGATGCGCGGCGTGCCGCGTGCCCGGCGTGCGATCTCGGCCGCACCGTCGGGCGTGATGCCGGCGTTCAGCAGCCCCGCGCTGCGCGAGACAATGTGGGTGAGATCTTGTGCGTTGTAGAACTCGAGCCGCGAAACAATGCCGAAACGATCGCGCAGCGGATTAGTGAGCATACCGGCCCGCGTGGTGGCGCCTACCAGCGTAAAAGGTTGCAGGTCGAGCTTGACGCTGCGCGCGGCAGGCCCTTCGCCGATCATGATGTCTATCTGGAAGTCTTCAAGCGCGGGGTAGAGGATTTCTTCGACGACAGGCGACAGACGATGGATTTCGTCGATGAACAGGACATCGTTGCGCTCGAGGTTGGTGAGTAGGGCGGCCAGGTCGCCCGGGCGTTCGAGCACGGGGCCGGACGTTTGGCGCAGTTGCACGCCCATTTCGTGGGCGATGATGTGAGCGAGTGTGGTTTTGCCCAAGCCGGGCGGGCCGAACAGCAGCACGTGGTCCAGTGCCTCTTGGCGTTGACGCGCGGCCTGGATGAAGATTTGTAGTTGGTCGCGCACCCGCTGCTGGCCGACATAGTCGCTGAGTTCGCGGGGCCGTAGCGCGCGTTCGATGGACGCTTCGTTGGGCGACGCGCTCTGCGGTGCGACGATGCGTTCCGGCGCGGGCGTGCTAGACAGCGAATCAGAGTGTATGGCCATGGTGTACAGGACGGGACGGCTGCGGCGCGGCATGCCACATGGGGCAAAGTGCGCGTGCACCGGGTGTGCGTGATGCTGAATAAATTTACAGTGTGATGGTAACTCAAGCCGCGCTGGCTTGCACCCACACCAGCGTAAAGCCTTCGATTGGACGGTCAGCCCAAGTCGTGCGTCCACCATGCACCTGCGCCAGCGTGCAGCCTCTACCAACTGCGGTCGTGGCCGCGCTGACGAAAGGTGTGAGGTACGCATGCATTGTGGCGATTCGGAGGATTCCGCCGCGGATGTTGCATAATCGGATAATCCCGTCATGCTTTCCACCTCTCTCGCGAAGGACGCCTTCCCATGGCCAGTACTCTGCCCACCTACGACGATGTTGCCCGTGCCGCGGAGCGGCTGGAAGGGGTGGCGCACCGCACGCCGGTGATGACATCCCGCACGCTGGATGAGCGCTTGGGCGCCCAGGTGTTCTTCAAGTGCGAAAACCTGCAGCGCATGGGCGCGTTCAAATTTCGTGGTGGCTATAACGCCGTGTTCAACCTGACGCCCGAGCAGCGGCGTGCGGGCGTGGTGGCGTTTTCATCGGGCAATCACGCCCAGGCGGTGGCGCTGGCCGCGCGGCTGCTGGGGGTATCCGCCACCATTGTGATGCCGTCCGACGCGCCGCGCGCCAAGAAGCAGGCTACCCAGGGCTATGGCGCCACCGTGGTTGAATACGACCGTGCCACTGAAGACCGGGAGGCGGTTGCTCGCGCGCTGGTGGAAAAGGAAGGGCGCGCATTGATCCCGCCCTTCGATCACCCGGACGTGATTGCCGGGCAGGGCACGGCAGTGAAAGAATTGCTCGAAGACGTGGGTGGGCTTGATGTGCTGCTTACGCCCCTGGGCGGCGGCGGGCTGCTGTCGGGCTCCTTGCTGTCCGCCCATGCCATCAGCCCCGATTGCGCCGTTTATGGCGTCGAGCCCGAAGCGGGCTCGGACGGCCAGCAGTCGTTCCGCAGCGGCAGCGTCGTGCGTATCGGCCCGCCGGATTCGATCGCCGATGGCGCGCTGACACAGGCGCTGGGCAAGATTACGTTCCCCATCATCCGCAGCCACGCCCGCGATATCCTGACGGTGCAGGACGCGCAGTTGGTCAAGGCCATGCGGTTTTTTGCCGAGCGCATGAAAATCGTGGTTGAACCCACCGGCTGCCTGGGCGCGGCTGCTGTCATGGACAGTGCCATCCCGCTCAAGGGCCTGCGCGTGGGTGTGGTGCTCAGCGGCGGCAATATGGACTTGGCGACGTACGCCCGCTTTTTGCAGGCCGATTGAGGGCTTCGGAAAGGCCACGGTGCCGCAGGGTTCAGCCCACGCGTGAAAGGGATTTCAACGCCAGGCGTATCCCATCTGACACGCCGGTGCCTTCTGGCACCTTTTTGAGCGCCGCCTGCGATTCGCTGGCAGAATAGCCCAGCGCCAGCAAGGCATTGAGGATGTCGTCGCGGCCGCTGCCGACACTGGTACCCGGTGTGCTGGGCAGGTCTGCGCCCAGCTTGCCGCGCAATTCGAGCAGCAGGCGTTCGGCGGTTTTTTTGCCGATGCCGGGCACGCGCGTCAGGCGGCCGGTTTCCTGCTCGGTGATGGCGACGGCCAGCTCGTCTACCGACATCCCCGACAGCACGGCCAGCGCGGTGCGGGCGCCGATGCCGGTGACCTTGATCAGTGCGCGAAATGCGCTGCGTTCTTTGTTCGACAAAAAGCCATACAAAGTATGGGCGTCTTCCCGCACCGCAAGATGGGTGTACAGGGTGACGCGACCGCCCGTCTCGGGCAGATCGTACAGCGTGCTCATGGGCACGTCGATTTCATAGCCCACGCCGCCCACGTCTATGCAGACGACCGGCGGTGTTTTTTCGAGCAATGTTCCAGTAATGCGTCCAATCATGGGGCGGATCCTGTTGGCGGAATCAGTTCGGAAGAATCAGGGTGCGATGTTCGGCCATCTTGCGGGTTAGCTCGTCAGCCGCCCGTTACGCACGCGCCCTTGAGAGCCGGCCAACTGGCCCGTTTGCCGCAGGCGGTCGGACAGCGGCGCGAAATGGGCGTGGCAGATGGCGCAGGCCAGGGCGTCGGCCGAGTCTGGCGCTGGCGTGCCGTCCAGCGACAGAAGGTGCCGCACCATAGCCTGCACCTGCTCCTTGGCGGCGTGCCCATTGCCCACCACCGACTTCTTGATCTGCAGCGCCGTGTACTCATGCACGTCGAGCAGACTGTCGGCGAGCGCGCACAGTGCCGCGCCGCGTGCCTGGCCCAGCAGCAGGGTGGAGGTGGGGTTGGCGTTGACGAACACCTTTTCCAGCGCGGCCACGGTTGGCCGGGTGTTTTGTACGACTTCGCGGATGTTGTCGAGAATGATCTTCAGGCGCCCGGCCAATGGCTGGTCGGGCGGCACCACAATGGTGCCGCTGCTGACATAGCGCAGGCGAGTGCCCTGGACATCGATGACGCCAAAGCCGGTCCGGCGCAGGCCGGGATCGATGCCCAGGATACGCATTAGTGGCGGAAGTGGCGCATGCCCGTGAACACCATGGCGACGCCACGCTCGTTGGCTGCTGCGATCACCTCGTCGTCGCGGATGCTGCCGCCTGGCTGGATGACGCAGCGTGCACCAGCGTCCACCACCACGTCGAGCCCGTCGCGGAAGGGAAAGAAGGCGTCGGATGCCACGGCCGAACCGGCCAGCGTCAGGCCCGCGTTCTCGGCCTTGATGGAGGCGATGCGGGCCGAGTCGACGCGGCTCATCTGGCCTGCGCCCACCCCCAGCGTCATGCCGTCGCCGCAGAACACGATGGCATTGGATTTGACATACTTGGCCACCTTCCAGGCAAAGCGCAGGTCGCGCATCTGTTCGGCGGTGGGGGCAAGATCGGTGACCACCTTGAATTCGCTGTCGGCCAGCAGGTGCGCATCTGGATCCTGTATCAGCCATCCGCCGCCTACACGCTTGACGTCAAAGGCGTTCTGGGCGTCGCCCTGGGGGATCTCCAGCACGCGGACGTTCTTCTTGGCGGCAAAGATAGCCAGCGCCTCGGACGAGTAGCCCGGGGCCAGCAACACTTCAACGAACTGCTTGCTGATGGCCTCGGCCGCGGCGGCGTCCACCGGGCGGTTGAAGGCGATGATGCCGCCGAAGGCGGAGGTGGGGTCGGTCTTGAAAGCCTTTTGGTAGGCCGCCAGGGGGGATTCTGCCACAGCGACGCCGCAGGGGTTGGCGTGCTTGACGATCACGCAGGCGCTTTCCTGGAAGCTGCGTACGCACTCCCATGCGGCATCAGCGTCGGCAATGTTGTTGTAGGAGAGTTCTTTGCCCTGCAACTGGCGGTAGCTGCCCAGCAGGCCGGGGCGCACCGGTTGGTCGACATAAAAGGCCGCGCCCTGGTGCGGGTTTTCGCCATAACGCAAAGCCTGCTGCCGGGTGGCTTGGATGGTGAGCACGCGCGGCCAGGCTTCGCGTGCTGGCTCGGCTTCTTGTGCTGGCTCGGCTTCGATGAGGCTGGTGAGGTAGGTGGCGATGGCACCGTCGTAAGCTGCGGTGTGGGCATAGGTTTTTGCCGCCAGTTCCAGGCGCAGTGCATATGAGGGCATGCCCGCCGGGCCGTCGATATCGGCCAGTACGCGGCGGTAATCGGCCGGATCGATCACCACCGCAACGCCACCCTCGGCTGTGCCGTGGTTCTTGGCGGCCGCGCGCAGCATTGCCGGGCCGCCGATATCGATGTTTTCGACCGCGTCAGCAAAGGTGCAGCCGGGTTTGGCAATGGTTTCGCGAAAGGGGTACAGGTTGACCACCAGCAAGTCGATGCGGTCGATGCCGTGTTCTTCGATGGTGCGCATATGCTCGGCGCTGTCGCGGCGCGCCAACAGGCCGCCGTGGATTTTCGGGTGTAGCGTCTTGACGCGGCCGTCGAGAATCTCTGGCGAACCGGTGTGCGCGGCTACTTCAGTAACCTGCAGGCCGGCCTGAGCCAGCAATTTGGCGGTGCCGCCAGTCGAGAGCAGGCGCACGCCGCGTTGCGCCAAGGCCTGGGCGAATTCGACGATGCCGGTTTTGTCGGAAACCGAAATCAGGGCAGTCTGGATTTTCATGGGCAGGGAAACGTAGGATGGGTATGTAAAAAATCAGGGTTGCAGGTTATGGGCAAGCAGCTTCTTGCGCAGCGTGCTGCGGGTTATGCCGAGCATTTCGGCGGCCTTGGATTGGTTGCCGCGGGATTGTTCCAGCGCGATCTGCAGCACCGGACGCTCGACGCAATTCACGACCATAGCCAGCATGTCGCGCGGTTCGGATTCGCCCAGATCGGCCAGGTAGCGTTCAAGTTGATCGCGGACGGATTGTTCAAGCGGGTTGGGAGTACTCATGATTCTTGGCGGTTGAGGACGTTATGTGTTTGTTTTATTGAGTTTGTTTTATTGAATCAGTGGGGCAATGCAGGGGTGGCCGCCGTGATCGGCTGGTCGAGCGGCTGGCGGCCGAACCATTCCTCGATGGCCCGGGACTGCGCATGCGTTGTGTCGATCTGGTTGATGCGCGGCAGGAATTCTCTTGCTTGCGGAATATCAGCCAGATACCAGCCAATATGCTTGCGCGCGGATCGTACACCAGTGAATTCGCCGTAGAACTGATAGTGGTCTTCGAGGTGGTCCAGCAGGCAGTCGCGCAACTCGCCATATGTGGGGGGCGGTAGATGGGTGCCGGTGGACAGGTAATGGTTGATCTCGCGAAAGATCCAGGGCCTGCCCTGCGCCGCGCGCCCGATCATGATGGCATCGGCGCCTGTGTAGTCTAGTACAAAACGGGCTTTCTCGGGGCTGTCGATGTCTCCATTGGCAACCACCGGGATATCAAGCGCCCGTTTCACCTCCCGCAGGGTGTCGTATTCGGCGACGCCCTGGTACAAGTCGCAACGGGTGCGGCCGTGTAGGATGAGGGCAGCGATGCCGATGTCTTGCGCCATCAGGCCGATGTGTACGGCGTTGCGCGTGTTGTGGTCCCAGCCGGTGCGGGTTTTGAGGGTAACAGGTACGCCCAACGGGCGGCAGGCCTGGACGACGGCGCGCAGGATGTCGGCCACGCGTTTTTCATCGCGCAGAAGGGCGGAGCCGGAAGCCACGTTACAGACCTTTTTGACCGGACACCCCATATTGATGTCAATGATGCGGGCCCCCTTGCCAATGTTGAATACGGCGGCCTCGGCCATCATGGACGGGTCTGACCCGGCGATCTGCACGGCGATCGGGTCGATCTCGCCATCGTGGTTCAGGCGGCGTGAGGTCTTGACGCTATCCCACAGGCGCGGGTTGCTGGCTGCCATTTCGGACACGGCATAGCCCGCCCCCAGTGCCTTGCAAAGCTTGCGGTAGGGGCGATCAGTGACGCCCGCCATGGGTGCCACAAAGACGGGGTTGGAAAAAGACCAGGAGCCGATGCGCATCGGACGATTTTAACCTTTATGCGCGCAGGCCTTGCAGCAGGTGGCGGGCGAGCGGTGTGCGCAGGGCAGGGATGACATCCATGCCCAGCAGCGCCAGGCCCGCCGCGTGCTCCACCAGCGGGTTGCCCGTCGCAAAGATGCGGGGCAGGAAGTCTGTAACAGCCATCGTCAGCCAGCGGTCGGGCCGACGGCGGGTGGCGAATTCGGCCAGCAGCGGCGCCGGGTCGATGCTGGGCTGTGCCATCCACGGCCGCAAGGCAATGGCCAGTTGCGCGGCGTCCCGCAAGCCCAGGTTGAGCCCCTGGCCAGCCACCGGGTGCAGGGTTTGCGCGGCGTTTCCGATGGCAACACTGCGGGCGCCGTTCAGTGTCGGGCCGGCATGCAGGCTTAGGGGGAACACGTGCCGCTCGCCCAGGTTGGATAGCGCACCCATGCGGTCGCCGAAGGCGTCGTGCAGGCGCTGCTCGAATTCGGCTTGTGACAGTTGCCGCAGTTGCTCCGCCAGTTCTGGCGGGTTGCACCAGACCAGGCTGTAGATACCCGGGCCAGCGGGGTGCGGCAACAGAGCCAAAGGCCCATGCCGGGTAAAACGTTCGAATGCCCAGCCCGCCCGCGGGCGCGCGGCCCTGACTGTGGCCAACAAGGCGTGCTGGCCATATTCGCGCTCGAGCCCCCTGGGCCGCGCGCCGTCCGAGCGCACCGTGACGATTGCTTCAGGTGCGGTGTCTTCGTCGGACAGGGTGACACCGCTGCGCCCCAGGGCGGCACGAAGGGCTGCCACGACAGCGTCATACCCCGCCACACATCCCAGCCGGGGCACACCCAGCTCCTTGTGCTGGATTAGCGTTCGGCCCAGCCGGCCTTGTTGGGAGACGTGCACCGTCAGGATATCTGAGGCGTTGGCGGGTGCGGCGCCGAGTTGGTCCAGCAATGCGCGGCTACCCTGGTTGAGCGCCAAGGTACGCGGATCCGGCGCGAACTGTGGCCCACTGGAAACGTTACGTTGGGTATTGCCTGCGCGCGCATTGCTGGCCGCCTTGGGTGCGTTTACGCTACCTGGATCCTGGAACGCCGGGGGAATGGCCTTACCGGATGGTACGGGCGGGCGCTGCGCGGTATTTGACGCCAGCCCGCGCCCCAGCACCAGGATGCGCTCGGGGTGGGGGGCGCGGCGGGCCAGTAATAGGGCAAGTGTGCAGCCGACCGGGCCGGCGCCGCTGATGGCAATATCGTACGTGGGCATGGGGATCGTGCATCCGGCTGTCGCCAGCGCCATAAAGGGCTGTCGGGCGGCCTGTGGTTGTCTACAATGCCTGATTTTAAGACGACCGGCGCGCAGCCGCGCCGATTTTCCCAGAGGTTTGCATGAATCAGCCCCCATTGCGAGACGACGGCCCCTCTGACCTCGTCGGCGACACTGAAGAAGATGCGCCTGCGAACGGCCAGCCAGCCGGGCCTGCTCTCAAGGCCTGGTCCGATACCGCTGGCGGGCGTCCGCCTTTTCGCGGCAAGGTTGCCGCCGCATGGTTGGCGGCCCTTTTTGGGGTGTTCAGCCTGCATTGGTGGTATCTGGGCCGGCGCCATGCCTGGGCAGCCACGTTGGCTGGGGCGCTGATGCTGGTATTTTCGCGTTTCTATCCCGTTTGGTGGGATAGCCCCCCATTTCTGCTGCTCATTATTCCCATCTCTGCCGGCTTCATTGAGTCGCTCGTTCTGGCGCTCAAGCCCGATGAGTGGTTCGATGCCCGTTACAACCCCGGCTCCGCCCGTCACAACCGCACCGGCTGGGACGCGGTGCTGGTGGCGATATTTTCCACTTTCGTAGGCGCTATGGTGCTCATGTTCGGCATCGCCCTGATCGTCATCCACGTCTATACCGAAATGGGCTGGCTGGAAGGCCTCAAGCTTTAGGGCTGCAAAATTGCGACATAAGGGTTGTCCCTGACAGATCTGCCAGTTACAATACGCGCGTGTTCATAACTAAAGGAGCTCCGTGGTGAATTCCGACCCCGGCGATAGTAGTCGATCTTACGTCGGCTTTGAAATCTCCAGGCGCGCCTCCGCTTAAGGCAGCTCACCCAAGCTCCCCGGCCGCGCCCCTGGTACCAGTGGGCGTGGTAGTTCCAAGAATACTCTCCTGTATTCGAACTCCCGCCATTCCATTGTTCTGAATCCGCCTATCCCTGTGTGTGGCGGATTCGGCGCCGTGCATGCGGCGTGTTCAATTCATGGAGGGCGTCATGCGTTTCTTCGATCTGTTTATGCGTCGCGTCGGTGTGCGTCCGGCTCCCGCGCGCGTCCCCAACCCGGTATCCCGGTTTACTGTTGTCTGTCCGCGTCATCTGATGGCTGACGTGCGCCGGCAGATCTACTTGGATTTCGAGGCTGCCGGCCTGCGTGTGTCGGGCTTGCGGGTCGACAACGCCCGGCAACACGACATGGCGCGCGCTTGTGTCACGGTAGATTGTCCGCCTGACAAGCGCGGTGTGTTGATGTCTCAAGCCCGCCAACTGCGGGCGTTTCCCGGTGTGCAGCAGGTGCATTGGGGTGACCGGAGCCTGTGTGCAGTAAACTAGGGCGCATTGGCGCTCACCGGATTTTCCTTCATGGATTTAATTGACTGGCTCAAGCCCTGGGAGTTTTCCCCCACGCTGCTGCTGATGTTTTTTTTCGGTAGCTGGCTGTTCGTGCGGGGCGTTCGGGTGCATCGGGTCGGCAAAATCCGGCAGGGCTTGTTCTGGGCGGGTATGGTCATCCTGTATCTGTCGCTGCACACCCACCTCGACTACTACGCCGAGCGCATGTTCTTTATCCACCGGGTGCAGCACTTGGTGCTGCACCACCTCGGGCCCCTGCTCATCATGGGCGCTTATCCGGGGCAGGTCATGCGTGCGGGGTTGCCCATGTCGTGGCGTATACGCCTGCGCGACTTCCGGGCCACCACCACCGGCCGCGCCGTCGAAGCCGTGCTAACCAACCGGTTTCTGGTTCCGTTTCTATTCGTGATTCTGGTGGTGGGCTTTTTATTGCCCACAGTGCAGTTCTACTCCATGCTTGATTGGCGCCTGTACCGTTTCATGAACTGGTCTGTCGTCATCAGCGGTTTCATGTACTGGAATCTGATCCTCGATCGCCGTCCGAGCCCGCCTGCTGCGCTGTCGCCAGGAGGGCGCGTGATTTCGCCCATCGTTACTATGGTGCCTCAGATGATTGTCGGCGCCATTATCACCTTCACCGAACACGACCTTTACCCTATCTTTGACCTTTGCGGCCGTGCCATACCCGGCATGTCCGCAGTCACCGATCAGGCTATCGGCGGCCTCACCATGTGGGTACTGGCTGGCTTTGTCGAAGTATTCGGCCTGCTGTACGCCTTGTCCACGCTGATGCGGCTATCGGCAAAAAATCGCCTGCCTGCCGGGCGCAGCCCCAGGGGCGCGCGCGGCGGCGTGATTGCACCCATTTCCTGAGCATCACGGGCGGGGTACGGCACGTCATGATTACACTCCCACTTGGCTTGCTGGCTGTGCGGTCGTCGGCGCGCATCGTTGAGTCGCTGGCCGGCTCAGTCCGGCCTGCTGTCTTGGCCCTTGCAGTGGTGTTCGCGGTGAGTGGGTCGCCCTCAGCCGTGGCGCAGCCGGTTGGCCTGCCAAGTATGGGCCCCGCCTCAGGGGCCGAGCTCTCCCCATCGCTGGAGCGCACCCTGGGTGATGCCATCATGGAGCAGGGCAGGCGCGATCCCACCTACGTGTCGGATGCCGACGTCAACCAGTACCTGACCAGCCTTGGCCGCAAGCTGGCTGCCTATTCTCCAACCGCCCTTTCGCAGCAGATTACGGTATTTGCCGTCAAGGATCCGCAAATCAACGCTTTTGCCATGCCGGGCGGGTATATCGGGGTGAATACCGGGCTGGTGGTACAGGCTGAATCGGAATCCGAGCTTGCCTCGGTCGTAGCGCACGAAATCAGCCACGTCGCGCAGCGCCATATTGCGCGCGGCATGACACAGCAGAACCAAACCAACCATGCGATGGTTGCGGCGATTGCCGGGGCGCTGCTGGCTGCCTTGTCGGGCAGCGGCGACCTGGCCATGGGCGTGGCCGCATTCGGCCAAGCGGCTGCGGTCGATCGCCAACTGGGGTTTTCGCGGCAGGCCGAACAGGAAGCCGATCGCGCGGGCTTCGAGATGATGACCAAGGCGGGCTACGATGCGCATGGCATGGTACGCATGTTCGAACGGTTGAACAATGCTGCTCGCCTGAACGAAGGACGGGGTGGGGGCTATGCCAGCACCCACCCGCTGTCCCTCCAGCGACTGTCCGACATTCAGTCCCGGTTGTCTCGCACCGCTGGCGCAGGAGGGGGCAGCAGCAGCGATGGCTTCTGGTATGTGCGGGCCAAGATGCGGGTTCTACAGGCAGGTTCGGGCGCGTCGCAGCGCGGTGCGCTCGAAGCGCTTAGGCGTGAGGCTAGCCAGGCTTCCGGCGCACAGCAAGGCGCCGCATGGTACGGCCTGGCTTACGCGGCTTGGCAGAAACGCGACTATACCCAGGCGGCGGACGCCCTGGGCAAGGCTCGGGCTGGCGGGCATGCTTCGCCCCAGATTGCCAGCTTGGCTATCGAGCTGGCAGCTGCGCAGGGTGATACGGCCCAGGCTGATGCCTTGGCCGCCGAGGCGTGGCGCAAGTGGCCAGACAGCCAGGGTATTGCGCTGGCCAGGGTCGAATCCCTGCAGAAAACGGGCCGCGACATGCAGGCGCTGCAGGTGCTGGACGAACTCACTCGGCGCTGGCCCGACATGGCGCGGCTATATCAACTGCGGGCCCAAGGGCAGGAGCGCCTCGGGCGCAAGGTCGAGGCCCGCAAGAGCATGGCGACATATTACGAGCTGACAGGGGCGCTGCCCACGGCGGTCGAGCAGCTTACCCAGGCGCGTGGCATGACCAATGATTTCTATGCGCAGTCGGAACTCGACGTGCGCATCCGCACATTGAAAGAAAAGCTGGAGTCCGACCGGGTGCTGCTGGAGCGCTTCAAGAAGAGCTAGGTACGGGGCTGCCCTCGGAACTGGCTTTGGCAACGGTTTGGGGTGTGGCTGAGTGTCGGCCCGGGTTGCGACCGCAAAGGCGGCTGCAGCGAAGGCTGATGAGGGCCGCGGTGTTGGCCCCTGAGTCAGCTGCGGCTATCGAAATAGCGCGCCAGGCGCGCCGGCAGCCAACCGAGGTTGCCAGGGAATCCGCCCGTTACAAACCCCGCATGCCCGCCGTCGGAAGGCTGATGCAGCAGCACGCGCGTCGAGCATTCTTGCGCTGTGGGCAGCGATGATGCGGGAACGAAAGGATCGTTGCGCGCGTTCAGCACCAGCGTGGGTACCTCGATAGCGGCCAGGAGCGGCTTGCTGGCCGCCCGGGTCCAGTAATCGAGCGCATTCTTGTAGCCATGCATGGGCGCCGTGTAAGCGTCGTCGAATTCGCGCAGCGTGCGCGCGTGTGTCAGCCGGAGCATGTCGATGCTGGCGGGGAAGCGCCTGGCCTTTTCTTGGACCTTGGCCTTCATGCTGCGCAGAAAGTAATGCGAATACAGCGACTTGCCGAGCCGGGTTTCGGAGAGGTGGCGGCCGCAGGCAGCCAGGTCGAGCGGCACCGAGATGCCGGCCGCTGCATGGATAAGTGTGCCGGCGGCGGCGCCCTGTTCGCCAATGTATTTGAGCATGGCGTTGCCGCCCATGGAGACCCCCACCGCATGCCAGCGCGCGCCCGGCACCCGTTCGCGCACCACCTGCAGCATATAGGCGATATCGGCGGAGTCTCCGGAATAGTAAGCACGCGCCATGCGGTTAGGGAACCCGGAGCAACTGCGGAAGTGGGCGATGACAACCACCCAGCCGCGCGCGCGGAAATGCTGCGCGATCGCTTGGGCGTAATGGCTGCGGCTGCTGCCCTCCAGCCCGTGGAAGAGAATGAGACCCGGGGTGCCCGCCAGCGAGGACACAGCGGCCCAGTCTTCGGGCTGCATCCAGCGCCGCGCGGCCGTATGTGCCAGACGCGGATCGGGCGTGGTCATGCTGCCATTGGCCAGGCGGTCGGAAAATATGCCCGGTGCCGTCCAGTCGAAATCGAGAAAGTCGCCGTCGGGTGTATCGACGCGCTCGCGCACGAAGGCAATGCGGTGGTAGCGGGCCACCAAGGCGCCGTACAAGGTCTGCAAATGACTGCCGGGCAGCCAAGGAGGGCACGGGCAGGGGCTGGAATCGGTCTGCGCTGTCACGTAGGCCTTTAGTGCAGAGTGTCAGGAAAGTCTTGCAAATCGAACAGGCCTGCTTCCCGCGGTGCGTGCGATGCGTGATGCAGCACCATCTTCCAACCCGACGGCCCCTTGTTGAAGACGTTGGTGGTGTAGCAATGCGCCGTGTGCTCGCCGTTCATGGTTTGCACGGTGAGCTGTTCGAGCAGTACGTGCACAGATGTCATGACGCTGGTCATGATCATGGGCCGCAGCGGCAGGATGGAGACCGGCCCATTGGCGAAAATCTGCTGCCATGCGCTCTGCATGGCGTCGTGCCCCACCGCCCGCATGCCGCCGGGATGGATACAGACGACCTCGTCTTCGTCCGCCCATACATTCATCATCAGCGTGAGATCTGCTCGTCTGAGCGCTTCGTAAAAGGCCTGTTCAGCTTCCTGGGGCGTGGTAAACATGTGCGGGGGCAGTGATGAGAGGAGAAGCGCCGTGCGCGGTTGCGCACGGCCGTGGCGCAGGTTAGTGGCCGAGGACTTTCTCGCCTTCCTTGAGCTGATAGATGGCGCCGCAATACGGGCATTTGGTCTTGCCCGTTTTGACGACTTCGATGTAGACGCGTGGGTGCATGCTCCATAACGGCGCCTTCGGGCCTGGACAGTAAACGGGTAGGTCTTTGGCTTCGACGTAAATGGTTTCGTCTTTGGGGATGGCGTTTTCGGGGGCGCTGCTCATGGTCGGCGTGATCCTGCAAATTATCGGGTAGGGGCGGGCAAGGTTTAGACCTTGGTCAGCCAGTGATGGTAGCTGGCGTTCTTGCCGTTGACGATGTCAAAGAACTCCTGCTGGATTTTTTCGGTGATGGGGCCGCGCGAGCCCTTGCCGACCTGACGCCCGTCAATGTCGCGGATGGGCGTGACTTCGGCGGCGGTGCCTGAGAAGAAGGCTTCGTCGGCGATGTAGAGGTCGTCGCGCGTGATGCGTTTGGTGCGCAGCGGGATGCTGAGGTTGCGCGCGATGGCGTGGATGGTGTCGCGTGTGATGCCCGTGAGCGCTGAGGCGATTTCGGGTTCGCACAGCACACCGTCGCGCACCATGAAGATGTTTTCGCCTGAGCCTTCGGCCACAAAGCCTTCGGTGTCGAGCAGGATGGCTTCGTCGTAGCCGTGGTCGAGTGCTTCGGCATTGGCCAGGATGGAGTTTGCGTACGTGCTGGCGACCTTGGCGCGCGGCATGGTGACGTTGACGTGCTGGCGCGCGTAGGACGAAATTTTGACGCGTATGCCCTGCTGCAGGGCGGATTCGCCCAGGTAGGCGCCCCACGGCCAGGCGGCGATGGCGACGTGCACCGATGCGCCCTTGGGCGACACGCCCATTTTTTCGGAACCGTAGAACACCAGCGGCCTGATGTAGCAGGACTCGAGCTTGTTGGCGCGCACGACTTCCAGTTGGGCCTGGTTGATGGTTTCCTGGTCGTACGGAATGGGCATCTGGTAGATGTGGGCCGAATCGAACAGGCGTCGGGTGTGATCCCGCAGGCGGAAGATGGCTGTGCCCAGTGTGCCGTTATAGGCTCGCACCCCTTCGAAGACGGACAGGCCATAGTGCAGAGAGTGCGTCAGCACGTGGGTGGTTGCCTCGCGCCAGGGCACGAGCTTGCCGTCAAACCAGATGAAACCATCGCGATCGGACATGGACATGGTGGGCTCCAGCGCAACTCTGAATGAGGATGATGCGATTGTACCAAGCGTGCGCAGCATACAATAGCGGGCGCAATGGCCCGCGGGCAGGCGCGGTGCAGCGGCGGGTTTTTGTCGCAGCGGCCGGCCTGTGGGCCATTCAATCGTCGTCCGGCAGCGTTTACCAAGTAATCTTTTCCAGGCGTTCATCCCTTGCGTCAGATTCGATATCCCAATTGGTGGCCTGATGCCGCCCTGCAGCAAAGTTTTCTTGCCGGGTTTGCCGATGTGCGTGCGGCGCTCATTGCGAGCGGCGTATGGGGCTTTGTCACCGGCATCGCCATGGTCAAGGCGGGCCTGAGCGAAAGCGCCGCCAGTGTCATCACGCTGCTGGTGTACGCGGGCTCCGCCCAGCTCACGTCCTTGCCGCTGATCGCCTCTTCGTCGCCGCTGTGGCTGATCTTTCTGGCGGCTATGGTGGTCAATCTGCGTTTTGTGATTTTCGGCGCCGCGCTCCAGCCATATTTTCGACATCTTTCCTGGCGGCAGCGTCTGGCGCTTGGCTATGTGTCCAGCGATATTTCCTTCGTCGTGTTCATGGGCCGTTACGGGGACACGTCAGGCCAGGCCACCGCGTCCCAACTGTGGTACTACCTGGGCATCGTTGTGCCGGGCTGGCTGTGCTGGAACGCCTTTTCCCTGCTTGGTGTATTCGCGGGCGGGTTCGTGCCGGCCGCGTGGTCGCTCGATTTTGCCGCCATACTTGCTTTGCTCGCCATTATTATTCCGCTGGTCCGTACCCGCCCTATGCTGATGTGTCTGCTGGTTGCCGCCTCGATTGCATGGGTGGGGCAACTGCTGCCGCTGCGCCTGGGCCTGCTGGCGGCGGTGGTCGGCGGCGTGCTGGCGGGGGTGTTCACCGATCAGTTGCAGCGGCGCACGGGGCGGCAGCCATGAGTGACGCCCTATACATTGCAGGTGCCATTGCCGCCCTGGTTCTGTGCAGCTTCCTGACCCGCGCGGGTTATTTCTTGTGGGGCGACCACTTTCAATTGTCCGACGGCGTGCGCAAGGCCCTGCGGTATGCGCCGACCGCCGCGCTCGTAGGGATCGTGGTGCCCGAGGTGCTGCCGTGGCAGGCGGGCGCGGGGCCGGTGTTCGATGTCAAGGTGCTTGCGGCTGCGGTTGCTGTGCTCGTCTTCCTGCGTACCGGCAATGCAGTGCACGTCATCGTGGCCGGTATGGTGGCTTTCTGGGTGCTGCGGGCCCTGATCCCTATCTGAACGCGCGGTCAGCGTCTGCTTTTCACGACATCTTGCCCCAATACGGGGCAATACCAGCTTGCAAAATGCTGATACTTGTGGCTGGAATTGTGTGCGACGGGTAAAATGGAAAGCTTATGAAAGAACAGACCTCTTCTGATACCGCCGCCGCAACCTTTGTCGATATCGGCCTGCACCCTGGCATCCTGCAAGCTGTTACCGAAACAGGGTATGTTTCTCCCACGCCTATTCAAGCCCAGGCTATCCCCAAGGTGCTAGATGGGCGGGACGTCATGGGCGCGGCCCAGACGGGCACGGGCAAGACAGCGGCATTCACGCTGCCCATCCTGCATCGTCTGATGCAGTTTGCCAATACCAGCGCGTCGCCGGCCCGCCATCCAGTGCGGGCACTCATCCTCACCCCCACGCGCGAGCTCGCCGACCAAGTCGCCGCAAACGTAGCCATCTACAGCAAGCATGTGCCGCTGCGCTCGGCTGTGGTGTTCGGCGGGGTAGACATCGGCCCGCAGCGCGAAGCACTGCGCCGTGGCTGCGAAGTGCTCATCGCTACGCCGGGTCGTCTGCTTGATCACGTCGAGCAGAAAAACGTCAACCTGGGCCAGGTGGGTATTCTGGTACTCGACGAAGCCGACCGAATGCTGGACATGGGCTTTTTGCCCGATCTGGACCGCATCGTGCGATTGCTGCCGGCCAAGCGTCAGGGCTTGCTGTTCTCGGCCACGTTCAGCAACGAAATCCGCAAGCTGGGCCGTACGTATCTAAGCAACCCGGTCGAAATCGAGGTGGCTGCGCGCAACGCCACGGCCGACACGGTCACGCAAATCGCCTATCCGCTGCAAGGCTCGCAAAAGCGTGCCGCAGTGGTGCATCTGGTCAAATCGCGCGGGTTCAATCAGGTGATTGTGTTCTCGAATACCAAAATCGGCACCAGCCGCCTTGCGCGCGAACTTGTCCGCGACGGTGTGCGTGCCGAGTCCATTCACGGCGACAAGACCCAGCTCGACCGTATGAAGGCACTTGAAGCGTTCAAGGCCGGCGAACTCGAAGTACTGGTGGCGACCGATGTGGCAGCCCGTGGGCTCGACGTGGCGGGTGTGCCTTGCGTCATCAACTACGATCTGCCGTATAACGCCGAAGACTATGTTCACCGCATCGGCCGCACCGGCCGCGCCGGCAACAAGGGTGAGGCCATCGCATTCTTCACGCCTGACGAAGAGCGTTACCTGTTGGACATCGAAAAACTTATCAAGGCCAGTATCCCGCGCGGTACGCTGGATCTCCCGGCACCAGGCCGCCGCCCGGTCACGGGTGGGCGTGGTGAGCGCCGCGGCCACGGCGGCTACGGCTATTCCGCGTCTGCCGCGCCGGTCGATGATTTTTTTCTCAAGCCCTATGTGCCGTCGCCTGCGGCCACGTCGGCCGAGCGTAAACAGCCTGCGCCGGCGTCCCCGGCCAAGCGGTCTGTCGGTGTATTGCTGGGTGGTGGCCGCTAGCGATTGCAGCGCGCCGCATCGTAGCCCTTATTGGCTGGCATTGCCCCAAACGCTTTGCGGCGTGGCCAGGCTTGGCCGCGCCGGTTCGATGCGCGAGCCTTGGTGAGCCGACTGACAAGATGTTAATCAGTTTGCCGCATCAGGCAACATGCTTGCTAGTTGAGCAGGCCCCTGCGCCACGGGGGGCGTGTCTTGGTCGTAGCGTTCGATCAACTGCTCCAGGTGGCTGATATGCGGCAATAGGGTGCCGAAGAACGCATTGCCGGCTTGGTTCTGGATAAGCAGCGTGGGAAAGTTTTCGATTTCTTCATCGCCCAGCAGTTCGGGCAGCTCTTCGACATCGATCCACACGAACGTATGCTGCGGCCAGCGCTGTGCCAGCGCGTCGAAGGCCGGGCGGTACTGGTTGCACGTGCCGCACCAAGCGGCGCAATAACAGGCAACCACCAGGCCTTCGGGGTTGTCGGTCAGGCGGGCGGCCAGCGCCGGCGAGTCGTGCTGCGGGTTGAAAACGGTCATGCGGGGTATCCGGGGTAGGTCGGTCGGGGTGTCGTTGCCGGAACGGAATGCGACTATGATAGGTCCTATTGCCATTCCGGGCGAATCCATGAGTGAAATGAGTCAATCTGCCGCTGTCCGATCCACTCGGCGCAATCTTACCGGTGCGCCAGCTGTCTTCCAGGCCTTCAAGCGGGCCGCCGTCTCGCAGATCCAGCCCAAAATGCTGGGCGCTATTCTGCTTCCTTTCTTCATCGCCTTTCTGGGCGCCGTTGTGTTGCTGTGGGCATTCTGGACGCCGCTGACCGAGTGGCTCAACGTCCAGGCCAGCCAGTGGGACATGGTCAACGAATTTGACCAGTGGCTGCTGGCGGTGGGCCTATTTTCCATCAAGCTGTATCTCATCCCTATGCTGGCTGTTGGCATTCTATTGCCCATTTCCGGCATCCTCGGGCTGGTGATCGCCGCCGTCTTTGTCATGCCTATTGTGCTGGGCCATCTAGACCGTCGCGATTACCCCGGCCTGAAGCGCCAGGGCCGCTATTCCATGGCCGTGAGCGGCTGGAATGCGGTCTGGGTGGGTGGGCTGTTTGCCCTGGGCTGGCTGCTTACCATGCCTTTGTGGCTGATACCGCCGCTGCCAGTGCTGCTACCCATTTTGTGGTGGGCCTTCGCGTTCAAGCGCATGCTCAGTGTCGATGCTATCGTCGAACACGCCAGCACTCAAGAGCGGCGCATTCTCTTGCGCCAGCACCGGCGTGAGCTCTGGCTCATCGGCGGTATCCTGGCCGTCATCAATTTGTTTCCGCCGGCCTGGCTGGTGCTGCCGGTGTTTTCCGCGCTCGTGTTTGCGCATTTCAGCCTGGAAGCGCTGCGCCAGTTGCGCGCACAAGACATCATCGATGTTCAAGCCGTGAGGGTGACCTGACATGCCCGAAACCCGCACTATTCGCCTGATTGTCGTTGGCGACGAGATCCTGTCCGGCCGCCGCCAGGACAAGCATTTTTCCAAGCTCATCGAGCTGTTGTCGCAGCGCGGCATGCAACTGGGTGGTGCGCAGTTCGTATCGGACGATCGCGCCACCATTGCCGCCGAGCTTGTCCGCAGCTTCGCTACGCCCGATATCGTCTTTTGTTGTGGGGGCATTGGGGCCACGCCTGATGATCAAACCCGTCAGGCTGCCGCCCAGGCGCTGGGCGTGCCGCTGGCGCTACATCCCGAGGCCGAGCGCCTGATCGCCGAGCGCTGCGCGGACAACGCGCGCCGCGGCCAGGGTAGCGCCGATATGTCGCTGCCCGAGAACCAGCAGCGCCTGCAAATGGGGGTGTTTCCGCAAGGGGCTGAGATCGTGCCCAATCCCTATAACAAGATCCCGGGTTTTTTTATCAACGATCACACCTTTATGCCGGGCTTTCCCGTCATGGCTTGGCCGATGATGGAATGGACGCTGGACAACCGCTATCGCCACCTGCAGCATCAAGTCACACGGGTCGAGCATTCCTTCCTGGCCTTCGAACTGCCAGAGTCCCGGATCATCCCGACACTCGAGGCGCTCGAGGCCCGCTGGCCCGGTGTCAAGGCCTTCAGCTTGCCCAGCGTGGGTGGCAGTGGGCGTCCGCACATCGACCTCGGCGTAAAGGGCGAGCCCGAAGCAGCGGCTCAGGCACTGGCGTTCCTGCGCGACGAAGTGTTGCGCCTGGGCGGGGTGCTCACCCCGCCGCAATCATGATGCCTTCGCAGCGTGACACTGCGGGGTTCACGCAGCGACGCCCAAGGGTGGCAAGCTCGACGCGGCGCTGAGGAGACACGCCCGAGGCATCGTTCTCGGGTATCCTCAGGCGCGCGTTCCGGCACAGCAGCCAGAAGGGTAGAGTCGTGACAAAAACAAAAAACACTTGCCAAACGGCCGCGATTTCCCATAATATGGAATTGTTGCATTGCATCAATGACGACTATGCCACGAACTTCCGTGCTCCCGGCGGCCCCCAATGGGCAGGCCGCTCTCAACGACACGCATATCACCATACAGGTGCTCGAGCGTGCCATGCTTTTGCTCGACGTCCTGGCCACTCGGCCTGATCCCGTACCGCTAAAAGACTTGGCTGCGGCAACAGGCCTGCATACGTCCACGACACACCGCATTCTCAACGATCTGGTTGTCGGCCGCTATGTCGAACGCGTTGACAGCGGCCTGTATCAATTGGGTATGCGGCTGCTCGAGCTGGGGTCCTTGGTCAAGGGCAGGCTCAATGTCCGCGAAGTAGCTGTCAACCACATGCGCGAACTGCATAAGCTTACCGGCCAAACCGTCAATCTGTCGCTCCAGCAAGGCGACGAGATTGTCTACATCGAGCGGGCCTGGAGCGAGCGATCAGGCATGCAGGTGGTGCGGGCCATTGGTGGGCGGGCACCGCTGCATCTCACGTCAACCGGCAAGCTGTTTCTGTCGGTCTGGGATGCGCGGCAGGTGCGCGCGTACGCCATGCGCACCGGCCTTGCAGGCACTACTCGAAACAGCATCACCGAAACCTCCCAGCTCGACCGCGAATTGGCACTGGTACGTCGCCTGGGATACTCGCGCGACAACGAAGAGCTCGAACTGGGTGTGCGCTGTATTGCCGCAGGCATCTACGACGACACTGGCAAGCTGCAGGCGGGCCTGTCGCTGTCGGCGCCGGCCGAGCGTATGCGCGACGAATGGATCCCCATCCTGATGCAGACGGCGGCGCATATTTCCGAAGAGTTAGGCTACGAAGCCACGCATTGACCGGCGGCCGCCGTTTTGACGGCCTCTGGCTTGCCTTGCCGTTCATATCGCCTTTGGTGCCCATGGTCGTGGGCCTGCCTTGCGGTAGGTCTCCCGCCTAGTGCCGGCACCAAAAAACGCCCCGAAAGCCGGATAACAAACCGGCTTTCGGGGCGTTATTGCGTGGGCCGCCGCCTGTGCCTGTGTATGCCTGCGCCGGAGACGCTCGGCGCAAGAAGAGCCATCAGCCTTACTGGGGCTGGATGCCCGCCTGCTTGAACAGCTCGGCCCACTGCGGCACTTGCTGCTTGACTTTCGCCTCAAGTGCCTGGGGTGTCGCTTCGTCGGCCAGCACGCGTGCGCCCAGCGCCGCCATGCGATCGTTGAAGGCCTTGTCTTTCAGGCCTGCCTGCAGCGCGGCACCGAGCTTATCAAGCGCCGGCTTGGGGGTGCCCTTGGGGGCCCACATGCCGTGCCAGATGCCGACTTCAAAGCCGTCGTAGCCCGATTCCTGCATGGTGGGCAAGTCGGGTAGAGTAGGCACGCGCTGCTTGCTGGTAACCGCGTAGGCCTTGACCGTGCCCGCCTTGATATGCTGGGTTGTATTGGTGGTTTGATCGCAGAGAAGGTCTACCTGTTTGCCCAGCAGGTCGTTCATGGCCGGGCCGGTGCCCTTGTAGGGGATGGTCAGAAGATCGACGCCGATGGCCTTGGAGAACATGGTGCCGCACAGATGGCTGGCGGCGCCAATGCCGGCGTTGGCCAACGTGACCTTGTCTTTATTGGCTTTGACGTATTCGATCAGCTCTTTGATGTTGTTGGCGGGGAAGTCGGCCCGAGCAATGATCGTCATCGGCACGTCGACCACCAGGCCAATGGGCTCGAAACTGGTGTTGGGATCGTAGCCGGGGTTTTTGTACAGCGAAGGGGCGGTGGAAAAGCCGATGTGCATCAGCAGAATGCTGTAGCCGTCCGGCTTGGCGCGTGCCACCTGGCTGGTGCCGATCGTACCGCCCGCGCCGGCCTTGTTTTCGACTACGACAGTTTCGCCCAGCGTGGGGCGCATGGCCTCGCCCAGGGAGCGTGCGACGTTGTCGGTAGGCCCGCCTGCCGAGAACGGTACAACCATATTGATGGGCCGTTCCGGGTAGTCGGCCGCCTGTGCCGGAGCCGCGCCTATCATTGCAGTAAAAAACAGGGCGGAACCGAACGTCAGGGTGAAGGGTTTCATGGTGTCTCCATTACTGTGGTTCAAGGGCCGTTGCATGCTTCCATCCTGTTGAGGGAGCGGCGACAGCCGGAGCGGATGCTAGGGGAAAAGACCCGTCGGCGTCTATACGGGATTGTCTGTATGCGGCGGCACGAACCGCATGAATGCTGGCTTGGCCGGCCGTGATGGCCATCAGTTCCGGGGATCAGCCTGGGGTTAATGTCTGGTGTCATAAAAATGTCTGATCGTCGCGCTACGCTGGTCAGAAAAACAATAAACAGAGCAGGATGCTGCGACGCAACAAAATGCTTGACATCAGGCCGCAGCACTGTAGAATATCAATTGTGCAATGCAGCATATGTAGGCCTCAATCGTTCGGTGAGGGTCTGATGTCCAGGCCCAGCTCGCGCGCCGAGCCTACGCTTCCTTTTTAATTATTGGTTAGAACCTCGTTTCAACCCTTATCTGTCCGCCCCCCCGGCGGCGCACTCTTGCAAGGAAATCATCATGAGCGCAATCCCCGAACAGATCCTGAATGGCCACAAGATTTCGTTGAACAATCTGCTGGCTGCCCAAGGCGCCATGTTCACCGGCTTCGAAAAGCTGATCGACCTGAACCTTAAAGTCATCAAGGCTTCGCTGGACGAAGCCACCGAAAAGACCCAACAGGCCATCGAACTCAAAGACCCCCAGGAAGCGCTTGCCTTTACCTCGGCCCTCGCTCAGCCTACCGCTGAAAAGGCCCTGGCCTACAGCAAGCATGTCTACGACATCCTGAATGGCGTCCAAGTCGATCTGGCCAAACTGGCCGAAGATCAGATCGCCCGCAATCAACAGCAGGTCAGCGAAGTATTGGACGAGTACGCCAAGAACGCGCCTACCGGCTCCGAAGGCGCTATTGCCCTGGTAAAGACGTCTGTGGCCACCGCCCAGAACGCCTACGACACCGCTGTCAAGGCCGCCCGTCAGGCTGCCGACGCGGCTGAGTCCAATATTGCCGCCGCCGCCAAGGTTGCCTCTGACGCCGCCGCCGCCGCGTCCAAGGCAGCGCCGCGCGCTGCGCGCCGCACCACCGCCTAAGGCAAGCGCCTGGCGCGCTGGCTGCCGCACAACACGGCGGCAGCCAGCGGTTTAAGCTTTACCACACCCGCCCACTTAATCTACCCCCTGAAGCTAGGCATGGCGCCAGCTTCAGGGGGTAGATTAAGTGGGCGGGCTGGCGTTCAGGCCGGGCGATATCGACACCGGGCGCAGGTGGCGCTATGCGCGCCATGCGGTGTGCAGGCCTGCATGGTACGGCCCAGGCTTCAATTTGCCGTTTACGACAGCGCGCGCACGCACTCCTGGATGAGCTCCGGGCCGCGATAGATCAGGCCAGTGTATAGCTGGACGGCGTTGGCGCCGGCCTGGATTTTTTCACGGGCCTGCTTGCCCGATACGATGCCGCCTACTCCGATGATGGGGAAGCCGGGCCCGAGCTGGGCACGCAGGCGGGCAATGACGACTAGCGAGCGCTCATGTACTGGCGGGCCAGAGAGCCCGCCGGCTTCGTTGGCGTAGGGCAGGCCTTGCACGGCATCGCGCGATAGTGTGGTATTGGTGGCAATGACACCGTCCATCTCGTATTTTGTCAGCGCGTCGGCGATGGCATCGATCTGGTGTGTTTCCAGATCCGGTGCGATCTTGACCACGAGCGGCACCCGGCGCCCGTGCTGTGCCTGCAGTGCGGTGCGCTTGTCGCGCAAGGCGGCCAGCAAAGCCGAGAGCTCGTCCTGCCCTTGCAGTGCGCGCAGGTTCTTGGTGTTGGGCGACGATATATTCACGGTGACGTAGTCGGCGTAAGGGTAGACGCCTTCCAGGCCGGTCAGGTAGTCATCCACCGCCTGTTCGATGGGCGTGGCGGCGTTCTTGCCGATATTCAGGCCGAGTATGCCCCCCTGGCTGCGCCATTGGCTGCGCCGGACGTTGTCGATGAACGCGGACAGGCCCTGATTGTTGAAACCCATGCGATTGATGAGCGCCTGTTCGCGCGGCAGGCGGAACATGCGCGGGCGCGGATTGCCGGCTTGTGGCTTGGGGGTGACGGTACCGACTTCGACGAAGCCAAAGCCCAGGTTGGCCAGGGCATCGATGTATTCGCCATTTTTGTCCAGGCCCGCGGCCAGCCCGACAGGATTGCGCAGCGCGAGCCCCATGAGCGTAATTGGCTTTTGAGGGTGCGAGGAGAGCAAGCCGCGCGTCAGGCGGCAATCGTAGGCGCGCTTGAGGGCGGCCAGTGTGAGTTCGTGTGCCTTTTCGGCGTCAAGCGTAAACAGGGCCTGGCGCGCCAGGCCGTAGGTATTGAATAACAGTGACATGGGGTATGAGCGGAGAGGGGCGGTGTTTATATTGATTGAGCACTTGCACCCGCGCGTTGCGCAGTTTGCGCGATGCTGAGGTCGACCCAATTGCCATCTTGCAATATCTGCGCGGGGCGATATTGCGATTTGTATGCCATTTTACGGCTTTGCGCGATCCAGTATCCCAGGTACAGCCAGGGCAGGCCCAATGTGCGGCAGTGATTGATCTGCCATAGCACGCCATACGTGCCCAGCCCGCCGGCTGCGTCCGGATCAAAAAACGTATAGACCGACGAAAGGCCATTGTCGAGTATATCGACGATGGATACCATACGCAGTTCGCCGCCGGGCTGGCGGAACTCGATCAGGCGCGTATCTACACGGCTGGTCAGCAGGAACTGGGTGTACTGTACGTGGCTGTCTTCGTCCATGCCCGCGCCAGGGTGGCGTGCGGCCTGGTAACGCTGGTAGAGATCGAAGTGCTCGGCATTCCAGTGCAGCGGCATTTCGCGCGCGACCAGGTCGCCATGAAGGCGGGCGCTGCGCCGCTGCGAACGGTTGGGATGGAAGCGCGCCACGTTGACGCGGATAGGCAGGCAGGCCTGGCAGTGATCACAATGCGGACGGTAGGTGAACAGGCCGCTGCGCCGGAAGCCTTGGTTGACCAGGCCCGAGTAGACATGGCTGTCGATGAGGTGTGTGGGCGCTGCCACTTGCGACCGCGCATCGAAGCCGGGCAGATAGCTGCAGGGATAGATGGCTGTTGCGTAGAACTGCAGCGTGTGCAGGCCGGGTTCGGTCAGATGTGTCATGGCGGGCATGCGTGCGCAGATGCGTTCAGCCCATTATCCGGCCTTTCAGGCGGGCGGCGCAAGGGCGCCCGCGGTTGTCCCTTGCGCTTGCTCCACGGCTGGGGGCTTATGGGGTACCAGGGTGCCGTCGTGCAGCAACTGCCCCGCCGTCCAGTGCGGCGCGGGCAGGTCCACCGACGCCGCAAGGAGAGCCATAAACGCATCGCGCGACAGTGGACGGGCGCCCATCGTGGCCAGATGCCGGGTCTGTTGCTGGCAGTCTATGTGATGAATGTCGTTGGCCAGCAGAAAGCGCACAAGATAGGCTAGGGCCAGTTTGCTGGCATCGGTCGTACGTGCGAACATGGATTCGCCAAAGAAAAAACGCCCCATACAGATACCGTACAAGCCGCCGGCCAACTGGCCATCGATCCAGGTTTCCACGCTGTGCACCGCACCGGCTTCGGCCCAGACCAGGTACGCCTGCTTGACATAGGGTGAGATCCAGGTGCCGTGCTGGTCGCGCCGGTGGCCGGCACAGCCTGTCAGCACGTCCGGCAGGGCGGTGTCGGTCAGGATGCGGATGTGGGCATCTGGTTGGCGTTCGGTGCGGGCGATCTGGCGCAATCGCTTGGACAGGGAATGCGAGATGCGCAGGTTTTCACAGGCCAGCACCATGCGCGGGTCGGGGCTCCACCACAGCACCGGGTCATTTTCATTGAACCAGGGAAATATCCCGTGCCGATAAGCTTCGCGCAATCGTGCTACGGAGAGATCACCGCCTGCGGCAAGCAGCCCTTCAGGCAGGGCTTGGTGGACGGGTGGAAACGGAGTGTTGTCTTCGAGCCAGGTCAGGGTGCCCATGGCAGTGCCTTGTCACTTCGGGGGCGGATAGGGTATGTCGTAAAAATGAATGGGGAAGTTGCCAGTGCGCCGGTCGGCCACGTAGTGTTCGAGCGTGGTGACGATGGTCCGGAATGCGAGTTCGCCCCAGGGGATGTCATCGATGCTGAAAAAGGCCGCCTCAAGGCTTTCGGGGCCGGGGAAGAGCTCTTCGCTGAGCACGTTGGCCAGGTAGAAAAAGTGTACCTGCTCGGCGTGCGGCACATCAATTACGGTGTAGAGCGGGCCCAGCTCGATCTGGGCGCCGGCTTCTTCCTGGGTTTCGCGCATGGCGCCCTGGGCAGTGGTTTCGCCCAACTCCATAAAGCCGGCCGGTAGTGTCCATTTGTTGGCGCGTGGCTCGATTGCGCGGCGGCATAGCAGCACCTTATCGTTCCATACCGGCAGCACACCCACGACATTGCGCGGGTTTTGGTAATGCACCGCGCCGCAGTTCTCGCAGACATCGCGTTCGCGGTTGTCGTCTGGCGGAACGCGCCGGGTAAGCCGCGCCCCGCATTGGCTGCAGAACGTCTGCTTGCGGGGTGCCGGGAAATAGAAATTGGGTGCGTGCGATGTCATCCGCAGATTCTAACCAATGGCCCGAGGCATGTCAGGATGCCGGGGGGCGGGGATAGCGGACGAACCCGAGTTGCGCGGGCACATCGTCGGCCGGGCAGAAGTCCAGGGGCACCCGTACGGCGCCTTGCTTCGCGCCGCCTTGTGCGGTAAGCCCGGGCGCAGACGGGGGTACGTTGCGTGCTATGGCTGGGCATGCGGTGGGCTCGACGCCCGCGGCATCCTGCGACAGGATCATGATGCGTGTTGCGTGTGATGTGTCGCCGTCCAGCGTATCCAGCAGGGCTGCGCCGTCAGGCGTACGCAGCCGGTCGAGTACCGCTTCCAGGTCACGGCCTTCGATCAGCCCCGGGCCGGCGTCAGCGTCGGCATACAGGCGGCCATCGCTGGCCAGCAACCAGCGCCGGACCCGCCCCGCATCAAGGCCGTTCTGCGTACGCAGCGGCGGGGCGCCCCCGCTATTGCTGCCATGATTGCCGGCGGTGTGCAGGATGAAGGGAGCGGCGTCCAGCCGTACATAGACGCGTTGGGGGCCATTTTGGAAAAACCATTGTCCTTGGGCGTCACAGGCATAATTGCGGCTGATGAACTGCAGAATCGGCGGGCTGGTAATGGCCTCGCCCATCGGTATAGTGCCAGTGGCTGCGTCCGCGCGCAGCGCGTCGCCAAGTGGATGCAGGCGCCAGTGCCCGTGTTCATTCAGTGAGAGCCAGCCGTAAACGTCCGGCACATTTGGCCAGCGCGCCATGGCATCGAGTACGGTCTTGTCCATGATGTGTTGCCGCGCCGCCTTGTGGGGCGGCACGGCACGCAGTTGCATAGATACCAAGTATAGATGAGGTATCCGCAGGCGCGGCGCATAAGCGCGGGCGATCGGCGCGAAAGGTCAGAGTTGAGGGATATTGAACTGCTTGACCAGCCTGCGCTCCCGCTCGATTTCTTTCTTCTGGAACGCGTTCAGCTCCTGCCCGGTGCCGGTGAAGGTGCTGAAGTTGCGCTCAAGCAACCAAGCTTCGGTTTCTTTATCAGTGAAAATGGCGAGCAGTGCGTGTTCCAGCGTGCTGATGATCGGGGCGGGCGTGCCGGCAGGCGCGAATACTCCCCACCAGGCCACCTGGAAGAAGTCGGGATAGCCGAGTTCCTGTACTGTTGGCGTATCGGGTGCCGACGGCATGCGTTGGTCGGATGTGACGGCGAGCAGTTTTATCTTTCCTGCCTTTACCAGCGGCAGGCCCGCACTGTATTCGACGATGGCGAAATCGGTTTGGCCGCCGGCCAGATCGGAGATGGTAGGCGCGCTGCCCTTGTAATTGATGGCGTTGGCGTGCCCGCCAACGAGCGACATTAGCCACTCAGTGGCGATGTTGTAGGTTGCGCTGCCGCTCCCGTAGTTGAGCGTCGGCGGAGTCTGCTTGGCCGCCTCGAACAGCGCCTGGGCGCTGGAAAACTTGGATGTGGCAGGCACATAAACACCCATGGGCGAGAACGCCAGGCGGGCCACGGGCGCCAAGTCGGTTATTGGATCGTACGAGAGCTTCTTGTAGAGCGCGACGTTAGTGGTGACGGGGCCGTTGGCCGCCCAGAGCAGGGTATAGCCGTCGGGCTTGCTCCTGATGACGGCTTCTGCCGCAATGATTGCGTTGCCACCTGTCTTGTTTTCCACGATGACGGGCTGCCCGAGCTTGCTTTCCAGCTTGGCGGCGGCATAACGCGCAATAGTGTCCGTGCCCGAACCCGGAGGGTAGGGTACAACGAGCTTGAGCGGTTGTTTGGGATATGCCGCACTAGCTGATGGCATGCCGGCCAGCAGGCCGACGGAGGCTAGCAGTGTCGCACCTAAAATGCGTAGTTTCATGAGTTTGTCTCCTGTTCTCTTTGGTTTGATGCTCAGTGGGTTCTGAATCTTTTGAGGCTAGGGGTTCCGGCTGCTGTGCCGGTCAGGGCCGCAGCGCGATGCGGCCGATTACGTGGCGGCCGGCCAGCGCCGCCAAGGCCTCGCGAAAGTCCGCAAGCGGATAAACGGCGAATGTGCTGGGCTTGAGCCGGCCTTGCGCAGCCCAGCCCAGCAGTTCCGTGAAGGCTTCACGCACGCGCGCTTCGGTGCCCGGCAGCGGGCGCTGGCGGGCCCAGCCCATGTAGTACCCCCAATACAAACCGATCACGGTGATATTTTTGACCAGCACGATATTGGCGGGGATCTGGGGGATTTCGCCGCCTGCGAAGCCGATGGGGATAATGCGGCCGTCAGGGGCGATGCAGCGCAGCGATGTATTGAAGGTTGTGCCGCCGACCGGGTCGAAGATGACATCGGCGCCGCGTCCTCCGGTTGCTTCGAGCACAGCGGCGCGCCAATCTTGTGTACGGTAGTCGATGGCGATATCGGCGCCATGCTCGCTGGCGGCCTTGGCCTTGTCCGCGCCGCCAGCGGTAGCGATGACACGGGCGCCGAGAATCTTGCCAATCTCGATGGCCGCGAGGCCGCTGCCGCCAGCGGCGCCATGCACAAGCAGTGTTTCGCCGGGCTGGAGTGCGGCGCGCCAGATCAGGGCGGCGTACGCCGTGGCATAGATGGTGGGAAAATGCACCGCCGCATCAAAGTCAACCGCGTCGGGAAGCTTGAAGACAGTGCTTTCAGGTGCGACGACCTGTTCCGCGTAACCTCCGGTGCGTACGCCGGCAACGACGCGGTCTCCAGGGCTGACATGCCGTACCTGGGCACCGCACGCTAGTACAATGCCAGCCACTTCGGTACCCGGCGTGAAGGGCGGCTCCCAGCGGTTTTGGTGTTTGCCTTCGATCACCAGCAGGTTGGCAAAGCTGACGCCGCAGGATTTGACGTGTATGCATACGCCGTCGTCGCTGAGCGACGGCGTGCCAACCTCTCGCACGGCGGCGTGGTCAAGGCCGAATCCGGCGCAAACAACGGCTTTCATCGTATGCTCCCGTGCCGTCCGGCGCCCTGCGCAAAGCGTTGCGCGCCCGCCTGCGCCTCCCTTGCCTTGGCATCTTGAGCGAGGGCGGCTTCGCGGATGAGCGCCGCAGCCATTGGCATATCTTCCTGCTCGTAGGCCGACTGGCGATCCGACTGCATGGCGATAGGGGGAAAACCTGCGATGGTGTTGGCCAGTGCTTCCGCCTCGGCGCGTGCGCGGCCATCTGGAACGATCTGCGTGACAAGCCCATATGCCAGCGCTTCATCGGCGTTGACCGGGCGAGCCGCCAGCAGCATGTGCAGTGCGCGGCCCCGTCCGATGATGCGCGACAGGCGTACTGTTGTGCCGTCGCTCATGGGCACACCCCAGCGCCGGGACAATACGGCAAAAGAGGCGGACTGTTCGGCGATTCTGATATCGCACCATAAGGCAACGCCTAACCCACCCGCGCAGGCGTGGCCTGACACGGCGGCAATGACGGGTTTGGCCGCGGGGCGCGCCAGCGGCCCATCCGCACCTGCCCATGCTTCGTACTGCTCGCCAGTGGCCAACTCTTTCAAGTCGGCGCCTGCGCAGAATGCGCCTTCGGCGCCGCAAAGCACTGCCACGCGCGCGCTTTCGTCCTGTTCAAAATCGCGGAAGGCTTGGGCCAATAGCACGGTGGCTTCTTTGTCGAGCGCGTTCCTGACCTCTGGGCGGTTGATGATGATCGTGGTGACCGGCCCGTTTTTTTCAGTGATGATTTTCATGACTTGGGTGTTGTTCCAGGAAGAAGGGCGCTGACTGCAAACTCGGCGATGTCTTTTGCAATGGCTTCGCGATCCCGTCGGGTTTCGTGTTCGCGGGGGCGATACCAGCGAGAGGTCCAGTTCAGGGCGCCGAGCAGCGGCTTGACCGCGATGCGCGCGTTGCAGGGCCGGAACTCGCCCGCGGCGATGCCTTCCTCTAGCACGTGCAGATAGAGCTGCTCGTTGTCGTCCCGCATGGCCGTTATTTGCGCCATTTCCGCACGTTCGTTGTCGCTCATGCGGCCGCTGGTATGAAGCTGCGCGCCCAGCCCGGATACCCGCAGGTAATCGAGGTGTTCCATGATCAGCAGCGTGTGCGCGAACGCCATGGCATAGAGGCGTGTACGGGCGCTGCCTTCTCCCGTCGCAGCGGGTTCGATGGCTGCGCGGGTAAGCGCCATGGCGCGGCGCAGCACCTCATAGAACAGCACCGTCTTGTTGCGAAAGTGGTAATAGATGATGCCTTTGGTGGCCCCGTAGGCCTCGCTGATGTCGTCCAGCGACGTGGCGGCAAAGCCTTTGCGCATGAAGACTGACGCGGCGGAATCCAATATGCCCAGGCGCTTTTCTTCGCCCTCTGGGGTTCCTGACAGGCGTTTTCTGGCCACGTGTCAGTCTCCTTGGCCGTGGGAGACAGGGGACGATGCAGAAAATTCTTGGCGGATGGCTGCTGTGTGTTCGCCGATTCCGGGTACATGGCCAAGTTGGCGCGGATTGTCGCGGAACTGCGCCGGCGGCGCCACGATCCGTGCCTCACCGTGCACGGTCGAGACTGTGGCGCGGCGCAGGTGCGGGTGCTTGGACAGCCCACTGACGTCGTTCAAATGACTGAATGCGACGCCGGCGCGCATCATGCGCTCGCGCAGAACCTGTGCGCTGATGCCGGACAGTATGGTTGACAGCGTTTGGTCGAGTTTCTGCTTGTTCTGGACACGCAGGCCATTTGTGGCGTAGCGCGTGTCGGCCCCCAGCTCGGGGCGCTCCAGCACGTCGTTCGCAAACCTCAACCACTCACCGTCATTCTGGATGCCGATCAGCAGTGTGGCAGCCTGATCGGTCGCGCCGCCCACCTCGAACGCGCCATAAGGGGCGATGGTGGGGTGCGCCAGGCCGACACGCGGCCAGACGGTGCCCGCATAGTCATAATGCAGCAGTGGTACGGACATCCAGTCACTCATGGCGTCGAAGAGCGACACATGAATAGCGCTACCCTGGCCGGTGATGCCGCGCTGAATCAGCGCTTCAAGGATGGCCGCGTGCGCATACATGCCTGTACCGATATCGCAGGCCGAAACGCCGATTCGCCCCGGTGCCTCGGGGGTGCCGGTGACGGATGCGATGCCGGTTTCCGCCTGTACCAGCAGGTCGTAAGCGCGCATGGCGGCATAGGGGCCTTGTTCACCATAGCCGGTGATGTCGCAGGTAATGAGGCGGGGATGTTTTTCGCGCATCGCGCGCCAGCCGAAGCCCGCGCGTTCGGCCGCGCCCGGTCCCAGGTTTTGGATCAACACGTCGGCTTTGCCGATCAGGCGCTGCAGCAGCTCGGCATCATCGGGTTTGGTGTAATCCAGGACAATGGATTCCTTGCCGCGATTGAGCCAGACAAAGTAGGTGCTGTCGCCGTTTACCGCGGAATCGTAGCCGCGTGCAAAATCGCCCTGCGGCCGCTCTATCTTGATGACCCGTGCCCCGGCGTCTGCGAGGCGCGATGAGGCATAGGGGGCTGCGGCAGCTTGTTCGATTGCGACGACGAGTATGCCTTTCAGTGGCAATGTCATGTTTTTGTCCCCTGGAAAAGGCGCTGAACGCCTTTGACGTTGAGCGGTGATTTGGCATTTATTAATTAATAATACTACGTGGTATTATTTTGTCAACGAGCAAACGAATAGGAGGCGACGGGTGACGACAGGGGCATTGCAGGGGCTGCGCGTGGTGGATGTTTCCAACTTTGTTTTCGGGCCTGTGGCGACCCAGATGCTCGGTGACATGGGGGCGGACGTCATCAAGATCGAGCCGCCCGAAGGGGATCCGACCCGCGGCATAGGCGAGCGAAAATCGGGAAAAATGGGATCATTCTTTCTCAACCTGAACCGCAACAAGCGCAGCGTCGTGCTTGATCTCAAACAGCCCGATGCGCAGGCGGTACTTGATCGCCTGCTTGCGAGTGCCGATGTTTTTGTTCACAACATGCGATCCGGCGCCGCAGCCCGGCTGGGGCTGGACTATGCGCGCCTGGGGGCCAAGTATCCCAGGCTGGTACACGCATCGGCACAAGGTTTTGGCGCCGGGGGTCGGTACTTTGACCGGCCTGCCTACGACGATGTGATTCAAGGCTTATCGGGTATCGCCGGTTTGAACCAGCGCGCGCACGGCGTGCCTGCCTATGCGCCTATGTTGCTCACCGACAAGCTGTGCGGCGTCTTTCTTTATTCGGCTATCGTGACGGCGCTGTTGCATCGCGAGCGGTCGGGCAAGGGGCAGGAGGTGGTGGTACCTATGCTTGAATCCATGGTCGCCTTCAATATGCTCGAACACATGGCGGATGGTGTGTTCCCTGCACCCCCGGGCCAGGAGCCTGCGTTGGGGTATCCGCGTGCGTTCAGCCCAAACCATCGCCCTTTTGACACGCGCGACGGCGCAATATGCATTATTGCCAATACAGATGCGCAATGGCGCAGGCTGTTTGCGATGCTCAGTCTGGATGCGCTGGCGGACGATGCGCGGTTTGCCACCATCGGCAGCCGGATGACCAATCTGGATGCGCTCCATGCGCAGATGCAGCCACGCCTGATGACGGACACGACGGCCGCATGGCTCTCCAAGTGCGAACAGGCGGATATTCCCGCAGGGCCCATCAATGACCTGGAGGCTGTCTGGCACGACCCTCATCTCGCCGATTGTGGGTTTTTCAGGACGGTGGAGCATCGCACTGAAGGTGCGCTGCATATGCCGGATGTTGCGATGCGGCTGTCTGCATCTCCGGGCGGCATACGGCTGGCGCCGCCGCTACTGGGCGAGCATACCGCACAGGTGCTGCGCGAGCTGGGCTACTCCCAAGAAGACGCTGCGCGGTTCGCGTCGTAAACGCTGCGCAGGCCGGTTGTTGAAGAGGTGCTCAACGGCCGCGCGTGACACCAAAAGGAAGTGCGCGATTGCGCGCCTGTGTGCCGCCCAGGCGGCGTGCCAATGCATAGCCGAGTACCTGGCCTGTTTCGGCCAATACGAGCAAGGTTGCGGCAACCGTCAGCAGCACGAGCGGCCGAAATTCCTGATAGCCATGGTGAAAACCGAACCCTCCCAGCCCAGTGCCAGCCAATGCGCCTGCCAGGGCGGCGTAGCCGACCAGGCTGGCCAGTGTCAGCCCAAGGCCCACGGCAATGCCGGGTGCGGCTGTGCTGATGAGCGCGCGAGGGGTGCTAGGAATTTCGTTTGGCAGGCGCGCCCTGGCTTGGCGCAGTGCTGTCTCAGTCTGGCGGGCCATGAACGGCGCGGCGATCAGGACGAGCGGAAGCAGGGTCGCACTCAACGCCGTCACCGCATCAGCAAGCAGATGAGACAGTGGGATGGCTGTCGCCAGAATGATGATGGAAGGCGTTGCGCGCAATGCGTGCGCCACATAGGCGGCAAGCAGTATCACCCGCCAGGGCCGCTTCGCGGTTTCGTTGTGCCGGCTCGTCGCATACATTGCCCATCCCAAGGGAGCGCCCAGCAGCAAGCCGGCCAGCCCGGCGACAGACACCATCAGCAGCGTTTCACTGAAGGCGACGAAAAACAGTTCGGCAAAGAGGCGGGACATGGACTGCGCCTGGTTGTTGAAGTCCCGCAAATTGTAGAGAACAGCGCCGGATAGCCGAACTACCGATATTGCAGGTGGATATAGCCCGCTGTCATATCTCGCGTCATATCCGGCCTGGTATGGTGCGTGCCTGCGGCGCGCAACGCTGCCTCAGGCGAACCCACCAGCCGGCCAGTGTATAGAGAAGAACTGTTGATCCGATCAGCCCCACGCCAAAAACAGAGGCGATCAGCAGCCAGTCGATCGGCCCCCCTGCATCGGTAAAACCTGATGAAGACACGCGTGCCTTCAGAACGAGTGCAAGTATTCCGCCGATCACGCCCCCCGCCTGCGCGCGTACCAGCCTGCCCGACACAAACCGGCGCTCTGTCAACAGCAGTGCAACAAAGGCGGTCAGCCCCAGCACGATGATGGCGATCAGTATCCACAGCAATGGCCCCAACATCTCCTGGAATACCGCCAGAAGAATAAGCGGATCAAGTTCTTTCATGGTGGATCCTCGTTATGCGCGCCCGCGCAGCATGGCAAGATAGGTGGGCTTCAGCCCCATGGTTTTCATGACCCAGGTGACCCACAACTCCTCCAGCGGCGCAACAATGCCGGGAAACGAAGGGACCAGGTTGTTCTGGTAGTCGAACTCCACCAGCATGGCGCGCCCCAACCGGGTAATCAGGGGGCACGATGTGTAGCCGGTATAGACCAGGCTGGATTGTCGGCCCTGTATGTCGGCGATCAGATGATCTACCGCGACGGGCGCTTGCCACTTCACGCTGGCTGCTGTTTTGCCTTTGGGCACACCGGCAACATCCCCCACGCCGAATACATTGGGGTAGCGGAGGTGGCGCAGCGTGCCTTTGTCCACTTCCATCCAGCCTTGCTCCGCCCAAGCACCTTCGCGCCATGGCAATGGGCTGTTGCGCACAACTTTCGGCGCGCGCATCGGCGGGATTACGTGGATGAAGTCGTAGTCTTGTTCTTCCGCGCCGTCGGGCGTGCGGAAAGTGGCAATGCGCCTGCCGGGATCAATGGCCTGCAGCACGCGCTGATAGTTGACCTTGATATCCCGCGCCTGATAAAGCATGCGGACTTTCTCAGACACAATAGGCACGCTGAACAAGGCATTGTTGTGCGCGTTATAGACAACTTCCGCCTTGCTCCGCGCGCCTCGGCGGGTTAGATAGTCTTCTGTGATGAAGGTGTACTTCAGGGGCGCACCGGCGCATTTCATTTCGGTGTCCGGTCGCAGGAATACACCGCGGCCGCCTTTGCTGGCAAACGCCGACATGGCGCGCCATGTCGACGCAGCCGCTTCAGGGCCGTGGTAGATGCTGCCGATGCCGCCTTTTCCGATGAGGCTGGTGTCCATCCCTTGAATCTGGCTGTAGTCCAGCTCCATACCGGTGGCGACCACAAGATAATCGTAGGGAATGACTGTGCCGTTTTCCGTGACAACTTTGCTTGCCTCGGGATCGATTTCCGCGGCTTGCTCCTGAACCCACTCAACGCCTGAAGGGATATATTCGCGGGTCTGCGTTGCGACATAACTGACCGGTTTGATGCCAGCACCCACCAGGGTAAAGCCCGGTTGGTAAAGATGTGTTTTGCGGGCGTCCACCAGCGTGATTGCCGCGCCGTCCAGACGCTGCGCCAGTTGCGATGCGGTCGCCAGCCCCGCGGCACCGGCCCCGACGATCACGATGCGCGCCGGGGCCTTGATTTTGTCAACCGCGCCCCCGTGTGCCGGGCCGATCACCACTCCCAATGCGGTAGCGGCACCCAGCGTCAACAATGCCCGCCGGCGGCGATCGGGATGCTGTCCTGTCGGGCCGCCGGCATGTGCCGAGGCGTCCGTACGTTTTGATTCGGTCGTCATTTCGCCCTCCCGCCACTTTGAATATTACAAAAAGCTTCAATATTAGATTAATCTGAATTAATATAAACAAAGCTGATTTACATCAACGTTCGGTGCTAATGCCTGGCGTTTAATGCATGAACGTGGATAGCGCTTTGAGAACTGGACGTTTGCGTTTTCTCCCACCTTTGTTGTTGTTCCGAGATTTCGGGGGAGGGGGCTGGCGTGGCCAGAGTAGCGGCCGCGGCGCTTGCGCGCGAGATATAACCTGTTTGCCGTCGAACCGGCACTTTATTCAAGTGGGAGTCGCTATGAAAACCAACATCGGTGGTATAGACCGCGCCTTGCGCATTATCGTTGGCCTAGTGCTGATCGGGCTGGCGGCCACCGGCACCGTCGGATGGTGGGGCTGGATCGGCGTCGTGCCCTTGTTTACGGGCTTCGCGGGTACGTGCCCGGCGTACAGTATTCTGGGTTTGAATACATGTCCGTTGAAAGCGCGCAAGCCCTGACAGACAACAACGCCGCCGAACGCACTCTGAAAGCCGCCCGATCAGGTGCGAAAGAATTGTCGTGTGTGGTTGAATTGTCGTATGTGGTTTTTTATAAAAAAATCAAATATTTACACAATTTAGATTGACCGCGCTCTTTATTAAGCCTACTCTAGTAACTGCAGGTAATTATTTAGGTAAGTTCATTTGGAACAGTTAGCACTTCAACGTGTGCCAATTTTTGCATTTTTACGCCTGGTGACCTGCTCGAGCACTTTGCTCACATCAACAGGAGTTAAAAATGAGTAGTCAAAAAGAGTTTGGCATCGTCAAATGGTTTAATAACGAAAAGGGTTTCGGGTTTATTTCGCCCGAATCTGGTGGTAAAGACGTTTTTGCGCATTACACCGAAATTATCGGCGACGGCCATAAAAGCCTGGAAGAAAACCAGCGCGTTTCGTTCGTTTCCGGCATGGGCGCCAAAGGCCCTCAAGCCAAGTCGATACAGGCTGTCTAAGGCTTAACGCCTGAAATAAAGCCCCCGTTTTGTGGTAGCACCTTGATAGGGTGTTTCCCAAAACGGGGGCTTTTTTGTTGGCTGCGGGCCCTGCAAACCTTATCAATAAGGAAGGTGCGGGCGTAAGCTCCCCCGTCAAGTAGACGCGGATTGATAGAGATTCGGAGCAAAGGTTAACCGGGGCATAAATTGCACCGGCGGAAGTCCGCCCAAGGCTTCATGTGGGCGGTATTCGTTGTAATCGATTAGCCATTGATGCGTGATGGCCTGAACCTGTTCGATGTTTGCAAACAGATGGGCATCAAGGATTTCCGTACGGTAGGTGCGGTTGAAACGCTCGATAAATGCGTTCTGATTCGGCTTGCCAGGCTGGATATAACGGATCGCAATGCCTTTTCTGGCCGCCCATTCTGTAAACGCCCCAGACACCATCTCCGGCCCATTATCCAGGCGTATAGCGTTGGGGGCGCCGTAGTAGTCTACAAGGCGATTCAGGACACGGATCAAGCGGGCTGAAGGGATGGAGGTACCCACTTCGATAGCCAGGCATTCTCGGTTGGCTTCGTCGATGATGTTGAGCGTTCTGAACCGACGGCCACAGTACAGGGCATCGTGCATGAAGTCCAAGGCCCAGCAACGATTGGGCTCTGTCGCAAGATCCAATGGCTGACGCGGCCGATCCGGCAGGCGCTTCTTAGTACGTCGAGGCAAGTTCAAACCCATGTCGCAATACACCCGATGAACGCGTTTCTTGTTCCAGCAATGACCATCAAGCCTGAGCCGATCAAAGCACTTCCAGAACCCCCAACGCCCGTGTTTGGCCACAATGGCATTGAGTACATCAATCACCGGCGCATCCCGTTCGGATGCCGGCATCGGCCTCTTGTAGTACGCCGCCCGCGATAGGCCCGTAATCTGACAGGCGCGTGTGATCGACAATTTGGCTTGCACCAATTGTTCGACCACTTCGCGCCTGGCCGACGGCGTCAGGATTTTCGATTCAAAACATCCTTTATCGCCGCGTTCTCCAGAGCCAAATCGGCATACATGCGTTTCAACCGGGCATTCTCTGCTTCCAGTTCACGCAAGCGCTGTAGTTCCGAGACTTCGACGCCGGAATACTTGCTCTTCCAGTTGTAGTACGTGGCTGAGCTGATCCCATGCTTGCGGCACAGCTCTGCCACTGGTAATCCGGCTTCGCCTTCCTTCAACACCGCCACAATCTGGCTTTCTGTAAACCTGCTTTTCTTCAAGGGAGTCTCCATATCGGGGAGGCTCCGAAATTCTACCGGCTAACGTCTACTTAGAGGGGGAGCTTACGCGGGAACCTCTGTTTTAGCAGTCGGACTATGTGCTTACGAACCTCCGCGTGTTTTCGATCACGGATATCTTCATCCGAGGGCGAAGGCGGGGCGGGCGGGTTGTCCATATTATTGGATGCGCACTGAAATCGCGGGGCTAAGCCGAGGTTGTGACGGCTTGATAGCATTAGAATCTCCGGAAGCTCTTGCAGGGCGCTGGTATCGGTTCTGCTAGATGGTATCGTCCCTGCCGATGAGAAGAGCTTTAAGCAGGTCTACTGCGCGAGGGGCATTAAGTATGCAGACGTGGCAATGGGCCACACTTCCACACAGTACTCGCTTTATCCCAATTATCCTAACGTTTAATTGAAAGCAAAGCGGGGTTTGGGTTCTCGTTTGGGCCGATATACTAAAACTGAAGCATTCGTCGGTGCTTGCGCTTATGGCATTCACAACGCGTACCGGCGGCACACGGCTTCAAGGCCAAGAACTCTGCCGAGAGTTCGTTGTGTAGGCAGACGAAAAAAGCCGCTTGATGGTGGGCCTGATCTGTGTTTTGCGAGGTGGGGAAATTTATAAAATTTCTGGGAACCCGCATGAATACTGGAGGCGCAACTCGGAATCGAACCGGGGTACACGGATTTGCAATCCGCTGCATAACCACTCTGCCATTGCGCCGCAGATGAGATAAGCCGATATGTACGCAGAGGTACACGAGCTTGTTGTGGTTGCGAGGGTATTGCCCTCAACAAAGAGCAAGATTCTACACTATTCCGCGTATCTATGCTGACAAACTTTGCAGCGGACGCAGCTTGCGCGGAGCGGCGAAGGCCCTGGCGGGCACGTGTGGTTGATCCGGGGCGAGGAGGGCGTGGGCCTGCTTGTGCGGCGGGTGCGGTCGAAGCAGCGGCAGCGGGATCGATTGGGTAAAAGTTCCGGAGCCCGCATGCGAAGGGAGTACGTGAGTATGTGTCGGGCACGGCTTGTCATGCTGTGTTGATATGGCCGTCTATGCAGGTGACTGCACTGCCGCCGACGCGTATGGTGCTGCCGTCGATATCGATCTCTATGTGCCCGTTGCGTTCCAGCGCGGCGCCCTGGGAGGCGATAATGGCGTTTCCGTAGTGGCGCAGGCCGGTGGTATGGATGAAGGCGCCCACGCAGCCGTTTCCGCTGCCACACACAGGGTCTTCGTTGACGCCCTGGCCAGGAGCGAATGACCTGACTTCGATATGGACGCGCGCGCCGGGTGGGTAGTCGCCGAAAAGGGTGACGCCGCTCGCGCCCACGGCCACGCAAAGAGCGTCGATGGCCCGGAAGTCGGGGCGGCAGGCCAGTACATCGGCGGCGGTATCCAGCCGGGCAACCAGCCAGCGCGGCCCGACATTGACAATGCGTGGCGCCGGCGTGCGCTGAACGGCATTTCCGAGTGCAGCATCGAGTTGGCTGATGTGTTCCAGGCCCAGCGATGTGAAGCTGGCCGCTGGCAGGTCGAAGGCGATGACGCGCCGCCCGCCATGACGGCGCCGGATGCTCAGCGCAACCAACCCGATGGCGCTTTGCTGAACCAGAATGCCGTCATGTTCGGTGACCAGGCCTGCCTCAAGCAGCGCATGTGCGGTGCCGATAGTGGGGTGCCCTGCAAAAGGCAGCTCGCCGCCGGGGCTAAAGATGCGAACGCCATAGTCGGCCTTCGGGTCGGCAGGCGGTATGACGAAGGTGGTCTCCGAAAGGTTGGTCCACCGCGCGATCTGCTGCATCCGAACTGAGTCGAGCCCGTCTGTGCCCAGGATCACGGCGACGGGGTTGCCACTGAACGGCATATGTGTGAAAACGTCCACTTGCTTGAAGGGTACGGTTGGCATGACATCACTCCTGGGGATGGATGCTCCAGAAACGGATGGCGACAGTATGTCACGAGGAACGACGGGGCTGGCACCGGTTAAACGGCGGTGATTACATCAGAATTCCCGCTGCCCGAAACCAGTCGCGTCCCGCCTCTCACGTTCGGGCATTCAGTATGCTGATCGGTGCAGTCGGGGTGTCAGGATGGTCATTAATGACGACCAGTTGGAATAAAACAGCGGGACAGTCCGTCTACCCTGATACTAACCACCCTCATGAGGAGATTTACCATGACAACTTCACGCGTTTTGATGTCCCTTCTGGCTGCGGCCGCCATGACGGCAGGCGCGGCCTACGCCCAGGCACCGGCACAGACTCACGACGGTGTGCTGGCCGACGCGAAAGGCATGACGCTGTACACCTTCGACAAAGACAAGGCGGGCAGCGGCACGAGTGCCTGCTATGATCAGTGCGCGACGAACTGGCCGCCTTTCAAGGCCGAGGCGGGCGCCGCGGTGCAGGGGGATTGGTCCACGATTATGCGCACGGATGGCACCAGCCAGTGGACATACAAGGGCATGCCGCTGTATCTGTTCAAGAACGACGCGAAACCAGGCGATAAAAAAGGCGACAACGTCAAGGATGTCTGGCACGTGGTCAAGCCCTGATTGCACATCACATCACGCGTTGAGCCATGTCTGACGAGATTGCCGCCCAGATCACCGCCTGCATCCCCAGCCTGCGCCGCTACGCGCGCGGGTTGACCGGCGATCGCGACCTGGCGGACGATCTCGTTCAGGACACGCTCGAGCGTGCTTGGAGCGGCTATAGCCGATGGCGCCGACGCGGGCCGCTGCGGGCCTGGATGTTCAGCATCATGCACAATCAGTTTATTGATCACGCGCGTGCCCGGCAGCGGCAAGTCGAGCTGGACACGGGTGGCGATCTGCCGGACGGTTGGGTACGGCCCACGCAGTCCGATGCGCTTGAATTGCGCGACCTCGACGCCTTGTTGATCAGGCTGGGGCCGGAGTTGCGTGCGGTGATTCTGCTGGTGGCGGTCGAGTCGTTCAGTTACAAGGAGGCGGCGCAGGTACTCGATGTACCGATTGGTACAGTAATGTCGCGCCTGTCGCGGGCGCGCCAGCGCCTGGCTGCGCTGATGGATGCCGAGCCCCAGGCGGGGGCTACCTTGGCAGCAGCAGCGCAAACCCACATGCTGCGTAGGGTCAAATGATATGAATGAGCGCTATTCCGGCTCTTATCCCGCTGACGAAGGCCCGGTTACCGAGGCCGACCTGCATGCCTATGTAGACGGCCAACTGGGTAGCGAACGCAGCGGCTTGGTAGAGGCTTACATTGCCACGCATGCGTCGGCGCGTACGCAGGTCGAAGCGTGGCGGCGGCAGAATCAACTGTTGCGCACAGCGCTGGACGACGTGCAGGACGAGCCCATCCCTCTGCGACTGTCGTTGGCGCGCAAGCCGGCACGCACATGGTGGCATGCACTGGCTGCCGGCTTGGTATGCACGGCAATTGGGGCGCTGGTTGCATGGCAGGCGCGCGGGGTCTGGGACGCTCAACAGGCAGTTGCCGTGGCCTCGGCGGTGGAGGGTGAACGGCTGGCCCAGCGCGCGGCTGTGGCGCACCAGGTGTTTGCCAGCGACATGGGCCGGCCGGTCGAAGTGAAGGCGGACCAGGAGCAGGCCATGGTGCGGTGGCTGTCCCGGCGCTTGGGTGAGCCGCTGCGCGTGCCTGTATTGGCCAGTGTGGGGTACACGCTGGTGGGCGGGCGGGTGCTGCCTGGCGAACAGGGCGCAGTGGCACAGCTCATGTATGGTGATAGCCAGGGCCAGCGCCTGACGCTCTACGTGACGCGTGAAGCGCGCGGCGGGCAAACGGCTTTCCGCTTTGCCCAGGAGGGGGCCGTGCGGGTGTTCTATTGGGTCGATGGGAAGCTCGGCTACGCGCTTTCAGGCGAAGTGGCGCGCGACGAGCTCTGGCGAGTGTGCGAAGAAGTGTACCGACAACTTGACATGGTGCAACTGCCGGCGCCGCCGGGGCCTGTGGCCGGCTGAAGCCGGCGGGCGAGGCGGTTGCTTAGGCCCGGCGCGGTTCGATGGTCGGCGGGATCGGGCATTTATAGGGCTGCCCGTTGCGTGCGTCTTGCAGTTCGGCCTTCGCGCGTGCAAGTGTCTCGGGCATGCCCATCAGCCTGTAGGCGGTGGCGGCCAGTGCTTTGGCGGCGTACAGCATGCCCTTGTGCGCAAAGCCCTGTTTCCCTTGCGACACCATCTGCCACGAATGGAAAGCTGTGCCGTAGGCATAACAGGCACCCCAGAACTGGGCCGTGGGCGCCACCCAGCTCACATCGCCCACATCGGTGGAGCCGAACATCACCCGGTCGTCGTCGCGCCTATACGACGCGACGCCCTGGAATAGCGGCTTGGGCTGGCGCAACACCTGCCCAAGATTGCTATTGGCCGACGCGATGTCGCTGTCGCTGATGACACCGAACAGGCCTTGGGCGGCCTGCTGCTCTGCTTCTGAATAGTGCGGCGCATCCAGCCCGCGCAGGGTTTCATCAAGTACGTCGTTGAGCGTGCGATTGGGCATATAGTTGGAACACGCCTTGTCGAAGATGATCTCGACCTTGCAGTCCGTCATCAGCGCCGCGCCTTGTGCCACGCGCTGTATGCGCGCATACAGGTCATCGACTTGCTCATTGCGCGGGGCGCGGATCAAATACAGCACCTCGGCGTCGGATTGCACTACGTTCGGCGACATGCCGCCGGTGTTGGTGACCGCATAGTGAAAGCGTGCGTCCGATGGCATGTGCTCGCGCAAGTAGTTGCAGCCGACGTTCATCAACTCGACGGCATCCAGGGCACTGCGGCCCAGGTGCGGAGCATTGGCGGCGTGGGCCGCAACACCCTTGAAGCGGAAGCTGGCTTGCAGGTTTGCCAGCGACGATTGCGTCCAGGTGCCGGTGTAGGACGCGGGGTGCCAGGTGAGAACCGCGTCGACATCGTCGAACAGGCCCGCCCGCGCCATATACGTTTTGCCTGAACCGCCCTCCTCAGCGGGGCAGCCATAGAAACGCACGCGCCCCGGCATACCTTGCGCCTGCAGCAGCGCTTTTACCGCCACCACCGCGGCATGCGCCGCAGTGCCTAGCAAGTGATGCCCGCAACCGTGGCCGTTGCCGTTTGGAATGTCGGTACTGGGGGTGCAGACCAGTGCACCGCTTTCCTGGCTCATGCCCGACAAGGCGTCATACTCGCCCAGGATACCGACCACCGGGCCGCCGTCGCCCGCTTCGGCGATAAAGGCAGTGGGCATGCCTGCTACGCCGCGCTGTACCCGAAAGCCTTCTGCCTCGAGCATGTCGGCGTGCATGGCGGCTGATTCGGTTTCCTGGAACCGCAATTCCGCCAGTTCCCATATCCGGTCGCTCAGGCTGGTGTAGCGCTCGCGCTGCGCGTCCAGCATCTGCGACAGTTCTTTGAGCTCATCCATGCCTACTCCGCCAGCGAGATGCCTGATTCTTTGATCGTTGCGCGAACGTTTGTCGAGGTATCGCTAATGCGGGTCGTAAATTGCTCAGGTGTGCTGGGCATAGGTGTCAAACCCATGTTTTCCATGGTTTTTTGCATTTCGGGCTTGGCCAGGGCGTCTTTCACCGCCTTGTTCAGGCGCGCAATGACCTCTGACGGCGTGCCTTGCGGCGCGACGAGGCCGAACCAGGTGATGGTGAGGCTGTTCAGATCTGGATAGCCGAGCTCTTTCATGGTCGGTACATTGGGTAGCTTGGGTAGACGCTCATGGGCGTAGACGGCCAGCGCTTTCAGTTTTCCAGCGGCTACCTGGCCGGCGGCCGAGGCGTATTGGTCGACGATCAGCGGTGTCTCGCCGCTGAGCGCCGCCGTAATGGCTGGGCCCATGCCACGATAGGGTACGTGCAGAATGTCAGTCTTGAACTTTGCATTGAAAGCGGCCAGGTTCAAGTGGCCCACGGAGCCAACGCCCGGCGAGCCCATGGAATATGCCTGCGGGTCTGCCTTGATGGCGGTGACCAGTTCGTCGAGCGTATTCGCTTTGACAGAGGGGTTGACCATCAACACAGCGGGTGATTCGGCCAGCAGCGAAATGGGCGCCAGTTTCGGCTCGTTGTTCTGACCGGGCTTGATCAGCGGGTTGACCACCAGTGTGCTTACGGTACCGACGCCAAGCGTATAGCCATCGGGCTTGGCGCGCTCCACCTGCTGCGTGCCAATCTGGCCACCGGCGCCTGCCGCGTTTTCCACGACAATCGTCTGGCCCAGTTCGGTGCGCAGCCCCTCGGCAACAGCGCGCGCGAGTAGATCGGTGGAACCGCCCGGCGCAAATGGCACAATCAGGCGAATAGGGTGGTCGGGATAGGCATCGGCAGCGTGGGCCGGTGTGCTGGCGACGGCGCATAGCGCAAACGCCGCGGCCAGGAAGGGGCGAGTGTTCATGTAGGCTCCTGGTGTAGGGTCTGAGAGTCAGGGACGAAGAGGGATACCCTTGCAAGGGCTGCCCGCACCTGGGCGGATGAGGGCGATGGGGTAATACTTGGTTGTTTATTATGAAGAATTTGACATTTATATTTCCAATAACTATATTGGCATTGGTATTCAAAATTCTTATATCTTGGCGGCACTGATGCGTTGCTCATCCCGTTCCCGCCGCGCGGCGAACAGGGCGCGGGCGCGAAGGCCGGCTGTCATCAGGAGAGGGGCATGGCGTCATCTCAGCATCATGTTCTGATGGCCCGCTTGCTTGCCAAGGGCCGGTTGCGGCACCTGCAGCTGATCGGCCTGGTGGCCGATATGGGCAGCATACAACATGCCGCAGCCCGCGTCGGCATGAGCCAACCCGCTGCCACTCACGCTATACGAGACATCGAAATGCTGATCGGGGCGCAGTTGTTCGAGCGCCACGCCCGCGGCATGCGTCTCACCCAGAAGGGCCAACTGGTTGCAGACTACGCCCGCAATATGCTGAGCTCGCTGTATTCGGTGACAGAGGGCTTGGCTTTGCTCAATGACGGCGCAGTTTCCCGTCTGCGGCTGGGGGCGATCCCCGCTGCTGCCAGCAGCCTGCTGGCTGTGCGCTTGCCAGATTTCATTGCGCGCAACCCCGGCATACACCTGAGTGTCGAGGAGGGGACACGGATGGCATTGCTGCCATCACTGATCAAGGGTGAGTTTGACATCCTCTTCTGCAGACCGCCTGATTCCCTGCCCCATGGCTTTTTATTTAAAGCCCTACTCAGCGATGAGTCGATCATTGTCAGTCGGCCGGGGCATCCGCTGTCGCGTGGGGAAGTGGACCATCGGCTCGAATCGCTCGCTGATTATCCCTGGATCCAGCCGCCCGACCATACCGCGGGCCGTGCGGTTTTCGACGCATTGTTCAGACGTCTGGGTATGTCGCCGCGTGTTTATCCGTTCAGCGGCGCCAGCATGCCGCTTGCCGTCATGGTGGCCATCTTCGAAGCCGAGTCCGCGCTGTGCCTGATGCCGCGCAGCCTGGCTGGGGCGTTGATGCGCACAGGCCAGATCGGCGCGATTGCGCTGCCGGCTCAAGGTATGCTGCAGCCGCTGGGCGCGATTTACCCGTCCGACCGATTGGGCGCAGCGGGCAGGGCACTGCTTCATGCTTTGCAAAGCGGCGCTGAGCCCATACCTTTATCGCCATGATGCAATCCAAAACCAAGGAGCCTGGCATGAGCCGAACACGTGTTTTCCTGATCGAGGCCGACACTGCCTTGCGTGTGCTCGACGATATCCCCGCCCAGATCGGTGATGGCGCCTTTGTGTGGCTCGTATGTACACGAACGTATCTGGCAGAGAACGTTAATGCGCTGCAGGATCAGGTGCACGCGTTGACCGGCCGGCGCCTGCTGGATCTGCATATCTCGGATCTGTTGAACAACAACCTGCCATCGCACTTCGATTTCACGTCGAACTACGACCAACTTGTGTTTCGTGGATTGGCAGACGAAGAGCGGGAAAGCGGCCGATCATCGGAGACGGCTGTGCGGACGGCCGGCAAGCCTGCCAGACCAGGCCCTGCCGGCAAGGTGCCGTCCGCGAAGGTGCAGACGACACCTGTGGGTTTTGTGGTGTTCGACCAGTTGCTGTTGACAGTGCATACCGAAGATTTCAGCGTCATTGACGCTTATGAGGAACGCCTGAAAAGGCTGGAGGAAGAAGTGCCCTTGCGCGGCAACGGCAAAGGTGTTGCCTATGGGGCCGTGCGTCTGCCCGGTTCTCCGGCAGAGCTGATGCTGCATATGATCAGCATGATGGTAGACGGCTACCTGGATCTGCGTCGGGTAATGTCGCGCCGGCTGGATCATTGGCAGCAGAAGCTGCTGCGGCCTGACAGCCGGTTCGATGACTGGTCCGGCCTGCTCAAAGCGAGGCAGGCGCTGCATCATCTGTACGACTTGTGTGAAGACCAGCGCAATGCGTTGACGCAATGGATGGATATGCTGGCCGAGTGGCCGGTGGGGCAAAGCGAAGCGGCCCGCTATGCGCACGAGCTGCTGCTGGTGCGCAGCCGTGATATCCAGGAGCATATCGAGCGTGTGTCGCGCCATATCCGCGAACTGGAAAACAGTGCAGAAACGGCTGTGCAGATCCATTTCAATATCCAGAGCAACCGCACCAACGACGTGATGCGCACGCTCACGGCAATTACAGCAATATTTCTGCCGCTAAACCTCATCGCGGGCATTTTCGGCATGAATTTCGAGTTCATTCCTGGCTTGCGGACCGTATCGGGGTTCTGGTGGTCCTTGGGCATGATGGCGCTGATCGCTTTCGCGCTGCTGTTGTATTTCGCGCGCAAGCGCTATCTGACATCAAGCGATGGCGGATAGCGGACAATACACGGAAATCAGATAACGACGATTCGGCAAAGAACAAGGGGGAGCAACGATGCTGCCAGTGTGGCTGGTGGTGGTGTCTCTGGGTTATGCGGCATTATTGTTCGCCGTGGCCTGGGCGGGAGACAAATATCCACTTTATCCGCAGCGCACATGGCTGCGGCCGGCCGTCTACAGCCTGGCGCTGGCGGTGTACTGCTCGTCCTGGACATTCTACGGCGCTGTCGGCTCGGCGGCGCGCCAAGGCATCGGCTACCTGCCCATTTATCTGGGGCCGCTGCTGTTGCTTGTTTTTGGTTGGCGTATTCTCGAACGCCTTGCACTGGTCGCCCAGAGCCAGAATACTGTTTCCATCTCCGATTTCATCTCCGCGCGCTATGGCCGTTCGCAGCGGCTGGCGGCGCTGGTGTCAGTGATGGCGATCATTGCCGCCATCCCCTATCTTGCCCTGCAGTACAAGGCGGTGGCCATCAGCCTGGGCGTGCTGGGCGGTACCACGCAGGCGTCCAGCATCGTGGGCGACCCCGCCTTTTATGTTGCGGCGGTCATGGCGTTGTTTTCGATTCTGTTTGGCACCCGGCAGGTCGACGCCACCGAGCACCGGCCCGGTCTGATGCTGGCGGTGGCGTTCGAATCACTGGTCAAGCTACTGGCCTTGGTGGTGGTGGGGCTGTTTGCCGCGAGTTGGCTCGATGACCTTGGCGGCGGCGTCGTACGGGCTACGCAGGCGTTGATCGAAAACACTCCGCCGGTAGGGTTCGTGGGCCAGACGTTGCTGGCGTTCGCGGCCATGGTCTGTCTTCCGCGGCAGTTTCATGTAGCTGTCGTCGAGTGCGCCAATGTCAGCGACATCCGCCGCGCGCGCTGGCTGTTCGGCGGTTACCTGCTTATTGTCTGCGTGATGGTGCTGCCTATTGCCAGTGCAGGGGTTGCGCTGTTCGGCACGCATGGCGAGGTGGCGCCCGACAGCTTCGTGCTGGCGCTGCCGTTGATGCAGAACCAGACAGCGGTGGCCGTGATCGCCTATATCGGCGGTTTTTCTGCGGCGACCGGCATGGTCATCATTGCCAGCGTGGCACTGGCCACCATGGCAAGCAACGATCTCGTCATGCCGGTATTACTGCGCCGGCGGGGCGGCAAGGCGTTGCACGGTGACGTGGCCTCGACCGTACTGTGGATACGGCGAGGAGCGATCATTAGTCTTGCGGCATTGGCATATGGCTACAACCGGGCTATTTCGGGCGATGAGGCACTGGCGTCGTTCGGGTTGATGGCATTTGCCGCCATGGCACAGTTTGGCCCGGGCCTGATTGGCGGCCTGTATTGGCGTGGCGCGAGTAGGCAAGGCGTCGAAGCCGGCCTAATGATCGGCTTTGCAGTTTGGGTTTACACGTTGCTGCTGCCTACCTTTACCGAAGCCGGCTGGCTGGATCATACGTGGCTGGAGCACGGGCTGTTCGGGCTGTCGTGGCTCCGGCCGCGGCAGTTGTTCGGAGCGGAGGGCTGGGATCCCATCACACATGGCACGTTCTGGTCATTGTCTCTGAACACGGCGGCCATGATGCTGGTGTCGGCGCGTTGGCGCCCGAGCTTGGGCGAGCGCTTGCGCGCCGAACCGTTTCTCGAACCCTACGCCGCGAGGCGGAGCATGGAGGCAGGTCAATGGCGCGGCAGTGTGCGGGTAGCCGATCTGCTCGCACTGGCAAGCCGCGTCGTTGGTGAGCGCACCGCCCAGCAGGCATTTGAAGAGCGCGCTGCAGAGCAGGGCCATGCGTTGAGCGCCGATGCGCGCGCTGACACGGAATGGGTCAGGTTTACCGAACTGCTGCTGGCTGGGGCGGTGGGGGCGGCCTCAGCCCGCCTGCTGTTGGCGCGTGCGTTGGAAGGGTCTGGCATCGAGGTGGCAGCGGTTGCGGCTGTGCTCGATGAGGCGGGGCAAGCCTTGCGTTTCAATCGCGATATTCTATTGGCCACACTCGAGAACATTGACCAGGGTGTGAGTGTCGTGGATGCGCAAATGCGTCTGACCGCCTGGAACAGTCGCTATTGGAAGTTGTTCCAGTACCCGGTTGATATGCTCTATGTCGGCAGGCCGGTGGCCGACTTGATCCGCTTCAACGCTGAGCGTGGCGAACTCGGCCACGTGGGGCGGGTGGACGTAGAGCATGAAATCGACAAGCGCTTGAATCACATGCGTGCGGGCACGCCATATATTTCAGAGCGCACGCTGGGTACCGGGCAGGTCATTGCCCTGCGCGGCCATCCGTTGCCAGGCGGCGGCTACGTCACCAGCTACAGCGACGTCACGGAATACAAGCGTGTGGAGCAGGCGCTGCGCGATGTCAACGAAACGCTGGAGCAGCGTGTGGCCGATCGCACCCATGAGGCTGAGATGGCGCAGGCATCGCGCTCGCGCTTTCTCACTGCCATCAGCCACGATGTGCTGCAGCCTATCAATGCCGCCCGCCTGTTTGCGTCCGCGCTGCGCGAGTCCACCGACCCTACTGAGTATCCACATCTGGCCGAGCGCGTCGATACGTCGTTGCGTGCGGCAGAGGAACTGCTGGACGGCTTGCTGGATGTGTCGCGGCTGGACGGCGGCGCGCTGCAACCGTCGCTGACGGTATTTGACGCCGGCGTGCTGCTGCGCCAACTCGTTGAGCAATACATGCCCATGGCGCTGGGCCGAGGTCTGGTGCTGCGGCTGCATGCGCGTCCACTCTATGTGTATAGCGATCAGCGTCTGCTGGGGCGTGTGGTGCAGAACTTCTTGGCCAATGCGTTGCGTTACACCCGTTCCGGGCGTATTGTCCTGGCCGCGCGTGTCCGGGGCGACCACGTTGTGTTGCAGGTCTGGGATACGGGGCCTGGCATCCCGTCCAACCATCTGCGACAGATTTATGAGGAGTTTCAACGCTACGAGCAACCCTTCGATTGGGATGGCCGTGGCCTGGGCCTCGGGTTGTCGATTTGTCAGCGGATTTCTTCGCTGTTGGGGCATGCGTTGAGCGCGCGCTCGGTAGTGGGGCGAGGCAGCATGTTTGCGATCTCGGTGCCGCGCGCTGAGCCACCGGCCGTCATGGCAGCGCCGGCGCAGCGCGAACAGGCCGCGGGGCCCGCGCTGCAGGGCATGCGGGTACTGTGTGTGGATAACGACCCGGACATCCTGGCAGGTATGCGCACACTGTTATCGCGCTGGGGCGTCGAAACACTGTGCGCCGCCACGGTGGATGATGCGCTGGCCGCCATGCCCGCAGCACCGCACGTGCTGCTGGTCGATTATCACTTGCATGACCGGCTGGATGGCCTGGATGCGCTCGATGCGTTGCGCGAGCATTCACCGCGTGCGGCAGGTGCGCTATTGACCGCCGATGGCAGCGACAGCCTCAAGCAGGCTGCCCTTGCCCGCGGATATAGGGTGCTTACCAAGCCGCTGCGCCCCGCGTCGCTGCGGGCCTACTTGAGCGCTCACGCGCCGGCGCTGCCGTCTTGACGAGAGGGGAGGGCGGATGCCCCTGGTGGTGTGGATGGGGCCGGTGCGGCCGCGGCATTGCGGTGTGTCGGCCGCGGGCGTTCAGGCCTTGCGCAGCGGCGGTTCGTCTGGTACGCCCAGCCGCGAGGCGATCAGCACAGCCTGGGTGCGATTGGAGGCGCCCAACTTGCGCATGATTTGCGTCATATGGGCCTTGATAGTGGCTTCGGAAAGATTGAGGTCGTAGGCGATCTGCTTGTTGAGCTGGCCCGCGCAGACCATCTGGAGCACACGGAACTGCTGCGGTGTCAGCTCGCGCAGGCGGCCTGCCGCGGCCAGTTCGTCGGCATCCGCACCCGGGCATGATGCAGCGTCGATGCCCGAAGGCGTCCAGGTGTTGCCGTCCAGAATTTGCTGCAGTGCTTGGCCTAATACGCCAGCGTCGCACGATTTGGGGATGAAGCCCATGGCGCCGTGGTCCATGGCGCGACGCATGATGACCGGCTCTTCGTGTGCCGAGATGATAACGATGGGAAGCTCGGGATGGTGGGCTCGCAGATGTACAAGCGCACTGAACCCGCGCGCGCCGGGCATATCGAGATCGAGCAGCAGCAGATCGGCGCCGGGATGCGCTTCGACCAGGTCAGACAAACGGTGAAACGCGTCGGCTTCGTGGATCACGGCCTGCGCAAACGTGCGCGAGACCACCCCGCGCAGCGCTTCGCGAAACAGAGGGTGGTCGTCGGCAATCAGCAGTTCAGTCATCGGCCGCTGTAAGTCTCATGAAAACACGTGGCGTTCCTGCAGCAACTGCTCGACTACGGCCGGATCGGCCAATGTACTGATGTCGCCCAGTTGCTCGGGCTGGTTTTCGGCGATTTTACGCAAAATACGTCGCATGATCTTGCCTGACCGCGTCTTGGGCAGGGCCGGCGCCCACTGAAGGTGGTCGGGCGTGGCGATGGGCCCGATTTCTTTGCGGATATGCGCCAGTAGGTCCTTGCGCAAGTCTTCACTCGGCTGCACGCCGGCCACCAGGGTCACATACACATAAATACCCTGGCCCTTGAGGTCGTGCGCAAACCCGACAGCGGCGGCTTCGGCCACCTTGGGGTGCGACACCAGCGCGCTTTCGAGCTCTGCGGTGCCAATGCGGTGGCCGCTGACGTTGATCACATCGTCCACACGCCCGGTGATCCAGTAATAACCGTCCTCGTCGCGGCGGCAGCCGTCGCCCGTGAAGTAGGCGCCGGGGTAGGTGCGGAAGTAGGTGTCAATGAAGCGCGCATGATCTCCGTAAATGGTGCGCGCCTGCCCTGGCCAGGAGTCGGTGATAACTAGGTTGCCTTGGCCCTCACCCTCGATCATCCGGCCGTCGGCATCGACCAGTGCCGGACGCACACCGAAGAAGGGCACGGTTGCCGAACCCGGTTTGGTGTCGATAGCGCCCGGCAGCGGCGCGATTAGAATGCCGCCGGTTTCTGTTTGCCACCAGGTGTCGACAATGGGCAGCCGGCCTTCACCGACCACATCGTGGTACCAGCGCCAGGCTTCGGGGTTGATGGGTTCACCCACGGTGCCCAACAGGCGCAGTGACGCGCGCGACGTGGCGTGCACCGGGCCATCTCCCTCGCGCATCAGCGCGCGGATGGCCGTGGGGGCGGTGTAGAAGATGGTGACCTGATGGCGGTCGACCACGCGCCAGAAGCGCGAGGCGTCGGGGTAGCTGGGCACCCCTTCAAAAATGACGGTAGTGGCGCCGTTGGCCAGCGGGCCATACACAATATAGGTGTGGCCGGTAATCCAGCCCACATCGGCGGTGCACCAGAAAACGTCGTTCTCACGCAGATCGAAGATGGCTTGATGCGTATGGCTGGCATACACCAGATAGCCGCCTGTCGTGTGCACGACGCCCTTGGGCTTGCCTGTGCTGCCCGAGGTGTAGAGAATGAACAGTGGGTCTTCGGCATTCATGCGCTCGGGCTCGCACGTTTCAGGCTGGCTTTCCATGGCTTTGTCCAGCCACAGGTCGCGCCCTGTCTTCATGTCGATCGCGGCGCCGGTGTGTGGCAGCACGAAGACGGTTTCCACGCAGTCTGTGCCGGGCAGTTGGAGCGCGGCGTCGACATTCGCCTTGAGCGGCACAGGGCGCCCCCCGCGCAGGCCCTCGTCAGCCGTGATGACAACCTTGGCACCGCAGTCGCGGATGCGGTCGGCCAGCGAGGTGGGCGAGAAGCCGCCGAATACCACGTTGTGCACGGCGCCGATGCGCGCGCAGGCCAGCAGGGCTACAGCGGCCTCGGGCACCATGGGCAGGTAAATGCTGACGCGGTCGCCCTTGCCAACGCCCGCCATGCGCAAAGCGTTGCCCAGCTTGCAGACGCGCTGGTGCAGCGCGCGGTAGCTGAGGGTGCGCGGCGGCGCTTCGGGGCTGTCGGCCTCCCACACAATAGCGGCCTTGTCGCCGCGGGTTTCCAGGTGGCGGTCCAGGCAATTGACGCTAACGTTCAGTTCGCCGTCGGCGTACCAGCGGATGCGGAAGTCATCGGGGTCAAAGCTGACGTCGCGAATCTCGGTGGGTGCGCGATACCAGGTCAGCCGTTCTGCGGCCTGTTTCCAGAACGCCTCGGGATCATCCAGCGATGCCTGGTACAACTGCTCATAAGCTTGGCGGTCCAGGGTGTCGGGGCTTGCGTAGCCTGCGGGAACGGGGTAGCGGTCGTCGATCTGTGTGGTTGTCATGGTGAGAATGTCTCCTGTGACTGTGCGGTGTATCAGTGCGTTGGCGGTGTGCGGCGGTTGGCGTTCGAATGGTCAGCAGGCCGCGGTGCCACAGCCGCGGCAGGAGCGCCGCGGCATCGGTTTTTGCGCGATCAGTGCTGCAGTGCGGCCGATGCGCCCAGGCCGGTTTCGCTGCGCACCGTCAGGGCATCGAACGCCAGGCGCTCGCGTTCGGCCTGCTTGCTGCGATCCAGCGTCGAGAACAGCCAGATGGCAAAGAAAGCCAGCGGTATGGAGAAAATGCCTGGATTTGGGAAGGGCACGATAGGTGTTGAAAAGCCCAGCACATCAACCCAGACCGTTTTGCTCAGCACCACCCACAGCGTTGCCGTGGCCAGGCCGAGGAAGCCGCCTATCGTAGCGCCGCGCGTGGTGCAGCCCCGCCAGGAGATGGACAGCACAAGCACCGGGAAGTTGGCGCTGGCGGCGATGGCGAAGGCCAGGCCCACCATAAAGGCCACGTTCTGGTTCTCGAACAGGATGCCCAGCAGGATGGCCAGAATGCCCAGCATGATCGTGGACAGCCGCGAGATGCGCATCTGTTCACGCTCTGTGGCGCGGCCCCGGGCAATCACGTTGGCGTACAAGTCGTGCGAGATGGCTGCCGCACCCGCCAGGGCAAGGCCGGCCACGACGGCGACAATGGTGGCGAAGGTCACCGCAGCCAGGAAACCCAGCAGCAGGCTGCCGCCCACGGCATTGGATAGGTGCACTGCAACCATGTTGGTGCCGCCGATCAGGCCGTGAATCAAGTCGATCTTGCCGTCGGGGCCAGCCTGGAAGTACTCGGGGTGGCGCACCAGCAGAGCAACCGCACCGAAGCCGATGATGAAGGTGAGCAGGTAGAAGTAGCCAATGAAGCTGCTGGCATAGATCACGGACTTGCGGGCTTCTTTGGCGTTGGCGACCGTGAAGAAGCGCATCAGGATGTGTGGCAGCCCGGCGGTGCCGAAGGCCAGGCCGATGCCTAGTGACAGCGCATTGAGCGGGTTGCTGCTGACTTGCGAGCCGGGCGCGAGAATGTTGGCGCCAGTGGGGTGCACCCGTACAGCTTCGGCCAGCATTTCATTGGGGCTGAACTTGAACAGCGCCAGCACCAGGAAAGCCATGAGTGTGGCGCCGAACAGCATGAGCACGGCCTTGATGATCTGCACCCAGGTGGTGGCTGTCATCCCGCCGAAGGTGACGTAGATCATCATCAGCGAACCAACGATGATGACCGCCACGTTGTAATTGAGGCCGAACAGCAGCACGATGAGCTTGCCGGCGCCCACCATCTGCGCGATCAGGTACAACGCGATGATGAGCAGGGACGCGCTGGCGGCCAGGATACGCATGGGCGTTTGCCGCAGGCGGTATGACGTAACGTCGGCGAAGTTGTAGCGGCCCAGGTTGCGCAGACGCTCTGCAATGAGGAACATTACCACTGGCCAGCCGAACAGGAAGCCGATGGCGTAGATCATGCCGTCGAAGCCGCTGACGTAGACCATGCCGGCGATGCCCAGGAAGGACGCCGCCGAGAGATAATCGCCGGCAATGGCAAGGCCGTTCTGAAAGCCCGTGATGCCGCCGCCGGCTGTGTAGAAATCGGCCGTGGTGCGTGTGCGGCGCGCAGCCCAGTATGTAATACCCATGGTGCCTGCGATGAAGACCAGGAACATCACGATGGCGGGGAAATTGGCCTGCCCGGTGGCTGCGAAAGCGGGCGACGAGAAGCCGGCCAGCAGCGCGGCACCCGCCAGGAAAGAGCGTGCGCGGATCATTTCGCTTTCCTTACGATGGCTTCGAGTAGCGGATCGAAGGTTTTATTGGAAAGGTGCACGTAGGCGGCAACCAGGATGACGGCGCTGATGGTGACCAGCGTGCCGGTGGCAAGGCCGGTGCTGATGCTCATGCCTGGAGCGATGGGGCGAGCGAAGAGACCGGGGTCGAAGGCAAGTGTGAGGATGAACCCCGAATAGATGACAAGCGTAGTAAGAAAAAAGCCGAGGCTGGCGCGGTTGCGTGTTTTTACCAAGCGTTGGTATTCGGGCAAGCGCAATACGGCTTGCACGACGCGGTCGTGGTCGCTGGATGGCATGGTCTGTCTCCGGATTTATAGGGATTATCTGCCTTGCCGCCAGTGCCCCGGCATGGGCTGTGGCCGGGATATGCCTGCCGCTGTTTCGGAGGGAAGCGGAAACCGCGGAGCCGCTGTGCGACTGGAGGTGGCGAGACAAATATAGACCTGTGCCCTAGTGATGCATACGCGACTTTGGTCGAAGCCTGAAGCTGGCTCCTAGGGCGCTTACGCTGAATGTGCGGGTTTGTACGGAGACGTGCGGTGGCGATGACCGCGGGGATGGGAGAAGGGAGAAGGTTCGCGACCGGGCGAACGTCTGAACTTGGAACGCGCTTGTGGCGGGGGCGTACCAGACGCGGCCCGGCATTCCTGCCGAGCCGTATGTCGTTTACTGCACCATATACCGTTAACGAGGCGGTGTGCCGTTTATGGGGCCCGATTACACGGTCGTATACCGTTTACCGGGCCATATGCCGAAATGCCGCGTATCCGGCTATACGGTTTATCGGGCCAGGGAGCGCCGGTTCCACGGTGCCTTCATCAGCAGGCGCGCCATGCCGCAGAAGCCTGACAAGCCCGCAAGAATCAGCCCCCCACCGACAAAGGCGGGCACGGCCAGGAACCATGGCGACACCAGTACACCCAGCACCGTGCCGCCCAATGCCAGGCTGCCGGCGGCAATTTGCACTTGGCGTTGCAGTTCCATCGGCTGGGACGCGTCCTGCTCGATAGGCAAGCCGGCCTTCTTCCAGGCGTCCAGGCCGCCTTCGAGTACATAGGCCTCGCAGCCAGCCCGTGATGCGAGCGTTGCTGCGTTAAGGCGTGTACGGTTCCCGGATCGGCAATGAAAAATGACCGCAGTGGCGTCGGTGGAGCCCAACCCTTGGCGGGCCAAATCTTCCATGGGTAGATTGCGCGCCTGCGGGATATGCTCGCGCAGGAATTCATCGCGGCTGCGGATATCGACCAGTATGGCGCCCGCGGCCAGTCGTTGACGGGCGGCTTCAGGTGTAAGTGTGTTCACGTTCATGGCATGCATCCTTTTGCGCGGCCCCGTATTGTGCGTTTGTGTGCGGGTGGCGGCACCACCTACCCAAACCGCAGTCGTGATAACAGACAGACCGAGTTAAACCAATTACATTAGTTTAATCTAATATAATCGAAAAAGAAACAGCTAGCGAAAAATATCGCACGACCGTGGGTATCTCAGGAAGCAGGGTATCTCAGGACGGCGGGTATCTCAGGCCTGTGCTGAATCGGGTGCGTGCGCAGGCCGGGACTACGTGGGGGGAGTATGCGTCCCGGCAGCCTCAGGGACAGTAGATCTGTTTGAGTGTGGCAACCAGGATTTCGACATCGGGGTTGTCGATACGATAATGCAGGGTTTGCGCCTCGCGCCGATACGTGACCAAGCCTTCCTCGCGCATCTTGGCCAGATGCTGTGACAGCGCCGATTGGCTCAAGGGCACATGCTCGAGCAGGGCGCCCACAGTCATTTCTCTGTGCTCGATCAGCAGGCACAACACCAACAGGCGGTGCTCATTGCCGACCATGCGCAGCAGCGCGGCGGCCTTGGCCGCGCCTTGCTCGAGGAATTGGCGATCTTGCGTGCTTAACGGCATGTATGTGCAGGCGACGTGTCGATGCGCATGAGGGGCTCGTGGCGGCCTGGGTGCGCGGTTGCGATAAGGCATGAATCGCGGATAGTGTACTGCGATTGCGCCGATGGCTTCGCGCAGCATTGCCGATGCTCCCCAAGCCCCGCAAGAATGACTACAATTCCCAGCCAGTATCCAATAAGCCGCGCATGATTCTCATACAGTACATTCTTCCCAAACATTTGCTCACCCGGTGCGCCGGGCGGCTTGCCCGCTGGCGCGGGGGGCGCGTCACCACGACGATGGTGCGCGCATTCATCCGCCGATACGGGGTCGACATGAGCGAAGCGGCCAATTCAGATCCTGCCAGCTACGCCAGTTTCAATGACTTTTTTGGACGGGCCCTGCGCGCAGGTGCGCGGCCCATGGCGGCCACCGCGCTGGTGTGCCCGGTAGACGGCACGGTGAGCCAGGCGGGCCCAATCCACGATGGCCGCATCCTGCAGGCCAAGGGGCATACCTACAGCGCGGCAGAGCTGCTCGGCGGCGACGCAGCCCGCGCGGCACCTTTTCTCGGCGGGCGCTTTGCAACGCTGTATCTGTCTCCGCGCGACTACCATCGCATTCACATGCCCTGTGATGGCTCGCTGGTGTCCATGACCTACGTACCCGGCGATCTCTTTTCGGTCAATCCCGAAACTGTCGACGCCGTGCCGGGCCTGTTTGCGCGCAACGAACGCGTGGTCTGCATGTTCGAAGGCCCGTCGGGCCCATTTGCCCTTGTGCTGGTCGGCGCCACAATTGTCGGCAGCATGATCACCACCTGGCATGGTGTGGTCAACGGCCAACGCCCGGGCGGGCGAGGCTATGCGCCGCAAACCTGGCACTACAAGCAAGGCGAATGCGTGCTGTGCAAGGGCGAAGAAATGGGCCGCTTTCTGCTGGGCTCCACGGTGGTTCTGTTGTTTCCGCCAGGGGCGGAAGACGATATGGCCTTTCCTGAAGGCTGGGCCAAGCCCGGCCGCCAGGTGCGGCAGGGTGAGGCGATGTCGGCGGCGTTACCAGGCTGAGCCTGTCTTTGCTCAATACGCTGCGAGCCGCTTTCTGTGCCGCGGTTTCGATGGGTGAATTCTTCAGCGGCGTAAACCGTACACCCGCATCTTCGCGTATAGCGTGCTCTTGGCAATTCCCAACTGCTGCGCGGCCCGTGTCAGGTTCCCTTCGGCGGCTGCGATCGCTTGGCGTATTGAAGCAGCCTGCACCTGATCCAGGCTGAGAGGCGGCGTCTGGGTAGCGTGTGGATCGTTCGCGGCTTCGCAGCGCGCCTGTATCTCTGGCGGCAGCATGTCCATACGCAAGGGTGCGCCGTCGCTGGCCAGCACTGCGGCTTCCATCGCGTTGCGCAGCTCGCGTACGTTGCCCGGCCAATGGTAGGCCAGCAGGTTGGCCGCGATATCGTTCGGCAATGCTTCAATGCGTTGGCCCGCCTCGCGACGGAAACGTGCCAAAAAGTGGCGCGCCAGCAGCAGTATATCGTTGCCCCGCTCGCGCAACGCGGGTATGTGCAGGCGAGCCACGGCGATGCGATAGTACAGATCCATCCTGAAGTTGCCGGCAATCACTTCTTCCTGCAGATTGCGGTGGGTGGCTGCGACCAGCCGAAAGTCGACTCGTCGCGGTGTGGTCTCGCCCAGCCGCCATACTTCGCCCTGCTCCAGCACGCGCAACAGAAGCGCCTGCATGTCCAGTGGCATTTCGCCAATTTCATCCAGAAACAGGGTGCCGCCTTCAGCCGCTTCGATCTTGCCGGCCATTCCGCCTTTGCGTGCTCCAGTGAACGCGCCTTCCGCGTAGCCGAACAGCTCGCTGGCCAGCAGGTCGCGTGCCATGCCGCCGCAATTGAGCGCCACACAAGGACCTTTGCGATTGCCATGCAGGCTGCGCGCAAAGGCCTCCTTGCCGGTGCCGGTTTCGCCCAGCAAGAGCACCGGTGCGCTGGCTGGCGCAAAACGACGTGCTCGCGCAATCGTCTGGCGCATGCAAGGCGACGCATAGATGAGGTCACTCAGCGCATCACGAGGCGGCGCAGGCGCACGTGCTGGCCGTGGTACACAGGCAGTTTTGTCGACACCTGCCAGCTCCGGCGGCGTCGGATGCCGGTTCACGCGGGATTGCTGCGTTCCGGCATCGGTAGCTTTACCCATTCTTTGTAGAAGGTGTCGATATCCGGCTCGAAATCATGCAGGATCGGGTACCAGGGCGTGGGCGCCTCCACGTCATGCATGCAGCCACACTGAGGGCAGTAATATTCGCGATACACCTGCCATTCGGTGTCTGGCGACATAAGGCGTGGGTATACCTCATCCATGGCGTCGGGTGTGTCCCGCACATAGATCAGCGCCTTCATCTTCCAGTTTTCGCGATAATCGCCGTAACTGTGGCCGCAATCGCATCTGGTTTCCCATCTATGGGTTTCGGCGTCACTCACGATGTACAGATGCGGTCCCAGCGGTAGCACGATGGTGTCTCGCATGCCTGTTTTGGCCTGCAGCGCCCGCAGGTACATGGCAAAGCGCTCGCTGTCTTTGGGCATGGACAACATACGCAGGATGGTGTCCCAGTCCAGGGAGCCGGCCACCATATGATTGATTTGTTCCTGGGTATATACGCTCATTCGTGTGGGTCTCCTGAAAAAAGGGCACCGCGCGCCGCTGGTGGGCGACGCGGTGCGGCTCCGCCAGAGCAAGTTTATTCTTCCACCAAGGTCACGGTATGGACGTCGGGCAGGCGTGACAGATCCATACGGAACTTGGCGCCGTAGCTGGGTACGCCCAATTCGGCTTCGTCCAGTGTCCAGTCGTCGCCCAGGCCCCAGAATGCGCGGAAGCTGTCCCGGAACTTGGGCGACAGGTCGAAGCTTGTGGCGTACATATGTCGCACCTGCACTGAGGCGTCCTTGCGCACGATGCGTTCGCGTTCGCGTGCCATCCAAGTTTCTACAGGCATACCACGCGCGAGGCGCTCTTTGCGGATGCGCGCGCGGCATGCGGCGGTGGCTTTAGCATCCACGTGCCAGATGCCATGCTCGTCCTGTTTCGCAACGGCGCCATAGACTTTGGCGGCATATTCTTCCAGCAATATCTGGCCGTTCAAATCTTGTTCGATGGCGACGATTTCGCGATCCAGTGGGTCGCCAAAACCCGGACCGCCACGCAGATAGTTCAGGTAAAGGTCGTAGTTGTCGTAGCAGTCTTCGGTGGTCATACACTGTTGGTCGCGCTTTACAGTCGCGCTGGGCTCCAAATGGCGCTCATAGTTGGCGTCGTCGGGATTGCCATCACCGCCCAGCGGTAAGCTGTCGCCGCGAACGATGCGATCCTTGAGCCCGGTGTGGTGGGCTTCGAAGCGGTAGCCAGCAGCGGAGGGGTAACCGCCCATCAGGCCCCAATCGCTGTTCATATAACCATTGCCCATGAAGAACATGGTCCAGTCCTGCGCCTTCCACACCATGCGCAGCGATTCGAAACCTGAGCCTCCACGGTACTGGCCGTAGCCGGCCGAGTTTATCTTGATGTTTCGGCCAAGGTAGAGCAGGGGTTCCGCCATTTCCCAGATCTCAATGTCGCCCATGTCGCCTTCGGGGTTCCAGATTGCCGCTGCGTGGTTCAGGCCATCCTTTATGGCGCATGCGCCCGTACCGCAACTGGACGACTCGAAACTGTTCACGGCATGGATCTCGCCTTCCTGGTTGATGCCGCCGCCCTGCAGCCAGTTGCTGGTGTTGGCGTTGCCTGCGTTGACTTCTTCTAGATACCCGCGCGAGAAATACGCCTGGCTCAGCGCGCGCCACATCGTGGTCCATGCCGACACCAGGAAATGCCAGGCGTAAGCATGGCCGGTCCGCCGATCGTCAGGGTTGTTCCAGCAGCCCTTAGGCATGTGGAATTCCGTACCGTAGTAGGCGCCGTCGTTGATGCGTTGGGTGGGCACGAGCGTCTGCGTCATCATCACCCAAATACCGCTGGTGAAGGCCACTTGGTGAGCGTTGTAACTGTGCCAGCCCCAGCGGCTGGCGCCTTCGAAATCCAGCCGCCATGATCCATCCGCGCGGATCTCCATTTCAACTGGCGCGTGCATAATGGAGTCCAGCTTGGCGAACGCATTCGATGTCTGTACGTCGGGGTGGTTGTAAGGTACGTCCACGAACGCTGTTTTGCGGTACTTTCCGGGTAACGTCATGGCGCGCAAGCGAGTTTGCAGGCCGCGCCGACCCTCCTCGATTACTTCGTGGCTGAAGCGCTCATAGGCCTCTAAACCTTCTTCGGCTACTACTTCCTCCACCAACGCGCGAATCATGTGGCAGCCCGCTATGCGTGTCTTCTCGTCCAAAATCCAGTATTTCGGTGTGCGCACGGAACGCTGCGACTCGTGCAACCAGTCGCGGAAGGGTTGGTCGTCGGCGCCCGTCTTGCGGCAGGTAATCATGTAGCCGTCGCCAAAACGTTGCGTCTGCCCGGTGGACATGCTGCCTGGCGTCACGGCGCCGGTATCGATTACATGCGTCACGCCACCCACCCAGCCGATCAGACGGCCATCAATGAAAATGGGCACGATGGTGGCAATATCGCAGGGGTGTACATTGCCGATGGCGCAGTCGTTGTTGGTGAACATATCACCGGGTTCGATGCCGGGGTTGGTTTCCCAGTCGTTTTCGATCATGTACTTGATTGCCGCGCCCATGGTGCCCACATGGATGATGATGCCTGTGGAAGTGAGCACGCAGTCTCCCGCAGTGTTGTACAGCGTAAAGCACAGTTCGCCCTCCTGTTCAACGATGGGGCTGGCGGCAATTTTTTTTGCGGTTTCGCGTGCATGCACCAATCCGCCGCGCAATTTTGAAAACAGCTTCTCATAGCGTATGGGGTCTTTTTCTCGCAGAGTCAACGTCTCCAGGCCGTTGTAGTGACCGGTCTTGGCGGTGCGAGCCAGAATGCCATCCCGAAACTCCTTCAGGCTCTGGCCGTTGCCCAGAAGGTCGGCGCCGGATCGGCGGTTTTGTGCTGGCAATGCGCTCATTATGTGTCACCTCCTGTATGGTGCGATGTGCGTGTTTCTGGCCTGTGTAAGTGGCCATTGGTTTCCGCTATGTGTTTCCGATGGCGCCGCAGTGCCCTTGCATCGCATGTGTCACTTGTGGACGTCGCTCGGTGGGCTGCGCTTATGCGCATACCCCAGCGGTGTTTCCACACTGAGTATTCGGCTTACGCTGGCGATTCTTCTCGCTGCGCATCGCGCCGCGTTTCATGATGCAGCGAAGGATGAACTTCCCGCAGATGAAACAGCCGGTGCTTGTCCAGCGTGGTGGCAAACCCCGTTGGCACCACAAAGGTCGTGGCGTCCGATTCGATGATTGCTGGACCAACGATGTCATTGCCTGGTTTGAGTGCCTCCATGCGCCAGATCGTGGCGTTCGTCCAAGTATGGTGGCGGTAGAATCGGCGTGTGCCCGCGCGTGCTTCGTCGGGAGGAATAGGGCCGCTCTTGGGGTCTTCGGGCAGTACTGGTTTTTGGGTTGCCACAGTACCACGCATGATTACGCCAGTGACTGAAAACCCAAGCTCGGGTGAACGCGCGGCGCTCGCATATACGCGAGCATAGGTATCCTCAAAGGCTGCAACCATCGCGTCCCAGTCTTGTTCGTTATCCGCCTGCTGGATGGGAGAGAGTATCTCGAGGTCATTTAGCTGACCCATGTATTGCATGCGAAAGCCGGGGCGCAGTATTACATCGCTTGCGGCAAAGCCGTTGATGCCGAACTCCTCGATCACCTTGGCCGCCAACTCTTCCCAGCCCCGCTGTATAGCCTGTGCAGCGGCGCACCTATCTTCGGCCTGGCTGTGCCGAGGTACTGCCAGGTCTACCGATTTGTCGTAGCGGTATTCGAAATCAGCGCAGGCGCAGCCAAAGGCTGAGAATCCCGCAGCCCATGCCGGCACCACCACATCGCGAAAGCCCAAACCAGCGGTATAGCCATAGGTATGCACGGGTCCGGCGCCGCCGTAGCTGAAGCAGACAAAATCCGTGGGGCTGTACCCTTTGGCCGCCACGTTGGAGCGCAGATACTCGCGCAGCTGCAGATCCAGCAGTTCGATCACGCCTGCAGCGGCGCTCTCAACCGGTAGCCCCAGCGGGTCGGCAATCTGTTTCTTAATATGGTCGTGGGCCCGTTGCGGGTCAAGCTTGATCGCGCCGCCGAGGAAGTTGTCCGGATTCAAGTATCCCAGCACGACATGGCAGTCGGATACCGTTACAGTGTCCAGACCGCTTTCGGGCCAGCATGTGCCGACGCGATAGCCGGCCGAATCTGGCCCCAGCTTGATGGCGTTGCTGTACGGATCAATGCGTACGAAGGAACCGGCGCCCGCTCCGACGGAATCCATGGTCACCAGCGGCAGTGACAGCACGAGCCGCGCCATATGTGGATCCGCCGCGATGGCAAAGTTGCCTTTTGTGATTAGCGCCATATCGAAGGATGTGCCGCCAATGTCGCTGCAGGCGATATTCTCGTAGCCTAGCGCCTCGCCCAGCAGCTTGGCGCCGATCACTCCGCCGATCGGACCCGATACAATCGTGCGCGCCAATTCAGACGCTTTCCAAGAAATCGTGCCCCCATGCGTGGCCATCACGCGCAGGTCGAAATGCGCACCATGCTTTTTGAAAAGCCCGCTTACTTTGCCCAGCGTCTGGCGTGACGGCTCGGCGGCATAGGCCTCCAGAATCGTGGTGTTCATGCGGTGGCTTTCTTTTCGGGCAGGGTAGTAGTCGACCGAGGCAAACACAGGTATGTCCTGATTCAGCGAGGCAAGCTCACGCTTGACGATGTCTCGCACCAGCCTCTCGTTGTTGCCGTTCTTGTGTGACTGCAGTAGGCAGATCACAATCGCTTTCGCACCCGCCGCGACCAGTTCGCGCGCGGCCTTCCGTACCTGCGCCTCCCGTACCGGTATCACGATCTCGCCCTGCACATCGGTGCGTTCCGTGATGCCGCGTGTGCGCGTCAACGGTACAAGCGGCGCGTCATAGCGGTGGGTATTCAGATGGATGCGCTCTTCCAACGCATAACCCAGGTAGCTCTGCACTGCGCGGCCCATGCTGTGTACATGTTCAAAGCCCTCGTTGCACAATAGACCTACGTCCAACCCCTTCCGCTGCACCACCCGGTTCAGCATAGCCGTGCCGCTATAAACGCAGGTGATCAGCTCGGGGTACACCTCATCGATATTGCGACTCCAGTGCGCCAGGGCATCTTCCGACGAGTGCAACACGGCTAAAGACTCATCGTCTGGATTGCTTTGCGCTTTGCCGACAACAAAGCGTCCGTCACCACGAACGAAGAATGTATCCGTCATTGTTCCGCCGGCATCGATGCCCAATACCTGTACCGATGTGTGATCAGCTTGCATTGCGTCTCCTTCTTCCGGATGGGAATCTGTGTTCATAAGGCGTTACGCTTACATCTGCATGTGAGTTGGAAACGCAAAGCCCATGCCAGAATCCGGCATCCCGCACAGTGCAGGCAGTGCCAGAGACGGCAGGCAGCCGGAAAATAGTCGTTTTCAAGCCGTTGGTTTCTTGTTCTATGCCTGAAAGGTGTTAGTTTAAGGACCGCCAATGCCCACGTGACGCTGCGAGAAAGCGTACGAAATCCGAACGGTCGGCCGAAAATCGAACGCCTGCCGCACTATTTTGAAAGCAATGTTCGGGGCCTGGAGTGTGATTATTCTTGTTGGGACGGAGTACGACAGAGGCGTTCGCGAGCTCGTCCATTACAGAGATTGAACTCAGGATTGGCGGAGCCGCCTGACCAGGTGCTTGCCGCCAAGTTGATCTGGTTAGTTTAGCGTCTATCTGTAGCTTGATCTAGCCGGTATCAAGACAGAAACCCCCCGCTCTGGTGCTGCCACAGCCTGGCATAGATGCCGTTTTTTCGCAGCAGATCGGCATGGCTGCCTTCTTCGACAATGCGTCCGTCGTCCAGGACAATAAGGCGGTCCATCGCGGCGATGGTGGAGAGGCGATGGGCGATTGCAATGACGGTCTTGCCTTGCATCATTTTGTACAGGCTTTCCTGGATGGCGACCTCTACTTCCGAATCGAGCGCGCTGGTGGCTTCGTCCAGCAGCAGGATGGGCGCGTTCTTGAGCATGACCCGGGCAATGGCGATGCGCTGGCGCTGGCCGCCAGAGAGCTTGACGCCACGCTCGCCCACGAGCGTATCGTAGCCGCTGTGGCCCTGTGGATCGCTCAGCAGTTCAATGAAATCATGGGCCTGCGCGCTCATGGCCGCGGCCCTGATTTCCGCATCAGTGGCGTCGGGGCGCCCATACTGGATATTTTCACGAATCGACCGATGCAACAATGAGGTGTCCTGCGTCACCATGCCGATGGCAGCGCGCAGGCTGTCCTGGGTAACATTTGCGATATCCTGGCCGTCGATGCGTATGCAACCGCTGTCGACGTCATTGAAGCGCAGCAGCAGGCTGACTAGCGTAGACTTGCCTGCGCCGGAACGGCCAACCAGCCCGATTTTTTCGCCGGGCTGCACGGTTAGGCTCAGGCCGTCGAATACCTGGCGCTCGCCGTTGTAATTGAAGGCAATGCGGTCGAATTCCACCTTCCCCTGCGTGATCGCCAACACATGTGCGCCGGGCTTGTCCTGCACCTGGGCCGGCCGCGTCAGTGTGCCGATGCCATCCTGCACGGTACCGATATTTTCGAACAGCGATGTCATTTCCCACATGATCCACTGCGACATGCCATTGACCCGCAAGGCCATTGCCGTAACGGCGGCGACAGCGCCTGTGCCGACCTCGCCGCTGTGCCATAGCCATAGCGCATAGCCGCCAGCGCCGAAAATCAAGCTGGTGACCAAGGCTTGGTTAGTGATCTCGAATTGGCTGACCAGCCGCATCTGGCGATAGCCCGTATCCTTGAAGTCTTCCATTGCCGCGCGGGCGAAACCGGCCTCGCGTCGTGTATGCGAGAACAGCTTGACGGTGCCGATATTGGCATAGGCATCGGTGACGCGCCCTGTCATGGAGGAGCGCGCATCTGCCTGCTCCTGCCCGACCTTGCCTAAGCGTGGCACGAAATACCACATAGCCAATCCGTATAGCGCTATCCACGCAATAAAAGGCAACATCAGCCGCACATCGAAACCGCCTGCCAAGGCGATGATAGTGACGAAATAAACACCTATGCCGATCACAATCTCGGAGAAGGTCAGCAGTACGTCGCGCACCGCGAGCGCGGTCTGCATGACTTTGGTGGTGACGCGCCCCGCGAATTCGTCGGCGAAGAACGACAGGCTCTGGCGCAGCATGAGGCGATGGAAGTTCCAGCGCAGCCGCAGGGGGAGGTTGATGGCCAGTACTTGGTGCATCACCACCGTGCGCACACTCACCAGGGCGATGCTGGCTACCAGCACGATGCCGATACCCCACAGCACCCGGCGTTCGTGCGCAGAGGCGGCGCCGCCTATCTGCCAAGTCGCGAGCAGGTCTACAACTTGCCCCAGAAATGCGAACAGCCAGGCTTCATATACCGATACGGCAGCGCTGAACACCGCCAGTATCGTTAGGTAGCGCCGTGAACCAAGCGTGCAAAACCACAGAAAGGGCAGCAAGCCGCGCGGTGGCAGCCGAGGATCTTCATCAGGAAAGGGGGCGAGTAGGGATTCAATCCGGCTCAGCAAGCTAGCCTCCGAAGCGATGAATATTGGCTATCGGTGCCGCGGCCAACCCTCCCTGTACATCGGCGTTGAGCGAGATGGCGGCTTCCGATGAGTGATTATATTCAACGACCTGTTACGCCCTAAGTGTCAGGCAAGAGGGCGACCGGCCAGCCCGGCCGGCGGCTGAGACTTGTGCCGCCGCTGACCTAGCAGTACCCGCTGCAGCGCAGTCAGATGCGGGAACTCGACCAGCATGCCAATGATCAACGCGGCATAGATCAGCGGCTGGCCAGGAAGCGCGGCCATGGTCACCGCCAGCATCAGGGGCGCATTGCGGGCGGCAATTGTCATTGTGAGTAGGGCGTGTTCGGGGTAGCTAAGCCCGGCCAGCCGGCTCAGGCCTTCGCCGAGCAAAAAGGTTGTGATAAAGAAAATGAACACCGCCAGCAGCACCCAGGCGAAGACGGAGCGGTGGTCGAGAATGACGGCGATGTTGGCTGCGAAAATCTCTGTAACCAGCAGCGCGATAACCCAGGGTATGGCTTGGTCTGCACGGTGCAGCACCTGAGCAAGCCGCGCCGTGCCCAGCAATTGGCCCAAGCAGTAATGGGCAGCGACGGCAACAGCGAAAGGCGCCAGAAACCAGTGCAACAACGTGTCGCCAATGATGCCGGCTTCAACCTGGACAAGACTGCTGGTGAAGAAGTAAAGGTAGAAGGGGTACAGCAGTAGTTGCGTTGCCATATTGATGGGAATCAGCGCCGTGCCCAGGGCGACATTCCCGCGGGCCAGGCGTGTGAAACCCAGAAACCAGTCTGTGCACGGCGCCATGAAATAAATCATCAGCCCGACCATGAACAGCGGCTGCGCAGGTAGTAGCACAGATGCAATGGCGTAACCAATGGCAGGGATGAACAGGAAGTTGGCGGCCAAGGCCAACGCGACAGTGGGCAGGCTGCCCCGCACTTGCGCAATTGCCTCGAACCGCACCCCGAAGAAGATCAGCCCGACCAGGGCCAGCAGGGTGCGATCCACCTGTTCGGCCAGCACCGCCCCGGCGGCGGGCCACAACTGGCCCAGGACGGCACCGACCAGTATGCTGCCGATGAGCAGCAGCGAAACCCATGAGGTATGGACAGCATTCTTGAGTGTGATCAGCATTCACAACCCTCGCAGCATTCAAGATTGCCAAACGGCCCCCAGGCGCCAGAGCCGGTTTTCAGTGCGCTTGTGTCCTTGTCCAGGCACAGCGCGATGCTTTCGGCGATCAGGTGAAAGCGTTGGCGAAATTTGTAGATGAAGCAGTAGATGCGGCTATCGTGACGCACCTGCGGACCGATAAGAAACAGGCCCGGCGTGACGGTGGACTCATCGGCTTCGGACAGCAGGACACGGCCGTCTTCGTCCCAGCCCCAGAGCGGGGCGATTTGCTGCGCACCTCCGCCTTTGACGAACCCTGTTCCGAGGATCGGTGGCTGCTTTTCGTCCCAGTATCGGCCGTCCCCCGCGTGTACGCGAAACCCGTCATTGTCATTTCGCGTCACGCCGATCACGTCCACGCCGAACAAGATGTCCAGTCGTCCGGTGTCCACCGCTTCGTAGAGCCGCTGGCGGCTGTATGGTGAGAGCGACAGGCTGGGGTCGTGCGGTGCTTGCGGATCCCACGTCGACTTGCGGGTGAGCAGCCGCACCTTGCGCCCAAGCCTGACCAGGTTTACGGCTGCGTCCACCCCGCTTTCGTAGCCGCCAATCACTGTGTAGCGGCGGGCCTTGAACGAGGCCCAGTCGGCCACTTGTGCATAATGCGGGCACCACTGCGCGCCTGGGAAAGGCGCCAGATCGGGAAACATGAACTCTCCGGTCGCCCATATCAGAAAGTCCGTATGCAGCTTGCTCTTGGGTGTGTCCAGGATGAAACCCTCGCCTGGCAGGGCTCTCACGGCCTCGACCTTGCAATTGCCAGCAATGGGCAATGCATGCCCCTGGGCGATGAAGGTGAGGTAATCGGCATATTGCCGGCCGCTGAGGTGCTCGGCCCCTGAGTGGATGGCTGGTGAACTGAGCTCGTTCACGGCGTTCAGGTCGGCAAGGCCAAAGGGGTTGCTGTGAAAGGAGGGGGTAATGAAACGGGTCTGGGCCGGCCAGCAACGGAAGGATTCGCCCACACGGCCGGCTTCCAGTACGCCGAATTTCAGCCCGGGCACCTTCTGAAGTGCCAGCGCCATGCCTATGCCAGCCGCGCCGGCGCCTACAACAGCGACATCAAGGCGGCGCATCAGGCGTTCCTGTTCTTGGCGCCACCCTGGCGGGCTTTGAACCGTGGGTTGGACTTGCAGATGACGTAAATACGACCGCGCCGGCGCACCACCTGGCAATCACGGTGGCGGGCTTTGGCGTCTTTCAGGGAAGAGAGGACTTTCAAGAGGGCTCCTTCATGAATACATTGGAAGAATCAACAGGATGGCGTCATGGTGGAGCCTTTATAGGAACGTGAAACGAAGCTTGCTTGCGCGAAGTGTTAACGAAGAGCAGGTATGTGCGATGAAGGGGTGGGCTCTCTTCGGCGCGATCATTGGGCAGTGAGCCGCGTGAGCGGCCCTATAACAGTTGCTTGGAATTAACCGCATAAAAAGCAATGTTATAACATAACATTATGGTCGCAAAAATGTGCAATGCCGATCATCATTTCGATAGGACGGGGTGCCGGTGATGTCCGCATCTGCGCGGTGAAACCGCGACGCGCCATCCGCCAGCGTATCCGCCCGCCTTGAGCGCAGCCCAAGAAGCGAGCACGAAATTCGATGGCTGAATGCGGCTTCCGATGGATGCGACCCAAAACAAAAAAGGCCCAAAACCGAAGTTTGGGCCTTTTTAAAATCTTGGAGCGGGAAACGAGTCTCGAACTCGCGACCTCAACCTTGGCAAGGTTGCGCTCTACCAACTGAGCTATTCCCGCGCAGCTGCTGATGCAAGGTTGCCGTAGCAGCGAAGAAAATAATTATAGCAGGTTTTTTTAGGCCATGTAAATGAACGGCCTTGCTGGCTGGATAGGCGCTAGGCGGGCCGCTCCTGGCGTGGCTGCGTGGGTCTTACCCCCGTTATTTGCGCTTGTTGGGCGCGAGGGCTGGGCCCGCAGGCAGCGTTGGCACACCGTCGGGCTTGTTGAAGGCCAACGTTGTCACGTACCTGATGCTGTCATAGTGCTGCGGCCCCTCTGAAGTGGAGCGCTCGCCGGGGGTGCTATCGGTATGGATGACCTCAAGTACATACTGCCCTTGCCATGGCAAGTCGAAGCGTACCAAGCCCTGCTTGTTTGTATGAGCTTGCTTGCCCCAGCCTGACTGCACCTGGATGTTCACTTTGGCATCGGCCAGCGGCTGCCCTTTGAGGGTGATGTGGAATTCGCCGGCGGTAGCGGTGGGCACGGCGTCAAGCGCCAGCTTTGCAGCATGCGCCCCGGTGCCCGAGACGTAGCGGGCGGCTGGCCAGTACCAGTTCACTACCTCTTTGCCATTGACCTTGGAAGTGTGCAACGGGAAGGCGGCGTCTTCGGCCACGATGCTGTCGCCGTTGGCCGGCCGGGCGGAAAGTGCAAAGCCGTCGGCAGTTTTGGTGACTGTAAGTGGTTTGGCCGCTTGACCGGACAGCAGCGTTGCGCTGGGGGCGCCAAACATGTCAAGCAAACCCGGCGAGGCTTCGCGCAGATTGTCGCCAAATTCGCCAAAGCGGATGATGGCCGGCCCGCTGGCGGGTGTTTCGACCCAGATCTGGTGCGCCTGCGCGCTGGAGGAAAGGAGGATTGCGGCGGCGAGTAGGCACAGGCGATGTTGCATGGAAAGCTCCTTCGGGATAAGAAAAAGAGGGCGGTTGGTGGCGCCCAGCGGCGATAGCTTATCGATAATGAGATCTATTATCAACCAAAACTTATTTGAAGTACGCATGCTTGCGGCAGCGCAACATTGGAGGTCGCGCCGCGATGTATCATCAATGAGTGTCACCGTTGTTCCATTCAGCCGCTGATCGCGGAAAAGGAAATCAAGCATGTCAACGCAACCCGGTGTCCAAATCAATGCCGAACAGTTGGATTCCGCCGCCCGCGCATTCTGGGCGCGGAGGTTCTTGTCGCTGTCGCCTATTGCGCAGTGGCTGGCCCTGCTCGACTGGGCAGGCCACCTGGGCGCCAGCCCGGGCAAGCAATTGGCACTGGGGCAACTGGCCATCACGCAGTCGCAGCAATGGGCGCATTGCATGGGTCAAATGGCCGCTGATTGTTACGCGCAAGTGCCAGGCGCGGGCAATGCGTCCGAAGACCGGCGTTTCAAAGATCCGGCTTGGGACAGATGGCCATTCGATCAGCTCCGGCTCACTTTCCTGGCGCAAGAGCGTTGGTGGAAAGAAGCTACGCACGGCGTAAGCGGTGTCAGCCGGCACCACGAGCAGGTGGTTGCGTTTGGCATCAGGCAGTGGCTGGATATGTTCTCGCCTGGCAATTTCTTGCTCACCAACCCTGTCGTGCTGGACAGAACGCTGGCGGAAGGGGGCGCCAATCTGGCGCGGGGGCTGCAGCATCTGGTCCAAGACATCCAGCGCCGGGTGGCGGGCGATCCACCTGTCGGGGCCGAGAAGTTCGTGCCTGGCCGCGACGTGGCAGTCACGCCGGGCAAGGTCGTGTTCCGCAACCGGCTTATCGAGCTCATCCAGTACGCACCGACCACTGGCACGGTGCACCCCGAGCCGGTGTTGATCGTGCCGGCATGGATCATGAAGTATTACATCCTCGACTTGTCGCCGCATAACTCGCTGATTAAGTACCTGGTCGACAACGGCTATACCGTCTTTTGCATTTCCTGGAAAAACCCCGACGCGGAGGATCGCGACCTGGGGATGGACGACTACCTGGCGCTGGGCGTGTATGCCGCGCTCGAGGCCGTCAACACAATCGTGCCAGGCCGCAAAGTGCATGCCACCGGCTACTGTCTGGGTGGCACCTTGTTGTCCATTGCCGCGGCCGCCATGGCGCGCGATGATGACGAACGCCTGGCTTCGCTTACCCTGTTCGCTGCCCAGACGGATTTCAGCGAGCCCGGCGAACTGGCACTGTTCATCGACGAAAGCCAGATCACCTTGCTGGAAGCGCAGATGAATGAAGTCGGCTATCTGCGTTCTGACCAGATGGCCGGCGCTTTCCAGATGTTGCGCTCTTATGACTTGCTGTGGTCGCGGTTGGTCAATGTGTACATGCTGGGCGACCGCCGCCCCATGAACGACCTGATGGCATGGAACGCCGATGCCACGCGCATGCCGGCGGCCATGCATACGCAGTATTTGCGGCGGCTGTTTCTCAATAATGATCTCAGCAACAATCGCTATGTGTCCCAGGGCAGGCTGGTTTCGTTGACCAGCATCGATTGGCCCATTTTCTGTGTGGGCACGACAGCAGACCACGTTGCCCCTTGGCGCTCCGTGTACAAGCTGCATCACCTGTCGCCGGCCGAAATAACCTTTGTGCTGACCAGCGGCGGCCATAACGCCGGTATTGTCAGCGAGCCAGGCCGGGCAGGCCGCCAATACCAGATCACGACCCGCCCCGCGCGGGGCGATGCGCATAATTCTTCAGAGGAATGGCAGGCCGAGACCGCTGTCCAGCAAGGGTCGTGGTGGCCGGCGTGGCTCGATTGGCTTGGGGCTCGTTCGGGCTCCTCCGTCAAGCCGCCGCGCATGGGTGCCGCTGGCAAAGGCTACCGTGTGCTCTGCGATGCGCCCGGCGAGTACGTGCTGGCAAAGTAAGCTGCGACAGCCCGGCCGGGCTGCCCGCTCCACTGGTTTTTATCGCAACCCATAAGGAAACAAGGATGAGCATCACGCAACGTACCGCGCTTGTGACGGGCGGTAACCGCGGCCTGGGCGAAGCCACGGCGCGCGCTTTGTACGACGCCGGCCACGCCGTCATCATTACCCACATGGCGGGCAATACCGGCATGCAGGCTTGGCTCGAAAAGCAGGCGGAGCAGGGGTATACCTTCGCGTCCTATCCTGTGGATGTCGCCGACTACGCGTCCACGCAGGCGTTGGCCCAGGCACTGAAACATGACGGTAGGCAGGTCGATATCCTGGTCAACAACGCCGGCATCACGCGTGACGCCACCTTGCGTAAGCTGGACAAGGATAGCTGGGATGCCGTTCTGCGAACCAATCTGGATTCCATGTTCAACGTCACCAAGCCTTTCCTGGATGGCATGGTTGAACGCGGTTGGGGCCGCATTATCAATATTTCGTCTATCAATGGCAGCAAAGGCCAGTTCGGCCAGACCAACTATTCCGCCGCCAAAGCGGGTATTCATGGCTTCACCAAGGCGTTGGCGCAGGAAGTGGCGCGCAAAGGCATAACAGTCAATACCGTTTCGCCTGGCTATCTGGCCACGCAGATGGTCATGGCCGTACCTGAAGACGTACGCCAGAAAATCATCGCCGGCATTCCCGTCGGCCGCCTTGGCCAACCCCAGGAAATCGCTGCGCTTATTGCCTTCATTGCCAGTGATGCAGCCGCCTTCATGACGGGCAGCAACGTCGCCATGAATGGCGGGCAGCATATGTATTGACGCATAAGTGCTGTGTGTTCGCGTGGCATCTCGAGGCGCCGCGCGGGCATCCCCTACTGCGCTTTTCGCCTCCGCGAGGGGCCGCACGCTCCATATTTATGCATGCTGAGTCCGCCGCGCACTCAGGCATTGAGTTTGCCGCGTGCATGAGCGTCGCGTGCCTCCCGGTACATAAATTGCTGCGGCGATCCCAATAGACTTCATGGCTTGCGCTTGCGCATCCATGCCTATAGGGGAGAGCCGTGATGATGTGCAAAAACACCGTCTGCCTTTGGTACGACCGCAGCGCGCTGGAGGCCGCGACCTTCTATGCCGCCACCTTTCCGGACAGCGCCGTGACGGCTGTCCACCATGCGCCTGGCGATTATCCCTCGGGAAAGCAGGGCGATATCCTGACGGTTGAGTTCACCGTGATGGGCGTCCCTTGTCTGGGCTTGAATGGTGGCCCGAACGTCACGCACACTGAAGCCTTCTCCTTCCAGGTGGCCACCGACGACCAGGCCGAAACCGACCGCCTATGGGCCACCATTGTCGACAATGGTGGCGAAGAGGTCGCCTGCGGTTGGTGCCGGGACAAATGGGGCGTCTGTTGGCAGATCACTCCGCGCGCGCTCATGGATGCCATCACCGATCCGGATATTGCTGCCGCCAAACGCGCCTTCGCTGCCATGATGGGCATGGTGAAAATAGACATCGCGGCAATTGAGGATGCGCGGCGGGGGTGACGTTGCTGGCCATGCTTGGCGTTCACCGCACGTTTGCTGTAATTCGCCGGTCTGATTGAGCACTGTTATGCAGCAGCATGCATGGTCGCGAGGTGCTGGCGGACAGGCTTAATGCTTCGATGCAAAATAATCCCTTTGTTGGCTTGTCTTAATGCTTGGTTAATTTTCGTCGGCTAAAATGGTGCTGCTTACTATAAGCTATGCAGAGTAAAAAACCATTTTCTTTCAATGGTTTATGCGGTTGATGTAGGTCAATCCAGCAAGCGTCGAAAGCCCTGAAAATCCATTACAAGGCACATAAATGGATACTCAGAATGGCTGACACCGGCACCCCTCCCGCATCCCCGCTTCCGTCCAACACCAGGCGGCATTTCCTGCACGACCTCGTCACCTTGGCCACCAGTTTCGGCATCGCCAGCACGGCGCAGGCGGGGCTGCCAGGCAGCGCCACCTATCAGCCCGCGCGGCGCCCCGGCATGGCGGGCAAACGCTTTGGCATGCTGATCGATATGCGTAAATGCATAGGCTGCCAGGCCTGTACGGTCAGTTGCTCAGTCGAGAACCAGCCGCCCATCGGCCAGTTCCGCACCACCGTGCTGCAGTACGAAGTTGACAAGCCCGACAGCGCGCCTGCAATGGTTAGCCTCCCGCGCCTGTGCAATCACTGCGACAACCCGCCCTGCGTGCCAGTCTGCCCCGTGCAGGCCACCTTCCAACGCACGGACGGCATTGTATTGGTGGATAACGAACGCTGCGTGGGCTGCGGCTATTGCGTACAGGCCTGTCCCTATGATGCGCGTTTCATCAATCATGAAACGCAAACCGCAGATAAATGCACCTTCTGCGAGCACCGGCTCGAGGTGGGCCTGCTGCCCGCTTGCGTTGAAAGCTGCGTGGGCGGCGCACGGGTGATCGGCGACCTGAACGATCCGGGCAGCGAGATCAGTCGTCGCATCGCCGAGCACAAAGACGATATCAAAGTGCTCAAGCCTGCCATGAATACTCGGCCGCATGTGTTCTATATCGGCTTGCCCGACGAATTCGTCAATGGTGTCGACGGCCAGGCCACAGTGCGCCTGGTGGCCGAGCATCTGTGAAAGGGAGTGGCGCCATGCGCATCATTGAGCTTCTGACGCCCGCATACGAAGCGGCCTGGCTGCCTTGGGCGGTGCAATATTTCTTCTTGGCTGGCGTCGCAACCGGTGCGGCGCTCCTTGTATCGTTCTGTGTATGGGGGCGGGAAGGCAGTGCCCGCCAGCGCCTGCTGCCGGCTGTGGTATTTACGCTCGCGGTGAGCAGTGTCGCAGCGCCGGTATCACTGCTGGCCGATCTGCATCAGCCCGCACGCTTCTGGCATTTTTATGCCCACTTCACGCCTTGGTCGTGGATGTCAGTGGGGGCATTACTGCTGCCAGTGTTCGTGGGGCTGTCGCTGGCGATGTGCGTCAGTTGGTGGCTCGGCAAAAGAGGCTGGATGCGCCTGATTTCGCCGCTGCTTGTTGTGTCGGCCTTGACGATAACCCTTTATACCGGCGCAGAGATCATGGCCGTGCGCGCGCGTCCGCTGTGGCACACGCTGTGGGTGCCCGCCAATCTGGCATTGACGGGCTGGTTGGCGACGGTTGGAGTGGCCTTTGTACTTGAACGATTCCTACCGACCGTGCTGCGCCCTGGCGTACAGGCGCTGGAGTTGCTGCGCCGGCTAGGCTTGGCGCTGGCCAGCGCGCTTATTGTCGTTGCTTTGGCATGGGCGTTCACCGGTATCCGCGGCGGCAATCCGTCGTTCGATGCCGCGCTGAGGCTATGGCAGGCTTTCCCCGTCTGGCGTCTGGCGATGGCCGGTTCCGCAGTGTTCGGCGTGGCCATGCTGGGCGCACTGCTGGCTGGCCGTCCCCGCCTGAGTTCGGGCGGCTACATCTTGGCGTTGGGCGTGGGCTTGGCCGGCAGTGCCTGGGCTTTCCGCTGGACATTGTTCATGGGCGTACAAGGTGTGCCCAAGTATGGCGCGGGTCTGTATCTGTACAACATGCCGCTGGGCGGCGACGGCCTGCTTGGCATGCTGGGTATCGCGGGCCTTTGTGTTGCGTTGGTGGCCATGGCCAGTTGGGCCTTGGATGTTTTCCCCGCCCGCAAGGTATCCGTGGATACAGCCGCCGTATAGATCAGCATCGCTCACATTCATCATCGCTCCATCGAACGCCGGCAATCACGTGTGACGGTCAGGTATATGCCAGATCATTATCGTTACACGGTGCGCTAGTGCAGCAAGGTCAAATCATGACAGGCAAGACTAAGAAACTCACCACTCAATCCGCCAAGCCCGACGCATCGCGCCGCCGTATGCTGTTGCGGGGCGGCGCGGTCGCCGGCGGGCTGGCCGCCTTTGCTGCTGGTTATGGCGAAACCGTCGTCAAAGGTGCCAAGGGGTTGATTACAGGCTCGTCAGGCGAAGCAACCAAAAGTGCAACCCGCGGCAATTCGCTGACGCCCGAATTTCGCATCGATCCGTTGACAGGGCGGCTGGCGACGCAGCCGGGCCAAGTGGTCAGCCCGTCCAGTTGCCTGGGGTGCTGGACGCAGTGCGGCGTGCGCGTGCGCGTCGATACCGCCCACAACCAGATTATCCGTATTGCCGGCAATCCTTACCACCCGCTGGCCACCACTCACCCCGCATCCATGGAAACGCCCGTGCGCGAGGTCTACGCCATGCTGGGCGGCGAAAACGGTCTGGAAGGGCGTGCCACCAGTTGTGCGCGCGGCTCGGCTATGCTCGAACATCAGAAGGCGCCGCATCGGGTGCTGACGCCGCTTAAGCGTGTGGGGCCACGCGGAGGTGGGCAATGGGAAAGTATCTCGCTCGAGCAGCTTGTCCAGGAGGTATGCGAAGGTGGGGATATCTTCGGCGAAGGCCATGTGGACGGCCTGCGCGCCATTCGAGATGTGAGCACCCTGATTGACCCCGAGAACCCGGAATACGGTCCGAAATCCAATCAGTTGCTGGTAACGGATGCCGCAAACGAAGGTCGCACGCCCCTTATAAATCGTTTTGCCAAGCAATCGTTTGGTACGGTCAATGTGTCCAATCATGGCTCTTATTGCGGCCAGACATATCGTGTGGGCACCGGTGCCGCGCTGGGCGATCTGGCGGGCATGCCGCACGGCAAGCCTGATTGGAAAAACTCGCGGTTTGGCCTGTTCATCGGAACCTCGCCCGCGCAATCGGGCAACCCCTTTCAACGCATGGGGCGTGAACTTGCCGAGGCCCGTTCGCGCGGCGAGAACACGTACAAATACGTTGTTGTTTCGCCCATGCTGCCCACATCGTCCAGCCATGCGGCGGGCGATAACAATCGTTGGTTGGCCGTCAAGCCGGGCAGTGACCTCGCATTGGCCATGGGCCTCATACGTTGGATCATCGATAACGAGCGCTACGATGCCAAGTACCTTGCCCAGCCTGGCCCGGCCGCGATGGCGGCCGCGGGCGAGGCATCCTGGAGCAATGCGACCCATCTGCTGATCAATGATCCAGCACATCCACGTTACGGTCAGTTTTTGCGGGGTGCGGATCTGGGCTTGCCCATGCCTGAGCCGGTCGACGACAAGACGCCTGCGGAAGATGTGTTCATCGTGCAAACGCAGGAGGGCCGTTTCGCGCCGCATACCATCGCCGAGTCAGCCGCATTGCTTGTTGAGCGCGACTTCATGCCGATCGCAACAGCGGGCGCGACGGCGCAGCCTGCGCCCATCCCCGTGTGTACGGCATTCGTGAAGCTGCGCGAAGAAGCGCGGCGCAAGACGCTGCCCGAATACGCGGCGCTGTGTGGTGTGCCGGTAACGGAAATCGAAGGCCTGGCACGCGAGTTCACCAGCCATGGCAAGCAGGCAGTGGCCAATTCGCACGGCGGCACCATGAACGGTGCCGGCTTTTACACGGCCTATGCCATAGCCATGCTCAACAATCTCATCGGCAACCTTAATGTGCGCGGTGGTTGGGTGATGGACGCCGGCCCCTTTGGCCCCTTCGGACCGGGGCCGCGCTACAACTTTGCGCAGTTCAAAGGGGCAGTAAAGCCCAAAGGCGTGTCGCTGTCCCGCACACGGTTCCCGTACGAGAAAAGCAGCGAGTACAAGCGCAAGAAGGCGGCGGGCCAGAACCCATACCCGGCCAAGGCGCCTTGGTATCCCGCGCCCGACGGCCTGTCCAGTGAAATGCTGGCTTCGGGCCTGGCTGGTTATCCCTACCCGGTCAAGGCGTGGATCAACCACATGAGCAATCCTATTTACGCGATCTGCGGCTTTGAAAATGCCTTGGCCGCTTCGCTCAAGGATCCAAAAAAACTGCCCCTGTTCATCTCGGTGGATCCGTTCATCAATGAAACTTCGGCACTGGCCGACTACATCGTGCCTGACACGGTAACCTACGAAAGCTGGGGCATAGGCGCGCCTTGGGCCGACGTGGTGGCCAAGAGCAGCACGGTACGCTGGCCCACAGTGGATGCCGCCACTGTCAAGACTGGGGATGGCAGGCCGGTGAGCCTGGAAACCTTTATCTTTGCCGTGGCCAAGCAATTGAGCCTACCCGGCTTCGGCAAGAACGCCATGAGCACAAAGAGCGGGGAGCCGCTTGATCTGGAGTGCGCCGAAGACTTCTACCTGCGAGGCATGTGCAACATCGCCTACCAGGCGGGAAAGCCCGTGCCCGAGGCAAGTGACGACGATATCGAGATAACTGGCCTGACCCGCTGGATGCCTGAGGTGCAAAAGCGCGTCAAGCCCGATGAGGTACGCCGCGTGGCTATGGTTATGAGCCGTGGCGGCCGCTTCGACAAGGTAGAGGACGCATGGCGCGGTGATCGCCTTAAGCTGCAGGCCAAGTTCCCCGCCACCTTCTGGCATGAAGGCCTGGCGGGCATGCGCCACGCAATGACCGGCGAGCGCTACAGCGGCTGTCCTACTTGGTATCCTACGCGGCTGGCGGATGGGCGGGCGATGCGAGATGTTTTCAATGAGCAGGACTGGCCGCTGAGCATGACCTCATACAAATCCAACCTGATGAGTTCCATGTCCATCGCCGCGTCGCGTCTGCGTCAAGTGCATCCGCACAACCCCATTAGCCTGAACAGGGACGATGCGACGAGGCTCGGTATTGTCAATGGCGATCGCATCGAGCTGGCGACGCCCGGCGGTGCCCTGCAAGGCGTGGCCTTGGTGCGGGCTGGCATTGCCCAGGGTGCTGTGGCCATTGAGCACGGCTACGGCCACACGCAGCTTGGCACTGTGTCTCACATGGTGGATGGCAAGCCCACGCCAGCCAACCCCCAGCACGGCCAAGGCGTAAACCTGAATACCCTGGGCTTTACCGACCCGACGCGGCCGGGCAGGGATAATGTCTGGATAGACTGGGTATCGGGAGCGGTGGTGAGGCAAGGGCTGCCTGTGCGCGTGCGCAAGGTGTGAGGGCGCGTAGCCGGCGGGGCGCGTATGAGCGAAACGTGTGTGCGGGCCCGCCTGGCGTGATGCCGGTCAAAAAGTGCTTATTGCGCCTGCAGGAGCTGGTTTTCAAGCGAAATATAGGTGTTATAGGCGTTCATCCGGTTTGCAAACTCAAACATCGGGGCGTGTTCGAACGCGCTCCAGTCCGCCTGCGCATAGGCTTCTTCGAACGACATCATGTCTTCCGCTGCGTTGCCCATTACCTGCCGCAGATGCGTCAGGTAATGGGTGAGGAACTGGATGTCCTCATACGGATGTGTAGAGTGCGGGCCATGCCCGGGGATGATTGCCACCAAGTCCATGCCCGGAAGCGTTTTCAATGATGCTAGCCAATGCCCGCTGTCGGCCTCGTTGCCAACATAGGGGATGCGCCCCCGGAAAATCAGGTCTCCGGCATACAGGGTTTTCTTCTCGCGTACATACACCGCGATATCTTCCGCCGTATGTGCGGGCCCAACATGCATGATATCCAAGGTGGTATCGCCGAATGTCAGCGTTCGCGGGCTATCGATCCATTCAGACGCCTCGACGATTCGTGTATTGCCGTCGATCCACGGGGCCATTTCTTCACGCGACGCCTGCAGCCGCTTTGCCGCAGTATCGGAAACCAGATAGTTTTTGCCTAGCTGATGCGCCATGATGGGGATATTCATATCCGCATAAACTTGCGCGCCATAGATGTGGTCGGCATGGTAATGCGTCAAGATGACTTGTATGACCTTCTTGGGCGTAATGCTGGCGATCTCATCCAGCAGGCGTCGAGCCAGCACGGGCGATCCGAGCGCATCGACGATCACTACACCTTCGGACGTGATGATGAAGCCCGCGTTGGAGATGAAATTTTGATTCTTCGCGGAGCCCAACTCAAAAAGCCCCTGCACATACCAGCAGCCCGGCGTAACCTCCTGTGGCTGCATGGCCGGCACGCCGGTGTTTTCGGGTGCGGTATTCTCCGACGCGAACGCCATGCTGCTTGAAAAACCCGTAAACAGCCCCGCGCCCGTCAGCCCAATACTTCGCTTCAGTATCTCGCGACGATCCGGGAAACAGGACAAACACATACGTTCAACCCCCTACGCATATTCCATGGCGTGCTATTCGCCTCAATAGTCTGAGAACGATGAGGCTCTTTAGACTTTAGACGTCTCGTTTTGTGGTTCCAGGTACAGATACCCTTCTTGCAGGCACTGCCTGGGGATTTGCAGTTGAATACTTGGTTTATACCTGAAGCAATTTGATATTGCACATTTGTATTCAGCGCCAACCACGCATGGTTCCATTTGCAAAATGATTGCCTTGACCTATCAAATGGTAATGTGTTCTATTCTCAATATTGTTGTTTATTGTTCGAACACATGATCAGATGGTGCAGATCCAGTCCTTGGCATGGATCAGCCGCTTCCTCTCTACACGCCTCATGGCAATATTCACGGTTTCCGACTTCGACCGGCTGGGAAGTCGTGCGGGGTTTCGCTATCGTCTGCCAAAATATGCTGGCCTAAACAAGGGCACGGAGAACCTTTGCATTGCGGAAGGGCGAATTCAGGAGCACGACATTCGGCCGGAGCTGAGGCTCGTGCTTTCGGACATCGTGACTCATCACCAGTATGAGGCGGCATCGGAGGCTGTCCCGCAGTTTACCGCCATCATCATGCTGCAAGGCCAAGCGCACGCCCAACTGGAAAGCCATGGCAACGTCAGTATGGTGGCGCAGAGCGGGGCAAGTATTTCCTACGGGGATGCTGTGAGCATGATAGGTGTGCATCCTGCGGGGCAGCGGCTGCGCAGTGTGAATCTCTCGCTCAGCAGTCCTGATTGCGTCGGTGACACGCAGCTCGGCGATACTCTTGCCAAAGTTATGTGTACGCCCGGAGTGCAGTTTCGGTGTTGGGCCGTGCAAACACATCTTTTACAAGCCATCGAACATATCATCGTCAGCCCTTGGCAAGGTGCCATGCAGCGTCTGTTGATTGAGGGCGTGGGCCTGCAAGTGCTGGCCCATGCGCTGGCTGGCTTATCCGAAGCCCCTTGCAGAGAGTCTCGCGCGTCGGCACGCGATCGGCAATTATTGGAGCGAGTGCGCGAACGTCTATATAGCGCGCCAGGTGAAGACCATACGCTGGCGGAACTCGCCGCATTGGCTTGCATGAGCCCCAGCACGCTGCGTGCGAAATTCCAGGCAACTTTCCACTGCTCGATTTTTGGTTGGCTGCGTGAGCGGAGGTTAGAAGTTGCTCGCGAGTATCTTGCGCAAGGGGGAAGCGTTCAGCAAGCCGCCCATTTTGTCGGGTACCGCCATGCCACTAACTTTGCCACGGCGTTCCGCGCGCGCTACGGTATCGCGCCCAGCGAGGCTGCGCAGACGCGACGATTCGATACTTCTCGCCGAACCAAGGCATAAGGATCGGCGTTTGGGATAGCGCTTTCACGTTTGATCAAACCTAGGCAATAACAACCGAACCAATAATTCTGTATCTATGTTGATGCAGAGATGTTTCGCTATGCCGCTTGCTTTGCCCCTTGTGATGTCGGTGCGCGCGCGCCCGCTATTTTTCTTAATTCATACTGCCGTATTCTTTGCCGCCATTGGTGGGTCAGTTCGTGCGCAGGAACGTTCCACATTGGTCCAGCCCGTGGAGCTTTCCACAATTACCGTCAGGCGGGCAAGCGAGCCGGGCCTGACGGAGACGTCCCGCGCCTATACGACAGACATTATGGACACAGCGACCGGGTTGCCGTTGTCGATACGCGATACGCCTCAGTCGGTCAGTGTGGTGACGCGGCAAATGATGGATGATCGCGGCATGCAGACAACGGCAGACGCGCTGCAAAGCGCACCTAGCGTTTCTGTCACGCGCAGCGACACCAATCGTTATGCGTTTTCGGCGCGTGGCTTCAGCATTGACAACTATCAGTTCGATGGCTGGACGCAGCCCGTGCTTTCGCCATGGGCGTTCGGTGAAAGCAATCTCGACCTGGCAGTATTCGATCGGGTGGAGATTGTGCGCGGCGCGACCGGCCTGATGACGGGCGCGGGCAATCCATCCGCTGCGGTCAACTATGTTCGCAAACGGCCGTTGCGCGGTTTTGCCGCATCAGCGGGCATTGATGCCGGCAGTTGGGATTTCGTACGAGGCTTTGCGGATATCTCCACTCTTATTACTCAAGATGGCCGTATACGTGGGAGACTCATTGGCGCGTATGCGAAAGCAAACAGTTATACAGAACTGCAAGACTCAACCGCCCGCACACTGTATGGTGTGATCACCGCCGACCTGGCTGTTGGCACCGTGCTGACGGGTGGCGTGGTCTATCAGTCAACGGCAAACGATGGTTTTGGCAGCGGTTTCCCGCTCTTCTACAGCGATGGAGTACGAACAGATTTCAAGCGTTCCATCTCCAACAACGCCAGTTGGTCGCGCATTGCGAACGATACGACTGCGGGTTTCCTGGACCTGACACATCACTTCGCAAATGCTTGGAAGCTTCGCCTGACCTACAATCAGTCTGTGACTGATGCTGTGTTGAAGCAAATATTTCGGGGTGGGTATCCGGATCGGCATACCGGCTTGGGCACGGCGAATTCCTTTGCTTACTACAAAGGGGATGTGCATCGTAAAGGCCTGAACCTGTCGTTCTCAGGGCCGTTCTCGCTGTTCGGACGCGAGCATTCTTTCACGGTGGGGTGGATGCGTGCGGAGGATCGCCTTTCATTGCCACGGTATAGAGCCTTGGCTCCTGTGCCAGATGCGGGCAGTTTTTATAACCCCGGCGCAACACCTGAGCCGAACTGGTCTCAAATGCCCTCACAGGCCGACGACCTGGATAACACACAGTCAGGTGGTTATGCAGTAGGCCGTTTTACAGTGATCGATAATTTGCAGCTGATCGTCGGGGGGCGGATCAGCACTTGGGAAACGGATCAAACTTTTTTTGGTGCCAAGCGGCAATATCGACATAAGCATGAGTTCGTCCCATACGCGGGCCTTGTGTTCGATCTGAATGACACTTATACCGCCTACGCCAGCTACACAGAGATATTCAAACCCCAGCATGCCCGCAACGAACACGCCACGATTTTGCCACCCATTAGTGGTAAAAGCTATGAACTGGGCATCAAGGCGGCCTGGTTTGGTGGCCGCCTTAACAGCGCGGCATCGCTGTTCCAGACACGCCAGGACAATCTGGCTGAAGCCACCGGCAATAACGTGATCGGTGCGCCGCCCAACACGCCTGCCTACCGTGCCGTGTCCGGCGCCAAGGTCGAAGGCGTAGAGGTGGAAATGGGCGGCGAACTATCCCCCGGCTGGAATGTGGCCAGCAGCTTCACCACATTTGTCGCTAAGGATACAAAGAGAAATCCGATCAATACCCATAAACCGCGCAGTTTGTTCAAACTTTACAGCACCTACCGGTTTCGGGGCGATTTCAACCGCCTGACCATCGGTGGCGGCGTGGATTGGCAGAACCGCATGTACCAGACTGCCACTGCGCCAGGCAATCGGACAGTGCAAGTCGAGCAAGGCAGCTACGCGATCGTCAATCTAATGGCCCGCTACGAATTCAACAAGCGCCTGACGGCGACACTGAACGTGAACAATCTGTTCGATAAAAAATACTACGCTCAAATCGGCTTCTACAACCAGGGATGGTACGGCGCCCCACGAAACGTGATGCTTGCGTTGAGAGCTCAGTATTGATCTCTGCATGCGGCACGCGTTGGCCCATGCCATCACACACTGCTGGCGCTCCACGTGCGATTGAATAGGCTGCTATAGTAGCCACGAGCTTGGTTGCTGGCTATTGCATGCGCGTTGAGCCGCCGTGTGGCGGTTAACGCAAGCTTGTACAAGATTTGCGCCAACACAAATAATTCAAAAGCAATGCCATGGTCAGCCCCTTCGCGTCCCATAAGATTGGAAAGCAATACGTCGTACTGTGTGTGGCGACATTTCTGTGTTTTCTTACAAGCTCTACGCTTACCCTGTTGAGCGTCATTCTCCACATGCGCAGTTTCAGTGCGAGCCAGATCGGCATCGTATTGTCCAGTCCTGGTGTTCCGCTCCTGGCGTCGCTTCTAGTGTCTGGCGTGCTCTCACGTAAATTCGGACCATTGCGAGTAATGCTCGCCGGGCAGGCCATAACAATAGTTTCGTTCGTATTGATGGAGTGGGGGCTGGCTTATTATGAATCCGCCATTTTGCTGCGGGCATCGATAGGGGTCGGATTTGGCCTGTACTTTACGGCGTCAATGATATATGCCCGGCAGTTGCTGAATGACTCCACTAATCTGCTTTATTATTTCGGCATATTCACCTCCATGATCCCGCTTCCAAATGCCCTGGGGCCTTTTGTTGCGGATGTATATCTCGATGCATTTGGATCGGGTGGTTTCTTTGCCATCATGTCCATCCCCTGCTTGCTGGGCATCGCGCTATTGATATGGTTGATCAACACAGAAGCGCCTTATACGCCTGCAGACACTGGGGTTGTTAGTGCTGGCAGCTACAAGAGAGTATTAGTGAGCCCGACCTTTCTGGTTCCCGGTGCAGCGATCTTCCTTGTAGGAATCATGTGGGGGTTCGCCGTTGCATACATGGCCTTATATCTCAAGCAGTTTGACATTGCGGTGGGGTTGTTTTTCTCGCCGCTGACCTTGCTGCTGTTTCTGTCCAGATTCGGGCTCATCCGCTACCTGCAGCATTTATCCACAGCGCTCTTATCCTTCATTTCCTTTGGCTTGCTGGGGGTGTCCTATTTATTGATCGTCTTATCTATCGACGACACCACGGTTGTGCTGTCCGGTTTGACGTTCGGGCTGGGATACAGCCTCGCGTTTCCGCTCTTCAGCGTGTGGAGCACCCGCGGGGTTGAAGAGTCAGACCGCCCTGCAGCCATCGCATTGTTCAACGCATTCTTTCACGGCGGCATGTTTATGACGCCACTGCTCGTCGCGGTCACAACGGAGCTTGACCTTGGCAGTCATGTCCTGGCTTTGTTCATCGTTGCGGTTTTCGCTTCGATTGTATTTTTTATCGCGGGCAGAAAGGCAATGGGATGAAGAGGAGGGTGGTGTTATCGATGAACACCCGCGCAGTTTTTTGCTGGTGCGATAAAGGCCCATAGTCTAATCAGTTAAAACCCGCTGACGTTTTCTATCGCTCGGACGACAGCGCGGCTTGTTGCGGATTCAATGAGTTCTACACCATGCGGGTATTGGAGCGCTTGAGCTTCGTGCCCGAGGCCAGGACACGGATGTCGGAGGAAACGCGTGTCTTGCTCGTGGAGCGGTTCGATGCGGATGCGCAGGTTGTCGTCGCGCATGGGGCGAGGATGCTTGCGGCTAGCCGCCGCTGGACGAAAAAAAGGCCGAAACACAAAGTTTTCGGCCTTTTTTTTCAATCATCTATGGACGTTGGTGGATGTCCATGGATAAAAAATCTGGAGCGGGAAACGAGTCTCGAACTCGCGACCTCAACCTTGGCAAGGTTGCGCTCTACCAACTGAGCTATTCCCGCATTTTTACTGCACTTTCTCGTTGCTGGCATCGCCGTTGGGCGTTGCGTTTTCCGAAGAAGGCTCGCATTATATAGAGTTTTTTTTGGGTGTGCAACTTGGGGCATGATGGGCGCGCGACTTGGGTGGTAGGCCTTTTTCCGCGAGGCTTTTGCTGGTTTGTTCGCGTTGTTTTTGCGTGGTTGCCCGTTGCTGGTGGCTTACGGCGTAATGCGCGCACAGGCTGCGCATGGCACCTCCCGATCTTCAGCGTTATGCTTATGCCTTTTGCGGCGCGCGGTGGTGCGCTGTCTTGTACCGGGGCCCTTTATTTTGCTCGACGTTCGCGCTCAAGATCTCACTGCACTCAATACGCTGGGCCTGCGGGCGCGGGCATCTGCGCTGGTGGTGTATACCGGCCAGGCGCAGTTGCCCGCGCTGTCGGCGTTGGCGCAGCAGCACGGCCAGGTGTTTGTACTGGGGGGCGGCAGCAATGTGGTGCTGGGGCCGGTGATCGATGGGCTGGTCATCAAGGTGGCGTCGCGCGGCATACGCTTGCTGGAGGCGCGGGACGACTGTTGGATCGTCGAAGCGCAGGGAGGCGTGGTCTGGCACGATTTTGTCGCGCATTGCCTGGAAAATGGCTGGGCAGGGCTGGAAAACCTTGCGCTGATACCGGGCACGGTGGGGGCGGCGCCGGTGCAAAATATCGGTGCTTATGGTGTGGAATTCGATCAGCGCTTTCATAGCCTGGATGCCTGGGATCTAAAGCACGCCCGCATGGTCACCATGTCGGCGCGGGACTGCGGGTTTTCATATCGGCATAGTGTTTTCAAGGAAGGCGAGCCCGGCAGATGGCTGATTACGGCGGTGCGTTTCCGCCTGCCCAGGCCATGGCGGCCGGTGCTGGATTATCCCGATCTGCAGCGTCACACTTCGGTGGCCGAGGCGGGGCAGGGCATAGGGCCGCGCGATATCTTCGATGCCGTGTGTGATATCCGCCGCCGCAAGCTGCCAGATCCGGCCGTACTGGGCAATGCGGGCAGCTTCTTCAAGAATCCGATTGTCAATAATGCCGCAGCGGATGCGCTGCAGCAACGCTACCCTGATCTGGTGAGGTATCCGCAGGCCGATGGCCAGCACAGCAAGCTGGCGGCGGGCTGGATGATAGACCGTGCAGGCTGGAAGGGCCGGCGGGTCGGGCCGGTGGGCACGCATGACCGCCAGGCGCTGGTGTTGGTGAACCACGGCGGCGCCACAGCGGCTGACGTCGCCCGGCTGGCAGATGCCATCAGGGCGGACGTACAGCGGATGTTTGGCGTGAACCTGGAGCAGGAGCCGGTGGCCGTGCCAGCCAGCGCGCCTGCCCACCGGCAATAAATAGGGCAAAGCGCAGGGGCAGGGTGCCGTTTGCCCATTGCTGCTGACATCGCGCGGCTGGCCAAGCAGCCCGTCTGAATGTGAATTGGCCACCCTCGGGTGGCCAATGTTTATTGCACCATGAATGCCGCCGGGCTCAGGTGGCCAGCACGTCTTGCATATCGAACAGGCCGAACTGTTTGCGGGCCAGGTAGCGCGCGGCGCGCAGGCTGCCTTGCGCATAGGTGGCGCGGCTGCTGGAACGGTGCGTGATCTCAATGCGCTCGCCAGTGCCACAGAAGTAGACGGTGTGGTCGCCAATGATGTCGCCGCCGCGCACCACCGAGAACCCGATGCGGCCGCTTTCACGCGGGCCGGTGACACCGTGACGCGCCCAGTCGGCAACGTCGTCGAGCTTTTTACCCCACGCGTGTGCCACAGTGTCGCCCATGGCCAGCGCGGTGCCCGACGGTGCATCGACCTTGTTGCGGTGATGAGCCTCGAAGACTTCGACGTCATAGCCTTCGTTGAGCAGGCGCGCAGCCATGTCGAGCAGTTTGAGGGTGGCGTTGACGCCGACGCTCATATTGGGAGCAAAGACGACCGCGATCTGCTTGCTGGCGGCCTGGATAGCCTGCTTGCCCTTGTCGTCGAAGCCGGTAGTGCCGATGACGCACTTGGTGCCATGCTGGACGCAGGCCTGCAGATGGACCAGTGTGCCCTCGGGCCGGGTGAAGTCGATCAGGCAGTCTGCGTTGGCCAGTTGGCCGAGATCTTCGCTGATCAGCACGCCGGTTTCACGGCCCAGAAAGGCACCCGCATCCTGGCCAATCGCGGCAGTGCCGGGACGGTCCAGCGCCACGGTGAGGGTGAGATCCGGGCTTTGCAGCACGGCTTCGATCAGCATGCGACCCATGCGCCCATCGGCGCCCGCAATTGCAATACGCATTGTTTCTCCTTGCTAAGACGTAGCTTCAGCGCAACGGCTCGCTGGTGCTGCGACCGGCCGACGGTGCGCCGGGTTGTGTGTGTTGCGACGACGAATTGTTCAGTATGCCGCTGGTGGGCTGCTGGGTATTGCCTTCCGCAGTGCCAGTAGTGTGCGTGCCGGTGCCCGTGCCGTCGCGGAGCTCGCTGGTGGTGCTGCCTCCAGTCTGTACGGGTTGCGTCTGGGCGGCGCCCGTCTCAGTGCCGGTAGGCTGGGCGCTCGTCGTGGATTCTGCCTTGGCGCCTTTGGCGTCGGCCCCGGTGTCCGCCTTCTGGAAGGGCTGCCGATCAGGCTGCTCGTCGCCTTCCCAGCGTACCAGCGTATCGCCCTCGAACCATACCGTGAAGTTGCGCTGCTGCGATTTGCCGTAGCCTGGATTGTTGTAATAGGGATAATCCCAGCGGTCGGCGTGGAAGATATCCTGCAGTGTGGGTGTGCCCAGGATGAAGCGCACCTGTTCGCGCGTCATGCCCGGCTGCAGGCGGGCCACCTGCTCGGATGTGATCCAGTTGCCTTGCTGGATAGTGGGGCGGTACGGGAACCCCCAATTGGTGGAGCCGCAAGCCGCAAGGGCGGTGACGATGACGCCAGCCGCAAGGCCGGCGCGCAGCGCGCGGGTAAATGATATTGCAGTAGTCAGCACAAAACGCCCCTGTGTTATCCAGAACGAACTAAAACCGTTATCATAAAGGGTAAGTATATGAACGCATAAGCGTCGAGTGTTCCCGCAGCCGCAGTCGATCGCGCCGTCGGTCTGTTTTTTCACCCGCCAAAGCATTTTATTAGTTATGAACGATCAAAGTGAATTGAAGAACATGGGCCTGAAGGCAACGTTTCCGCGCCTGAAGATCCTTGATATCTTTCGTCGCGCGGATCAGCGCCATCAAAGCGCCGAAGACATCTACCGCGCCCTGATTGCCGAGCAGGTCGATATCGGCCTCGCCACCGTCTATCGTGTACTTACACAGTTCGAGCAGGCAGGCATTCTGGTGCGTAGCCAATTCGACGGCGGCAAGGCCGTGTTCGAACTGAATGATGGCGATCACCATGATCACCTCATCTGCACCACTTGCGGCAAGGTCGAGGAGTTTACCGACCACGAAATCGAAAAGCGCCAGCACAAAATCGCCAAAGAGCACAATTTTGTACTAGAAAGCCACACCATGATGCTGTACGGCATCTGCCCCGAATGCCATGCCAAAGGGGCAGGCAAAGGGCCGGTTGCGTAAGCGCCGGCTGCCCAGGCGTGCTGGCCGCTAGCTGGCCAGCATCTCCCGCGCATGCTTGCGGGTGGTGTCGGTGATCTTCAACCCACCCAGCATGCGCGCCACTTCATTTTCCCTGCCTGCGTCATCCAGCGACACGATGCTGGACAGCGTGCGTTCGCCCTCTGTGGCTTTGCGCACTTCGTAGTGGTGTATGCCCCGCGCGGCCACTTGCGGCAGGTGTGTTACGCACAATACCTGGTGCCGCTCGCCCAGTTCGCGCAACAGGCGGCCCACCACATCGGCCACGGCGCCGCCGATGCCAGTGTCGACTTCGTCGAAAATGAGCGTCGGCACCCGCGCCGCCTGGCTGGCGATGACGGACAATGCGAGCGAAATACGCGCGAGCTCCCCGCCCGACGCCACCTTGGCCAGCGGCCGTGGTGTCGTGCCGGCATGGCCCGCCACCAGGAACTCGACCGCTTCGGTGCCATGCGGCCCAGGCGAGCAGGCAGACAGTGCAACATCGAACCGACCGCCCTGCATGGCCAGCGTCTGCATGGCCTCGGAAACGCGTTTGGCAAGGGATTTACCCGTTTTACGGCGGGCGGCGCCCAGTTTCTCAGCAAGATCGGTATAGTGTTTCCGAGCGTCGTCGGCCTTGTGCCGCAGCGCCTCAGTATCGGCCGCCGCCTGGCTGGCGTCGAGCTTTTCCACCAGTGATTGCTGCAGGGCGGGTAACTCTGCCGGCTCAACGCTGAACTTGCGGGCCAGCTCAAAGACCGCCCCAAGCCGTTGTTCGGCCTGGGCAAGGCGGTCGGGCTCGGGCTCTAGCCGATCTACGTAGCTGTTTAGGTCCGACACGGCCTCGTCGGCCGAGATGCGCGCCGATTCGATGGCATCGTATATGCCTTGCAGTTGGGGATCGTGGCGTAACAGAGCATGCAGGCTGTGTGCCGCTGTGGTGAGCGCGTGGCGTGCCGAACCGTCTTCGCCGTCCAGCGCGACCAGCGCCGCAGCAGCGCCATCGAGCAGCGACTGGGCGTGAGCCAGGCGGCTGTGTTCGGTGTTGAGGGTATCCCATTCGCCGGGAGCCAGGCCCAGGCGGTCGAGCTCGCCCAGGCGCCATTCGAGGCGTTCGCGCTCTTCCTGCAGTGCGGCTGCATTGAGCCGTGCGTCTTCGAGCTGCCGCTGCAGGGTTTGCCACGCCTGCCAGGCCAGTTGCACTTGCCGTGCCAGCTCGGTGTGGCCGCCTTGCGCATCGAGCAAGTCGCGCTGGCTGGCTGCCTTGAGCAGGCTTTGGTGGGCATGTTGGCCGTGGATGTCGACCAGGAGCTCGCCCAGCTCGCGCAGTTGCGTCAGGGCGACGGGCAAGCCGTTGATGAAGGCGCGGCTGCGACCCTGGGCGTCGATTACCCGCCGCAACAAGAGGGCATCGTCGGCGTCGAGCTCGCGAGCGGAGAGCCATTCGCGCACATTGGCAGGCGGGTCGAAGACGGCGGTGATGTCGGCGCGAGAAGCGCCTTCACGCAGCATGCTTGCGTCGCCGCGCGCGCCCAGCGCCAGCGACAGCGCATCGACCAATATGGATTTGCCGGCGCCTGTTTCACCTGAAAATACGGTGAAGCCCGCTTCGAAATGCAGCTCGGCCTCGTCGACAATGACGAAATCGCGGATATGAAGCGTGCGCAGCATGGCTTATTCGGCCTCGTCCGAAAGTTGCGGTATATGGTTCCAGTACAGCTTGCGGCGTAGCGTGGAAAAGAAACTGTAGCCTGTGGGGTGGATGAAACGGACAGTGTTCTGGGCACGCTTTACCTGCACGCGATCACCCGGCTGGCAGTCTGACCATGTCTGCATGTCGAAGTGAACGCTGGCGCCGGATTCTACACGGCCCAGCGCCGTTACGGTAAGCGTGAGCACGCCCGTATCGGGCAGCACAATGGGCCGGTTGGACAAGGTTTGTGGGGCCACTGGCACCAGCAGCATGGCATTCAGGTCGGGGTGTACCACCGGGCCCGATGCGGAGAGCGAATAGGCGGTGGAGCCGGTGGGCGTGGCAACGATCAGGCCGTCTGCGCGCTGGCTGTACATGAAGGTGCCATCGAATTCGACGCGCACCTCGATCATGCCGCCCCGGCCGGCGCGGTTCAGCACCACGTCGTTCAGGGCCAGCCCCGAAAACAGGATTTCGTCGCCGCGCGTTACCGAGCCTTCCAGCATGACGCGGTCTTCGGTATCGAAGTTGCCATGAATAACGCTGGCCAGCGCATCATTGGCGCTTTGCAGCGGAATATCGGTAATGAAGCCCAGGCGCCCGTGATTGATGCCGATGACGGGCACGCCGCTGGATGCCAGTTGGCGGGCGGCGCCCAGCATGGTGCCGTCCCCACCCATCACCACGGCTAGATCGGCCCGGCTGCCGATTTCCGCATAGCTGGCGGCCGGGTGTTCGGTGATGCCTGTATTGCGGGCCGTATCTGCCTCGACAAGGACCGTGCAGCCGGCGGCCTCGAGGGTGGCGGCCAGCTTGCGCAGCGGCGCGTCCAGGCCCGTGTCCTGGTAGCGCCCAATGATGGCAACGGTCTTGAAATGCATGAGGTGGATACCTTGTCTGGGGTGGTGTAACGGGGAGCGTGCTTTGATTATAGAATCCCGCAAGCGGTGCGGTGTGCGGGCGGCATGGCCGATGCGCGCCCGATTTCCCAATATCTCATAAAATAGGGTCATGGATGACCGAGCCAATGCGCTGCTCAAGGCGCTCATAGAACGTTACATTGCTGATGGCCAGCCAGTCGGCTCGCGCACGCTTTCGAAGATGTTCGATCTTTCGCCGGCCACCATCCGCAATGTAATGGCCGATCTCGAAGATCTAGGCCTGATACACAGCCCGCACACATCCGCAGGCCGCGTACCCACGCCCAAGGGGTATCGCATATTCGTCGATCGCTTGTTGGCGGTGCAGCGTTTCGAGGTGCTGCCGTCCACGCAGATCCGCGAGATGCTGCCGGCGGCCGAGCCCAGCCGGGCTGTCAACGCGGCGGCGGCGCTGCTGTCCAACCTTACGCAGTTTGCCGGCGTGGTGCTGGCCCCCAAGCGCGCGCAGGTCTTCCGCCAGATCGAATTCATTCGTCTATCGGGGCGCCGCGTGCTGCTCATCATCGTCACCCCTGACGGCGACGTGCAAAACCGCATCCTGTTTGTGCAGCGCGATTACCCCGAGCAGGAACTGCTCGAGGCCAGCAATTTCTTCAATCAGCACTTTTCGGGCAAATCGTTCTCCGAGGTGCGGGCCATGCTCACGCAAGAGCTCTCTTCTCTGCAGGCTGATATCTCCCGGCTGATGCAAGCGGCTGTCGAGGCCGGCACCGCCGAAGACGATGATGACGATGCGCTGGTTATCTCGGGCGAAAGCAAACTGCTCGATGTGTCGGAAATCGCATCAGACATGACACGCCTGCGCAATATGTTCTCGATGTTCGAGAAAAAAACCGAATTGCTTCAGCTTCTGGATGTGTCCAGCCGTGCGCAGGGTGTACAAATCTACATCGGCGGCGATTCCCGACTGGTGCCGATGGAAGACGTATCCGTCATCACTGCCCCGTACGGGGTGGATGGCAACATCGTTGGCACATTGGGCGTTATCGGCCCCTCGCGGATGGCATACGAGCGTGTCATTCCCATCGTAGATATCACTGCCCGCTTGCTTTCCAACGCACTCAGCCACAATGCTTAAATCCCGTTTTCTCCCCGAGGCCGCTGATCCACATGCATTCAGCGACGCGCCGCCGCCGCATGCGCCAGGCCCCATTGGTGTCCTGCTCATCAACCTGGGCACGCCTGATGCGCCCACGCCCAAGGCAATCCGGCGCTATCTGGCCGAGTTTCTGTCCGATCCACGCGTCATCGAGATCCCCCAGTGGATATGGCAGATTATTCTGCGTGGCATCATCCTTGTGCGGCGGCCCACGGCGCTGGCCCCGCGTTATCGCGAAATCTGGCTAGAGCAGGGCTCGCCTCTGCTGGTCTGGAGTGAGGCCTTGGCCAGCCAGGTGCGTATGAATCTTGCGGGCCAAGGCCTAGACGCCTGCGTGGCCCTGGGCATGCGCTATGGCTCCCCCTCGGTGGCTTCGGCCATGGACGAGCTTCGTGCGCAAGGCTGCGAGCGTATGCTGGTCGTTCCGATGTATCCCCAGTATGCGGCCAGCACCACAGCTACCGCCGTAGACAAGGTAGCCGAGTATGCAGCCAGGCTGCGCAACCAGCCCGAGCTGCGCTTCATCAAGCGCTATAACGTGCTGCCTGGCTACATACAGGCGCTGGCGCAATCCGTGCGCGCGCATTGGCAGGCCAATGGCGTGCCCGACCGCCTGCTGCTCAGTTTTCATGGTCTGCCGCGTGTCACGGTAGAGCAGGGCGATCCTTATCGCCGCGATTGCCTCGAGACCGCGCAGCACTTGCGCCAAGCACTGGGGGCAGACGGCGAGCGGGTGCACGTGGCGTTCCAGAGCCGCTTCGGAGCGCAGGAATGGCTGCAGCCATATACCGAACCTACGTTGCGCCAGTGGGCGAGGCAGGGTGTGCGGCGTGTAGACGTCATGTGCCCGGGCTTCTTGGCTGATTGCATCGAAACACTCGAAGAAATCCAGATGCAGTGTCGCGACGCATTCATACACGAAGGTGGCAGCGAGTTCCGCTATATCCCATGCCTGAATGGCGACCCGACCTGGGGCGCCAGCCTGGCCGGGTTGATCCGTCAGCATTTGGGCGGCTGGATGCCCACGTCCGCATCATCCCCGCAACAGTAGGCGCGAAGCTTGCCCCGTGGTAAAGGGCAGCCCCGCGATATTGGATGTTGTGCCGGATGTCGTATATAAGGCGGTGCTGGGGTAGTGCGCAGGTAGTGCATACCTGCAGCGTCCGGCCGCCAGGCCCTGCCAGTGCCTCGGCAGCGGCGCAGGCGAACAAAATTTCCCCTTTCGGGGCTTGAAAGTGTCTGCTTTGTCCCCATCATGATGACATTGTGATCCATCACATGGCAGTCTGAACCGGGGGCATAGCCCCCATTGTTCTGTCAGATCAAATAGTTACAACATCATTTCGCAGATTCCGGAGATTTATATGCCGTCACCCAACGAACCCGTCGATCCCAAGCAGCAGGAGCCGTCCGTAGATACGTCCGAGCAGCTTGAAGTCAACGAAGGCGCAGCGGGCGACCAATCGGAAGCCCCCCAGGAAGATTTGGCCGCCCTGCTGGCGGAAGCCCAGGAACAGGTGGCCCGCTACCACGACGATCTGCTGCGTGCTCGCGCCGAAGTCGAGAACATCCGCCGCCGCGCACAAGACGACGTGTCCAAGGCGCGCAAGTTCGGCACCGAATCCTTCGCCGAAAGCCTGATTCCGGTCAAAGACAGCCTCGAGGCGGCGCTGGCCTTGTCTGGTCAGACGGCCGAGGCGTGGAAGGAAGGCGTGGAAGCCACACTGCGCCAGTTGGTAAGCGCTTTCGAGCGCAATGCCATGAAAGAGGTCGCGCCGGCGCCCGGTGACCGCTTCGACCCGCACATGCACCAGGCCATTTCGTCGGTGCCATCTGAGCAACCCGAGGGCGCCGTGGCTCAGACGCTGCAAAAGGGCTACACCATCGCCGACCGTGTGCTGCGGCCCGCGCTGGTCACTGTGTCGTCAGGCCAGCCCGAATGACTGCGGCGGCCGCGCGGTATGCAAATTGCGCGGCCCGGGCCTTGAAATCAGCAACGATGGGCCCCACATAGCATTCATCAGGGTTTTAACGAATCAAGAATATTTTTTAAGGTTACATCACTATGGGCAAGATTATTGGTATTGACCTTGGCACCACCAACAGCTGTGTCGCCATCATGGACGGCGGCAACGTCAAGATCATCGAAAACGCCGAAGGTGCGCGTACTACGCCTTCCATCGTCGCCTACATGCAGGACGGCGAAATCCTCGTTGGCGCGCCCGCCAAGCGCCAGGCGGTCACCAACCCCAAGAACACGCTGTTCGCCGTCAAGCGCCTGATCGGCCGCAAGTTCGACGAGAAAGCGGTGCAAAAAGACATCCACCTGATGCCCTATAGCATCATCAAGGCCGACAATGGCGACGCCTGGGTTGAAGCGCAAGGCAAGAAGCTCGCGCCTCCGCAGGTGTCTGCCGACGTGCTGCGCAAGATGAAGAAAACGGCGGAAGACTACCTGGGTGAAGAAGTCACCGAGGCGGTCATCACCGTACCCGCCTACTTCAACGACAGCCAGCGCCAGGCCACCAAAGACGCCGGCCGCATCGCGGGCCTGGACGTCAAGCGCATTATCAACGAGCCCACGGCTGCTGCACTGGCCTTCGGCCTCGATAAATCCGAGAAGGGCGACCGCAAGATCGTGGTGTATGACCTCGGCGGCGGCACGTTCGACGTTTCCATCATCGAGATCGCCGACGTAGACGGCGAGAAGCAATTCGAGGTGCTGTCGACCAACGGCGACACTTTCCTGGGTGGCGAAGACTTCGACCAGCGCATCATCGACTACATCATTGCCGAATTCAAGAAGGAAAGCGGCGTCGACCTGTCGAAAGACGTACTGGCCCTGCAGCGCCTGAAAGAAGCCGCCGAGAAAGCCAAGATCGAACTCTCGTCCACGCAGCAGACCGAGATCAACCTGCCGTACATCACGGCCGATGCATCCGGTCCGAAGCACCTGAACCTCAAGATCACGCGCGCCAAGCTGGAAGCGCTGGTCGAGGAACTGATCGAGCGCACCATCGAGCCCTGCCGCATCGCCATCAAGGATGCGGGCGTCAAGGTTTCCGAGATCGACGATGTAATCCTGGTCGGCGGGATGACCCGCATGCCCAAGGTGCAGGAAAAGGTCAAGGAGTTCTTCGGCCGCGATCCGCGTAAAGACATCAACCCCGACGAAGCAGTTGCCGCGGGTGCCGCGATCCAGGGTTCTGTGCTGTCCGGCGAACGCAAAGACGTCCTGCTGCTCGACGTCACCCCGCTTTCCCTGGGTATCGAAACCCTGGGCGGCGTGATGACCAAGATGATCCAGAAGAACACCACGATCCCTACCCGGTTCTCGCAAGTGTTCTCCACGGCCGACGACAACCAGCCTGCAGTGACCATCAAGGTGTTCCAGGGCGAGCGTGAAATCGCCGCCGGCAACAAGGGCCTGGGTGAGTTCAACCTCGAAGGCATTCCCCCTGCAGGCCGCGGCGTGCCCCAGATCGAAGTCACGTTCGACATCGACGCCAACGGCATCCTGCACGTGTCCGCCAAAGACAAGGGTACGGGCAAAGAAAACAAGATCACTATCAAGGCGAACTCCGGGCTGACCGACGACGAGATCGAGCGCATGGTGAAGGACGCCGAGGCGAACGCCGAGGAAGACCACCGTCTGGCCGAACTGGCGCTTACGCGCAACCAGGCCGACGCACTGATGCACTCCACCCGCAAGTCGCTGGAAGAGCACGGCGACAAGCTGGAGGCGTCCGAGAAGGAAGCCATCGAAAACGCCCTGAAAGACCTCGAAGCGACGTTGAAGGACGGTGACAAGGCGGCTATCGATGCCAAGGTCGAGGCGCTGACGAACGCGGCGCAGAAGCTGGGCGAGAAGATGTATGCCGATATGCAGGCTCAGGCGGCGGCGCAGCAGGCTGCGCCGGAGCAGGCCAAGCCCGCTGACGACGATGTGGTTGATGCGGACTTCAAAGAAGTCAAGCGCGACCAGTAAGAAAGCCGGCAATTAGCGGTTTTCGGGCCCGGTTTCTGGCATTGCGCCGGAAATCGGGCATTCTTGTTCCGACGAAGCGCGGCGACATACCGCAGCGCGGGCGGGCTGTTCCACAGGCCCGGCAACGCCCTAGACACAAGCACGACTCATGGCAAAACGCGATTATTACGAAGTCCTCGGGGTGGCAAAGAACGCCTCCGATGACGAACTCAAGAAAGCCTACCGCAAGCTCGCAATGAAGTATCACCCGGACCGCAACCCGGGCAGCAAAGAGGCGGAAGAGAAATTCAAAGAGGCCAAAGAAGCCTACGAGATGCTGTCCGATGAGGAAAAGCGCGGGGCCTATGACCGCTTCGGCCATGCGGGCGTTGACCCCAATGCAGGCATGGGCGCCGGCATGGGCGGTGCTGGGTTCGCGGATGCTTTCGGCGATATTTTTGGCGAAATCTTCGGTGGAGGCCGCCGTGGCGGCGGGCCGCAGGTATATCGCGGCGCCGATCTCAAATACTCGCTCGATATTTCTCTGGAACAGGCAGCGCATGGTTTCGATACCGAGATCCGTGTGCCCAGTTGGGAAAACTGTGAGGTCTGTCACGGTTCGGGCGCCAAGCCCGGTACTCAGCCCAAAACCTGCCATACCTGCGGTGGTTCGGGCGCGGTTCGTATGCAGCAAGGCTTTTTTAGCGTGCAGCAAACATGCCCCACCTGCCACGGTACGGGCAAAGAGATCACGGATCCTTGCAATGCATGCGATGGCGTGGGCCGTGTACGCAAAAACAAAACGCTGCAGGTCAAGATCCCGGCTGGCATTGACGACGGCATGCGCATCCGCTCCAGCGGCAATGGCGAACCGGGTCTGAACGGCGGGCCACCGGGGGATCTCTATGTCGAGATCCACATCAAGCGACATGCTATTTTCCAGCGGGACGGTGACGATCTGCATTGCGAGTTGACGATACCGTTCACTACCGCGGCGCTCGGTGGTGAGCTTGAGGTGCCTACGCTGGCTGGCAAAGGGGCAATCACGATCCCCGAGGGCACGCAGTCGGGCAAGACGTTCCGCCTGCGCGGCAAGGGTATCAAGGGGGTGCGTGGCAGCTATCCGGGCGATCTCTATTGCCATGTTTCCGTCGAGACACCGGTCAGGCTGTCCGAAGACCAGAAAAAGCTGTTGCGCCAGTTCGAGACATCGTTGGAACAGGGCGGCGACAAGCACTCGCCTGGCAGCAAGTCCTGGAAGGACAGGGTGAAGGATTTCTTCGCCTGAGAAAAACCTGGCCCGGGATTGCCGGGCTTAGGGGGCGTTGAGAAGTAATGCGTTATCTGCTGTATGCAAAAGGCCGCGCCAATGAGCGCGGCCTTTTGACGTGCGTAGTCTTGCTTGCAGCCTGCCTTGTTTCTTGCCCCTTGGCTTGCTTCATACCGCCCAGCGCGTGGTATTTGGCTTTAGCGGCCCTGGTGATCGCCGATGCCGCATGCGGGTAGTGTGGACAGCGACAGGCGGGACTGAACTGCTTGGGGTGGCCCGCCTGTAAATGTATGACGCCCGCTGTTATTTGGCAGCGGAAGGTTGGGCGGTGCCGGTTGGCGCGGGCGGGGCCGTTGGCCCCGGCGTGGGAGCGGCCGCGGGCGCGGGGCCAGGCGCAGGTTCGGGGGCCCGCCCAGGCTCGGCCGGCACAGGAGGCGCCTTTTCGCCCTGCTTGGAGGCATCTGCCGCCAGCGCCACGCTGAATGCGTTGGGTTGCAGCCAGCGCCGTATCGTATCGTTGACTTGTTTTGCCGTGAGGGACAGCAGGGCTTTGTCGATATCAGCAGACCACTGGAAGGTGCGCCCAAGCTCGAGGTAATTGAGCCACACCGCCGATAGGGTGGCATCATTGGCGCGGGCGAGCTTGCGATAGTTGAGCAGCGCTCGCACGCCTTCTTTGACCTCGTCGTCTGTGAACCCTTGGTCGAGCAAGCGCTGCAACTCTTCGTTGACAGCCGTGGTGACTTGCCTGCTGTTCTGCGGTGCGAGGATGGCGTAAATAACCCAACTACCCGAGGGCTCGAACGAAGATGCAGTCAATTGGCTGCGCACGTCGTAGGAAAGGCCTTCCTTGACGCGGATGCGTTCCCACAGACGCGACGTTTCGGACGAGCCGAGCAGGTAGTTTGCAAGGTAAAGCGCTGGGAAGTCCGGATCGGTATCCTGTAGCTTTACGGGCATCTTGGCCAAGTAGAAGGCATTGGCTTTGTCTGGTGTGTTGATATGGAAACGCTCCGCGGGCACCGCGTGGTAGGGGTTGTCAAGGCGGGTGTAGGCTGGGGCTTTCTGCCAGCCTTTCAGGCCCTTGGTCAGCGCCTCGCGGATAGCGTCAGGCTCGAAAGCGCCGACGGCTGAGAACTCGATATTGCCCGCGCCGTAGAAGGTGCTGTGGAAGCTTTGCAGTCGCTGGCGGGTAAGCGCGGCAATCTGGTTGCGCTCTTCTTCGAAGGTGGGGGTATAGCGGACATCGTCGGGCGCCCAGGGGTTGTCGTGCCGCGCCAGGGCGCGGGAAGCCAGGGCGCTGGGTTCGGACATGGCCGTGCTGATTGCTGTGCTGGCTTGGCGCTGGTATTCAATGAGCTCTTGCTTGGGGAAGTCGGCCTCGCGCAGCAGGTTCAACACCACGGAAACGAGCTCGGGAAGGTGGGCTTTGACGGTGGACATGTTCACCGAGACAATGCCGCCGGTACCCGAGAAGCTGACTTGCGCCTGCAGGGCGTCGAATTTGTCCTGAATCTGTTGGCGAGTCAGGGATGGGGTGCCTTGGTCGAGCAGCGCGGCAACTGCGCCTGCGACTTCGCGTTGGCCTTTCAGGCTGTCGGCGTTGCCGAAATGCAGCTCGAGGTTGGCCTCGACACGGTCGCCGCGTGTAGGCTTGGGCAGTAATGCCAGCTTGACCTCGCCGTTGGGTAGTACCAGCGGCTGGCGATCTGTGGCCGCATCGATATGCTCGGGCGTGGCCTCGAAGGCCGCCTTGGCCGGGCCCGTCTGTTTGCCGGTGTAGCCCTTGAACAACGCCTGGAAGTCGGGTGGGGCGGAGGCCGGTGCGCGCTCGGGTTTATCGGTGGGGATGTATTCGCCGGCAGTACGATTGCTGGCCACTAGGTATGCTTGGGTGACGCGCTGAACCGTCTCCAGCTTCATATCCTCGACCTGGTCGCGCTGCAGGAAGAACAGGCGCCAGTCACCGTCTGCGGATGTCTCGGACAGGACGCTGGCGAGCTTGGCGGGGTTGGCATAGAGCTGGTTCCAGTTCGAGAGCCATTTGTTGCGGATACGATCGAGGTCTTCTTGTGTAAAAGGCTTCTCGGCCACCGATTCAAGTGTGGCCGTAAGCGTGGCCAATGCCTTGGCCTGGTCCATGCCTGGTTCGAGTTCGGCGCCGAACAACGCATACCCCGGCTGCTTCATATCGGACGCAAAACCGAACACGCTGGCCGCGAGGTTTTCGCGCACCAACGCATGGTACAGCCGGCCTGATGGTGTGTCGGCAATGATGTTTACGCCCAGGTCGAGCGCCGTGTAGTCGGGGCTGCCGGCTGCGGGGATATGGTACAGGGCTGCAACCAACGGCGTGCCGCCGTGGCGGCGCAGCGCTACCAGGCGCTCGCCGTCTTGTATGGGCTCTACCGTGTATTCGGGCGGCAACGTGCGGGTGGGGCGAGGGATTTTGCCAAACACTGTCGCGATGGTCTTGAGGGTCGCCGCGGCATCGAACCGGCCGGTCACGATCAATATCGCATTATCCGGTTGATAGTATTTTTTGTAGAAGGCGCGCAATTGGCCGACGTCTACGTTTTCAACGTCGGAGCGAGCGCCGATAGTACTGTGGCCGTAGTTGTGCCACTGATAGGCCGTGGCCTGCATCTTTTGCAGCAGGATCTGGAACGGGTTGTTTTCGCCGCGCTCCATCTCGTTGCGCACCACCGTCATTTCGGCGTCCAGGTCTTCTTTCGCAATCAACGAGTTGACCATGGCGTCGGCCTGCCAGCCAAGATACCAGTTGAGCGTTTCGGGGTTGGAGGCGAAGCTGGCATAGTAATTGGTGCGGTCGCCAGACGTGGAGCCATTGGCCGCCAGGCCGCGGCGAGAGAACTCGGCCAGTGCATTGCGCAGCGTCGGTGTGCCGCGAAAAAGCATATGTTCGAGCAGGTGCGCCATACCTGTCTGCCCGTAGTTTTCCTGGCGGGCACCTACCAGGTAGGTCATGTTCACTGTGGTGCTGGGCTTGGAGGCATCAGGCGCCAGCAGCACGCGCAGGCCATTGGGCAGGCTGTATTCAGTAACCCCTTCGACCGTGTGCAGCTGCTGGACGCCCGCTGGAAGGGCTGCGTTGGCCTTCTGCCCGGATGGGGCGGGCGCCGTCGGAGGCGTGCCTGTTTTGGCCTGGACTGGTGCGGCCAGAACGACAATGATCGCAAGTGCCGCGGCGCGGACGAGCGTAGGTGCCGAGAAGGAGAACATGCGCAATATCCGAGTAAGAAGCGTGCTCCCGTTTTACCATAGCCGCGCCGCTTCGTGAGGCTGCGCGCGCGCCCCATCATGAAACAATAGGTGTGTTATCGAGACAGCACGCGCATGGCGTCTTCGAGGCCGCTAACGGTGACGCCGTACATGCGATTGCCCATGAGGTTCTGGATAATGGAAATGGACTGCCTGTATTGCCAGTATCCGGCGGGCTCGGGATTAAGCCAGACCGCCTTGGGCCAGTTATCCAGCAAGCGCTGCAGCCATGCCGCGCCCGATTCCTTGTTGTAATGCTCGACTGAGCCGCCCGGTTGCAGGATTTCGTAGGGGCTCATGGTGGCGTCGCCCACAATGATCAGGCGCCAGTCGTCGTTGTAGGTGCGCAGGATGTCCCAGGTGTCGAAGCGTTCGGCGCTGCGGCGGCGGTTGTTGCGCCACAGTGATTCGTAGGGGCAGTTGTGGAAGTAAAAAACTTCCAGGTGCCGGAATTCGCTGCGCGCGGCTGAGAACAGCTCTTCGACGCGGGCAATGTGGTCGTCCATGCTGCCGCCGACATCCAGGAGCATCAGCACCTTTACCATGTTGTGGCGCTCTGGCACCATCTGCAGGTCGAGCAGGCCAGCGTTGCGGGCTGTGCTGCGTATCGTGTCGTCCAGGTCGAGTTCAAGCTCGGCGCCCTCGCGCGCGAACCGACGCAGGCGCCGCAGGGCCATCTTGAAATTGCGCGTGCCCAGCGTTTGTTGATCGTCGTAGTCGCGGTATTCGCGTTTTTCCCATACTTTTATCGCGGTGCGGTTGCCCGCGGACGGCCCGCCAATGCGTATGCCCTCGGGATGGTAGCCACCATGCCCGAAGGGCGAAGAGCCGCCGGTGCCTATCCATTTATTGCCGCCGGCATGGCGCTCTTTCTGTTCTTCAAGCCGCTGGCGGAACAGTTCCATCAGCTTGTCCCAGCCGTGCTTTTCGATGGCCGCTTTTTCTTCGGGCGTGAGGTTTTTTTGAAACTGCTTGAGCAGCCAGTCCAGCGGTATTTCTTTTCCTTCGGGCAGGGCGGCTTCCAGCTTTCCGTAGAACTCGCCGAAAGCCTGGTCGTAGCGGTCGAACAGGGTTTCGTCCTTGACCAGCGTCATACGGGCAAGATGATAGAAATCGTCGATGGACGGAAGCATGACGCCTGCGCGCAGCGCTTCGAGTAGCGTGAGGTACTCCTGCACGGAAACGGGCAGCTTGCGGGCGCGCAGGTGGTAGAAAAAATCAAGCAGCATGATGACGCCCAAGCTGATATTCGAGGTGTGCGCGCACTTCGGGCCATTCGCCGGCCAACAGGCTATACATCACAGTATCGCGCACCGTGCCGTCGCGGCGTAGTGCATGATGGCGGATCACGCCGTCGCGCCGGGCGCCCAGGCGTTCGATGGCGCGCTGCGAGGCGTGGTTGAAGTTGTCGGTGCGCCACCCGACCACCTCCGCGCCCAATGTGTCAAAGGCATGTTGCAGCAGCAACAGCTTGCACGTGGTGTTGACATGGGTGCGTTGCCAGTGGCGGGCATACCAGGTGTAGCCGATCTCCAGGCGAGCGATCGAGGCCACGATGTCGTGGTAGCGGGTGGTGCCAATGATGGCGCCGCTGTCCTCGTCCATAACCGCGAATGGGAGCATGGTGCCGGTTGCCTGGCCTTGCAGGGCCTGCTCGATGTATGCCGCGGCGTCGCCCGGGGCCGGCACGGACGTGACGCGCAGCGTCCAGAGCTGGCCGTCGGCGGCGGCCGCTTCCAGCGCTGGCGCATGCTCGCGGGCAAGCGGAAGAAGGCGTACGCCATCGCGTGCCAGGGTGACTGGAGCCGGGGCGTGGTGAAACTGCCTGACGGTTTGCATCGCGTACCCTCAGTTAGCGCCGGCCGGCGCGCGTCATGGCTGCCAGGCGCTGCAGCAGGGTGATGTCCTGCTCGTTCTTGAGCAGCGCGCCAGCCATCACCGGAACATCGCCGTTGGTGCTGGCGATCGCGTCGGCGCTGATCGACTCACCCATCAACAGGCGCAGCCAGTCAAGGAATTCAGAGGTGGAGGGCTTCTTTTTCAGGCCGGGCGCATCGCGCAGGGCGAAGAAGGTGTCCATGGCGGCGCGCAGTACGTCTTCGCGGATGCCAGGGTAATGCACAGCCACGATATCGCGCATGGTGTCGCGGTCGGGGAAGTCGATGTAATGAAAAAAACAGCGGCGCAAGAATGCGTCGGGCAAGTCTTTTTCGTTGTTGGAGGTGATGATGATCAGCGGCCGATGGCGCGCGGCGATGGTTTGGCGGGTTTCGTATACATGGAATTCCATGCGGTCGAGTTCACGCAGCAGATCGTTGGGGAACTCGATATCAGCCTTGTCGACTTCGTCAATCAGCACAACGGACGGCGCGTTCGATTCAAATGCCTGCCACAGCACACCTTTAACGATGTAGTTGCCGATGTCGCGCACCTTTTCATCACCGAGCTGCGAATCGCGCAACCGTGAGACGGCGTCGTACTCGTACAGGCCCTGGTGCGCCTTCGTGGTTGACTTGATATGCCATTGCAGCAGCGGCCTGCCCAGGGATGCCGCTACTTCTTCAGCGAGCATCGTCTTGCCGGTGCCTGGTTCGCCTTTGATCAGCAGCGGGCGCTGTAGCGCGAGCGCCGCATTGACGGCCATCTTCAGGCCCTCGGTGGCGACATAGCGTTCGGTGCCGGTAAAGCGTTCGTTGCGGTGGTGATTGTCCTGGTTGCTAGGGTTGTTTGCGGAGGCTGCTGACATGATGATGGGTTCCGTAGGATATGCTGCGGGATTCGTTGCGCGTTGCTTCTAGGCAAAGACCATAATGGGATACGTGGGTCAAGTATCGTACAATCGGCATTTTTAGGCGGTCTATTGACATAGATCAATTTACTTCAATCTAATCTACACGCAAAACAATAGCTCATGAAGTCGCCTTATTCCCTGAAGCGCACCTTGCCTGCGCTGGCCGTGATGGCCTCCTGTGTAATCTTTGGGTCTGCCCATGCTGCCGATGCGGCGCCCAAGGGCGACGCCGAAGCTGCGAAGTCCAAAATCTCCATGTGCATTGGCTGCCATGGGATCGAAGGCTACAAGGCCAGTTTCCCCGAGGTGTACCACGTGCCGATGATCGCCGGACAAAACGCTGAATACATTGTGGCGGCGTTGAAGGAGTATGCCAGCGGCGCGCGTACTTTCCCCACCATGGAGGCCATCGCCAAAAGCCTCTCCGACCAGGACATGGCTGATCTGGCCGCGTATTACGCTGGCTTCGCGAAAAAATAAGGGGGAGGAAGACTCATGAAATCGCTGACTATCGCATTGGCGGGTGCTGCACTGTTCGCCATGGGCGGCGCGGCCGCCGCCGCCGACCTTGCCGCAGGCAAGGCCACGTACGAAAAAACCTGTGCCGCATGCCACGGCGCCGATGGCAAGACGCCTATCATGGCTACCTATCCCATCTTGGCAGGCCAGCATCGCGACTACCTCGAGCATGCTCTCAAGGCATACCAGCGCGGTGCAAAAGGTGCGCCCGCCTCGGCCAATATTCGCAAAAATGCCATTATGGCACCCATGGCGGCCTCGCTGTCACCGACCGACATCCAGAACGTGGCCGCCTGGCTCGCCAGCCAGCCTTCGCCGCTGGCAGTCGAAAAGTAAAAAGTAAGAAGTATGTTTGTGCACCCGTGCACCCGCGTTCGCGCGGGTGCACGGGTGCCTGCGTTATGCTCGTATGTTGGCTACGCTGCCAGGCGACGTGCGCGCCGCTCAGTGGCGTGAGGCACGGCGGCGGATGAGGTCGATGTATTTGTCGGAATCCAGCGGCTGTCCCAGCCGCTGGGCCTCCCATACCACTTCGCCCAAGGCTTCCATGATGATGTGTGCGGCGTCGTGGGGGTCGTGCGTGGCGACAAGTTCCTGGTAGGCTTTTTTGATGCCTGGCGGGTGATCTATGGACAACTGTTCGTCGATAGCCAGGTGCATGGACAGGTGAAGGAAGGGGTTGGTTTTGCCTTCTTCGACGGAGTAGTCGGCTTGCACACGCTCGGGGTTTTCGAGATCGGCCTGGTATTCAGGGTGCTGCCTGATCAGGTCGACAGCCATGGTTTCGAGCGGTGTCAGGATACCGGCGGCGCAGTGTTTGCGCCAAGCATCGGTAAAAAACTGCCTGACTTGTTCGCGGGTGGGGTTGAACATGAAATACTGTGCTGCCTTGCTTTTGAAATCAATATTTTAGCTGTACCTGACGCCGCTGCAGGTGCGGCTATATTTACATCAGGGCGATGCTCGTCATGTTTGCGGAGCGCTTAGCCTCTTAGCCTTATAGAATAAGCGGTGCTGGAACAAACCTTGCTGCCCAACCCCCCGATTCCGCTGAAAACACAAGCCGAAATACGATACACTATTCTTCTACTCTTATATAAGACTTGCTGTTTTTGGTTACCTAGACTTTTATCCCGCAGGCGCCGCGTCTGCGGAGCACAACTGGAGCATTCATGTCCTATCAACACATCAAAGTCCCCGGCGAGGGTCAGAAGATTACGGTTAACGCCGATTTTTCCCTGAACGTACCGGATGAGCCTATTATTCCCTTCATCGAAGGCGACGGCACCGGCGCGGATATTACCCCCGTCATGCTCAAGGTTGTCGACGCGGCGGTGAAGAAAGCCTACAACGGCAAGCGCAAGATCCACTGGATGGAAGTGTACGCCGGTGAAAAATCCACCAAGGTATACGGCCCCGACGTCTGGCTGCCCGACGAGACCCTGGAAGCGGTCAAGGATTACGTCGTGTCCATCAAGGGCCCGCTCACCACGCCCGTCGGCGGCGGCATCCGTTCGCTGAACGTCGCATTGCGCCAGCAGCTCGACCTGTATGTCTGCCTGCGCCCGATCCAGTATTTCAAGGGTGTGCCTTCACCCGTGCGCGAACCCGAAAAAACCAATATGGTTATCTTCCGTGAAAACTCGGAAGACATCTATGCCGGCATCGAATTCGAAGCCGAAAGCGCCAACGCCAAGAAGCTCATCGACTTCCTGCGCAACGAACTTGGCGTTACCAAGATTCGCTTCCCCGAAACGTCGGGCATCGGTGTCAAGCCTGTTTCGCGCGAAGGTACGCAGCGCCTGGTTCGCAAGGCCATCCAGTACGCCATCGACAACGACCGCGCTTCGGTCACGCTGGTGCACAAGGGCAACATCATGAAGTTCACCGAAGGTGGCTTCCGCGACTGGGGCTACGAACTGGCCCAGAAAGAATTCGGCGCCCAACTCATCGACGGCGGCCCGTGGTGCAAGTTCAAGAATCCCAAGACGGGTCGCGAGATCACGGTCAAGGATTCGATCGCTGACGCGTTCCTGCAACAGATCCTGCTGCGCCCGGCCGAATACGACGTCATTGCAACGCTCAACCTGAACGGCGACTACGTCTCCGACGCACTGGCCGCGCAAGTGGGCGGCATCGGTATCGCCCCCGGCGCGAACCTGTCCGACTCCGTCGCCATGTTCGAAGCCACCCACGGCACCGCACCCAAGTACGCTGGCAAAGATTACGTGAACCCCGGTTCCGAGATCCTGTCCGCCGAGATGATGCTGCGCCACATGGGCTGGACCGAAGCAGCCGACTTGATCATCTCCAGCATGGAAAAATCCATCCTGTCCAAGAAGGTCACCTACGACTTCGCCCGCCTGCTCGAAGGCGCGACGCAAGTATCGTGCTCGGGCTTTGGCCAGGTGATGATCGACAACATGTAATCGGTTCTGATCTGATACATTGAAGTCCAGAAAAGCCCCGTTCTCATAGGAGGATGGGGCTTTTTTCTGTCCGTATCAATCTGGGTTGATCGAGATGGGTCAACTTGTTTTGGGGCCATGGTTTGGTGCCACAGGTGGTAATATGGCCCCAAAATTTTTTCACATGGCCCCATGCCCCGTACATTCACATATTCTCTCCGTGTAGCCGCCATTGAGGCGGCAAAACCCAAAGACAAAACCTATGTGTTGACCGACGGCGGCGGCCTTCATATTGATGTGCTGCCTTCTGGCACGAAGGTGTGGCGCTATAAATATCACTTTGGCGGCCGGCGCGACAAAATCACTATCGGTCGCTATCCGGCTATTTCGTTGAAGCAGGCCAGGCAGATTCACGAGGCTTTGCAGGCTGCTGTGGAGCAGGGCGGCGATCCCAAGGAACTTGAATTTGCCGGTTTTGTCGGAACGCGTGTCAAACCCGCCGGGCCAACGTTTAAGGCGTATGCCCGGCAATGGGTGGACGAAACACTGTTTTACCGTTCAGCGGCTTATCGTGTTCAGCAATTGCGCTGGCTGGAGTCCTATGTTTTCGGCAAGATCGGCGCTATGCCCTTGAGCTCGGTGCAGCCTAAGCAAATTCTTGAAATTCTGGATGAGCTGCGGCCGACGCCTACCACTGCTGAAGGCGTGCGATCCCTGATCCAGAGAATTTACAATTACGCGATTCGCAATCTGCAGGCTGAATCCAACCCGGCCTTGATGGTGCGTGGTGCGGTGTCAGTGCCGAAGCGCACCCATCATCGCCACCTGTTGGAACCGGAGCTTGCCCGATTCTGGCGCTTGATTCCTCGCCAAGGCGCTCATTTCACCACTCAGGCAGCTACGCAGCTGCTGGTATATACGATGGTTCGTAAAGGCGAGCTGATCCGCAGCCGTTGGGGTGAGTACGACCTTGATGCTGCTATTTGGGATATCCCAGCTGAGCGCATGAAGATGCGCAAACGCCATCGCGTATTTCTGTCGCGTCAGGCGGTGGAGTTGCTGCGCCTTGTGCATACCATGACAGGACATCAGGAATACGTTTTTCCATCTATCTTCACGGCGAGTGGCCGTGTGGCGCCGATGAGTGACGTCAGTCTGAACCATTTCTTCAAGCGCATGGACTTTGGTGTGCCTGACTTTTCTCCGCATGGTATTCGCGGAACAACTGCTACCTTGCTGCGCGAGCATGGCATCCGTTCGGAGGTGGTGGAATTGCTCCTGTCTCACGCGCCCAGAGGGCAGGTTGAAACGGCCTACAATCATGCGGAGTTGGCTGAGGAGCGTAAACAAGCATTGCAGTTTCTGGCGGACTATCTGGATAAGCTCTCTCAGATTCCGGACTGATCCCTGGCGAGGGCCTGTATATCAGCAAGTCGCCAAACGACGGTTCGGCCGCCTATCTTGATGCCAGGAGGCACTAAGCCTCGTTTGACCCATTCGTACCATGTCGATCTACTGATTGGCAGAATTCCGGGGCGTCCTGTTCTCGGGTCACGGCAGATTTCTGGTACTCGAACCATCGTGTCGGCAGAGTAATTAGCACTTGCCTGCGGGGTGGTGGGTTGGAGAGTGGTCATGAGCAATCCTTTGGCAGAGCGGGAACTCAGTTTGATTCAAGTTGGTCAGCTGGCTGTTGCCTGATTGCGTTCAATCAGCGCATGCACGCTTTCTGCCGTGATCCCGCTGGAGCGTTTTCCTATCTTGATAAGGACAAGCTGGCCTTCTTTGGCCAGCCGGTAGATGGTGGAGCGCGATACACCCAGCTTCGCCTCAGCGGTAGGGATTCGATAGAGAAGCGCGTCGTCGGCTTGTTGTTCTTGTTGTCCGGCTGGCCGGTGGCCGAAGACAGTGGGTGTTGCCTGTTCCTTCATGTGTTCCTCCGTTAGACCTTGGGAAGCACCCTGGGTGCCAGGATGCTTTCCAAAGCCGGCGCTGTCTGCGCCGTTGAGTCCTGCCCGCCAAGATGCCACGATGGGGGCCGGGTGCTTTGATCGTTCCCGGCAGCGCCCGCCGCTGGCTCCGCTGCCGCTGCTGCGGTTCGTCGGGATGCTGGGAACTGCGGTCTTTGCCGCTGTCATCGACGGATTACGCGCCATCCATCGAATGTGGCCTGCCTTTGGCAGAGCCGGCGTCCGTGTGAACGGATCGTCATTCACGCCTTCCGGTTAGCACCAGTCGCTACCGGCCCGGAAGGGGAATGGTTTTTCACCTGCTTTACTCCTACCCAGGTGCTTGTCGCCCCGCACGAAGCTGACGACACGGGTAGCCGCGCACTCGCACCGTTCACGGAGAACAGGGCGCGGTATTTATCGGTGTTTTGTTGTTAAAGAGCAGGGTTGTTGTAATCATTACGCATGTATTGCGCGGGGTCAATACGCAAGTAATAATTAAAAGTCATATGGTCATGGAATTTATTGCCAATATGGCCCATGGTTATGTGAAATGACACGACAAGATGCACTCTGGCCCGTTGGGAGAGAGTGTGTGGTGGCGCAAAATTTGTTGTTTTTTTCTTGTCCTGGCAAGGGTAGGAGATCAGGCTTCAGACTTCCGTGTCAGGATCGTTGCCTGTCTTCACCTGATGCTTGGAGACTTTCATTTGTATATAGTCGCCAATGTCTTCAAGCACGAGTGGGGGTAGCGTGGCCACCTCGCTCATTGGGGTAGTCCATGGCCACTGAACCTCAAACATTTCCCCTTGGCCTGTCAAAAGCCATTCGATCCGCAGCCCGAGTACGAGAGCAAGCCAGATGATATGGCGCGAGGTTTCGCTACGACCGTTCTCTATATGGGCAATGGTGCCTTGAGTCAGGGGCGGATCGAGCAAGTTGGCAAGGGCCTCTTGCGTGAGGCCGCGTTGAATACGCGCAGTACGGAGGCGTTTGCCTATGCTGCTCATGATTTGCCAGGGCCCAGAGATTTTTCAGCGGTTAGATACATTATGACAGAGGCCTGATTCGAAGTATGACAGAACATAATAATACCTGACTATTATTTTAAGGGCGAAGGAATCGGCCGTTGCTCCATTGTGGCAGGTGTTGATACGTAGTGGAACGCATGTTTACCATGCTTTGACATTGTTAAGCACGATTGAGGCCTGACCATCTCACACACCAGCGTGATTATTTGGGCGTTATTGAGTCTCTGCTGGGCAGTCGATGCAGTTCACGGTTCGCCGATCACTCATCCCTAACGGAGCGGTTGAGCCTATCCGTAATTTTGTGGGTGAGGCATATCATAGGGGTTAAAAACCATGGATATGCCAATGAAGAAGAAGCGTACTGTTGCCGCTCAGGCAGCTGCCCGTGGGCCGTTGCCTGATCTACCCAC
>NZ_WWER01000007.1 GCF_009857885.1 Pusillimonas sp. TS35 | reverse complement strand
ACTCATCACGATGCTCCTGAACCAAGCGCACCGCGCGTTCACGTACTTCAGGGGAAAACTTGTTGTTCTTGCTCATGACTCCATTCTCTCAAGAATTGAAGCCTCCTCAAAACCCGGTTCGATTCAGCCCTTCGTCCGCGGGCTGTTGATGGTCGTCAAGTGCGCTGGCTTTGCTTTGCCGAAAGGGATGGAGCGATAGGCGATGTTATTTGCAGTATTTTCGCTTGAGGCAGCGTGAACAAAGCGGTTTCACGGGCGGGGGCCTGATCCTGAAGGTGCGTCACCAACTCTAGCGTTGTCGAGCCGCGGGTGAGCATGACGCAGTTGACCTCGTTGCTGAGCACTTGTGTGGCGTGCCAGCAGCCAGGCTTCATACAGACGCCCCGGCCCGGAGGGACGCGGAAGGCCTTCAGGGTGGCCAGGTCTGGGCGTGTGCCGGATGCGTCGCATATGGCAACGACGTGAATAATCTCTTGGTCTCCGAGTGGAATAATCGCCTGCTCAGTCAGCCAGTGCACTTCGAGTGTGTTGATCAGCCGGTCGTTCTTGCGATAGTTGACCCATAAAACTTCGGGCGTGCCGTCTTGGCCCGCATTGAAGTGGTGTTGGTGCCAAAAGTCTGTAGCGGGGTTGCTGTATGCAGGGGTATCGTGCCCATATGGCCTCCCCAACATGCTGCCGTACGGTGCAAACGCTTCTTCCGTCAGTGGTTCGATATATAAGTATTGCTGCACGGGTGTGGCCTCAAGAAAGAATTGGGTGGGTAGGGCTCGGCGCCTGCTACAGTGAGTCTATAGGAAACCCGCAAGTAAACCGAGCCAACAGCCATGACAATCTCCCGGTTCATCGTTTCGAAAGAGGACATGGTCTTCAGTGCTATCCGCGCACAGGGCGCGGGCGGCCAGAATGTTAATAAGGTATCAAGCGCCGTCCACCTGCGTTATTCGATCCCGCGGTCATCGTTGCCGCCAGAGATCAAAGAACGTTTGCTCGCCTTGCGCGACCAGCGCATCACAGATGATGGTGACGTGGTCATCAAGGCGCAGAGCAGTCGCAGTCAGGAGAAGAATCGGCTTGACGCTATTGCGCGTTTACAGGCATTGGTCGATAGCGTCTCGCAGCCCACTGTGCCGCGCAGGGCGACACGCCCGACGCTGGGCTCGCAGCGCCGGCGGCTGGAGGGCAAGGCTGTACGCGGTCTGGTAAAGAAACTGCGGGGGCGGGTAGAGCCCTGATATCTACGCGGGACCGCCCTTAACTCGCCGCATTATCCTTGCCGCTGCTGCCATACATGGCAACCAATCTCCACATTCGCCCCCTATTCCTGTCCATATTCCGGCCCATATTCTGGCCCCACATTCCGCCTCCACATTCCGGCCCTACATCGGGCGCCAGGTGCTATCAACGCGGGCGGGCGCGGCCAGTCGGCATGCCACTTGCTGTGTTTGGCTGCATCTACAAGGAGATATGCAATGAGCAAATGTGACGCTTGTGGAAATGAGTATGACAAAACCTTCGAACTGACCGCGTCGGGCAAAACCTATACGTTCGACAGCTTTGAGTGTGCGATCCGAATGGTTGCACCGCACTGTGCGCATTGTGGTGTGTCGATCATCGGGCATGGCGTGGAGAAGAGCGGGCGGATATTCTGTTGCGCGCATTGCGCGGCTGAGGAAGGTGTAACGGAGCTGCGTGATCGTTCAGGATAGCGAGCGCGTCAGGAACTTAACGGATACAGGAGTTAACCATGCAACAGATTGCGGATGTAATGAGCCACGACGTAAAAATACTGCACCCAGACGCCAGCATTAAGGACGCTGCGCGACAAATGCGCGACGGGGATTTCGGCCTCATGCCCGTGGGCGAGCATGACCGGCTCGTCGGCACGCTGTCGGATCGCGATATCGTGATACGCGCGATTGCAGAGGGCAGTGATGCTAACGCAAAGGTGCGTGAGTCTATGAGCACCGATGTCAAATGGGTGTATGACGATGAGTCCGTCGACACTGCTAAACAGATTATGCGTGACCACCAAATCAGACGGTTGCCGGTCGTCAATAGAGAAAAGCGGCTGGTGGGTATTGTTGCACTGGGGGACTTGGCCGTTGATGGTAAGGACATACGCGCCACTGGGGAGGCGTTGGCGGGTATTTCGAAGCCAAGCGCTTAGTGCTTTATAGGGTCTGAGTTGTCGCAAGAAACAGCTGGCCCGCATCGTCCAGGCCGGGTATCTCCAGATGCTGGTCGAGAATGGGCGGTATCGTGGGGTGCCTCGGGCTAGGTTGAGATCTCATTCGAACGCTCTTTCGCTTGCGCCGTCTGCCTGAATTCTTCGCGCAGTTTGTTCAGGCTCTCTTCGCTCAGATCTTCAAGGTTCACCATTCCGTCCCGGGCCCCCTTCACGGCACAAAGCAGTTCGTCCAGCTTCAGCTGCAAGGTGAGGGAGTCGCGATTCTGTGCGTTCTGAATCAGGAATACCATCAGGAACGTAACGATGGTCGTGCCGGTGTTGATAACGAGCTGCCAGGTGTCCGAGAAGCCGAACAGGGGGCCTGATATTGCCCATATCACAACAAGTCCGATGGCGGCGCTGAACGCCCAAGGGGAGCCAGCCGCTTTTGACGTGGCTTCGGCAAACTTTCTAAATGGCTCTTGCATGCGTTTACTCCTCGCGTACGCGCGGACCGCGCGTGAGGCTGAAGCCGCGATCGTCCTTGGCGCTAGTCGTCAGTGTGTTCAGCGGCGTCATGACTGGCGTTCAGTCCAAGGCTGGCATGGAGGTGAACCAAGCGCTGAAGTGCATAATCCGCGCTCGCGCTTCGAATTTCATTTCTCGAGCCGTGAAACTGCCGTGTCTTTGAAAAAACGTGTATGCTCGCCGCGTCCTTGAATATCCAGCAAAAGCATTGTGTGCCAGCGGCCGGCCCGTCAGGCATGGGTTCTGTAACACCCGTATTGGCGATGGAAACGTTTGCGCGGCTTCGTGAAAGCGCGCCGCGCGCCATCTCTATCGACACTTCTTCGCTCGTCAAACCAAAGTGTTCCAGGGTCGATGGGCGTACATCCAGGCAGTCACGCTTCGCGGCTGGGGAGTAGGTCACGAACGCGCAATCAAGGATGTCACCCGCACCGGGCGCATCCACCAACCGCGCCGCAATCAGGCCTGCGGTGCAGGATTCGGCCGTGACGAGGAGCAAGTGGTGGTCGTGCATGTATTGGGCGATTGATTCGATTTCGCGCATGTCCGCAGGTTTGGTCGTTGAGTTTGGTCGTTGATTTTCTGAATACACGCCTGCAGCAAAGTGCGTGCCTGGGAGGGCGTCGCTGCCATGCCCGAACTTGCGCGGGCTACTCATCTGGACGCCAGAAGGGTCCGGGCCGCCTCTCGTCTTTGGTCTTGATGCTAACGTCGCCCGTGGATTCCATATAGGCATACACCACATCGGCAACGTCATTGATGCCCTGCAGCCGCAGTTCCTCCATCAACTCATCTTTGCTTACATGCTCGCGGCGCATGCCGTGGCGTTGAAGCTGGCCGTCTTTAATGAGCAAAACCCTGTGGGGTTCAAAAAATGGTCGGACGCGGGGGAAGTAGAATGCGATGCGATTGGACGCGGCGCTCCAGAAAACCAGCGTGAAGACGAGAATCCCGCCATCTGTCACGCTGTTGTATTGGGCGGACATGCCGTTTTGCGCGGCATCGGCGATGAGCACCAGCAGCAGCATGTCTGTGGTGCTGAACGACCCCAAGTCCCGCCGCCCGGCCAAGCGCAGCACGATAAAAATAAACCAATACATCAGTGTGCCGCGGGCGATCAGTTCCCAGGGCGACATAGAAAACGCAAACATCCCTGACCAGTCTATGTTCATGGCTCGCTTCTGAAGAATGACTCATTCCTTCGAATGCAAGTGTTATGCCTGCTGGAGTCATATCATGCGACAGCGGGTGGGGAACAGCACAGGCGGACAGCCTTGCGTGCCATCGAACTGCGTCCGCAGAGCGCTGATGGGCCTTGGATTTGCTGATTCTTCGATAGCCGTCATGTATTCAACAGAATTTTTATGCCAGACTTGGAGTTGCTGGGCGTGCATGCCTTGCTTGTCCCGACCTATTTGTTCACGGAGGAACTCCCATGAAGCAACCCCACGAGATTGATTCTGCCCGCGTGGCGGAAGCGCTCGCCGTGATGCGCGAGAAGCGAGGCTGGTTTCTCACACTTGGAGTCCTGTTGTTGATTCTGGGTGTTGTCGCCGCTATGTCGGTGTTGGCCGCCACCGTCGCCAGTGTACTGGTGGTGGGGATCATGATGCTGATCGGCGGCGTGGGCATGTTGATCCATGCCTGGAAATTAAAGGGTATGGGTGGCTTTCTACTATGGACGCTGAGTGGGGTGCTGTATCTGGCGGCGGGCTTCGTGGCGTTCTACGATCCGCTGGCAGGCGCCGCTGTCCTGACTTTGTTGCTGGGTGCAACGCTCATCGCTTCCGGCGTCTTTCGCCTTTGGGTGTGGCTCCAGAATCGTGGCCAGCCGGGTGGCGGCTGGTTGGCGCTGTCGGGCGTGATTTCGGTGCTGGCGGGGCTGCTGATAGCGGCGGGGTGGCCTCAAAACAGCGTCTGGATACTGGGCGTGCTGCTCTCAATCGACCTGATTTTCCAGGGGATTATGCTGATTATGCTGGCGCTGGCCTTGCGCCGCACCGACGCATAACGCATTTGGTGCGGCACCTGCTGCAGCGAGCCGCGAGGCATATGCAATACAGACGATCTAGCAGCGAAAACAAGCTAACAACACAGACGAGCTAGCAGCAAAGACGATCTTGCAGCAAAGACGATCTTGCAGCAAAGACGATCTTGCAGCAAAGACGATCTGCCAAATTTGACGGCACTCATGGTTCATGGTGCTTTCGCCAGCCACTCGCGGGGGCATGCTCCTACTTTCCCTGCGAAGGCGCGCGACAGCGCCGACGGATTGGCATAGCCGAGTTCTTGCGCCAGCGTCTTGAGTGGCCGCCTCTCGCGCAAACGCCTTTGTGCCAGCGAGATCCGCCAGTCGCTCAGGTAATCTGCGGGTGTTTGGCCAACCACCTCGCGGAAGGTATTGGCAAATGCCGTGCGAGACATCCCGGCGTGTTCCGCCATGCGCGTCAGTGTCCAGGGCTCACCTGGGCTTTCATGCATGGCCACCAATGCGCGGGCCAGGCGATGATCAGACAGGCCCGTGATCAGGCCTGCCTGTATGCCGGCCTCCTGCGGGTGGTCGAGCAGCCAGCGCAGCAGCTGGAGGACAACCACTTCGAAGAGTCGATCGGCCAGCAAGCGCTGGCCGCAGCGTACACGTTCGGTCTCGGCGAACAGCAATTCAAGTGCTGCATGAAGGCCAGGCACGTATGCGAGCGGAACCGCAATCAAGGATGGCAGCGCTCTGGCCAGTGGGTTGTGTGCGCCGCCATCGAAGAGCAGCCGTGCACAGACGAAGTCCGACCCTTCCGCCGGCGGATTGTGGAAGCGATGTGTGATAGGGCGCGCATACAGCAATAGAGCTGGCTCGTCGAACTGTATCGACGGGGGGACGCCTTGTGCGCCCGGATGGCTTACCGTCAGCCGTCCACGGCGCAGTACATGCAAATACCCATACCCTTCACTGGCATCGAAATGCGTCAGCCCGCACAGCACGCCTGCGTGATGCAGCTGCGCCTGTACCTGGAAGCGTTCCAGGATGCCTGAAAGACGGTCGATGGCGGGTGCTGTTTGTAGGGTGCTCATTGCAGGATGTTTATTTGAACGAAATGATATGTTTTATGAACTAATTAACTCAAATAATACAACGGGACTGCATATACTTGTCCATACCAAAGCTAAGGACAAAGGATCAATGATGAAATCGTCAAAGTCATTTCTTCTCTTCGGTGCACTGTTGGCGGGCATGGCCGGCGGTATACCCGCTTACGGCACGAGTAGCTATCACGGTATCGCTTCCGACGCGGGCAAAACCCTGACAGGCGTCAATGCACCCTTCGACATCGTCCGCACGACAATCACCACTGAGGGCAATGTTGCCACCTTCCAAATGGCCGTATCCGGGAGGGCCGGTGAGACGAAGCCCGCCGCCACGGGCAAGTTGGCTGGCAGTACGGTTTTCTCCTACGTCTGGCCAACCAGCCTGGACCCATCCGTCGTCGGTTTTGCGCCGAAAGCGGGCATTCTTGCTTTTGCGGTTACCGCGCATCCCGATTTTGATGACACACCGCTGTTCGATGAGAACGGCGATGGAAAACTGGACAACGATGGCGACCTTTGGCATTCGCATTGGGTGGTTCTGCAACCGGATGCGGCCTGCGGAAAGGACGCCTTGAAAGTCGTGGACATCCCCGACGGCAGTAAGCCGAGCCTGCCCAAGACCTGGCCTGGATTGCCCATCCTGATTGACAGCCCGGGATGGGCGCCGGTATTCAACGCGCAAACGGTAGCGGTGCGTGTGCCTTTCGATGATATCGGCGTTATCAAGGCAGGCAGCTTCGACGGGGTGACCGCCGCGCTGCGAGTCAATGCCAGCATGCATACGCCATTGCTGTGCGTAGCCAACGTCTTCAAGGTGGCGTCGGGTGATCTGTCCCTACCCGGAAAGGTAAATCAGTGATGTACGGGCGTGCTGTGGGCCGCACTAATGTCACTGCATTGAGCCCCACCGGCATTTTGCCGTGCTGTGGCAGCGCTGCTGCTGTGCATGCAATTTGCGGGCCCGACGGGCGCTTGCACTGCATGAGGTAAAGCCGCTACGGGCACGGGTGCCGGGCATTGAGGCTCCCGTGCCTGGGCAGCCGTTCGTGTTCAATGCTTCGGCGCCGGCTCCGTGACTTTGTCTGCATACTTGACAAGTATGTCACCCATCGCGCGCATCATCTCCCCATGCATCTGCATCGCTGTCTTGCGATCCAGGCCGGTGTCCATCGCGGCGTGGCAACCGCCCATCATGCCCGCCATACCGCTATTCATCATGTCACCCATACCCCCACCCATCATGCCCCCCATGCCTCCGCCCATCATGCCTCGCCCCATCATCCCGCCGTCCATCATGGGGCCACCGGGCTTATGCTGAGGGGCTGCTTGATCGCTGGACATCCCCGAGGAAGAAGGGGTTTGGCCCTGCGCATGCGTTGCCGCGAGGCTTGGCATGCCCGCACCCAACGTCAAGGCAGCGAGGGATGCAATAAGAATGGCTTTGGTATTCATAGCGATCTCCTGATCGTGAGATGTAGCACTCGGCAGCCTACTACTTGCCGAAGAGGTATTTGATAAGTGCTGCGATGGTGAGGACAAGTACGGCGACAATGAGCAGCCAGAAAAGTATCATCAGCCACATCATCCCGCCCATCATTGAGCCGTCTGCAAAGTGCGCGTGTGCCTGGCCGGGCATGATCGCCAACGCAAACCAGACCAAGGGAGCGTAGGCGTGGACAAGGTTTTTCATGATCAGCAGCCTCTATGTTGAACGGGCGGGTATGGCTTATTGATATGCATGGCTGTAGTGGGGCAGGTGATGGTAGACGCCAGAACAGTCGATCCGTTCGTGGAAAGTTCCGTCCGAAGGTGTCAGTGGCCCAGTGGGTGCCTGGAAACTTCAAACAGAACTAGCATAATCCTTCTTGTTGTTGGAAGGTCAAGTGTGCCGTGCCTGATTTTCGGCATCCGCGCCACAACGCCACTCGGAACGGGCTGCCGCCACATATGACTACGCTGGTTCGAGCAACCTGGGCGGGTGGGGCGATCAGCGCGCTGCAGCCGCCGGGGGGGCGTAATACGCAGGGCGCCGGGTGATGCGCACATCCGCCTACTCCGAGAGCTGCCGATCATCCACAGCCATCATCATGACGGGGCTGCCGAAATAACCAAAGGGGCTGCCGTAGCTGAATCCGCTCACTGGGGTGCCGGGGTTGAACATCGAGCCGCTGAAGATATTCGGGGCTGAATCCGTGCGGTAGCCCATGTAATTGAGCAGCGTAGGCGGGACGTTGAAGTGCGAGAGGCGGCCATAATGTGCATGCGTGCTTTGTGCCAGATCCGCATCGGGGTAATTGGTGAATGCGATCAATGGCACCAAGCCCTCGCCCTTGTAGGGCTTGCTCGATGCAGTGCAGTGTGTGGCGCCAGGCTGATCGGCCAGGTTCTGGCCGTGATCCGACGTATAAATGACTACGGTAGGCATATTCAGGTCGAGTTGCAGCAGTTTCTTGAGGAAGCGTTCGGTCTGCCATTCGACTGCCTTGGCGTACTCTTGGCGTTCGTTGTTGGCGGCGATGTAGTTTGATGTGCGAATCAGCACATAATCTTCCGGATAGTTCTTGCTGTACGGAAAGTGTGCTCCTTTTTTGAGGATGATGGAAAACGTCTTGCCGGGCGCTTGAAGAAAAGGCATGGCGTCCAGGATCTGTGCATCGTGCGGCAATGACATGACCGGGATGTTGGCGGTCAGCATATTTAGCTCAGCTTTGTCAAAATGGTTGTGGCCGCTGCCGTCACCCTGTGCATCGAGCAAGTACCGTTCAAAGCCTGCGTTGGCGGCATAGCTCCAGATCAGCGCGTGACGATGCAGATCAGAGGCAATATAGCTGGGCCGCGGGCCTTTGCGCAGGATCAGGTTGCTGGCTGAGCTGCAATTGTTGCCGGCAAGCGTGGGGCCGAAGTCATAGGCGTTCCAAGGGCTGCGTGTGCTTTGCATGATGGCCCTGAGCCGTTCGCCATTCATGAAGTCAGACCGTATGCTTTCGTCGATCACCAGTACGATGTTCCGGTCGGCTACCTGCTGCGCCGGCAGCATGGCTGTTGTGTAGAGATACGGTTGGCGCTCGCGGTCGCGGTCGAAATATGTGGCCGCGTGCAGGCCATAGGCTGCGACGGTGCCCGGCAGCAAATGGGTTACTGCGCCCTTTTTAGCCACGCATACCGCCGTGACGAGCGCAACTGATATCAGCAGCATCGCCAGCGCCTTGGGCGCCGCGCGGGAGGCGGGGGGCATCAGGCAAAACCCCGCCAAGAGCATCGTATGGCGCAGGAGGGTGTAGGGCGAGGCGGTGGCGTATTCCGCCAGGGCGTCAGTGGTGTTGCTGAGCGCGTGCTGCAGAACAATGTAATCCGAGTACATCAACGCATGCCCGGACACAACGTAGAAGAAATCGGCGAGCATGGATGAAAGTGTGAGGGCGGCGAACAGCGCCCATTTGAGGACGCCGCGGCAGCGGGCAGCGTACAGATATAGAAGAACAATGAGCAGCCAGCTCGTGAGGACCAGCATGGCAAGCGCAATGTTTTTAATGAGGTCGGGCGTGCCGAACAGCCGCTGGATTTGTATCAGGATGAAGGGGCGTTCCATCGCGCAGGCCGCTACGATGAGCCATTCGGCCAGCCGCCACGCGCGCAAGCCCGATAATATATCCCCGCGCCCAAGCGATACCCCGAGCGTGCTGGCAGCCAGTGTCTGCCGCTCCATGTCCTATCCCCCGCAATTTTTGACACTTATTGTGCGGGTCATAAACATAGCTGGGCATCCGACGAATGGCGGTGCTGATTTGGCGGAGTGGGAGGGATGCCCGGTCCCTCCCACCCATATACAGATACAAGCCCCCGCGCATGCGGGTTTGATCAAGCTGCGGCGATATCTCAGTTGCTCGGCTGCATATTTGCTTGCTTCATGACGTCAAGCCACGTATTGCGTTCTTTCAGGGCAAACGCAGAGAACTGCTGCGCGGTTAGCTGGCTGGGCATGACACTGAACTTCTTCATGCGCTCTAGCGCGGCGGGTGTTGCGGAAGCCTCGCGCATCGCTTTGTTGAAGGCATCGATGATCTTGGGGTTGGTGCCCTTGGGTGCCCAGACGGCGTACCATGCGGTGACGTCGAAGTTGTCCAGGCCCATTTCTTCCGCTATCGTCGGCACGTTCGGCAGCTCAGGCATGCGTTTCTGGCTGGATACGGCAAGCGCCTTCAATTTGCCCGCATAGATCTGAGGCATAACGCTGGCAGCAGTTGAATACAGTAGATCCACATGGCCGCCCATCACGTTTGTCAGTGCCGGTGCTGTTCCGCTGAACGCTACATGCGTCATATCCAGCTTACCCTGCAATGCAACGCGTTCGCCGGTCAGGTGGGGCAGGGAACCTTGTGCGCCCGATGCGTAGGTGATGTTCTTGGTTTTTGCCGCGGCGACGACATCCTTGAACGTTTTGTACGGCGCATCGGCGCTGGTAACGACAATGATAGGCGCGGAGCCGAGCAGGCCAACCGGCACAAAGTCTTTCACCGGATCGAACGGCAAGTTCTTGAACATGCCGTCGTACATGACATGCTGCGAGGTATTGGCTAGCAGCGTATAGCCGTCTGGGGCAGTGTCGGCCACGCTGCGCGCGCCGATAGTGCCGGCTGCACCTGGTTTGGGATGAACGACGATAGGCTGGCCGAGCAGCTTCGCAACGTCATCGATAATCACGCGTGCGAACGTTTCAGTTGTTCCACCCGCCTGATAGGGAATAACCAGGGTGATTGGGCGTGTTGGGTAGGCATCTTGGGCACTGGCGGCCGAGACCACGCCCATCAATGCGGCTATGCCTGCAATTCGGGCAAGGCTGGCTGAAGTGATACGTTTGAACATTGTTGTCTCCTTGTTTGAATTCACGTTTGGTTGAAGTTGGTTTTATTCGTGCGGATGCATGACCACTCTTCCGATCACATCCCGTGTGGTGAGCATTTCCAGCGCCGAGCGAAAGCGGGACAGCGGCAATACGGCGTGGGCTCGCGGCTTGATTTGACCCTCGCGCACCCAATCGAAGATCTGGGCGTAACCTTCGCGCAATCTGGCATCATTGCCCGCGCGCGGAGCATGGCGCCCCCAGCCGAAGTAGTACCCCCAGTAAACGCCTAGAACGCTGATGTTCTTGACCAACGCGATATTGGCGGGAATGCTGGGGATCGTGCCGCTGGCAAAACCCATAGGGATGATGCTGCCTTCCGGGGCGATACATCGGAGCGAGGTGTCGAACGTGGCGCCGCCCACGGGGTCGTAGATCACATCCGCGCCGCGCTGGCCGGTCAGGTTCAGGACCTCCGTTCGCCAGTCTGTATCGTGGTAGTTGATCGCGTGATCGGCGCCGTGCTCTCGCACAATAGATTGTTTGGCCGCCGAGCCTGCAACCGCGATTACTTTCGCGCCCAGCGCCTTGGCGACCTCGACCGCCGCCAGGCCGCTGCCGCCTGCCGCCCCATGCACCAGAACGACCTCTCCGGGCTCGACTTGCGCGCGCCACTTCAGCGCGCCATACGCGGTGCCATAGATCGTTGGCAACTGTGCACCGGCGTCAAAACCGATATCGTCGGGCAGATGGAATACAGTTGTTTCAGGCGCGACGACCTCTTGCGCATAGCCGCCTGACTGAACGCCTGCGATCACCCGATCTCCAGGTCGAAAGCGCGACGACGCGCCGTCCACCTCGACAACGGTGCCGGCGATCTCGGTGCCCGGTATAAGCGGGAGAGGCGCGCGATTCTGGTGTTTCCCTTCCATGACCAGCAAGCTTGCGAAGCTTGCCGCACATGCGTCCACGCGGATACGCACCCCGCCGGGAAGCATCGCGGGGGCGGCGATCGTTTCCAGTTTCGCCACGTCGGGCCCGCCATAGCGACGACAAACCACAGCCTTCATGATCCAGCTCCCGCAGCGGTGTTTTCAGCGAGAATCGTTGCGATGTCCGCATCGCTGAAGCCTGCTTCAGCCAGAACTTCCTCGGTATGTTCGCCCAGACGCGGCGCATGCCGTGTGGAACTGGGCTGTGTGCGCGACCAGGTGCTGGTTTTAGCCATGGTTCGGATGGTGCCTTCGGATGGGTGATTGGTGGTGGCGAAGAACCCGGATGCCGCCAGATGTGGATGCGTCATCAGTGATTCCATTGTTTCGATTTTGGCGACGGGGATGTCTGCCGCCTCCAGCAGCGCAATCCACTCTTCCGTGCCGCGCTTTACCAGTATCTCGGACACAATGGCGTACAGCGCTTCCAGGTTGTTTGTGCGATCCGCCATCAGCTTGAAACGCGGATCCTCAATGATTTGCGGCTCGCCGACAGCCGTAAAAAATGTCTTCCACTGTCTGTCTGTCAACACCATCATGGAAAGAAACCCATCGCGAGTCTGAATAGGCCGGCGAATCTCGGCATAACGCCGGAAAACAGGCGGCCCGAGCGGCGGCTCGAAGGTCAGGCCCGCCATATGGTCGGCCAGCACCAGCGAGGCAAGGGATTCGAACATAGGTACTTCAACATGCTGGCCCTGGCCGCTTTGCGCGCGATGATAAAGCGCTCCCAACGCCGCGTTGGCTGCAAGGATTCCAGTGATGCGATCCGCGATGGCGATGGGCGCATAGCGGGCGGCCGCGTGTGCGGGCCGCAGCGACGCAATGCCGGCCGCGGCCTGAATGAGATCATCGTAGGCGGGCTTGTTGGCGTAGGAACCATCGCTGCCGTATCCAACGATGTTGACATAGATAATTTCCGGATTGACGTCAGCAAGATCGGCGTACGACAAACCCAGGCGCCTCATGGCTTTGGGGCGCGCATTACAGACGAAAACGTCGGACACGGCCGCCAGACGCTTGAAGGCCGCACAACCTGCCGGCGACTTCAGATTGAGAACAATGCTGCGTTTGCCGCGGTTGGTATGCAGAAACATGGCGCCCATGCCTTGATTGCGGGCCGGACCGATATCGCGAATGCTGTCGCCCTCGGGGTGCTCCACCTTGATGACATCCGCCCCCATGTCGCCGAGAATCTGGGAAGCGACGGGCCCCGACAGGGCTGTGGTCAGATCCAGAACCCTGACGCCATTCAATGGTCCGCTCATATCGTTGAACCTCCTTCTGTGCTTGCCCGCTGATGTATGCGGAGGACGATTGCGTTACGCAGCCCGGCGAGAGATGCGCGGCACGCTGGATCGCGTCATGACGAAGCACGGCATAACAGCCCAGAACCTGATGACTCATGGCGCGGCCTCCCATATTGCGAATCTGCGCGCCCGTTCATCGAGTCACCTTCATCGAGTTACTCTGATCGACATCCTCGCTTTGAGATACTACGCAGTATCATATATTTATTTTGAAATTGCAATTCGACCAATAACATCCATTACTCATGGTGTGGATGAGGTTTTATTCTTAAGCTCTATGCTTGACATAAACAAGATACTGAGTAGTATGTTGTCTGGTCTGGGCAGTTCCACGCATGGGATTCTGCACATTGAAAATACTGAAAGGGAGCTTCAATGGCCGTAATATGGGAACCGCAACTGGACGAGGACGCGGTGCAATGGCGCGATATCGCGCGGGGCTTGGGCGCAAAGTACTTTCAACCGCTCGCGCATGCCATTGATCAGGATCAGCGCTATCCGGTTGAGCATCTTGAGCCTTTACGGCAGTCGGGTGTTTCGGGCATGTTCCTGCCCAAGGCATATGGCGGCGGCGGCAGCTCATTGACGTCGCTTGTAGCGGCGGTCGAAGCAATTGCCGAGAGTTGCGGTTCCACAGCGGCCATAATGGCCGCCCTTTCCCTGGGTGCCTTCCCCGTGCTGCTGGGCGGCAGCGAACAACAAAAGCAAGTGCTGCTTGGCGGTCTGGCACAAAATGGCGAGGCAGTGAACTTCGCTTTGAGCGAGCGGGATGCCGGCTCCGACGCCGCGGCCATTCAAACCACTGCCGTGCGGGAAGGCGATATGTGGCGCATCAAAGGGGAAAAGTGCTGGCTCGGCAACGGCGGCCATTCCAGGCACTTCATTGTCTTCGCAAAAACGGCAGACCCAAGCGTGCGCGACAATATCACCGCATTCTGGGTGCCGCGCGATACGGAAGGCGCGGTCGTCGATTTCTATGAAGACAAAATGGGTATACGCGGTACAACCACCACCAACTTCAAGGTCGACGTTCGCGTACCGTCGTCGAGCATTGTGGGCGAGGTGGGCGGCGGCTTGCGCTTGGCATTGTCCACCTTGAATGTGGGCAGGATCGTCGTTGCCGCGCAGGCGATGGGTATTGCACTGTGCAGCTACCATGCCGCCGTTGAATTTGCGTCGTCGCGCAAAACCTTCGGGCGCGCCATTATCGACCACCAGGCCATAGGCTTCAAACTGGCCGACGCCGCGACGCAGTTATCTGCCGCGCGCATGATGCTCTATGAGGCCGCCAAAGCCTATGACAACGGGCAAGATGTCCGCACCCTTGGCGCCATGGCCAAGCTGTTCACCAGCGAGGTCGCGCATAGCGTGTGCGACGCCGGCATGCAGACGCTGGGCGGCCGCGGGTATGTCAAGCCCAGCGCGGTCGAGCGATGCTACCGGGACCAGCGCATCACTGAAATCTACGAAGGCACATCGGAGATTCAGCGCGTGGTAATTGGGCGGGCAATCAAGCAAAATGCCTTGTCCTGAGGCCGCTGTACAGCATCGAGGAATGAGAATTGAACACTGATCACATCACCGACGAACCTATACAGGCATGGCGCGCCGTCGCAGAGCTTTACCACGCGTACTTCACTGGCACAGTGCTGTATGTTTCCTCCCGGCATGGGGCCGCAAACGCCGCCGAGCTTGTCTATGAAGTCTTTTGCCGCCAGCGTCGCGAGCGATTCCTTGCGGGGCTGGAAAAGCTCGGCCTCGCCAAGCTGCCCCATGCTGTCGCGGCGGCTCAGTACCATTATCTATCGAACCATATTGGCGGGGTTGCGGTGGAGTACATGTATGAGTCGGAGCAGAAGGCGTGGATCCGCTACGCGGCCCCGCGTTGGATCTGGTCTGGCACGGCATTATGCGGGATACCGCCGGAAGCCTCTCGCGCCATGCTGGCGGGATGGCATGCCCAGAATGGCGTCATGCTCAAGAATCCGAGGCTGGGCTTCGTCTGCACCAAGCAAACCGTGGACGGGCAGTCGGGGCTGGAGGGCTATTACTACGAGTACGATCGCGATCTTGCGCCGCATGAGCGTTTACGTTTCGCACGCGACGAGGACGCGCCTGATTTCGATCCCGAGAAAGCGCCCCGGCTACCCACGGATCAATGGCCAACAGCCAGGTTGGCCAAAGCGCACCGCAACTACGCAATGGAATATATGCGCTCCGTGTATCCGACCGCCTTGCAGCTTTGGGGGCCGGACGAGGCCGCCCACCGCTTGCGCACGATAGGGAAAATGGTTGGCATGCAGTTCTATCATGAAACCGCGCGAGGGCTGGGCGGCGCATATACAAGCGACGCCAAGGGGTTTGCAGGCTTTGTCGCCGATCTGGCCCGGGCGCATGGCGACGAGTGTGGCGTAGAACGCCTGGCGGACGGTGCTTATGAAGTCAGCCAGAAGGGTTGGGCCTTCATGAAAGGGCTGAACGAGTATCACCCTGCGCTGGGCGGCGCATGGAATGGCCTTATGGAGGGCGCCGCATACGCCCATAACCGGCGGCTTCAGATCGATTATTCCGCGCCGCTGGGTAACCAGGAAAGCGGGCCGATCTGGCGGATACGCAACAACGGTGGCTAACAAAGCCAACACGAAAACCGCAAACTAACTAACGTCTTACTGCCATGAATACTCAAAAACAGACCTTGGGCGCCCTGGCCGGGTTGAAGGTTGTGGACGCTTCCAGAGTGCTTGCCGGCCCGTTTGCCGGCCAGATACTGGGCGACCACGGCGCGGCTGTGATCAAGATCGAAAGCCCCGAGGGCGACGAGTGTCGCGGCTTCGGCCCACCCTTTGTAAATGGCAGCTCTGCTTACTTCAACGCAGTCAACCGGAATAAGCGCAGCGCCATCCTGGACCTGGGCGAGCAGGCGGATCGCGACCGGCTGTTTTCACTGCTGGAAACGGCGGATGTGCTCATCGAGAACTTCAAGCTGAGCACGCTGCAGGCATGGGGCATCGATCATCCGTCATGGTTCTCCCGCCAATATCCACGGCTCATACATTGCCGCATCACCGGTTTTGGCGATGACGGGCCCTACGGGGGGCTGCCCGGCTATGATGCCGCCGTTCAGGCTATGGCTGGCCTGCTTTCCATCAATGGCGATGTAGACGGCGAGCCGGTGCGCCTGGGGGTTCCTGTCGTCGATCTGACAACAGGTATGAATGCCGCCATGGCGGTGCTGCTGGCCTTGCAGGCCCGCCACCGGACGGGGCGCGGGCAGATGGCGGATGTCAGCCTGTACGACAGCGCGGTGTCAGTGGCCCATCCTTTCCTGACCAACTACCTGCATTCTGGGAAAGTCCCAGGGCCGTCCGGAAATCGGCACGCGAACATTGTTCCGTATAACGTCTACAAAACCAGTACAACGCCGTTGTTCGTCGCGGTTGCCAACGACAGGCTGTTCATCAAACTGTGCGGGCATCTTCAAGTGCCCGCATTGCCGCAGGATCCGCGGTTCAGTACCAACCGCGCGAGGGTTGAAAACCGGGAGGCGCTGGAGGCCGAGCTGTGTGCCGCATTCGAACGCATAGATGGCGAAGCGCTTGGGCCCATGCTGCTCGCCGACGGCGTGCCGGCCGCGCCGATTCTGGATATAGAAGCCGTTGCCAATTCCCCGCACGCGCAGTTTCGGAATATGATTGTCCGCACCCCCGGCTACACCGGGCCGGGCATCCCCATCAAGCTCGCGGACACGCCGGCCAGCATACAGCGTCCGCCTCCTGCGTTGGGCGGCACCAGCCTGGCGGGCAACGATGATGTTTTTGAAACCTGATCAAACCAGCGCGCAGCATTTTCCACCGCCGCTGCGCGGGCGGGGCGCCCTGTTCGGGTAATGCCGATTGTGCAGAGTGTTTATAGCTATACTGGCCCCGCCAACCCCGTTGTCTTGCAAACACTGCGAACAAAACACCGTGAACCTTACCTCCGAACTTGAAAAATGGGTGGATATCGACTACGAGAATCTGCCGCCCATTCAGCTCAGCTTGCTTGATGCAGCGGCCAAGGCATTTACAACATACGGGTTTAGCGCCGCATCCATAGATTTGATCGCAAGCCAGATTGGCGCTACCAAAGGCAGCGTCTATTATCACTATCGCAGTAAGATTGATCTTTTCTTTGCGGTACACAAGCGCGCGATGCTCATGAACCTGAAAGCTCAGGTTCCCATCGCTACGGACAACACGCTCGATGCCAAGGAAAAACTGGATCGCATGGCGCATTCCCACGCCAGGCTGATGATGGATACGCTTTATTATCAACGCGTCACGGTGCAGGGTGTTGAACTGCACCAATCTGTCAGCACCACCCCCATGGAGCGCGAAGCGCTGGCAGAGGTCATTGCCATGCGCGACGCCTACGAAAACTTGTTTATCGATGTTATCGGAGCGGGCATTGAGCAGGGCCAGTTCGCTGCGATCAATGCCTCGCTTGCCGCAAAAGGCATATTGGGCATGCTGAACTGGATCACGGTCTGGTATCGCCCCCGTGAAACCGAACCCGCCGACTTCAGGCGGCGCGTAGCCGATCAGTTATCCACGCAAGCCATCAAAGGGATTTTGGCGGATTGACCTGGATACGGCTTCGCAGCCCTTGAATCCTTGATGTGATTTTGCCCAGCGGCAGTCGCTCAACAGCAATATGCCTGATTGCAAGTTTGTTACATCCCCGCACAGATAAAAACAGCTGGCAGGTCACCCTGCCAGTAGCCTTTGCTCGACGGTCATTTTCTGGAGAGCAATAAAATGATTACCCGAATTCTGCTGCCTACCGTACTCGCGCTTGCGATATCCGGGGCGGCTCACGCCGGTGGTTCGACGATTGTCGGCGGCGCGCTGGGTGGCGGTGTTGGCGCCGCAGTGGGCGAGTATGTCGGTGGGCGTGATGGCGCAATCATCGGCGGCGCGTTGGGCGGCGGCGTGGGCGCCGCGGCCGGCTACGACTATGGCGAAGAGCGGCCACGCTACGTGCGGGAGCGCCGCCACCGCCATCACCATCATTACCGGGAGTGGGATGACGATCGCCGAGGTCGCGGCTACTTCTGCCCCCCCGGGCAGGCAAAGAAGGGCCGTTGTTAAAAGCCCACTCGGCCATTACAGCCTGGTTACATGCAACTCAATGATTGTATCGAAGTGGTTCACGGCAAATGCTGTGGCCACCATGACAATGTAGGGCGGGTGCGCGCCTCTTCTGTTGGTGCTGGCGCCCGCTATTTTTTGGAGCTATTAAGCATGGCAAGTAAATTACTAGCGGTTATGGTTGCGTCGATCGCGTTGGGGGCCGGTTCGGTCGCGCACGCTAAACAAGGAAACGGGCATCCGGGCGGCAAGTCTGGTAGCTCTATCAGCCAGCAAGGGCTCTTTAATACCAACGGCCCAAACGCCACTGATCGGTTCAAAGGCCGTGAGCGAGCCGCTGACCGCAAGACGATCGAGCATACGAACAAGGGCGATCGCGGACATCGGTACGGAAAGTCCAAGCGTTAAGACATAGCGGTGCGGCCTACTGTGCGCGCGCCGCACCGTCCTGCTTGATCTGCCCGGGCGGTTCCACGTTTTGTGCCGCAGATGCTTCGCCTGCCAAGCCGTCCAGCGCCCGGGCAGCTGCCGCGTGCATGGGCACAGACATGCCGATGCGGCTGGTGGAGACCGATATTTGCGCGCCCTGTGTGCTGCCCAGGGCAGAGTAGTCGCGCCCAGGGGCGAAAATGTTTTGGGTCAGGGCGGTGATTTCCGCATCGGAGAATGCCGTATCGGTGAGCAGTAGAGCAGCGGTGGCGATGGTGTGCACATCATCGTTCTGCCCAGGGTAGGTGCCGCGTGCCACGGTGTAGGGAAAGTAACCCTGTCGCGCGCCGACCAGTGTGTGGATGGCCGTTTCTGAAAGCGGCAGCATGCGCAGGGGCATGTCAGTTTGTGCTTCGCGGATGGCGTCGGCCGGTGTGCCGATGACTTGCATGACAGCATCGGTCTGGTTGTTCTGTAGTGCCTGCAGGGCGCCACCTATGGTCAGCGCTTCTGCAATGATGTCTTTCGGTTCCAGCCCGTGGGCGGCCAATACACGCAGCGCCGTCGTGCGCGAGGCGGCGCCTGTTTCTCCGATGGCGACGCGCTTGCCGCGCAGATCCGCCACTTTCTTCAGGCTGCTTTCAGCGCGCACCAGGATGTGCATGGGCTCTGGGTACAGGCTGGCAATGCCGCGCAAGGCGACCTGTGGCCCCTGGTCTTTGAACACCCCGGTGCCCTGGTACGCATCCAGGGCCGCGTCGCCCTGAGCAAGTGCGATGGGTACTTTTCCAGAGCGCAGCAGCCTCAGGTTTTCTTCGCCGCCGCGTGTGATCAGCGGAACCGCGCGCGATCCCTTTTCTCCGAACAGCGCTTGTGCGACGCGCAGGTACTGCCCATGCTCCGCGCCGGCGGCAATGGCGTAGCCGTCTGAAACCCTTGCCAGGCGGGCCCGTATACTTGCTTGTGCGGCAGCGAGTTCTTCTTCGATTGCGGCATGCTGCTCTGGTGAGGTGTCCCGCGGAAATGATTCGACTGCGCGGCGCAGTGCGGCCAGCAAGGCATTGGTGCGCTCTGTATAGCCGGTTGCTACGCCCGGCGCGATGGGCGGCTGATAACCCGCCGGTACGATCAGTGTCCAGGTGTTGTTTTCTTCGCGGTATAGTGCGGTGCCGTGGGCGCGGATGACGTCGCCGGCTTTGTTGCCGCCCGCTCTAATGCCCTCAATACCTTTTGGGCCAGCGCCTAGCGCCGATACCAGCCCGGCGATACCGAGTGCATTCCAGGCGCCAAAATCGATGTCGCGCAGCAATTTGAGCTCTGCGTCGAAGTACACAATACGGCGGTTTTCCCCGGCGGGTGCGCGTGTATCGCGTTGCGAACCGCGCCGGATGAGGCTCGTTAGATCAAGCACGCCGGCGGGCAAGGCATGCTCCAGGCGCGTGTCTACGCCTGTGCGCAATGCTTGCACGTCGGGGCCGCCGCCGCAGGCGGCAAGAAAAATGAGAATCAGGCTGGCAAGCAGGGCGCGCATCTTCAGCCTCCGATGAATGGCAGTGCCAGCAGGCCGGTCAACACAAACGCATTCATGATGTCCACGAAAAAAGCGCCGGCTAGCGGTGCGATGAGATAACTGGTGGGCGCCGGCCCATGCTTGGCCACGATGGCTTGCATGTTGGCCATGGCCGTGGCGGTGGATCCCATATTGAAGCCGATAAACGCCGCCGACGTGACTGCGGCTTCATAATCGCGCCCCATGAAACGGAAGCAGACGAAGACAACATACAGGACGATCGCCACGACCTGGGCCGCGATGATGACCAGGAAGGGGCCGGCAGACAGCGCAACCTCGACCAGGTTCAGCGTCATCATTGTCATCACGAGAAACAGCGACAGGCAGACATTGGCGATCAGGTCTGAGGCCCGGTCGTCGAAGCGCATGCCTGTGAAAGGCAGCAGATTGCGGATCGCGATCCCGATCAGCATGCACCAGAGAAAGGCGGGTATGGTCACCGCGCCACCGGAGTAGCGCTCGGCCAGCCACTGGCCGATGATGACTGCGGTGAAAATACCCGCCAACGCCCCCAGGGCGCCGGTGGTGCTGATGGGAGCGGCCGTTTCGTGATATTCGTGCGTATCGGAGGCCTGCTCGGCCGTTGATCGAAGCTTATGGCGGTTGATCAGGTACTGCGCCACGGGGCCCCCGATAAGGCCGCCGATGATCAGGCCTATGGTGGCGACGGTCATGGTCAGGTCCATGACCATCTGCAGGTTGTTGATCTCGGCAAAGCGGTCGGCATACGCGGCGCCGGTGCCATGGCCGCCCACCAGGGTGATAGAGCCAGCCACCAGCCCGAAGATGGGGTGCAGATCGAGCAGCTTCGCCACACCCACGCCGACCAGATTCTGAACCACGATAAAGGGCAGCAGCACGAGCAGGAAAATCAGCAGCGCCTTGCCGCCGCGCTTGAGCTGGCGAAGATCCGCACACAGGCCCACGCCGCTGAAAAACATCAGCAGAAGAACCGGTTTGATGGATTGCTCGAACGAGATCTGGAAATCCGCGGACGCCAAGGCGATTGCGGCCGCTATGGCGAAGATTAAGCCGCCAGTGATCGGATCCGGGATGTTGTAGCGCGAAAGAAACGGTACCTTGCGATTGACGATGGTACCGATCAGCAGCATAGCGATGGCCGCCAGTAGCGAAAGCAGGGGTGGGACGTTGAGGCTCATTGTGGTGCGTGTACGGCTGCGAAAAGGTGGTACGGCGCTTTGCCTGGCCGCGGCAGCATTTTACGTGCCAGGCTGTGCGTTGTTTATATGCATGCATCATTCATGACACATTGACAGGATGGGTGTGTGCGCCATAATTGCCGCCTAATTACCGCGTTGCCACCATGTCTTCGCGTGCCATAATAGGGTAAATCAGGCAGTGCCCGCCGGGTCTGTTCAAAATTAGAAATATATGCAGCAGCCATCGTCAATCAGTTGCGTTATTCCGTGCCTCAATGAAGCGGCAAGTCTGAGGGTTCTGTTGCCGGAACTGGTCGCATTGCTGGGTACGCTCGCGCCCCGCTTTGAAATCATTGTTGTCGACGACGGCAGTACCGATGCAACGCATGCCGTGCTGGCCGAATGGGCGAGCCGCCAACCCGAAGTCGTCTGTATTCAGCTTTCCCGCAATTTTGGTAAAGAGGCTGCGATCAGTGCGGGCCTGGAGGCCGCGCAAGGCCAAGTCGTGGTGCTTATGGATGCCGATTTTCAGCACCCTCCCGCCTTAATCCCCGCCATGGTCGAACGTTGGTCTCAGGGCGTCGAGATGGTGTATGCGGTGCGCGCATCGAGGGCCGATGAAACAATCTTCAAACGGCTAGGCACCCGCTTGTTCTACCACATGCTGCGTACATCGGACGGCTTGCACGTGCCCGAGAACGCTGGCGATTTTCGCCTGATGGATCGCGTCGTGGTAGACGCCTTGATGGCGCTTCCTGAGCGCACGCGTTTCATGAAGGGCCTTTTTGCATGGGTCGGCTTCCGTTCGGAGCCTATGTATTATTCGCCCCCTGAGCGCCTGCACGGTCAGTCGCATTTCAAGGCACTGAAGCTGTTTCGTCTTGCGATGGAAGGGCTCACGGCGTTCACAACCTGGCCCTTGCGCCTGCTGAGCCTGGTTGGCCTGTGCTTGGCCCTGCTGTCGTTCACCTATGGTTTATATATCGTGTTGGCACATTGGTTGTATGGTGATCCGGTGCAGGGTTGGGCGACATTGATTACACTCATTTTGTTCTTCGAGGGCGTGAGCCTGCTTTCGGTAGGCGTGGTGGGTGAGTACATTGCCCGCATATTCGGTGAGGTCAAGCATCGCCCGCTTTATGTGGTGCGGCACAAATCCGGCGAGGGGCTGGGCGTCTCGTCGTCGAGCGATTCGCGCAAGTAATCTGGGCGCCTGCGCGCAGTTGGTGTCTAAGGCCTGTGATGAAACGCCCAGAAGCGCCCCAGGACGAATGTCATGGCGGCGATGCCGATCAGAATCATAGCCAGCAGAATGTCGTAGCGGATTGGCGTGATATTGAGCAGAAAAGCATACGAGGCTTCGTTGACGGCGAAGCCTAGCGCCGACACCGCGAAGAAGCGCCTGGCTGCCGTGCGTATGGGCGCTTTACCGTGCCGGAAGGTCAAGTGATAATGTCCTGTAAACGACACAACAAACGCCGCGAGCCAGCCGGCAATGTTGGCGATCAGCGGCGTCAGGTGTGCATAACTCACCACCAGCACAGCGGTGAGCCAGTGTGTGGCAGATGCTGCGCAGCCAACTGCGACGAACCAGCCGAGCTGTCCGATAAGGTGCCGCATGTGAACGTTTCCAGTAGAGGTTAATGTGGGCAATGATGCCGGCTGCGGCAAATTCCTGACAATTTGTGCCGATGATTTCGGCATGAATCCGGCTATCGACGAGGCTATTTTACGGTTGGCGGAGCTGGGGCGCCTGAGCGCAGCCAGCTGTATGCCGTACGGGCCGTCCTTTCGCAGCCATGCCGACGCACTTTCCACGTCGGGCCTGCAGCTTGGCCTGCATCTTAACTTTACCGAAGCCTTGAATGGCGAAGGCCTGTATCGGCCCTTGCCGTGGCTGATTGCCGCCGCGTATGGGCGGCGCCTGGATGCGGCAGCGGTGGAGCGCCAGATCGTACACCAGCTTGATGCATTCGAGGAGGTGCTGCGGCGAGGCCCGGATTTCATCGATGGCCATCAACATGTGCACCAGTTGCCCATCATTCGCGATTGTCTGCTGCGCGAGCTGGTGCGCCGCTATGCGGTCGCGGATCGGCCTTGGTTGCGATCGACCATCGCTGCGGCGCAGCCGGGCGTACCATGGCCGCTGCGCGGCAAGGCGCTCGTGATCCAGATGCTGGGGGCGCGTCGGTTTGCGCGGCAGGCAGGTGCACGCGGCTTCACGCTCAATAAAGGGTTTCTCGGTGTATATGGTTTTTCTGGCGGCGAAGCAGCCTACCGCCGGCTGCTTGCCTGTTGGCTGCGCGCGGCCGGCGATGGCGCGCTGTTGATGTGCCATCCCGCGACGGCGGCGGCCGATGACGACGTCCTGGGCGCCCAGCGGGTGGCCGAATTCAGGGTGCTCGCCGGCGACGGTATGGCGCAGCTTTTGCGAGACACAGGCTTCTCGCTGGCGCGGCCAGACGGCTTTCGATTTCCCTAACACCCTTCTTTCCATTTCGGAATTGTGGGGTGCGCCGCCCTTGCCGCGGCGGCAGTTTGACGCCCACCCTCAAGGCCGAGGGCATGAGCGTCGATTGATCAATTGAGCTTGACCCCTGCGGATGCGATCACGTCGCCGAGCCGTTTGGTTTCGGCGACGATGTACTGTTGATACTCCTGGGGCGTTGCGCCCAGGGGTTCGGCGCCTTGGAGCTTCAGCTGTGCGCGTACTGTATCGGTTTGCAGCGCCTTGCGGATTTCGCTGTTCAGCCGTGTCACGATGGCGGTGGGTGTGCCGGCGGGGACCATAATGCCTTGCCACGCACCCATTTCAAAGCCGGGGATCACGGTTTCGGCGATGGTCGGGACGTCGGGTACGGCGGGGTTGCGGGCGATACTGGTGATGGCCAATGCCTTGACGCGTTTTTCTTTGATGAAGGGCAGCGAGTCGTTCAAGGTGTTGGCCATGAACTGGACTTGTCCGCCGACCAGATCAGTCAGTGCGGGGGCGCTGCCGCGATAGGGGATGTGCGTGGCATCGATGCCTGTAGTTTGATTGAAGAGAAATGCGCCCAAGTGGGTGATGTTGCCGGCACCCGCCGAGCCGTAGGAAAGCTGTTGAGCATGCTTGCGGGCATAGGCAACGAACTCTTGCACAGTGCTGGCCGGAACGGATGGGTGCGTTAGCAGCACCATCGGGATGACGGCCGTGGAAGACACCGCGTCGAAATCTTTCAGTGGATCAAATGAAAGTTGTTTGTATAGCGCAGGCGCCAGAGCGATCGATGAGGTGTTGTACAACAATGTATAGCCATCGGCGTTGGCTTTAGCGGCGGCGGCCATGCCGATGGTGGCGTTGGCGCCAGCCTTGTTTTCAACAACGATGGGCTGCCCTAACTGATCGCCGAGATGTTTTGCCAGCACGCGAGCGATTAGGTCTGTGGGCCCGCCGGGCGGGAAGGGCACGATCATGTTCATGGCTCGGGACGGCCACTTGGCCTCCTGTGCCATGGCGGCGGGGCCCGTCGTCATGGCCAGTGCGGCCAGCGATACAAAAAGCATTTTTCGTATGAGTTTCATTGTTGTCTCCTTCTTCCTTATTGTGGGTTGCGTTCTTTGCAGGGTGTCGTGCAGCCTAATCCGGCCTGCCGGCCAGCATGCGGGTGACGGTGTAGGTCATGACGTCCTGGCCATGCTGATTCTTGACGTCGACGCGTGATCCGACAATGGCTCGGTTGTTTTTCGATGTAGGCCGCACGGACAGAATTTCCACCAGGGCATGGACGGTGTCGCCCACCATGACAGGGGCGATCATTTTTTTATGCACCTCCAGCAGTGCGAGGCCTGTGCCCTGAACCATGCCTTGCATAAGCAACCCTTCGATCAGCCCATAGGTAAGCGCGCCCGGGACAGGCCGCCCTTTGATCGCGCCGCTGGCATAGGTGGTGTCGATGAATATCGTCTCCAGCATGCCGGTTGTGCTAATGAAGTTGACCAGATCGGTTTCGGTGATGGTGCGGCGAAAAGTCTGGAAGCGTTGGCCGGCGTTCAGATCCTGCCAGTAATAACCTAGGCCGAGTGTGGGAGGGGTATCGTGCATGCTATATCCGAGAAATGAAAAGCGAGTCAGTAAAGTGTCAAGGGCACTGGATGGCGTCCAGTAATCAGAGTTTCGCGTGGTGCTTCGCGGCGCCGCTGCGAAGCAGGTTATCGATCGTGTCGGCCGACAGCCCCGCTTCGGCAAGAACTTCACGGGTATGTTGGCCCAGGCGTGGCGGCATGGCGACAGGGACCACTGATTGCTCCATCCGCACAGGGTTGCGGGTGAAGCGGTATGTATTCTCTTGCGGGTCGCGCAGGTCGACGAAGAAGTCCACGCTTTTCAGATGTGCATCTCGCTCCAGGTCTTCCAGCGTGTTCACGCGTGTGGCGGGGATCTCGTGGTCCGCAAAGAAGGCCAGCCATTCGGCGCTGTCGCGCTCTCGCATGAGCGTGCCGGTGATTTCGTAAAGTGCATCGATGTGCTGGGTGCGCGCGGAAATACTCGTGAAACGCGGGTCATTGGCCCATTCCGGATGCCCTGTGCCGGCAAAGAAGCGCTGCCAGTGGGTATCGGTATACGGCATGATGCACAGATAGCCGTCGCGGGTCTGGTAGGGGCGGCGCCAGGCCGAGAGCAGGCGCGGGTACCCCGCGGGTTCGCCGGCGTCGACCAGATGGCGGCCATAGAAATGTTCCACCAGGGTGTACGAAGCCATGGATTCGAACATGGGTATCTCGACGAACTGCCCCTGGCCGGTTCGTTCGCGTTGAAACAGTGCGGCCAGGATGGCATGCGCGGCAACCAGACCGCAGGTTTTGTCTGCGGCGATGGTGGGCAAGTAGCGCGGTTCGCCCGACTGACGAGCGACAATATCTGCAATCCCGCTCAGCCCCTGTATGGTGTCGTCGTATGCCGGATCGCCCGAATAGGCGCCGCCGTTGCCGAAGCCGTGCAGCCCGGCGTAAATGAGCCGTGGGTTGCGTGCGCGAACCGTGTCCGCGTCCAGGCCAAGCGCAGCCATTTTTTGCGGCCGGACGCTGTGCATCAGGACATCCGCGCTATCGATCAGCGACAACAGTGCCTCTCTGGCCGACGCCTTCTTCAGGTCCAGAACAATGCTGCGCTTGTTTCGGTTGATGCCCAGAAACACAGCGGACATGCCTGTTTCCAGGGCCGGGCCGGTATTGCGCGTGGAGTCGCCGGCCGGCGATTCGATCTTCACTACATCGGCGCCATAGTCGGCCAGAATCTGTGAAGCATAGGGGCCGAACACAACCGAGGTCAGATCAAGAACCCGGATGCCGCCTAGCGCAGCGGTTGTAGAAGACAGCATGTGGTTTTCTGCTCCGGCCAGGCGATCAATGCGCTCCGGCTATTGTCGTGGCGCGCCTAAGGGGCGCCGGTGATGGCCTGCGGATGCGCGACTCGGCTGTTGTGCACTGCAGCCCCGCTTCCAGATGGATTTTCTGAGCATATCCAATCGACTCATAATGGTCTAATATTGTTTATCAATTGATCGATACATAAATGTTATGTCTGTAAGCCTGCGCCAGCTCCAGCAGCTCATTGCCATTGCCGAAACGGGTACCTTCCGCCGCGCGGCGGAACAGTTGTTCATTGCACAGCCGGCGTTATCCGTGTCGATACAGCGGCTGGAGCAAACCGTGGGTACGCCGCTGTTTGTGCGCGGTGCGCGTGGCGTGTCCTTGACGCCCGCCGGGCATGCCATGCTGGACGATGCGCGCATAGCCATCCACCATGCCGAGCAGGCCTGCAGGGCGGCGAGGATGGTGGCCAGTGGCGAGGGCGGTACGCTGCGGCTTGGTTTCGTGGGATCGGCCACGTATACGCTGCTGCCGCCGGCGCTCAATGCATTTCGTGAACGCTATCCGGATGCTCGTCTGGACCTGCGCGAAGGGAGTACGGTCGAGCTTATTGAATTGATTCACAGCCGTGAACTGGACGCCTGTGTGGTACGCGGCCCGATTGCAGATGATCCGCGGCTGGGCGCGTGTATTCTCCAGCGCGATGATTTGGTGCTGGCCGTGCCGGCCCAGCATCCCCTGGCCGCGAAGCGCGATGTACAACTGGCTGATTGTCGAGGCGAGAATTTCGTGATGTATGACGCCGTCAAGGTGCCTGGCCTGTACGGTGTTGCGCTGGCGCTCTGCTATGCGGCGGGCTTCACGCCCCGCATCAGCCAGGAAGCCATACAGGTACAGACCCTGGTCAGCCTGGTGGCGAGCGGCATGGGCATTACCTTGGTGCCCGGCGTAACGCGGGCCTATCCAACTGCGCACGTGCGTTTCATAGAACTGGCCGACGTCGGTGCACACGCATGCCTGTCTTTGTCGCTGGTTGCAAAGCGCGATGCGCCGACGCCGTTGGTCGGGCGTCTTCGCGATATTTGCCTGCAATATGCCTGACGCCGCCGGCGGTCTGGTGCATGCGGCCGTCTACGTTGAATCCTGCCCGGATGTGGCGATGCGCGCACTGATCTTCGCTGCTGTGCTGGTGGCCAGCTCCGCCAGGTAATCTTCATTGAATGCACGATACCGTTCGCGTTGGGCAAGCAGGGTGATACTGCCCAGCACGCGCTGCTGCTCATCGAAAATCGCCGCCGCAACGCCGCTGAGATTGACGTCGGCTTCGCCGTGAGTGATGCAATAACCACACTTGCGGATATCGCGCAGAGTGCGTGAAAAATGCTTCCAGTCTGAGCCCAGGCGCTTCAGTTGCGCGTTGCCTTCGTGCTCGTCGAAGATGCGTCGCAGCTTGCGCGGCGGTAGATGAGCGAGGATGACCCGGCCAGTCGCATTCTGGAACAAACCCATTGCCTTGCCGCGCCCGAACTTCAGCTTGAACGGATCCCCGCGCGATTGTTGGTGAACACTGACGACAGAGTCGCCGTAGAGCTGGCTCAGCAATATGTCCATGCCTGTCTTTTCAACGATCTCAACCATGAGGTCGCGGCTGCCCGCGACGAGCGGATCGTGGTCGCGCATCAGCAGGTCGAGCTCGATGATGCGGGGGCCCAGCGCATATCCCTTGGGGAAGCGGGTGAGCAAGCCGGCATCGCACAACTCCTTGATGTATCGGTAGGCGGTGGCCGGCGCGAACGCCAGCTGCGCGCAGATTGATTCCGCGTCGACGACGGATTGTTCGGGGCCGAACAGATCAAGGATCTGGAGCATGCGGCGGAGACTGTTCATGGTGTTTTTTATTTGACGAGCGAGAACATCATAGCCCGAGGGGCAGGGCGAACCGGATCGCCGCTTGCGTGACCTGCTGAGCGCGTGCGGAACGCATGACGGTAGGGCTGTTCGAAAATTCTGCATATTTATCCAATATCGGTATTTTCCATTAGATTTGCTATTTTTAAACCTATACTATTTACGTAATTATCAAATTACGATAATCTTGCTAAAAATTAGATCAGATAAGAAGTGCCCCGGAATGGAGTGATTATGGAAGCGAAGGCAGTCGTATCAGTTGGCTCGGACGCGACGCGCGAGCACGAAGGTGAACGGGCGGGCGAGCAGATGGGTGGGTGCGCGCAAAGCGGCGCCGGCGCCATGCTTGGTGCACTGGTGCAGTCCGGCGTATCGGTCTGCTTCGCAAACCCTGGCACGACGGAGCTGGATTTTGTGCGGGCTGCGCAGGCCCACCCTGAAATGCGGTGTATTGTCGGTTTGCAGGAAAACGTCTGTACCGGCGCGGCCGACGGGTATGGCCGCATGCGCGGTAAACCAGCTGCAACGCTGCTGCATCTGGGGCCCGGCTTTGCCAATGGCATCGCTAATCTGCACAATGCGCGCCGCGCCCGCACGCCCATCGTCAACTTGATCGGCGATCACACCAGTTGGCATCTGCCTTACGATGCGCCGCTGTCCTCCGATATTGAGTCACTGGCGAAGCCCGTATCGGGTTGGGTGCATCGCGTCGCGAATGCGCAGGACATGGCTGCGTCGGCACATCAGGCCGTCGCGCAAAGCCGGGCGAACGGCGGGCAAGGCGCTACCCTGATTGTGCCGGCGGATTTCCAGGCGGCGCAGTTGCCGCACGCGCCACAAGCGGTTCGTCTGGTGGAAAAAGCCGCGCCCGCGGTTACGCGGGCACACATCCAGGCGGTGGCGGCGCGCTTGCGCGCGGCGCGCAAGCCCTTGTTTCTGTTGGGAGGCGGGGGCGAAACCGCCGCGCTGAGCGCTGCGGGGCAAAAGCTCGTTGCCCGCCTGTGTGCTGCATTGGGTGCCAAGGCTTACGCGGAGACATTTCCGTCGCGCGCCGAACGCGGGCAGGGGCTGCCCGATTTTGACAGGCTGCCGTACTTCCCTGAGCCGGCGCGTGCCGTACTCGACCTCGCCGATATTGTTGTGCTGGTAGGTGCGTTGCGGCCGATTACCTATTTTGGCTATGAAGGCCAACCCAGCCAGATGGTGGAAGATGCACGCCTCCTTACGCTGGCGGGGCCGGGCGAAGATGCGGTGGCAATCCTGGAAGCCGTGGTCGAGGAGCTTGGCGCCGCGCAATATGCCGCCTCCGAAGCGCCTGTGATCGCGCCGCAGGCGGGTCCGCTCGATGCGCGTAATGCCTCGGCCACGCTTGCGCGCATGCTGCCAGAGGGTGCGATTGTTTCGGTGGAAGGCGGGACGTGCGGCTACCCGTTCTATGCCGCATCGGCGGCCGCCCGGCCGCATACCGCGCTTACCAACACGGGCGGTGCGATTGGGCAGGGCCTTCCTGTTGCTATGGGGGCGGCTATAGCCTGCCCAGACCGCCGTGTCGTGGCGCTGCTGTCCGATGGCAGCACGCAATACACCATACAGACGCTCTGGTCGCTGGCCCATGAAAACCTTCGTGTAACGGTGCTGATCGTCGCCAATCACCAGTATGCGGTGCTGCGCAATGAGTTGCGCCGCGACGGCAAGGCGCTTAGCCCGAGCGCAACGCAGATGACGGCGCTGGATCACCCGCGTATCGATTGGGTGGGCCTGGCCACCAGCTATGGCGTCGGCGCGGTACGGGTGGAAAGCGCCGAGACGCTGTCCGATGCGCTCGAGCGCGCCTTTGCCGTGGATGGCCCGATGCTCATTGAAATGAGCATGTAGGGTGTCGGCACACAAAACATCGGTACAAAAACAAGTGTCAAGAAGCGTCCGGGCGGCCATGCCGCAGGGCGGCTGGCGACCGAACGTAATCACGAAACCGGAGGATGGAAAGCAATGGATCTGCAATTGAAAGGCAAAGTGGCAGTGGTGACGGGCGGCAGTTTGGGCATTGGCCGTGCAGTAACGGAGGCGCTTGCCCGCGAGGGTGTGCGTGTGGCCATCGTGGCCCGAGGCCGCGAACGCCTCGAAGAAGCGGCCAGGGAGATCGCTGCGCAGACTGGCACTGAAATCATGCCGGTAGCTGCGGATGTCTCGAGCACCGAGCAGATCACGTCAATGATGGATCAGGTAGCGGCGCACTTCGGCAGGATCGACATTCTAGTGAATGGTGCCGCCCATCCGGGCGGGCTGGTGCGCAGCGACATTGATGAAGCGGATCCTGAGGGACTGCTCAAGGATATCGATATCAAGGTGGTGGGCTATATGCGGTGCGCCAAGGCCGCATCGCCGCACATGAAGAAGAATAGCTATGGCCGCATCATCAACATCGGCGGCCTGACAGGGCGGGGCAGCAAGCAGTTGTCGGGTATGCGCAATGTGGCGATCTGCCACATGACCAAGGTGCTGTCCGACCAGCTCGGCCCAAGCGGCATCACCGTCAACGTCATACACCCCGGGGTTGTGGAGACACCGCATATTCACGAGCTGTACGAAAAAGAGGCGATCAAGCAAGGCTTGACCGCGGGCCAGGTCGAAGCCAACTACGTCAAGGTAACGCCGATACGCCGCGTCTTGCAGCCGAACGAAATTGCCGACACCGTGCTGTTCCTGGCATCGCCCCGCGCCGGCGCCATCACCGGAGAATCCATCGGTGTGGATGGCGGCATATCGCGCGGCGTATTTCTCTAGATCTCCAGACCCTATTCGAGGAGTTGAACATGGAAGGAACCATTCTGGTTGGAACGGCTGGCCAAGGTATTGTGCGCAGCGCCGACAATGGGGCGACCTGGCACAGGTTGGGCCTGAAGGAAGCGATCGAGTTCGATGGCACGGTGCGCAGCCTCGCTGTGGATCCCGCCGACTCCGCGCGGATCTACGCGGGCGCCGATGTGGGCATATGCTTGAGCACAGATGGCGGGGTGCATTTCGAGCGCCTCGACTCGCCCTTGAACGATATGACGGTTTGGGCGCTGGCCATTGATCCGTCCGATTCGAACATCGTCTATGCAGGCACCGGCGCCCCGTCGCGGGCGGCGATGTTCCGCTCCGACGACGGTGGCAAGCACTGGAAGCGCCTGCCACCGGAGCTGCCCGAGTACTGCAAGGGCGTGAATCGCCCGCGCATTCTGACGATCTGCGTTGATCCAACCGACACACGCCAGGTATGGTTCGGCGTCGAAGAAGGCGGCGTATGGCGCAGCGATAACCGAGGCGACACCTTCACGCGCGTGGATAGCGAGGGTGGTGCAATTGCCAACAGTGATATTCATGCCGTCAGCATCGTGCCGGGTGATGGCGATGTGCCCAAGACGACCATGGTGCTGTCTGTGAACACGGTTTATACCAGCATCGACGACGGCATAACCTGGACAGGCGTGCCCTCGAAGACCCGCTTCGACGGCATGTATTACACCCGCACTGTGCAGCCGCTGGGCGATGGCGAGCAGGCGCTGATGCTGGCCATTGGCGACGGCACACCTGGCACGCGAAGCAAACTGTACCGGTCTACTGACCGTGGCGCGAGCTGGACACCAGCGACGCTGCATACGCAGCCGAATTCAACCTTCTGGGCGTTTGGGGTACATGCGTCCGAGCCAACGCTGGTATTCGCGGGCACTAAGTACGGCCATCTGTTCCGCTCGATGGATGCAGGCAAAAGCTGGTTCAAAGAGTGGCGCGATTTCAGCGAGATAACCGCCGTGGCCTGGACGCCCTACAAGGCCGCCATTGTGGCCCATCCACAATCCATAGACTGAGAGGCGGGAACATGGCGACGGATTATTCCCTGGTCAAGCCGCGCATCGCGCGCACGCACCTTGCATTGTTTGTGGCGGATCCGTTCGCGTCGGCGCCGTGGTACGAAGATGTGCTGGGCATGACGGAAACCGCGCGTGGCGAGAAATGGGTGTTTCTTTCCTTCGGCGTCAAGCATCACGATATTGCGCTGATCAAAGCGGAAACACCTGAAGAGCGCGCGCTGATGCGGGGCGAGGTGAACATGCAGCACTATGGCCTGGAGATCGAGGGTGGCATGGACGCGCTGCGGCGCCTATACGGCATGCTGCTGTCCAAGAACGTGCCGATTGTGAAGGTCACCGATCACAAAGTGGGCGTGGGCGTTTACTTCACCGATCCAGATGGACACCGTTTTGAGTTCTTCTGCGAAACCGTCACCGATGACGAAGAAGGCAAGCGCGTTCTCAATCTCTACAACGCGCCCAGCGAGCCGATTTTGCTGGATCCGCTGTGAGCGCACCGAGGCAGCCCTGCGCATCGTGCATCAAGAATGACTGAACACTACGGCGGCGGATGCCGCCAACAGGAGATAGAAATGAAGGAAAAGAATTTCGGCGAACTGCATGTACGCAAATGGTATACGCAGATGGAAGAAACCCACGCCAACGAGACTGGCCGGCTTGCGGATGGCGAACCCGTGCACAAGTACCTCATCGCTGCCGCGATTCAGAACCCTCACGCTGGGCGCGACGATCAGGATCTGACGGGCACAATCAAGGCGTCGGTGGCGTTGGGCAAGGAGTTCGGCCGCCGCATCCGCGAACTGGCGGGAAACCGTGTTGTCAGCTACGGCAAGGCTTGTCTGGTGGGCGTGAATGGCGAGTACGAGCACGGGAATGCCTTTCTTTCGTCGGATTTTGCCAACCCGGTGCGCGAGGCGCTGGGCGGCGCCAAGGCATGGGTGCCGTCCACCGGCAAACGTGGCGTGCCGGGCACCGAGATTGACGTGCCATTGGCGCACAAAGATGCGCTTTATGTGCGCTCCCATTACGACACCATCTCCGCAACATTCGGCGATGCGCCGATGCCGGATGAGGTGCTGATTATTTTCGGCTTTTCCACCCGCGGGCGTCTACATGCCCGACTGGGCGGCCCCAAGGCCAGCGAGATCAAGGGCGAAGACGGGCTGTACTGAGACCGACTCGAAGGCAAGGAGGTAAATCATGGAGCGCCGGGAATATTTTCAAACGATCAACGGTCTGCGTCTTCGTGTGCTGGAATGGGGAGATACCTCGGCCTTTCCGGTGGTGATGATGCATGGCATCCGCGGATACGCGGAGACGTTTGCAACGCTTGCGCAGGCGCTGGCGCCGGAGTTTCGTGTGATTGCCTACGATCAGCGCGGGCGTGGCGAGAGTGAATGGGATCCCGCCCGCGAGTACTACACCGACGCCTATGTGAGCGATCTGCAGGCCCTCATCGCCAGCTTGGGCCTGACGCGTTACGACATGCTGGGGCACTCCATGGGCGGTATCAATGCAATGGTGTATGCCGCGCAGCGGCCATCCGGCCTGCGCCGCATGGTCATCGAAGATGCCGGCCCTGGCGCGTTTGAGAACAGCCGCGGGGCCACTCGCATTCGCGGGGAGCTCGAGACAACGCCCGTGTCGTTCGCCACTTGGGCGCAGGCCCGCGATTTCATGCGAGGATTACGGCCCGGCGTCACGGAAGCGGCGCGGGAATCCCGGCTCAGGAATATGCTCAAGCCCGCGGCGGCCGGTGGGTATACCTGGCGCTATGATCACGCGGGCATCGCGCACACCCGCCTGAATCCGGATCCAGCTCGTGTGGTGGATCTTTGGCCATGCGTTGAACGGATCGCCTGTTCGACACTCGTGCTGCGGGGCGGCGCCTCGGACTATCTGCAGGCCAGTGCGGCCGAGGAGATGACCAGGCGCAACGCGTGTATTGAATGGGCCGACATCCCGGATGCCGGCCACTATATCCACGATGACCAGCCGGCCCTGGTGTCGCGCGTGGTCAGGGAGTTTCTGCTGGACGGCGGCCCGCTGCCCGGCAAGGCGGCCGCGTGTCGCTGACATCAGAACAGCAGTACAGGAGACAAAAAATGGCGCAGAAACATGACGTCGAAGTAATTGTTGTTGGCGGTGGGCCTGTGGGTGTGACACTGGCGAACCTGTTGGGGACCTATGGTGTGAGAACCCTCGTGCTCGAACGGTCTGCGTCCATCCTGGATTATCCGCGGGCTGTCGGGTTGGACGATGAGGCAATGCGTACGTTTCAGGCGGCTGGCGCCGCCGACGAGATGCTCAAGGACATGATTCAGAACGTGCCCATGCGCATGTACAGCGCCAGAAAGAAATGCTTTGCGGAGATTCTGCCCGCCACGCGGGAGTTCGGCTGGTTTCGCCGCAATTTGTTCTCGCAGCCGCTGGGCGAACGCACCCTGCGCAAGAACCTGGCCCGGTTCGCAGAGGTCGAGATGGCGCTTGGCGCGGAGCTGATGGATATCGTGCAGGATGCGCACGGCGTGGATGCTCGGGTGCGCTTTGCAGATGGAACTGAACGCACGGTGCGCGCCCACTATCTTCTGGGCGCCGACGGCGGGCGTAGCACTGTACGCGAGAAGCTCCTGAAGATCCCCTTTCATGGCAATACCCACGAGCGCAAGTGGGTGGTCATCGAATGCAACCATGATCCGCTCGATGCGCCTTATACGGCCCTGCACTGCGAGCCGGCGCGCCCTTATGTCTGTCTGAAGCTGCCCTACGGTCTGCGCCGTTGGGAATTCATGCTGTTCGAAGGTGAAGACGGTGATCAGATGCTGCGCCCCGAGAAAGTGCGCGATCTGCTGCGCAATCATGTTGCCCATCCAGAAACGTTGAATGTGATCCGTGCGCGCGTTTATACCCATCATTCCAGGGTGGCGGAATACTTTGTCGATGGCCGCGTTGCCGTTGCCGGGGATGCGGCGCATTTGACGCCGCCTTGGATAGGACAAGGCTTGAATGCCGGGCTGCGGGACGCCGCGAATCTGGCCTGGAAAACAGCTTGGATCGTCAAGGGGCGCCTCAAGCCGGAGGTGTTCCAGACGTATCACGACGAGCGTCATGCGCATACCAAGGCCATGATCGATCTGGCCGACAAGGTGGGGGCGATCCTGTCGCAGCGCAATCGGCTCCTGGCGTGGGTCAGAGACTGCTTTCTGCATGGTATCCAGTATGTGCCCAAGGTGCGTGATTACGTTATGCAATTCAAATTCAAGCCTATGCCGCGCTACAGCAACGGAGTGGTGTTGAACACGGGAACAGGCGCCGCGAATGCGCTGATAGGGCGAATGTTTGTTCAACCCAATGTCGAGTGCGGCGACGGGCGTGTCGTTCGGCTCGACGACGCGCTTGGCGCCGGGTTTTCCTTGCTGTTCTGGGGGGCCGAGGCGGCGGATGCGCTGGACGCCGATATGCGGGCTATTCTGCGGCGCCTGGATTGCCGCGCGGTGGCGGCGGTGCGCGCTCGCAGCGGCGACGGCCCGGGCCGCAGGCCTGGTGTACCGGAGGGCGTGCGCGTCGTAGAGGATGCGGAGAATGCCCTGCATTTCTGGTTTCAGAAGGCCGGCGTCGACTGGGTGCTGATCAGGCCCGACCGCTACGTGGCGGCGATGGGGGCTCGCGAAGCGCTGCAGCCCATCATGAAAGAATTTGAGGCGGGCTTCATGGCGCCCGTGCCAACCATCGGCGTTGAGATGGTGCCTGCGGGCGAGGCCATTGCCGCCCGGTGCACGGCCGAAGCCGCCTAAGCGAGGAGACACGATGAACCCGAAGTCATCCGGCATGGCTACCCCCGGTAGCGCCGCAGCACGACAAGGCGCCGCCGGCCGGGTGGTGCGCAATGTGCTTTTCATCATGTGCGACCAACTGCGGGCCGATGCGCTTTCGTGCTACGGCGCGCCTGGGGCGGTGGATACGCCCAATCTGGACAGGCTGGCCGGCATGGGGGTGCGCTTTGATCGCGCATATGTAAGCTCTGCGGTGTGTGGGCCTTCGCGCGCCTCCTACTACACCGGGCGTTATCCGCACTCCCACCGGGTGACCTGGAACCGCGTGCCCCACCCGATCGATGAGTTATATCTGGGCGACTATCTCGCCGAGAACGGGCGCGACTGCTGGCTGCTCGGTAAAACGCACCATGTTTCGGATCGGCAGGGCCTGGAACGGCGGGGGTTCATGGTGGGGCAGGATGCGGCTACACGGTTCTGGGAGGGCGGATTCAAACCGCTGGAACGCTACGATGGCCATTTCGAAATGAAGCCAGATTCGCCCTATCGCGCGTACCTGCATGAAAAAGGCTATGCGGGCGAGCGGCCCTGGGAGCAGTACGTCATCGGCAGCGTTGGGTCGGACGGAGAATTCAAGTCGGGCTGGTATCTGCGCAACGCGGGCCTGCCAGCACGCGTGCGCGAAGAGGATTCCGAAACCGCGTATCTGACGACGCGCGCCATGCGCTTCATTGACGAGCAGGGCGAGCTGCCGTGGGTATTGCATTTGTCTTATATCAAGCCGCACTGGCCGTACAAGGCTCCCGCGCCCTACCACGATATGTACAAGGACGATGCGCTTGCGGCGCCTGTGCGTACCGAGGCTGAGCGTTCGGATGCGGCGCATCCTGTACATGCCGCCTATCAGCGGCACGAAGAGTCTGAGTCGCTAGCCAGGGACGAGGTGTGGCGCACCGTCAAACCCGTCTACAAGGGTCTGGTCAAACAGATCGACGATCATATCGGCCGCTTGCTGGATCACTTGGAAGAAGCGGGGCGTCTGGCGGATACATTGATCGTGTTTTGCTCGGATCACGGCGATCTGCTGGGGGATCACTGGCTGGGCGAGAAAGAGTATTTCTTCGAGGGTGCGATGCGGGTACCGCTGATCGTCTACGACCCGTCAGCGCGTGCGGATGGCTCGCGCGGCACGGTGAGCCGTGCGCTGGCCGAGTGCGTTGATGTGACACCTACGATTCTGGATGCGCTGTCCATCGAGATCCCCGATCATCGCGTGGAAGGCCGTTCCCTGCTGCCCGGGATTAGAGGCGAGGGCGACGTGGCGCGCGCATATACGGTGGGCAGCCTGGATTACGCATATCGCGAGGCGCGCCAGTTTCTTGGGCGCGACGTGACCGAATGCAAAGGCATGATGGTGTACGACGGCCACTACAAAGCCATGTTCTGGCAGGGGTATCGGCCGCAGTTGTTCAACCTGAGGGATGACCCCCACGAACTTACCGACCTCGGGCAATGCCAGGCGCTGGCGCCGGTGCGCCGGCGGCTGGAGGAAGCCTTGATGGATTGGCACGATCAGTTGAAGGGCCGCGCCTCCGAGACAACGCGCCAGGTGATAGACCGAACCAACGCGCATGAGCGAATGATGAATATTTTGATCGGCCGCTGGTAAGCACGATCCGCCGCATCAACGCATCCCTCGAATGAAATATTAATTATTAATACCCTGGAGACAATGATGACCAAGTTGCTGAAGATAAGCCTGATCGGCGCGGTGGTGGGGCTGTGCACGATTGCCGCCGGTGTGGGCATTGCCAATACCGGGCAAAACGGCAAAAAAACCGATGCCCCAGCGATACGCGGCGCGGCGTGGCCTACTGGACAGGTGCGAATTGTGGTGCCCTATCCGCCCGGCACGGAGCCTGATGTGCTCGCTCGTGATCTTGGCAATCACCTGAACAAGCAGACGGGGCAGACATTCGTGGTGGAGAACCGCCCCGGCGCGAACGCGATTATTGGCACCGAGAGCGTCGCGCGTTCAGAAGGTGACGGCAATACGCTGCTGATGGTGGATCGCCTTGCGCTCGAGACCAATCCGTACCTGTATACCAAGCTTACCTACGATTGGCACAAGGATCTGAAGCCGGTGGCCGATCTGGCTAGTGTCAATCTCTATCTGGCCGTGCGCAAGGATTTTCCGGTCAATAGCTTTGAGGAATTCATCGCTTACGCAAAGAAGAACCCTAATGCGGTCAATGTGGCGACGGGCGGCAAGGGCCACGTGACACACCTTGGCATGGCTTCTTTGGCGAATGCGGAAGGCGTCGACTTTACCTATGTTCCGTATCGCGGTGTGAGTCCCGCGCTCAATGGCCTGTTGGCGGGCGAAACCGATGCGATGATCGCGGGCGGGCTGGTGATGTCTCAGCAAAGCAAGGCTGGCAATGTGAAGGTGCTGGCGGTGGGTACGGACGAGCGCACAGCGTTGATGCCAGATGTACCAACGCTGCAGCAAGCGGGCGGCAAGCCGGCGAGTATTCCTTCGACGACGTTCACGTTGGTGGCGCCGGGCACAACGCCCGATGCGGTAGTGGCACAGATCAACGAGAAGGTGAACAAGGTGCTCGAAGAGCCCGCGCTGTTGAAGTCGTACCAGGCGCGCGGCTTGATTGTGCGCCGCGGAACCCCGCAGCAAGTCAAACAGCAGATGTTGACGGAGGCTGGGCAGTACAAGCAGATTGTGAATGAACTCGGCATCAAGCCCGAGTAGGGCCGATCCTGGGCCGCCGATCGCGGCTGCCCAGGCATTCGGATCAGTCAAACCAGCAGGCGCCACAATGTATCCCCAACTTCAACTGTATCTAGACGGCGAGTTTATCGATGCCGGCCGCCGCGAAGTGCGGGCGGTGATCAACCCGGCCACGGCATTGCGCATCGCATCGCTGCCGTGTGCGGATCGCGATGATCTGGATCGTGCGCTGCAAAGCGCGCAGCGCGCATTCGCGCACTGGAAAGCTTCGGACCCCATGGAGCGTTCGCGCATTCTTCGCGCGGCGGCGAGCCTGCTGCGGGAGCGCGCGGAAGAGATCGGCCGCGGGATTACTCAGGATCAGGGCAAACCGTTAAAGGAAGCGGTGGGTGAGGTGATCGCCAGCGCTGAGATCGCAGAGTGGCACGCGGAGGAATGTCGGCGCATCTACGGACGCGTTATTCCGCCGCGTGACCCCACGGTGCGGCAGATGGTGGTGCGCGAGGCGGTCGGTGTATGCGCGGCGTTCACACCATGGAACTTCCCGCTTCACCAAGCCATCAAGAAAGTTGCCGCCGCTATCGGCGCAGGTTGCCCGATGATCCTGAAAGGGCCGGAAGAGTCCCCCAGCGCAGTGCTTGCGTTGGCACGTGCTTTTCACGAGGCAGGTCTGCCGCCCGGGGTACTGAGCATCGTATGGGGCGAGCCGGCTGACATCTCCAGCTATCTGATCGCATCGCCCATCGTCAGAAAGATTACCTTCACTGGCTCAACGGCAGTTGGCAAAAAGCTGGCAGCGCAGGCGGGCGCGCATATGAAGCGCGCGACCATGGAGTTGGGCGGACACGCACCGGTTATTGTCTGCGACGACGCAGATGTGGAAGGTGCGGCTGGGATGCTGGCTCGATACAAAATGCGCAATGCGGGGCAGGTCTGCGTATCGCCCACCCGCTTCTATGTGCAACGCGGCATTCACGACCGCTTCGTCCAGGCCTTCACTGATGCGCTCGCAACGCTGCGCGTGGGTGATGGCCTGCTTCCGGATACGGATATGGGGCCGTTGGCGAGCGAGGCGCGCCTGCTCGCTATGGAAAGTTTGACGGCGGATGCGCGTTGCCTGGGGGCATCGCTCGCCCTTGGTGGGGAGCGGCTGCAAGGCGCAGGTTATTTCTTCCCGCCTACGGTATTGCTTGATCCGCCTGATGCGGCGCGTGTGATGACAGAGGAACCGTTTGGCCCCTTGGTGCCCATCGCGCGCTTCGATGATATAGATTCCGTACTCGCGCGCGCCAATAGCGTGCCCTACGGGCTGGCCGCTTTTGTTTTCACTAACTCGCTCCAGCGCGCGCACCGGATATCGACGGCGCTGGAAGCTGGCATGGTGAACATCAACCACTTTGGCATGGCCTTCCCGGAATGCCCGTTCGGCGGCGTCAAGGAAAGTGGCATCGGCAGTGAGGGTGGCCAGGAGACATTCGATGGCTATCTGGTAACGAAGTTTATTACCCAGCGCTGAGCCGGTGCGTTGCGGCGGGCCACGGTTTGACGCTTCCGTCGGCTTGGCCCACCGCCGGCATAGCGTGGCGTTGCCGTCCGGTCACCGTGGTGCCGTTGTGGGTGCGGTTGGCGTCGCTGCCGCATGGCCCGACGCCGGCCCAATCATGGCCTAACGTTGCCGCATATTGTGCGGGCCGCCACCCCGGTGCATATTGCCACCACCGAGTTCTTGCGCGGCCGCTTCGATCTGCAGGGTTTCACGCTTGCCGGATGCGGCTTCGACAACCAGCGAGACGGGGATCTTCTCGCCCGCCTTTATCGGCTGCTTCAGGTCCAGCAGCATGATGTGATAGCCGCCGGGCTTGAGCATGACCGTCTGGCCGGCGGGCAGCGCCAGCGATGGGATCTGCCGCATTTTCATGACGTTCCCGTCCATGGCCATCTCGTGGATTTCCACCGTGCCGGCTATGGGCGAATCGGCTGCCACGAGTTTCGCGTCGGTCTTCGACTTCAGCGTCATGAATACCCCCGTGGCCTGTTGGCCAGAGACAGTGCCGCGCACCCAGGCATCCTCAACCGAAACTTGCGCATGGGCGGGCGTCGCCAACGCCACCGTGAGCGCCATCAGTGCTGTGCTCAGTATGGCGGTGGCTTTGTTCATGGAAGTAGGGAAAACTGTGCGCATGGTTATTCTCCTGAGAGTGCGGACGCGGGCGCGACGGCCCGTTGCAATGAAACTGAACAGTGATGAGCAAGAAGCACGTGTAAGGCGTTCGGGCGGGATCAGCCGGCTGGATTAACCGAGAGCCATTACTTTGCGGATATCGCTTACGAATTCTTCAATGGGCTGATTATGGCCAAGTGCCAGCCGCAGCTTTCCGTCTGCGTCAAAGACGTAGCTCAAGGCCGTGTGATCCATGGTGTAGGACGAGCCCGTTGGCACCTTGCGGTAGTACGCTTTGAAGTCCGCCGCCGTTGCGGCGATTTGTTCAGGAGTGCCATACAGGCCAAGAAAGCTCGGATCGAATGCCTCGGTGTAGGCGCGCAGTATCTCCGGTGTATCCCGTTCGGGATCGACTGAGATGAAGGCGACCTGCAGTCTGTTGCCATCAGCACCGAGTTCCCGTTTTACTTCGGATGCGCGATACAGCGCGGTGGGGCAGATGTCGGGACATTGGGTGAACCCGAAGAAAACCAGCAAAACTTTGCCCTTGAAGTCGGGCAGCGAGTACTGTCGCCCGTCCGCGCCTTGCAGCGCAAAGCCTGTGCCGATACCCGAGCCATAAAGATCCATGCCGGACACGTTATCGAGTTTTTTCTCGCCGCTGCATCCGGCCAGCAATAGCGTGGCCAGGCTGGTGGCTGCCAGCAGAACCGCTCTTCTGCTTATTGACATGCTGAGTGCTCCAGTCGTTGCGATCATGAGCGACATGAATAGCCGCACAGCGGTGCCGCCTGCGGAACCGCTGCCCGGCAAATGAATGCCGCCAAACGTCCATGTCTGCATTCTATCGGCACGTACGATAGAAAGTGACGCATCGCCCCAGGAAATACTCCCACTCTTTGCGCCAGATCACACTGACGCGTATATCGCAGCGATTCGGGTGTCAGATACGCCGAGCGGTGATGTGTTGGGACACCACCCGCCCCGTCAGCGGGTATGCAGGATCCGTATAGCCGTGCGTCGACGCATACCCAGGCGGCACCAATGCGTCGACCGCAGCTTCGTCTTCTTCGGTAATGCGCACCGACAGTGCCGCGATGTAGTCGGCCCATTGCGCCAGGGTTCGCGGCCCCCCGATAACGCCATTGATCAATTGATTGTTCAGCGCCCAGGCGATTGCGAACTGGGTGGGGCTCAAGCCGCGTGATTGTGCATGGGCCTTCAGTTTCTGTGCCGCGTCCAGCGATTCGGTTCGGAACTCGGTCTGCATAATGCGCCTGTCGCTGCGGCCTGCTCGCGTATCCGCGGCGGGGGCTGTGCCTGGTTCGTACTTGCCTGAAAGCACCCCGCGCGCCAGCGGGCTGTAGGCTACGACACCCACGCCATAGTGGGCGCAACTGGGAAGAAGTTCGGTTTCGATCAGGCGCGTGACGGCACTGTAGGGCGGCTGGCATGCCACAGGCTGCGGGATACCCATGCGGCGCGCGGTTTCGACAAACTGTGCCACGCGCCAGGCTCGGAAATTGGAGAGGCCGTAATAGCGAATCTTGCCTTGGTCGATGAGGCGGGCGAACGTAGAGAGGATTTCTTCGATCGGCGTGTCCGGGTCGTCGCGGTGCATGTAATACAGGTCGATCCAGTCGGTGCCCAGACGCTGCAGGCTGTTCTCCACTTCCTGCAGTAGCCAGCGCCGAGACAGGCCGCGGCTGTTTGGGTCGTTGCCAATGGGGTTGGCCACCTTGCTGGCGACGACCCAGCGTGAACGTTCCTGCGCGATCAGCCGGCCCACGATGCGCTCGGACTCGCCGTCGGCGTAGTTGTCCGCCGTGTCAATGGCGTTGAGCCCTGCGTCGCGCGTGGCGGCGACGATTTCGCGTGCGGCTGTCTCGTCGGCCTGGTTGCCGAACATCATTGCGCCCAGCCAAAGACGCGGCACCTTGAGGCCGCTACGGCCGAGTGAGTGATATGACACCATTTCGTATTGCCCCTGTATGTTTGTTTGCAAGGTTGGCAGGCGAATCACGAGCGACGAACAGCGAACGACGAATCGTCAGCTATGAATGAGGAATCGTGAATCGCCCATCGCGAACCATGAATCGCGCATCGCGCATCGTGAATCGCGAACGCGTCGTCGGTCGCGGCTGCCGTGTTCAGGAACTATACCCTGACGAAACACCGGGGACGAAGCTATGCCCCGTTGCCGACAGCGGCCCACCGCTTTCACGCCTCAGGCAAGCCATGGCCGCGTTGCAGGCTAGGGAGGATCAGGAAGCGGTGTCGAAGCCGTAAAGCCTTGCGGGGTTGTCAACCAGCGTCTTGCGGCGCTGCGTTTCATCGGGAATCCATTGCGCCAGTTGGTTCCTGAGTATGCCGGTATCCACCATGCGGCTGATGTGTACGTGGGGCCAATCGCTGCCCCACAGGATATTGTCGGGCGCTGCGTTGGCCAACGTCTGTGCCCAGGCTGTGACGTCGCGAAAGGCTTGCCAGTCGTCGCTGATGCGGTACGCACCCGAAAGCTTGACCCACCAGCCATGCGCCTGGAGCAGGTGCAGGAGCGCCTGCCGGCCTTGCGCATCAGGCCCTTCGGCAACTGGCATATGGCCCATATGATCGAGCACGCCGGGTATGGGAAGCCGTTGCATCAGAGGCATGAGATCGGGCAGTTGCCGGGCGTCGAGCAGAAACTGCATGTGCCAGCCCAAATCGCGTATGCGATGGGCCAGCCGCACCATTGCATCAAATCCGATGCCGCCCTTGAACAGCACATTGAGCCTCACGCCGCGGACGCCGGCACGATGCATGGCTTCGAGTTCAGCGTCGGAAACGTCGGGGCTGACCACGGCCACGCCGCGCAGGCGCTGGGGGTGGCGCCTGAGTACATCGAGCATATAGCGGTTGTCGGTGCCGTAGACGCTGATCTGCACAAGTACACCGCGCGTCATGCCTTGCGCGGCAAGCATTCGCAGATAGTCGCCTTCTGGTGCGGGTTGAGGTGTGTAGCTGCGATCAGCAGACAGTGGGAACTGCGTAGTGTCCGGCGATACAACGTGGGCATGAGTGTCGCAGGCGCCCACCGGCAAGGTGTAGTCTGCACGCGTAAGCTCGCTGTGGGGCGGCAGGCACAGCGGGGGCTCGGTATGTGCAGTGCTCATTGTTTGCGTCCCGTTGAATTCAACAGCCCCCAACTGCGCGCCCATGCCAGGCCCGTGTCCGTATCTTCGCGGGGGGTGTACTCGCAGCCCACCCACCCCTCGAAACCCTGCGAGGCGAGAAGATCCAGGAGATAGCGATAGTTGATCTCGCCGACGGTGGGCTCATGCCGGCCGGGAACGCCCGCGATCTGGATGTAGTCGATCTCGTCGCAATATCGCCGCAGCAGGGCCGCAAGATTACCTTGCTCCATCTGGGTGTGGTAAAGGTCAACCTGTAGGCCCACGTTGGCGCATCCCGCGTGTCGGATCGCTTGTAGCAATTCCGAGGCGGCTTCAACCCGTGTCAGGGAGTAGTCGGGCAGCACCTGGCTGCTCAACGGTTCGAGCAGCAGCGCGATGCCATGGGGGGCGAAGCGCTCGGCCGCATAGATGAGGTTGCCGAGCATGGTCTGGCGCACAGCCTCGCTGGGCGCACCCGCGGGAATGTTGCCCGTCAGCACATGCACATTTTGGCAGCCTGTGACGTTGGCGTAGTCGATTGCGCGCGTAATGCTGTCGCGGAAGTCCTGCTCACGCCCCGGTATGGCAGCGAGCCCGCGCTCGCCTGCCGCATAGTCTCCTGGCGGTGCATTGAGCACAGAGAGCGTCAGGCCGAATTTACGCAGTGCGTGCGCGAGGTCGTCTGCGTTGTGCTCATAAGGGTACATAACCTCGATAGCCCCGAAACCCGACTGTGCGGCCGCTTCGACACGCTGCAGAAACGGGAGATCGGGATAGAGCAGGGAAATATTGGCGGACAGCTTGAGCATCGTCGTTCGCGCACCGTTCTCAGTTCATCTTGACGTTGGCTTCCGCAGCGATCTTCTGCCATCTCTTGAGCTCTTCGGCGGTGTAGCGCTGTCCGTCCTCGAGACTGTAGGCGGCGATATCCGCGCCCAGTTGGCGCACCTTTTCCTTGACTGCGTCACTTTCCAGCGCCTTGGCCGCGGCGGCGTGCAACTGCTTCATCGTTTCGGGAGGCGTGCCAGATGGTGTCAGCACGGCCCACCATGACGTTGTCTCGAAATCCGGAAACCCTTGTTCCGCAACGGTTGGCACGTCTGGCAACTGATCCCAGCGTTTCTGCGAGCTGACGGCAAGCACCTTCAGCTTGCCGTCCTTGATCAGCGACATCGATGACAAGGGCTGGTCGACCATGAAGTCGACGCGCCCCGACACCAGGTCGGGATACGCCGCGGCGCTACCCTTGTAAGGGACACTCACCATTTTGGCTGAGGATTTGGCCTCCAGCCATTTTGCATTGAGTAGATGCATGGTTGCCCCGGTTGCATAGGCCACGCTTTCTGGGGATGATTCCGCCTGCTTGAGCAGGTCTGCAAGCGAATTAAAGCGGGAATTGGACGGCGCTAGGAATACGTTCGGCGATGACGCAATCATGGCCACGGTCGAGAAATCCTTGGCCGGCGAGTATGGGATCTGCGAGAAGATGGCCGGGTTGATGGCGTAGACGCTTGTGGTGACCATCATCATGGTGCGGCCATCGGATGCGCTGTTTTTCAAGTCGCGGGCTGCAATAAACCCTTCGGCGCCCGGTTTGTTTTCCACCACGATTGTTCTACCCAGCGTGTTTCCCATTTCATTGGCCATCAGTCGGGCCAGAATGTCTGTGGAGCCGCCGGCGGAGAATGGCACCAGCATGCGCAGCGGGCCGTCAGGCAAGGCTTGCCCGATGGCCGCGGTGCTGGCTGTGGCCGAGAGGATCAGCGTGTATACGAGCCGTTTAATCATTGTTTGTCTCCATTGGACGAATTACGGGCAATATGGGCCCGGAGCATGGCAGTGCACTCGTCAGGCACGATGTGCTGAATCATGTGGTAGGTTGTGCTGACCTGTTGAATGGTCAGATTCTTTACGTGGCGTTCCAATGTTTCCTGCTGTTCGCGGTTGGCAATGGCGCCTTGTTGGGGGTAGAGGCACAGCGTGGGTGCAGTGATATCAGCAAGGTAACGGGTGGCGTCGGCATCGAGCGCAAACTGGGCCAAAGCCGCCAGGACGTCCGTACCTGTTTTTTCTACAGTTGCCGTATACCATGCCAGGAAGCCCGCCTCGGTCTGGGGCGGAAAGCGGGTCGAAGCATTTGTGCGGTCCAGCCATTCGCGCGGGCCAAGTTTGCGGACGGCATCGGGCCAAGAACCCTGGCCCAGCGCATAAGCGGTTCGGGCACCTTGCGAAATGAATACGGGGCCGGATATGTTGGTCAGCGTTGCGACTCTGTTTGCGTATCGACCAGCAACGGCCAGGCCGACCAGTCCGCCGATGGATTCGCCCGCATAATGAAACTGCTTGATGCCGAGAGAGTCTGCGATGGCGATTACATCATCGCTCAGGGTTTCGAGCGTGAACCCTGTATCCAGGTCGAATGCCCGATCAGACTGTCCATGTCCGCGAAGATCCGGGCAAATCACTTTGAAATGACGGCACAGCTGTGGAACCCATTGGAACCAGAAGCCGCCGTTGCGCCCGTAGCCGTGTTGAAGAAACAGATAGGGTGCATCCGTCCAAGGGTCGGTGTAATCACAAAGTGTGTAGTGCAGGGAGGGAGAATCGGCGCGGGAGACGATAGGCATGGCGTAATTCCGTTCTAGGAGGCGTGGAGGCGGTGCGCCCGATTGACGCAATGCTGTAATACTACGAAGGGTTGTATCATTCGTCCAATATATGAAAAAGATGATTTGATATGTTATTGATATGGAACTGAGGCATCTTCGGTACTTCGTGGCGGTGGCGCAAGAGCTGCACTTCACCCGCGCGGCGGAGCGGCTCGGGATAGGCCAGCCGCCGCTCAGCCAGCAGATCCAGCAGCTCGAGCGCGAGCTCGGCGTGACTTTACTGCTCAGAGGGCGTCGGGGCGTGGAACTGACCGAGGCGGGGCAGGCCTTTCTCGATGAGGCCACGCGATTGCTTCAGAGCGCAGATCGCGCGGTCGAGACTGCGCGCCGTGTGGGGCGAAGCGAGATCGACACGCTGACAGTCGGGTTTACCGTGTCAGCGAGTATTCATCCCTTCGTGCCCCGCGTCATACATGCCTGCCGAGAGCGTTTTCCAAGCGTCGCCATTACCTTGCTGGAGCGCACCACCAATGAGCTGGTCAGCGCTGTCAGGGACGGCCAGGCTGACTTGGCCTTTATCCGCGCACCGGCACCGTCAGCCGCCGATGTGCAGATCGAAACGCTGCTGCATGAACCCATGGTGGCCGTGCTTCCAAGCGCGCATCGCCTCTCGGGCCGAGCCGCTATCAGTCTGCGCGATCTGAACGGCGAACCGTTCATTTTCTACCCACGCAAGGTGGGGACCGGTATCTACGACGCCGTTGTCCAGGCGTGCGCGAGTTGCGGATTTGAACCGGAGGTAAGGGTCGAGGTGCCGCAGATGACATCAGTGATCACGTTTGTGGCCGCAGGCATGGGGGTTTCGCTGGTGCCGCACACTATGCAGCAGCTGCGGGCCGAAGGGGTGGCGTACGTGCGGATTGCAGACGAGGCGGTGCCGCAGGCCCATCTTGCGATTGCCTATAACCGCCGCGCCTTGTCGATGGCGCTCAGCCATTTCATCGTTCAGATCCGGGAGTCCGCGGCTGGCTATGCGCAGGATGCGTTGCTGCGCGGTTAACGCTCCGCGCGGCGTGCGTGGGCAGTGCGGCTTCGCGGACTATGGCGCGGCGTGGGCGCTAGCGTTGCCTATATTGAGTGACACGGTGTGCGTCGGGACGCTCAGGGGCGTCGCGATGGCTGCCGGAGCATGCTGCGTGCCAACAGGTGTGCTGCGATATGCACCGCCGCCAAAGGCAAGGGGTGAGGCGGTGGCCGAAGGCCGCCAGGCATCATGTTGGCGCATGAGCATTTCGTAGTGCTGCGTCGGGCCTGTGGCCCGCGCGATGATGTACGTGCCGGCGTTGGAGGTCAGCAGGGCAGGTGGCGAGGCGGCGATGGCAGGCAGGCGCTGTGGCTGCCCGGCCTCTGTCAGCCACAGCGCGCCGCCTGGGGTTTCCAGTGTGGCGACCATGACATTGCCTGCGCTGTTCAGGGCGATGGCGGGTGGGCCGCTGAAAACGATGCCCAGGTCGCTTGTGCCCAGCCAGTCCAGCGTGTCGGCCCTGCGGGGCAGGGAGGGGGCGGACGGTGTAAGGTGCGCGGCGGCCGCGCCCAGGGCGGGCGCGGCGATTGCGCCTTGGTGGTTGGCAAGCATTGCCGGGATGATGCGCGGCGCGGCTGGATTGCGGTAGCGGCCAGTCATGCGCAGTAGATGCCCATCGTCGCGTTTGCGCAGGTACAGCTCGACATCGCCAGCGCCATCGCGTATCACAGCCATGTCGCCCTGTATGGCAGGTGCGGCCACATGCTGCCATACGGCTCCGGCCGTTGTGTTATGCCAAGCCAGGGTGTACAGACGCCCCTGGGAGTCAGCCGCGAAGGCGCGCAGGCCGCCGCTGGGTTCGCGCAGCAGGGCGGTGTAGCGCGTGGCGCCCGGCAGGGGCGGCAGGGGCTGCCAACTGCTCCAAGTGTGGGTATGCGAAGGCAGGGCTGCCCAGTAGTACAACCCGTCGTTGGCCAGCAGCAGTAGGGCGGGGGCGCCTGCGGCCGTCTGCGCTGGCAGGTGTGGCGTGCGACGTCCGCCCAGGGGCTGCCAGCCAGACCAGGCAGTACCCGCGAGTTGGTGGTTGTACCAGAGATGGCCCAGCGTATCCCGGGAAATCAAACCCGCTTGGCCGCCTGTGCCGGCGACGGCAAGCACCGGGCTGGCAGTGCGCCCGCCCAAGGCATGCCAACCCATTGTTCCGCCCTGCCATATATTGACTGCGTTGTTGTATTCGCCAGGCGCGGCCAGCAACAGGCCGCCTTGGGCGTCCAGCAGGGCGGCCGGCGGGGTGTTGCGGCGTGAAACGAAATAGGTGCGGCCCACCCATGCTGCCGCCGGCCCCGCAGGTTCGTTGCAGGTGTCGGCGCGCGCGCAATAGCGGTAGTCATTCCAGGCGTAATGCCTGAAAACGTCCGCCTTAAGGCTGGTTTCTGAATTGCTTAAATTAGCCGTTCGTTCCTGGGTGGGGTAATTCACGTACCCGATTTCCGCATAAGTGCCCGGTGCCAGCAGCATGGCGTCGCGCACCAGGCGTGCGCTGGCGATGTGATCGGGGTGGTCATGCCCGGCACAGCGCCAGCAAAGCTGGGTGTAGGGTACGCTGATCGTGTCGTCCAGGTGCCGCACGGAGGTGGGCTGGTAAGCCTGGATGATGGCCGCGAGCGTAGCGACGAGATCGGCACGGGTGTATTGCTCGCGGTAGTCGCCAAGTGTTTCGACGACCGCACCGGACACGGATTCCGTTTGGCTCAGTGGGGTCAGGCTGCCCCAGCCGCGGCCCAGCCAGGGATCCTGCAACCGCAAATGCCATAGCTCCACCCGTGGGTTGCCCTGCAGCGTAAAGCGGGCGATATGGTGATGCCCGACAACGACGCTGTCTTCGCGCCACTGGTCAGGCACGCCGGCCATATAGGCATAAGCCGCACGCACGCCGCGCTCGCGTCCCAGCATGTATGGGTTCCCCTCGCCGCGATCGCTGGCGGTCAGATACACCATGCGCAAGCAGCCGCCTGCTGCGATGCCATCGCGCAGATCGGGGTTCATGAACAGCAGATCGTCGTCCTGGTGCGCGACAAAAGCCAAGTCTTTGAGGAAATTGCAGGTAGCGGGGGCGGGCGATACCGTTGCCGCTGCGTTGGCTATTGGAACTGGAAGCGCGGTTGTTGCGCTTGGGGCGGTGGGTAATGCCACCGTTGCCGCCGTGTCGGCGTATGCGCCGGCATGCGCGGCTGCGCACAGGATGGCTGCAGCAAGCAGGCGGACGAGTCGAGCCGGAAGGGTAGGCATCATACAGCCATTGCCGGGCTGGCCGCCCGCGCGCTTATGGACGCGAAGGAGTATAACGGAGCGCAGTTGTCAGCTTGCTGAATAAGGCGGCTTTTCAGCGAGTTCGAACACTAGGGATTACGCTCACAGGCGGTGCCATGTATGGCCTATGATGGCGGTTGCGCAGCACGACGCGGATGCCGCATGCCGCGGGTGTCAGCGTCAACGGCCGCCCGTGGCTGTCGTGCCTCTCCGCAACACTTGTTTTTATCTGGATGTCATGCATGTTCTGTTGATTGAAGACGACGCACTTGTGGCCAGCGGCATCTCCGCCGGCCTGCGCCTGCACGCCATGACCGTTGATCACGTCAGCAGTGCGCAGGCTGCCGAAACGTCGCTGGCCACAGGCCATTTCGATATCGTGGTGCTGGATCTCGGCCTTCCTGACGAAGACGGGATGAGCCTGCTGGCACGGCTGCGCAGCGGCGGACAGTCGTTGCCCGTTCTCATTCTTACCGCACGTGACGCCATCGAGCACCGTATTGCGGGCCTGCAGTCCGGCGCGGACGATTACCTGCTCAAGCCCTTTGACCTCGGCGAGCTTGTGGCCCGCCTGCAGGCATTATTGCGCCGAGCGGCGGGGCGCAGCGCCAATGTTGTGCAGCATGGCCTCCTGTGTGTCAATCCGGCCGATCAGCGGGTCTTGCTGGCCGGCAAGCCGGTGGAACTGTCGCGGCGCGAGTTCGCGCTGTTGCAGGCGCTGCTGAATAACCCCGGCCGCATCCTCACGCCCGAACAAGTCAAGGACAGCTTGTACGGCATGGAAGGTGATGTCGAAAGCAACGCGATCAATGTCCACATCCACCATCTGCGGCGCAAGCTGGGGCCCCATATCGTCGAAACCATACGGGGCGTAGGCTTTCGGCTCGGAGAGGCTGGTCCATGACCCTGCGCTTGCGGCTCATGGTCATTATCGGCCTGTCTTATACCGTGCTGTGGCTGGCGACGTCGGTCTGGATGTACGCCGATGTGCGGGCGGAGTTCCGCCGCGCACTCGACAGTAGGCTGGCTGCCTCCGCGAGCATGGTGGCCGGGTTGGTCGCTGATTTTTCGGGGCCGGGCGCCGCGTCATCCGAGCCGCGCAGTATTCTGGATGTGATTGCGAAAGACGGTGTGGCGTGTGAGATTCGCATGCTGAACGGGGGGGTGATTGCCCGTACATTGGACAGCCCCGAAGGGCTGGGCGCCGTCAGCGTCGGCTACCGTACCCGCACGATCAATGGGGTGCGCTGGCGCAGCTATACGCTCGAACAGGCGGGCAAACGGGTGACAGCCGCTGACAGGGTCGAAAACCGGCTTGCGCTGCTGCGCAAAATTTTGCTGTCCACCATTCTTCCTGTACTTGTCGCCATGGCGGGCAGCCTGGTGGTGCTATGGTTCGGCATACGCAAAGGTCTGGCGCCACTCGAGTCATTGCGCCAAGTGCTTGCCCGGCGTCAACCCGAAGCAACCGATGCTCTTTCGTTGTCGAGGCTGCCGGCCGAACTCACGCCGCTCGTGCAGACTATTAACTCGCTGCTCGACCGCACCCAGCGCGCTATCGAACGTGAGCGCCGATTTGCCGGCGACGCGGCGCACGAGCTGCGTACGCCATTGACTGTGGTCAAGACGCACATCCAGGTTGCGCGCCTGGCGCAGGGTGAAGACAGGGCGATCGCCCTGGCTAATGCTGAGCAGGGCGTCCAACGCCTGCAGCGCACGCTGGAGCAGTTACTTATGCTGGTTCGCGTCGAGGGGCCGTTCGATTTTGAAGGCCAGGACATCGCCTATGCCAAGGATATCGCCCGCTTCGCCATCGATGATATTCCCGCCGCCGGGGCGCGCCGCATATGCCTGCGGGCGCAAGCGCCCGACTGCCTGATCGACATGCCGCCGGTGCTGGTGATTACCGCGTTGCGCAACCTGCTCGACAATGCGCTGCGCTACTCGCCGGAGGGGACGACAGTGTTGCTGTGCGTGGAGCCCGATGAGGCGATGTGCCGCTTTGCCGTGCACAACACGGGCCAGGGGCTCTGGGCCAAGGACAGGCCATTCGTCGTCCAGCGCTTCTGGCGCGCGGGCCCGGGGCAGGGCAGCGGCCTGGGTTTGTCCATCGTCGATGCGATCGTCAGGCGTTTTGGCGGCAGTTTCGAACTTCGGCAGGATGCCGAGGGTGGAACCGTCGCGGAAATCCGCTTGCCTGTGGCGCAAGCGCAGTGAGCGCACCCTGGGGCGCCTGTGCGCCCCAGGGGCAGTTATTGCTTAAAAGACATCGAATAGGACGTCAGCGATGATGGCGGTGCCCAGCGCCACGAGGATCAGATCCCGGCCAGCGATCCGCCACTCGTAGCCATCGTAATGAGGCAGACGGGCGAGCATGGGCCCCGGTACAAGTTTTTTTGCGATGCCCGGAGGCAGCGGCTTGCCGCGCGCCAGGTTCTTGCGGATACCCGGGGGCAGCGGGGAATAGCCGTGGTAGCCGTATTCGCTGGCGTAGCTGCGCGCCGTCGCCAGCGTGATGCCGGCCCGTATCAGCACGTCTGTGCCCGAGCCACCGCGTACACTGCCGCGGTAACCGTCGCCATCGTGGCGGCCGCCGGCGCGGTAGACTTTGTCGGAGTTGCCTTTGTCGGCGCGGTGCGCGTTGCCGTTGCCTTGGCCTTTGCCGCCCGCGTTGCTTTTGCCTTGTCCATGCACTTGGCTGTTGCCTTTGCCACTGTGCCCGGGGTTGCCTTTGCCTTCAGGAGGGGCGGCATACGCTGTGCTGGCCAAGGCTGCCGACACAAGCGTCGCAATCAATAGTTTGCGGTTCATTCGTCGTAGTCCATTTGGCCCGTGGGGCCGACGAAACCAGTGTAATGGTCTCGCCCGCCCTATGGGTTGCAAATTGAAACGACGGCGACGCGATGTAAGTGGATACGACGGTCGCGTTCAGAATGTCACGTTGCGTGGATGCCGCACACGGCGATTGATGCGTAGCGCTATCAGCGTACACACGCAGCCGGACAGCAGGTATAGGCTGATCGAACCCAAGCCGAAGTAGGTCGTGAGGCCCAGCACCACCAGCGGCGCAAACGCGGCGCCCAGCAACCAGGCCAGGTCGGATGTCAGCGCGGCGCCCATATAGCGGCACTGCGGGACGAAATTGGCGGTCACCGTGCCCGAAGACTGGCCGTAAGAGAGGCCGAGCAGGGCGAAGCCCACGAGAATGAAGGCATCCTGGCCCACGACCCCGCCGGCAAGCAACCAAGGCGAACCGATGGCGTAGATTGCAATCAGGATGGCGACCAAGCCCAGTGTGGTGCGTCGCCCGATGCGATCGGCAAGCAGACCCGACAGCAGCATAAAACCGGCCGCGATCACTGCGCCAATCATTTGCACGATCAGCACATCGCCAATGGCCTGGCTTTCATTCAGCGCGATCCATGACAGCGGAAAGATGGTGACCACATGGAAAAGCGCGTAGCTGGCCAGCGACGCAAAAGCGCCGATGAACAGGTTGTAGCCCTGGGTGTGCAGCATTTCAAAAACGCGGATTGGTTTGAGTTCGCGTTCTTCCAGCATCTGGGTATATTCGCTGGCCAGCACCAGGCGAAGGCGGGCGAACAGACCGACCACGTTGATGGCAAAGGCCACGAAGAACGGGAAGCGCCAGCCCCAGTCGAGGAAATCAGCTTTCGAAACGCTCTGGTGCAGGTACAGGAACAACGCGCCAGCCACCACAAAGCCCAACGGCGCCGACAGTTGCCCCAGCATGGCGTACCAGCCGCGCTTGCGCGCGGGGGCATTCAGGGCCAGCAGCGAGGGCAGGCCATCCCAGGAGCCGCCGTAGGCGATGCCCTGCAGGCTGCGGAACACCCCCAGCAGTACGATGGCTGTGGCCCCCGCCGTGGCATAGCCGGGCAGGAAGGCGATCCCCGCCGTGGCCGAACCCAGCAGGAACAATGCCGACGCTAGCTTGGCGCCGCGGCTCCAGCGGCGTTGAATACCCATGAATATTGCAGTGCCCAGCGGCCTGAACACAAAGGCCAGGGCAAACAGCGCGAAGGAATAGATAGTGCCAGTGAAAGGGTCGGCAAAAGGGAAGAAGACGTAGGGAAACACCAGGACGGACGCAATACCGTAGGTGAAGAAGTCGAAGAATTCTGAGGTTCGGCCAATAATGACGCCGACCGCAATGTCACCTGGCGTGACGGATTCGTGGCCTTGGGCGGCCCGGGCGAGGCGGGCGTCGTCATCCGCCTGGGCGCGTGCGCCGGGACCGGGGTATTGCAGAGCCTGGACATTCATAAGCTGTTCATCCTTCCAGTGTCGAAAGCACTTTCATTTGCACTGTCATTTGCTACAGTTGACGCCTCAAGCATCCCATCCGCCCAGCCGGTGCGCCATTGGACAAAACCCTTGTCTTGAAGTGTTGCGTCGATCAGACAAAGTAGGACAAAATGTCCAATTCCCCTCGGGGGAAGTTCAAGCCTATAGTAGCGGCCGTCAGTCCTCCTAAGCTATTTCCGGCCTTGCGGCAATGATTCGTATCAAATATCTGCGGCTTTTCCTCCTTTCCTCCATCGCTGTTCTCCTCTCTGGATGTAACGCTGTGTTGCTCAATCCGTCGGGCGATATTGCCGTTCAGCAGCGCGATCTTCTGCTTCTGGCCACCGGGCTGATGCTTATCGTTGTCGTGCCCGTCATGATTGCGGTGGTGGTTTTTGCCTGGCGTTACCGCGCGTCGAACACCTCGGCTCACTACGATCCCGATTGGCACCATTCCACCAAGCTCGAATTGGTGATCTGGTCCGTGCCGCTGCTGATCATCATCGCCCTGGGTATCGTTACCTGGGTCAGTACGCACCAGCTCGACCCCTATCGCCCGCTCGACCGCCTCGATGCGCAGCGGCCCATCCCCGCCGAAACGCGCAACCTTACGGTCGAAGTGGTGGCGATGGACTGGAAGTGGCTGTTCATCTATCCCGAATACGGCATCGCCACTGTCAACGAGCTGGCCGCGCCGGTCGACCGTCCCATCGAATTCAAGATTACGGCCTCGTCGGTCATGAACTCGTTCTTCGTGCCGGCGCTGGCAGGCCAGATCTACGCGATGGCCGGCATGCAGACCAAGCTGCACGCGGTCATCAACCAGCCCGGCGTCTACGAGGGTATGTCTGCCAACTACAGTGGCGCAGGCTTTTCGGGTATGAATTTCAAGTTCCATGGCTTGTCCCAGGCTGATTTCGACGCCTGGATCGAGAAGGGCCGCGCCGCTGGCGCCAGCCTTGACCGCACGTCCTACCTTGCGCTCGAGCGCCCCAGCGAAAACGAACCTGTGCGCCGCTATGCCAGCGTTGCGCCCGACCTCTACGACGCCATCCTCAACCGCTGCGTCACGCCCGGCACGGCGTGCATGCGAGACATCATGCACCTTGACGCCCAAGGCGGCGGTGGTCTGGGCAGCCTGCAGGGCGGCCGCGACGAGGCCGGGCACCAGCCCGTCGCGACCGGCGACGCCGGGCACCAACCGGCAAAGGCTGGCAGCGCCGGGCACCAGCCCGCCATGACCAACGCCGCGTCGTCCTCCCATGGAGGCCACAACATGAGCACCCCGGCCGCTGCGCCAACGAGCCATGGTAGCCATGCTGCCCACGAGGCGCGCTCGTAACTGATCCGACGTGCGCGCGTCAGGCGTCTTGGGGCGGAGTCCCCGGGCCTGCGCGCCGCGTTCGTCCTAAGCGGGCTGCCACGGCAACCCGCCCTGTTTCGCCCCGACGCGCCTTGTGCGCCGCCGTTTTTCAATCCTTGCCGTTCCGGCAAAACCAGATGTAAGACTTATGGACCTGCAAAAACTGGTATTCGGTCGTCTGACCTGGGAATCCATTCCCTATCACGAACCGATCCTGGTCGCGACGTTCGCCGCCGTGGTGTTGGGCGGCTTCGTGCTGCTCTATCTGATTTCCCGAAACCGCCTGTGGGGCACGATCTGGCACGACTGGATCTGCAGCATCGACCACAAGAAGATCGGGATCATGTACATGATCCTGGGCATCATCATGCTGCTGCGCGGCTTTGCCGACGCGCTCATGATGCGTATCCAGCAGGCAATAGCATTCGGTGATGCCGCAGGCTACCTGCCGCCGCATCACTACGATCAGATTTTCACCGCCCATGGCGTGATCATGATCTTTTTCGTAGCCATGCCGCTGGTCACGGGCCTGATGAACTACGTCATGCCCCTGCAGATCGGCGCCCGCGACGTAGCGTTCCCATTTCTGAACAACTTCAGTTTCTGGATGACGGCAAGCGGTGCGGTACTGGTAATGATCTCGCTGTTCGTGGGCGAATTCGCCAAGACGGGCTGGCTGGCCTATCCGCCGCTCTCGGGGCTTGAGTTCAGCCCCGATGTAGGGGTGGATTACTACATCTGGGCCTTGCAGATCGCCGGGGTCGGCACGCTGCTGTCGGGCATCAACATGGTGGTTACCGTCGTTAAGATGCGCGCCCCAGGCATGGGCCTGATGAAGATGCCGGTGTTTGCCTGGACGACGCTGTGTACCAACATCCTGATCATCATCTCCTTCCCCGTGCTGACGGCGACGCTGGGCTTGCTTAGCATGGACCGCTACTTGGGCACGCAGTTTTTCACGAACGACCTGGGCGGCAATCCCATGATGTACGTGAACCTGATCTGGATCTGGGGCCACCCCGAGGTGTATATCCTGATCCTGCCGCTGTTCGGCGTGTTCTCCGAAGTGGTGGCCACATACTGCCGCAAGCGCCTGTTCGGCTACACCTCCATGGTGTACGCCACGATGGTCATCACTGTGCTGTCCTATCTGGTGTGGCTGCACCACTTCTTCACCATGGGCTCGGGCGCCAGTGTGAATGCCTTCTTCGGCATCACTACCATGATCATCTCGATCCCGACCGGGGCCAAGATCTTCAACTGGCTGTTCACCATGTATCGCGGTCGCATTCACTTCGAGCTGCCCATGATGTGGACGGTCGCTTTCATGCTCACCTTTGTGATCGGCGGCATGACAGGCGTGATGCTGGCTGTACCGCCTGCAGACTTCATCCTGCACAACAGCCTGTTCCTGATTGCTCACTTCCATAACGTGATCATCGGTGGCGTGCTGTTCGGCCTGTTTGCCGCCATCAACTATTGGTTCCCCAAGGCTTTTGGCTTCAAGCTTGATGTGTTCTGGGGCAAGTGGTCGTTCTGGTTCTGGGTGGTGGGCTTTTGGGTCGCCTTCATGCCTATCTATATCCTGGGCCTGATGGGTATCACGCGCCGTGTCAGCCATTTTGATGATCCTTCGCTGCAGATCTGGTTCCAGGTCGCAGCGGTGGGCGCGTTCCTGATCGCGCTGGGCATTGCCTGCTTCTTGATCCAGATCTACGTCAGCTACCGCAACCGCGAAGCGTTGCGCGACCACACGGGCGACCCCTGGAATGGCCGCACGCTGGAATGGTCCACGTCGTCGCCGCCGCCCAGCTATAACTTTGCCTTCACCCCCCGCGTACATAGCCTTGATGCGTGGTGGGACATGAAGCAGCGGGGCTACCAGCGTCCGATCGATGGCTTCGTGCCTGTGCACATGCCCAAGAACACGGGTGCGGGATTCATTGTCGCGATGCTTAGCACGGCGTGCGGCTTCGCCCTGATCTGGCACATGTGGCCGCTGGCGGCGGTGTCTTTCATCGCCACCGTGGCTTATACGATCTATCACACCTTCAACTACAAGCGCGATTATCACATCCCCGCCAACGAAGTCGCCCGTGTCGAAGAAGCGCGTACTCTGCAGCTTGCCAACCATGTCTAATACTATCGCCATGCACCAAACGGGCGCCGCCGGCCAGCCGGCCGTGGCGGGCGCCAAGCCTGACTTCATCGTCAGGGAAGACCACCACCCCGAGAACGGCACCATGCTCGGGTTCTGGATCTACCTGATGAGCGACTGCCTGATTTTTGCCTGCCTGTTCGTCGTCTATGGCGTGCAGGGCCGGGCGTACGCGGGCGGCCCGTCGGGCGCCGACCTGTTCGACCTGAATCTGATCGCACTGAACACGGCCATGCTGCTGTTCTCGTCCATCACTTACGGCTTTGCCATGATCAAGGCGCAGCAGAATCGCGTGGGAGGCACCCTTGGCTGGCTGATCGTCACCGGCCTGTTCGGGCTCGCCTTCCTGGCCATCGAGCTGTACGAGTTCCAGCATCTGATCCACCTGGGGGCCGGCCCGCAGCGCAGCGCTTTCCTGTCCAGCTTCTTCACGCTGGTGGGTACGCACGGCCTGCACGTTACCTTTGGCGTCATCTGGCTCGTAACCTTGCTGTTCCAGATCAAGCGCCATGGCCTGATCGCTGCCAACCGCCGCCGCCTGATGTGCCTGTCGATGTTCTGGCACTTCCTGGATGTGATCTGGATCGGCGTGTTTACCTTTGTCTATCTCATGGGGGTGCTGTAATGAGCGCGAATCACCAACACCATGACGCCCACCACGGTGCCCATCACGACGAAGGCGGGCACGCCCACATTACGTTCAAGGGGTACATGACCGGGTTTATCCTCTCGGTTATCCTCACCGTCATCCCGTTCTGGCTGGTCATGGGCAATGTGTTCGAGAAGCCCGGCGTCACCGGCCTGGTGATCCTGGCCATTGGCGCGGTGCAGATGGTCGTACACATGGTTTACTTCCTGCACATGAACCCGCGATCCGAAAGCGGCTGGACGGTTCTGGCGCTGATTTTCACGGTGGTGATCGTGGTGATCGTCATGGCTGGTTCACTATGGGTGATGTACCATATGAACACCAATATGATGCCGAACATGCTCCACGATTGATGACACCTGTCCAATCACCGCATCCCCGCGCACATCGCGCGGGGGTGTTGATACTGTGGGCGCTGGCGGCCGTTATGGCCTTCAGCGCCTTTGTTGCGCTGGGCTCCTGGCAGGTGCAGCGCCTGCACTGGAAGCGCGATCTCATCGCCCGGGTCAACCTGCGCATTAATGCCGCGCCGGTACCCGCGCCCACACGGCCGCAGTGGTCCACCGTCACCGCGCAGGCCGATGAATACCGCCGCGTTACGGTCACCGGCACCTTCCTCAACCAAGACGAAACCCTGGTGCAGGCGGCCACCGACTTTGGCGCGGGCTTCTGGGTGCTTGTGCCGCTGCGTCTGACCGACAGCAGCTATGTCCTGGTCAACCGTGGTTTTGTTACGCCCGATAAGCGCGACCCAGCCCGACGCGGCTCACCCCAGCCGCAAGGGGTGGTCACCGTAACGGGTTTATTGCGGATGCCCGAACCGGGCGGCGGGTTTCTGCGCGACAACGACCCGGCCGCCGGCCGTTGGTATTCTCGCGATGTCGCAGCGATTGGGGCGCTGCACGGCGTGGCGCCCATGGCACCGTATTTCATCGACGAAATCGGGCCCGACGGCTTGCGCCAGCAGGCTGAAATCCCCGCCTTACCGGATGCCTGGCCCGTGCGAGGGCTGACGGTGGTCCATTTTCGCGACAACCATCTCAGCTACGCGATTACATGGTACATCCTGGCTGCGATGGTGGCGGCTGCCGCCGTATTTGTGGGCTTGCTGGAGCGCCGGCGCTGCCGCACGCCGGCTGCTGCAGGCGAACCTGAGGCATGATGATGGCAGCCAGCCACACCGCAGATGCTGCGCAGGCAGGCAGCAGCGGCTCAAGCCGCCAGAACTTGCGGCAGTTGATCCAGCTGCGCTGGATCGCGGTGCTTGGGCAGGTTTTCACGATCCTGATCACACGGGTCAGCTTTGGCATTCCTCTCCCGCTCGAACCCATGCTCGCCGTCGTGGTGGGGTTGGCGCTGTTCAACTTATTCAGCCTGTTGCGCCTGCGTATCCGCACGCCGGTCACACAAATAGAGCTGTTCCTGGCACTGGCGCTGGATGTGGCCGCGCTGACGCTTCAGCTGTATCTCAGCGGTGGTACCACCAACCCCTTTGTGTTCCTGTTTCTGCTGCAGGTTGCATTGGCCGCAGTGCTGCTCAGGCCTCTCGCAACCTGGGTCGTGGTGCTGCTGACGGCCCTGGCATTTCTCGGGCTTGCCTTCGCCAGCCGTCCGCTGGCCTTGCCCATCGATCCTCTGCGGGGCGTGCCGCCCCTCTTCGTGCTCGGCCTGCTGGTATGTTTCGTGCTCAATGCCGTGTTGCTGGTGATTTTCATCACGCGCATCATGCACAACATGCGGGCGCGCGACGCCCGGCTTGCCGCGCTGCGCCAGCGCGCGGCCGAAGAAGAGCACGTGGTCCGCATGGGCCTGCTCGCGTCGGGTGCGGCGCATGAACTGGGTACGCCCTTGTCGACGATCGATGTGATCCTGGGCGACTGGGCGCACGCCGAGCCCGTCAGCCGCGACCCCGATTTTGCCCAGGATGTGCTTGAAATGCAGGCACAGTTGCAGCGCTGCAAAACCATCGTTAGCGGCATCCTGATGTCGGCGGGCGAGGCGCGCAGCGAGGCACTTACCGAAACCACGGTCAACACGTTTCTGGATACACTGGTGTCACAGTGGCGGGCATCGCGGCCGGGCAATCGCCTGGCGTACGACAATCACTTTGGCGACGATGTGCGCATTATTTCCGACCGCGCCCTGCAGCAGATGATTTGTAATGTGCTGGACAACGCCCAGGAAGCCTCGCCCCGGGGCCAGCGCCTGACGGTTGCGCGCGACGGCGGTACGCTGGTGCTCGATGTTACCGACATTGGCCCGGGTTTTCCGCCGGGCATGCTTGAGCGCCTGGGCAAGCCATACCAGTCCAGCAAAGGGCGCCCTGGCGGCGGGCTGGGCCTGTTTCTGTCGCTGAATGTGGCGCGCACGCTCAGCGGCACGCTGCATGCGCGCAATCTACCCTTTGGCGGTGCGTCAGTCACTATACGGCTGCCGTTGTCCGTCCTGAGGCCCGAGGAAACCGATGATGACGATGACTGAATCCGGCGATCACGCCACGGCAGCGCCCGAGCGCCTGCTGCTGGTGGTGGAAGACGACGCGGCGCTTTCGCGTACGCTATCGCGCTCGTTCGAGCGCCGCGGATACCGGGTGATCACCGCCGACAGCCTGGAGCGTGTGCGCGCGCTGCTGGCCGAGTATTCGCCGGGCTATGCGGTGGTCGACCTGAAGCTGCATGGCGATGCCTCGGGCCTGGCCTGTGTCCAGGCCCTGCATGAGCATGATCCCGCGATGTTGATCGTGGTGCTTACTGGTTTTGCCAGTATCGCCACGGCGGTCGAAGCCATCAAACTGGGCGCCTGCCATTACCTGGCCAAGCCATCCAATACCGACGACATCGAACATGCCTTTCAGAAGACGGAAGGCAATACCGATGTCGAGCTCGCTACGCGTCAGGCCTCTATCAAGACGCTGGAATGGGAGCGCATCCACGAAATGCTGGTGGCCACCGATTTCAATATCTCCGAGGCGGCGCGCCGCCTGGGCATGCACCGCCGCACGCTGGCACGCAAGCTGGAAAAGAAACAGGTCAGGTAAGCAGCAGGCCCCACGCCACTTGAGTATGCGCTGCCATACGCCGGTGGGGCGCTCTATCGTGGTGCAAATGGGCCGGGCGCGATGGCCGGCTTATGATGCGACACCATCGATTCGAGCAATACCGCGCTGCCGCAGGCCAGTGTGAAGCCCAGCGCCCCGTGGCCGATGTTGAGCCATAGGTTGGCTGCTGCCTTGCTGCGCCCGATGATGGGCTTGCCATCGGGCGTGGCGGGCCGTTCGCCAGCCCAGGCTTCTGCCTGCCCCAGCGCCAGGCCAGGGAATGTATCATCCACCTGCTTTTTCAGAAACTCCACACGGCGCGCATTGATTACCGCGCCCGGTTGGCCCATGTCGACCATGGCCGCAATGCGCAGGATCGAGCCGATGGGGGCGTAGACAATGCGGCGTTCGTAATCGGTGACACTAATGGCGGGTACGGCGGAATCACCCATGGGCACGCTCAGGCTGTAGCCTTTCAGGCCGTACAGTAACGCGTCATCGCCCAGCGGGCGCAGAAGGGCGCGGCTGTGCAGGCCGGCGGCAATCACGAAATGGTCGGCCTCGATCGCGCCGCCGTTTTGGAATTGGGCGGCCACAATTCGGCCGCGCTCACGGCGCAGCCGAATAACGCGGGTGTTGAACATCAGCGTAGCATCGCCATTGCGCTGCAAGGCCTCCGCCAGCCCGCGCGTGAAAAGATAGCAATCGCCCACTTCTTCGCCGGGGGTATATATGGCGCCCGCTAGCCGCGTGCCCAGGCCCTCCAGCGCAGGCTCGAGCGCGACACACTGGCGCTGATCGAGCACGGATTGATCCGCCCCCTGAGTGGCTTGGTATTCGACCTGCCTGCGCGCCTTGTCCAGCAGCGCATGGCTGCGGTAGACGATGAGCTTGCCGTTGCGCTGGTGGTAGAAATCCAGCGCGGCGTCTTCCTGCCAGCGGTGCAGCGTATCGCGGCTGAGGTAAGACAGCGTCAACAGGGCAGCGGTGGTGTCGCGCACGGCATCGGCGCGGCAGGCTTTCAGGAACGCCATGCACCATTGCCATTGTTGTGGATCCAGCCTGGGCCGGAAACGCAATGGCGAGCCGCTGTCGAGCAGCCATGCGGGCAAATGGGGAAACACGCTTGGGTCGGCCAGCGGAGCAACGTAGCTATAGCTGAGCTGGCCGCCATTGGCGAAACTGGTGACTTGGCCCGGGCCGGGCTCGGCATCGATCAGTGTGACGCGCGCGCCTTCTTGCGCGAATTGCCAGGCGGTGGCGACGCCGATGACGCCGGCGCCGATGATGCAGACATGCATGGAAAGTAAATGGTGTGGTTTTTGTTACACCTATTCTTGCATGTTTGGGCCGGATTGTCCCTCGCGCCGCAGAAGCTCGCGCTTGCGGTCTATGCCCCAGCGGTAACCCGCCAGATCGCCGTTCAGCCGCACTACGCGATGGCAGGGGATGGCGACCGCCAGGGTATTGGCGGCGCAGGCGCTGGCGACCGCGCGTACTGCGCCCGGTGCCCCGATGCGGCGCGCTAGTTCGGTGTATGTGACGGTGGCGCCCGCAGGGATCTCGCGCAACGCGCGCCAGACGCGCTCCTGGAAGGCGGTGCCGCGAATGTCCAAAGGCAGGTTCAGGCCCACCGCAGGTGCTTCAATAAAACCCACCACCTGTGCCACCAGGTGCTCGAATTCAGCGTCTCCGCCCACCAACCGAGCCTTGGAAAACCTATCCTGCAGCGCGCGTACCAGCGCGTCAGGGTCGTCGCCCAGCGAAATCGCGCACAGGCCGCGGTCGCTGCGCGCCACCAGCAGGGCACCCAGCGCGCACTGCGCTACAGCGAATACGATAGTGGCCTGCACGCCGCCGTCGCGATAGTGGCGTGGCGGCATGCCCAGCAGTGTGTCGGACTTTTCGTAGAAGCGGCTGCTGGCGTTGAAGCCCGCATCATAGGCAGCCTGCGTCACGCTGGCTCCGCCCTGCGGCGCCAGTGCGCTGCGCAGCCGTTGGGCTCGGTGCGCGTCGGCATAGGCTTTGGGCGTCAGGCCGGTCTCGGCCTTGAATTGGCGATGAAAATGAAACGGGCTCATGCCAGCATGCGCGGCCAGACTGTCGAGCGTAGGCGGCGTGGCGGCCGTCTCGATCTCGCGGCAAGCCCGCGCGATCAGCGCTGCACGGCGCACCGCGTGGGCCCGCGAGGCTTGGCTGCGTGCGTCGTCATTCTGTGCCATGCGGGGTGGGGTCGTGTTGAATGGTTTGTTCGCAAAAGAATACGCCATGATCAGCCTCCTGGACAGCAGGGCCCGTGCGCAATCCAGTACATGCGGGAGGCGGGCGCCCGTGTTGTTGCGTGCCTATACGATAGGCTGAACCGCCACTGAAAACATCCCGTTTCTTGCTGCGATTGTTTCATACGCCAGGCCTTGCTGAGCATGGTGCAAAGCGGCGGGGCCTGCCGGAAACCCTGCCGCCACCGCAGGTGGTATGCGGCATGCAACTGCCTTGCGGCTGCCGGCTAGATCTCGATTTGCGCGCCCAGTTCGATGACGCGGTTGCGCGGCAGGCGGAAATAATCCGCCGCCGAGCGGGCGTTGCGCGCCATGGTGACATACAGCGCTTGGCGCCAGTGCGCCATGCGGCCGCGGCCCGATGCAAGAATGGTTTGGCGCGAAATAAAGAATGAGGTTTCGAGCATTTCGAACGTCAAGCCATAAGGCGCGCATGCCGCCAAGGCGCGGGGGATATCGCGTTCTTCCTGGAAGCCGTAATGCAGATCCATCTGGTAACAGCCGTGGCCGAGTTCGGTGATCTTCATCCGTCGCGCCGCAGGTATGTAAGGCACGTCGGCATCATGCACGGTAAGGAAAATGATGCGCTCGTGCAGTACTTTATTGTGCGACAGGTTGTGCAGCAATGCATGCGGCACGCCGTCGCCTACGGAGCGGAAGAATACGGCGGTGCCGGCGATGCGGGTGATGCCGTGTGTGAACAGCGACGACAGAAAATCATCAATCGGGATCAGATGCCGTTCCATAGTTTCGGCCACCATCAGACGGCCAGTCTGCCACGTCAGCATCAGCAACATGACGCCGGCGCCCAGCAACAACGGGAACCAGCCACCGCTTGCCACCTTGAGCAGGTTGGCGCTGAGCAGTGCGACATCAATCACCAGGAACATCAGCGTGGCGCCGATGCACAGCGCAAGATTCAGGCGCCACTTGAAGCGGATGACAAAGAAAGTGAGGCAGGTGGTGGCCAACATGGTGGTGGTTACGGCAATGCCGTATGCGGCGGCCAAGTGCTCGGACGAACCGAAGCCGATCACCACCATCAGTACCAGCGTCATCTGCAGCCAGTTTGCAAAGGGGATATAGATTTGCCCCATATGCCTTTCGGACGTGTAGTTCACCTTGAGCCGGGGCAGATAGCCCAGCGCAACTGCCTGCTGCACGATTGAGAAGGTGCCTGAGATCGTGGCCTGTGACGCAATGATGGCTGCAATGGTGGCCAGCATGACCAGAGGATAAATGCTCCAGCTGCCAAGCTGGTGAAAGAACGGGTTTACGATGGCTGCCGGATTGGCCAGCAGCACCGCGCCCTGGCCCAAATAGTTCAGTGCAAGGGCGGGAAACACAGCATACAGCCAGGCAACTTGTATCGGCTTGGCGCCGAAATGGCCCATGTCGGCATAGAGCGCTTCGGCGCCCGTCAGCGCCAGCACGATAGCGCCCAGCGAAATGAAGGCGAGCCAGCCATTTTGCGCCAGGAAACCGAATGCGTGCATGGGGTTGAACGCCTCCAGCACGATAGGGTGCTGGATGATATTGAGACTGCCCATGATGGCCAGGGCGATGAACCAGACGAGCATGATGGGGCCAAACCACTTGCCGATATGGGCTGCGCCTTTGCGCTGCAACATATAAAGGCCCACCAGTATGCCCACCGCCATCGGCATGACGTAACCAGACAGTGCTGGTGTGGCGATGCTTAAGCCCTCTACAGCGCTGAGCACTGAAATGGACGGCGTGATGACACCGTCGCCGAAGAACAGCGCCGTGCCGACCAGGCCGATGAATGTCAGCACATAGTGGGTGCGCGACTGTCGCTTGAACGTTGAAAGCGCCAGCGCCAGCAAAGCCATGATCCCGCCTTCGCCTTCGTTGTCGGCCCGCATGACGAGGATGACGTACTTGAGGGTGACCACAATGATCAGGCCCCAGAGGATCAGCGAGACAACGCCAAGAATGTTATCTTGCGTAGGCGCCAGGCCATGCACCGGGGCAAAGGCCTCTTTCATGGTGTAGAGCGGGCTGGTGCCGATGTCGCCGTATACAACACCAATGGCGGCAAGCGCGAGGGTTTTGAGATTGCTGCTGGGCTGGGAATCGGGGTTGGTCAAATTGGGTCTCCGCAGCGGAGTCGGCTGCCGGTTGAAGCAGTGATTCTAGTGATTTTTGCGTTGCACAATCAACAATTTTCGATAGAAGTGGCCGGAGAATCGGCGGTTGGCACTGTGCTTGATCGATGCGCTGTCGCATTGCAGCAAAGATCGTGCCGAGGAAGGCTATGGTAGTATCCCATCGCATTGTTCCGCAGTTTTGCCAGAGGCTGATATGCTCAGGTGGTTAACGGGGCGGGGCGCGTCGCGGCGTCAGGTGGCTCGCGAGCTGGCGCTCATTTCCGCCGATGCGTGGCGCGCCGTGCTTGCCCGGTACGGCTTTCTGCACGGGCTGGACGAGCACCAGGACGCCGCGCTGCGCGAGCGCGCCGCCTGGATACTGGCCAGCAAATCCTTCAGCGGCGCCCACGGCTTCGCGGTCACCGACGACATCATGTTGTCCGTCGCCGCTCAGGCCGCGCTGCCCATTCTCGAACTCGACCCCGCCTTATATGAGGGATGGACGGAAATCATTGTCTATCCCGGTGGGTTCCTGATCCCGCGCACCGAAATGGACGAAAGCGGCGTGGTGCACGAATACATCCAGGAAGCGGCCGGCGAAGCCTGGGAGGGCGGCCCAGTGATCTTGTCCTGGGAGGACGTGTCGGCGATGCCGTGTGAGCATGTCAACGTGGTTATTCACGAGTTCGCGCACAAGCTCGACCTGTACGGCGGCGGCCCCGACGGCGTGCCGTTCCTGGGAGGGCGCCGCGACATTCCCGTGCGCGAATGGCGGCGGGTGCTGGATGCATCATTCAAACTGTTCTGCAACGCGGTCACGGCTGCCGAAGAGGCGGTGCCGCCTGATGTCGACCCCGAGTCCGACGAAGCGGCGCCTTGGTTCGATGCTTTGCCGCTGGACCCTTACGCCGCCACAGATCCCGCTGAGTTCTTCGCCGTCAGTTCCGAGACATTTTTTATCGACCCCTGCCCGTTGCTGCACGCCATGCCAGCATGGTATGACATGTTGCGCAGATACTATCGTCAAGATCCGGCGGCCCGTCTTCCGATGAGGACGATGGTCTGAGCGCATATTTATTTCATTAATGAATTAATATATTGGCTCCCTCGTTGTCTGTAATTGCATATGTCCAATCCTGTGTTGATAGAGCAGTTGCTTGCCCACTCGTGCGAGCAGTTTCCGGATTATCCGCGCCAGATCGCTGCGCTTTCGCGCTTTATTCAGCTTTCGGCCAAACGTATCCAAGAACATGGCGCCGCGACAGTGCAGCCCTGGGGCCTTACTTTTCCTGAGTTCAACATACTGATAATGCTGCACGGCACTGAAGGGCACAGCATGACACCCTCGTCGCTGGCCAGTGTGTGCGGCGAGAAAGGGCCCAACATGACTCGGCTTCTCGGCCAGTTGTCCGCAAGGGGCCTGGTTTCGCGCAGCATCGGTGAAAACGATCGCCGCAGCATTGTTGTTTCGCTCACCGATGCGGGCCGCACCCTGCTCGACGATCTGCTTCCTTATGTCAGTATGCGCCTGCGTGACGCCTTTTCCATCTTGTCGCCGGGGCAGGCGCGGCAGCTCGAACAGATGCTCAAAATGATGCTTGAACACATGGCTGTCGCAAGCTGACGCGAAACGCTGTGCCGCGCATGGCGGCCGGTGCGCTGGGCTGTGTGCTATACCTATGCTTTTTTCGACTGAGGCGGGCGGGTCTTATGTTTACAGGTATCATTCAGGCGGTTGCGCAGGTTGCCTCCATCCACGATCGTGAGGGGCTGCGCACCGTCGCCATCGACTTCCCGCAAGGCTTTTGCGAAGGCTTGGCCATCGGCGCCAGCGTGTCTGTTGATGGCGTGTGCCTCACTGTCACCGAGTTGCTTTCTCCCACGCGCGTCACCTTCGACATCATGCTGCAAAGCCTCAATCTCACCACGCTGGGCGCTTACCGGCCAGGCACAGCGGTCAATGTCGAGCGCGCCGCGCGCGATGGTGCCGAGATCGGTGGGCACCCGCTGTCGGGGCATGTAGACTTCGCTGCCGCCATCGAATCCGTGCGTACGCTGGACAACAACAAGGTACTGCGCATCCATATCCCGCGTGCGTTTCGCAAATACGTCTTTGCAAAAGGCTATATTGCCGTCAACGGTGCCAGCCTTACGGTGTCCGACGTTGATCGCGAAGCAGGCTGGTTCGAGGTCTGGCTCATCCCCGAGACTCGCCGCGCCACGGTATTCGAGCAAAAAGCCACAGGCGACCGCCTCAATATCGAGATCGAGCGGGGCACACAGGTCATGGTCGACACGGTCCGCGACGCCGTCAACGAGAGCCTCGGCCGCCTGCGGCCTGCGCTTGAACTGGTGCTCAAAGAAAAAGGCCTGTCGCTCGACGAGCTTCTAAGCACGAACGTGCCACCAGGCGATTAACGTGTAGATTCGATGAAGGTGCCGAGCTGGTCCAGGTCGTGCGACCAAAATAAGGTCAGCCCCAGATCCTGGGCCTGCTCAAGGTTGAGAACCTTGAAAACGCCAGCGAGCGCGGCTGCTGGAACCACCTGCGCTTTCCCGAACTGATTGATCCAGCGTTCTGCCTTGGCGGCAGCGTCATTATTGAGGCGCTTGACGCTGTTTGTGGCACTGTTTGAAACTTTGCACTCGATGGCCATGAGGCGAGTGTCGTGCAGGCGCACGACAACATCGGCCTTGCGTGTGCCAAGCATGCATTGAGCGTGAATTGCGGTGGTCGACGGGCCATGTAGGTGCAGAGAATCGGTGCAGGCGCCTTCAAGCCCACCGACCACCAGGCCTTGCGGTGCCTTGCGATATAGCTTTGATCCGCGCCATGTGATTGCGCCCATGACAAAAAGTCGTAGATGCGTCGCCGTTCATCACCTGTAAAATCGTCCAAATCCGCAGGCAGGTCGATGACGCGTCGTAACTCGTCGGTCGAGCGCAGATGCGCGCCGGCTAGTATCAGGTCTCTGGCCTTGGTCACGGCAGGGAGCTTGACGCGATCGGGCAGGCCTACAGCATGTTCGCCGGCGATCCAGATACTGTTGGCGCCGGTGACCTGGCCGCGATGCACACGGAACAATTCACCCAACTCAAGGCCGTCTGCTGCTGGCAACCCAGAGGGACGGATGATTGGAGACCAGCGTGCCGCAGCGCGTAGTTGCTCACGCGGAATGTCTGTTCCTGCGCGCAGATTGTTAAGGCGTTTCAATTCGCCAACGGCGCGTACGCGTATGGGCTCGAGTGTCTCGCCGACGCGAAAGCATGTGATTGCGGCTGTGGTTGCCGTGCCTGGAAAAGCTTCGACAGTCGGTTCAAGCACATGCAAGGCGATACCGCCTAGTTCGAGTTCCGCAGGCAGCTTGAGTACAAGCTGGCGTGGGCGGGCGGTTGGCTCATTGCCGTGCCGCCGCACAACACCAGCCGGACATGCCCAGCCTGCGGCCATGTCCACGCGGACAACCGCAAGTCGCAGGCGCGGTTTGCGTGCGTGCAGTGCGGCTACGAGGAAAACGCCGATCTTGTCGGCGCCCTGCGCGGGCGCATGGGCAACGTCGCGCTGGTCGTGTGCCTGGATTCTGGCGCGGGCAACTACGAGCAATTGTGGATGACCACATCGCTGCGCGGGCTGGTAAGCGGAACGTTCGAGGTGCAGGTGCTGGCGAAGGGGTGCATTCCGGCGATGCCAGCGGTGTGGTGCCGTCGAGCTTGCGCATCTTGCGCCATGTCGCCCTGGCTGGCCCGGGCTCTGGACGACGCCTCTACGTAGTATTATGGCGGCCCCTGCGGCTACATCGGGCAGCGGCACCATCCCCTGATGAACCTGTTGCAGGCGGGGTTTCCGGCCTCTCAGTTTCTGGTGTGTGGGGTGCTTGGGCCCAAGTCCAACGCCCACGGGCCCAATGAGTTTCTGCATGTGCCCTACGGCAAGAAACTGACGGCGTCTGTGGCGCACGTGATCGCCGCCATGCCGGCATAGGGTGGTTTGGCGCCTGCCTGCGGCTGTTCAGATTAGCCGGTTGGTGTTGGCGCCGTGTATGGCGGGGTCAGTGCGCCAGCAGGTCCAGTTCTAGATTCACGAACCTCGGCGGAAACTCCAGACGGGCGTAATAGATGATGCGATCGTTGGCGCAGGCGTAGCGGCGCACTTCGGCCACGCTGTCGCCGGGATTAAGCCGCAGAGCGTGGGCTGACTGGAAACCCGCTTCGATCATCGTCAGCTTCTGGCGCGACTCGGTGATCGTCAAGCCGGAGATGCGCGCCAGCACTGATGCCGCCGCGCTGGCTTTGAACCGCTTTTTGTGCGCACGGAACAGGGTGTCGTCGATATACACCTCGCTATAGCAGAAAGGTTGCCCATCGGTGCTGTGCAGCCGGCACATGTACTGATACTTTGCAGCGGGCTGCCCCTTGCATGCCATGCCTAGAGGGGGCAGTTCGGTCACCATCTGTTCCGATTCGAGGATACTCTGGGTGCCCAGCACATCGCTTAATGCCACGGCCTCCCGCCAGCTTGTGGGTATGGCCAGGGACGGCGCCTGTGGAGCACGCGGCATGACAAAACTGCCTTTGCCGCGGGCGCGACTGATCCTGCCCTCGCTTTCCAGCACGCTTAGCGCCTGCCGCAATGTCATGCGCGATACCTGGTACGAGGCCATGAGGGCTTCCAGCGTAGGCAGGCGCTGCGATTCAGGCCAGGCGCCAGACTCGATACAGTGCCGGAATTCCGCAGCCAACTGCAAGTAGATCGGCAGGCGGCTGCGGCTCATGACGGCGCTGTTCAAGCTGGTATTTGGCATGGTGTGTGTCCTGATCGGGCAGTGGCGGGCCGCACCCGCCGCCTGGAGGCGGGCTCATGCTCCCGGTGGTGTGTGGGCACCCGCAACGGATGTGTTGCGGGAGGCTGCGGCGGAACCCGGTGTGTCGAGCAAGGCCCTTGCCATCTCCTGCAGCCGTCCGCGCTGGATTTTATTCGAGTTCGCGCTTTCCACCACAGGGAAGGTGTCGATCATCGCTGCGCGCACTGGCACTTTGAAGTGCGCCAGGCTGGCTTTGCAGTGCGCGATGATTGCCGCCTCGCTGACAGCCTTGCCCGCAGCGGTGATGAAGAATGCGACTGGTACAGTCTTGCCAGCATGCTCGGCGCCAACCACTTGGCAGGCCTGTACGCCATCCAGGGTTTCGATAAAGCGCTCGATTTCGACCGGGTTGACCAGAAAGCCGCTCAGGCGCAGATAGTCTCCCTTGCGGGCGCGAAAGATGAAGCTGCGCTCGTCCAGTGCAAGCCCCAGGTCGCCAGTGCGAAAATAGCCTTCGTCGTCAATGGCTGCGCGGGTGGCCGCGTCGTTGTCCAGATATTGTTTCATCAGGCTGGGTGAGCGTATTTCGATCTCGCCCACTTCGCCATACGGCAGCAGTGCTCCCGAAGCAGTGTCGCGCACACGCACGCTGGCCTCTGGCCAAGCCAGGCGCCCGCCTGCCTGGTGACGCTGCGTCGCGGGGGCGTCGGCGGGCTGCGCCGCGATCAAGGCCTGCAGCTCGCTGGATCCGTACAGCCCCACCAGCGTAATCCCCGCGCGCGCAGCACGCTCGGGCAGGTCATTCAATGAGGGGGCGAAGCTCGCGAAACCAGCGATCCGCAGCGTTGGCAGGGGAGCGGGTTGATCGCCGGCGGTGTCCAGGATACGCGCCAGCAGTTCATTGTTGGCGAATGTGTGCGTCACGCCGTACTGCCGGATCTGCCGCACGCACTGGGCCGCGTCGAGCACCGGTGACGATACCAGTGGCGCTCCTACCGCCAGGCCCGCCAGCGCGCTGGAGAAGCCGAATGCGCCACACAGCGGCGCGCCCAACAGCACGGCATCGCCGCCGGTAATGCCTTGGAAGGCCGCCACGTGTGCGCCATGGCCCAGCAATGTACGTTGATCGTGTACCACCAGCTTGGGCAGTGATGTGGTGCCCGATGTGGTGTACACCAGTGCTTGCGTCGTATCGGCGGGTGTGGGCACCCTGTCGAGTATGCCGGCGGGGGCAGTATCTGTGTAACGCAGTACATCTTTGCCAAGTACGGGGGCCTCCGCGCCAGCGGCGTCTTCGCCTACTACCAGCACAGCCTCCAGGCCCGCCAGCAGTGCGGGCTCCACGTCATTCAGTATTTGCCTGAAGGGCAGCCCCTTGAAGCTCGGCCACATCGCTAGCCAGCGGCAGCGGCCCCGCGAGATCAGATCGCCCACTTCGCGGCTGCGAAAGCGCGTATTCATGGCCACCACGGTGACGCCCAGCCGTGCGCAGGCCAGGAAGATGACCAGCCAGGGCGTGCAGTTGGGCAGCCATAACGCAAGCCGGTCGCCCGCCCGAGCACCCCGTACATGCAGCAGCGCGGCCACGCGGTCGGCCTCGGCGGCAAGCGTGGTGTAACTAACTGCCGCATCAACATCGTAGAACGCTGTGGCGTGGGGCTTTTCGGCGCAGTGCCGAGCGAGCAGCGCGGGGAAGTTCATGGCGACGGCGTCCTTACACAGTGGCGATGGGTGTGACCGGCGAACCCACCGCGCCCGGCAGGCGCAGCGGCGGCGCGGTGAGCAGGAAGCGATTGCGCTTGTTGTCGTGCAGCCATTGTGCAAGGTCGCGCAAGTACCACAGCTCCGCCAGCGGCAACCCTAGCTTGAACAGGCAATGGTGATGCAGCGGCAGCAGGGATTTCTTGCTGCCCTGGTTGCGGGCGGGGTAGGCTTCCACTGCGTAGTTGTCGGCGCACAGGGCGGCAATGCCGCTGTCGGTAATCCACGCCAGCAAATCGTTATCGGCGCCGTCAAGCACTGCGCCGCTGTTGTGCAGCGTATCAGCGTCCGGTTTGCCGGCCATGTCTATCACCGTTTCCGCAAAACCCGTGCGCAGCACCAGCATGTCGCCGGCTTCGACGGTCACTCCGTCCTGCTCCATGATGCGCATGAGATCGCGGTGGCCGACTACCGTCCGGCCATGACCAAAATGGCGGGCAAGGTCTACCAGCACCCCGCGCCCCTGCATGCCCTTGACGGCAAAATTCTCAATGCCCAGCTTGCGGGCGCCGAAGGTATGGTGGTCGCAGCAGCCGCCTTCATTGTCGCCGGCCGCATCGGGTATGTCGGTGCCGGCCGCATAGCCGTTGTAATAAACCTTGCGCGTCGAACCATCGCCGTGCGTGTCGAACTGCGCACCCACATGCGCCAGCGCGTCCCATTGGGTAGAGTATTGCAGCGACAGGGTTACCTGGTCATCGCTGAGTACATCGATCGATGTGGCGTCCAGTTTTTCCATGGGGAAATTGATGTACGGCACGCCATCGCGCTCGGTGGCGGCCAGGCGGGGCGGCTTGCGGCGCGGGTTCAGTACGCTGCCACCAGGCAGATCCAGCGGCAGGGACAGACAAAACACCTTGCCTTCACGCACCTCGTGCACGCCTTTCAGCACCTGCGCTTCAGTCAGCAGGTTGACACGGCCGAGTTGGTCGTCGGCGCCGAAATCCCCCCAGTTTGCGCCTTCCGGCCGTTGTGTCCAGCGTTGCTGCATCTGTGTCTCCTATGTTTTGAATAAGCTGCAATGGTGTTGCGTTGGGGGCGGTTCTTTCACAACAAGGCGGTTCATCGCGGCCCGCCTGCGCGTTAGCGGCGGGGCTGGCGCCTGACGGCCCTCAGGCCGCGCCTATGGTGATGCCGCCGCAGACGAAGTGCGTCTGCCCAGTGACGAAACCGCAGCGCGGATCGATGAAATATGCCGTTGCGTGCGCCACGTCTTCAGGTTGGCCGATGCGGCCCACCGGGATGCCGGCCAGCAGTTTCTGTGTTGCCGGATCGTCGCCGCTGTTGACGCCCTGGAAAAACTCTGTGGCAATGGGGCCTGGGGCGATGGCATTCACGGTAATGCCTGCTGGTGCAAGCTCGAGCGCCCAGGTGCGCGTCATGCCGAGCACACCCGCTTTAGTCATGCTGTATAGCGTGCGTGCGGGCTTGCCCAGCGCGGCGCGTGAGCTGATATTGACGATTCGGCCGCGGCCCAGCGATTTCATACCCGGCAGCAGTGCCTGTGCGCACAGGATATCGACTTCGACATTGAGCGCTACCGCCTTGTAGAGGTCTGCGCTGTCTACGTCCTCGAGCCTGCCGGCTGGAACAAAGCCGACATTGTTCACCAACCCGTAGAACGGCCCGCCGTTGGCAATAGTGGCGAGCGTTGCGCGGGTGGCTTCGCGGTCTGAGAGATCTGTGCAGTGGAAAGGAAGGTTTGAGGGCCAGTCGGTGGGGCGTGTGCGCGCGATGCCGGTGACGTGGTAGCCGTCGGCTGCGAGGCGCTGGCAGATGGCGCGGCCGATGCCGCGGCTCGCGCCGGTGACGAGGACATTCAGGGCGGTGGGCATAGTGTTGTCGGGTAAAGGGTTGATCTTGACGAACGCTGATGTTGGCGATTACTGTATAACACAATAGTCTATAAAGCTAGACTATTGATATAAATTTGATGGGTGCTGCTTAGCGGCGCCCCGTTGAACATAAGCACCGTATATGTGCGAGGAGACAAAAAGAAATGGAAGCGAAGAAGATCGAGGCAACTCTGGACGTGGACACTGTAGCGACCTGTGCGGCAGCGTCGCCCACGCGGGTGCTCATGCGCCATGTGATCGCTGGCGTAATCGCGGCTGCGGGCCTGGCCGTGGGTGGCGCGCCTGCCAGCGCGGCAGAATTTCCGGCACAGCCGATCAGACTGGTGGTGGGCTATGGTGCGGGTGGCGGCACCGACATGTGCTTTCGCGCGTTGGCCATCACGGCAGGCAAGAAACTGGGGCAGACCGTGGTTGTCGAGAATAAGCCCGGTGCCGGGTCGTCGCTGTCGATCGGCTATATCGCACGGCAGAAAGCCGATGGGTACAACGTTGCTGCATTGTCCACCGGGGCGGTGCTGAACCAGTTTCTGGTGCCCAATATTGATTATGACGTCATGAAAGACCTGACGCCCATTGCCATGGTGGCCCAGTATCAAGTGGGTCTGCTGGTGCGCGCCGATGCCCCTTATCAGTCCTTGAAGGACGTCATCAAGGCGGCCAAGGAGAAGCCTGGCAAGCTATCCTTCAGCACGGCGGGGGTTGGTACGCCGCAGCACCTGACGATGGAGAAACTGGGTGAACAAGTCGGTGTGTCGTGGACGCACGTGCCATACAAGAGTGGTATCGAGGCCTCCACCGCGCTGGTTCGCGGTGATGTGGATGTCATGGCCCAGACGGCTGAATGGGTGCCCTATGTGCGCGATGGCCGCTTGCGCCTATTGAATGTGTTCACCGCAGATCGCATGGCGGGCTTCGAGAAGGCCCCCACACTGGTGGAGGCTGGGTATGATCTGGTGGCGCCCAGCATCCTGGGGCTGGTGGGTCCCAAGGGTATGGATCCCACAGTGGTGGCAAAGATCGACAGCGCATTTAAGGCGGCGATCGATACGCCCGAATTTCGCCAGTGCGCAGATCAGTTCGGCTTGAAGACCGACTACAAAAACTCCGCTCAATTCTCTGACTACATCCAGAACACGATCAATACCTGGGCGCCTGTCATCAAGGGCCTGGCCAAACGCTGAGCAGCCACGCGCCCATTACAGACGGAATCATCATGATCAATGCACAAGAACATTTGTCCTGGCCTTTTTTTTCAGACATGCATGGCTCGCTGGCGCGTGAGCTCGACGCCTGGTGCGTGCAGCACCTGGCCGATATTGACGACCGCGATGTGTTTGCGACCTGCCGCCGGCTGGTCGCTGACCTGGGGCAAAGCGGCTGGCTGGCCTATTGCGTGCCGGCCGGCGAACGCGGCGAACTGGGTGGCCGCCTGCCAGTACTGGATTCGCGCGCCTTGTGCTTGATACGTGAAACGCTGGCGCGCTACCACGCGCTGGCCGACTTTGCCTTTGCCATGCAGGGGCTGGGCAGCGGCGCCATTTCGTTGGTCGGCAGCGAGGCGCAAAAGCGCCATTACCTGCCGGACGTGGCGGCGGGCCGGCGCATTGCGGCGTTTGCACTCTCCGAGCCGCAGGCGGGTTCGGATGTGGCGGCGCTGTCATGCGCGGCGGTGCGCGATGGCGGCGATTATGTACTTAACGGCCATAAAACCTGGATTTCCAACGGCGGCCTCGCGGATTTTTATTGTGTGTTCGCCCGTACGGACGCCAATGCAGGGGCGCGCGGCATCAGCGCCTTTGTGGTAGATGCGGGCACGCCAGGCTTGGTGATTGAGGAGCAGATCGACGTCATGTCGCCGCATCCGTTGGCTTTGCTGCGCTTCGATGATTGCCGTGTACCTGCACGCAGTATGTTGGGTGACGAAAACCAGGGCTTCAAACTGGCCATGCGCACGCTGGATATTTTCCGGTGCTCGGTGGCGGCGGCGGCGCTGGGTTTTGCGCGCCGCGCGCTCGATGAAGGGCTGGCCCATGCCCGCCAACGCAAGATGTTCGGCCAGACGCTGGCAGACTTCCAGCTGACGCAGGCAGCTTTTGGGGATATTGCCACCGATATCGACCAAAGCGCCTTGCTCACCTATCGTGCCGCCTGGACGCGTGATGTTGCGGGCCAGTCGGCCACGCGCGAAACCGCGATGGCAAAGATGACGTCGACCGAGTCTGCCCAGCGCGTGATCGATCGCGTGCTACAGATGTTTGGTGGGCTGGGGGTCAAGTCTGGCATGCCCATTGAGCGGCTGTATCGCGACATCCGCTCGCTGCGCATCTATGAGGGCGCAACAGAAGTGCAAAAGCTGATTATTGCGCGCGAACTGATGAAGCAGGCGGACGATTCGGGCAATTGAACACGCGCCGGATGCGACCGCGATTGCGGCTGCTGTTGATATGTTTTGGGTTATGCTTCGCAGCGCCCGGCCCCGGTGCAATAAAACGATTTGCACCGGGGCCGGGCCAAGCTCAGACGGGGCTTGTTCTCTGCTTACGCCTCATGATAAATGCGGGCGCCTTTTTCAAGAAACTCCACCGACTTCTCCCGCATGCCTTCGGTGAGGGCGCTGGATGCATCCAACCCTTTGCTTGCGGCATACTCGCGCACGTCCTGCGTAATCTTCATACTGCAGAAATGCGGGCCGCACATGGAGCAGAAGTGGGCCACTTTCATGGACTCCTTCGGCAGGGTTTCGTCGTGGAAGGACTTGGCTGTGTCGGGATCAAGGCCCAGGTTGAACTGGTCTTCCCAGCGGAACTCGAAACGTGCCTTGGACAGTGCGTTGTCGCGGATCGCCGCGCCCGGATGGCCCTTGGCCAGGTCGGCCGCGTGGGCGGCGATTTTGTAGGTGATGATGCCGTCCTTGACGTCTTTCTTGTTAGGCAGGCCCAGATGCTCTTTGGGCGTTACATAGCACAGCATGGCGGTCCCGAACCAGCCGATCAGCGCGGCGCCGATGCCAGACGTGATGTGGTCGTACCCTGGCGCGATGTCGGTGGTCAGTGGCCCCAGCGTATAGAAGGGCGCTTCATGACAGTGCTCTAGTTGCAGGTCCATGTTTTCTTTGATGAGCTGCATGGGTACATGGCCCGGCCCCTCGATCATTACCTGCACGTCATGCTTCCAGGCGACTTGCGTGAGTTCGCCCAGCGTCTTGAGCTCGGCGATCTGGGCCTCGTCGTTGGCATCGTAGCCCGAGCCAGGCCGCAACCCATCGCCCAGCGAGAAGCTGACGTCGTAGGCTTTCATGATTTCGCAGATGTCTTCGAAGCGCTCGTACAGGAAGCTTTCGCGGTGATGTGCCAGACACCACTTAGCCATGATGGAGCCGCCGCGTGACACAATGCCCGTCATGCGGTCCGCCGTCATCGGTACGAAGGGCAGCCGTACGCCCGCGTGGATGGTGAAGTAATCCACCCCCTGTTCGGCCTGTTCGATCAGCGTATCGCGGAAGATTTCCCAGGTCAGTTCTTCAGCCTTGCCGTCCACCTTTTCAAGTGCCTGGTAGATCGGCACGGTGCCGATGGGCACTGGGGAATTGCGCAGGATCCATTCGCGGGTTTCATGGATGTTCTTGCCTGTAGACAGATCCATGACAGTGTCGCCGCCCCAGCGCGTGGCCCAGGTCATTTTCTCGACCTCGTCGCTGATGCTGGAACCCAGGGCTGAGTTGCCGATATTGGCGTTGATCTTTACCAGGAAGTTGCGGCCGATGGTCATCGGCTCGATCTCGGGATGGTTGATGTTGGCCGGGATGATGGCCCGGCCGCGCGCCACTTCGTCGCGCACGAACTCGGGGGTGATTGTGGCGGGGATCGCCGCGCCGAACGATTGCCCCGGGTGCTGTCGCGTGAGGCGCTTTGCCAGGCGTTCGCCATTGGGGCCGCTGGCGCGCAGCGATTCGATGTACTGTTCGCGCCGAAGGTTTTCGCGGATGGCGATGTATTCCATCTCGGGCGTGATGATGCCGCGCCGTGCGTAGTGCATCTGCGTGACGTTGGCGCCGGCCTTGGCCCGGCGCGGCGGCCGTACGCGCGGGAAGCGCATGTGATCAAGGCTGGCGTCCTGCTCGCGCATGCGCCCGTACTCGCTGGTGATGCCGGGCAATACCTCGGTGTCGCCGCGTTCGGTGATCCACCCCTCGCGCAGCGGCGCCAGGCCTTTGCGCAGATCGATGACCGCATCGGGATCGGTATAAGGCCCGCTTGTGTCATAGACGGTGATGGGTGGGTTTTTTTCGCCGCCGAACATGGTTGGCGTCGAATCCTGTGTGATTTCCCGGAACGGCACGCGAATGTCGGGCCGCGAGCCGGTTTGGTATACCTTGGTTGAGCAGGGAAGGGGCGCGACGGCGGCTGTATCGACGGCGGCGTCCTGGGCGGAAAAAGCGGTGTGGGTTTTCAAGCGATGCTCCAAGAAAAAGTTGGAGCCGATGGGAATTGTCTCGTGTTGTTATGTGTGGCGCGAGGCCGATGGATATCAACGAGTACGCTCCCAGCATCGGCGTTATCCGTACTGGTACGAAGGGTTTTATCTCAACCCGCAGGCCGCGGATGCGGCCGGCAAGTACCCCTGCGTGCTGCCTAGTATAGGCGATTGTTGCGTGTTTAGCGCCCCAGCAGCTTCATGCGCTGCTTGCGGCCCTTGACGGCGATATTGCGCAGGCGCGCAAACGCGCCGTGTGCGACGCCGCGATCAAGTGCAACGTACGACACCTGGTCGGTGACGGTGATCTTGCCCACGTGTTCGCGCGACAGCCCGCCGTCGCCCGTGAGCGCGCCAAGCAGATCGCCGGCGCGCATCTTGGCCTTTTTGCCTTCCAGCACCAGTAGCGTGACCATCGGTGCTTGTCGGGGGCGGCTGGTAGGCGCCTTCAACTTGTGCAGCGGGTTCCAGCTCAGCGGCCGCGCCAGGTATTTTTCAATGCGCGCGGCGACGAACCTTTCGTCGGGTGCGCACAGGCTCAGCGCCAGGCCTGTTGCGTGCATGCGCCCGGTGCGGCCGATGCGGTGCACGTATACCTCGGCATCGCGCGGCAGCTCAGCATTGATCACCATGGATAACTCGGGGATATCCAGGCCGCGCGCGGCCACATCGGTGGCCACCAGGATATTGCAGCTCTGGTTGGTGAACTGCGTCAGCACGTCGTCGCGGTCGCGCTGGTCGACGTCGCCGTGCAGCGCGAGGGCGGTGAAGCCCTGGCCTTGCAGATAAGCGGCAAGGTCGGCGCAGGCGGCCTTGGTATTGCAGAACACCAGCGCCGAATCGGGCGCGAAGTGCCCCAGCAGCCGGGCCGTCGCTTCGAAGCGGCTGCCGGGGTCGATTTCGTAGAAGTGCTGGCCGATTTGGGCGTCGCTGTGCAGTGCCGGCGCCTGCACCATTTCGGGGTGGTTGAGCAGGCGGTCGGCATCTTCACGGATGCTGTCTGGATATGTGGCCGAAAACAGCATGGTCTGCCTTTCGATGGGGCAGACGTTGACGATATCGACCACATCGGGAAAGAAACCCATGTCGACCATACGATCCGCCTCGTCCAGTACCAGTGTGTGCACGGCGGAGAGGTCGAGCACTTGGCGGTCGAGCAAGTCGAGTATGCGGCCTGGCGTCCCGACTACGATGTGTGCGCCATGCCCCAGCGACTCGATTTGCGGCCGGGCCGACGCGCCGCCCGTAAGCGTGAGTACTTTGACGTTGCCCAGCGCGCGCGCCAGGCGGCGCAATTCGGCAGCGACCTGTTCGGAAAGCTCGCGCGTGGGGCAGATGATCAGCGCCTGCACCACCCAGCGCGCCGGGTTCAGGCGCTGCATGATGCCCAGGCCGAACGCGGCGGTTTTGCCGCTGCCCGTCTTGGCCTGGGCGATGATGTCTTTGCCTTCCAGGATGATGGGCAGGCTGCGCGCCTGGATGGGCGTCATGTCGGTATACCCGAGCTGCTGCAGATTGGACAACTGGGCCTGGGACAGGGGAAGGCTGGAAAATGGATGTGTCATCTTGATACCTGCCTCGCGTAGCTTAAGCAGAAAGTATCAAGTCTAGCAGGTACGAACGGTCGTCTAGCGCATATCGAATGCTTCTTGGCGCATGGTTACACCTTTCAGCTCCAGCGCTTGGAAACCGTTCTTCAAACTGGCCGAAAATCCCAGGGCAGGCGCGCGCGCAACGCTTTGCCTTGGTTGATGAACGGATCGGCGGCGTCGCGCATACGGCACGCGATTCCGCCCGAGCTACCTGCTCAATCGTGCTTGCGCTTGGCTTCCTTCACCTCCCCGGACGCCGGGTTGCCATACACTTTGACGCGGTTTCCTTGTGCATCTGTGGCCTTGGCCTCGTATTGGCCATGCTCGAGCTCGATTTCGGTAATATCGCGGTAACCCGCCGCATTGAGCGCTTCGTCAATCCTGCGAAGATCAAGCCGGTCCGCCGTGGCGGCGGGCTGCGCGGCCTGTATCGGCTGAGGCGCCGCCTGTTGCTGCTGGGCGTGGGTAATGGCTGCGGTTCCGGCGAGCAGAGCAACGGCAATGCCGAGCGCGGAGGCAATTTTCTTTGTGCGGATCATCATGGTCTTTCCTTTGAGGCTGGAGCCTGGCGAGTGCCGGACTGCGACGCCATTATTTGTCTGGACGCATGAATCGTCCGTGAAGCGGCCGTTCATCTTCTGTTCATCCTGGAAGCGCTAAAACAAACCCATGAACAGCATCCCGTTCTCACACCGGCCAATCCGGTGGCGCATTTTCCGGGGCGCACTGCGCGTCGTGGTGCTTTTTTTCGCCATGGCGGCTGGCACTGCATCGGCAGACCATGGCGGTAGCCATGACCACGAAGCCGCCCGCGAGGCCGTGCTGCAGGGGCGCGTGCTACCCTTGCGTGCCGTTCTCGACAAAGTCGAGCGCGAATACCCCGGCCAGGTCGTCAAGATAGAATTCGAAGAGGACGATGATCTCTATGTGTACAAGATCAAGGTCCTTCGCAGCACGGGTGATATCGTCAAGCTCAAGGTCGACGCGACCGACGGCCGCGTGCTGGCTGTCCGGGCACGTGAGACGCTATCCGGAGATGACTGAACAATGCGGATACTGGTGGTAGAAGATGATCCGGCACTCGCGTCCCAACTGGCCGATGCCATCTCGGACGCCGGGTATGTTGTCGACCGTGCCGGGGACGGAACCGAGGCCCACTATATGGGCGAGGTCGAGAATTACGATGTCGTGGTGCTCGACCTTGGCTTGCCCGGCATGGACGGCCTGACGGTATTGCGCAAATGGCGCGCGGCGCGGCGCAATATGCCGGTGCTCATCCTCACTGCCCGCGACAACTGGAACGACAAGGTCAGTGGCATCGATGCGGGGGCGGACGACTACCTGGCCAAGCCGTTTCACATGGAAGAGCTGCTCGCACGCCTGCGGGCGCTGATCCGGCGCGCCGGCAACCATGCAAGCGCCGAGTGGGTCTGCGGCGATCTGGTGCTCGACACACGGCAGGCACGCGCGACGGTGAATGGCCGCGCACTGAACCTCACCAGCCATGAATACCGGGTGCTGGCTATCCTGGCGCAGCGCGCGGGTGAGGTCGTCTCGCGCACCGAGTTGACAGAGCATCTGTATGCGCAGGATTTCGACCGCGACTCCAATACGATCGATGTGTTTATCGGCAGGCTGCGCAAGAAGCTGCCCACGGGCATGATCGAAACGGTGCGCGGAATGGGATACCGGCTGGCGGTGCCCGAATGAGAGCCTGGTTGCGTGCGGCCTTTTCCGGTTCGCTGCGCGCGCGGCTGCTGGCCGGAACGCTGGCGTGGATACTTGCATCGGTGGCTCTGGCCGGATGGGGCCTGGCTGATCTCTTCAGGCAGCATGTCATGCGCCAGATGCAATCCGAGCTCGTGCTGCACCTGAATCAGCTTACCGCGGCCTTCAATGTCGGCGATACGGGCAACGCCATAATCTCGTCGTCGCTTAGTGATCCGCGGTTCGAACGGCCTTTGTCAGGCCTGTACTGGCAAGTAGACGAGCTGGGGCGCAATACTCTCCTCGATTCAGGCGTTCTGCATTCCCGCTCATTGTGGGACGAGGTATTGGCCTTGCCTGCGGCGTCTGCAGCCCGGGCTGCAGACATCGGCGTACCGGGCATGCCGCGCGACCGGGTATATGAATTTGCCGGCCCCGATGGAGAGCCGCTGTTGGTGCTTGCCCGTACCGTCAACCCGCCGGAGAGCCCCTCAGCCTATCGCCTTATTGTTGCCGCCGATATGGCTACGGTGGCCGAGCCCGTGGGACGCTTCACGACAATGATGTGGCTCGCGCTGGGCGTCCTGGCGGCTGGGCTTACGCTTGCCGCGGTACTGCAGGTCGTGGTGGGGCTTCGGCCTTTGGCCCGCCTGAGGAAGCGCCTTGCGGATGTGCACGAAGGGCGCGCTGCGCGGGTAGAGGGCGGCCTGCCGTCTGAAGTGCAGCCGCTCGTCGATGAACTGAACGCAGTGCTGGCCGCGAACGAGGAAATCGTCGAGCGGGCCCGCACTCAGGCTGGCAACCTGGCGCATGCTGTAAAGACGCCGCTGTCGGTGCTGGCCAACGCCGCCAGCTGCGAAAACTCCGCCTTCGGCAAGCTCGTCGCGGAGCAAACGGCGCTTGCACAGCGCCAGGTGGCGCATCACCTATCTCGGGCCCGTGCTGCTGCCGCAGTGCGCAACCCGAGTGTCCGCACACACGTGGAGGCGCCGCTGCAGGCGTTGGCTCGCGTTTTGCGCAAGCTATATGTCGAGCGACAGCTCGATATCGAGTTGGCGCCTGTTCCCGAGGGGGCGATGTTTCGTGGCGAAGAGCAGGATCTGCACGAAATGCTCGGCAACGTGATGGAGAACGCCTGCAAGTGGGCGCGCAGCCGCGTGGCGGTGAATGTCGGGCTCGACGGCCACGAACTGTACATCACCGTCGACGACGACGGGCCCGGGCTGCCACCAGAACAATATGACGCCATATTCGAACGTGGCGTACGCATGGATGAGCGGCGTCCCGGTCATGGGCTTGGCCTTGCGATCGTACGGGATCTAGCGGGGGTCTACGGCGGCGGCGTCAGCGCTGCCAAGTCGCCGCTGGGGGGCTTGCGTGTGCATCTGCGGCTACCCGCCGCCGGGCGTATGCCCGGCTGAGGAAATCGGGGGCTGGCATCGACCCGGATCGCGGGTGGTGGTACAACATAACCTGGCGGTATGCACGAAGGCCTGACGCGCGGTTGGCAGGCCTGCCGCGATGTTCCCTTCCTGGAGCGACCATGAGTGCCAAAAACGACAAGCCCGAGGGGCTCGACGCTTTGCGTGCCCGCTTTGGCGGCGAAAACGAATACGCCATCCATGATCCACACTTCCACGAGATGGCGTCGCTGATCATTGAGCCGCATGGCTCGCGCCCCGCGCCTTATATAGGGGTGCCCACACTGCTCGACGCCCCGTACAGGCAGATGGACTGGGCACGGCCGGATTTCGGCGATCTACAGGTTGCACTGCTGGGCGTGCCGATGGACCTGGGCATTACCAACCGAAATGGCTGTCGCTTTGGCCCGCGTGCCTTGCGCGCCATCGAACGCGTCGGCCCTTATAACCATGTGCTCAAATGTGCGCCCGTGCATCAGTTGCGGGTGGCCGATATCGGCGATGTGCCGCTGCGCAGCCGCTTCAGTCTCGATCGCTCGCACCGCGACATTGAAACCACCTGTGATGCGATTCATGCAGCGGGAGTGCTGCCGCTGTCGGCGGGCGGCGATCATTCCATTACGCTGCCGATTCTGCGCGTACTGGGCCGCGAACGTCCAGTGGCGCTGGTGCATATCGACGCCCATTGCGACACTGGCGGGCCGTTTGAAGGCACGCGTTTTCATCATGGCGGTCCGTTTCGGCAGGCCGTGCTCGATGGCGTGCTGGATCCCGAGCGCACGATACAGATTGGCATACGCGGCGCGGCGGAATATCTATGGGAGTTTTCGTACGCATCTGGCATGACGGTGCTGCACATAGAGGATGTCGAGCGCATGGGCATGGAAGCCGTCATCGCACGGGCGCGCGATGTGGTGGGCGATCATCCTGTCTATGTGTCGTTCGACATCGACAGCCTGGATCCCGCCTTTGCGCCGGGCACGGGCACGCCCGAGGTGGGCGGGCTGACCACGCGAGAGGCGCTGGCCTTACTGCGTGGGCTGGCGGGCGTCAATATTATCGGTGGCGATGTGGTCGAGGTGTCGCCGCCCTACGATGCCACGGCCAATACCGCGCATGCGGGCGCGCAGATGCTGTTCGAGATACTGAGCCTGATGTGTGTGCGGCTGGCGGGGCAGAAGTAGCGCCCTGCGGGTGGGCGCCGCAGGGGCTTTACGAAGTTTGCGTTCAGAACCCGCACAGGGCTACGAAATTGGCCCATTGCACCCGCATGTCGGGCGTCAGGTAGCCCAGGAACGCCAGCGCGAGCACGAGCGCCAGGGCGATGCCGCCGGCAAGGCGCCAGGAGCGGCGATGCAAGGGTTGAGCGGAAGGGGTCATTACGGCCTCGATCAATGCCACGACGCCGGTGCCGTGGTATCTATGATTCTTGCTTCATTGTAGCGGCCCGGCCCGATAATGTGCACGCATCCATCCGCGCGCGTACCAGCGGCGTACGGCGGTATGGCCGTGCGCACGGGGAAAGACGGCTGGCTGGCCTGCGCGCTGCTCAGGCTGCTGCGGCAGCCGGGGCGGGCAAGGGCTTTTCGCGCACGGGCAGGCATAGTGCGGCGGCCGCCACGGCCAGGGCGATCCCGGTGAGCCATACGCTGGTATAGCTGCCGGTGGCCTGGTAGGCGTAGCCGCCCATCCATACGCCAATGAAGCTGCCGATCTGATGGCCCAGGAAGGCAATGCCCGATAGCGTGGCCGCGTAGCGCAGGCCGTAGATCTGGCCGATCAGCCCCTGCGTGAGCGGCACAGTGCCCAGCCAGAACAGGCCCATCCAGGCGGCGAATACATAGGCCACCCAGGGCGTGAGCGGCATGGCAAGAAGGAAAATGATGCCGAAGGCGCGCAGGAAGTACACCGCCGCCAGCAGGTTCTTCTTGCTCAGCCGCCCCCCCAGCTTGCCGGCATAGAAGCAGCCCCATACATTGAACAAGCCGATCAGCGCAATGGCGATGGCGCCATGCCCGGCGCTCAAGCCGCCGTCGGTGAGGTAGGCGGGCAGGTGCAACGTGATGAAGGCCGTATGAAAGCCACAGACTGAGTAGCTCCAGAACAGGAAATGAAAGGAGCGGTGCGCGAGCGCCTGGCGGATGGCGGCGCCCAGCGAGTGGCTACCCTCGGCATGCACGTCGGGTTTGCCACGCAGAAAAAATGCCAGAGGGATGCCGACGGCGGTAAACAGCGACAGCGCCCAGAGCGCGCCAGTCCAGTCCAGGCCGGAGATCAGCATCTGGCCGGCCGGCACGACGGCGAACTGCCCCAGCGAGCCGCCCGCGCTGGCAATGCCCATCGCCGTGCTGCGGTACGCTGCGGGCACCGCGCGAGCGACTACGGGCAAGATGACAGGAAAGGTGATGCCGGCCTGGCCTATACCCACTAGCAGGCCGGCTGTCAGGTAAAGCTCGGTTTCAGTGGTGGCGAAGCGCAGGCCCAGCATGCCCAGCGCATAGAGCAGCGCACCGAGCGCAACCGTGCGGCCCGAGCCGTAGCGGTCGGCCAGGATGCCCATGAAGATCGCGCCCACACCCCACACGATGTTCTGGATGGCGAAGGCCAGCGAAAAAACATCGCGGCCCCAGCCGTTGGCCAGACCCATGGGCTGCATGAACAGGCCAAAGGTTGCCCGCACGCCTAGGGCGATCAAGACGACGAACGCGCCGACATAAAGCGTACGCAGCGAGGTGGTTTGGGTTGTGGGTGACATGATAAGTGCGGTGCCTGGTGCGGTGCCGGGAGGGGGCGGGCGGCGCACCGAAGCGTTACGCTATCGGGCGCTAAAAGGAGATGACAGCAGGCAATGTTAGCACTCAATCATGATGGGGCGAGGGCGAACGGGCATCGCTGCGGGAGGCGCGTGTGGCCATCCGGTAAAATCCAGGCCAGAATAGTTTGCGTCCGCGCCTGCCTGTGCGCAGGCCACCCGGCCTGGCGGCAATGTGCGGCGCCCTGTGGTTCTTCATGTCTTCTTCCGTATCGCGCCGCCAAGTCGGCGCGCCGGCGCCTGGCCTTGTTTTGTTCGTACTGGCCATCGGCGCCTTTGCCATCGGCACCACCGAATTCGCCACCATGAGCCTGCTGCCGTACTTTGCGCCTGATCTGGGCGTGGATGCGCCCGCTGCGGGGCACGTGATCAGCGCCTATGCATTGGGGGTAGTAGTGGGGGCGCCCATACTTACCGTACTCGCCGCACGTATGGCCCGGCGCACGCTGCTGATCTGGCTGATGGGCGTCTTCGCGCTGTTCAACGGCCTGTGTGCCTTCGCGCCTAATTACGAAACCATGCTGGTGCTGCGCTTCCTGAGCGGGCTGCCGCATGGCGCATATTTCGGCATTGCGTCGCTGGTGGCTGTTTCGTTGGTGCCGCTCAATAAGCGCAATCAGGCAGTGGGGCGCATGTTCCTGGGCCTGACAGTGGCCACTATTATCGGTGTGCCATTCGCTAACTGGCTGGGGCAGGCGGTGGGCTGGCGCTGGGGCTTTGCCATGGTGGCCTTTACCGGCTTGCTGACGGCCGTCTTGGTGGCGCTGGTCGCGCCATACTCACCGCCCAAGGCAGGCGCGAGCCCTTTGCGCGAACTGGGTGCGCTGAGGCATGGGCAGGTATGGCTGACGCTCGGCGTTGGCGCAATAGGGTTTGGCGGGCTTTTTTGCGTGTATACCTATCTGGCCGATACCCTGATGGCCGTCACTGGCGTAGCGCCGGCCAGGGTGCCGGTGGTGCTTGGCATATTTGGCCTGGGCATGACGTTCGGCAACATCATTGTGCCCTGGTTTGCCGACCAGGCGTTGTTGCGCACGGCGGCCGGCTTGCTGCTTTGGAGCGCGCTGTCCACACTGTTGTTTGTCGTGGCGGCGCACAATGTCTGGGCGGTGTCGCTGAACGTATTTATGATCGGCATGGGTGGTGCGTTGGGCACTGTTCTGCAGACGCGCCTGATGGATGTGGCGCGCGACGCCCAGGGCCTGGCAGCCGCCCTCAATCATTCTGCATTCAACCTTGCCAATGCGCTGGGCCCCTTGTTGGGTGGGCTGGCAATTTCAGCGGGGCTGGGTTGGGTGTCCACCGGCTGGGTGGGCAGCCTGCTGGCACTGGGGGGGGTGTTGCTTCTGCTGCTGTCGGTCTGGCTGGACCGCCGGGCGCACGCTGCGGCGCCTTCTCTTCGGTAGCCTGGCGTGAGAAACAGTGGTCCGCCGCGCGCAACGGCGGTGCCGCAATTAAACGGCGTGGCCGCGAGGGCACGCGTTGCCGTCTGCTTGTTCTGCAACGCAGCGTCGCTCGCATATGTGCACGGCCCAGGCTGTGCGATGCGCGACACTGCGTCAGAAGGCGCGAACTGGCTTGCTTGCGTTAGGCGGCCGCAGCGAGCGCGCGCTCCAGGAAGTCCAGCCTGTCCTGGCCCCAGAAGGGCTCGTTGTTGTAAATGTACCAGGGGGCGCCGAACACTTTTCTGTCGATGGCTTCTTGCGTGTATTGGTGATACAGCTCTTCGCTTTCACTACGGTCGGCATACAACGCGGCGCCGTCCAGGCCGCATTCATTGCCAATCTGGGCCAGCGTTTCGCCATCGGCAATATCACGCTCCTGTGCCCATACAGCGCGCAGCACCGCCCCCGTCAGCTGCAGCGCCGCATCGGCGCCGTGTCGTTGTAGCGCGGTAATGATCATCAGCGAGGCAATCGATTCATCGGCGGGAAAATGACGCGGATTCAGGGCCAACGGGATACGCAAGTATTCGGACCAACGTTTCAGCTCGACCTGGCGGTACATTAGCCGCTGGACGGGCCGCTGCTTGAGCGACAGGCCGCCCGATACCGGGAAGATCGCCTTGTTCAGCGCACAGGGTCGCACCGTGATGCTTGCGTTGTGTGCCTTGGCAATAGCGATCAACCGCTCATGGCCCAGGTACGTCCACGGGGACTGCGGGGAAAAAAAATAGGAGATGGATTTCATAGTGCTGCATGCCTGCGATAATTGATGCATGCCCAAAAATGCCCGCGCCGGGGCTGGCACCGCTGCGCGCAACATGCGGCTGGACGTCGCGCACAGGGTGTGTGGTTCCGGCTGCCGGCGGTGTCAGCCGGTGCGGCAGGCCTGCCGCCCGCCGCGCGGTGCTCAGTCCTGGCGTTCGGTGACTTCAACCAGGTGGTAGCCGAACTGCGTCTTTACTGGGCCTTGCACCACGCCGACGGGGGCGCTGAAGACCACCTGATCAAACTCGGGCACCATCTGGCCGCGGCCAAAACTGCCAAGATCGCCACCCTGGCGGCTGGACGGGCAGCTCGAGTTTTCTTTGGCCACCTGCGCGAAATCCGCGCCGTTTTCGATGGCTGCCTTGAGTTCCAGGCATTTTTCTTCGGTATCCACAAGAATGTGGCGAGCGGAGGCTCGAGCCATATTGCTACTCCTGATAGGGTAAAAAGCACAGCGTAACGCAATTCGCGATTCGCTGCCTCAGGTCACGAGAGGGCAGTACCCGCCGAGTACACAGGTGGCCTGAAGGCCAGCGAACCACCTGGCCTAACTAAGCATCGCGATCGTAGAATAGGCATTGCTTCTGACACGTACTCGCCACCACCATGTCCTCCCTTCGCACACAATGTCCGCCCGGCGCCTGTATCTGCGAGCGCGACCAACTGCTGGCGCAGCCAGGCGGTGACGCGCGGGTGCTGATGTTGACGCGCGAAGAAGAAAACCGGCTGCTGGACAGGCTCAAGCGCCTGTCCAGCTTGGCAGACCTGCGCCGCATGCAGGCACGTATGTACGAGCAACTGGGCATCTCACTTACGGTCGAGCCCGGGCCCAACGAGGTGCGCACCATCATGGGCCTGCACATCGAAGTCGCACCGCAGCCGGGCTTGTGCCGCAAGACGCGCAAGTCCATCCCCGCTGCGGTGCGGCGCGGGCTGGAAGCCAATCTGGATATCGTGTTCGATCTGCTGAACGAAGGCGATCTGCTGGGCCTGGCCTCGCCGCGTTCGTAGCGCAACGACGTGTATAGTCTCATCATGGCGGCGCCGCGGGGCGCGGCCTTTAATACATTGATTGCGGGGGTCGAACGTGAAGCACAACGTCCATCTCTTGATTGTCGATCCACAGAACGATTTCTGTGACCTGCCGCCGCTATATCGCGGCATCAACCCTATCTCCCCGGCAGGCGAACGGCTGGAACCCAAGCTGCCTGTGCCGGGTGCGCACGCAGACATGATGCGACTGGCGCAGTTCATCCGTGCGCATGGCAGCCTGCTTGCCGATATTACGGTCACCTTCGATACGCATCATCATGTCGGCATTGAGCGCCCTGCTTTCTGGCAGATGGGTGATGGCGGCGCAGTGCCACCCTACACACAGGTAACAGCCGAGGATGTGCGCGCAGGCCGCTACGTACCGCGCGACGCTGCCCGGCGCGAGCGCGCCCTTGCCTATCTGGATGCCCTCGAGGCGCAGGGGCGGTATGCGCTCATGATCTGGCCGCCGCATTGCGAGGTGGGCACATGGGGGCACAACGTGCATGCGGACGTTGGCGCGGCCTACAACCAGTGGGAAGAAGAACGCGGCCATCCAGTGGGCAAGATACTCAAGGGCCTGAATCCGGGCACCGAGCACTACAGCGCCGTCAAGGCCGAGGTGCCTGATGAGAACGATCCGTCCACCGGCGTGAACCAGGGCTTGCTGGCCCGACTCGAACATGCCGACGTCGTGGTCATCGCGGGTGAGGCGGGCAGCCATTGTGTTCGCGCCACCACCGAGCACCTGCTGGAATACCTGCGCCCGCAGCGTCCGCCCGCATACGTGCTGCTCATCGATTGCATGAGCCCGGTGGAAAACTTCGAGGTGCAATACCAGGACTTCCTGGAAGACATGCGCGGCTGCGGCGTCGAAACAATGACGGCGGTGGCGTTCGCCAAGTCGTTGCGCGCGCATGCGCAGGCCGAGCCGGCCGGCGCCTGACTATGAGCCAGCGCCGGCCGCGTCGATGATACGCGGCTGGCGTGCGGCGCCTCGCATGGCTTGCTGCAAGCTCGCATGCCGCCCATCGCCACGGTAGGGGCGTGGCCGCGCGCGCATGGGCGTTGTTGCAGGCGCTGTCAGGCCGGCGCCAGGATGGGGTACAGCGAGGCGACCAGCAGCAGCGCCATGCAGACATTGAAGTAACGGATTGCCAGGCCCTGGCCCAGCAAACGCCCCACGGCGCTGCCGAACAGCGCCCACACGCTTACACTCGGAAAATTCACCACCACCAGCACCGCCGATGCCAGTACCAGATTCTGGAAAAAAGCTTGCTGCGGCATATACGTGGCCACGATCCCGATCGCCATCATCCAGACTTTCGGGTTGATCCACTGGAACGCAGCCGCTTCCAGAAACGTGAACGGGCGCTGGCGCGTCGCGCCAGCGCTGCCGTCGCCGGGGCCGGCGCAGGCGATGCGCCAAGCCAGATACAACAGATAGGCGGCGCCCAGGTATTTCAGCCCAGTGTGGAGTGCAGGCTGCGCTTGCAGCGCGGCGCCCACGCCCGCGCCTGTGAGCAGCACCACAATCGCCGCCCCCAGGCTGACGCCGAGAATATGGGGCAGGGTGCGCCGATAGCCAAACGTAGCGCCGGATGCCGTAAGCATGACGTTATTGGGGCCCGGCGTGATGGAACTGACGAGCATGAAAAGGGCGAGGGACAGCAAGATATCGGAAGTCATGGGGGAACACGCATGGCATCGGGTAATAGTCATGGGCGCGCGGCGCCCGGCAAATCGCGGGGCCGTTCCGGTTGTTCACCGTCAAGCCGCGACAATATTGATCCTACCCGTATTGAGCGGTACAGTACCGGTACAATTAAACAGTTCAAAGTTCAAACTGGCCTGGTGTGCTTTCCATGACAATTACCGATACTGACGCGCGCAACCTGGCGCCCGCGCAGCCAACTGTGGCCGAAACACAAGCCATAGCGGGCGGCGCAACGGCTGTGCGGCGCCCCGCCGCATCGCCGGGCATTCCGGTGCCGCTTGGCGCATCGCCGGGCATGTGGGCGCCGGTGCGTCGGTCGGGTATCTCGCTGGCCGATCAGTTGGCCAATCATCTGGCGGGGCAAATCCACAACCACGGCCTGCGGCCTGGCATGCGGCTGCCGCCTGTGCGCACCATGGCGCAAGAGGCTGCGGTCAGCCGCTTTACCGTTGTGCAGGCCTACGACAGGCTGGTAGCGATGGGGCTGGTGCAGTCGCGTCGGGGGTCGGGCTTCTACGTTTGCCCGCCCGTGCGGCTGGCCAGCGCGCCGGACGATGCCGGCGCCCCCGGTTTGGCGCCTGATGCCGCCTTCGATACCGCCTTTCTGCTGCGCAGCATGTTTCAGCCGGGCATGTCGGGGCCCGATGCGGCGGGCGCGGGCCTGCTGCCACCCGCTTGGCTGGATCACGACATGGTGTGCGCCGCAGTGCGTTCGGTGGGGCGCACGCTGGGGCGTGGCATTTCGGGGTATGGGCTGCCGCAAGGCTATCGGCCTTTGCGCCAGCAGGTTGCCTCCATGCTGCAGGCGCAAGACATCCCCGCTCATCCAGATAATAATTTGATGACGGTTGCCGGCGTTACGCATGGCCTGGACTTGATCGCTCGCTGTGTGGTGCGGCCTGGGGACACCGTGCTGGTCGAGGACCCTGGCTGGTTCATGATCTTCGGCCGCCTCACGGCGCTCGGCGCCAACGTCATCGGCGTTCCCCGGCGCCCCGACGGGCCGGACGTTGAAGCGCTTGCTCGCCTGGCCCAGGCACACCAGCCACGCCTGTTCATTGTCAACTCGGCTGTGCACAATCCCACTGGCTATACGCTGGCGCCTGGCGTTGCCTACGAGATCCTGCGCTTGGCCGAACGCCACGACTTTCTGATCGCCGAAGATGACACTTACGCGGATTTTCATCCGGGCGCACCAGTGCGCCTGGCGACGCTCGATCGCCTGAACCGGGTCATGTTGGTGGGGGGCTATTCCAAGACCTTGGCGGCAAGCCTGCGGGTGGGTTATGTAGCCGGGCGCGAGGCGCTGATTCGTCAGCTCACAGACTTCAAGCTTCTCAGTGCGCTTACGACACCGGAAATGAATGAACAGGTGGTATGCCGCGTTCTTGCCGAGGGCCAGTACCGCAGGCATGTGGCTCGCCTGCGCGCACGCGTGGATCAGGTCCGCAGCCTATGTCTGAAGCGTATCGCCGAACTGGGTTGGCAGGTGCGCCAGGAGCCGCACGCGGGCATGTTTGTGTGGGCCGACTGCGGCGTCGATACCGAGGAACTCGCACGCCGTGCCGCTTCGCAAGGCGTGCTGCTCGCGCCCGGGGCGTTGTTCTCGCCGCGCCAGGGCCCCTCGTCGTACATGCGTGTCGCAGTGTCCATGGTGGACAGCCCGCGCTGCTGGGAAGTGTTGGGCAGCCTGTCCGCACAGGCTTGATCGCTGTGGTCCAGTGCCCGGGTGACCGTCGAGCGCATCTGCCGCAGGATGCGCCGGGTCAATCGCATCGGCAGGGGCCGCAAAGGTATGCGGCGTGGCGATGCTCTACAATCAATCGCAGTCCCGGCGCCGGCCTCAAGCGGCCTCAAGCGCAGAAGCGCCAGTTGAATGCTGGCGCCATGCGCTACCCCGTCAAACACCTGCGCGCCGGTCGCACATTACAAGAATCACAAAGGAGAACACCATGCCCGGCTTGCTGCCCGACGTCGATCCTGACGGCCTGCTCGAATATTCCGTGGTCTATACCGACCGCGCGCTGAACCATATGTCCGCCGCCTTCCAAGGCGTGATGCGCGATATCTCCGCAACGCTCAAACGTGTCTACAAGGCCGAGGCCGCTATTGTGGTGCCGGGTAGCGGCACCTACGCAATGGAAGCGGTGGCGAGGCAGTTCGCCACCGGCAAGCGCTGCCTGGTGCTTCGTAATGGTTGGTTCAGCTATCGCTGGACACAGATCTTCGACATGGGTGGTATCCCAGCGCACACCGAAGTGTTGAAGGCGCGCCCGGTCGAGGCAGGCCCGCAGGCGCCGTTCGCGCCGGCGCCGATTGAGGATGTGGTGGCGGCCATCAAGGCTAGCCGGCCCGATCTGGTGTTCGCCGCGCACGTGGAAACCGCATCCGGAATCATGCTGCCGGACGACTATATCCGCAAGGTTGCCGATGCCGTGCATGCGGTCGGCGGCATGATGGTGCTCGATTGCATTGCATCCGGCACAGTGTGGGTCGACATGGCGGCGACCGGTGTCGACGTGCTGATCTCCGCCCCGCAAAAAGGTTGGAGCGGCCCTGCTTGTTGTGGTCTGGTCATGCTCAGCGCCTTGGCCCGCAAACGCATCGACGGCACCACCAGCACCAGTTTTGCATGCGACCTGTGCAAGTGGCTGCAGATTATGCAGGCCTATGAAGACGGCGGCTTTGCCTACCACGCCACCATGCCCACTGACGCGCTTTCTACGCTGCGGGACGTCATGGCCGAAACAGAAGCCTATGGCTTCGACAAGGTGTGCGCAGAGCAACTGCAGCTGGGCAAACGCGTGCGTGCCATGCTGGTTGAACGTGGCTTCAAGAGTGTCGCTGCACCGGGCTATGAGGCGCCGGGAGTTGTGGTCAGCTATACCATTGACGACGGCATCCAGTCCGCCAAAAAATTCGCCCAAGCCGGCATCCAGGCGGCATCCGGCGTGCCTTTGCAGTGCGACGAGCCCGCTGAATTCAAGACCTTCCGGATCGGGCTGTTCGGCTTGGACAAGCTCGCCAATATCGATCGCACGGTCCAGACACTGGCGGGGGCGCTGGATCGTATGAAGTGACGGCCGCTGCGGCCGCCATTTGATCAGGTGTGTTCATTTCATCAGGTTCGGCAGCCACATCACGGCGTCCGGCCAGAGGATGATCAGGAACACGAACAGCAGCATCACCGCCAGGAAGGGCACGGTACCCACGATCACATCGGTGATCGACCCGTGCCCCCGCACGCCCTGCACCACATAAAGGTTCATGCCGATGGGCGGGGTGATCAGCGAGATTTCCATCATGATGACCAGGAAAATGCCGAACCAGACGGGATCGAAGCCGAACTGGACGATCAGCGGCACGACGATGGGCACGGTCGCGATCATCATCGACAGCGTTTCCAGGAAGCACCCCAGCACCAGGTAGAACAGCACCAGGGCCAGGATCAGCTCGGTGGGGCTGAGGCCCAGCTGCGACACCCAGCGCGACAGGGCGCCTGGCACGCCCATGATGCCCACTACGTAGTTCATGAAGTACGCGCCGATGATGATCAGCATGATCATTGCCGTCGTGCGCGCCATCGACAGGAAACATTCGTGCAGCATCTTCAGGCTGAACTTGCGCTTGTAGATGGCGATGGCAGTAGCGGCCACCACACCCAAGGCCGCGGCCTCCGTGGGCGTGGCCCAGCCGCTGTAGATACTGCCCATCACAATGAAGAAGACGAAGGCGGGCGGCAGCAGGTCGGCCAGTGCGGCCAGCCGTTCGCGCACGGGCGCGGGCGGCTCGGCATTACCGGCCACCCCCGGACGCAGCAGTGCGCAGGCAGCGATTGTGAGCATGAAGGCGCCCGCCAGCGCGATGCCGGGCAAGATGCCGGCAATGAACAGCTTACCGATGGAGGTGTTGGTGATGGCCCCGTAGATGATCATGTTGATGCTCGGGGGGATCAGGATGCCTAGCGTGGCGCCGGCCGCCAGCGAGCCCAGCGCCATGCGCTCGGAGTAGCCACGCTGCTGGAAGGCGGGCAGGGCGACGGTACCGATAGTGGCTGCCGTTGCCACCGATGACCCCGACATGGCGGCAAAGACGGAGGAGGCGCCGATGTTGGTGTGCAGCAGGCCGCCTGGCAGGTGTTGCAGCCAGGACGACAGCGCGCTGTACATGCGCTCGGTGATGCCGCTGCGCAGCAGCAGCTCGCCCAACAGGATGAAGAGCGGTATGGCGGTGAGCAGGAAGTCGTTCAGCGTGCCCCAGAGGTTGTTGCCGAAGTTGAACAGCAGCGAGGGCGTGAGGTACATCAGCGCGCCTACCGTGGCCACCGAGAAGATTGCCACTGCCACGTGGGCGCCCAGGGCCATCAGGGCCAGCATCAGGATGAAGCCGCCGGTGATTCCGGTAATCGTGATCATGACAGGGCTCCTTCTGTATCACTGGCGACGCGGGGTTCGCCCGTGGTGGCTTTCACGTCCTCCAGTGCTTCCTGCAGCTCTTCCTCGGCCGTGCGCGGCCCCAGTTCGCGGTTAATTTGGTTGGTATTGCCGCGTGCCAGCAGCTGGATCCCGCGCAGGGCATAGGCCAGCGTCACGGCCGCGAAGGCGGCCAGACCGGCCACCCACAACGACTGGGGTATCCACAGCGGAGTCTGCAGCGGCGTGGAAGCGCGGCTGCCATATTCAAGTGTTTCGAGCAATGTGCGGATGCTTTGCCAACAGAAGAAAATGGCAAGGGCGGCAATGAGCAATGTCGCCAGCACATTGAACAAGCCCTGGCCGCGCCCGCCCAGCTTCAACAGCAGCACGTCGACCCGTGTGTGGGCACGCATGATGAAGGCATAGGCCAGGCTGAAGCTGACGCCGATGGCCAGCACATAGCCGCCGATCTCGTCCACGCCCTGCAATGAGAAGTTGAAGAGTTTGCGCGACACGACCTCAATGGCGATCAACAGCGACAGAATGAATGTCGCATAGCCGGCGATCAGAGCGCCGGCCTCGATGATCCGGGAGGCGGTTCGGGAAGGTTTGCCAGACATGGATGTCTCCTTGCGGCAGGGCGATAGGGCTTGCCGGCAGGGCCGGCGCGTCAAGCCATGATGCCGGGCACGGCGCGGCGACAGGTGCCGCCGCGCCGTGCAGGTGATGGCCGTTCAGGCCTTGCTTGGCCCTTACTTGGCCGGCGGCGCGATGCTGAAGCCCGTCGCCTTGCCGACCGTTTCGTTCCATACCGGCACGCACTCCTTGTAGCCGCGGGTGCAGCTTTCGGCCCAGGGCGGCAGCACCACCTTGTTGGTCAGTTCGACAATGCGGTCGCGGTTCTTGCCGCCGACATCGACCAGTTTCATGTCGTAGCGGCCATGATGCTTGCAATCCTGCTGGCCCGTATTGCAGCGGATCGCGTCGTCGTTATAGTCGGCGGCGATGTCCCACATGCGCGCTTCCATCTCGTCGAACTTGGCCTGCAGCGTCTTCTGCTGGTCAGGCGTGAGCGAGTTCCAACGGTCAAGGTTCATCAGGTGGCCCTGCACCGAGTAAGACAGCGAGAGCGGCACGAACACCTTGGTGACCTCAGGCCATTTCCCGCTGTTGCCGGCGCTTGGCGCGGTGACACCGCAGTCCGCGACACCACGCTGCAGCGCCAGGTATACCTCGCTGAATTGCAGGGTGACAGGCGTTGCGCCGAGGGCCTCCACCAGCCGCGACATCGACGCGGTGAACACCCGCACCTTCTTGCCCTTCAGGTCGTCGACGGAGCTGATATCTCCGTTACAGAACATCATCTGCGGGCCGAAGGGCCAGAGGGTGAGCAGCTTGGCGTTGAAGCGCTTTTGCAGCCGCTCGTCCATTTTCGGCTTGAATGCCTTCGCGGCGGCGCGCTGGCTCTTCAGGTCAGCGGCGACGCCGGCCAGGTCGATACCCTCGAAGAATGGGTCGTCGCGGGCGGCCATGCCGATCTGCACCGACATGATGTCGAACGATCCCGACTTGATCATGCGCAGCGCGTCGGCAGCGTTCACGCCAATCGCGTCCATGGGGTTGTAGACCATCTGCATGCCCATGGTTTTTTCCAGGTCCTGGAAAAAGGGCCGCTCGACTTCCTCTACGTGGATTTTGTTGCCCGAAAAGTTGCCGACTACCCGCATGGGCGCCTGCGCGAATGCTGCAGCCCCGAGGGCGAGGGTTGCGGCGCCTGTGATGGCGGCCGTCCAGCGTGTCAGGTTTTGCATGGCGTCTCCTCCTGCGTTCAGACCTGATTCAGGCGATCCCGGCGATGTTTGTGCGGTGTGGTGTAAGGCCGAGATCGGGGTTGGTGAAAAGGCGGCCCCAGCGCTTGATCTGGCCGGGGTCTTCGTTGACCAGCAACAGTGATTTCCAGACGGTCAGGCTGACCGAGTCATAGACCGGGATGCCGATTTCCGCCTCGACCTGCGCGGCCAGGCGAGCCCCGCGCAGGTTGGTGCAAAGAATGGTGATGGCGTCGGGGCGCGCCTTGGCGACCTCGAGCACCATCTTGCGCAGGGTGGTTTCGTCATATTCGGAAAACGAGAAATTGCCCTTGTCTTCCAGGTGCGCCTCGGCGGGCACGGTATAGCCCGCCCGCTCGTAATTGCGCACGATGGCCTCCTGCACGGAACCCAGGTAAGGAGTGACCAGGCCAAGCCGCCGTGCGCCGGTGCGCTCCAGTGCTTCATTCAGGGCCAGCACGCTCGTGGTGGCTGGGGCCCCGGTGCGTGCGGTAATGGCCTTGCACAGCGCTTCGTCCACCTCGAAGCCCAGCCAACTGGCGGCGGTGCCGCTCCAGGCGATGGCGTCCATCCGTGCGTCCTGCAGCATCTGCGCCGCCTCGAGCAGAGGTTCATTGTCAAACTGGGCCAGAGCCTGTGACGACAACGATATCTCCCGCACAATGAACCGCTGGAAATGGGCGGTGACCCGGGGGAACAGCTCCCCGAGGACCGCGCTGGTATAGGGCTCGAGCACGGTGTTCGAGGACGGCGTGATCATGCCAAGCAGCTTTCTGTTCATGGTGCGCTTGTCTCCAACGCGAAGGGCTAATTGCTGATGCTGCCGCAGACTGCTATAGATTGTGTTTTTAATTTTGTATACAAGATGCAGTGTGAGATAATTCTAGCCAAGCGCAATTGGCTTGACAATAATTATTTGCGTGCGTTCGCCGGATGGCGGCGCCTCGCTACAGGGCACGATGCGGCCCTATAAGGAAAAACCATGAGTGTTGGCGTGTCTGAAGGCATGCCGGCGGAAGATCTGAGCCGGCAGCCCATCTTTCCTCTCAAGCGCGAGCCGCTGTACGTGGCTATTGCAAACCAGATACGGCAACTTATACTCAGGGCGGAACTCAAGCCTGGCAGTCGCGTCCAGGAACAATATCTGTCCGACCTTTTCGATGTCTCGCGCACGCCTCTGCGCGAAGCGCTGAAAGTAGTGGCCCAGGAAGGCCTCATCGAAATCCTGCCCAACAAAGGCGCGCGCATCACCGATATCGACGTCGACGAACTGGCGGAAATCTTCCAGGTGCTGTGCACGCTGCAGCGCCTGTCCGCCGAACTGATGCTGGCCAATGTCACCGAGCAGCACCTGGCTGAACTGCGTGCCATGCATGCGGCAATGCTGGCCGCCGGCAACAACGGCGAGCGCGACCGCTATTTCAGCCTGAACCAGGATATCCACCGCTACATGACCCGCATCGCCGGCAACGGTGTGCTGATCGACCTGGAGACTCAGCTGGGCTTCAAGATCTCCCGTGCGCGCTACTTGGCCAACCTCGATCCGAACCGCTGGCACGAATCGATGCTGGAACACGAAGAGATCATGCGTGCCCTCGAAAGCCGTCAACTGGATCGCCTGGTTCAGGCCATGACCACCCACATCCGCAAGACGGGGCAGGCCGTCATAGAAGGCGTGCGCCGCGCCTGAGGTCTTTCTCGCGCTTCAGGGGTCGATCGCCGTCGCGGCGGCGACGGCCTTGAGCTGCGCGATGAAGGCGCGGCTGGCCGGCGACAAGTGCCGGTTCTGGCGATAGACCACGCCGATGCGCCGACGGGCCGATTCTTCGTCGATAGCCCGGTGTTGCAGCTTGCCCATGGGCAATGCGCTCAGCGGCAGGCGGGGCAGCACGGCAATGCCCAGCCCTTGCTTCACCAGCACGACCGCCGTTGTCATATGGGTGATGTCGTAATGCAGCAGCGCGGGCGCCGGCGCCAGCCGGATCGCCTGGTCGAATTGGCTGCGCGCACTAGAGCCGGGCGACAGCAGAACAAGCTGGTGTGACGTCAAGTCATTCCAGGCAACCGAATCGAGGTCGCCGATAGGATGCCCCGGCGGGTACACGGCGCAAAAGGTGTCGTCCAGCAGTGGCTCGAATGCCATATCGGCCATGTCGCCCAATTGCGCCGCAATCGCAAACTCGACCTGATTGGTGCGCAGCATGTTCAGCAGCTCGTCGTTATAGGCTTCGACCACGCGGGTTTCCAGGCCAGGATGGCTGACGCGCAGTGCGGACAGCGTGGGCGGCACCAGCATCAACGAAGCTGAAGGCAGGGCGCCGACGACGACTTGCCCGCGGCGCACCGCAGCCAAGTCTCCCATGCTGCGGTAGGCCTCTTCAAGGTCGGCAATGGGGCGCTGGATGCGATCGCGCAGCTCGGCGCCGGCAGCTGTCAAGGCAATGGTGCGGGTATTGCGTTCGAACAGTTTCAGCTCAAGCACGTGCTCCAAGTCTTGGATCAACGCAGTGAACGAGGGTTGCGTCACGCCCAGGCGGCTTGCGCCCAGCGTGAACGAGCCGGCCTCCACCGCGTAAAGAAATGCCTTGAGCGAACGGTATTTGATATTGAGCGCCATATGAAAGCCGCCTGTTTGCTATATCAGCGAGGCGCCCCTCAAGGCGCAGCCCGTGGATACACGCCCAATTATTAGGTAAAAGCTAATAGTATCTTATTATTTTCGAATTGTTTCTATAAATGAGCTCAGGCACCATAGCGGACGCTTGTGAAAGTTTCATGGAGACAACCCGCGATGGCGACCCAAACCGTCAAACCCTTCCGGATCGGCAGCATTATTCGTGACTCGTCCGCTGATGTCGGCATCATTACTTCCATCAATCCTGCCGACGGCAGCATAGCGGGGCAGGTCGTGCGCGCTACGCCTGACGATGTGGAGACGGCCGTCAATGTGGCGTGGGATGCGTTTCGCAACAAACCATGGCGCAAGTTGCGCCCCGACCAGCGCGCCTCGGTGCTGTTTGAGGTCGGGCGTCGGCTGCTTGCCGAGCGCGAGAGCCTGGCGCATCTGCAGATGCTCGATAGCGGCAAGCCCTACAAAGAATGTTTGAATATGGTGACCTCGGCGGCGGGGCATTTTCGCTATTACGCCTCCGTGTGTGAAACCTGGCAGAACGAAGTCACCTCGCCGCGCGGGGAGTATTTCTCGATGGCGTTGGCCGAGCCTTATGGCGTGGTGGCCTGCATCACGCCCTGGAACTCGCCCATCATGAACGAGGCGCAGAAAGCAGCGCCGGCGCTGGCGGCCGGCAATGCGGTGCTGATCAAGCCCTCCGAAGAAACGCCGCAGTTAGCGCTCGAACTGGTGCGCATCTGTACCGAGGCGGGGCTGCCCGAAGGGCTGCTGATTGCCCTGCCGGGCCATGGCGAAGACGTAGGCGCGGCGCTGGTGAAGCACCCCGGCGTGCGCATGGTTTCGTTTACAGGCGGTACGGAAACCGGTCGGGTGATCGGCGCCATTGCGGGGCAGCGCCTTATACCGGTGGGCTTGGAACTCGGCGGTAAATCGCCTCACATCGTATTCGACGATGCTGATCTTGATCGCGCGGTAGCAGGTGTCATGTCGGGCATATTCGGCTCGGCCGGCCAGAGCTGCGTCGCCGGATCTCGGCTTTTCGTGCAGAAGTCTGTCTACAACAAAGTAGTGGCGGATTTGGTTGCGCGTACACAGGGCATTCGTGTGCGCCTGCCCGATGCTTCCGACGTGCAGATGGGGCCGTTGGTGTCCGCGGCGCATCGCAATAAAGTTGCAGCCTGCGTAGACCTGGCCCGCAGCGAAGGCGGCAAGATCCTGGTGGGTGGCAACATACCTGACACGCAACCCCTGGACAAGGGTATGTTCTACATGCCGACCATTATCGACGGCCTCGATAACTCGTCGCGCTCGGCACAGGAAGAGATCTTTGGCCCTGTGCTTGTTGCCATCCCCTTCGACGATGAAGACGATGTCATTGCCCAGGCAAACGACACCGTATTTGGCCTGGCAGCCGGCATGTGGACGGCTGATTACGCCCGCGCATGGCGCGTTGCCCGCGAAGTCGAGGCTGGTTCCGTCTGGATCAATACCTACAAGCAGTCCCACATTGCCACACCTTTCGGCGGCTTCAAGGATAGCGGCATTGGCCGCGAAAAAGGCCTGCATGGCCTGCGCCTGTACAGCCAGGTAAAGAGCGTGTTTTTTGGCATGCACGAAAAGAGCATGACCCTGTAATTTCCACTAAAGGAGAGACGAATGCAATTCAAGCAGTATGTTGCGGCAGCCCTTGCGGGTACAGCGTTGATGGTGTCCGGTGCGGCCCAGGCGTGGCCGGACCGCCCGATTGAACTGGTGGTCGGGTTTGCACCCGGTGGCGGCACGGACATCACGGCCCGCTCGCTGGCCAAATTCATGGAAGAGGAATTGGGGCAGACGGTTACCGTCCTGAACAAGCCGGGTGCATCGGGTGCAATCGGCCTGGCTTACGTCGGACGCGCAAAAGCCGATGGCTATACCCTCGGCATGACCAATATGCCCGGCCTGGTGAGCCTCCCCATCGAAAGGCAGCCCGGCTTCACGCTCGACAGTTTCACCTACCTTGCCAATTTGGTGCGTGATCCCAGCGCGTTCAGCGTCACCATGGATGCCCCCTACAAGTCCTTGAAAGACTTGATCGAGAAGGCCCGCGCGAAGCCCGGCGAGATCAGCTACGGCTCGACCGGTGTGGGCACGGATGATCACTTGGCGCTTGTGCTTTTCAAAGAAGAGGCAAAAGCCGTGCTGAATCACGTGCCCTATAACGGCGCCGGCCCGCTGCGCAACGCGGTGCTGGGCGGCCATACTGCCGTGGGCGGCATGAACCTGGGAGAGGCAATGCCCTACAGCGGCAAGAATCTTCGGATCCTGGGTCAGGCCAGTGAGAAGCGTTCGCCACTCGCGCCGGATGTACCCACCTTCAAGGAGCAGGGTATTGATCTGGTGTTTGCATCCGAGCGCGGGCTGGTCGGCCCGCAGGGCATGCCCGCGGACGTTACCGAACGCCTGCGCGGCGCGCTGAAGAAGATCGCCGAGAACCCTGAGTTCCAGAAGCAGATGCAGCAGCAATTCACGGAAATGGATTACCTGAACGGCGATCAGTGGCTGGCGCGCCTGAAGCTTTCCGACCAGCGCTTCCGCAAGCTCTGGACTGAGAAACCGTGGACTGAATGATTGGCAGGTGTCATCAATGAGTGTCAAGCAAGTCGCCCTTTATGGGTTGGGCAATATGGGGTACCTGGTGGCCGAGCGGATAGCCGCCAAGTTTCCGATTCAGGTGGCAGATCTGAACGAAAGCGCTGTTGAGCGGGCGCGGCAGGTATTGGGTGCCACGCCTGTGCAGGTGCCCGAAGACCTCGCGCAGACCCGCGTCGTCGTGCTATGCCTGCCCAGCCCCGCCGCCTCGCAGGCCGTGCTCGCTCAGATCGCACCGCATTTGCCGAAGGATGCAGTGGTGGTTGAGACCAGCACCGTCAATCCATCCGACATCCATGCCAGTGCGCGTATGCTGGCGGGTTACGGCATTCCGCTGGTCGATGCCTCTATCATGGCGGGTGTCAGCCAGATGGCGGCGGGGTCGGCCATGCTGTTGGTGGGCGGCGACGACATCGCGCTCGCAGCATGTGAAGACGTGCTCGCGGCTATCTCGGACAAGCGCATCCATTTTGGTGGGGCGGGTTCCGGGGCCGCAGCGAAGGTGATCAACAACGCCGTGGCGCACGCCGTCATGGTGGTGGTTGCCGAGGCCGGGTCGATGGCGACCGCTGCGGGCGTCGACTGCGAGAAGTTGGTGGGATTGCTGGCCGACAAGCAGATGGGCCTGCATCGTCCGCTCACGCACCGCTATGCCGAGCGGATCATGCAGGGCAATTATGAAGGCGGTATGCCGCTTGAGGCCGCACGCAAGGATTCGGTGCTGGCGCTGGAGCTGGCGCAATCGTTGCGTGTTCCACTGTTTGCAATCCAGGGTGCGCATAGCGTTTACGAGATCGCGGCAGCCGCCGGCTACGGCCGCGACGATTACGCCGCTATTGCGAAAATCTGGGCCGACTGGGGCTGCCCGGCAGTGCCTCACGGGGGCGCCTCAAGGGCGTAAGCGGGCGACAATAGGTCAGGCCGGATGCGAGTTTTCGCATCCGGCCTTTTTTGCGTCCACCGCACGCCCGCCGTTCGGGGGTGTTGTGTCAGGTACGCAAAGCTCCTACCATGAAGCTGTCTCCGTCATGAGGGCTGCTGCCGTCGCGGGTTGGCAGCCACTGCCTTGGCATCCGCCAAGCCGGAACGCATCACGCCACATCCGCCACAAGGAGCGCGACCATGAGCAATCACGTCTACAAGCATCTTGAGTTAACCGGATCTTCCCCCACCAGTATCGAAGACGCAGTCAGCACCGCGTTGGCCAAGGCCAGTGCGACGGTGCGCAATATCCAGTGGTTTGTCGTCACCGAAACGCGCGGGCATGTTGAAGGCGGCAAGGTCGCGCATTGGCAGGTCACGATCAAGGCGGGGTTTACGCTGGAATAATCGACGATGTCGTTGCGTATGAAGTAGGCCGTAATTCCGTGAAGGAGGGTAATACATGAAACGTACGACGAGCAATGAGGCAAGCCTGTCGAGCCTGCGCAGCGAGCAAGCGCTGGTCGATATGGAACAGCGCTTTCTGGCGCAGCAGCAGCACGACCCGGATTCTCCGTATTATCGTGGCGATACACCGCAGCAGCCCCCGGGCGGTGTCCCTGCACGCAGGCGCTTCATGCTTGGCGCCGTTGCCGCGCTTGGCGCTGCCGGGGTGCCCGCCGGCGCCAACGCCAAAATCCCGGGTGCCATCGAGCGCGCGGTACCACCAGACGCCACCAAGATACAGGGTGTAGGCGTAAAGGACGACGACGGCGGCTATGGCAGCCGATCCCAGTTCGAAACCGAAGTGCGCGAGCGCTACGCCACCAAAACCACCCAGTCGTCCTGGAGCTTCACGCCCCTGCAAAACAGCATGGGCATGATCACGCCTTCTGGCCTGCATTACGAGCGACACCATGGCGGCATCGCCACCATAGATCCGTCCAGGCACATGTTGTACGTGCACGGCATGGTCAAGCAAGCCAAAAAGTTTTCTATGGCCGACCTGAAACGCTACCCGGCGTTGTCGCGGCTGATGTTCATGGAATGCTCTGGAAACGGCCTGACTGAGTGGGCCAAGCCCACCCTCAAGACCGTGCAGGGCACGCACGGGCTCACCTCCTGTTCAGAGTGGATAGGTGTGCCGCTGTCCACCGTCCTGAACGAAGTGGGGGTTAAACCGGGTGCCAAGTGGCTGTTGGCCGAAGGCGGCGATGCCGCTGTCATGACACGTAGCATCCCGCTCGAAAAAGCAATGAAGGATTGTCTGCTGGCCTACGGGCAAAACGGCGAGGCCATCCGGCCCGAACAAGGCTACCCGATTCGTCTGTTCGTGCCGGGGTATGAAGGCAATATATCCATCAAATGGCTGCGGCGTATCGAGGTCTCCGATGTACCCTTCATGACGCGCGAAGAAACCTCCAAGTACACCGATCTGATGCCCGACGGCTCGGCACTGCAGTTCAGTTTCCTGATGGAGGCCAAGTCTGTCATTACCTACCCCTCGGGCGAGATGCTGCTGCAAGGCCCCGGTTTCTACGAGGTATCAGGCCTGGCCTGGTCAGGCCGCGGCACCATCAAGCGGGTAGAAGTGTCGGTTGACGGCGGCAAGACATGGCGCGATGCCCAGTTACACGGCCCGGTGCTGCCCATCTGCCATACCCGCTTCACACTGCCCTGGGAGTGGGACGGTAAAGAGGCCATATTGCAAAGCCGGTGCACCGACGATACCGGCTATGTGCAGCCCACAATCAAGGCGCTGGCCGACGCGCGCGGCCTGTATTCCGTCTACCACTTGAATGGTATTCAAAGCTGGAAAGTCGCCGCCAACGGGGAGGTGTCCAATGTTCACCATTACTAGACTGGGCGCCGCCCTTGCCGGCGCGGTGCTGGCCTGTACGGTTGCGCAGGCGCAAAGCACAGCCGCTGCGGGCGGGGCCGAATCGCCGCACCAATACGGGTTCGGCACACCAGTGACGGATGCCGACCTGCAGCAGTTCGTGTCGCCCTTGCCAGACGGACGCGGGCTGCCAGACGGGTCTGGCACGGTCATGCAAGGTGAAAAGGTATATGCGGCGCAGTGCCTGGCCTGTCACGGCGCCAAGCTCGAAGGAGGCATCGGCGACAGGCTGATTGGTGGGCGCGACAGCCTGGCCCGCAAAGAAGGCGCCGGCCCTCCCGTCAAGACAGTGGAAAGCTACTGGCCGTATTCCACCACGCTGTTCGACTACATCAAGCGCGCGATGCCGTTCACTACGCCCAACAGCATGTCCAATGATGATGTCTATGCCGTTACCGCCTACATCCTGAACGAGGCCGGCATTGTGCCGGCGGATGCGGTTATGGATAAGACGACATTGCCCAAGGTGGAAATGCCCAATCGCAATGGGTTCAAGCCTGCCGGCCGTTGATGGCCGGCCGCCTGCCCCGCTTGGCGGCATCGGGGCAGGCACGTTACGTGGCGCGCTGAAGACGACGGTTACCGCCCCGGCGCAGGCACAGGCGGCGACAACGCGGCCACCACCTCAAGCAGGGCGTCTTTCACCTCACCCCTGATGCGGGCTTTGGGCAGGATGCTGTCTGGCCCGCCGCAACTGATCACGAACGTGCCTTCCCCCGTCAGGGCCGTGAACGGCGCCGCCACCGCGTGGATGCCAGGCTGCCAGTCTCCCAGCCCATAGCAGCAGCCGTATTCGGCGAATTCGCGGCAGGCTTTTTCGGTGATGACAGCCATGTTGTCGGGCATGTGTGCCGAGGCCAGGATGCGGCTGCGCTCGGATGCCGGCAGGGTGGCCAGATAGGTGCGCCCCATGGTGCTGTGCATGGCCGCCCGGTAGCCGGCCGGCAGGCGCAGGTACAGGGCCGACGAGCCATGCACTGCCTCGATGTATGTCATGGATTCGCCATCGAAGGTGCCCAGTGCGACGGCTGCGCCGGTATCGCGCGCCAGCCGTTCCATCAGCGGCCGCGCGAGTTGCCGCACGTCCAGGCTCGCCAGGCAGCCGAACCCCAGGGCCAGCACCCCATAGCCCGGGGAGTAGCGGCCTGTGTCGCTGTGATAGCGCAAATACCCCAGCGTTGTCAGCGTATAGACGATGCGGCTGATAGTGGATTTTGGCAGCCCGGTGCATTCGGCCAGTTCGAGATTGCCCAGTGACCCTGTTTCAGGCGTGAAACAGCGCATCACGCTCAGGCCGCGCGCCAGCGCCTCGACGAATTCTGGTGAGCCCGTGTCGCCCGCGCCTGGCTGCCGTTTTCTGCGTGCTGGCCGCCGGCCTGCGGCGGATTTTGCGGAGCTGGGCGCCGCATGGTTCGAGAAGGATTGCAATTGCCACGCTCCAGTTTTATAGTGGACTGCAAATAAAAGGAATTGAATTTCATTGTACGGAATTCAAAAGAATAATCCATATGCAGTGCACAAAGAACGCACATAACCAGGAGACAAAAAACCATGCCAGGAGTATCAATTCGATTACTTGCCGCCATCATGCTGAGCGGCGTCGTAGGTCTTGCGTCTGCCGCGGGCTTTCCGGAGCGCGCGGTGACTGTGGTCACGCCGTTTCCCGCCGGCGGCGCCACAGACGCGCTGGCGCGTGTGCTGGCCGAGCACATGGGCAATACGCTCGGGCAGTCAGTCATCATTGAAAACCGCGCGGGTGCGGCCACCACAATTGGCGCATCGCACGTCGCCCGCGCCGCGCCTGATGGCTATACCTTGCTGTTGGCCACTAACTCCACGCTGGTTACCAATCGCTATCTGTTCAAATCACTTTCCTACGACCCCGATGCGTTTGCGCCAGTGGGCATGATAGGCGTCGGGCCTATGGTGCTCCTCACGGCCAAAAAGCATCACTTCGAATCGCTCGAAGATGTCGTCAAGGCAGCAAAAGCCAAGCCACAATCGCTCAGCATCGCGTCGTTCGGCGCGGGCACCTCGTCGCATCTGGCGGCCGAATACTTCCAGCAGATGGCCGACATCTCGCTGCTGCACGTCCCGTTCAAAGGGTCCACCCAGGCCTTGCCGCAGTTGGTGAGCGGCGATGTCGACCTGTTCTTCGATATGGTCAGCACGGGGATGCCGCAAGTACAGGCAGGCAAAGTGGATGTGCAGGCTATTACCAGCAAGGCACGCATGTCGGCGCTGCCCAAACTGCCCACGGTAGCCGAGAAGGGCTACACAGGCTTCGACATCACCGCATGGTTCACGCTGGTAGCGCCGCCTGGCACGCCGAGCGACGTCACTGCAACGCTCACCAAGGCCCTCAAGGCGGCACTGGCCGATGATGCCGTGCGCAAGCGTATGCTGGTCATGGGCATAGAGCCTGCCGATGGCGAGCCGCAAAGCATAAAAACCCAGATCCGTACCGAACAGCCGATCATCCAGTCGCTGGTGAAACGAGCCAATATAACGGTGCAATAACAATGTGCGGGTGTGAAGCACGCTGCCCCCGCAGGGGCGCACGGCAGGATAAAGCGAGTGCGAATGCGCATGAGCGGCCGGCCCGGCGCCTACCTGAATTTTTCTTCGTCGGATATCACCATGACTAGCAGCCTCTTCTGGGATTTTCCCAACGCCAGCCGCATGCCGGTGCTCGCCGCCAATGCCGTCAGCACTTCGCAACCTCTGGCCGCGCAGGCAGGCCTGCGCATGCTGCTGGCCGGCGGCAACGCTGTTGACGCCGCGCTGGCCACCGCTATTGCGCTTACGGTGGTCGAGCCCACCATGAACGGCATCGGCGGCGATGCCTTTGCGCTTATCTGGCACGACGGGGAACTGCACGGGCTCAACGCATCGGGCCCGGCGCCGCGGGCCTGGACGCCCGACTATTTTGCGGCGCGCGGCAGCATACCCGAGCTGGGCTGGGACACGGTGACGGTGCCCGGCCAAGTGGCGGGCTGGGCAGAGCTTTCCAAGCGTTTCGGCAAGCTGCCGTTCGCCAATCTCTTCGAGCCCGCCATCGCTTATGCGCGCGATGGCTTTGCGGTATCCCCCGTTATTGCGCGCCAGTGGGCGTTGCAAGCGCCCCGGCTACAGGACATGCCCGGCTACGCGCAGGCGTTCCTGCTGCAAGGTGCGCCGCCTGCGGCGGGCAGCGTGTGGCGCTTCCCCGAACAGGCCGATACATTGGCACGCATCGCCCAAAGCAAGGGGCGCGATTTTTACGAAGGCGACCTGGCAGAGAAAATCGCGGGGTTTGCGGCCGCTACGGGCGGCGCCATCACACAGGCCGACTTGAAAGACTATGTCTGCGAATGGGTCGAACCCATATCCATGCGCTACCGTGGCGATTACGCGCTGTATGAAATCCCGCCCAACGGCCAGGGCATTGCCGCACTCATGGCGCTTGGTATGCTCGATCATTTCGAGCCGCCGCGCGCGGACCAGCCGCTTGCCAATTTCCACCTGCAGATCGAGGCAATGAAGTTGGCCTTTGCTGATCTGCACGCGCACGTGGGCGATCCGGTTTCCACTGCGGAACTGACCGCGCAGTTGCTGGATGCGGACTACTTGCGCCGCCGCGCCGCCTTGATTGATACGGCGAGGGCTGGCGCGCCAGCGGCGGGCGTGCCAGGGCAGGGCGGCACGGTCTACCTCACCGCGGCCGACAGTAGCGGCATGATGGTGTCGTTTATTCAGTCCAATTACCAGGGCTTCGGTTCGGGCGTGGTAGTGCCGGGCACCGGCATCGCGCTGCACAATCGCGGCCGCGGCTTTACGCTCACCCCGGGGCATCGCAACCAAGTGGGCCCGGGCAAGCGCCCTCTGCATACCATCATCCCCGCATTCATTACCCACAAGGGCGAGCCTTTCGCCAGCTATGGCGTCATGGGCGGCAATATGCAGGCGCAGGGCCATGTACAAATAATGCGGCATCTGGTCGATCTTGGCCGCAATCCTCAGGCCGCCATCGACGCGCCCCGCTTTCGCGTTGAGGCGGGGCCGCGTATCATGCTTGAAGCTCATACGCCCGCGGACATCATTGCGGGGCTGCAAGCGGCGGGCCATTATGTCGACGTACAACCGGCCGGCAGTCTCGAGTTCGGTGCGGCCCAGGCCATACTCCGGCAGGCGCATGGGCACTATGTCGCCGCGTCTGATTCCCGTCGCGACGGACAAGCGGTCGGGTACTGAAGCGGCATAAGAAAATGCCTGCACAAGCAGGCAACACACAAGGAGACAACACTGTGACAAAGCCCAGTCAATTTCCCCATGCCTTCATCCGCTACGCGTGCGCGGGCATCGGCGCGCTGACGCTGGTCGCCGCCGCGCAGGCGGCGGGCTATCCCGAGCATGCCATCACCATGATCGTGCCCTATCCACCAGGCGGTACAACAGATATCGCCGCGCGCACAGTTGCGCAAGCCATGGAAAAATCGCTGGGCCAGACCGTGGTGGTCGAAAACCGAGCCGGTGCGGGTGGCTCTATCGGTATGGGGCAGTTGGCGCGCGCCAAGCCTGATGGCTACACCCTTGCCATGGGCACCATCGGCACCCAATCCATCAACCAGTACCTGTACAAAGACCTGCCCTACGATCCCGAAAAGGATTTCTCGCCCATTGCCCTGGTGCTTACTACGCCCAACGTCATCGCGGTCAACGCCAGTTCCGATATCAAGAACATGAGTGACCTGATCAAGGCAGCCAAGAAACAAAAGCTCAGCTTCGCATCGCCGGGCGTGGGTTCGTCGGTTCACCTGACAGGCAACTATTTCGAGCAGATCGCCGGCATCGAGATGCTGCATGTGCCCTTCAAGGGCGCATCGGCGTCAATGCCCGCTGTTATCGGCGGGCAGGTTGATGTACTGTTCGACAACCTGCCCAGCTCGCTGGCGCAGATCAAGGATGGTTCCAAGTTGCGTGGCATTGCAGTCACATCCGCCAAGCGCTCGCCCTCGGTGCCCGATATCCCCACCGTTGCCGAAGGCGGCCTCGATATGGACGTCAATGCATGGTTCGCGCTGTATGCGCCCGCCGGCACGCCGTCGGACGTGATGAGCAAGCTGATTGCAGCAACCAAAGATGCGTTGGCCACCGCATTGGTGCGAAAGAAATTCGAATCGGTGGGGGCTACTGCGGGTACGTTCACTGGTAAAGAGTTGACGGCCTTTGAGCAGGCCGAGCGTGCGCGCTGGAGCAAGCTCATCACGGATCGTCACATTACCGCTCAATAAACACAACACCACGCCCCCGCGGCGCGCTGCGTTCGCGTGCGCGGGGCCTTCCCGCATTGCTTGTCTTTCCAAGGAAACCTATTACTCATGAACGGTGCAGATAGCCTTTGCGACACGCTGCTGGCCAATGATGTCGATGTTTGTTTCGCCAACCCGGGCACGTCCGAAATACATTTCGTGGCGGCCCTGGACAAGAAGCCGCGCATGCGCTGCATACTCGGCCTGTTCGAAGGTGTGGTCACCGGCGCCGCCGACGGCTACGCCCGCATGGCCGATAAACCGGCCGCGACACTCCTGCACCTGGGGCCCGGCCTGGCGAACGGGCTGGCCAACCTGCACAACGCGCGCCGTGCGCATACCCCCATGGTCAACATCGTGGGCGAGCATGCCAGCTACCACATCCAGCACGATGCGCCCTTGCATACCGACATCGAAAGCCTGGCCGGCCCGATGTCCGACTGGGTGCATCGCATTGAGTCGGCAGGGCATGTGTCGTCCGCCGCAGCGGCGGCGGTAGAGGCCGCAACAGCCGGGCAGGGGGGCATTGCCACCTTGATACTGCCGGCCGATGCCGCATGGTCTGAAGCCCCGGCAAGCATACAGCGCGCACGGCCTGCGGTGCATACCTCTGTGGAGCCCGCCGCGCTCAAGCGAGCGGCCCAGGCTTTGCGCAACGGCCGCAGGACGGTGATGCTGCTGTCCGGCAAAGCGCTGCGCGCCGGTGCACTTGAAGCCGCCGCCCGCATCGCCGCGAAAACGGGTGCGCGCATCATGGCGCAACAGTCCAACGGCCGCATGGAGCGCGGCGCTGGCCGCGTAAAGATTGATCGGGTGCCTTTCAGTGTCGATCTCGCTGTCAAGGCCCTCGAAGGCACCGAGCAGCTCATCCTGATCGGTGCGCGCACGCCAGTGGCATTCTTTGCATATCCGGGCAAGCCCAGTGTGCTCGTGCCTGAAGGCTGCCACATCATCGAGCTGACGCGGCCGCAAGACGATTTGCCACAAGCGCTGGCGCAATTAGCCGACGAGGTGGGTGCCAAAGAGGCGGGGGTCGCGCAGCTATGTGGCCGCACGGCCACCGAACTGCCGAAGGGCGAATTCAACGCTGGCGCCATCATTCAGGCGTTGGGCGTGCTGGCACCCGAAAACGCTATCATCTGCGATGAGTCGGTGAGCTCGGGGCGCGATTCATTCAAGTCTACCTACGGCGCCGCGCCGCACGATTTTCTGCAGATCACGGGTGGCGCGATCGGCATCGGCATTCCGCTCGCCACCGGCGCAGCGGTGGCCTGCCCCGACCGCAAGGTAATCCTGATGCAAGCCGACGGCAGTGGCATGTATACGCCGCAGGCCCTCTGGACGCAGGCGCGCGAGCAACTGGACGTGGTGACGATTATTTTCGCCAACCGCCGTTATGCCATCCTGCACAATGAGCTAAAACAAGTCGGCGCCGGGGAGCCCGGCCGCAACGCGAGCCGGATGCTGGATCTGGACGAGCCCGCCATAGACTGGGTCCATCTTGCCAAGTCCGCCGGCGTCGAAGCTGCGCGCGCCAGCGACACCGCCACGTTCATTGATGTACTGCGCGCCGCGCTGGCGCGCAAGGGCCCTTTCCTGATCGAAGCGCTGATCTAGGCCAGCACCCGCATAACTTTTCTTGGATTCAATACCATCATGACGACGTTGACCCCGACACAGGAACGCGACATCCGCTATCAGCTGCACCCCTATACCAACGCGGTCAAGCACGAGCAGATCGGCCCCCGCATTATTGACCGGGGCGAAGGCATTTACGTTTACGACGACCAGGGCAGGCAGTACATCGAGGCTATGGCCGGCTTGTGGAGTGTGGCGGTGGGCTTCAACGAGCAACGCCTGATCGATGCAGCCAGTGCGCAGATGGCCAAGCTGCCGTTCTATCACACGTTTACGCATAAGGCGCATACACCGTCGATTGCTCTTGCTGAAAAGCTGGTTCAGTTGACCGACGGCGCCATGGATGCAGCCTTCTTCACCAACTCAGGCTCCGAGGCTAACGACACTGTCATCAAGATGGTGTGGTACTACAACAATGCCCTGGGCCGTAAGGACAAGAAGAAAATCATCGCGCGCAATCGCGGCTATCACGGCGTGACGGTTGCGTCGGCCAGCCTGACCGGGCTGGCGCCCAATCATCGCGACTTCGACCTGCCGCTGCCGCGCATGAAGCACACCACCTGCCCGCACTTCTATCGCGAGGGCAAGCCGGGCGAAACCGAGGCCGATTTCGCGAACCGCATGGCCGACGAGCTGGAGGCGCTGATACTGCGCGAAGGGCCCGAAACGGTTGCCGCCTTTATCGGTGAGCCGGTCATGGGGGCGGGCGGCGTCATCGTGCCGCCCGATACCTACTGGGACAAGATCCAGGCCGTGTGCCGCAAGCACGACATACTGATTGTCGCCGACGAGGTCATCACAGGATTCGGACGCCTGGGCACCATGTTTGGCGCGCAGAGGTTCAACATCAAGCCCGACATCATGGTGCTGTCCAAGCAAATCACATCGTCATATATGCCGCTGGCGGCCGTGCTGATCAACAAACCGGTGCATGAGGTGATTTCACGGCATAGCGGCGAGCTCGGGACCTTCGGGCACGGTTACACCGCCAGCGGCCATCCAGTCGCCACCGCCGTTGCGCTCGAGAACATCCGCATCATCGAAGAGCGTGGTCTGGTCGAAAACGCCGCGCGTATAGGCCAGGTGCTGCAATCCTCCCTGCGCGCATTCGTCGATCATCCGCTGGTGGGCGAAGTGCGTGGCACCGGGCTGATCGCGGCCGTTGAGCTGGTTGCGGACAAGGCCGCTCGAACCCCTTTCGATCCGGTTGGCAAGGCCGGCGCCGCCATCTACGAAGCCGCCCACAACCACGGGCTTATCGTTCGCGGCATCCAGGACAGCATTGCCTTCTGCCCGCCGCTGATCATCAACGAAGAGCAGGTGCGCGACGTCGTGCGCCGCTTTGGTAACGTCCTGGAGGACGTGGGGCCGACGCTGAAGGCATAGCACCCTGTGGTCCGCCGTACGTCTGGACGCCACTTTTTAGATAATCCGGCGCTGGCCGGTTTATCTGTGATCCGCCGTACGTCCGGACGCCACCGCATTGCCATTTCGCGGTGCGGCGGCGGATTTTCATTGCACGCTCACTGGCATTACATGCCTTGCAGCCCGGGCCTTGCGTGGCACCTCTCCAATCGCACAATACACATTTTTCAACGCGGGAATCAGCCCTGCCGCGCCGGCTGTATTAGCTATTTCACAATTGAGAATAGTTTGCGATAATCCTCGCGTTCTGTTTTTATTCTGGCTCCGCGAGTCTCCTCCCGCCTCATGTTCCGTGCACGCATCCGTCTTATTGTCGTGCCTGCCGATCAGGGTTTCAGGCCAATAACGTCGGCTATACAAACCCCGCAGGCCGCGTGCCGTCTTTCCCATCCTCTCGCCTGGCGGTGCGGCCCCTGTAATTGAGCGCCGGCCCCGCACGGCAGTGCAGGGCCTTTCTGTTCACCGAAGCGGCCAGCGTTGTCGACGCAGGCAGTGCGTCCATGCGTCGGCCGTTTCACTCAGGGTCTCTCGCATCATGAATACGCATTTTCCACGCGCACCCATGCCGGCAAGCTCGCCGGTCTTTGGCGGCGCCCGCTTCTCCGTTGTGTGCCGCCTTACTCCTGCAGCTTCTCGCCCGTCACCCTTTCATATGCCTGCGCGTGCTTCGGGGGGCCAGCACTTATCCCGCTTGCGCGCGCAGGCATTCCTGGTCGCCCTCGTACTAGGCTTCGCCCAAACACCTGTGCTGGCGCAGCGGGGTTTTGCTGCGCGGTTGGCGCCGATAACGGTAAGCGGCCAGAGGCAATCCGCTGCTCCCACCGAAGGCACAGGCGCCTATACCGCGCCGGCTGCCGAGACGGCCACGCCACTGGGCCTGGCGCCGCGCGACACCCCGCAGTCTGTCAGCACGATGACCCGTCAACGCATGGACGACCAGGGGCTGAACCAACTCACCGATGTCATCGCCCAAACGCCCGGCCTTACTTACAGCTCCAGCGCCAACACGGCCACCGACCAGAGCGTTACCTACGCACGCGGCTTCCGGGTCGAGAATTTTCAGGTTGATGGCGTGGGGTTGGTGTACAGCAGCTATAGTTCTATCTTCCAGGCTAACGATATGGCCATATACGACAGGGTCGAGGTGGTGCGCGGCGCCACCGGCCTGATGAACGGCGTAGGGTCGCCTGGCGCTACCATCAACCAGATCCGCAAACGGCCTACACACGGCTTCCATGCGTCGCTCAAGGCAGAGGCCGGTGCCTGGGACTACTACCGTGGCCAGGCGGACATCTCCACGCCACTGAACGAATCGGGGTCGCTACGGGGCAGGCTGGTCGTTGCCCGCCAAAAAAACCAATCCTACATAGATCGCCTCGAAGAGCGGGCGAGCGTGCTATACGGCATCCTCGAGGCCGACCTTGGCGAGTCGACGCTGGCAACACTGGGTTTCGCTTACCAGCAGCATGATGCCACCGGGCATGCGCGGTCAGCGCGGCCGCCGTTCTATTCCGATGGTACGCGTGCGCACTGGGGCCGCAGCGACTCGGCCGCGGCTGTCTGGGCATATGGCAAGCGCCGCACCCAAGACTTGTTCGCGTCGTTGGAGCATCGGCTGGAAAACGGCTGGCGGCTAAAGGCCATTTACAGCAATGCCGTCAACGTCTATGACGAGAAGCTGGGCTACGCGATGTTTGGCGCGCCCGACAAAGTCACGGGCGCAGGTCTCGGCCTGTGGGCCGGTCGCTGGCGCGGCAAACCCACGCAACACACGCTCGACCTATCCGCGAAAGGGCCTTTCCAGCTGTTTGGGCGCAGGCATGACGCAGCAGTCGGCGTCACCGCATCTCGCGTCACCGATCGCGCGCCCAACTACAACCTCTGGTACTTTTCGGGCTGGAGCAATGCGATCCCTAATATCTACACGTGGGATGGCCGCACGCCGGCCGAGCCCCCTAACCCGTCGAACGGCAACCGACGCGAGCGTGAGAATGTCGCCAGCGCCTATGCCACAGTACGCCTGCGCCCCACCGATCAACTAGCCGTCATCGCGGGTGCCCGTGTCACCAACTGGCGCCAGAGCAAGGCTACCTATCCCATCGGTAAGCCCGCGCGTTTTGAGCATCGCGCTGAGTCCGGCCGCATTACGCCATACCTGGGTGTTGTCTACGACCTCAACGATCAGTGGTCTGCCTATGCCAGCTACACCAACATCTTCAAGCCCCAGAACAAAAAGGGCCTCAGCGGCAAGACACTCGATCCGCTCGTTGGCAACAGCTATGAAGCCGGCCTGAAAGGCGAATTCATGGATGGGCTGCTCAACGTCGCGGGGGCAGTGTTCCTGATCCAGCAAGACAATTTCGCCGTGGCTCTGCCGGGGCAGCTCGCCCCCGACGGTTCAACCGCCTACGAAGCCGTCGCGGGCGCACGCACGCGCGGTTTCGAACTCGAACTCGCCGGGCAACTCGCGCGCAACTGGCAGGCATCGGCCAGTTACACGCGTGCACTCTCGCAAGATCGAAACCATACATCGCTCAATACCCAAATACCGCAAAACACCTTCAAATTGTTCACCACCTATCGCATCCCGGGTATTGGCGGTGGCTTGACCGTGGGCGGCGGGCTGCGTTGGCAAAACCGCATCTACAGCGACAACATCGGCTCGCGCAAGGCGCGTGTCACCCAGGGCGGTTACGCGCTGGTCGACCTCATGGCGCGCTACGACATCAGCCGCAGGGTGTCGGTATACGCCAATCTGTATAACGTTTTCGACAAGGTCTACTACACGACCAGCGGCTACTCCTACTATGGCGCGCCGCGTTCCATCAAGGCTGGCCTGGATATCCGCTACTGATGATGATGCAACTTCAACGCAAAGGCGCAGGCTGGCGCCCTATGGCAATGGCACTGGTCTTGCTTCTGGCAATCGTGGCCATTGTTATCTGGAACGCGCGGCGGCAGGCACCGGTGTATCCGTCCGCGCCGGTTGTGCGGGGGGCGCTTGAGGCAAGCGTCGCAGCCATCGGTGTGCTGCAGCCGCGCCAGTATGTGGATGTTGGGGCGCAAGTGTCGGGGCAGATCAATCGCCTTCACATCAAGCCGGGCGACAAGGTGGCAAAGGGTGACTTGTTGGTCGAGATCGATCCCAGCGTACAGCAGGCGGCGGTCGACGCGGGTCGTGCGCAGGTTGCAGGGCTGCGCGCGCAGTTGCAAGACCAACTGGCCCAGCACAGGCTGGCGCAGCGCCAATACAACCGCCACACTTTGTTGGCGCGTGAAGGGGCCACGCGCGACGAAGACGTACAGGTGGCCGAAGCCGCTGTAGCCTCGGCCGCTGCCCGTGCTGATCACCTGAGAGCCCAGATCGCGCAGGTGCGGGCGACGCTCAAGGCCGACGAGGCGCGGCTGGGCTACACGCGCATCTATGCGCCCATGGAGGGCACTGTTGTTGCGGTTTATGCACGCGCAGGGCAGACGCTGAATGCGGCATATCAAACGCCCAATATCCTGCGCGTTGCCGATCTCTCCGGTATGACGGTCTGGACCGAGGTCTCCGAGGCAGACATCGGGCGCGTCAAGGCAGGCATGCCGGTTTACTTCACCACGCTGGGCGCTGGCGGCGACGACGCCGCGCGGCGTTGGCATGGCACGGTGCGCCAGGTGTTGCCCTCTCCGCAGGGCATGCCGTCTTCAGGTGAAGGCCCTGCTGGTGTGCAGCAACAGGCAGCCAGTAAGGCGGTGATGTACACCGTGCTGTTCGATGTCGACAATGCCGACGGCGTGCTTATGCCCCAGATGACTGCGCAGGTAACGTTCGTTGTCGCGCGGGTCGAAGACGCGCTGTTGGTGCCACTGACAGCGCTCGTGGCCGGCGGCCAGCCTGATCACTATACGGTTCAGGTGTTGGGCCGCAGGGGCGGCCCGGCCCAGCGGGAGATCGTCACGGGTGTGCGCAGCCGCATTGCCGCACAAGTGGTCGATGGCTTGCGGCCGGGCGAGCTGGTCGTGACCGGCCCCGCCGCCAGCGATGGAGGGGAAAAATGGCTGCAATGGTAAACGAAGGCGTTGGGGCTCCAGGTGCCTGCCCACTCATCCAACTAAGCGGCATCCGTAAAGCGTACGGCGGCACTGCAGGTCAGCCTCATGTAGAGGTGCTGCGGGGCATTGAGCTGTCCATTCATGCGGGCGAATTCGTGGCTGTCGTTGGTGCGTCGGGGTCAGGTAAATCCACGCTCATGCACATACTAGGTTGCCTGGACCGCCCCAGCGCCGGCACCTATCGCTTTGGCGGGCGCGACGTCGGTACCCTGTCGTCAGACGAGCTTGCCGCGTTGCGCCGATCCGCGTTCGGCTTTGTTTTCCAAGGCTATCACCTGATCTCCACCGAAACAGCCCAAGAAAACGTAGAGGTGCCAGCTGTCTATGCTGGCTGGCCTCAGGCCAGCCGCAGCAGCCGCGCGGCCGTCCTGTTGGCGAAGCTGGGCCTGGAGGGAAAGCTCGGCCACCGTCCGCATCAGTTGTCGGGCGGGCAGCAGCAGCGTGTATCCATCGCCCGCGCACTCATGAACGGCGGCAGCATCATACTTGCCGACGAGCCCACCGGCGCGCTTGATACGCAAAGCGGCGCGCAAGTGATGGCCTTGTTGCGTGAGCTTGCCGCCGAAGGCCATACAGTTGTGTTGATCACGCATGACCGCGCCGTGGCGGCCCAGGCGTCGCGCATCATCGAAATCAGCGATGGCTGCATCGTCAGCGATTCAAGCGGCGGCGCGGCGCCTGGGCCGCCTGAGGCAGGCGCTTCAGGCGGCTGGTTGCAGAACACCTCCGTTCCGCTCAGCGCTACAGAGGGCGCCAGTATATGGGCCGATCTGCGCGAGGCAGCCCGAGGCGCCTGGCGCGGTATGTGCGTAAATCGGGTGCGAACCGCGCTGACGCTTCTCGGTATTGTCATCGGCGTGGCTGCCGTCATCGTCATGCTGGCGGTGGGCGAGGGCGCGCGGCAGCGGGTGGCCGCGCAGATGGGCACGTTGGGCACCAATATCATGTATTTGGGCAGCCGCGTGCCGCCGTCCGGTGGTCCGGCCGGAACGCTGACGCCAGACGACCTCGATGCCATCGCGCATGTAAGGGGTGTGCACCGCGTCATGCCGGTGATCGGCGACCCTGTCTCGGTGCGATACCGCAATGCCGAGCGTAGCGTATATGTGTTCTCCGCCAGCCATGAAATGCCCGACGTGCATCATTGGCGCGTTGCGGTGGGTAGGTACTATACGCGCCACGAAGACCTGTCCCTGGCGCCGGTGGCCGTCTTGGGCAGCAAGGCGCACGCCCAGTTCTTCCCCGACGGGGGTGATCCGCTGGGCCGGCTGCTGCTGATAGGCAACTCGCCTTTTGAAATCATTGGCGTCATGAGCGAGCGCGGTTCGATGTCAGGGGCGGAGGACTACGACAGGATGGTTTTCATCCCCTATCAGTCGGGGCGCGCCAGGGTATATCAGGCGCAAACGCAGCCCGACTACGTAGTGATTGATGCGAGTGCTGCCCATGACGTGCTGCGGGTCGAGAAAGCGGTGCAGGATGTGCTTCGCCTTCGTCATGGCGGTCGCGAAGACTTCTCCATCGCCAACGCCGCGGCGTGGATACGGGCCGAAATGGCCACCCGCGACACCATGACGATGATGCTGGGCCTTATCGCACTGGTGTCGCTGGCGGTGGGCGGCATCGGCGTCATGAACGTCATGCTGATGACAGTGCGCGAACGCACCCGTGAGATCGGCATTCGCGTGGCAACGGGTGCGCGAGAGCGCGACATTCTGCGCCAGTTTTTAACCGAATCCATGCTGCTTACCCTAATGGGCGGGGTGGCGGGCATTGTGCTGGCGGTTGTGGTCTGCACCGGCCTGTTGATGGCTGGCGTGCCCGCGGTGGTGTCAGTCAGGGCCATGGCGGGCGCTTTTGGCTGCGCCATCGCCACAGGCCTGTTATTCGGTTATATGCCAGCCCGCACCGCGGCGCGGCTCGATCCTGTTGTTGCGCTGGCTGGCGTGTGAGCGGCCGTTGTATGTCAGTGCCCACGGTGTCCCGGTAAAGCTGGTCATTCATTGCCGGCTGCAGCCAATGCCTCAGGCCTGAAGGCCAAGGTTTTTCGCACAAGTTGATAAAACAATGACGACTATGACAACGAAGCTGGCCACAAATATGGGTTCAACCATAGTAGCCACGCCACCCCTATCCTCGGCCTATCGATATGCCGGGTGCAAGCCGCTCGCCCGAGCCATGCCCCCAGTGTTGCACACCAGGGCGACATGCTTCGGCGCCGCGTCTTCAGTGGTACATCGCAGCCGGCGCCGAGCATCGTGCGCCGGCAAGGTGCGGCGTCGGGTTTCACGCTGCGCGATTGCTGTTTGCGCCACCGTCATCATGGCTGGATGCACGGTTGCCCGTGAGCCCAGCACGCGCGTGCTGGCGCTGCCGCAGTCCTGGTCCGCCCCGAGCGCTACAGCCTCGGCGCCAAAGGCCACGGCGCGATGGTGGGCAACTTTCGGCAGCGCCGAACTGGCCCGCTTTATCCGCGATGCTCAAGCCCAAAATTTCGGCCTTGCAGCCGCCGACGCCCGCATCCGCCAGGCACAGGCTCTGGCCGTTGCCGCAGGCGCTGCGCAATGGCCACAGATAGGTGCGCAGGTCGGCAGCAGCCATGGTCGGCATGGATCACGCTCCTCGACCGCACAGCAGTCGTTGGGCATTGAAGCCTCTTTTGATGTTGACCTCTGGGGCGCCGTCGCCGCCCGGCGCGATGCCGCGATTGCAGACGCCGCGGGTGCGGCATACGCACGTGACGCCGTGGCGCTCGAGTTGGCCGCCAACGTAGCCGCCACATACCTGCAAGCCGTATCCGCACGCGAACGCACGGGCTTTGCCCAGCAAGCGCTGCAAACCGCTGAACGCATCCTCCACCTCGTTGCAGTGCGCGTGCGTGCAGGCGCCGCGGCGCCGCTCGACCTGGCCCAGCAGCGCGGCCTGGTCGCCAGCCAGCGCCAAGCCCTCAGCGCAGTGCGCGAAACAGCACAGAACAGCATGTCGGCGCTTGCCATCCTGTTGGGGCGCGCCCCGCAGGACATGTGGCTGAGCGCCGATACACTGGAGGGCATAACCGCAACAGATATCTCGCCCGGCGTACCAACCGACATCCTCACCCACCGTCCAGATATTGCCGAAGCTGAGCAGCGGCTGGCCGCCGCCGATGCCAACGTGGCCGCAGCGCGCGCCGCCATGTTGCCCGCGCTCACGCTCACGGCACAGGCCGGCGGCGGCGCCAGTGCCTGGGGTGCCATCCTTGAGCGGCCTTTCCACGAACTCACCGCTGGCCTGCTTGCGCCCATCTTCAACGCAGGCCGCCTTAAGGCCGGGCGGGTTCAGGCCCAGGCGCAGCGCGATGCGTTGCTGGCCGCATACCGCGGCGCCATTCTCACTGCGCTCAACGAAGTCGAAACATCCCTGACCATCGTACGCGAAGCCGATTTGCGCCACGCAGCACAAACTGAAGTACTCAACCAGGCCCAGACCGCCCTGCGGCTGGCCGAGGCCCGCTACCGCATGGGCGGTGAAACCCTGCTTACCGTGCTCGACGCGCAGCGCACCCTATACGCCGCCCAGGATGCAAGCGTGCAGCTAACGGTGGCGCGACTGCTCGCCAGGGTTGAGCTGTTCAAGGCTTTGGGGGGCGGGTGGCACGGCAAGGTCAGCAAGGGCTAAGCGCGGATACCCTAGTGCTTGAGTCGTTTGTTGCCAAAGCTCATCCAGGAGACGCTCGGGCTCGCCGACCAGGCGTGAGACAAAATGTTCGGTGTTGGGGTGATCACTGGCCTTGTGGCGGGCCACCCCTGGCCCCGCGCCCCACATAAGTGTCGAACTCCGCAAGCTGTGCCTCGCTGCGGGCGATTTCGTTCAGGCTTGTCTTGCCGCCGCTGGCGACCAGCATTGCCACGAGTGTCTGGGCGACGGCCAGGGCAGGCACCACGGACGGGAAGAGCGAGGGCGTCTGGTTGCTGAACGAGATGGTGACGTTGGCCAGTTTGGCAACGGGCGACACGGCACTGTCTGTGACCGCTATGATGCGGGCGCCCTTGCGATGGGCGTAGCGGGTTGCCGCCAGCGCATCCTTGGCATAGGGCTGACAACTGAAGACGATCAGTGCATCGCCGGCGCGGGCGCGCCGCAGGCTGTCGGCGAAGCCGCCGCCGGTGCCCGCAAGCAACACCGTGTTGTTCAGGAACATGCCGCACGAATAGCTGAAATAGTAGGCGGCGGGAAACAGGCTGCGCAGCCCCACCACGTAGATTTGCCCCGCAGTGCGCAAAGCGTCGTGCGCTTGGGTGAGCGCGCCGGCTGTTGTCTCGTCGAGCAATTGCCCAAGGTTGTCGAGGTCGGCCTGGAGGATGTCCTGAATGAGCGGGGACGTGGCTTTGCCGCGATGGCGCTGCAATTGCGTGGCGCGGGCCGAAAACGAGGTGTCGCCGCGCGCGAGCCATTGTCGGTAGACGTTGCGGAAGGCCTCGTAGCCATCGAAGCCAAGCTGCGTTGCCAGTCGGTGCATGGTGCTGGCTTGCACGCCGGCCTCGCGCGCCACTTGACGCATGGACGCCATTGCGACCGTGCGCGGATGGTCGATGGCAAACTGGGCGGCCTGCTGCAGCATCGGCGGCAGCGCCGCAAAGTCTTTTTTGATGAGGCTGTCCAGTTGGGGTTTTTCCATACCGGGTGGGGGCGTCAGTAGGCTGCCGTGGCGGTGGTTGATATGGCTGCGTCGATGGCGGCAGCTAGGATGTCTACGGCGGCGGAAAGCTCATTGATGTTGGTTGTATAAGGCGGCGCCAGCAAGACATGGTCGCCTGAGCGGCCGTCAATTGTACCGCCGCCGGGGTAGCACAACAGGCCGCGCTGCATGGCTTCGCGCTTGATGCGCGCATGCATCTGGTGTTTCGGGTCGAAGGGGGCTCCTGTATCGCGGTCGGCCACCAGCTCGACGGCCTGGAACAGCCCGCGGCCGCGAATCTCGCCCAGATTGGGGTGGCTGCCCAGCCGCTGCGCGAGCATTTCTGTTAGCGCAAGCCCCAATTCGGCGCAGCGCGCAACCAAGCCTTCGGACTCGATCACTTGTTGTACCGCTAATGCGCCCGCGCAAGCGACGGGGTGGCCGACGTAGGTATGGCCGTGCATGAAGGCGCCCGATGCCTGCACGATGGTTTCTACGATACGCCGTTGCGCCATGACGGCGCCAATGGGCTGGAAGCCGCCGCCCAAGCCCTTGGCCAGGCAAAGAATGTCGGGCTCTACGCCTTCCTGCTCGAAAGCATGGTAGGTGCCGGTGCGGCCCATGCCGCTCATCACCTCGTCAAGGATCAGCAAGACCCCATACCGGTCGCACACGTCGCGGATTGCGTGAAAGTAGCCCGGTACGGGCGCTACGGCGCCTGCGGTTGCGCCCACGACGGTTTCGGCCACGAATGCGGCAACAGTGCGCGGTGGCTGGGCCAGGATGGCCTGCTCCAGTTCGTCGGCCAGGCGAAGCACATACTGCTGCGTCGACTCGTGCTTGTGCTGATAGCGGTAGGCGTAGCAGGGCGTAACCTGTATTGTTGAGGCAAGCAGGGGCTCATACAGTGCGCGGCGGGCGACATTGCCGCCTATGGCTAATGCGCCCAGCGTATTGCCGTGGTAGCTCTGGCGCCGCGAAATAATTGTGCTGCGCTCAGGTTCGCCGTTGTCGACATGAAACTGGCGGGCCATCTTCAGTGCGGTTTCGACGGCCTCTGAACCGCTCGACAGAAAATACACGCTGTCCAGCCCAGTGGGCGAGTGTGCGGCCAGGTGTGCCGCCAGTGCTTCGGCGGGCTCGGAGGTGAAGAAGCCCGTATGTGCGTACTCGATCTGCCGCACTTGCTTTGCCACCGCATCGGCCACTGCGGGGTGAGCATGGCCAATGCAGGACACAGCGGCGCCGCCGCAGGCATCGTAATAGCGCTTGCCGCTGGCATCAATGATGAAGCTGCCCTCGCCCTGGACAGCCACGGGAGGGGTAGGGAGCAGGGGAGTGCGGTGCAGAATGTTGGTCATGGTGGGGAGAGGCGAAACGAAGGGTGGCGTAGCGCCGAAACGGAGCGAGAACGGTATCGTCTGGCCATTATAGATCAAATGATCTTGCAATATTAAAAAATGGATCATATGATCTAACAATGGTCTGCGTCGCGCCTCCACTTCCTGTTCTCATGGCCGTCGATCGAGTGCGCTGGCACAGCAGCTTATCCACATTTATCAGGCGAGGAATCATGCATTGCTTCAATCGACATTATTTCGGCAAGTTGCTGGCTCCAGTTCTAGGCGGCCTGCTGGCGTTGGGTTGTACGCCTGCGCATGCCTGGCCTGACCAGCCCATACGTATCATCGTTCCCTTCTCGGCGGGCGGTACGACCGATCTGCTTGGGCGTCTGCTGGCAGAAGGCATCAGCGGCGAGCTCGGGCAAAGCGTCGTCGTCGAAAACAAGGGTGGTGCGGGGGGCAATATAGGCGCCACGGAGGTCGCGCGGGCCAAGCCTGACGGCTACACCTTGATGATGGGCACGCCGGGCCCGCTGGCCATCAATCCGCTGGTATACAAAGACATCGCCTTCGCACCGGAGCGCGACTTTGCGCCTGTGGCCTATATTGCAGATGTTGCCAATGTGATCCTGAGTAACCCGAAAACGGGCTTCAAGACGGTGGGAGATCTGCTTGCCGCCGCCAAGGCGGCGCCAGATGCGCTCAACTGGGGGTCGCCTGGCGTGGGCAGCACCGGCCATTTGATGCTCGAGATGCTCAAGCAAAAAACGGGGGCCAAGATCACGCACATCCCATACAAGGGCGCCAGCCAAGCTGCCAACGATCTGCTTTCCGGCCAGATTCAACTTTCGGGCGATAACCTGCCTACTGCGCTGGCCATGATCAACTCGGGCAAGCTGGTCGCGCTGGGGGTGACAAGCGCAAAACCCTCGGCAGCGGCCCCTGAGATATGCGCAGTGGCAGAAACCGTGCCAGGTTATGCCCTGACTTCATGGTTTGTACTGATGGCGCCGGCGGGTACGCCGGAAGCGGTGATCAGCAAACTGAACGAGGCGGTCAATCACTGGCTGGCTCAGCCCGCCAGCCGCGAGCGTCTGCAGCGCTTGGCGGCCCAGCCGGTGGGTGGTACGCCAGCCGACCTGGGCAAGCACCTCACTGCGGAGCGGGCTAAGTATCGCGCGCTGATCGAGGCCGCGGGCATCGGTACGCGCTGAGTCCATGGGGCGTGCACTGGTGGCTAACAGCAAGAAAAAGCGGCTGGCCGTCGCCCGCTTTTGGTACGAAGGCAATGCGTTCAGCCCCGTGCCGAGCCGGTTCGATGACGTACGTCGCCGCGAATGGACACAAGGCGTCGAGGCATTGGCGGCCGCGCGCGACACGGCGACCGAACTCGCAGCCGTCGAGTATTTTGCGCGTACGCGCCCGGATTGGGATGTCACTGTATTGCGTTGCGGGTCAGCCATGCCCGCCGGCCCGATGGAAGATGATGTTTTCGATACCCTCAAGCGGGAAATCATCCAAGGTCTCGCTGGGGGGCGCTGGGATGCCATTTACTTGTCCTTGCACGGTGCCGCGATAACCGCCACCCGGCAGTCGCCGGATATCGAACTGCTGCAGGCGGTCAGGGCGTCGGCGCCTGGTGTGCCGGTGGGCGCCAGCTTTGACCTGCACGCCAATATCGGCCCACGTCACGCGCCGTTGTTGGATGTCACCGCTGGCTATCGTACTTATCCCCATATCGACATGCGGGAGGCGGCGGAGCGTGTCCTCGATGGCTTGGTTGGCATGGTCGAGCAGGGGCGCCGCTTCAGTGTCAAGGTGTTCAAGCCAGGTTTGATTCTGCCCAGCTTTAACATGCGTACTGAGGCGGGGCCGATGAAAACGCTGCAGGATGAGGCTGCCGGGTTGCGTGGCGGCGCTATCGCGGATGCCATTGTATTTGGCGGGTTCCCCTATGCGGATTCGTACGACACTGGGGCTTCTGTTGTGTTGGTCACGGACACAGGTTCGGCGCGGTATGAAGCTGCGTCGCAAGCGGCGGCCGACGTCCTGCTGAACACCATGCGCCGCCTAGCGCCCGAGTTTCAGGTCAGCCTGCCTACGCCCAGGGAGGCGCTGGACATGATCGTGGCGCGTGCCCGTACCGAGCTGGGGCTGTTCGCCATCACCGATCCCGCCGACAACCCCTTATCGGGCGGCACCAACGATACGCCGGCACTTTTTGCCGCCATGCTGCAAACCCCTTCGCTGCCGCCCTCGGTGTTTGCCTGTTTCACGGCGCCTGATGTCGTCGAACAGGCGCATGCGGGCGGTGTTGGTTCGGAGCATGATGCGATTCTGGGAGCGCGCCACAGCAGCGCGTTCGGCGCGCCGGTGGCGGCGCGCATGCGTGTGGTGAGGTTAACAGCGGGCGAGTTTGTGAACGAAGGGCCCATGGAACATGGCGTGCTTTCCCGCTGCGGCCGCACCGCCTTGCTGGAAGTGTGTGATCGTCCCGAAATCCAGGTCATTGTGAGCGAGGCGGTCGCGCCAACGCATGATCCGGGCCTGTTTACCCTGCACGGCATCGATTTGGGCCAGGTTCGCCTGCTGTGCGCAAAAGCAAAAAATCACTTTCGCGCTGCGTTTGGGCAGCGCTGCGTATCGATTATCGATGTGGATGCGCCCGGCCCTGCGGCATTGAATCTTGATTTGCTGCCTTTTAAGAATGCGGCGCCTGCACGTGAGGGCGCCGCTACATGAAGGTGTTTTGATGCGCCCCATGAGCAAGAGATCGCCCGCAGGCCGCTTTTCATAAAAATGCACCCGCGCCGGGCAAGCCCCGAAGGCGTATACGCGATAATGGGTGCGTTCTCGCAGCTGCATGCCGCTGCTGCGTGTTTTTCCGGTGATTCATGCAAAAGCGTTTGATGCCGTCAATGATGGCCCTGCAATGTTTCGAGGCCGTGGCTCGCCACATGAGTATTACGCGCGCCGCTGAAGAGCTGCATCTCACGCAAAGCGCGATCAGCAAGCAGATCACGCAGCTCGAAGCCTTGCTGCGCCAGCCGCTGTTCCTGCGCGTGCGCCGCAGGCTGCAGCTCACGCCGGCGGGTGCGCTGTATCAGGAAGAGGTCAGGAAGATCCTCAACCAGGTCGACATGTCCTCGCGCTATATCCTGACCTACGGCAGCGAAACCCAAGTACTCACTATCGGCACGCAGCCTACCTTCGGTGCGCGTTGGCTGATCCCGCGCCTTCAGGCTTTCATCGCTGCGCACCCCGACATCCAGTTGCGGGTGCGCAGCGAAACACAGCCTTTTGATTTGATGCACTCGCGTATAGATATTTCGCTGTACTTCGGCCACGGCACGCTGCCGGGGGCTGAATGCCTGCCCTTGTTCGAGGCCGATGTTGTGCCGCTTTGCGCACCCGGCTTCCTGCCGGGCGACAAGGCCAGCAGCCTGGAGCATCTGAGCGAACAGGTGCTGATACAGTGCGCAACGCGCCCAGAGGCCTGGCACGACTACTTCTCGCACCAGAAGTTCTTGTCTGATCGCAGCTACCAAGGGCCCACCTTTGACACATTGAGCATGTGCATGCGCGCGGCCGCAGCCGGTTGCGGCATTGCGGCGGTGCCGCGCATGCTGGCCGAGCACGAGCTGAAGACGGGTGAGTTGGTGATTCCGTGGGCCTACGTGCAGCCCAGCGACGGCGCCTACTATGTGGCCTACGCCGAGCATGCCGCCCAGGTACCCAAGATCCGGCAGTTCGTGGCCTGGGTGCGGGGCGAAGCGGCTGGGGGCGATGCGCCTGCGGCAAAGCGGATGCGGAACATGAAAATTCGGAATGAATAGGGCGATTTTTTTCAATTGCCCATTGCCGGGCGACATGCTTTGATTGAGGCCGTTTTTTCAATCCTGAAGCATGTGTCATGAATCCTGAATACGTCAGCCCCGACCAGATCCGCGCCTGGTTCTCCCGTGCCATGTCCGACATGTACAAGTCGGAAGTTCCGCTTTACGGCACACTGCTTGACCTGGTGGCCGAAGTAAACGCTGCCACACTTGCTGGCGATGCTGCGCTGGCGGGCCAACTTGCCCGCACCGGCGAAATCGAACGTCTGGATATCGAACGCCATGGCGCCATCCGCCTGGGCACGCCCGAAGAGCTGGCAACCATGCGTCGCGTGTTCGCCGTGATGGGTATGACGCCCGTGGGATATTACGACCTTACCCCCGCCGGCGTGCCGGTGCATTCCACCGCCTTCCGCGCCACGCATGAGGCTTCGCTGCAGGTCAGCCCGTTCCGCGTGTTTACGTCTTTGCTGCGGCTGGAACTGATTGCCGACGAAGCGCTGCGCGAGAAGGCTGCGCGGCTGCTGGCCGCGCGCAATATCTTCACCGACCGTGTGCTGGCGCTGACCACGCAGTTCGAAGCGCAGGGCGGGTTGGGCGAAGCGGCCGCGCGCGAGTTTGTGTCCGAAGCCTTGCATACTTTCCGCTGGCATGGCGACTCCATGGCCAGCCTGGACGACTACCACGATCTGCACAATCAGCATCGCCTGATTGCCGATGTGGTGGCCTTCAAGGGCCCGCACATCAACCACCTGACGCCGCGCACGCTGGATATCGATGAGGCCCAGGCCGAGATGCCGCGCCGGGGCATCGACGCCAAGGCCGTGGTCGAAGGCCCGCCGCGTCGCAGCTGCCCGATTCTGTTGCGCCAGACCAGCTTCAAGGCATTGGCCGAGCAAGTATGGTTCAGCGATGGTAAGGGCGGCCGCGCTGTAGGCAGCCATACGGCGCGATTCGGCGAGATCGAACAGCGCGGCGCGGCGCTCACCCGCAAGGGGCGCGCACTATACGACCGCTTGCTCGACGCCGCACGGCAGCGCACCGGTGCCGCGCCCACCGACAGCAATGCCGCTGAGTACATGCGCAATCTGCAGGAGGCCTTTGCGGCGTTTCCAGATAGCTACGACGAACTGCGCCAGCAGGGCCTTGCCTACTTCCGGTATTTCCTGACGGAAAAAGGCCACGCTTACGCGGGCCCCGCGCCCGACGACGACACCGATGTGGAAGGGCTGATCGCCGACGGCTATCTGCGCGCCGAACCGCTGGTGTACGAAGATTTTTTGCCCGTCAGCGCCGCCGGTATTTTCCAGTCCAACCTCGGCGATGGCGCACAGGCCAACTATGCGTTGGATGCCAGCCAGATCGCCTTCGAGCAGGCCTTGGGCGCGCCCGTGCAGGACGAGCTTGCGCTGTACGAAGCCAGCCAGGCGCGTTCGCTGCAGGTTTGTCTGCAAGCGCTGCGCGAGCAGGGCACAGTGGAAGCGTAAGTGGCCGATGGCCGCCCGCCTGTTTCGGGTGGGTGAGCCAGCCTGCGCAAGCCGAACATAGATTCTGCGTGTGGAAGGGCGGTTTATAGGCGCGGCCTGTTTCTTGGGGTAGTGTGTTAGCGGATACCCAGGAATTTATGGCTCTGCACCGACAGCCGCCACTGCGGATGGGCAAGGCAGTAGGCGATGGCCAAATCGGTATTCTGGATACGCGTGGGGCCGTCCATGGGTTGCAGCAGCAGGTGGTCAAATTGCAGGGCGTCCAGATCCAGGTCGCCTGGCAATAGGCCCGGCTGCGGAAAAACCAACTTCAGTTCGTCGCCACGCTTTTGCACCAACGGCGCGCCCGCTTTCGGGCTGACACAGAGCCAGTCTATGCCCGCTGGCGCCGCAACGGTGCCATTGGTTTCCACGGCGATGCGGAATTGCCTCGCGTGCAAGGCATCGATCAGTGGGGCATCCAGTTGCAGCAGAGGCTCGCCGCCTGTCGCCACCACCAAGCGGTGGGCCGCATCATCCGCAGGCCACAGCGATGCAATCGCGTCGGCCAGTGCGTCGGCCGAGCGGTACTTGCCGCCCAGTGTGCCATCCGTGCCCACAAAATCGGTATCGCAGAATCTACAGGCTGCGTCGGCGCGGTCCGCCTCGCGCCCCGTCCATAGGTTGCAGCCGGAAAATCGGCAGAACACAGCCGGCTTGCCGATCTGCAGGCCTTCGCCCTGCAGCGTATGAAAAATCTCTTTGACCGCGTATGTCATGGCGTTACACCGGCAGCGCCGGGCCCGAAAGATCCAAGCCGATCACCGAACCACCGCCTTGCGAGCCGAACATGTCGACCCGCGCCAGTTGGGGGATGTCCTGCCTAACATCGTGCAGAATCCAGCGTGCGATGGATGCGGTGCCGCTGTCGCCCAGTTCGGGGCGTTCGTACAGTGGATGATGGTCCAGTGCCTTGAACACCGGCGCAAAGATCGCCTTCACGTCTCCGAAATCCACCGTCCAGCCCATCACTGCATCCAGCGGCGCATGCAGATGCAGCCGGAGAGTATAGGTATCGCCATGAATGGCGTGACGCGGATCGCCTTCGGGCGCCTGCTTGAACTGCACCGCTGAATCGATGCTGAAGTCCTTCCAGATGCGGTAGTGGCTGCCGTCGAAACTGGCGCCGCACGAAGCGGTTTCGTACACCGACACCCATTGCAGCGACGGCAGGCCGGGCTTGAGCCGCGCCCACAGCCAGGACGAGAGCATTTCGCTGGTGGGGTTGGACAGCCCCTCGATATCGTTCAGGCAGTGGTATTCCAGTTGCGCGGCCAACGGCGCCCACATAGCGTCCAGGTCTTCGTGGCTCGCACGAACTGTGCTGGGGCCGCCATCTTGCGCAACCTGGATCATCACTTCAAAGCCATGGCCGTGCATGCGGCCGCATTTATGGCCTGCCGGCACGTTTGGCAGTTGGTGTGCGGCCAGAAAGCGGTAGCGACGCCAGAGATGTGCACGGCCGTCTTCGCCTATGCCGGCGCCTTGGGACGGCGTACTCCATACCGCGACGCGGGCCGCTTGGACATCCAGCCTGGCCCTGATCCAGCGCGCGATGTTTTCATCGCTGGGGTCGGGTATCGAATCGTTCAACACGCAGTAAGTCAGCAGATCCGTGCAGGCAGCCATCTGGCGGCCCAATACGCCTTCTTCGGCGCCCGGATAGGGGGCCTGGCCTTCGGCCAGGCGTGCAAACGCCGTGGCGACAAAACCGTGGCCATGCGTGGCATGCATGCGGTGATCGCGGGGCAGCGCATTGAGATGCCGTGCCGCTTCGAAGCGGCCGCTGGCAACGGTGAGCAGTGATTCGTGTTGCATGGATGGTAGAAGCGGATGATGCCTGGGCGGCGCGGGCTGCGTGCGGCCCGATGTATTGTGCGCCGCAAAATCGATGACGAGCGGGGTATCGGCCGATTGCCGCCCCGTGCCATACGGCACGGCACAAGGAGGGACGAAAGGGCGTTATTTTAGTTCAGAATGACGGATTGCCGAGGGCCGGGCACAGGAGGGGGCGCCGAAGCCATGCCGTATTCCGCCGCCTGATGCCATAATAAGCATTCTGGCCCGCTGTTCGCGGCCGCGCATTCCAGCCCTATCAATGTGAATCACTTGTACAGGAAGGTCCCGTGAGCAGTATTCTCTTCTCGCCCCTGACACTGGGGCAGCACACTTTGCCGAACCGCATCATCGTGTCCCCAATGTGCCAGTACTCGGCCAATGATGGCTGCGCCAGCCCTTGGCACTTCAAGCATCTGGGCATGCTGGCCGGCTCGGGCGCGGGGCTCGTCGTGGTCGAGGCCACAGCCGTCGAGCGCATCGGCCGCATCTCCCATCATTGCCTGGGCCTATACAACGACGCCAATGAGCAGGCCCTGGCCAGCGTCATTGCGTTCTGCCGCACTGCAGGTGCGGCCAAGTTCGCCATCCAGCTCGGTCATGCCGGCCGTAAAGGCTCCAGCCAGGTGCCCTGGGAAGGCGGCGCCCGCCTGGGCGAGGATGCGGATCCCTGGATTACCGTGGCGCCATCTGCTACACACGATGGTACGGCCCGCGCCTGTACCACGGATGATCTGGCGCGCATCAAGAAAGCCTTTATAGACGCCGCACGGCGCGCCGTGCGCATAGGCTTCGACATCATCGAGCTGCACGCTGCGCATGGCTATTTGCTGCATCAGTTCCTGTCGCCGCTGTCCAATCAGCGTACTGACGAATACGGAGGCTCGTTGGCCAACCGCATGCGCTTCCCCCTCGAAGTGTTCGAGGCCATGAAGGACGACTTGCCCGCGCACGTGGCACTCGGCGTGCGTATCACTGGCACAGACTGGCTCGAAGGCGGTATCACGCCCGACGAAGCCGCCGCGTTCGGCATGGAGCTCGAAGCGCTTGGCTGCGCCTTCCTTGACGTCACCAGCGGTGGCGTCGCGCCCGCCAAGATCCCGGTGGGGCCTGGCTATCAGGTTCCCTGCGCCAGTCACGTCAAACGGGCAGTCGGCATCCCTGTCTGGGCTGTGGGCATGATCGTCGCTCCGCAGCAGGCCGAAGATATCGTGGCTTCGGGCGATGCCGACGCCGTTGCCATGGCCCGCGCCTTCCTTGACAACCCTCACTGGCCGTACGAGGCGGCGCGCGTGCTGGGCGGCGATGTTGCCTACCCCGCACAGTATGCCCGCGCGAACCCATCTTTGTGGCCCGGGGCGCGGCTGAAGGACGCAGAAGCAGTGGGCGGGTAAGCCCCGCACGTTGTTTGCGAGGGGCCGCGAGGCCTCCAATACAGCCGGCGGCGGGCCGCGCTTGCCCTGTGGGGCAGCGAAACGGCGTACTGTGCCAGCCGGCGCGGTCAGCGCAACATGAACGACATTGCCGACAGACAGTTCAGCGTACGGACAACGGCCTCCATGCTGTCGCAGCCGAAGGCCAGCGTATTGGCGCGGGTACGCTCCAGCGCCGGCCATTGGCAGAATAAATCCGCCTGGCCCGGCGCCTGGGTTTCTACTTCACAACGAAAGCGCGGGCCTGACGCAGCCTCTGCGATGGCATAAGGGCACAGGCCTGGGCTTGTCGAGACGGCGCGGGCGGCTGCTTCGTATATAAGCGCACAGGCGCGCGCCGGCGCCAGCGACGTACACGTGGCATTTCCCTGTGCCTGCTTGGTTTCCACGTATTGCGCACCGGGGAAGTGGTCCAGCGTTTCGTCCAGGAAGACATCATCGCCACATAATAGAGCCACCGGTACGTTCATTTCGCCGGCCAGTGCGCCGTACAGCAACGCTTCGTTTAGTACGATGCCGTTGACCGCAACTCGGCGGAACGCGAAGCTGTTGATGGTATGGGCCAGCACGCCTCGCGTACCGGCGCCGGAATGATAGCCGACCATGAATACCGCATCGCACCTTTGCTCCAAGCCTGCCATCATACCTAGGTAGCGGGGCTTGCCAGTCACCATGCAAGCGCGCGGGTCCAGGCGGTCCAGCAGCAGATTACGGAAACCCCCATGTGAATCATTCACCAGCACTTCTGTTGCACCGCCTTCGAACGCGCCGCGTATGGCCGCGTCGGCCTCGGCCGTCATCCACGCGCGTGCGCGTTCGTACTCGGGATTGCCGGGTCGAACCTGCTCGGCATGCGTGACCCCGGCCACGCCTTCGATATCGACGGAAACAAGAATTTTCATGCAAGTACCTCGCGCCAGTCGGGCATGAGTTCGGTGATGGTGCGGCGGCGATGGCCATCGCGGCCGATAACAGATTCGGCGGCCCAGAGGGCATTCACAATTGCTTGCTCGGTTGCTTCAGCGGCAGCTTCGAACAGCGGGTCCAACTGTGTTTCGTGCAGCATGGCGACCGCAGGCATGGCCTGCGCCGCATGAAAGGGGATGCGGTACGCGGTGCTGAACGCCAGCGCGATATCGCCGCTGCCGTGACCATACACCGAGCCGGTGCGTGCCAGCCCGGCAGCCGCGCGCATGGACAGGCGCCGCAGTTGACGCGTATCGAGTGGGGCGTCGGCGGCCAGCACGATAATGATGGAGCCTTGGTCTACCTGGTCTTGCTGGCCGGATGCCTCGCGTTGCAGCAGCATCTGCCCCAGTGCTTTACCGCGCACGGTCAGGTTGGCGAGCCGGCCAAAATTGGCCAGCACCAGCGCGCCCACAGTATGGCGTGCACCCGGGCCGATATCCGCCACACGCGACGCGGAGCCGATGCCGCCCTTGACCCCGAAGCACGACATGCCGCGCCCCGCGCCCACCGAACCCTGCAAGAAGCGTGTCGATGTGTCGGCGCATGCAAGGCGATAATCTGCCTCGCATACCGCGAAGGCTTGAATGTCGTTGAGATAGCCGTCATTGCATTCCAGCACAAGTGGATTTGCGGTGGGCCATTCGCGGCCGATGTCGGGGTGTTCGGCGATTGCCTGGCGCAACTGCGCGGTGGCGATTCCCCCTACCGAGAATGTATTGGTGAGTGCGATCGGGGTTTCGATCACGCCCAGCTCTTCCATCTGTAGCAAGCCTACACTTTTACCGAAGCCGTTGATAACGGTTGCCGCGGCCGGCGTGCGTTCGAGGAAAGCATCGCCGTCGTGCGGATGAATGACCGTGACGCCCGTCTGGACGCGCTCACGGGCCAGGGTTGCATGCCCGACGCGCACGCCGCGTACATCGGTGATCAGATTGAGCGGGCCCGATGGCAGGCGGCCGGTAACAGGTGCGTCGAGTTGTGAAGTTTGCTGCATGTCTTGCTTTGAGGCTCTGTGCGCCCGTCAGCGCTTCAGCGTGGCGGTTGGGAAGTACAAGGCGGGCGTAAGTGTTGGCGGCGTTGACACGGCGTGGGGCGCTGTGATCCGGATGTTTCCGACCGGTTCAGCGGTCGATCTTGGGATCCAGCGCATCGCGCAGGCCGTCACCCAGCAGGTTGAAGGCTAGCACCGTCAGGAAGATAGCCAGTGCCGGAAATATTGCCACATGCGGCGCAAGCAGCATGTCTGAGCGCGCAGCATTGAGCATGGCGCCCCATTCGGGTGTGGGCGGTTGGGCGCCCATGCCCAGGAAGGACAGGCTGGCGGCGGTAATGATGGACGTGCCGATGCGCATGGTGCCATACACCACAATCGGCGAAATTGTACCGGGCAGGATGTGGCGGAAGATAATGACGCGGTCTGGCGCGCCGATGCTGCGCATGGCCTCGATATACGTCATATTCTTCAGCGCCAGTGTGCTGCCGCGCACCAGGCGCGCGAAAGCCGGCACACTGAAAATCGCCACGGCAATGATCACGTTCACCATGCTGGAGCCCAGTACGGCAACCACGCCGATAGCCAGCAATATACCCGGAAAGGCCAGCAGTACATCGGAAATGCGCATGGTGATGCGGTCCCACCAGCCTTCGTAGTAGCCTGCCAGCAGGCCCAGCACCGTGCCGACGAGCGCGCCCAGCGCCACCGACACAAAGCCGGCCGACAGCGAGATGCGCGCGCCCATCAGTACGCGGCTGAAGATGTCCCGACCCAGCGAATCAACGCCCATCCAATGTGCCCACGAGGGCGGGCTGTTCAGGGCATCGTAGTCGAAGTAGTTCTCGGCATCATAAGGCGCTACCCAGGGCGCGATCACGGCTAGAAGCACAAGGAATACGACGAATATCCCCGCCCACACGGCGAGCTTCTGTTTGCGGAACTTGCGCGAGAACTCCCGCATGGGCGTGCGTACGGGTGCATTGCGTTCGGGTGGCGGAGCCAGTTCGGCTGATGTGGCTTGCGTCATGGCGGTTGCCTACTTGTAGCGAATCGTGGGGTTGATCAGGCCGTACAGAACGTCCACGATCAGGTTGATCAGTATAAACTCCAGCGAAAACAGCAGAATCAGTCCCTGGATCACCGGATAGTCGCGCATATTGACCGCGTCGATCAGCAGGCTGCCCATGCCCGGCCAGGCAAACACCGCCTCGACCACAATAGAGCCGCCCAGCAAGAAACCGAACTGCAGGCCCATCATGGTGACCACCGGGATGAGCGCGTTGCGGAAGGTATGTTTGACGACCACGACGCGCTCGGCCAAGCCTTTAGCCCGCGCCGTACGGACGTAGTCTTCCTGCATCACTTCAATAAATGCTGCGCGGGTAAAACGGGCCATCACGGCGGCAACCCCGGCACCAAGGGTAATGGACGGCAGCACATAGTGCAGCCAGGTATCGGCGCCTACAGTGGGAAACCACCCCAACTGCACAGAAAACAGTTCGATCAGCACCATGCCCAGCGCAAAGGCAGGGAACGAAATACCGGATACGGCCGCCGTCATGCCGGCTCGGTCGGGCAGGCGGTTGCGCCATACGGCGGACACCACACCGATGACCAGGCCGAACACGACAGACCACGCCATGCTCGTGAGTGTGAGCAAGAAGGTTGGCATGAAGCGCTCGGAGATTTCGACCGAAACAGGGCGTTTGGTGCGAAGTGAATCCCCCAAATCACCCTGAAGCAGATGGCTGACGTAGCGCACGAACTGCTGTGGCAGTGGAAGATCCAGCCCCAGCTCGTGCCTTACGACTTCGACAGTGGCCTGGTCGGCCTCGGGGCCGGCAGCCAGGCGCGCCGGGTCGCCCGGCAAGAGGTGTACGAACATGAACACCACCACTGCGACCAGCAGTAGCGTGGGTATCATGCCGAATAAGCGTTTGACGATGTATGTGAACATGAGCTGCTGCGGCCCAGCGGGCGTATCCGCGCATGCGTGCGCGCACGCCGGGCCTTCTATGTTGCCGGTCAGGGGGTGAGGTCGACGTCCTTGAACAGGAAGGAGCCGTCAGGCATGACCACAAAGCCGGACAGTTTCTTGCTCTGCGCCGACAGCAGTTTGATCGTGGTCAGGAAGGCCCAAGGGGCGTCCTTCCAGATCTGCTCCTGCGCATCGGCATACAGCGCGGTCTTCTTGGTTTCATCAGTGGTGAGCAATGCGTCGGCAATATCTTTGTCGACCTGCTTGTTCGAATAATAGGCCGTATTGTTGAACACAGGCGCCCATGCGCTGGTTGCCAGCAGCGGGCGCAGCGCCCAATCGGCTTCGCCGGTAGATGCCGACCAGCCTGCGTAGTACATGCGCACTGGCGCGGTCTTAGGGTCTTGCGCCTGCTGTACGCGTTGCACGCGCTGGCCCGATTCAAGCAGCTCTACCGATGCCTTGATGCCGACTTGTCCAAGCTGCTGCTGCAGGAACTGCACTACTTTTGCTGATGTGCCGTCGTTGTATGCGGACCAGAGCGTGGTGGAAAAGCCATCGGCATAGCCTGCTTCTTTCAGCAATGCTTTGGCTTTCTTGGGATCATAGGGCCATGGCTCCATCTTCTTGGCGTATTTCACGCCCTGGGGCACCACGCCTTCCGAGGGGAAAGCATAGCCGGCGAAAGCTACCTTCGCGAGCGCATCTTTGTTGATCGCGTAGTTCACGGCCTGGCGCACGCGCACGTCGTCGAACGGCTTCTGGAGCATGTTCATTGAAATGTAGCGCGCAATGATGGACGGCGCGGCGACGACTTCAAGCTTGTCGTTTTTCTCGAGCAGCTTGGCCTGCTCGAAGGGTAGTGGGAAGGCGAATTGCGCCTCGCCCGTCTGTACCATCGCGGCACGCGTGTTGTTATCTGTAACGGTGCGGAAGGTCAGCGTGTCGATCTTGGGATAGCCCTTCTGCCAGTACCCGTCGAACTTCTTCACCCTCAGGTACTCGGCCGGCTTCCACTCGGCAAACTGAAAGGGGCCGGTGCCGGTGGGGTGGAAGGTGATGTCTTTGCCCCATTTTTTCAGCGCGGTGGGCGAGATGATCATGGCTGACGGGTGGGCGAGCGCGTTGATGAATGCGGAGAACGGCTCCTTCAGCGTAATCTTGACGGTATGCGGGGCGACGACCTCAACCTTGTCAATGCGGCTGAACTGGTTGTAGCGCGCCAGGCCGTTGGACTTGTCCAGTACGCGCTCGAGGTTCGCTTTTACGGCATCGGCATTGAAGTCTGTGCCGTCCTGGAACTTCACGCCTTCACGCAGCTTGAAGGTGTACACCAGGCCGTCGGCGCTGGCGTCGTAGCCGGTCGCCAGCAGTGGCTGCACTTGAAGCTTGTCGTCGAACGCGAACAAGCCTTCATAGTAGCTCTTGCCAACCGCCTGGGCCAGTGTGGAATTGGTGTTGTAGGGGTCGAGTGAATCCAGGGCAATATTGACGGCGATGGTCACGTCTTCGGCCGCCAGGGCGGGAGCGGCCGCCGCCAGCCCGAATGCCAGCCCCAATGCGGCGGTTGTACGCCTGAGCGTGAAACTCTTCATTTCTGTTCCTCCGGATGACTAATAAGATGCACCAGCCTGTGGCTGTGCTACGTAATGGCCCGCACCGACCTGGATCAGCGGAAGAACGATGGGTTCGTCTCCCACGTCACGGACGGGGCTGGGAATTTCTCCCGCAAGCAGCTTGCGGTCCAGGTGGCGGCGGGCCGGATCAGCAATCGGCACCGCGGCCATCAACTTGCGCGTGTAGGGGTGCTGAGGATTCTCGAAAATCGCCCGGCGCGGGCCAATCTCGACAATTTGACCCAGGTACATCACGGCAACACGATGGCTGACACGTTCGACCACAGCCATATCGTGCGAGATAAACAAAAATGCGATGCCCAGTTCTTGTTGCAGATCGATAAGCAGATTAACGATCTGGGCCTGTATCGACACATCCAGGGCAGATACGGATTCGTCCGCGATCACCACTTTGGGGTTGAGGGCCAATGCGCGCGCAATGCAGATGCGCTGGCGCTGGCCGCCGGAAAACTCGTGGGGGTAGCGCTGCGCGGCTTCGCGCGGCAAACCTACTTTGTCCAGCAGCCAGAGCATGCGTTGTTCAGCTTCTTTTGGTGGCATCGTTTTGTGGATCAGCAGCGGCTCGATGATGGAATAGCCGACTGTCAGGCGTGGGTCCAGCGACGCGAACGGGTCTTGGAATATGAACTGTATATTGCGTCGCAAAGACTGCAGTGCCGGCCCTTGCAGCTTGCCTATGTGTTGCCCTTCAAATTCGATCTCGCCGCCTTGTGTCTGCACCAGTCTCAGCAGCGATCGGCCTGTCGTGGATTTGCCGCAGCCCGATTCACCCACCAGGGCAAGGGTTTCGCCAGGATAGAGATCGAAGCTCACTTTCTCGACGGCATGCACGCGACGCGTAACACGGTTGAAAATGCCGGTGCGAATATCGAAGCGGGTGACCAGGTCGCGTACGCGCAAAATGGGTTCGCGGGTGGACGGCGTGGCGGGGGCGTGCTGATCCTGCATCGGCGCATATGAGGCGCGCTGAGGAGCTTGCGTGGATTGGGGGAGGGCGTGCGGCGGGGTAGTGCGCACGGCGTCCTGCACTGCGTGGGCGGCGGCATCAGGCACTGTCTGCGCGCCTTGCGTGTTGTTTGCCGCGGGCTGTGTCGACACCGCTGGAAAGTGCGCCGGCTGGTCAGTGCCTTTCATCGAGCCCAGGCGCGGCACGGCGGCGAGCAGTGCACGAGTGTAGGTATGTACGGGGCGGTCGAAGATCTGTTGCGCCGGCCCTTCTTCCACCTTGTCGCCCCGCAGCATGACCAGTACGCGGTCGGCCACTTCGGCCACCACACCCATGTCGTGCGTGATGAAGATCACGCCCATGTTCATCTCGCGCTGCAACTCGCGGATCAACTGCAGTATCTGGGCCTGTATCGTTACATCCAGTGCGGTGGTCGGCTCATCGGCGATCAGCAGGGCGGGCTTGCAGGCAAGCGCCATGGCGATCATGACGCGTTGGCGCATCCCCCCGGACAGCTGGTGCGGATAGCGGCCCAGTACGTTCTTTGCGTCGGGTATGCGAACCTGATCAAGCATGTGCAGCGCGCGCGCCATGGCGGCGCGCTGGTCCATGCCCTGATGCAGGCGCAGGCTTTCCGCGATTTGTTCACCAACGGTGAATACCGGGTTGAGCGATGTCATTGGTTCCTGGAAGATCATCGCCATATCAGCGCCGCGCACACTGCGCAGCCTCGCGCCCGGTGCGCTGGCCAAGTCCAGCACCTGCCCATTGCGCCGGCGCAGCAGCATTTCGCCGTTCAGGATGCGCCCGCCGCCATAGTGCAGCAAGCGCATCAAGGCCAATGAGGTTACCGATTTACCCGAGCCCGACTCCCCTACGATTGCCAACGTTTCGCCGCGGTCGACGTGAAAGCTCATGTGGTTTACCGCGTCTACCACGCGTTCGGCACTTTTGAACTGCACGCTCAGGTCGGTGACGCGCAGCACACGGTCGGGTTCAAGCTCGGTGGAAATATTATGCGAAGCCGTCATAGGCTTGATTGTCCATTCAAGTGCGCCGCGCTGGTATTGCATTCAAGCGTGGCGCCTAAGTTTCGTTTGTGGGTGCCGCTGTGCATCGCATGCAGTCGTGCTTGACGATGCCCGGTGCTGCCACAGCCCTGCGGCGGGCGCTTAACGATGTATCGCCACAAAAGGTGTCTGGCCCGGCACGATGCTGCCGCGATACATGCCCTCGGTATTGAAAGGCATGGCCACGTTACCGTGCCGGTCGACGGCGATCAGCCCGCCGGCGCCGTCTATGCGCGGCAGCTTCTCGTTGATGACGCGCTCGGTAGCCTGCGCCAGCGTCAGGCCGCCATATTCCATGAGCGCGGATACATCGTAGGCGGCCACGCAACGGATGAATGCCTCGCCCTTGCCCGTGGTGGACACCGCGCAGGTGGCGTTGTTGGCATAGCAGCCCGCGCCGATCACGGGGCTGTCGCCCACGCGCCCGGGCCATTTGTTGGTCATGCCCCCTGTTGAGGTGGCTGCAGCCAAGTTGCCGTGCCCGTCAAGTGCCACGGCCCCAACGGTGCCCAACTTGGTGCCTTCGTCCAGCGGCGCCGCGGGCGTGGCCGCCTGCGCACGGGCGCCGTCGTGGTCCAGCACGATGGATTCAGTGCCGGTGCGACGGGCCGCCTCGAGCTGTTCGCGCCGGGCCTCGGTCGAGAAAAAGGTGGGGGTCACGATCTCCAGGCCGTGCTTGCGCGCCAGCGTCTCGGCCCCTTCACCCACAAAGAAAACGTGCGGGCTGTGCTCCATGACCATGCGCGCGGCCAGTACGGGATTGCGAACGGTGCGCAGATTCGCGACCGCGCCACAATCGAGCGTGCGGCCGTCCATGATCGAGGCATCGAGCTCGTGTTCTTGTGTGCTGGTGAACACCGCACCATAGCCGGCATTGAACAAAGGGCATTCTTCCAGCAGGCGCACCGCTTCGGTGACGGCGTCCAACGCCTGGCCGCCCTCGGCCAGAACGCGGGCGCCACCGGTCAGGATGTCGCGAAGCGCCTCTTCGTACTGCTGGCGCAGCTCGGGTGTGATCTTGGTGCGCGAAATCGCGCCCGCGCCGCCATGTATCGCAAGGACAGAGGTTGTCATTACTTTGATCCTTCATGAAACAGCCACGGCATGACGGATTCCGCAAGCAAAGCGGCCGCCGTGACAGAATGCCTGGACTGGTGCGCTACTGCCGCCGACAAGGCCTCAATCAGCCCCAGCGCTGCTGTCTCTGAGTTGGACAGCAACTGGCGCTGGCTATGCGCGTACAGGCAGATGTCTGCCAGCGGCACGAGCGGCGAGGAGGGTTTGTCTGTCAGTGCCAGTACGGTCACCCCTGCTGCTTTTGCGCTTTTGGCCAGCGTGATCGTATCGGCGAGATACCGGGGGAATACTATGGCGATGACGAGATCGTGCGCGCGTATACGGGACAACTCGCGGGCGGCATGTGACACGCCCCCCGGGCCCGCCAGCGATTCCACCATGTCGCAATGCAGGCTCAAGCCTCGCTGGAGCAGGCCAGCGAGAAAGCCGCTGGAGCCGAAGCCAATGATGAATACACGCTGTGCGTTGAGCACGGCCTGCACAGCCTTTTCGCATGCTTCTTCGCTGAGCGCCAAACGTGTCAACTCGAAATTGCGCTGGTCTTCATACAGAGAGGCTGCAAAGATATCGGCAGCGCTGGCCGCCTTGCCGCGTTCAAGGCGCAGGCGCTCAACGGGTTCGAGCGCCGCCTCGAAGCCGCGCGCTAGCTCGGCGCGAAACTGTGGGTAGCCGGGCAGGCCCAATGCACGGGCAAAGCGGTTGGCCGTAGCGATAGACACCTTGCACTGCAGTGCGAATTCATCGATCGACATCGTGGCGACCTTGAAGGGATGCGCCAGCACGTAATCCGCCATGCGTCGATGCGAGGCGCTGAGCGCCTGCATAACGCTGGAAATACGTTCGGCGATAGTCGGCGCGGCCTTGCGGCGTGCTGGCGATTTGCTCACAGCGTGTAGTCCGGGAAATAGAGAGGTAGCGCGATCATCGCAATCGGAAAGATAATAAATTTACATGAAAACACTGCGCGTGAAAATAAATATTCATCGGGGTAAACCCAGATGGCGCAGTGGATTGTTATGCAGTGGAAAGCAACGCCCCTGCGCAGACATTCGGGGCGCTGTGTGGAAAACAGCCTGAGGCCGCACATGAACGAGTACGCGCCAGGAGGATATGTGCTTGAGCCTATTACGCTCATGTAGGGTTAATCCGGTTTGCTGCTTTTTATTGTGATACTGTTTCGACATGAATTCTTACCAATAGACATTCCTTGGGGCTCGGGGGAGGTAGGGGCATGCGGGAGATCGTGGATGATCGGATCCCTTACTGGAGATATTGGGGTAAGGCCCAGCCTGGTGTGCATGGGGCCGAGCGGTATCATCTTCTTCCCTACCATTCCTTGGATGTGGCGGCGTGCGGGCACTCTCTTTTGCGATTGCCGGCGTTAGGCGTCGCGCAACTAGCAGGGGCGCTTGGCTGGCCATTGCATGTGGTCGAATCACTTGCAGTGTTCTTTTTCGCCCTGCACGATCTCGGGAAATTCGCCAGTAGTTTTCAGAAACTGGCGCTCGGTTTGTCGCCAGATCTGATCGATGCGTCTGCCGCTCACCCCTACACGATCCGTCACGATACATTGGGCTGGGCGATCTGGGTCGATCATTTACAGGAGGCCTTCCCCTCGGATAGGCTGCCCGCGCCGGAAAAAGAGTTCTGGTGCGTATGGATGCGCGCGGTCGTGGGGCATCATGGTGTTCCCCCGATGTCCGCAAGCGCAGGCGGGCTGCTGGAGTTGCGCACCAAGCCGCACTTCTCGGAAGCCGACCTGCAGGCGGTTGATGCATATGTGGCTGCTGTGGCGCCGCTTCTTCTGCCGGCGGATATCCCTGTGCCCACGCGCCAGCAGACCGCAATACTCCGCGCGCACAGCTGGCGCCTGGCCGGTGCGGCGGTATTGGCCGACTGGCTCGGTTCCGACCGCGCACACTTTATGTACCGGTCGGCGCCAGGCGATCTTTCCGCTTATTGGGGGTGTACTGCACTGCCGTGTGCCGGTCGGGCAGTCGCACAGGCGCGTTTGGAGGCTGGCCACGTCAACGCGGACCTCGCCCCGATGGCCTTGTTCGACTACCTGCGCGAGCCGACGCCATTGCAGCGCTATGCAGCCGATGTGGCGCTTGATATCGAGCCTCAACTTTTTATCCTGGAGGACGTCACCGGCGCAGGCAAGACTGAAGCGGCCATGATGCTGGTGCTGCGCATGATGCAGGCGGGGCTTGCCGATGGTGTTTATCTGGGCCTGCCGAGCATGGCAACCGCCAATCAAATGTACAGGCGTATGGGTGGCGTCTACCGGCAGTTGTTCGATGGGCGATCAACGCCCTCCCTGATGCTGGCCCACGGTGCTCGCGAGCTCGTTGATGACTTTCGTCAGAGCGTGCTGCGATCAACGGTTCAGCCAAGCGATCCGAAATACGGCGATTTGGAGGCAACGGCATCGCTACAGTGCAATGCATGGCTCACAGACAATCGTAAGAAGTCCTTATTGGCAGATGTGGGTGTGGGCACGCTGGATCAGGCTTTGCTGGCCGTGCTTCCGGTGCGGCACCAGTCGCTGAGGCTGCTGGGCCTTGCCGGAAAAGTGCTTGTCGTAGACGAGGTGCACAGTTATGACACCTATATGCTGGGGCTGTTGAAAAAACTGCTTTATGCACACGCCATGCAGGGTGGTAGCGCAGTCTTGCTGTCAGCCACTCTTTCTCTGGTTAGACGCGATGAACTGCTGAATGCTTTTCGGGAAGGCCAGGGAAAGTTGGGCGAGAGCCTCGCAGGCGATGCCAGATACCCGCTCGCCATTCACGCCGGCGCGGGGGTGTCGGTGGCTGCCTGCGATACACGTCCTCTGCTGCGTCGCACGGTATCTGTTGATCTTTTATACGATGAGGATGCGGTCATTAGGCAAATACTGCGCGCGGTGGAGCAGGGGCAGTGTGTGGCCTGGATACGTAATACAGTCAGTGACGTGTTGCGTGCATGTGCCTCGTTGGGGGAATACATGCCATCGGAGTATGTGCATGTATTTCATAGCCGATATGCAATGGGGCATCGTCTGGATATCGAAGATGGCGTTCTTGCGCGGTTCGGCAAAACATCTGGTCAAGATGCAAGGCGAGCCCAGGTGCTGATCGGTTCCCAGGTCTTGGAACAAAGTCTGGATTTCGACGTTGATGTGATGGTCAGCGATCTAGCGCCGGTGGATCTGCTGATTCAACGGGCGGGCCGTTTACAGCGCCATGCGCGTGACGCATTGGGCAATCCATCCACCGATGGCCGCGAGCGGCGTGCGTCGCCGGTACTCTTTGTGCTGAGTCCGGCGCCTGTGGACGAGCCTTCTGCTGACTGGTACGCCGGTTTGTTTCCAAAAGCCTGCTACGTCTACCCCGATGCGGTGGCGCTGTGGCGTACAGCGCGGGCATTGAGCCGCTCTGGATGCATCGTCACGCCGGGAGAGGCTGAGCCGGGCGCTGTACGCAGTTTGGTTGAGGCCGTGTACGGTCGGGAAGCCGAACCCGTGCCTGAACGTTTGCGGAAGGCGAGCAACGAACAAGCGGGGAAAGACCTCGCCATAAAAAGCCTGACGGAGTTCAACGCGCTCGACGTCAGCCGGGGATATTGCATGGATAGCAATACGATGCACTGGTATGAAGAGAGCGATACGCCCACCCGCTTGGGCGATGAAACCCTGACGCTGTACCTGGCGCGCGTTAAAGACAATGGTTTGCAGCCACTGGTACCTAGCACGGATTTCCCATGGGAACACTCATCGGTGCGCGTGCGGCGAACCTTGGCCGCAGGGCTTGCTCCCACATGGCAGAACCGCTACGGGCCCGCGATCCAGCACCTGCGCGACCGTTTTCCGCTGCTCGCCGAGCCCGCTTTCATCGTGCCGTTGGAGGATAAGGGAGAACACTTGATCGCCGAGCTCGAGGATGAGCGGCGACAAGTGTTGATATTGCAGTATGACCAGAGGCTGGGGTTGTGCTGGTGAATGGAGCGGTGTCACCCGCTCCATGCCAGCAACGGCCCTGCGTATGCAGGGAAAGTAGGAGCTTCCGATCGTTTCACCGAACAAGAACACGGTTCATCCCCGCTTGTGCGGGGAATGCTCGGTCTCCGGGACAAGCGTCGTAGGGCGCTGATGCCGCGTAGTCTACGCATGCGCAGCAACCGCAGCACAGGAAGCGCGCATAGCGTACCAGTCTCGGAGAGGGAAAAGCATAACGTATCGAAGAGGCATTTTGTTTGCCGGATGCGTTGGTGATGCAACAAAGGCAGACCGCGTTTCGATATGTGTCCGAGATTTATGTTTGATATCGTTTACAGAACAAGAACACTTATATAAAATAATCAGAAAGACGGGGGGCTATGGTTTTCTGATCCGCTAGGAGCCGCTGCGATAGCAGCGCGCAATACGGCTCTAGCTGCATCTACCACAGACGATAGGCCACAGTAATAAATCAAAACAGGAGTCGCACAATGCATTTGCTTTCTGATCCATGGGTGCAGGTTTCCACCCAAAAGGGCGAGCGCCGGTGGATACGTCCCGCCGAGGTCGGCAATCCAGAGTATCGGGACATTGTTGCGCCGCGCGCCGATTTCCTGGGTGCGCTGTATCAGTTTTTAATCGGCTTGCTTCAGGTCTCGTTCTGTCCTGAAGACCGCGAGCACTGGTCGGAGCGTAACGATTCGCCACCAACCATGGCGCAGTTGGATGAGATGTTCGACGAATGGAGCGGCGCTTTTCATCTGTCGCGCGAGCGCCAGCGTGTATTTTTGCAGGATATTGAACTGCCGGCCGACAGCAATCATCTGCCGGTTCTCGAACTGCTGATCGAGGCGGGCTCGGACGTTAACCGATATTTCAACCATCCTCCGGCAAATCATGGGCTGTGCGAGCGGTGCGCAGCGCTTGCCCTGTTTACCCTGCAAACGAATGCGCCGTCGGGAGGGCGTGGCATCCGCACATCCTTGCGGGGCGGAGGGCCGTTGACGACACTGCTTTTGCCTGCGGAGCAGTCCGCCACACTTTGGCAAAGGCTTTGGCTGAATATCATCCCCGCGGAAGAACTGCGCCTCCCCCCAATCGTCAGTCAGGCCGACGTCATGCCATGGCTCGGAAAAACCAGAACCAGCGATGCCCAGGGGATTGGCGATACCCCTCCTGGCGTGGTGCATCCGCTCCAGGCCTACTGGGGCATGCCGCGCCGCATTCTGCTCGACACCGAGACGTTGGATCTTGGCGAATGCTCCATATGTGGCGCAACAGATGTGCCGCGCTATCGCCACTATTACACGCGTCATGGCGGCACAAATTACACAGGTCCGTGGCTGCATCCGCTTACCCCTTACAGCATTGATGCGAAGGAGCACGATAAGCCGCCGATTCCCATTAAAGGAAGGCTGGCCGGGCGTGGCTATCGCGACTGGCTTGGCCTAGTGCTCGGCAATGACAACCACCAGCCTGATGCGGCGCGCGTTATCGCGTCATTCAGCGCCTGGAAGCACCCTCGGAAACCGCGAACTCGTCTGTGGTGTTTCGGCTTCGAGATGGCAAACATGAAAGCAGTTTGTTGGTATGACGCGCAGTTGCCAGTGCATGAGGTCGCGCCTGAGCGGCAGCCTGCGTTTGTGCGCACCATCAAACAGATACTGGATAGTGCCGAAGAGATGGCCAGAAGTGTTCAGGGGCAGGTAAAAGCTGCCAGGTTCGATCGGCCGGCCGACCGAAAAAGCGACGACGCAGTGGCGTTGGGGTTCTGGCAATCGAGTGAACCCCTGTTTTATCAGGTTCTCGATGCGTTGAGCGCTGTGGACTGCGATGACAGAGAGGCATTGAGCCCTGCTTGCGGCCGTTGGCTGGCTGGTACGTATGCCATTGCATTCGCGCAGTTTGAGCAGTGGGCGCTTTCAGGCGACATCGATGGGTTGGACTTGAAACGGGTTACCACCGCCAGGGCGGAACTGGCGGCTCGTCTGAAAAAAGCACAAAGGCCTCTGAGAGACCTGATTTTGCAAGATAACAAGGAGAAAGCATGAGATCGCCACATGGTTTGAATGATTTCCAGGTGAACCTAGTGCGGCAATGGTGGAAGGCATTGCAGCCTCCGGGATCTGCCGAGGATACTCAGGAAACAGAAAATGACGGCGCCGGACGCACGCGGTTCAGCACATTTGGCCGGGCGGCGAGAGCCCGTTTGCGCCGGGCACCTACCGCTACTGAACTGCTTCTGGAGCCGGCAGTGCTACAGCTGGCCGATCGCCTGATCGCCACAGGGAATGGAGCATGGCCATTGCGCGATGAACCGCTCGGTTATGAATACGTTGCCTGGATGGCGGGTGTGCTGGCCGCGGTGAAGAGCGACGCGAGCGACGGAAAAAGCCTCGCGTGGAGGCTGGGCCATGCGAGTGCACGGGCCTCGGAGCCGCCTGCCATGAGTGAACTCCGGTTCCGCCGGTTGCAGCGGCTGGATGCAATGCCCAATCTGTTGGCCTCCTGGCGTCGGGCGGTTCTGCTTGCCGGTGCAACCGCGGATGTAGGGGTGTTGGGGGCCGACTTGCTGGACTGGATGGCCGAAAACGAACGCCATGTCGCGCCCAGCCAGAGTGTGAAATTCCGCTGGGCACATGATTATTACTTGACTGCAAAAGCGCAGAAAGAAGCCAGCATTGGCAACGACAACAAGGAGAATGCCGCATGACCCACTTTATTCAACTGCATCTATTGGTTTCCTATCCACCTTCGAATCTCAACCGCGATGATACAGGGCAGCCGAAAACAGCGCGAATGGGAGGGGTGGAGCGTTTGCGTATCTCATCCCAGAGCCTGAAGCGAGCCTGGCGCACGTCAGAGCTGTTTCAGAAGCAGTTGGCGGGTACCATTGGCACCCGTACCAAGCTTCTGGGCAAAGAGTTCGTTTACGACAAGCTGGTGGCTCAGGGTGTCAGTGAAAAAAAGGCCGGTGAATGGGCAAAGCAGATCGCGGCGGTATACGGAAAACTTAAAGCAGAGAAAGACAAGCCCTATGAGATCGAACAGCTGGTGCATGTTGGGCCTGCCGAACTCGATGCGCTGGTCAGCCTCGTCGATAAGCTGGCCGCAGAGCAGCGCCCGCCTCAGGATGAGGAGCTCGATGCTCTGTTGTTTGAGCAGAGCGGTGTTGATATTGCCTTGTTCGGCAGGATGCTGGCCAGCAAGCAGAAGTTGAACACCGAGGCGGCTGCGCAGGTGGCCCACGCACTTGGTGTGCACGCCTGCGCGGTCGAAGACGATTACTTCACAGCTGTTGATGATCTAAACAAGACGGATGCTGGTGCGGCTCACGTGGATCAGGCAGGCTTCGCTTCGTCGGTCTTCTATCAGTATCTCTGCATCGACCGGGACTTGCTGGTGCGTAATCTTGCGGGTGACGAGGCCTTGGCACAGCGGGCCATCACGGCATTGGTCGAGGCCGCCGTCAAGGTGGGGCCGACCGGCAAGCAGAACAGCTATGCGAGCCGAGCCTATGCCCATTATGTGCTAGCGGAGAAGGGGGAGCAGATGCCTCGCTCGCTTGCGCTTGCTTTCGTCAAACCCGTCGAAGGGCATGACTATCTACACAGTGCTACCGCTGCGCTTGGGCGCCTGCGCGACAACATGGATCAGGTATACGGAACATGCGCCGAGGCGCGTTATGAACTTGATGTCCTGAATGGTGCGGGGCGTCTTGCGGAGCTGCTCGATTTCGTTGCTGCGGAGTGAGCCATGACAGACTATCTGCTGCTGCGCCTGTATGGCGCACAGGCGAGCTGGGGCGAGATTGCGGTCGGCGAAACACGACATACGGCGGCGCACCCCTCTCGTTCGGCGCTTCTCGGGCTATTGGCGGCCGCGCTCGGTATTGATCGTAATCACGAAGCCCAGCAAATGGCTCTGGCAGGCGGTTACCGCTTTGCTATTTGCCTGGACGGCGTGGGTACGCTTTTGCGCGATTTTCATACAGTGCAGCAAGGTGTTCCAGGGCGTAGGCAACGCTTTCGCAGCCGACGTCAGGAGCTGTCGACTGACAAGGTAGACACCATGCTGTCGGCACGCGAGTATCGGTGCGATGCGCATGCAATCATCGCGGTAGAGGCACTGGAGACGGCGCCATACAGTCTGGCCAAGTTGGCCGAAGCGTTGACCCGGCCTGTCTATACGCTTTACCTGGGGCGGAAGTCATGTCCCTTGGCCGCACCGGTCAGCCCGCAGCTGGTGGTGGCGATGTCAGTTAGTGATGCTCTTGCCAAGGCTCGATGGCCTTCCCTTATGAGGATGGCTGGCTACGGCAGAGATGAGGATTGGCCGGGCGCGATGGATAGATGGGTGTTCGGCTTGCGCGGTGCGCGTCTTTATTGGGATAACGGCATGGAAGTGGGCGTGGCACCTTCCTTCGAGCATACGCGCCACGATGACGTGTTGTCGCGTCAACGTTGGCAGTTCGGGCCACGCCGTGAGTGGGTTGCATTGCGTGAAAGGGGTCAGTCATGAGCCATTATTTTTCTCGGGTTACGGTGGCCGACAGTGCCGTTTCCGATCCCTGGTTTCAAGCGCAACTGCTGCATGGCGAGGCTTACCGAGACCATGCGCTAATTTGGCGCATGTTTCCTGGTGACGGTAAAGAGCGTGATTTCATTTTTCGCAGCCACCAAAATGGTCGTCAATATTGGGTGGTTTCCGCACGCAAACCTGAGCCGGTTGCCCGTCTGCTCGATGTCGAGAGTAAAGCTTATCGTCCTAAGTTGGCAATCGGCGACCGCGTGCATTTCGATCTGCGAGCCAACCCAGTAGTGGCTCAGATACAGCAGGGGCGCCGCTCTAAAAGGCATGACATATTTTTACATCTGCGGCATAGCAGTGAATGCGGCGTGAAGGCAGAAGAGCTGGAGCAGGCGGGGCTGGATTGGCTCTTGGCTCGGGCCAGTGGTTGGGGTCTGGATGTAATCACAGACTCCGTGTCCCAGAATGGATATTGTCAGCATCGCCTGCGCCATAAAGGCAGGAAGATTGCATACTCCTCGCTGGATTATCAAGGGCAAGCCACAGTTACTGATCCAGATCGGTTGCGAGCCAGCCTGCTGGCGGGCGTGGGCCATGCCAAGGGCTTCGGCTGCGGCCTGTTGCTGGTGAGGCGGCTTGAATGATATTGCCGCCGCTCAAGCCGTTACCAATGAAAGATCGGGTGTCCATGGTGTTTGTCCAGTACGGCCAGATCGATGTGCTGGACGGTGCATTTGTCGTTATCGACAAAAATGGTATTCGAACCCATATACCGGTTGGCTCCATTGCGTGCCTGATGCTCGAGCCAGGTACTCGTGTGTCTCACGCCGCCATTCATCTGGCGTCAGTGGTCGGTACGCTCATTGTCTGGGTAGGCGAGGCTGGCGTTCGGCTCTATGCCAGTGGCCAACCCGGTGGAGCACGTTCCGACAAGCTTCTGTATCAGGCAAAGCTGGCGCTTGATGACGAACTGCGCCTCAAAGTCGTGCGCAAAATGTACGAGTTGCGGTTCGGTGAGCCGGCGCCTGCCCGGCGTAGTGTGGAGCAGCTCAGGGGAATAGAGGGGGCCAGGGTACGGGAAACATATAAGTTGCTCGCCAAGCAGCACGGTGTCGACTGGAATGGGCGCAACTACGATCAAAAAAAATGGGATCGGGCCGACATACCGAATCGGAGTCTTTCCGCTGCAACTGCTTGCCTCTATGGGATTACCGAGGCCGCCGTCCTGGCAGCAGGTTATGCGCCCGCCGTCGGCTTTATCCACACCGGAAAGCCTCTCTCGTTCGTCTACGACATTGCGGACATCCTCAAGTTCGATACGGTAGTGCCAATTGCATTTCGCATTGCCCGGAAGTCGCCGGCGGAGCCAGAGCGAGACGTACGCTTGGCCTGTCGCGATCTATTCCGCTCCGAGAAAGTACTGGGACGATTGATTCCGCTTATAGAGGAAGTGTTGTCGGCGGGCGAAATAGCCCCTCCGCCACCCGCCCCAGAATCCATTCCACCTGCGATTCCGGCGCCTGAAGGCCACGGAGATCAGGGGCATAGGGTGCAAGGATGAGTTTTCTTGTGGTGGTCACAGAAAATGTACCGCCTCGCTTGCGGGGCCGTTTGGCGATATGGCTTCTGGAAGTGAGAGCAGGCGTCTACATTGGCGATGTTTCTCGCCGCACCCGGGAAATGATTTGGCAGCAACTCGAGAATGCTTGCGAAGGCGGTAACGCTGTCATGGCCTGGGCGGCGACCACCGAATCAGGGTTCGAATTTCAGACCCTGGGAAACAACCGACGGATCCCCGTCGATTTTGATGGGCTTCGACTAGTTTCCTTTCTACCAGAGCTTGGTACAGACAGCGATCTTTAACAATCAAATTTATCGAGAATTTTCGGTAGCTTGGATGGCATTGATTTTGTTATTTAGAATCAATGATATGCTTTAAGTGTGTTCCCCGCGCTCGCGGGGATGAACCGTTTTACGGGCCTGTCTACGCTCACGGTTGACTCGTGTTCCCCGCGCTCGCGGGGATGAACCATCATCCGAGGCATCTCGAAATAGACCTACCCAGTGTTCCCCGCGCTCGCGGGGATGAACCGGACCCTCTGCAGGCATGGGCGAGGCCATGCCAGTGTTCCCCGCGCTCGCGGGGATGAACCGTTCAAGCATCGCGGTTATGTCGTACGCGATGTGTGTTCCCCGCGCTCGCGGGGATGAACCGGCATGAACCTCACGGGCCTGCTCGGGCTGGCTGTGTTCCCCGCGCTCGCGGGGATGAACCGACCCATCACGGCAGCAGGATATCGCGCAAAGCGTGTTCCCCGCGCTCGCGGGGATGAACCGTTATCCACCGACTACGCCGGTGCAACCGAGCCGTGTTCCCCGCGCTCGCGGGGATGAACCGTCACACTTCGCATTTATCACCACGCAGACGGAGTGTTCCCCGCGCTCGCGGGGATGAACCGACCAGCCCGCCGCGATGATAGTTATTGATCCGGTGTTCCCCGCGCTCGCGGGGATGAACCGAGGAACTGGCTCAGACGCCAGACGAGATTGTGGTGTTCCCCGCGCTCGCGGGGATGAACCGGCCTGCGAGAAGGCGGGCGAGGACGTGCCGCTGTGTTCCCCGCGCTCGCGGGGATGAACCGTCATTCGAGGGCGTCGATATCGTGTGGGTAGAGTGTTCCCCGCGCTCGCGGGGATGAACCGAAATCTGCCAATTGCGCATCGGTTGCGCCTAGGTGTTCCCCGCGCTCGCGGGGATGAACCGCTCAGGCTGCCGTCCATATACACAACGTGAACGTGTTCCCCGCGCTCGCGGGGATGAACCGTTGCTCGGGCGCGGCATGCATCGGCTGATAGAGTGTTCCCCGCGCTCGCGGGGATGAACCGTCGTTGGGCGGCTGTTGAGAAAGGTCAACTTCCGTGTTCCCCGCGCTCGCGGGGATGAACCGCCTGGCCTCGATTTCAGCTACCTGAGCAAAATGTGTTCCCCGCGCTCGCGGGGATGAACCGGTGAGCGGGTGGTCGTGCCGGCCTCGGAGATCGTGTTCCCCGCGCTCGCGGGGATGAACCGTCTGTAAACCGCTCGGGCAGTGCGCTCTGTTTGTGTTCCCCGCGCTCGCGGGGATGAACCGATATCCAACTGAACCAGACTCAGAACGATGCGGTGTTCCCCGCGCTCGCGGGGATGAACCGCCCCCACCCGCGACTTCCTTCCGTCTCTGAGTGTGTTCCCCGCGCTCGCGGGGATGAACCGGGGCGCAACCGGACACGAGACAATGCGTCGGCGTGTTCCCCGCGCTCGCGGGGATGAACCGACGATTTCCGCGCCGCATGGGTCGCCAAATACGTGTTCCCCGCGCTCGCGGGGATGAACCGACACTTATGTCACCTGGGAAATGCGCCGGGGAGTGTTCCCCGCGCTCGCGGGGATGAACCGACTCAGGGCGAGCATTCGACCTTGCACAACCTGTGTTCCCCGCGCTCGCGGGGATGAACCGTTTTGCCGCCATCAGCAGCGCCTTGCCCATCAAGTGTTCCCCGCGCTCGCGGGGATGAACCGGCCCCAGCCAGTGCGCCCATATCAATTTTTCCGTGTTCCCCGCGCTCGCGGGGATGAACCGTTCGTTCAGGGCCGTGGTAACGTGCTGGCGAGGTGTTCCCCGCGCTCGCGGGGATGAACCGTCCCGATCACATATCAACATAGACGAGTCGGAGTGTTCCCCGCGCTCGCGGGGATGAACCGGCGTCAGGCGTCATGGCACCGATATCCGACACCGTGTTCCCCGCGCTCGCGGGGATGAACCTGTTTTCCGGTTATTGCCGGGTCTACGTGTAACGTGTTCCCCGCGCTCGCGGGGATGAACCGATCTTGTGACCCTGCCAGCCAAGGATACAGCCGTGTTCCCCGCGCTCGCGGGGATGAACCGCCATCCATCGTGCCAACCGATAGCGCCTTCGCGTGTTCCCCGCGCTCGCGGGGATGAACCGGTGCCGTCGCGCAGCCCGTTAAATACGGCGATCGTGTTCCCCGCGCTCGCGGGGATGAACCGGTAGCCATCGTGCCATTGGCGCGGGTTGTTCACGTGTTCCCCGCGCTCGCGGGGATGAACCGCAGAAGTTTTTCGAATGGCTGGCTACGTGGTCGTGTTCCCCGCGCTCGCGGGGATGAACCGTCGAGGCCCGCGAAATCCACAACACCATGTCCGTGTTCCCCGCGCTCGCGGGGATGAACCGCCCATGGGGGTTTTGGTGGTGTCGCTGCCGCTGTGTTCCCCGCGCTCGCGGGGATGAACCGATCTGCGTACTCGCCGTCATTGCAGCGGCAGGGTGTTCCCCGCGCTCGCGGGGATGAACCGTCACTGCTTAGGCCGCTGCGCCGTGCTGGAACGTGTTCCCCGCGCTCGCGGGGATGAACCGCGCCCTTTGTATGGGTGAACTGGAATGAAGCCGTGTTCCCCGCGCTCGCGGGGATGAACCGGCAGCGGCTTTTTGATGGCCTGAATCAGCAGAGTGTTCCCCGCGCTCGCGGGGATGAACCGCACGCATCGCTGCGCACCCTCGCCTGAAATTCGTGTTCCCCGCGCTCGCGGGGATGAACCGTCATCGTGAAACATCCAGCCGGCGTTACGACGGTGTTCCCCGCGCTCGCGGGGATGAACCGCCTCGCCCGGTGCCATCGCGCCGACCAGAGCAGTGTTCCCCGCGCTCGCGGGGATGAACCGACCAGATCACCCTGCTTCACAAGCATTTGGGCGTGTTCCCCGCGCTCGCGGGGATGAACCGCCGATACTGGCATTGTTTGCGCCCCGCCAGAGGTGTTCCCCGCGCTCGCGGGGATGAACCCGTTGCCGTCGCTAATCCGTCGCCGTGCGGCCCGTGTTCCCCGCGCTCGCGGGGATGAACCGTTCAATGCGCTGGGCCGCCGCGTCCGTGAGCAGTGTTCCCCGCGCTCGCGGGGATGAACCGGTTTCATTATTCGGATAGCCCTTCAATGCCAAAGTGTTCCCCGCGCTCGCGGGGATGAACCGGTTACGGGGACGGTAAACTGCAACAAAACGCCGTGTTCCCCGCGCTCGCGGGGATGAACCGCGCTTGGACACGCTCATCGCGCAGAACCGGCAGTGTTCCCCGCGCTCGCGGGGATGAACCGTAACTTTCTAGCCCGGACTCGCTGGCCACCGAGTGTTCCCCGCGCTCGCGGGGATGAACCGCCGCCCCGCACCAGTTTCGCGGATCAAATGCAGTGTTCCCCGCGCTCGCGGGGATGAACCGGCATCACCAAACCGTTTGGTTCCTTCGTCCTTGTGTTCCCCGCGCTCGCGGGGATGAACCGAATCACGAATCGTGCGGGCCGTAGAATAGGCCGTGTTCCCCGCGCTCGCGGGGATGAACCGCCGGTCGTCAATGCGACTAATTGGTGTATCCCGTGTTCCCCGCGCTCGCGGGGATGAACCTGGTAGGCCATCGCGATCCGCGCAGCCTCATGATGTGTTCCCCGCGCTCGCGGGGATGAACCGGTATAAGCTTTCGACTTCATCCGGCCAGCGCTGTGTTCCCCGCGCTCGCGGGGATGAACCGGATTTGGATTTGACTACGAGCGACCCAATACCGTGTTCCCCGCGCTCGCGGGGATGAACCGCCCCGGTCGAATACATCGCCTCAGCGCTGACCGTGTTCCCCGCGCTCGCGGGGATGAACCGGCAAACGTCACCTTGACGGCCATGCGCGTCTGGTGTTCCCCGCGCTCGCGGGGATGAACCGTCATTCTGCCCACCAGAACAGCAGGCCCGCCAGTGTTCCCCGCGCTCGCGGGGATGAACCGGAATACGGCGGCATGCGCGCGGTGGCCGAAATGTGTTCCCCGCGCTCGCGGGGATGAACCGATGATGCGGTCGTAGGCGTGGTGCTCTTCCAGGTGTTCCCCGCGCTCGCGGGGATGAACCGTGCATGGAGGGCCGGGACGATGAACGTGTTTTTGTGTTCCCCGCGCTCGCGGGGATGAACCGAAATCATCGAACAAAACAACGTTGTCCGCTACGTGTTCCCCGCGCTCGCGGGGATGAACCGGCATGATTGAGCGAATCGGGCTTGCAACCCTAGTGTTCCCCGCGCTCGCGGGGATGAACCGGCGTAGGACTTGGGCTGGATCAGGATACCGGCGTGTTCCCCGCGCTCGCGGGGATGAACCGCCGTAACCTATGAAGTGCTGCGACTTCTGAGCGTGTTCCCCGCGCTCGCGGGGATGAACCGTCGATAGTTCGACACCATTAAACGTATGGAGTGTGTTCCCCGCGCTCGCGGGGATGAACCGAGTACGAGCGGATCTATGCTGCTCACAAGACAGTGTTCCCCGCGCTCGCGGGGATGAACCGCTTTCAAGGAACAACAATGACACGAGAAATCACGTGTTCCCCGCGCTCGCGGGGATGAACCGGACAAGCGCGAGGACATCTACTGGACTCTATACGTGTTCCCCGCGCTCGCGGGGATGAACCGGACGTGTTCCCCTCGGGTTATACCCCGGACAGGTGTTCCCCGCGCTCGCGGGGATGAACCGCTCGACATGCGCGATGGTGAGCACGGTAGGTTGTGTTCCCCGCGCTCGCGGGGATGAACCGCATGAGGTTGCCACGCGGGTCATCCAGTCCTTGTGTTCCCCGCGCTCGCGGGGATGAACCGGCGGGTTGCTTCATGCTTCGTTCTCCAGACACGTGTTCCCCGCGCTCGCGGGGATGAACCGCTACCCCGTCATGCCAGATAACGCGCCGCCTGGTGTTCCCCGCGCTCGCGGGGATGAACCGGACAAGGATGTCCCCCGGTGCGGCCTGTGTTCGTGTTCCCCGCGCTCGCGGGGATGAACCGGCGATCTACATCATGCACGGGGGCACTTATGTGTGTTCCCCGCGCTCGCGGGGATGAACCGGTTACGCGCTGGACGCTATCGGATGTGCTGGAGTGTTCCCCGCGCTCGCGGGGATGAACCGGCCCGCGAGAAGTCCATCAAAGGCCAATACGAGTGTTCCCCGCGCTCGCGGGGATGAACCGAAACTAGACTAGCCCGCCACCTGTGCGGGCTTGTGTTCCCCGCGCTCGCGGGGATGAACCGGCCCGCCAGGCCAAGGCCGACGCCCTGCGCAAGTGTTCCCCGCGCTCGCGGGGATGAACCGAAGGCGGACACGGCCTCTTGCAGTATCTCGCGGTGTTCCCCGCGCTCGCGGGGATGAACCGAGCGCGGAGCCATTGTCGGCGTGTATGTCGTGGTGTTCCCCGCGCTCGCGGGGATGAACCGCATATGGCCACCGCATGGCCTGTGCTGGCGACGTGTTCCCCGCGCTCGCGGGGATGAACCGTCCCGTCCTTCGTTACTTGACAGGACGCCGGGGTGTTCCCCGCGCTCGCGGGGATGAACCGCGTGGCAGCAGATCGAACGCAACCAGTAACGCGTGTTCCCCGCGCTCGCGGGGGTGGGCCATGTATAACTGCAATCTTGTTCTTTGCAATACTCGTGAGGTAGCGCGTGTGAACGCTATGTACGGTAATTGTATGAACGGGGGATAATCGAGGGCGGTGGATTGTCGTGTCAGTCTTTATCAGCGCACCCCGGTGCTCAGCCCGGACGGGGAGTTATCGCAGCCTTACCAGTTCCTTCAACTCCGGCAGCACCTGCTGTGCTGCGCGTTCGCCTTCTTCAATGGCCACGGCGGCGCGGTGAAAGTCCATCAGGGCCAGGTTGGTCAGGCGCGGGCGGATCAGGACGTCTGCGGGTTCGCCGGCCAGACGGCTGCGGGTGATGCGCACTTGCATGATGTTGAGGCTGATGCTCAGCACGTCGAATATCGACGGCATAGTGGCGGCGGCGGAGGCGGGCCCGCTCTTGAGGCGGCCCAGCCCTAGCGGGAGCTTGTCCAGTACGGATGCGAACGGACTTGGGCTGGGCGCGGGCGGGGGATCCGCGGCGTCGAAATGCCGGCCGATGAGGTCGGCGTTGAGATCCACGGCAATGACGATGTCTGCGCCCATGGCACGGCACAGTGATACCGGTACCGGGTTGACCAGTGCGCCATCGACCATCAGGCGGCCATCCATGAGCGCGGGCGTGAACAGGCCGGGCAGCGCCACCGACGCCCGCACCGCATCCACCATTGAGCCTTCGCGCAGCCACACCTCGCGCCCCGTGACCAGTTCGGTGGCGACGGCCCCGAACGCCTTGGGCAGGGCGGAGATGTCTTTGTCGGAAAAATGGGTGCGGATAAAGGTGAAGAGCTTTTCACCAAGAATCAGGCCGCCACTGACGGTGAAGTCCAGCAGGCCGACCACACCTTGCCAAGTGAGGCTGCGCACCCAGGTTTCCAGCCGCTCGAGCTGACCGTCGGCATACGCAGCGCCCACCAGCGATCCGATCGACGTGCCGCAGACAATGTCGGGCACAATGCCCGCTTCTTCGAGCACCCGGATGATGCCAATATGAGACCAGCCGCGCGCCGATCCGCTGCCCAGTGCGAGCCCGATTTTCGGAGTGTGTGATCTCATGAGCGTATTTCTCCATGGCGTACCGGCCATGCCTTGCGGCAGTGAATACGCGTTATTGTAGTCGCCGGAGAGCGTCTACAGCTTCATGCTTTTGACGATGCGGCCGAACTTCTCTCGTTCGGCTTTGACGAACTGTTCGAAGTCTGCGGTGGGCATCCCGCTGGGCTCGGCGCCCTGGTTCTGAAGCTTGGCCCGCAGGTCAGGCAACTGCAGCACCGCGTGGATGTCTTCCTGGATTTTCCCGACAACGGCGTCGGGCGTGCCTGCGGGCACAAATACACCAAACCATTGCGTCAAATCGAAGGCTTCCATGCCCTTCGTTTCGTCTACGGCGGGCACATCGGGCACGGCGGGGGAGCGGTCTTTGGCGGAGACTGCCAATGGCCGCAGTTTTCCCGACTGGACGTGGGAGTAGCCGATGGGCAGCCCGACGAATCCAATGTCTATCTGATTTGCCAGCAGCGCGGAAATGGAAGGCGCGACACCTTTATAGGGGACGTGCAGCAGGCTGGTACCGCTGAGTTGTTCGAACAGCGCGCCGGCCAGGTGCTGAGGGGTTCCGTTCCCGGACGATGCGTAGCTGACGGCACCAGGATGGGCTTTCGCGTAATCAATGAGTTCGGCGGTCGTCTTGTAAGGCTTGTCGGGATGCGTGACGAGCATAAAAGGCAGTTTGACGGCGAGCGTCACGGGGCGAAGATCCTTTTCGGGGCTGTACGGCATCTTTGGCATGATGTGCTGGCTGATCACAACCTCCGCCGTTGCTGAAAGCATGATTGTGTAGCCGTCCGGCTGAGCATGCGCCACATAAGATGCGCCGATCGTGCCGCTTGCGCCGTCCTTGTTCGATACTACGACAGTTTGGTTCCAGCGCTGGCTCAGTTTTTCGGAAAGCAGGCGTGCGACGGAATCGGTGCCGCCGCCCGCAGTGTAGGGAACGACGATGGTTACGGGTTGGGCGGGCCACGTCTGAGCGGCATAGGTGTGGGCAGTGAGGCTTGCAAGCAGTGCGCCTGCCGCGGCAATGCGTCCGAATTTCATGGTTTGTCTCCAGTGCTGTTGCTTAAAAGATGCTGCGACACGCGCTCGGCAATCATGGCCGATACGCGCATGTTGGATTCCAGGGTCACGCCTGCGATGTGGGGCGTCAGGATAAGATTGGGTGCATCGGCCAGTGCGGAGCCTGCTGGCAACGGCTCGTGGGCATAGACGTCGATGGCGGCGCCGCCCAGGTGCCCGTCTTTGAGGCTTGTCGCCAGCGCGGCCTCATCGACCACGCCGCCGCGCGCGACATTGATCAGGATGGCGCCCGGTTTCATGGCGTTAAGCTGTGTGGCGCCGATAAGGTTCTTTGTGGCGGCGGTGAGCGGAACATGAAGGGACACGACGTCGGCGCCGGCGAGCACGGCGTCAACGCTCGGGCTGCGTACAACCGTATTCAGTGTATCGGCGCGTGCGGCGGGGCTGGGGTCGTACGCCATCACCGTCATGCCCATGGCCTGTGCCAGTTCGGCGGTGCGCCCCCCCACCGAGCCCAGTCCAATGATGCCCAGCGTTTTGCCGCCGATTTCCTGGCCATTGACCAGCGCGTCGCGCGGCCATTGTCCCGCCGCAACTGCACCGGTAACGGTATACGCACGGCGCAGCAGCATCATGGCGCAGCAGATCACATACTCGGCCACCGTGTTTGCGTTGGCGCCCGTTGCGGGAAAGACGGCGATGCCGCGTTCGCCACATGCGGCGGTATCGATATTGTCCAAGCCGACGCCTAGGCGTCCCACAGCCCTCAGCCGATGCGGTTGGCTCAGCAGCGCCTGGTCAACACGTGTGCGGTTGCGCACGATCAGTCCATCCGCGTCATGTATGGCGTGAATCAATGCCTCCCGGTTTTCATGCAACTGCGAGTCGTAATGGACATCGAAGCGTGCGCGCAGTGACTCGACGGCAGCGCTGTCCATGAATTCCGCGATGATGATTTTGTTCATTGAATTCACCCTTCCTGTATAGGCACAAGATAGTTTTTTGCTTCTTCCAAGATTGGCTCAACGCCCAGCCCAGGCAGGTCGGGCAACGTGACCGTGCCATCGACCACCGTGAAGTCGGGAGCCGCGAGCGCGGCGCGCAGGGGATTCGGGTTGGCGTCGATCTCGACATAGCCATCGCCGCCGACAGCCGCTTTCAGGTGCATGGACGCACGCAGCCCGATGCCGGCGCCGAGCCAGTGCGGGCAGAACCACTTGCCGTGTGCGAGGGTGCTGCGGCCCACTTTCAGGCAACCGCTGAAGCCGCCCCATTTACCGATGTCGGGCTGGAGGACGCTTACCCCGCCTGTGGCCATGGCTTCATTGAACGCGGATTCTTCACGCAGGTTTTCGCCCGCCGCAAGGCGCTGCGTGGTGCCATTTGCTAATTGCTGCCAGATTTCCCAGGGCGTATCCGCGGCAACCGGCTCTTCAATCCAGGCAAGGCCATACGGGGCAAGGCGGTCTATCATCACCTTCGCATGGGCGGGGCTCCAGGCTTGATTGGCGTCGGCCATCACTACACCGTCGTGCCCCAAGGCGCTGCGGACAGTGCGGATATTCGACTCGTCCTGGTCGTCGCCGAAACCCACCTTGAGCTTGAACGCCCTGTAACCCTCTTCGCGTTTTTCGTCAACCACGCGCATCGGCGCGTCGGGATTGATGCCCGATGCGTAGACAGCCACTTTGGGTTGCCCCCCTAGCAGCTTCCATAAGGGCTGGTGGGCCCGCTTCGCGAGCAGGTCCCATGCAGCGATGTCGGTTGCCGCGATGACTTGGGCAAGCGGGCCCGGTTCGCCAGCCTGAATGGCCAGAATCCGCGTTTGTGCAGTGAGGGTGTCAAAGCACTGCTCGGGGGATTCCCACCATTTGCCGCACAGGATGGGCGCAATAACGGATAGAAACAAGCGAGCCCGATGCTCCGCACCCACGGCGGGGAAGTTGCACCACACCTCGCCCCAGCCGATGATGCCGTCGGCGTCTGTAAGCCTGACGAGCAAAGCGGGCCGGTTGTGCATGACACCAAATGATGTACGCACCGGCGGCCGTGCAGGTGCACGAAAGACAAAGGCGTCGGCTTTATCGATGCGAAATCTACGGGTCAATTGCTGTGATGCGTCTACCGCCATTTATCCGCCTGCTTATCTGCTGCCAGCGCGCCATGCGACACGCTGATGTATTGATTAAAGGTAAATAAGTATATACTTTATCACGGTATCGGGCGCTACGCTACACGGGGTCGCGATGCAACACATCGCGTGGTGTTACGCCGCGGCGAATCTGGGCGCGCCACATCGCGTCGATAACAGCCAATAAGTTGCGTACACTATCGTGTCGCCGCGGTTGTGCGGGGTTTACAAGCAGGCATGGGTGCAGGCCCGGTTTTCGTCAAACGCATATGAAGTCCAAGAGTCCGAGCGATGCTCGCCCAACGTCCAGTACAGCAACGCCAGATAAAGCTTGGCCGGCGAGTCATATCCCACGCTACGTGGTTATTGCCGATCGCCTGCGCCAGCGGATCGCGTCGGGCGCGTGGCGGGCAGGCACGCTGCTGCCATCGCTGCATGCGCTGGCCGACGAGTTCGCGGTTGCGCGCCCTACGGCGCGGCAGGCCGTGCAAATCCTGGTTCAGGAGGGGCTGCTCAGCAGTCAACGGGGGCAGGGTACGTTTGTGACGCAGGCGGCCACGCCGGTGAAAACAACGCCGCTGGAGACCTCCCTGCAAGCGCTTGCGGCCACCTATCACGGCTTGAAGCCAAAAATCCTGGAGATTGACGAGACGCCGCGACCTTTGCCTTGCGATCCCGACGGCGCGGCAGACTACGTCTATATGCGACGTTTGCATTCCCTGGATGGCCGCCCCTATTGCGTCATCTCGCTATACATTGCACAAGACGTTTTCAATGCCAAACCTGCGCAGTTGCGAACACAGCCCATCATTCCGGTGCTGCTGGCCCTGAAAGGGCTACGCATCAAACAAGCGCATCAGACCCTCAGCATCGCGTCCGCCGATGCCGAGACCGCTGGCCTGCTCGGTATCCCCGCCGGCGCGCCACTTGCAAACATGACACGTGTTTTTCGTTCGCAGAAGGGGAAAATCGTCTATTACGCCGAAGTCAGCTACCGGGGCGATGCGGTGCGCATTGAGATAGACCTCAAACCATAACGGGTGGCTGGCATATTCTGCGATTGATGCTAGACTTGGGCCGTCCTGTATGGACGACGACGCGGGCTTTGTTCGTGCCGCCCGCGGAACCAAACACAATAATCAAGCGGGGGCATCTATGCACTACATCATTCAAATTCTGGCCGCAATCGTGGTGGGCACCGCCTTCGGGGCCTTGCTGGGGCCGCGCAGCAGCAAGCTGTTCTTCGGGTCCATCGTTGCGATCGCACTGGGAGTCGCAGCCATTTTCACCACCGCCTGGCTGCCTCTGGCAGGCGCTGCCGCAGTACTGTTCATCGCTACTGCGCTGCACCGAGATCCGGCGCCTGTGCGCGCCTGACGACGGCGTGGGCTGCGTTGCGGCCCCGCCATATGAACTGCACCCAAAAAGTTGGACGCTGATCCAATCCTTGGGGTGCAGTTCATATGGCGGGGCTTTTTTCAACCTGCGGCGAGCATCCGCCGGAGGTCTTGCGCGACAATCTCCAGTTGCAGGCGGAACGCGTTGGCAAAATCGGGCGTCAGTCGCGACGAGGGATTGACGCGCGAGTACGAGGCAAAGGTGTTCACCTGGATGGCGGGCAGGAAGGGGCGCACCGCGACTTTGTCGGAAAACACTGGCACCAGGTAGGGGTTGACGATGCCGACGCCCAGGTCTTCCGCAGCCATCATGCACAAGGTGGCATAGTATGAGGTCTCGATATAGCTGGGCGGTTTGACGCCAGCCCTTTCAAGACGCGCCCTTAGTTCTGTACCCAATGAGTCGCCTTGGTGCAGATAGAGCAGCGCGTGCTTCTTCAAGTCGCGTACGCGGATGGCCTTTTGTGCCGTGAGCGGGTGGTGCTTGCTCATCACGCATACCGCATTGTCCGTGTGAATGGCTTCGCTGCGGCAGGCGTCATTGTCGAGAGAATTGTTGGTGAACGCGATGTCGTAGAGGCCATGCATAAGGCCCTCCTGTATCTGTGCGCTGCCCAGGGTATCGATGGTGGCATGCACCTGGGGGTGGCGTTGGCGAAACCCGCCTAGCGCGCGAGGCAGTACACCGAGGCCGAGGGTGGGGGTGCAGGCGATGCGCAATACGCCTGTGCCCGAATCCCGCAGCGCCGCCACCGCCTGTTCTATCTTTTCCGCACCCCGGTAATACAACTGCACCGTATCAAAGAGCTGTTGCGCTTCCTGCGTAGGCTGCAGCCTTCCCTTGCGCAAGTGAAACAGTTCCAACCCGGTGGCCTGCTGAGCATGGGCGATCAGCCTGCTGACTGTCGGTTGAGTGGTGTGCAGCATCCGTGCGGCCGCAACCGTCGTGCCGGTGAGCATGATTGCCCGAAATGCTTCGATCTCGTGAAAAGTAAGTGGTCTCGCCATAGCCGGCAGTATATCCCCAGGGTATATCCAGTAAGCATACTATGCGTAAGAAAAAGCATTGGTATGAATTGATAGGCTGGCCGTAGACTGCGTGACTACCTACCACAATTATTCAGGAGACACGGGCAATGAAATGGAAAACAACCTTTGCCGCGCTGGCATTTCTGGTGGCGCCACTTGCTTTCGCAGGGGCCGCCGTTGCGCAGGGTACCGACAGCTTTCCCGACAAGCCAATACGCATCGTGGCGCCGTTCTCGCCGGGCGGTACGGCAGATGTACTGGCGCGAGCGATCGCCAAAGAGCTCAACGATAAATATGGCCAGCCCGTCGTGGTCGAAAACAAGGGTGGATCGGGCGGCAACATTGGTGCAGCGGACGTTGCCAAGGCCAAGCCCGATGGATACACCCTGGTATTGGGGACCATAGGCATACATGCTGCCTATACGCTTTACAAGTCTCTCTCGTACGATCCCGCAAAAGAGCTCCAGCCTGTGGCCATCCTGGGTGGTGTGCCCACTGTGGTTGTCGTGCATCCCAGCGTACCCGTGCACACGCTGGCCGAATTGATCGACTATGCCAAGAAGAACCCAGGCAAGCTGAATGTGGGCTCGGCGGGCGTGGGCTCGTCCACGCATATGGTCAATGAACTGTTTCAGCATGCCGCGGGCGTCAAGTTCACGCATGTTCCCTATCGGGGCAGCTCCATGGCCATGAATGACCTGCTGGCCGGGCAGATCGATCTAATGTTCGAGCTGGTAACCACGGCTGGGCAGATCGTGCAGTCGGGGCGCCTGCGGCCCCTCGCCGTCACCAGCGCTAAGCGCAGCGACGTGCTGCCCGACGTGCCGACGGTGGCGGAGCTGGCCATACCCGCCTTTGAGGGCACCGGGTGGTTCACCATTGCCACGGCATCGAGTGTGCCACGCCCCATCGTCGAAAAACTAAACAAAGACATCGATCTCATCTTGCGCTCGCCCGCAATGCAGAAAACCTGGGCATCGCTGGCGTTGCAGGTGCAAGGCGGGTCGGTTGACGAAGCGCGTGATTTTATTTCCCGGGAGCGCAAGAAGTGGGGCGAGGTCATCCGGGTGGCAAACATTAAGGCAGGCTGATTGCCCTGTTATCCAGGCGCCGTATGCGGCGCCCATCATCAAGGTGTAGAAATGTTCAACGGTATTGTGCTCGAACTTTTGTGGCGGCGGCTGATTTCGATTGTCGACGAAGCGGCCGTGTCGCTGGTGCGGACATCGTTTTCATCGGTTGTGCGCGAGTCTAATGATTTCGCGTGCGTGATCACCGACGCGCAGGGGCGGTCTATCGCCCAGGCGTCTAACAGCATTCCGTCTTTTATCGGTACGGTGCCCCGCACAATCCGGTGCTTTCTGGAGCGATTTCCCGCGGATACGCTTCGGGAAGGCGATATCCTGATCACGAACGATTGTTGGCTGGGCACGGGGCATCTGCCCGATATCAGTGTGGCAAAGCCCATCTTTTTCGGCGGCAAGCTGATTGCGTTCGCTGGCTCGGTTGCCCATGCGCCCGACATCGGCGGGCGTGTGCGCTCCGCGGATGCGCGCTCGGTGTTCGAAGAGGGCCTGCAGATACCGCCCTTGAAGATCATGGAGGCCGGCCAGATCAACCCCACGCTCGAGGCCGTGCTGCGGCAAAACGTCCGTGTACCCGACCAAGTCATGGGTGACCTGTATGCGCAGTTCACGGGCCTGCACCTGATCGAGCGCCAAGTGTGCGCGTTGATGCGGGAGCGTGGGCTGGATACGCTTGAGGAGCTTTCAGCGGAACTGCGCGCACGCAGCGAGCATGCCATGCGCAAGGCAATTGCCAAAGTGCCCGATGGAACCTATCACGCCGAAGCCATCAGCGACGGCATCGATGCCCCTATCCGCCTGAAGATGGCGCTGACCGTCGCCGGTGATGAAATCTTTATCGACTTTACAGGCTCCGACCCGCAGGTGCAGCGCTCCATTAACGTGTGCCTGGCCTATACCCGTGCGTATACGTCATATGGCGTGAAGGCGGTGCTGTGTCCTGACGTACCCAACAACGAGGGAGCACTGGCGCCGCTGCATATTTCGGCGCCCGAAGGAAGCATTCTCAATTCATTGCCGCCCGCCGCCGGCGGGGCGCGTGCACTCATCGGGCACTTCTTGCCTGCCTTGGTGCTCAGCGCGCTCGCCAAGGTGGTGCCCGCAAAAACGATTGCTGGTGTCGGCTCGCCGTTGTGGTGCGTGAACATGGCGGGCGCATACGATCATGGCAAGCCATATACCAGCCTGTTCTTCCTTAACGGCGGCTATGGCGCCAGCGCCAACCGCGATGGTGTGGAAGTGCTGTCGTGGCCCAGCAATATTTCCTCGACACCGGTTGAAGTCATCGAACAGATGGCGCCGGTGAAGATTCACTACCGGCAGTTCCGCGATATGGACGCACCGAATGGCGCATATCGCGGCGGCGCCGGGCAGGAGCTCCTGCTCGAGAACCTGAGCGCGCAGCCAACCACGATTTCGTTTATGGCCGAACGTACGCGCCCGGAATCCGCTGCGCCTGGCGTAATGGGCGGTTTGCCAGGGATGCACGGCGAAATACGCATTGATGGCGCGCTCGTCAACCCCAAGGTTCAGTACGCCATATCACGCGGCACCAAGGTATTGCTCAAGACGCCGGGTGGCGGTGGCTACGGTAATCCGGCAAACCGCGGCGCTACCTTGCTGGAGAATGATTGTTTGAATGGGTACACGAAATGAGCCAGAAACAGTATGCATTGGGCATTGATATCGGCGGCACATTCACCGACGTAGTGCTGTACGACCAAGACGAAGGCAGCGTGTTCAGCCATAAAGAGCTGACCACACCTGATGAGCCTACGACAGGCGCTTTGCGTGGCGTGCAGGTGCTGCTGGCGCGCGAAGGCGTGACGGGTGACCAGATCTCGCGCGTTGTTCACGCAACCACGCTGTTTACCAATGCGCTGATCGAGCGGCGCGGCGCTAAAACAGGGCTGATCACGACCAAGGGTTTTCGCGACACGTTGGAGATGCGCCGCGAGTTCAAGTACGACCTGTACGACTTGTTCATCGAGCTGCCTTCGCCATTGGTGCCGCGCGCCCTGCGTATGGAGGTTCAAGAGCGCATGCGTCCTAACGGTGAAGTTGATACACCGCTCGACGAGGAAGGCGTCCTGCGCGCGGCCAGAGCGCTGGTGGAGCAGGGCGCGGCGTCAATCGCTATTGTGTTTCTGCACGCATACGCCAACGGTGCGCATGAGCGGCGGGCGCGTGAACTGATCGAGGCTGCATACCCCGGTCTGTATGTTTCTGTGTCATGCGAAGTGGCACCCCAAATACGGGAATATGAACGCACGTCCACTACGGCTGCCAATGCATACGTTCGGCCGATCGCCGATCGTTATCTGGCGAGCATGGTCGAGCGCCTGGCACAGATTTCCGTACGATGCCCCTTTCTGATGATGCTGTCCAACGGCGGCTTGACGCACGTGGATGAAGCCCGACGCTTTCCCATTCAATTGCTCGAATCGGGGCCGGCGGCGGGCGCTATTGCCGCCGCATACTTCAGCAAACGTTCGGGCATAAACAGCGTGCTGGCGTTCGACATGGGGGGCACCACAGCCAAGATGAGTATCGTGCGAGACAATGCGCCGCTGATCGCCCACCAGTTTGAAGCCGGCCGCGAGAAGCGTTTTGCCGCGGGCAGCGGCTTGCCTATCAACATCTCCACGGTTGAGCTGATCGAAATCGGCGCCGGCGGCGGCAGCATTGCACACCTGGACAGCCTTGGGCTGCTCAAGGTCGGGCCGCAGAGCGCCAGCTCCAAGCCAGGCCCGGCGTGCTATGCGCGCGGTGGTACGCGGCCAACCGTCACCGATGCCAATCTTTTGCTGGGCCATCTCGATCCGGAATCGTTTGCGGGCGGCACCATGCGGCTGAGCACAGAGGCTGCGGACACCGCCATGCACACGGTAAGCGTTGGCCTGGGGATGGACGAAGACAGCGTGAGCGCGGGTATCCTGGCAGTCGTTAATGAAAACATGGCCGCCGCCGCACGCGTGCACGTTGCCGAGCGGGGGTTCGATGTTCCTGCGTTTTCGCTGCTGGTGACGGGCGGGGGCGGGCCGCTGCATGGTTGCGATGTGGCGCGCCGTCTGGGCATACGGCGGATGATTTGTCCGCCGGGCGCGGGTGTAGCCTCCGCCATTGGCCTGCTGATGGCGCCAGCGCGCGTAGATCGCTCAGCGACGATGGGGCGCGCCCTGGAGAAGGTTGGCCATGAAGAGCTCGAGTCTGCGTTCGCGGCGCTGGAGCGCGATGCAGCCACGGTGATGGCGGAAACGCTGAGCCCCGGCACACCTTATACCCTCGTACGGTCGGCCGACATCTGCTTTGCGGGCCAGGGGTTCGAGGTCATCACGCGTCTGCCCGACGGCCCCTATGGTCCCGAGACTGCTGCGCAGATCCGCAGTGCATTCGCTGAAGGCTATCGCCAGGTGTTCGGCCAAGTGCCGCCCGTCCAGTCCATTGAGATCGTCAATCTGCGCCTGACTGCCCAGGAAACCCGCGTATATCGTCCGCTGTCGCTGGATGTCTCGGGCAAACATGCATGGGTGCCGCGCCAGAGCTGCCGCGACGTCTGGAGCGAGCCCTTGCAGGCCTTTGTCAGTGCGCCCGTCCTATCCCGCGATGCCATGACGACTGGCCAGGTGCTGCATGGCCCCGTGATCGTGGAGGACGCCTCGTCCACGCTCGTTGTTCCCGCGGATGCGAGTGTCATGAGCGACGCGGCCGGCAACTTGATCATCGATCTGGGCACGGCGTTCGATGCGCATGCCGACGCCGCGGTCGAACTGGAGGCATGAGCAGGTGATCTGAACCGGTAGGCTGAACGGGGCGCGTGCCCCGCAGCCCACAGCCTCACAGCCCCGCAGCCCCACAGCCTCACAGCCCCACAGCCCCACAGCCCCACAGCCCCACAGCCCCACAGCCCCACAGCCCCACAGCCCCACAGCCCCACAGCCCCGCAGCCCCACAGCCCCACAGCCTCACAGCCCCACAGCCCCACAGCCCCACAGCCCCACAGCCCCACAGCCCCACAGCCCCACAGCCCCACAGCCCCACAGCCCCACAGCGAGTGCGTGCTGCATCAGCCGTGCTGATGTCAGTATTTCCCATGGGCAATATAAGCAATGTTATAACATTGCATTCTTGGCCATGCACAAGACTGTTCAAGTGCAAGAGAAAGGGGAAATCGTGCTTCGATGCATAAAAACACGCGAAAAAGCCGTACTGGTTGCGGCGGTGCTGGGGGTGGGGGCGCACGGCGCGGCAACGGCGCAGCCAGCGGACGATGCAGCGCCCACCCTGGCACCCATTGTGGTCACAGCCACATCCGGCGAGCGCGCGTTGCGCGATGCGCCTGCAAGCATCTCGGTTGTCGATGGCGATACATTGCGCGAACGCCCGGTACGCAATCTGGCCGATGCCCTGGAAGGGGAGCCTGGTGTGGGGCTGGCGGGCATAGGCATGGGGCGCCGCGGCGTGTCCATACGGGGCATGCGGCCTGATCATAGTTTGTTTTTAGTGGACGGCATGCGCATCAGCAATTCATCGTCGGCCGTTGCGCACTCCGACTTCGAGCTCGGCTGGGTGCCCGCGGTCGCGATCGAACGCATCGAAGTCGTTCGCGGGCCGATGTCGTCGCTCTACGGTTCCGAGGCACTTGGCGGCGTCGTCAATGTGATCACGCGGGCACCCACAGATACATGGCGCGGTGAGTTGTCCAGCTTTGGCGCCTGGCCGGAGCACAGCCGCGGCGGCGACCTGCGCACCGCCGGGGCATACGTGAGCGGCCCGCTGCTTCCGGGCGTACTTGGCATGAGCCTATGGGGCCAGTTTCAGCACCAGGACGCAATGGTGTCCGCCCAGAACCCCAGGCGTACGTCCATGGGCGAACAAGAGGCGTTCAACGGAAACATGGCCTTGACATGGACGCCTGATGCCCAGCAGCGCATCGATCTTTCCTACGGGGCGGGCAAAGAAAACCGCTGGCGCGATACGATGGGTGCGGGTCGCTACCCGCGATACTATCGTTCCGAGGAAGACCTTCGGCGTACGCGGCTTGCGCTGTCGCACGAGGGGAAATGGGGCTGGGGCGACAGCCGCGTGCGCGTGTATCGCACCACGCTCTCGCGCGACAGCGCACGTACCCAAGGCGCGCCCGTATGGGGGTCGCATCGTTTTGTGGATAGTGTGGGCGATGCGCAGGTGGCGTTTTCTCCCTTGGCCGGCCACCGTTTCACGCTGGGCGGCGAAGTACGCGGCGAACATCTCGAAGACCCAACGGTCAATCATCGCGGCAAGGCCAGCCAAACGCACTTTGCCGCTTTCATTCAAGACGAAATCGTACTGGGCGACCAATGGGAACTTGTGCTGGGCAGCCGGTTTGACCGGCATTCGGCGTTTGGCTGGGAAGCCAGCCCGCGCGCCTACCTGCTTTACCACGCCACAGACGCCCTGACACTCAAAGGCGGGGTGGGCGGCGGCTTCAAGGCACCCACCCTGAAGCAGCTTTCGCCCGAGTATGAAGCGATCATCGCTGGCGGCCGTTTCACCATCGTCGGCAACCCAGACCTGAAACCCGAAAAGAACCTATCGTTCGAAGCCGGGGTCGACTACGAAGAAGGCATATGGTCCGCCCGCGCCACGGCGTTTCAGAACGATATTACCAACCTGATCCAGGCCGCGTGCATCGTGGGCTGCACGGGTCGCCCTGGTGCGCTCTGGACCTACCAAAATGTCCACAAAGCACGCATTCGCGGCGTTGAGCTGGGAGGCGGCGTCGAATTGCCTTGGAGCATGGCGCTGGATGCCAACTATACCTATCTCGATGCGAAGGACCGTACGACGGGCGAGCGTCTCATTGGCCGTTCGCGCCATGCGGCCAATGCCACGCTCAAGTGGGCGCCCCTCGCGAAGCTGACTGCCTCTGTACGCGTCAACTATGTTGGCCCCCAAAAGACGTCCTCAGGCAGCGGGCGGCAGGGCGGTTACAGCTTCGTATCCGCCTATGGCGATTATGCGCTGAGCAAACATGTCAACCTGAGACTTGGCGTCGAAAACATCGGTGACGTGCGGCTCGCTGATGATTCCGACGAATACGCTTATGCGAATCCTGGGCGGCGTTATGTCGCGGGCCTGCAGGCGAGGTTCTGATTCATGCGCTGCATTGCATTGATCATCGCCGCGCTCACTATGCTGCTGGCTGCGGCGCCGGCGCACGCATCGTCGCCAGGCACGCCGCTGACAATTCGCGTACTCACCAGCGGCTTTGTATTGCCGGCCAAGTTTCGGGCGCTGCAGCCGGTAGCCGGGCGTGCGGGTGTGCACCTTGAGCATATCGATGTGGAGGCCGAGGCCGTGAAGCCCGAGCAGTGGCTGTTGGGTGCGGACTTTCTCGTACTCGATGTTCCACGCCCCAGCGACCGCGCCCGTGTCGAAGCCGCGCTGGGCGCAGCCTTGCAGTCATCAAATACACCCTGGCTCGCGATAGGCGGTGGCACGCCAGCCTGGGGTGGGCTCACCAGCAGTCAGGCGCGGCTGCTGATCGGCTATTACGCGGCCGGCGGCGCTGCCAATATGGCCGAGTTCTTCAGGGCAGTTAGTGCGCGGCCAGCGGGAGACGATCTGTCTGCGTTCCCCCCGCCACAGCGTTTACCGGCCGTGGGCTTTTACCACCCTGGCGCGCCGCAGGTTTTCGATACGCTGGGCGCCTATCTTGCCTGGGGCCAGGCGCGCTGGCGAGCGCCCGCTGGGCGTGTCGGCATCGTTATTCATAGCGGGGCGGTTGCAGACATGCAGACGGCGATCGTCGATGCGCTGGTCGCCCGCATCGAGCAGCAGGGCCTGCTGCCCATTGTGTTCTGGTTCAACGGCGCTGATCCGCGCGGGCTGAGGGCGGTCGCGGAACCTGGTCGCTTCGATGTGCTGATCAACCTTACACATATGGTGAACGGGCAGGCGCGTAAGGCCGAGTTCGCCGAACTCGATATTCCTGTCATCCAGACGGTCGGTTTTCGTAGTGGCGGGCAGCAGGCATGGCGGGATGCCGCGTCGGGCATGCCTGCCCGCACTGCCGCCGTGCTTATGGCGGGCCCCGAAGGCTGGGGCATGATGGATCCGTTGGTGCTGAGCGTTGTCGAAAACGGCGCGCAGCTACCGTTGCCGGGCCAGGTCGACGCGCTGGCGGGCAAGGCCAAAGCGCTCGTCAGCCTGCGCCGCAAACCTGCCGCAGAAAAACAGCTTGCCCTCCTGTTCTGGAATTATCCCGCAGGCGAGAAAAACCTGTCGGCCTCACATCTGAATGTGCCCGCCAGTATCCAGGTCATCACTGCAAAGCTGGCTCAGGCGGGTTATGTGGTAACGGCTGTCGGCGAGCAAGAGATGATCGCTGCCGGCCAGGCCATGTTGGGTGCGCTATATGGTTCAGTGTCGCTGGAAGACCTGCTGGCACGCGATCTGGCAGAAGCCTTCCCGGTGCGGCGCTATACGCACTGGCTGAAAAGCCTGGCGCCGGCCAGGCGCCATGCTTATGCGCATGGCGGCGACCCGGCTGCGCATTGGGCCGTGCGTACCGTGGATGGCGAGCCTTGCTTCATCATCCCGCGCCTTAAGCGCGGCAAGCTGGTGATCATGCCGCAAATGCCACGCGGGCGCACGCCCAGTGCGCACTATCACGATACCAAGGCGCCTCCCGACCATCTGTACATGGCGGCCTACTTGTACGTACGGGAGCACGCGGACGCGATCGTGCACTTAGGCACGCACGGCACACAGGAATGGCTGCCCGGCAAGGATCGCGGGTTGGCCGCTGACGACGATCCCTTCCTGGCCGTGGGCGACGTGCCGGTGTTCTACCCATACATTCAAGACAATGTGGGTGAAGCCCTGCAGGCGCGTCGGCGCGGGCGGGCTGTCACAGTCAGCCACCAGACGCCGCCGTTCGCTCCGTCAGGGCTGTACGACGAGCTGCGCGATATCCATCACCTGGTGCACGAGTACACGCAGCTCGACGAAGGCGCGGCACGCCGCAAAACCGGCGCAGCACTGGCGGAAGCGGCTATTTCGGCCGGTATGGAGGCCGATCTGGGTTGGGCGGCGCAGGATGTGCGCCGGGATATCGACGGTTTCTTGCCTGTCCTGCACGACCATCTGCATGAGCTGGCGCGCACGGCCATGCCGTTGGGCTTGCACACCTTCGGGCAGGCCGCCTCGCCGGCGCATCGGCTTGCAACCATCGTCCAGCAGTTGGGCAAGCCGTTCTACGACGCTGTCGGCGCACAGGCCGACGAACTGTTCGCAACGGATTTCAAGGCATTGGAACAGACGGCGCCTTTCGGGACGCTTCAGGCACATCTGCACCCTGCCGAAACGGAAGCGGGCGGCACCGACGCTGGGCGCCCGGATGCGGGTGCAATGCCGCCGGGGAAGCTGGCCCCCTTTATTGCGCGCGCCCGTGCGCTGGACGCGGCGCTCGCCGCACCCAACGAAATCGAGGCGCTGCTTGCCGGTCTGGAAGGGCGTTTCGTACCGCCAGGGGCGGGCGGGGATCCCGTGCGAAATCTGGATGTGCGCAGCGGCAGAAACCTGTATGCCTTCGAGCCCGATCATCTCCCCACCCGAGCGGCATTCGACGCGGGGCGCGAAGCCTTCGATCAATTGATCCAGGCTTTTCGCGGCGATCATGACGGCGCCTGGCCCGAAAAGCTGGCCTTCAGCCTGTGGTCGTCCGAAGCCGTGCGCCATTTGGGCGTCACCGAGGCACAAGTGCTGCATGCATTAGGCTTGCGCCCTGTGTGGGAACCCAGCGGCCGCGTGCGCGCGCTGGAGATCATTCCCGCGCGCGAGCTTGGACGCCCTCGCGTGGACGTGGTGGTGCAGGTCACCGGGGTGTATCGCGACCAGTTCGATGGCTTCATGCGGCTGCTGGCCGACGCCATTGAGCGCATTGCCGCGCTGGACGAGGCAGGCAACCCCGTTGCTGCCAACAGTGCGCGCATTGCCGCCGCCCTGGGTGCGCAAGGCATGGACGCCGGGCAGGCCGCCGAGCTCGCCCGGTTGCGCATCTTCGGCAACGCACCGGGTGCTTATGGTACCGGTGTGCCCGATCTCGCCTTGCGCTCCACCGAATGGCAGGACGATGCGGAGCTGGCCAAACGCTTTCTGGATAGCGCGCAGTTTGGGTTCGGCGTGCGGCATTGGGGCGTTGCACCCCAGGCCGCAAACCTTTTTGCGGAGCAACTGAAAGGCGCACAGGCGGCGGTTCTGGCGCGCTCTTCCAATCTGCACGGGGTGTTGTCCAGCGACCATCCGTTCGAGTTCCTGGGCGGGCTGTCAGCGGCCATACGCCATGTCAGCGGCGAACGTGCGGCGCTGTATGTATCGGATCTGCGCAAGGGCACGCCCGCCACAGCAACGCTGTCGCGATTTCTGTCGAACGAACTGCGCGTGCGGTATCTGAATCCCCATTGGATACAAGGCATGCAGGCGGAGGGCTATGCCGGCACCTTGACCATGCTGAACACCGCCAACAATCTGTTCGGCTGGCAGGTGATGGATCCCGCAACCGTGCGCAGCGATCAATGGCAGGCCATGTTCGATGTTTATGTAGACGACAAGCGGAAGCTGGACATGAACGCCTATTTCGAACGGCACAATCCTACCGCGCAGGCTCAGATCATTGAACGCATGGCCGAGGCGATACGGAAAGGTTATTGGGATGCGCCCGCCGAAACGCGCCAGCGGCTTGCGGCGCGTTGGCGAGAACTCGAAACCGAGCACGGTGTGAACACCGGTGCGCAGATCACCAAAGACAGCATCGCCGCGATGGCGGCAGGGTACGGCATGGCGGCGCCGGATATGCCGGCGTCTTCGGCGGATGCCGCGGATGCGCCGGCGTTGATCGAGCCCGACCATCCTGCGGACGCTGCCGAGGACGGCTCCGCGGCCAAGCAGGTTCAGGGCCTGGCGCTAGAGCCTGTAGCTCAATCAGCCGAAGCCGCCGATACTGGGCAGACGCTGGCGCTGCTGCTTGGCCTGCTGGGCCTGGCAGTGCTGGGCGGCTGCCTGCAATGGCGCGGCAATACGCTGCGCGCGCCGATTCGATGAACCATCATTATCAAGCGTGAGAGAACAATGCATGAATTTGAAGCGGGTCTTTACGACCTTTCCCACCTTTTCCTATTTCCTGTGCAGCTGCTGATCGCTGCTTCGCTTGCATATGCCAGCGTTGCCCTAGGTATGTTTCTGGTAGAGCTTTTCCAGCGCGCGCGCGGCAGTTACTGCCCTATGCTGGCAATCACGCCGGCTGTGCAAAGCCCCGATCTGGAGCTGCGCATCATGAAAAAGCTGGAAGGGCTGCGCATCGTGTCGCGCACCTCGCCCATGCTGGGGTTGGTCGCCACCATGATCCCGATGGGGCCAGCCCTGCTGGCGCTGGGCGAAGGCCGTGCGGCGGCCGTTGGCGAAAACCTCGTCGTCGCGTTTTCCGCAGTCATCCTTGCGCTGGTCAGCGCCAGCATCACCTATTTCATCCTCATCATTCGCCGGCGTTGGCTGCTGGAAGAGCTGCGCGCGGCGGAACGCAGCGGGAGCCAGCCCTGATGCGCTTTCTAGACCACGAAGACGCCGACGACCCCATTCTTTCCGTCGTCAACCTGATCGATCTCTTTCTTGTCGTTATCGGCATACTGATGATCGTCATCGCCACCAACCCGCTCAATCCCTACTCGTCCGCCAAAGTCACCGTCATCGAAAACCCCGGTGAACCCGATATGCGCATCACCATCAAAGAAGGCCGGGAGCTCACCCGTTACGAAGCCAGCGGGCAGATCGGCCAGGGCCACGGGACACGCGCCGGCACCACCTACCGGCTGGACGACGGGCGGATGATCTATGTGCCCGAAAGCAAAAAGGAAAAAGGAGATGGGAAGCCGGCCCGAACCGGGGATGGTGCCTAGCCGACCCCCATGGAACCCATGCACAAGCGGGTTACGCGAGGTGGCCCGCCAGAACATCCGCTCGTCCCGCTGCGACCGCGCGGCAAGCGTCTGTGTCCGCGCGGATTACATCGCCGTCGATGACGGGGGAGAACAGTGCCCGTCCATATGGATTCTGCTTGAGGGCTTCGAGTACTGCGGGTGCGCGCTGGGCGTCGAGCAACGCTTGAACAGGCACACGCCCTTGTTGGAGTTGGATGCTGGGCGTGCCGTCTTCCATATTCTTCGTCTCCCGCCGATTGTGTAATGCGGGGATTCTACCGGAAGCCGCAGACCCGAGAGACGGGAGGGCACGGCCCTCTGCCCATGAGGGGCGCCATGCATCAGTGTCTGCGCATCGATACATTCGAGCTGAGGAAAACGGGACTTTCTCACTTGTATTGACTTATGTTAATGCAAGAAATAGAATTTGCCGTTCGCAAGGAATCCGCACATGAGCACAACCCTGAACCGAAACGCGCAGAAGGCGCTTTATCTGCAGTTGGCTGAGAAGCTAATGGACGACATCGCGTCCAAGCGGCTGCTGCCTTTGGAGAAGCTGCCGTCCGAATACGAACTGACCCAGCTTTTCGACGTCAGCCGCGTCACGGTCAGGCAAGCGCTGCGCCTGTTGGCCGATCGTGGGCTGGTAGTCAGCCGCCAGGGCAAAGGTGTTTTTGTTTCGGGGCCCCAGGTCAGCCAGGATCTGAACGCGCTGCGCGGCTTCTATGACAGCCTGATCGCCCAAGGCCACACACCCGAAACAGAGGTGATCGATTTCACCCTGTCGGGTGCCGCGAACCCAAACCGCGAGACCCTGTTTCGCGGCTATAGCGAGGTGGCGGCGTTTACGCGTGTCTATCGCGTCAGCGATGCGGTTGTCGCAGTCGCGGAAGCAGCTGTTTCGTGCTTTGGCAAAACAATATCCAGGCAGATGATCGAGACGTATCCCGTTTATACGCTGCTGCATGACGTTATACACCGCAAGGTCGAGCGCGCCACAACGTCTATTCGCGCCGCCCAGGCGCCGCCCCGCATCGCCGAGCTCATGGGTTTGGGCGACGAAAGCATGGCACTGCAAATGGATCGAACGTCGTTCGACAGCGACGGCATTGTTCTGGAACAGACACGCTTCCATATCCAGCCCGAGATTTTTGCGTTTGAGTTGAACGTATCGGGCCCGATGCAAATCGCTCCATCGCTACGCAAGGTGGAGTAACCAACCTCTGAGAGGAGACTCAACGCAATGCGCACACTACAACACATCAAGCGCGTCGTCCTGTCTGCCGCTTTCGCGGCACCGTTTTTCATATCCCCCTGTGCCAGTGCCGCTTACCCCGAACAGGCCGTCAAGATTATCGTCGGGTTTCCCGCTGGCGGCGCAACCGATGTCATCGCCCGCATTCTGGGGGCCGAGTTGTCAAAGATATGGGGCCAGACCGTCGTGGTGGAAAACCGTACGGGGGCGGGCGGCAATATCGCAGCCGGTTACGTGGCGAAGGCGAATGGCGATGGCTATACGCTGCTAATGGGCTCACCGGCCGAAACAGTCGTCAATCCCCTTCTGTATCCCGAGATGCAGTACAACGCGCAGAAGGATCTGGCGCCTGTGTCTCAGGCCGGCAGTGCGCCATTGCTGCTGGTTGCCCACCCTTCCGTTCCCGCCACCGATGCACAGGGGCTGATTCACTACATCAAGCAGAACAACGGAAAAGTCTCTTATGCCTCGTCCGGAACGGGCGGCCCCCAGCACCTGGCGGGGGAACTGTTCAAGCTGATGACGCAAACAAATGTCCTGCATGTGCCTTATAAGGGCGGCGCACCGGCAATTACCGATCTGGTTGGCGGCCAGGTGCAGATTTTTTTCGCGGGGCTGCCGCCCGCCCTGCCGTTCGTCAAATCCGGCAAGGCGAAAGCGCTGGCGGTTACCACCCAATCCAGATCCGAACTCGTGCCCGATATTCCATCGTTGGATGAAAGTGGCCTTAAAGGCTTCGATATCCAAAATTGGCAGGGCATCTTTGCGCCCGCAGGCACATCGCGGGCCATCATCGGGAAGATCTCCGCAGATATCCGCACCGCCCTCAGCGGCGAGGCAGTCAAAGCATCACTCGCGAATCAGGGCATCTCGGCGGCACCCAGCAGCCCCGAGGGCTTCAAGCTGTTTGTCGACAACGAACGCCGTAAATACGCCGACATCATCAAAGCGGCACATGTCTCAGTTAAATAAGTGTCAGGACGCAGCGTGCTCCGGCAAGGAGCCACAAGGATAAGCATGAAACTGAACCAGGAAGAGCTCGCCATGCTCAATGGCGAAAAAGGCAAAGCGGTGCAGGAGGCAATCAAGTTCCAGATAGAGGTCGGGAAGTTCTTCAATGCCGAACGCTTTGTGCCGATCACCAACGCGCATGTCATGGGCGACATTGAAGTCATGGGCGACGGCGGTTTGGACATGATGACGCGCATCGCTGAAGAGGGCGCGAAATGCGCCGTGCCGTCCACCAGCAACGCGCGCTGTATGCATTTCAGCGACGAGCCTGCCTTGCTGCCCGACGAGGCCGAGGAAAACAAGGAACGCAAGCTGGTGATTCAGTTGCGCAAGATGGATATCAATACTACGGACACCTGCATCAACTATCAGACCGTGTATCAGCCCAAGCTGGGCGAGCACGTGGCCTGGGGAGATACCGGCACCGTCATCTACGCCAATTCGGTGTTCGGGGCACGCACCAACTTCGAAGCGGGGAAATCCAGTTTCGCGGCCGCGCTGACCGGCCGCACCCCCGCTTACGGTTTTCATCTGGACGAGATGCGGCGCGGAAACATACTGGTCAATGTAGATGCGCCAATGGAGGACCTGGCGGATTGGGGCGCGTTAGGGAAAATCGTCGGCCACCCCAATCAAGACTATTTCGCCGTGCCCGTGTTCGATGGCATTAAGGTTACGCCGCCGCCCGATGCGCTCAAGCATCTGGGGGCGTCCCTTGCCAGCTATGGTTCCATGGCCATGTTCCATATGGTCGGCGTCACCCCCGAAGCGCCCACCGCCGAGCAGGCGCTGGGCGGAAACACGCCGCGCAGCATCATCACCGTTAGCGAGAAAGACATTCAAGACGTCTACGATGCCTATCGCTATGTCGATGCGCGCAAGAACATCGTCGTGTTTTCGGGGCCGCAGCAATCGCTCTTTGAGATGCAGACGCTGGCGAAACTGTTCGAGGGGCGCACCGTGGCGCCCGATATGACGGTGGTGGTTACCACCAACCACGCAGTCTATAGCGACGCCAAACGGCTGGGGTATGTTGATACCCTGGAGAAGGCCGGCGTAACGCTGCTCCAGGGTGTCTGCTTCTATATCCTGCAGCGTCTTACGCAGATCAGGGAGGAAAACGAATGGGCTAACCTGGTTTCCAACTCCGCCAAGATCGTCAACACCATCACCGCCCATCGATTCAACACGGTACTGCGCCGCACCGCCGAGTGCGTTGACATTGCCTGTACGGGAGACCTGAAGTGAGCACTATCGTACATGTGGACCGCGCATGGGGCCCCACCGTGACCGGCCAGGTTCTCGTCATGCGCGAGGGTTTCAGCCCTCGCTACGATCTGGATCGTGTGACCGGCATTATTTCCCGCATTGGTCATAGCGTCGAAGGCGAGTCGGTCAAGGGGAAAATCCTGGTGATCCCAACCTCAAAAGGCGGTGTAGCCGGCGGCTGGGCGTTCTTCGACCTGCTGCACAAAGGCATTGCACCGCTGGCGCTCGTGTTCGGAAAGCTCAACCCCGTTATGGTGCAGGGTGCGGTGCTGGCCAATATGCCCATCACAGAGGGCTGGGACAAAGACCTTGTGCAGCTGCTCAAGACAGGAGACACGATCACGATTGATCCGGAAGGCAGGCGGATCAGTGTTGCCTAGCGGGGTGCCAAGGCTGGCGCAACGCCGCTAAAAGCAAACCGAAAAGGGCGGCGCTGCGTGGTGAGCCCATGTGGGCCGGGCTAGCACGACGGAAGACGGCGCTGCGTCAATGCCGTCCGGCTTCATGCTGGCTTTGACAGGCTGTGCAGCGAATCGCGGTAGGCAGGGCGAACAGGCGCTCGCGGGCGATGGGCTGGCCGCAGGTGATGCATAAGCCATACAGGCCTTCCTGCATGCGGGCCTGGGCGGCTTCAATCTGTGCGAGGGTTTGCAGATCGAGTTTCAGTTCTCCATGGCGAACTTCATGCAGCCGCAGCTCTTCGGCTTCGTCGGCCATTGGGCCGACGTCCTGGTCGCCATCTGCCTGGTCCTGCGCGAACTCTGCGTTCGCTGCATCGACTTCGGCCTGTGCCTGCCGCTTGAGTGCGGCAAGCTGGTTTGCCAATGCCTGGAGATCCGCTTTGGAAAGATGACCCATACAATCCTCGCATTCGAGTTGATGACTGCACAACCTCTATTGTAGAACCCAAGTCGCGTCAGGTGTCGTGGCGGTATCCGAACGGTTGAGTTGGATCAACGCGGCGTATTGCCGCCCGGCGGCCGTTGATGGCAGGTTTGATGCCATACAGGATTAGGCGTGCCCTGTGCGGCGAATTGCTGCGCCCGGCGTGGCGCGCGCCAGACGCCGCCGCCGATGCCAGCCTGCGGTTGGACAGCGTACCAGAACCATCGCCCGTCTTCATCCTGCGCCAGCCAGTTCCACCCTGGCGGTGCGTCAGACCAATCCGGGGCGGCCGGCGTTGCGAAGGTGTCGGTAACATTCATGCGGAAAGTTTACCGCGTCGCGGATAAAATCCGACGAGACCTCTGGTTCGCCGGCGTTTTCTGTCGGCAGCCATTGTCCGCAGCGATTGTTGGCGGCCGGCGCCTCTTGCCGGTGCATAACGATGCCGGCGGGCCGTGGGCCACCATAAAACATAACGATTATCGGAGACGGCTATGGAAAACAGGAAACAGGACGAGGAAAACGGCGCGGTAGCCTGCGCGGCATTGGCGTTGGCGCCGATTGCCCGCGTGGGCGATCCCATTACCGCGATTGATACGCCCGCACTCGTTCTGGACATGGACGCCTTCGAGGCGAACGTGCAAACGATGCAGGCATGGGCCGCGCGGCATGGCGTTGCGCTGCGGCCGCATGCCAAGGCGCACCGCTGCCCGGAGCTTTCGCGGCGCCAGCTTGCGGCAGGCGCGGTGGGTGTCTGCTGCCAAAAAGTGTCCGAGGTCATCCCGTTTATTGCGGCTGGTGTGCAAGACATCCACGTCAGCAATGAAGTCGTGGGCGCCGACAAGCTGGCGTTGTTGACCCGTCTGGCCGGGCAGGCTCGAATCACGGTATGCGTCGATCACCCTGACGCCGCGCGCGCATTGTCGGAAGCGCTGGCCCAGCAGGGTAACACCATGGGTGTCCTGGTTGAAGTCGATATCGGGCAACGACGCTGCGGGCTGCAGACGCCGGAGGGGCTGGTTGCGCTTGCACGCCTCGTCCAAGATCTGCCCCAGATACATTTCGCGGGTATACAGGCATACCAAGGGGGGCTGCAGCATATCCGCGGCGTCGAATCGCGCAGGGCATCCTGGCAGGATGCCTTGGCGCGCGTACGCGCCTATCTGGCGGCGCTCGAACAGGCCGGCATCGCCTGCCCCATTGTGACGGGCGGCGGCACCGGCTCCGCCGTGTTCGACGTGGCCAGCGGCGTCTTCACCGAGATTCAGCCAGGCACCTATGCCTTCATGGATGCCGACTACGGTGCGATCGGCTGGACCGATGCGCTGTCGTTTCGCAACAGCCTGTTTCTGCTGGCCACGGTGATGAGCCTTCCTTCGGAGGATCGTGCAGTGGTTGATGCCGGTCTGAAGTCCACGACGGCCGAAAGCGGCATGCCGGGTATAGCCGGCCGCCCTGGCGTACGCTGCGTCGCCGTCAACGACGAACACAGCATGCTGCAGATCGACGAAGGTGCGCAGGGCCCCGCGCTGGGCGACAAAATCCGCTTGATTCCGGGCCATTGCGACCCCACCTTCAATCTGCATGACAGCGTCGTTGCCGTGCGGAACGGGCGTGTGGAAGCCGTATGGCCGATCAGCGCGCGGGGGATGAGTCGCTGATTCAAAATCAGCCTCCACATCCAGTGTTCGTTACAGTGCCCGCAACTCAGCCTTTCAGCGTGTCCAATAGCTTGTAGTACGCGATCATGGCATGCACGCCGACCATGTGAAATGCATGCAAGGGGATGCGTTTGAGCGGTGTCGCCGGATAGGGCAGCCCTTCGATCGAGCCGTGGATGCAGGCGCTGGCGAGTATTTTCCCCATCATGGTGCCCAGTGCCACGCCGCGGCCGTTATAGCCCAGGGCCGTAAACACGTTGGGCGCAAGTTGGTGTAGATGTGGGACGTGATCCGCTGTCATGGCGACACGTCCCGCCCATCGATAGGGGAACTCTACATTCTGAAGGACGGGGTACAGGCGCCGTGCCATGGCGGTAAGGCGTTGAGCGTCCTGGCTGGTCGGGCGGGCGCGGAAGGGGCCTCGTGTGCCGAATATGAATCGGCCGCTTGCGTCGCGGCGAAAGTAACTGACCAGATTGCGCATATCGGCGACAGCAGGCACACCCGCCAGCACGCCGCGCCTCAACGGCTCGGTCAGCGGTTCGGTGGCGATCTGCATGGAGTAAACCGGTACGAGCGATTCGCGCAGCCCGGGCCAGAGTCCGGTCGTATAGCCGTTGGTGGCGATAAGCAGCATATCGCAGAGCACGGAGCCGTGGTCGGTGTCCACCTGCCATAGCGGCCCCTCGCGGCTGATCCGCGTGGCAGGAGAGTATGAATATAGCTGTGCGCCAGCGGCATGGGCCGCGCGCGCCAGGCCTTGTGCGTAGCTCAGTGGCTGCACGGTTCCCGCATTATTGAAGTACAGGCCCGTATGGTATTGCGGTGTGCCCGTCGCGGCCGCGAGGCGCGCCGCATTCCAGAGTTCGACGGGTGCGCCCCGAGACTGCCACTGACGAAATCGGGCCTCCAGTGTTGATGCACCGCTCCGCGTGTCGGCAACCTGTACCCAGCCTTGCTCGGGCTCGCATTGGATGTCGTAGCGGCGGATGTAATCGAAGACCGTGTCGGCGGTCGCGCCGATCATGCGAAGCATGGTTTGCCCCAATGTATCGCCATAGCTTGCGATCAGCCGGTCGGGGTCGTATTTGAACGCAGGGATTACCTGGCCGCCATTGCGGCCGGATGCGCCAAAGCCCGGTTCTCGAGCGTCCAGCACAATCGTGTCGCGTTGGTTTTCGGCCAGTGTGATTGCGGCCGACAGACCTGTGTAGCCGCCGCCGATTATCGCCACATGAGCGCGCTTGCGGCCACGCAGTGTCGGAAAGCTGCAATGCTCGGTCGAAGTGGCCTGCCATAGCGACGTCCGGAAGCTGTCGTGTTCGTCGCTCACAAACGCGGGAGGCGTGCTTGTCATCATGGCTGCGGATCGGCTGCATAGCCGTTCAGTGTGTCCCATTGCCGCATATCGGGCGTGCGGCGTGAAACGGGGCCCCAGCCGCCGCCGCCGGCGCTTTCCAGGCGAATGATGTCGCCGCGCTTGACCGGCAGGGCAATCTCCTTGGTGCTGAGCGGCCGGGTCGCCCCGTCGGCCGTCTGAAGGCTGGATCTTGCCGGCCTTCCACTGCCCCCCCCTTGGGCTCCCCAGGGTGCTGTGTCGGAACCACCCTGCTGAAAGAATACGCTCACGATCAGGTTATCGCACAGCAGCTCGTATTCTCTGCGCATGGCCAGGCCACCCCGCGATTGCCCCTGACCGCCGGAATCCGCGATCAGCTCCGAGCGTCGCACGCGGACGGGGCTGATGGTTTCCAGGATCTCCGCCGACAATACGCCACAGTTTCCGCCATGGGTATCCACGGCGGACAGGCCATCGCCACCCGCGTGACCTCCCATGCCACCGCCGATGATGTCGTGGACGATGAAGTAGCGCGGCTTGCCATTTTGCGCCAAGGTGGCCTTGCGCGTGTCCAGCCCGCCGGCACGAAACGTCGGAAATGAAATATGACATCCCGCCGCCGTGTGGTCGGGCAGCACATCCGCCATGGCTTTCAGCACGGATTCGGCAACGGCTTGTTGCGCGAAATGCCGGTTGCCCACCGCGGCGGGGCGCCACGGGTTCAGGAATGAGCCCTCGGGCACCTCAATGTCGACAGCGCGGTTGCAGCCACCGTTCGCGGGTGTATCCATCCCCGTCATGCAGCGCAGCGCATAAAGCGTCATGGAGTAGGTTGATGCCAAAGGGCAGTTCAAGGCGTTGCGGCGCTGTGCATCGCTGCCGGTGTAATCAACGCGTATCCGGTCTCCCTGTACGGTAACCGCAACCTGGATGTTGATTGGCGTTGGTCCGGATACATCGTCTTCGATCAAAATGCTTGCGTTGTACACGCCATCGGGTATGCGGCTGATGGCGTTGCGCATGAAGCGCTCCCCGTAGTCGAGAATCTCATTCATCAGATGGCTGAATCGATCCGCGCCGTACTTGGCCACCAGAGCGTGCAGCCGCTTTTCCCCCGTGCGGCAACCCGCGATCTGGGCGATCAGGTCGCCTGAGCATGCCCGTGGGTTGCGCACATTGCCGGATATGAAACGAAACACGGTGTCGTTCTGTATGCCTTCCTTGACCAGATGCATTGGCGTGAAAATCAGCCCCTCCGCAAAAACCTCGAGGTTATCCGGGGCCGTCGTGCTAGGCAGCTTGCCGCCGATGTCCACGTGGTGCGCGACCGTGGCGGTGATGGCGACAATCTGGCCTTCATGGAACACGGGGCTCATCAGCACGATATCCGGCGTGTGGGTGCAGCCCCGGTAAGGGTCGTTGCAGATCAGCACGTCGCCCTGGCGCCATGTGTGCAGGGGGATTTCTTTGGTGATGCCCAGGAACGCGTACGAAAGAACCCCGAGCTGCGCTGGGATGGTTTCCGCCTGGGCGAGCAGCTCGCCCTGAGGCGACAGCAGGGCACAGGAGTAATCCAGCATGTCCCAAATGATGGGCGAAAACGCCGACCTGCGAAGCGATGCCGACATTTCTTCCGCGATGGAGATGAGCTGGTACTGAAATACGTCGCGATCAATGATGTTGCCAAGCATGTGGTGTCAGCCTTGTGTGGAGTGTCTGGAAACGCGCAGCAATCCGCCTGCGTCTGTATAGCCGTGCTGTCCGGGCAGCAGAAGGATGGTTGTATCGGCCTGCGTAATGACAGCTGGGCCGTCGATGCGCTGATTCAACCCTAGCGTGTGGCGGGCATAGATTTCCGCATTGCAATAGCCCATTTCCGGGCCCAGGTATAGCCGGCGATGGGTCAGGGGCATTCCCGCGCAGGCGGGCGGTTTGCGTTCTTCTGTATCGGGGCGATCTATCATGCCGACGGCTTCCAGTCGAACATTGACGACTTCGCAAGGCATGGTGATATCTGAAAATCCATATGCCTGCTCATGCTGCCGCACAAAGCGCCGCACCATGTCCTCGCTGTTCCAGGAAGACGCTTGGCCCGCAACGGGTGCGGCCATGGACGTGGATGCGGCAGGCATGGCAGAGGGGTTGGGCGTGATGGGCACAACCAGTTCATGTACTTGCCCGATATGCCGCATGTCTGCCGAAAACTGGAAGATCCGGCGGTCGGTGGGCACACCGTCGCGGTCAAATGCCGCTTCGGCCTGGCGCGTCAGTGCATCGAGAGCCGATTGGATGTCTGCGGCGTCAGTGTTGTCGATCTCGCGGGCGTAGGCACTCTGGAAGTGATACTTGATGTCGCTGAGCAACAGCCCCGACGCTGAGAAAACGCCCGGGCGCGCGGGGATCACGATCTCGCGCATATCCAGTTCCTCCATCAGAAAGGGTGCGAAGAGCGAACCCGCACCGCCGAAGGACAACAGCGAAAAGGCGCGGACATCGAAACCCTTCTCGACAGAAAGACTGCGTATGGCCTGCGCCATCTGGGCGTTGGCGATTGCGACCATGCCGAAGGCGGCTTCCTCCACCGATATGCCGAGTTTGTCCGCAATCTCCGTTTTGATGGCGGTGCCGGCTCGCTCTTGGTCCAGCGCAAGCCCATTGGGCAAACGCATGTCCTTATCAAGCAGGCCCATCACCAAGGCTGCGTCGCTCAGTGTGGGAAGTGTGCCGCCCTGGCCATAGCATGCGGGCCCCGGCACTGAACCCGCCGACTCGGGGCCCACTCGGATAGCGCCGCCCAGATCCACGCTGCCTATGGAGCCGCCACCCGCGGAAATGGTGGAGATGTCCAGCGCGTTCATCCGTATGATCTCGCCCGCCACGTTTCGCTCTGTGGCGGTCATGGCGCGTCCCTTCGCAATCAGCGAGAAGTCTGCCGATGTGCCGCCCATATCGAAGGTAATGATGTTGGGAATATGGTTGCGCTGACTAATCGACAGCGCTGCGACAACCCCGCCCGCAGGCCCGGACAGCAGCATGTTGATGGGTTGCCGGCGCGCGGTTTCAGTCGTGGCAACCCCACCATCGCTGCGCATGAGCAGCAGGGGGGCGGTCATGCCTATGCGCGGCAGCGCGGCCTGCAGATCCAGTAGATAGCGGTCCACGATGGGGCCGACGTACGCGGAGGTGACGGTGGTGTTGGTGCGGGGATACTCCTGCGCTTGCGGATTGATGGCTGAACTTTTGTACACCGTCAGCTCGGGGCGCAGTGCATGTATGGCGGCGGCCAGGCGATCCTCATGCGCAGGATTCAAATGACTGAACAGGAAGCTGATGGCCACCGCCTCGGGCTCCATGGCGCAGATCCGCCGCGCCGCAGCGGTGGCCTGTGCATCGGACAGCCCGCGGACGACTTGTCCGAAGGCATCCATGCGCTCGTCCACTTCCACGACCTGCGCGCGTGGCGCAAGTGGGACCGGCTTGCCGTGCTTGAGCGAATAAGGAAAGGGGCGGCGCTGCGTGCCGATTTCAAGTACATCGCTGAAGCCTTGCGTGGTGGCCAGGATGACGCGGGCTCCTGAGCGTGTGAGCCACGCGTTGGTCGCGATGGTGAAGCCATGCACAAACACGTCGATGTCCGCAGGCAGGATGCCCGCCTTTTCCGAGATGTGTTGAATGCCGCTGATAATCGCCTGGCTGGAGCCTGGCGTCGACAAAACCTTGTCCGCGTAGATACGGTTTTGTCTTCCGTCGGCCAGAATTATGTCTGTAAACGTGCCGCCAACATCCGCAGAGATCGAGATCATGCTTTACTTCCTGCTTCGGGTCAGATAATCGTAATGGCTGAAAATACGGGTGCCGCTAGGCATGGTGGATCTGGTCATAGGGTGCTAGGCCGCCGAACACGCCAACGGGTATGTTTGCGAGCTTCTTGTTGTAGACCGTCATATAGATGCCTTCATTGGTCCAGACAAAGGGCAGGTCGGTGGTGACCTGCCGCTGGAATTCCCGGTAGATTGCCTTGCGCGCTTCCAGATCCGCTTCAGAGGCGGCCTGGCGCAGCCACGCATCGACTTTTTCGTTGACATAGCCTTCGGTGTTGGTCCAAACCTGCTGCTTGATGTTCGAAGACAGGAACGACCTGTCCACACCGACCACCGGGTCGGACCAATTGAATGTGGAGTTCATGGTCATCTGGTAATCCCAGGCGCCGATGCGTTTGGCCCAGCTTGCAAAGTCGGCACTTTTGCGCAGGGAGATGTCCAGCCCGATCTTGCGCAACTGGGGTTTCAGATAATCGGCCACCAGTATCGTGCTGTCCGGCTCGAAGGTGGGTATGTCTAGTGTGAAGCGCGCCCGTATGCCTTGTGCATCCGGGCGCAGGCCCGCCTGGTCGAGCAGAGTTTTGGCCTTTTCCAGATCGTAGCCATAGAGGGTGACGGCTTCTTCGTCGTAGTAGGCGTTGTGGCTGTGGAAGGGGCCATGCAGGGGTTTTGACATGCCGCGATGCAGGCGTTCGGTAATGAACTGCTTATCGATGGCATGCGCGATGGCCTGCCTGACCCGGAGGTCGTCCAGCGGCTTGACGCGCAGGTTGAACTCCAGATAGTTCACGGGCCCGATTGCGCTGTAGCCTTCAGGGGTAACGATCAGGTCTTTGTTCGACTTGAGCCGAATGAGATCTGACACGCGAAGAAAGGAGAATGGCAGATAATCTATCTCTCCTTTTTCCAGCATCAGCGTTTTATTCAGGGAGTCCTCGCTCAGGCTGAAGGCAAGTTGCTCGAAGTACGGTTTGCCTCGGAAAAAGTTGTCGGCGCGCACCATGCGCAACTGATTCGAACGCTGCCACTCGACAAACTTGTATGGCCCTGAGCCGACAGGGTTGTCGTTTGCCGGGTTCTCGCGCAACGGGCCTGCATGTGGGCCGTACACGTGCTCTGGAAGAATAGGGGTCAGCGGCGGCGTCAGCAGGCTGAACAGGCCGGTGAACGGTCGCTTCAGCCGTATTTCCACCGTACGCGGATCGGGCGCGGCCACGCTGTCCAGTATCGCCTTGTAGGTGACGGACATCAACGGGTGATGCTCTTTGACCGCGTTGATGGAGAAGACGATGTCTTTGGCAGTAACAGGCCGCCCATCATGGAAACTCGCGTTATCGACAAGAGAGAAGCGATACAGGCGCCCATCGCTGGAAACCTCCCATGACTTCGCCAGGTAGGGTACCGGCTTGAAATGGCCGTCCATCAGCACCAGTCCGGCAAAAAGCTGTGAACCCGGCATGGCTGTTACGTTTCCCGACTGTACGGCGGGGTTCAGCGTGCGTGGATTCTGGCATCCGACGGTAAGAAGGGCCTTGGATGACGCCGCCGGGGCGGCAAGTGTCAGGCCAGGTAGAGATGCCGCCGCGGCCAGGCTTGCGGCTTGGCCCATAAACGTTCTTCTGCTGCAATGCATATCGATAGCTCCTTGTTGGCTATGTGATTACGAATGCTCGGAGGTTTGCTGCGTGAGGAGCGCCTGACTGCGGGCGCGGCGATAGAGCCACCAGCCGTACTGCGGTGGCCAAACGTGGTTATAGAATTCAGGGCCGCCCAACGCGACCGCTGCCTGTAACGGCCAATGCGGGTTGTAGAGCGCCTCCCTGGCCAACATCACCAGATCGGCCTGCTCATTCTCAAGTATGTGTTCCGCCTGCGCGGGCTCGGTGATCAAGCCGACCGCCATGGTGGGCAGGCCGGGGTTTTCCTTGCGGACCCTTTCCGCATAGGAAACCTGGAACATCGGCGGGCGCGCGGTAACCTGCGCCGTGGAAAATCGCCCGATCCCGCCTGAAGAACAATCGATAAGGTCGACGCCGCACCGGCGCAGTTCGGCAGCAAGAACAACGGTGTCTTCGATCGTCCAGCCGTCGCGCTCCGCGCCGTCCACGCACGACAAGCGGAAGAAAAGAGGCTTGTGATCGGGCCAGTTGCGCCGGCAGGCGCGCGCGATCTCCAGCGCCAGGCGCATCCGGCCGGGGCGGTCGCCGCCGTAGCGGCCGTCCATGTCGTTGCCTAGCGGAGAATAAAAGGAGTGAATCAGATAGCCATGCGCCGCGTGCACTTCCAGGATATCGAAATCGGCCTGCGCACACCGCCGCGCGGCGGATGCAAATGCTTCCACAATGGCAGGGATCTCATCCTCTCGGATCTTTGCGGGAGGCAGCCAGCCGGGGTTCTTCAGCACGGCCGATGGCGCGATAGGTGTCCAGGGATGTTCGCCCTTGGCAAACTGCGTCGGCCCCAGCATGCCGTACCCTTCCCAGGGGCGCTGGCGGCAGGCTTTGGGGCCTGTATGCAGCAACTGTGCCGCAGGCGATGCGCCGAGTGCGCGCAGGCTGCCTGCAAGACGACGAAGGTTAGGCACGAACTCATCCGACCAGACCCCCAGGTCGCCATAAGTATTGCGGCCGCGCTGCTCAACACACAGGCCTTCCGTAAACACGGTCCCGAAGCCGCCGACGGCATACTTCGCCAGATGCTGGAAATGCCAGTCCGTCAGATGGCCGTTCTCGCCAACATACATCTGCATTGGGCCGAGAACCAAACGATTCTTGAGACGGATATCCCGCAGGCGCAGCGGTTCGAATAATCTCGGGGAAGGCAATTCTGCCTGGTACATGGGGGATTCCTCTGGTAGCATCAAATCAGCAGGGCCGTTCAAATACCGCATTCCTGTGCGCGGTTTTTAATGCCTGTTGTTGATGCTCAGTCTAGGAATCGCGCACACCCCAGTCCAATCGTCATTTCTGATTGTGCGGATCACCATTCCTGATGTTGACGCGTTGCTCGCCAAGACGCGCTGCGATCGGGTCGTGGCCCGCGTTCGATGGTCACCAACGCAACGCCATGCAATTCAGTCAAATCAAAACCTTTGTTACGGTTGCCCGCCTCGGCCATCTCACCAAAGCGGCGGGGCTGTTGAATCTCACGCAGCCCGCTGTGAGCGGGCAATTGAAAAGCCTGGAAGACGAGCTGAACGTGAAGCTGCTTGATCGGACGCCAGGCGGAATGGTTCCGACGCAAGCTGGCCGCGCATTGCTGCCGCGAGCAGAGAAAATCCTGGCCTCGATCGACGAATTCCGCATCGCCGCAGAGACGCTTCAGTCCACGCTATCGGGGCAACTGCGCATCGGTGTCATCATGATTGATCCCGACTACCTGCGGTTGGGGCAGATCATGGCGCGGATGACTGCCCTGCATGCGGATGTTGGGGTGGATCTGGAGGTGTGCGGGGTGCAGCGATGCATTGCCGGTGTGGAAAATGGCACCCTGGACGGTGCTTTCTTTGCCGGGGAGAGCCCGCACGGGATCCTTGATGTATTGAAACTGGTGACGCTTCAGTATCGTATCGTTGCGCCGGCTTCGTGGGCGCACCTGCTCGAGAACGTGAGCTGGAGCAACCTCGGTTTGATGCCCTGGATACGCGCACCCAAGCCGAGCGCACACCACGCAATGGTTGCGGGCATCTTTCGCCATGCAAGCATCGAGCCGATGCGCATCCTCGAGGTCGACCATGAGTCGGTCATTATGTCCTTGGTGCGGGCAGGCGTGGGGCTAAGCGTAATAAGAGAGGATCTGGCCCGCTCCGCCGCCGCGCGCGGGGAGGTCATCGTCTGTGAGTTCGCGCAGGCCGTGCCGTTGCCGCTTTCCTTCATATTTCGCGGCGACAAGCGGCACGATCCTTGCCTGAAGGCCTGGGTCAATGTTTTGCAGGCTGTGTGGGCGGGCGATATGGCAGCCCGACAAGATGTCATCCCAGTCGGGTAAGCGCCGGCTACGCTCGGGATTCTTCTGAACTGATTAGCCCCGCTGTCAAAGCCCCCCGCAAGCAGGGCCGCCAGGTTGAGAAACGGATGTCCCGGGCGCGCGTAGGGCTGGGATGCGCGCCTGGGTGTTCTGCCGTTCGCTTACTTCTGAAGCGACAGCCCCGTCTCTTTTACGAACTTGTCCCAGCGCTTATATTGCTCGACCGCATACCGGTCTACCGTCGGCCCGTCAGTGGCCATTACTTCGAAGCCCAGGTCGGTGAGCCTCTTCTTGACGGATGGGTCGTTCAGCGCTGCCTGGAAGCCTTTGGTCAGAGTGTTGGCGATCTCGTCGGGGATGCCCGCAGGCGCAAAAATACCAATCCAGGAATAGGCTTCAAAATTGGGATAGCCCGACTCCTGCACAGTAGGTACGTTCGGTAGATCGGGCAGGCGCTTGGCACCCGTGACGGCGAGCGGCTTGATGTCGCCCGACGCGATATGCGATTTTTGCGCCGCGTAACTCAGAAAAGTGATATTGGAGACATTGCCCAACAACGCCTGGATGACGGGGCCCCCGCCGCCGTACGGAATATGCAGCAGGCTGATGCCGGCGTCGCGTTTCAGGTCTTCGGCCGCAAGGTGGTTGAGCGAGCCGGCGCCGGTGGATGCGTAGTTGTACTTGTCGGGCGCTTTTTTCACCTCGGCAATAAACTCTTTGAGATTGTTGCCCGGGGTGTTCTTGGATGCGCCGATGACCAGCGGGAAGCGCAGCGCAAAGGTGATGCCCCGGAAATCCTTGAAGGTATCGTAGGGTAGGGGGCGGATAATGGGGTTGATGGAATGGCTGTCGAAGCTGACCAGCAGCGTGTTGCCGTCGGGCCGCGAGCGCGCCACGTACTGACTCGCAACCTGTGTGGCCGCGCCGGGCTTGTTTTCGACAATGACGTTGCGGTTCAGCACTTCGGCCAGTTTGGGCTGGATAATGCGCGATGCGATATCTGTGCTGCCGCCGGGCGGGAAAGGCACCACGAGCTTGATGGGCGGCTCGTCCGCCGCCGCAGCCGACGGGGCCAACGCGGCGGCGAGCGCCAACAGGCTGCCTGCGGCCGCATGTAGCAGCCCGGTGTGCGCACGGCGCGCGGTATATGTGAAGTGCATGGTTTGTCTCCTCCTGTTTTTATCTGGGATCAGCCCATCCATTGGCTGACGGGTACAGCGGTGTCTTGTAGCTGCTGAGAGATCACGTTGATCAGCACGGGGCCGTCGTATGCAAGCGCTGCCTTTATTGTTTGATCCAGGTCGGCCGGGTTGGCTACCGTATAGGCTTTGATGCCGAACGCTTCCGCGACGCGCGCATGGTCGGTCTGGCTGAAGTCGACAGAGAAGTAACGCTCATCATAGCCGGCTTTCTGGCTGGCTTTGATCCACCCGAATACTGAGTTCGAGAACACAATCATCTTCAATGGGATGCGGCGGCGCGCGATGGTTTCCATTTCGCCGCATGTAAAGCCGAAGCTGCCATCTCCCATTACCGATACGACTGTGGCGTTGGGCCGGCCGACTGCTGCGCCGATCCCGGCCGACATGGCAAAGCCCAGCGCGCCGTGCGCGCGGTTGGTGATGAAATGCCGGCCTGCCTGGGGGGCGTTGAAGTACGCCGAGAAGTAGGGGCAGGGCGTGCCGGGGTCGGCCACGACGATTGCTTCAGCGGGCAGCAGTCGGTTTAGTGCGTCGAGGACACGTTCGGGCTTGATCGGGGTGCTGTCGGACCGCGCCAGTTCCGCAAAACGCGCAAACTTTTCGGCGCGCGCATGAGCGACGATGGCGTAGCCATCCACCGCATCGGAAGGACGTTCGGCCAGGCGATCAACCATCGCCTGGTTCAGTGCGGTAAGCGTTAGCAATGCATCGCCCACCAGGCCGACGTCTGTCCGGTAGTTTGCGCCCACCACCATGGGATCGGTGTCCAGGTGGAGGATGGTCGTGTCCGCGTCCGGGAAGCGCCAGTGTTCCGTCGTGGTTGAGCCTGCCCGGCAGCCAATGAACAGGACCAGATCTGCCTGCTTGACCACATCGCGCGTGGCCATGACGCCGCCGTTGGACCCGACGACGCCCGCGTTCAGCGGATGCAGGTCGGCCAGGCTACCCTTGCCGCTGACAGTCGTGCAGACCGGCGCCTTGAGCGCTGTCGCCAGGGCTTCCAATTGCTCGCAGGCCGAAGACAGAACAACCCCGCCTCCGCAGATGATCACCGGCGCGCGCGCGGCAAGCAGTTTGTCGGCTGCTCGTTCCACGTCTGCGGGCGCCGCGCAATTGCGCATGGCCGGGAAGGTGGCGTGCTCGGGCTGGGCCCAGATATCGCGCGGGTCGACGTCTTGCTTCTGCACATCGTAGGGGAGGCAGATATGGGCTGCGCCCGGCTTGCCAGTGGTCATGGCGCGGAATGCGCCCCGCACCGCGCCGGGCACTTGGCTGGCCAGGTCAATGGTGGTGTTCCACTTGGTAAGCGGCCGATACAGTGACTGCTGGTCGAGTTCCGTCAGGGGGTATTTTCCGCGGGAGCTGACAGACACATCTGATGTGATACCCAGTACGGCCACCGACGACTCGTTGGCTTCGACCAGCCCGGGCAGCAGATAGGTGGCGCCGCCGCCGCTCGGGCCTTCGCACACGCCGACCTTGCCGGTAACACGCGCATAGCCGTCGGCCATGTAGCCCGCGCTGCGCTCGTCGCGCGTGAGGATGTGATCAATGCCGTGATCCAGACGCGCCAGAGCGTCGTAGAACGGTAGGCTGGTATCGCCGCACAAGCCAAAAATATGCTTCACGCCATAGAGCTGCAGCATCTTTACCATGGCCTCGGCGCCGTTTGTCTTGGACATGTCGCCCATCTCCCCACTATTGAGTTGAGTATTTAATTTAGTATACTTAAATGTATGCTGGAAATACAGCGGTACGTGAAAATGGGATAATCCGCATGCCTGAGCGGCACGCATACCCAGCCTTGCCGTGCCTTGACGACGGCGGCTGACGTCAACCTTTGTTTCCCTATCTATGCAAGCTAGAACCATCTCCCGGGCACGCGGCAAGCGTGGTGAAGAAGTCCTGGATCGCCTGCGCGACATGGCAATTTTTTATGATCTGAAGCCGGGCGAGAAGCTGAACGAGGCTGAGCTGGCCCAGCAACTGGGGGTCAGCAGAACGCCGGTGCGCGAGGCGCTGATGGCCTTGGCCTACGAAGGTTTTCTGGATGAGTCGGGGCGCGGCTATGTGCGGCGCCGGCTGGATGTGCGTGAAATGAAAGACCTGTACGAGTTGCGCCTGGGCCTGGAAAAAGAATGTTGCCGCTACGCCGTCGAACGTGCCAGCGACGCACAAATCGCCGAACTTGCAGACTACCTCGCTCACAGCCGCGCGGTGCCTTCGTCAGAGCCGGTCGCAAGGCTGGTCGGGTTGGATGAGGGGTTTCATCTGCGGTTGGCTCAGATGAGCGGTAATGCAGAGTTGGAAAGAATGATGGTCTGGCTTAATCGACGTATCCGCTTCATGCGCTGGATTTCAATGGACGCCGGCGTACGCGCGTCCACGCAAGGGCAGCACCAGGCACTGCTCGACGCGTTGGCCAGGCGGGATGCGGCGGCCATGGAAGCGCTCATCACCGCGCACATCTCTTTGCGGCAGGATCAAATCGTGGCCGCTGTCACCAAGGGGCTGGCAAAGATTTATCTGTAATCTGCAGCGCACGGCGGCAATCGGCCGCCGCCGCATGCGGTGATCGATTCTTTATACGTGCGGGTCGAATACCTGCAGCCGTCCGTCGCGATGGCGCACGGTGGCTTGCGCGATGCGCGCCTGCGCAAGGTCGGGTCGAAGGCGTATATGCAGCGCGAGATTGGGCAGTTGGATGATATAGCCGTCTTCTGCCGCGACTGCGTTGCCGTTTGCCAATCGGGCAAGCACCTGCGCGGCTTGGGCATCCGGTGCGTCCACGATAATGCGGGCCAGCGATTGCGCGCCGTTCGGGTGGTTCATGACCTCTGGATACCAGACGTATTCTGGCGTGAGGTGCTGACAGAAGTACACGCGCAGCCCCGCCACTGGTTGCACCGCAAAGCGCAGCGTATCAAAGCGCACCACCCCGGCGGTGCGCCCCGGCGCGGGGCGCTCAAGGCGCTGCACCTCTCCTGGCGTGAACCCATCGTCGAGCAGCCGCAGCCGGGTGGCGGCGGCATCGGCCATCCTGAACACCAGAGCGTCCAGGCCTAGCGGTTGCGCGGCGATTTCCTTGCGTTCAGGCGGCTTGCCTGGTGGCCATCCCAGCAACTCGATGTAGCTGGTGTCCAGCGTGATCAGGTGATTCATCGACCCCAGATTGTGCACGGCCAGTTCGGTGAGGTGGTAGCCGTCGCGCGCCAGCAGCGGTGCGCGATCTTGCAGCTGGTCGCGCATGATGACGACCAGGTGATCGAAGGCAAGGGGCATGTGGGACATGGATGGTATCGCGTTCATCGGTGGTTGCGGATTATTCTACGCAACTTTATGGAGACGGTGCCACGCCTGTGGGCCGCTGCTACGATTGCCGTTTACTCCCCGATACGAACGATGCCACGCCATCGCGAAACGCAGCGCTGCCGTACACGTGCTCGATCAAGTCTTCATCCCGCAGGCTTTGCTCGGCGACGATGCGCCGCAGGCTTTCCTTGGCCGCCTGCTGGGTAACGGGCGAGAGCGCGGCCAGCCTGCGGGCCAGATCGAACGCGGCCGACGTCAACGCCTGCGGGTCGCAAGCCTGGTAGACATAGCCGCAATCCAGCGCCTCCTGTGCTGTGATGTACTCGGCCAGCAGCAGCATTTTCTTGACGCGCGGCACGCCCAGCGCAGCCGCCAGCCGCGCGATGTTGCGTGAAGACAGTGTGTTGGAGAGCGTTTTGGCAATCGGCGCCCCGAATTTCGACGCAGCGCTGCAGAGGCGGAAATCACAGGCCGTGGCGAGCGCCAGACCGCCGCCCACCGCCCAGCCGTCGATCACGGCTACGGTAGGCACGGCGATGCGTTCGACCGCATCGATGACACGCTCCACGAACGCTTCGTAGCGCAGCCCCTGGCTGCCGGCCGTAAAGTCGCTGAAGTAGGAGATGTCTGTGCCCGAGATGAACGACTTTCCGCCTGCGCCGCGAAACAGGATGCATCGCAGACCCGCATCGCCGGAACAGGCGCCGATCAGCCGCAGCATGTCTTCGTACATGCTCAGCGTCATGGCGTTGTGGCGCTCGGGCCTGTCGATGAGGATCTCGGCAATGCCCGCCTCGTGCCTGATCAGCTTTACGTTGTCGCTCATGATGCCGCCTGCCCGCGTTGTGCCGGGGCGTGCGGCTTGCCCGCCTCGATTTCGGCAATGATCTCGGCGTTGTGCTCGCCCAGCAGCGGCGGGTGACGGCGCACTTGCTGCGGCGTGCCCAGCATTTTCACCGGGAAGCCGATGTTCCTGACCTTGCCTTCGATGGGATGATCGATGTCCATGCTCATGCGGCGGTGCGTGCCATGTTCGCCCTCGAAGGCTTCAGGGTAGCTCAGGATGGGGCCCGCGGGAATGCCCGCCGCCAGCATCAGGTCTATCCACTGCGCGCTGTCGCGCTTGGCGAATTCGCGTTCGAGTTCCTCAATCATGGCCTCGCGGTTCTTGAGCCGCAGCGGAATCGTGCCGTAGTCGGGGTGGTCGGTAAGGTCGGGGCGTTGCAGCAGCTCGCACAACCGCGTCCACAGCTTCTGGTTGGTTGCGCCCATCACAAAATAGCGGTCGCGCGCTTTCACGGCCTGGTACGGGGCGCTCATCTTGTTGCTGGTGCCCAGTTGGGCAGGCGGGACGCCGGTGCCCCAGTATTCGGACATGTCCCAGATGGAAAACGCCATGGCGGCATCGAAGAGCGAGGCGTCGATGTGCTGACCCTCGCCCGATTTCTGCGCCCCAATGTATGCGGAAAGCAAGCCGTACACGGCAAACAGGGCACAGCCGATGTCGGCCACGGGTACGCCCGCCTTAACCGGCTTCTCCCCCTTGTAGCCGGTGACGCTCATGATGCCGGACATGGCTTGGGCCATCAGGTCGAAGCCAGGCCGTTCCGCCCATGGGCCGCTCTGGCCGAAACCGGAGATGCTGACGTAGATGATCTTGGGGTTGATAGCCTTGATGGTTTCATAATCGATGCCCATGCGCTTGACCGCGCCGGGGCGGTAGTTTTCGACCATGACATCCGCCGTCCTGGCCAGGTCGTAGAAAAATGCGCGGCCTTCTTCGCTCTTCAAGTCCAGCGTCACTGAACGCTTGTTGCGGTTCATGTTGAGGAAGCCCATGCTGTCGGGCCCCTTCATCTTGAACCCCATTGCGCCCCGCGTTTGGTCGCCTGTGGGCGGTTCAACCTTGATCACGTCGGCACCCATGTCCGCCAGCAGCATGCAGGCAAAGGGTCCAGCCATCACCTGGCTGACATCAAGCACGCGTATGCCCTGTAAAGGCAGGTTGTGTGTGTTTTTCATAAACTCCTCTCCGGTGAGCCCGCCGATGCGTGGCAGGCCTGGTTCAACGCGCTACACGAGCACGGGGCGCGGGTGCTGGCCATGGGCTTCCAGCGTCGGCCCGGATGCCGGCGGCACGAACCACCTTGGCGTATTTATTGCGCTGGGCGGTCAGCATGGTGGCGGCGCCCGCCAGAAAACACACCGCTTCATGATGTCTCCCGCTGCTTTGTTATGGTTGATGGAGGCCATTCTTTATCGTGCGGCGTGCGAGGGCAAGGATGCGTCGAGTGTGTCTGGTTTCGCATTCTGCGAAACCAGAGCGCAACAATGTAGAGAGAGGCCTCTATTGAGGGGACAGAAGGATGTCGAGCACGTTCCGCATGGCGACAGGCTGGGCCTCGCTGTCTATGGCCGACAGCACATAGTGGCGCTCCGGCCAAGCGGCGTCGAGCGTGGCGCTGGCAATGGCTGCATCCTGGCGGAACGCGTGCAGGACGTCCGGCGGCATCAGGCCCACGCCCAGCCCTTCGCGCACCAGCGCCAGCATGGTGTCGAAACCGCTGACCACGAATCGCGCTTCGAACATGCGGCCGCGGCTGCGGTAGACACGCTGGACTGCGGAGAGAATGGCAGACCCCTTGCCCAGCGCGATAAGCGGAGCGGCCAGCACGTCATCCAGCGGTACGGGGCAGGCAGGAAACGTGAAATGTGCCCGGCTGTATACGAGCACTAAGCTGTCACTGCGATAATCGCTGCGCTGGAGCGGCAGAAAGCCGCTGGTTCGTTCGTAGATGCCGATGTCGATCACCCGATCGCGCAGCAGCTGCTGCACAATCTTGCTGTTTTCTTCGATGACGTGAACGGTGATACCGGGATACTGCCGGTGGATGCGAGCGATATCCTTGGCAAGGAATTGCATCACCACCGTCTTGGGCGCGCCGATGACGATGCGCCCGTTCAGGCCCTGACTGATGGCGTCCGCATCGTCCTTCAGGCGCAGGATCAGACTGTCGAGCTGGCGAATGTGCCGTAGCAGCATGCGACCGGATTCCGTCACCTTGGTGCCGTGCGGGACGCGCTGAAAAATGCGGGTGCCGCATTGTTGCTCGAGTTCGCTTACGCGGCGCGAGGCGGCCGCCACAGCAAGATTGAGCTTGTCGGCCGCACGCGAAATACTGCCTTCTTCGGCAATGGCCAAAACAAGCTGGATTGTAATAGCGTCTATTTTCACGGCTGGCGAAGCGGTAATGGGCCTCAGAACGACCGATTGTAGCCGCCGCGTCTGTGTTCTCGGCACCAGGGCGGCAGAAAAGAGGGGGCGGCCCGAGCTGCGCAGGCGAGGCCCCGCCCCTTGCATTGGGATGCTGCCAGGCAAAGCGCTTGGCGCTGTTCAGTCCGCATGCTATATGTCTCGAACTGCAACAATAAGAAGAGGTAGGCCATGCAACGTAGAACTCTGCTAGCCGGAACCGCGGGCGGCATTATTGCGGCGGCCTTGCCGGCGTGGGCCCGCGCGGACGCGGGCACTCCGGGCGCCATCGAACAGGCGCTGCAACACTTCGGGGCCATCACGGCAAATACGGCGGTCTGTCTGCGAATCCAGCGCCAGGGCGGCGCTGCTCGCCAGTACGCCCATCAGGCCGATCAACCGCTGTTCGTCGGCAGTGCGGTCAAAACATTCATTCTTGCGCAGTACCTAAAAGAGGTTGAAGCGGGCAGGCAATCGGAAGACATGCAGGTCGGCATAGGTCCTGAGGTATGGTCGCCAGGCAGCCCTGTCTTCATCAAGCTGCAGGGCACAACGGCCGCAAAAAGCGTGCTTGAGGCTATGATCTCGCACAGTGACAATACGGCCACCGATGCGGCGCTCAAGGCCGTGGGGCCCGATAGCGTGCGCGCGCTGATCCAGCAGTCGGGGCTGCGTGCGACACGTATCCCTGACTCGACCCGCATATTGTTCTCATATCTCGCGGGCGCGCCAGACGGTACGGATTTGGGTTGGCAAGGCATGGAGCAACTGCAGGCCGGCCATTATCCAGGGGCGCCGCGCTCGCCAATGAACGAGCGCCAGACCATGCAAAGCACCGCCGCTGAAATGGCGCAGTGGTACGAGCAAGTGCTCGCGGGAAAGGTATTTCGCGAGGCAGGCACCTTGGCTGAATTCAAGCGAATTTCGGCCATGGCGGATGCCATGCCGATGATGGTGCCGCCAGATATCATGGCTTACGGCAAGGGCGGCAGCATTGATTGGGAAGGCTTCCATTGCTTTTGTGGTGCGGGCCAGATGGTACAGCCCACGCAGCGCACCAGTTTCTGCTTCATCGTGAACTGGCAGGGGCCCGACGAAAGCGTACCCAAGATGTTCACGATGTTCGCGGAACGTTCCCGCGCCGTGCTGGCATTGGTGGCGGGGCAGTCGAACCCCGCCGCGTAACGGCGTATTGACGTTGCCCGCCAGCCATGTGGTGTGATTGTGGCGGGGCCGGCCATCCTTCGGGATGCGCGGTTGCCCGCACCAGCATCAATGCGCGAGGTCGATCGGCTTCCACCCCTGATGGTTGAAGTGTTCCCCGTACGCATTAAGGGACTGCGCGATTTTCAGCAGGCCTGCAGGCCGTGGATGGCCGGCCTCTTTGCCGCGCACGGTTTCAACGCCCTGTGAGATGTGGCCTAGCACGATGTGCAGTTGCGCGTCGGCCTCGGGTTTCAGGTGACAGTTCTGTACGATATACGTGAACTGCCCGGATACCGCCTCGGCCAGGGCGTCGTATTCTGCGTCGGTCAGTGAATTGGCATGCGCCTTGGGCAGGGCGCCCGACACCTGTTCGTGGATGGCGTTCATCCCTTTGCGCAGCGGAGCGTCGGTTTCCCACTTCTGCCCGGCATTCAGCTGCAGCGGCGTTTGCGTGCCTTGGGCATGGTCGTGCGCAGCCTCTGGCGCGGCAAACGCGCTGAGCGATACTACGGAAAGCGGGAAAGACAGGGCCACGGCAATGGCGAGTTGTTTGATGCGGTTCATGGTGTACTCCTGAAGAGAAGGCATATGCTTCACAAGATTGTGTTTGCCGGAATGCATAGTGCGTTGCGGTGAATCCATAGTAGGAGTATCGCGGCGGCAAAAAATTGACGGTGGTCAATCGGCGGCACGCGATCCAATGCCCAGGAGCAACCATGCACAGAAGCAGATCAGGCCTGCATCATCATGACGACGCGCACGCGGGAGCGGGGGCGCACTCAAAGGCGCTTTGCGTTTCGCTCGTCCCCATTTTCAACCATCTGCCCGAAGACGAACTCGAGAATGTGGCGGCCTGCGCCCACATGCGCACCCTGGAGAAAGACGCCTTCATCCATCGCGCCGGCATGCCTGCCGATCAGTTGTTCATCGTGCACGCAGGGCGTGTCAAGGTGTACAGGCTGGCCGAAACCGGCAAAGAGCAACTCGTGCGCATGCTGGGGCCGGGCGATTTCCTGGGCGAACTGAATCTGTTCAACGATGGCTGCCACGAATCTTACGCGCAGGCGACCGAGACATCACAGATATGCTCGATTGCGCAACGGGATCTGCGCGAGCTGCTATTGCGGTATCCGGCCATCGGCCTGCATGTGATGGCCGAACTGGCGCACCGTCTGGGTTCCACCGAAAAACAGGCCGCCGCCATCGGCACTGAGCCCATCGACACACGGCTGGGGCGCTATCTGCTCAAGTTGGCGGCAGCGTCCGGCAGCAACGCTATCCATCTGCCATTCAGTCATCGCGACCTGGCCTCCTACCTGGGCATTACCCCCGAAACACTGAGCCGGCGGCTGACAGCGTTCGAGGTTGAAGGCTGGATCAAACGCTCCGGGCCCCGAAACATCGTCCTGCTCCTGCCAGATCGTATGCCTGGGGCCGCCTGAGCGGATAGAGCAAGGCAAATCCGCATCCTTGTCGAGCAAAGCCCGCACAACGCCGTCGACAAGGCGAGGCAGTGCGCTCTTTGTTCGATGTGTTGCTCATATTTACTCAGTTTAAATTGAAACAAAATCTATAGAATTCCTCGCCAATGAGTCAGCGCCTACGTTGCTGGCCGGCGAATGGAGTCCAGGATGATGCGCAGGCGATCCGGATGCGCTGGCGGGGGTGCTGGCCACTCCATCAGAGGCGGAGCGGGTATCGATGACGTGCGGAAAAGTGAAGTGGCTGGGTGCGTTCGCCTATGTAATGGCGACAGCCGCTTTCCCAGTGAGTGCTCAGGTGCTTCCCGACGCGGGGCGCATCACGCAAGAATTATCCCCTCCGCGCGAGGCGCCCAGGCGGGCTGTCAACATAGATATCCAAGCACCTGTAGCCGCGCCTGCGGAGTCAGGTGGTGCAGTCGTACAGCTGGCATCGGTGTCCTTTAGCGGCAATACATTGTTCACCGGCGAGGTGCTCTCGGCGGTACTAGGCCATCTGCGCGGCCGCACTATGGATTTCTCGGAGCTGCAAGGCCTAGCCGGGCAGATCACGGGTTTCTATCGAAAGCGGGGCTATCCCTTCGCGTACGCTTATCTGCCCCAACAAAAACTGGAGGGTGGTCAGCTTCGCATCGCTATTATCGAAGGGCGCTACGGCGAGGTGGCTGCACGCGGCGAAGCGGGGCTTGCGGTCCAGGCGCAACCATATCTAGGCGCGCTCAAGCCCGGTGAGGTCATTGCGCTGACTTCGCTGGAGCGTTCGCTGCTACTGCTATCCGATCTTCCTGGCGTGCGCACTCAACCGATTATCCGGCCGGGCGCCGCCGCGGGCACGGGGGACCTCGATGTGGACATCGAGCGTGCGGCCCGCTATATGGGCGATGTAGGCCTGGACAACTACGGTAATTATTATTCGGGCCAGGTGCGCGGCCGTGCAGGGCTGAGTGTGAACAGCCCCTTTATGCTAGGTGATCGCATCGACATCGCGGCCGTTTATACGCAGGAAAATCTATGGATGGGCAGCCTCGCGTACAGCGTCCCGCTGGGCAGCGAAGGCATGCGGGGCTACGTCTCGCATACGCAGACGCACTACCAACTGGCTCATGGCTTCGAAGGCAACGCAGGCCTGGCACGCATTGGCAGTGCGGGGCTGGGCTATGCGATTGTGCGTTCACGGATGGCAAACCTTTCGGTGCGCGGCGACTTACAGTACAAGCGCTTTTACAACAGTTTTTTTGACGGAGCCCTCAGCGAAAAATATCACTCCGTCACGCTGCCCTTGGTGTTGTCTTTCGATCGGCGCGACACCTTGGGCGGCGGCGGGGTCACCTACGGCGCGCTGACGTGGGCATATGGAGACCTTTACAAAGACGACCCGGTGCGCGAGGGGGGCTTCAACAAGCTGAGCCTGGACTTGATGCGTCTGCAGGCGCTGCCAGGTGGCTTTACGTTGTTTGGGCGTTTCAGCGGCCAGCTTGCCAATAACAATCTGGATAGCTCCGAGAAGATGTTCCTGGGCGGCCCGTTGGGTGTGCGCGCCTATCCGCTGGGTGAAGCAGGTGGCGACGAAGGCTGGTTGGTCCAGCTCGAGCTGCGTTATCGGCAAGGGAGTGTAGAGCCGTATGTGTTTTATGACCATGGCCGTGTCAAGGCGGATGCCAGGCCGAGCCAGGTTGCCATGCCTGCGGCCGATCAGACGCGCGCCGGCGTGGGTGCTGGTGTGCGCGTGGACAGCGGCCTCTGGAGCCTGAATGCCGCAGTGGCTTGGCGTACTAATGGAGGGGCGCCTGGCTCGGACACCCATTCCGATCCCAAACCGCGCCTTTGGCTGGCTGCAGCCCGCAAGTTTTGAATTTCCCGGCCTGATCCGTGTGCGCAGTGGCGCCACTCAAACCAGGATTGATTGTTTGATGCATACAAAACCTATTTATCAGTTGATCTGCAATGGCGCGATGTGCGCCCCGCAAACCGCCGCGTGGCAGGGAGAAACGGCGAACGGGCGCATGCGTGCAGTGGCGCGGCATCGTCTACAGCCCAAGGTCTTTGCGCATACAGCGTTGGTGGGGGCCACCTTTGGAGCGTGGGTGGGTCTGGCAACGGCCAGCGGCCTGCCGCAGGGCGGTGGTATTGTGGCGGGGCAGGGCGTGATCAACCAGTCAGGCGCCACCATGACCGTCACGCAAACCAGCGGCAAGTTGGTTGCAGATTGGCAGTCGTTCAACATCGCCCAGGGCAACATCGTGAACTTTGTTCAACCGTCCAGCAGCGCGGCAGTCCTGAATCGGGTGCTGGGTGCGGACATATCGGTGATACAGGGCAGCCTGACTTCCAATGGCCAAGTGTTTCTGGTGAACCCGAATGGGGTGCTGTTCACGCCCAGCGCGCAAGTCAATGTGGGCGGGCTCGTGGCATCGACGCTGCTCATCAACAAGGAAGATTTTCTTGCCGGTAGGTATCAGTTCCAGGGTGCGGGAGGCGGCAGCATTGTCAATCAGGGGGAGCTTTCCGCCTCCGACGGCGGCACGGTGGCACTCATCGCCGCCAGGATCATCAACCAAGGGAGTGTGAAGGCGCCTTCGGGCAACGTGCTCATGGGAGCAGGTAGTCGGGTGTTGCTGGATCTTGGAGGGGTCGTCAAACTCAGTGTGCAGCAAGGCGCCATCGATGCGCTCGTGGAGCAGGGCGGCGCAATCCGGGCCGATGGCGGGCTGGTGTACCTGACCGCCAAGGCAGTGGGCGATCTGACGAGCACTGTTATCAATCATACCGGCGTCACCGAGGCGCGTACCCTGGCCACCGGCGAAAAAGGCCGGATCCTCCTGATCGGGGGCTTGGAGCGCGACCGCATTTCGGTGGCTGGCACGCTGGATGCCAGTGCTCCCAACGGAGGCGATGGCGGCTTTATTGAGACCAGCGCCGCCGCTGTGCGAATTACCGATGATTTGCGCGCCACAACGCGGGCGCCGCGCGGCACGATTGGCCAGTGGTTGATCGACCCCACCGATTTCATCGTTGCTGCCAGTGGCGGCGACATGACGGGCGCGTCTTTGAGTAACCTGCTGGCCGATAGCTCGGTCGAGATTTCAAGTATTTCAGGATCCAGTGGCACCGGGGGGGATGTCTTCATCAAAGACCCGATCACCTGGAACAGCGGCACGACACTGACGCTGAGCGCCCAGCGAGACATCCGCATCAGCGCGGACATCACCGCCCAGCACGCCTATGGGAAGCTGAGTCTGTGGTATGGATTGGGGGCGCCCGCAGTCGGCAACCCCGCGTCCTACTATCTTGCGAACGGCGCAAAGGTAAACCTGCAGGCGGGCCAGAATTTCTACACCAAAGTTGGCAGCGATGGTGCTTTGCAGGGCTGGAAGGTAATCACGGCTTTGGGCTCCCAGGGCAGCGCGACGAGCACCGATCTGCAGGGGATGCAAGGAGGCCTGTCGACGCGCTATGTATTGGGCGCCGACATTGATGCGACGGCCACTACGGCATGGAATGGCGGACAGGGCTTTATGCCTGTCGGCAGCCAGGCGGCGGCGTTTATCGGCAGCTTCGACGGCCTGGGCCATGTCATCAGCAATCTGACAATCAATCGGGCCGGTACCAATGTGGGGTTGTTCGGTTACGTGAACAGTGCCAGTACCACGCTGGGTAATGTCGGGCTGGTTAACGCATCGATCACGTTGAACCCCGCGGGGCAAATGGTAGCCACTGGCGTCCTGGCGGGTTGGGTGCTTGATGGCTCGGTACGCGACGCCTATTCTACGGGCTCGGTAAGCGGCGGCAATTATGTTGGCGGCCTGGTTGGATGGTTAGGGACAGGCGCGCGCTCAACCGTGGGCACTGTTGTTCGTACCTATTCAGAGGCGACGGTGCGTGGCGCCCGTGACCTCGGCGGCTTGGTGGGGCTGAACTTCAACCATGCTATTTCGCAGTCGTTTGCCACAGGGGCGGTGACAGGGTCTGGCAATTATGTGGGTGGTCTGGTGGGCCGCATATACTACACATCTATCACTGACGCCTACGCAACCGGCGCGGTGACTGCGGCGCCGAGCAGCGTCGCGTATGGCACCGGCGGCTTGGTGGGGCTCAGCTTCTACACCACGCTGGCCCGCACTTACGCCGCCGGCGGCACGTTGCAGGGTAACCAGCCCGGTGGGCTGGTGGGGCAAATCGTTGGCGGCTCAGTCTCCAGCAGCTTCTGGGACATGCAATCCAGCGGTGTGGAGACGTCCGGGGGTGGCGCCGGCGTGGTCGGCAAATCCACCGCCGATATGCGAACGCTCGCGACATACGCCGGATGGAGCATGTCCAGCGCCGGGGGCGACCACACGACTTGGCGCATGTACGAAGGCAGTGCCACGCCTTTGTTGCGCAGCTTTCTGACACCGATAGCGCTGAGCGGCGCGCCACGGTCAGTGCCCGTCGTTAAGGTATACGACGGTACGGCCACCATGGCGACGATTGTGCCTGGCATTGTGTGGACACGCGATGGCGTGCCTTTTGCACCCGATGCGAGCCTGCTACTGGGCGATACCATTCGGCTCGCCAGCAAGGATGTCGGCCTGTATAACGCGTCATTCGACGGAAATTATTCGCGCCATACTGGTTATGACATAGCTGTGAATGTGGCGGATCCGGCCATGGTCCAGATTCAGCCCAGGCCGCTGAGCATCTCGGGCAGCTACGCGCTGCCCAAAATAGCGGATGGCTCGACGTTCGCGTTGGTTGTCCCGGGTGTGCTGAGTGGCTTGCTTGGCAGCGAAACACTTGGGGTGAGTGCGTCGGGCGTGTTCGATAGCCCGATTGCTGGCGTGCGTCGCGTAACGGCCCACTATACACTGACGGATGGCGCCAACGGCGGGCTTGCCGGCAACTATTTTCTGCCTGGCGGGCAGATATTAAGCGGCATTATCACGCCCTCGATGCAGCCGCCTGTGACACCACCGGTGGCCTCGCCGGTCGTACCCTCGTCGCCGTCCCTAATCTCGGCGCCGGCAACGAGCCCACGCGCCGCAGGTGCTGCATCCCCCGGCATTGACGGCGCCATGACAGACGTGTCGGTGCTTGCGGATATTCCGCTTGGGTTGGGCACAGGTGTCAGGATGGCGCAGAACGTCGTTTCAGGTACCGACGCTTATCCCACCGGCATGAATCCCGGTCTAGGCGCGACCGCATCCGCTACTGACTATGCATTCAGTGGCGTGGCCATCAACCTGCCGTTGTCGGGGCAACTGACTGCAATGCCCGTCGGCGCAAATGTACTCCTTGCGACAAGTGACGTTCCCTCTAACGTAAATGTCGAGCAGCCTTCTGCATCGGGCACTAAGCCAGGGGATTAAGCGGCACCTGCTGCCGTCCTTTACACAAACCTGCCCATGCCCACGGAAGCCCACAAGCGGTGGGCAGTGGCGAAGCCATCCGTTTTGCCGCTATGCTGTAGCCCTGTATCGCCGATGGAGCAATGAATGATCGCCTGTATAAGCAGGGTTTTCGCCGTCCTGGTTCTGGGGGCGGCCGTGCTCGCCACGACTGGGTGCCAGAAAGAGGAAGGGCCGGCTGAAAAAGCAGGCAAAGAAATAGACAAGGCCATGACCGAGGCGGGCAAGCAGATGCAGGCCGCCGAAAGCAAGCTGCGCGAGGCATTTAAATAAGGCCTATGCGCCGTGCCGTGTCGGCCGCTTGCGTTATCGCCTGATGACGGCAACATAGTGGCGGCGGTGCGCCGCGGATAAACGATGAGACACGACCTGACTGACCTGCGGCTATTCATCAATGTGGGCGACGCGCTGAATCTGACGCGTGCGGCAGAGCGCACCTTTTTGTCGCTGCCGGCGGCGAGCGCGCGCATCAGAAATATGGAAGAGGCGTTCAACACGCGCTTGCTTGAGCGCCATGCATCAGGCGTGACGCTTACGCCCGCTGGCGAGGTCTTGCTCAAGCATGCCCATGCTGTGTTTCATCAACTCGAATGCCTGAACGCAGACCTGCAGCCGTATTCCAGGGGCATCAAGGGCAGGCTGCGGTTGTTGGCCAACACCACGGCCACGAACTCCTTCCTGGCCGATGCGATGTCCACGTTTCTTGCAGAGAATCCCGATGTCGATATCGAACTCGAGGAAAAATCCTCAGGTGATATCGTCCTTGCCGTCCGTGCTTCCACTGCCGACCTCGGTATCGTGGCCGGCAACGTCGACGTCGAAGGGCTTGATGTGATGCCGCTGTTCCGCGACGAACTCACCATCGTTACGTCGCTCGGTCATCCGCTGGCAAAACTGGCGTCTGCGCGATTCATCGATGTCGTTGACGCGTATCAGTTTGTCGGCATTCATCGCAGCAGCGCTATCCAGAGCTTTCTGGAAGATATTGCCACGCGCATGGGCAAACGCCTGTATCAGCGTGTTTACGTTGGCAGCTTTGAGGCGGTGTGTCGCATGGTGGAGGCGGGCGTGGGCATTGCCGTGGTACCGCGTGCCTGCGCCGTGCGCTATAGCCGTCCGCAAGGTTTGCATATTGTCCGGCTGCAGGATGCCTGGGCGCAGCGTGACCGCCTGCTTTGCCGCCAGCGGGGGCGCGACTTGCCGCACTTTGTCGAAGACTTCATCAACCACGTACTGGCCGCTGCGCGGGAGGCTGGTACGGCATGATACCGCTGCATACTGGCCGCGAACCGGGTTGCGTGACTGCGCAACCGCATCGTCGAGGCTTCAGTTTTGCTTAGGCCGGGGTTTGGATGTTCCTAAGCAACAGCCTTCCGAAATAAGACAAAATGCTTGTTGAGTCCAAGCTGAAAATTCTTATTCCTGAAGGAGCCGCGCAATGGCGCATGCGTATCGACATATTACGTTCAGTTATGAAGGAGGCGTGGGGCGCATCACGCTGAACCGCCCGGATACGCTGAACAGCTTCACGCAGATCATGCATGAAGACATCCGTGCCGCGTTGGGTTTTCTGGAAGGCCGCGACGACTTGCGCGGGCTGATCATTACAGGCACGGGCCGCGGGTTCTGCGCGGGGCAGGATCTCTCCGAGCGCAAGCCTCTGTCGGGCACCGAAAAGCGCGACCTCTCGTTGGGCATTGAGCAGAACTACAAGCCGCTTGTGCTGCGCCTGAGGGCGCTGCCGGCGCCCGTGATATGCGTGGTCAATGGCGTGGCGGCAGGCGCGGGCGCCAGCGTTGCATTGGCGTGCGACGTGGTCTATGCGGTGAAATCGGCGCGCTTCGTCCAGGCGTTTGCGCGTATCGGTCTGTTGCCGGACGCGGGCGGCACCTATTTCTGGCCTCGGCTGGTTGGCATGCCGCGCGCCATGGGCGCGGCGCTGTTTGCCGAGCCGGTCTCGGCCGAGCAAGCTGAAAAGTGGGGTTTGATCTGGCGTTGTATCGAAGATGGCGAACTGGAACAGACCTTGGCCGCGACCCACGAACGCCTGGCGCAGGGCCCCACGCGGGCTTATGCGGGCACTAAGCAAGCGCTTTACGCCACCTATGAAAACTCGCTGGAAGCGCAGATTGACCTGGAGCGTGATCTGCAGAAAACGATGGGCTACACCGACGACTATCAGGAAGGCATGCGGGCATTCGCGGAGAAGCGCCCCCCTGCGTTCCGCGGCCGCTGACGCCGGCCGCTGGATCAGTCTTGCACTGGTTCGGCATGCGCAGATAGTGAAACCAAAAAACATCAAATGGAGAAGACACATGAAATTGAAAGCCACATTGCTGTGCTCGCTTGTGCTGCTTGCGGGCGGCCCCGCCATGGCAGCCTGGCCCGATAAACCGATTACCCTAATCGTGCCCGCCGCACCCGGCGGCACGACGGATATCGCCGCACGTATCGTGGGCGAGAAGATGGCCGAAGACCTTGGCCAGAACGTTGTGGTCGAGAACAAGGCCGGTGCGGCCGGCATTATTGGTTCGCAGGCGCTGGTGCGCGCAAAGGCCGATGGTTATACGCTAATCATGGGTAACATCGGCCCCAACGCGATCAACTACAGCTTGTATAAGTCGCTGCCGTACAAGAAAGAAGACTTCAAGGCGATCACGCTTGTCATTTCGGTGCCCAACGTGTTGGTCGTCAACAAAGAAACTCCCGTCAACTCCGTCAAGGAACTCGTCCAGTATGTGAAGAGCGATGCCGCTCACCGCACGTTTGGCTCCTCTGGAAAAGGCCAGTCTCCGCATATGTCCGCGGAAATGTTCATGCAGCGCACTGGCCTGACGGCTGAGCATGTTCCCTATAAGGGTGCAGGTCCCGCTGTAACAGGCCTGCTCGGCAATCAGTACACCTTCATGATCGACAACTTGCCTAGTTCTCTGCCCTCTATCAAGGCAGGCAAGTTCAAGGCGCTTGCCGTTACCAGCGATCATCGTGTTGATGAGTTGCCTAACGTCCCAACCATGAAAGAGGCGGGCGTAGACAACATGGTTGTCACGGCATGGTTTGGTCTGTTTGCGCCAGCGGGTACACCGGACGACGTCATCGATCGCCTTTACCAAGCAGCCCACAAGGCGCTTGAGAGCGCGGACGTCAAAACTCGTTTTGCGGGCATGGGTGGTAAAGCAGGTGGCATTACGCCCGTACAGTTCCAAGCCTTTGTCGAGAGGCAGCAGCAAGACTGGACGGAGCTTGTGAAGGCCGCGAACCTGAAGATTGATTGAATATGATCAATAAAATCCTCTCCTCGCAGGCTGAAGCCTTGCAATCCATACCTGACGGAGCATCCGTGCTTGTCGGCGGGTTTGGCGACGCGGGCGTTCCGTTCGAACTGCTCGACACGCTGCGCCAGTTGGGCACGCGCGACCTGACCATCATCGCAAATAACGCAGGCACCTTCGATGTCGGTATTGCTGGGTTGATCAAGAACCGCCAGGTCAGCAAGCTTATTTGTTCGCACCCGCGCCCACCTAATTCGGAGGCATTTGCGGCGGCGTACAGGGCAGGGGAGCTCGAACTGGAGTGCGTACCGCAAGGTACCTTGGCGGAACGGCTGCGTGCCGCGGGCGCCGGCCTGGGGCCCTTTTTCACGCCGACAGGGTACGGCACCCGCCTGGCCGAGGGCAAGGAGCAGCGGGTGGTGAACGGCGTGGGCTACGTGCTCGAGCAACCGCTGCATGGCGACTTTGCCTTGATACGCGGGCATCTAGGCGATCGTTGGGGCAATCTTACTTATCGTTGGGCCGCGCGCAACTTCAATCCCGTTATGTGTACGGCGGCGCGTCATACCATTGTCCAAGTTGACGAGATCGTCGAACTCGGCGCGCTCCATCCCGAGCAGGTCATGACGCAGGGGATCTTCGTTCAGGCTGTCGTTCTTGCAGGAGTACACCATGCATAATCAGCACACTGCATTTGACGGATCGGGCGGCAACGGCCGCGCGGCAGCCGCTTTGGTCACGGCCGGCAGCACGGGTGCGGACGTGTCCGATCACGATACAAGCTACCAAGCGCTGAACCGCGACCAGATCGCCAAACTGGTTGCCGATAGCCTGCCCGATGGTGCATACATCAACCTTGGCATAGGTATGCCGACCAAGGTGGGCGACTATCTGCCGTCAGACCGCGAATTTGTACTGCATAGCGAAAACGGCATCCTCGGGATGGGCAGCGCAGCAAGTGGCGATAGCGCGGATCCCGACCTCATCAACGCCAGCCGGGTACCGGTTTCGCTGTTGAAGGGTGCGTCCATTACCGAGCACACCAATTCATTCGCCATGATGCGCGGTGGGCATCTCGACTACTCTATTCTTGGAGGTTTCCAAGTCGCCGCCAACGGCGATCTGGCCAATTGGATGACAGATGCCGATAACGCCATTCCTGCCGTGGGGGGCGCCATGGACCTCGTCGTCGGCGCCAAGCATCTGATCGTGATGATGGAACATACGACGCGCGAGGGGCAGCCTAAGTTGCTGGCGCAGTGCACGTATCCCGTGACGGGGCTGGGCGTGGTGGACTGGGTGTATACCGACCTGGCCGTCCTGCAGCCGCGTGACGGCGTGTTCGATGTATACGCCATGGTCGACGGCCTGAGCATGGATGTACTGCAAGGTAGAACTGACGCTCCTCTAGCGGTGGGATCACCCAGAATCATTAAATTGGATGAAAAAGGCCTGCCTTACTATGAAACGTGAAATGCCGGCCGGCCCCCCGGGGTGACCGCCAATAAAGCACCTACGCACACAACATAAAGCAGGCAAGGATGCTGAACAGGAAAAAATTGCCGACCGCATAGTTTGGCGCGCCGGGCGCAACGCCCAACGCCCAACGCCCAACGCCCAACGCCGTCATCCAGAGGCTGAGCGACGCTTTCAACCGCGCGACACGAGATCCGGAGATCAAGAAGCAGCTCAATGGTTACGGGTACGAGATCGAGGGAACCACACCGCCGGTGTTGACCACGCACATTCATGATGAGATCCGGAAATGAAAGGTGGCTGTGGAAAAATCCGGCGCCAACGTGCAGTAAGCCTTCCGGCGGGGCCAGCATTACAATCTCCGTTCATGCCATATACGAGGAAGACATTACGATGACTCAGCCATCCGTAGCCATAATCGACGATTACCAAAATGTCGCGCTGACGATGGCCGACTGGGGCACCGTGGCGCGCCATGCACGGATCCAGGTTTTTACGCAGGCGTGGCAAGACGAAGACGATCTCGTCCGCCAACTCGAGCCGTTCGAGATCATCTCCCTCATCCGCGAGCGTACGGCGTTTCCAGAGCGAGTGCTGGTGCGTTTGCCCAGGCTCAAGCTCATCTCCATGACGGGCGCGCGTACCACGACACTAGACATCGCGGCATGCACGCGGCTGGGTATTCCGGTGGCGGTGACGGGCGGCTCTCCCTCCCATGCCGCCGCGGAAATGGCGGTGGCACTCATACTCGCGTGCGCGCGCGGCCTGCCCCAGGGAGAGCGCGCCATGCGCACAGGAGGCTGGCAGAACGGCGTACCCATGGGTATCGAGCTAGAAGGCAAACAGTTGGGTATTGTTGGCTTGGGTAAGCTGGGCAGTCGTGTTGCACGCGTGGGGCAGGCGCTGGGCATGGACATAGTGGCCTGGAGCCAGAACCTTACCCCTGACCGCGCGGCAGACCTGGGCGTGCGCCGTGTCGAAAAAGACGAGCTCTTCTCTACGTCTGATGTGGTCTCCGTGCACCTTACCTTATCTCCGCGTACCGAAGGTATCATCGGCGCACATGAGCTGGGCCTGATGAAGCAGGGCGCTATCATCGTCAACACAGCCCGCGGCCCGCTGGTCGACGAAGCCGCACTGCTGCAGGCGCTCGGTGCGGGGCGCATTGTTGCCGGCCTGGATGTCTACGACATCGAACCGCTGCCTGTCGACCATCCGCTGCGCACACTGCCCAACGTCGTCCTATCTCCACACCTGGGCTACGTCGTTGCCAGCTCCTTCGAACACTTCTTTCGCGAAAACGCCCGAAACATCGCCACCTTTTTGGAAGGCGGCACCCCCAAGTTGATGAACCCAGAAGTCATGGCAGGGCGCATCGCCGGCGAGCGTTAATGGGGTGGCGGGGCCGCGCCACTACTTCGTTCCCCGATCCTGAGGTTGCCGTAGCGGCTGCTTCGCGCATCCCGATAACCTGTTGTAACCAGGCTCCAATGAAGCAAGGCAAACTTAAAAAAACCCTCGCCTCGTGCCCTTGCGGCGACACCGCCAGCTACGAAGCCTGCTGCGGCCGCTGGCACCACGGCCCGCGGCATTTGATGGCGCCGGATGCGCAAACCCTGATGCGCTCCCGCTATACAGCCTTCGTGCTGGATGAGCTGCAATATCTGCTGGATACCTGGCATGTGAGCACGCGCCCGCAAACCTTGGACGGTAATGCGCCCGGCGTAAAGTGGCTGGGCCTGACAGTGCGCAACGCTCGCGCGCAGGACGCTGACCACGCCACCGTCGAGTTTGTGGCGCGGTCGCGCCACAACGGGCACGCCGTTCGCCTGCACGAAATCAGCCGTTTCGTGCGTGAAAACGGGCGCTGGTTTTATCTGGATGGCCAGTTTGTGCAGAAAGCGTAATGCGCTTGCTGCCGCAACCCCAATCGCCAACAAAGCAATGCTAACCAGGCAATGTTACGGTCCAAAAAACACCATCCTTCAGTAAATCTGCTAATCTTTCATCGCCTTCTCAATACTGAGGCATCTGTTCATTGCTTTTTAAAGGGAGCGTGCTCATGGCCGGTAAGTTCGAGATTTATAAAGACAAAGGTGGCGAATACCGATTCAGGTTGAAAGCCAGCAACGGGCAAACAATTCTTGCCAGCGAAGGCTACAAAGCTAAGGCGTCCTGTACCAGCGGCATCGAGTCCGTCAAAACCAACGCCGGCAATGATGCGCGCTATCAGCGCAAGCAATCACAATCCGGCAAGTTCATGTTCAATCTCATGGCCACCAACGGCCAAGTCATCGGCACCAGCGAGCACTACGACTCCGAAGCCACGCGTGAGGGCGGCATCGAGTCGGTCAAAAAACATGCGCCGCAGGCCTCGGTGGACGATACGTCATCCTGATACGCGTCCCGCGAAAGCGGGGCTGTGCACCACCACACTCAATGAAGCCATCCGTGCTGACGCGGGGCCGCTCGACCAGGGCGGCAACGCAGTATTGCGAAACCATTAGTCTCTTGGTTGATAATTAATATTAATAAGAATAATTCGCAATTGCATCAAAAGTGATAAACTTGCCGCCTTTAATGCCTAACGTAAATAGGGAGAAGGTCATGGCAAGGAAGGCCAGCAGAGGGCAGCGCAATCGACGCGCGGGTGTGGTGGTATTGTTCAGCGCGAGTGTTGCCGCAGCGCCTGTGGTGGCGCAAACGGGCGCCGCAGGTGGCCCCGTTGCCAAGCTATCGAACGTCACGGTGAAAGGCAGCGCCATCGATACCACGCTGCAGCACCTCGAAGCGCCTGTCGATGGCGGCGCGTTAGGCAGCCGCAAGCAGCTTGAAACGCCGTTTTCCACCACCATCGTCACCAGCGAAGACATGTCGCGCCGCCAGGTTGGCAAGCTGGGCGACGTGTTTGGGCTGGACGCCTCTGCGTCTGACAACAGCAGTCAAAGCGGTGCCTGGGCCAACTACCTTTCGGTTCGCGGGCTGGTGATCGATTGGCAAAACGGCTATCGCATCGATGGCAAGCCCTTCATCAGCTTTGGCACCACCATGCCGTACGAGCAACTGGAAAGCGTACAACTATTGAAAGGCGCTACCGGCTTTCTGTATGGTTATGCCGCACCGGGCGGGCTGGTCAACTACATTACGCGCAAGCCCACCAATGAGCCGGTGCGCGATGTAACTCTGGGGTACAAGTCCAACAACGTCTGGCGGGAAAGCGTGGATATCGGCGGCCGTGCGGGCAATGAAGGCGGGTTTGGCTACCGGCTGAATGCCACGCATGAAGAAGGCGAGACCTATAACAAGGGCGGCCTGTACCGTGATGCCGTATCGCTGGCGTTGGATGCACGGCTGTCTGAACGTCTTACCTGGGATATGCAAACGCTTTACCAAAAGCGCAAGGCAAATTCCATGGATACCACTATTAAAACAAGCGGGCTGACGGGCAGCCAACTGCCAGACCCGATCAGAAACGACAGCCGCAGGCTGGTGGGCCAGGGCACTTATGCCGACAATGAACTGCGCTACTTCTCCACCGGCCTGAAATATGCGCTGGCCCCAGACTGGAAGGCCAGCACCTACTTCAGCCATGCCACCACCCGCACACGCCGCAATGAGCAAGTCATTGCGCTGAAAGACGCGGCAGGCAACTACGATGATTTCCGTTCCGACTACGGCGAGTACTACCAGTTCAACGCCTGGCAGGCCCAGATCGAAGGGCGCTTCAATACCGGTGCTATCCGGCACGATATCGTGGCGGGCCTGTCGGGGCAAACGCAGCACAATGATTATGCCGGGGCATGGGTCTACAAACAGGTAGGTACTGGCACCCTCTGGCAACAGAACCACAACAGCTACTTCAGCCAGGGCACGATGGATCGCGGCCTGGGCATGTACCGCGCTGTTGAAATCGAACAGCAGGCCGCTTACCTTAGCGATACGATAAAGTTCTCGGATCACTGGTCGCTGCTGGCGGGGCTGCGCTATACCAATTATCGCCAAAAGGGCTTCCAGGCCACGGGCCAGATGGACAGCAGCTACAAGAAAAACGGCGTCGTGACGCCAACGGTTGCGCTGATGTACAACCTGTCTCCGCGCACCATGTTCTACGGCAGCTACATCGAGTCACTCGAGCCGGGCAAGGCAGTGCCTAACTATTATGCCAATGCCAACGCCTTGCTCGATCCGCTCAAGAGCCGGCAATACGAGTTGGGCCTCAAGACCGAGCAGGATGGCTGGGCCGCCACGGCAGCGCTGTTCCGCATAGAGAAGGCGGCAGAGTTCACCAATGCCGGCAATGCCCTGGTGCGGGATGGCGAGGCTATATATCAAGGTGTGGAAGCAGGTGCTTCGGTAGAGCTGGGCAGCAACTGGATCGTGGGCGGCAACGTGATGCTGCTGGGTTCCGAATACCGAAAGGGCTTGGCCAATATTGGCCAACGCGTGGCCGGCTCGCCGCGCTTCGTTGCCGCGTTGCAGGTGGGCTACGATGTGCCGCAACTGCCTGGCTTGCAGCTTTTTGCGGATGCCAAGTACACGGGGGCGACGCCTCTGCGTCCTGCCAATGATATCGATGTCGATGGCTACACGATATTCAATGTGGGCGCTAACTACGAAACGCAGATCAACGGCTATGACACCACCTTCCGTCTGGCGGTGAACAACCTTGCCAACAAGAAGTACTGGATGTATCAATATGCCGATTACATCAAGGCGGGAGATCCACGCACAGTCAACCTGAGCGCGACGTTCAGGTTCTAAGCAAGGCGGGCGCAGCAAGGCAGCGGCATCGCAGGCCCAGTGCGCGATTGCGTTTGGTGATGTATTCGACAAAAGCGCGGATCCGCGATGGCAACTGCTTCTGGCTCACAGATAGCGGCTGCCATCGTTGGGGATACTGCGGCAGGTGCCGATCAGGTGAGATTGGCTTTGTCCAGGCCAAACGCCTTGTCGGCCGAGTCGGGTGTTGTGCGAAAGGCAACGCCCACGCGGTTCCATCCATTGATGATGCCAAAGTATTCATTGGATCGTTCAATTTCGATCTTCGCTCGGCCAGGCTGAACACTGAACTTGGATTCATCGTCGACAGCCCCAACCTTGCCAAGACTATCAGCGAAATATTCCTGGACAAGGTGCCCAAAACTGCCTATGAAGTGTGGTTATCGGAGGATGGCGGCCTGTATTGGTTGGAACACAAGGATGGCCAAGTCGTACGCCACGATAGTGAGCCCGGGGCCAGCATCTGGCGACGGATGCTAGTTGCGGTGCTATCGCATTTACCGATTGAATGGTTGTTGTGAGGCGATGTGTCGTCATGCATGCGGGGTTGCAACATGCGTGACGGTATTCAGCCCAATCAGCCCTTCTTACGGGCTTCGAAGAATTCCCGCATATAGTTGCCGGGCTCGTCGCTTTCGAATGCCTGGCCGAAATGCCCGATGCTGTCGCGGGTGGCTTTCTGCAGGTACGGGGCTTCCCAGTCGATTAGCAGTTCTTTCTGCTTGCGCATGCCGGTTTCGCCATGCGATGCCAGCTCGGCGGCAAAGTCCGCCACGATGGCAGCCATCTCGTCGGTGTCGCCGATTTCGTTGAGCAGCCCCCATGCCATCGCGGTGGACGCGTCGATGGCGCGGCCCGAGAGCATCAGCCAGCGTGCGCGGCCTTCACCGATCAACCGTGCCAGCAAGGCGCCCTGTATTACAGAGGGGATGCCGATCTTCACTTCTGGCATCGTGAATTGCGCGTCGTGGGTGGCATAACGCATATCGCAGCACGCGGCGAGTTCCAGACCGACGCCGATGCACCAGCCTTGGATGTGGGCGATGGTGGCACGGGGGAACAGGCGCACGGCTTCGCACAGTTCATAGAGCGCGGTAATGAAGGTGCGCGCGGATGCGGGATCCAGCGCCTGCATTTCCTTGATGTCGGCGCCGCCCACAAAGGTTTTTACCCCAGTGCCGCGTATGACCAGCACTCGGACGCGGCTGTCTTCGGCGAGCGCGCGCAGCGCCTGTGTCAGCTCCCGGGCAACCCGGCTGCTAATGATGTTGAGCGGGCCGCCGTTGTTGATGGTAAGCGTTGCAACGCCGTGCTTATCGATTGTGATCATTTCCATGTGTCGTTCTCCTGTTCAGGCCGGCTTGGTGCGGCCGTCGTGTATGACGCTGTCGTTCAGCAATGCCTGTATACGGGCGTCTTCCACGCCCCAGTCGGCCAGCGCCTGGACGGTGTGTTGTCCCTTGATCGGTGGTTCGCTGTGGGCGCGATCCACATTCTTGTTGATCGCCCGGTAAACCGTGCCGGTTTGCGAATGCCGGTAATGGGGCAGAAAGCCGATGGCCTCCAAATGCGGGTCCTCGACCAGATCGGGCACCGTATTGACGGTCGTGCAAGGGATGTCTGCCGAGCCAAGCGTGGCGATCCAATCAGCGGTTGTTCGGCTTGCGATGACACCTTCGAGGTAGGTGTAGATCAGGTCGTAATGGCCTGCGCGGCCGGCTGCGGTCGTGAAACGCGTGTCGCTCAGTTTGTCCGTATCACCCGTCAGCGTCAGAAAACTCTGCCAATGCTTGTCGTTGTAGACCAGCACAGCGACGTAGCCGTCCAGGGTTCGATATGGACGCCGGTAGCGCGTCATGAGCCGGGAATAATATGGCGCGCCATGCTCGGCATCGAAGGTGAGCCCGCCCAGATGGTCAGACAGCGTAAATTCCGCCAGCGTCTCGAACATCGATACATTGAGATAACCGCCTTCGCCGGTGCGCTGGCGGTGAAAAAGCTGCGCCACGATCCGATGTGCGGCCGCCGTGCCGGTGTAGCGGTCGGCGATCAGCGCGGGCAGGTAAGCTGGCGCTTCGCCGGTGTGTTCCGCATACAGCGCGGGCACGCCTGTCTGTGCCTGGATGATGTCGTCGAATGCGGGCCGCCCCGCATAGGGGCCGTCTTCGGCATAGCCGGTGAGGGCGGCATAAATCATGTCGGGCCGCCGCGCCCGAACCGATTCGTAATCCAGCCCCAACCTGCGTATGGCGTCTTCTCGGATATTGTGGACGAAGACATCGCACTGCCCGGCCAGCTCGCGCACCAGCGCGGCGCCATCGGGGTGCTTAAGATCAATGACGGCGGACTGTTTGTGATGGTTGACATGCAGAAACATGGCACCCATGCCTGGGTCGCGACGCGCGCCCGCATGCCGCATGATATCGCCTGCGGGCGGCTCGACCTTGAGGATATCGGCGCCGTATTGCCCCAGTATCTGGGTGCAGGCCGGCCCCATGATGACTGAGGTCAGATCCAGCACCCGTATACCGGCCAATGGCAGCGCAGCAGACGTGCGGGCCATTATTGGGCCTCGATCCCGGCCGCCTTGACGCGTGCCGTCCAGACGTCTTTTTGCTGCTGCGTGAACTGCGCATGCTCGGCGACGGAGTTGGGTGCTACTTGCATGCCCAGGCCCTTGAAGCGTTCGACGACATCGGGACTGGCCAGTATCTGCGCCACCTCTTTGTTGATGAGCGCTACCACGTCCTCAGGTGTGCCGGCCGGCGCGGCCAGCCCCACCCATACGGTGATGTTGAGTTTGTAGCCCAGCTCATCCAGCGTGGGAACATTGGGAAAATCGTTGAGGCGGGCATCGGATGATGCTGCAATACCGCGCAGTTGCCCATTCTTGATCAGTGCGGTGACAACCGACAGGTCGCCGAACAGATAATCGATATGCCCGCCCAGCAGATCAGTGATTGCCTGCGGCTGACTCTTGTAAGCGATGCGGTTGTCGGTGAGCCCCGCTTCCAGGTTGAAGGTGGCGCCCGCAGTCTGTGCGGAGGCCGAGCCATAGCCATAGTTCAGCCCACCGGCTTTTGATGTTTTGACCAAGTCGGCGACGGAGTTGATTTTGCTGTTGCCATTCACTACCAGCATCATCGGGATCGTGGCGATGCGGATGACATGTGTGAAGTCGGTAACGGGATCGTACGGCAGGTTCTTGAACAAGGCAGGTGTCGCCGAGTGCGTGGAGCTGCTGGTCAGGATAAAGGTATAGCCGTCATTCTTGGCCCTTGCGACTTCGCGCGACCCAATGGTGCCCGACGCGCCTGCCTTGTTGTCAACCACGACGGGTGTCTGAAGACGGGCGCTAAGTTTCTCCGCCACGATGCGCGCGGTAGTGTCGCTGGCGCTGCCGGTGGAGAAAGGCACGATGATCTTGATGGGATGGGAGGGGTAGGCGGGCGCGGCGGAAGAGGCCGCCGTGGGGATAAGTGCCAGCGCCGCGGCGAAACCGGCAAGCATGCGTGTGAGCATTTGTGTCTCCAGCTATTGTTGGGGGATGAGTGAAAAATTCTAGGCGGTGTAGTTATTCCAAACAAACGAATAATTATCATCAATAAAGTCTTTTATGGAATGAATATTCGGTCACGCCAGACGAGGGCAGGGTTGGCTGGCAGGGCTGCGTGGGTCACGGGAGCTCCGACCGGGGCCGTGACTGGCCTGCCGCAGGGGCGTGGCCGAGCCTGTATTGCGCTTGCGGCTCAGGTTGCAACGGCGGGCGCTGTGGCTGCTTCAGTAATGCCTGGTGGTTCGGCGCCGTAGCTCAGGTTCTGGGGGTGGGGCCGTCCGAATGCGCGGCCTTCCGTCTGGAAAGATAGGCCAGCAGCTCGTCCTGGAAAACCCGCGCCGCCATGGATGGCATGGCAGGGTAGCGCAATACGAGCGAAATCGGGTGGCGATAACCATTCGCCCCCGAGATGACACGCGTCGCAATGCCGAGCTGCTGTGCGAACTCACACACATAGCCCGGGATCACGGTAATGCCCATACCCCTGCGCACCATGGACAATGCAGTGGTGAGCATATTGGTCTGAATGGTGGACGGCTGTTTGATTGGATACACCGACATCAGTGTATCCACCGCCCGCCGTACGCTATAGCCTTGATGCAGCGCGATATGGGCATAGTGCACCACGTCGGGCCATTGCACGCGCCGCTTTGCCGCCAGAGGGTGGTCGGCGGGGCAGGCTACGAACATGCGGTCGCGGAATACTTCGCGCACCATCAGCTTTTCGTTATTGATGTTGGACGAAACCAGCCCCATATCGGCTTGCCCATTCAGTACCGCCGCGATGGTCTGGTCTGTGGTGGTTTCAAGCAAGTTCAGCTTGACCCGCGGATAGCGGGCGTGAAAATCGGCCAGCACATCACCAATGAGCCCTTGCATCATCATGGGTGATGCCGCGACATTGATCGAGCCGCTTTCCAGATTGCGCAGATTCGACAGGCTGCGCTCGGCGGAAAGCAGCGAGCCGAGAATTTCCCGCGCGTGTGCATACAGCACATCCGCGCCGTCGCAAGGCTCTACGTGCCGGGTTGAGCGTTCGAACAAAGGCAGGCCGAACTCTTTCTCGAGTTCAGCGCACAGCTTGCTGACCGCCGATTGCGTCAGATGCAGCGCCTGCGCAGCCTTGGTGAAGCTGCGCAACTCGTAAACCGTGCAAAAAGCGCGCAGTTGCTTGAGGGTGAGGTTCATGCGGGACTGAAGGGGTGTAATGCGGCGAGCGTAGCACGCCTTTCCCATTCGTGACGAGCAGGTTCCGGGCGAGCGATTGGCACTCGCTACATGCAGATGAGTTCAATGAACGTGTGCTAGCCGTTCCTAGGGAATCCCCTAGCTAGGCATGCTCGGCGTCACTTCGATACGATCTGAAAATTACATAAATATGAAAATTTCAGAAAAATGAAGTTTTCAGGCGGGCTAAGAAATGGCAGGCAGACAACCTACGGAAGCGAAACTCTTGCACACCAACGCTTTCATCGATTTTTGGCTTGGCCAGCGGCTAAGGGAGTTGCGCAAAGCGCAGAATCTTTCTCTGAGTCAGCTCGCGGCCGCGTGCGGTATGTCGGTTGGCTTGCTGAGCCAGATCGAGCGCGGGCTCAGTGCAGTGTCGCTGAAGAATCTGAGATCCTTGGCGCGCGAACTGAATGTATCCGTCAACTCGCTTCTCGAGAATTTCGAACGAAGCGAGGATGAGCTGGGGGGATGGATCGCACGCAAAAAAAATCACACACGCCTGCAGATGAGCGACCGAAAGATCATCAAAGAGATCATCTCTCCCCCGCAGGCGAGCGCCATTGAGCTGTATCGCGCACGCATCAAACCAGGCGGATCCTCGGGCGAAGAGTTGTTTGTCACGGCTCGCGGCACCATGGTTGGCACGGTACTGGAGGGTGTGCTGGAGCTGTGGATTGAAAAAAGCACAGTTCTATTGGCGGCGGGAGACAGTTTTTGCTATTCCAGCGAGATGCCCCGGCGCTGGCGCAATCCGAGCAACGAAGACACAGTCGTCCTCTGGGCAATATCAAAATAATCGTTTCGCCTATGCAGCGAACGTTCGATTCGTTTTTAGCGAAGTTGACAATCAGTACTGCAGGAAGCTCCTGCAGCTGAATTAAAAGGGAGACAGTATGAAACTCAAAACAGTTATCGCCGGTTTTGCGGCATCGCTCATCCTTGCGGCCAATGTGCACGCGGCAAGCGAACCAGTAATCAAAGTGGGCTCCACGCCCACGGGCGTGCCATTCACTTTCCTCGATACGAAAACCAACACGATCGAAGGAATTATGGTCGATCTGGTTAAAGCGGTTGGCAAGGAAGTGGGCTTTTCAGTACAGATCGAGCCTATGCAGTTCAGTGCACTGATCGGCTCTTTGAATTCCAAACGCATCGACATTATCGCGGCGGCCATGCTCACAACCCCCGAGCGGCAGAAGGTTGTCAGTTTCACCAACCCGGTCATGGCCTATGGAGAAGCCTTGCTGGTTCCTAAAACCGATGGGAAGTCATATCACAGCTTCGCCGACATGAAGGGGATGAATATCGGCATACAGGTGGGCACGAGCTATATCGCGCCTGCCGAGAAAAGCGGCGCTTTCTCTGAAATCAAGCTGTACGAAACGTCCACGGATCTGATGCGGGATGTGAATAATAAACGCATTCAGGCGGGTTTGATGGATTACCCCATCGCGGTTGCCGCCATAAATGACGGACGCGCCCCGGAAATGCGGATCGTCAAAAGCTATAAGTCCGTGATTGTGAGGGATCTGGGTCTGATTACGCGGCATGAAAACACTGAACTGCTGGAGAAGATGAACAAGGCAATCGACAAACTCAAGGCCGATGGCACCGTCGATAAGATTCTCGTGAAGTGGGGCCTTGATCCGCAGCAGCGCAAATAGCGAACGGTTGACGAGTTTTATATGTATCGGATGCGGTTTCAATCCAGTTCGGAATCGAAGTGGCATCTGATACACGATTTGCGGATGGAACGTTTATGACCGAGCTTTTCGATAAGATTGTTCAGTACATGCCTGCGCTGTTGAAAGGCGTGGAGCTGACTATCATTGTTACCCTGGGATCCCTGCTTTTATCGACAGTTTTGGGAATGTTTTGGGCGCTATTGCGGGCCTCTAATATCAATATATTGGTTAAAGGCAGTGAGTGGGCAATCAATCTGCTCAGAGGCATTCCCATAATCGTTCTGCTGTTTTATATCTACTTCGTCATGCCGGATATCGGCATCTCGCTTACCGCAGTGCAGGCAGGCATTATTGGACTCGGCATTGCCTATTCCGCCTATCAATCGGAAAACTTCCGGGCCGGTATAGAGGCTATTGATCGGGGGCAAATCGAAGCTGCGATGGCGATGGGCATGGGTTGGGGTACGACGATGCGGCGTGTCGTCCTGCCGCAAGCCTTTCGTATTGTGCTGCCACCGTACGGCAACACAATGATCATGATGCTGAAAGACTCTTCGCAGGCTTCAACCATAACGGTGGCCGAACTTGCAATGCAGGGGAAGCTGGTGGCGCTGTCGACGTTCGATAATACGACGGTTTTTACCATGGTTGCGCTCATGTACTTGGCCATGTGTCTCCCGCTGATCATGATTGTCAAATATCTCGAGAAAAGGAGTGCGCGGGCATGATAAAGATTGAGAACATGCGCAAGAGTTATGGCACACATGAGGTTTTGAAGGGGATCAATGCCGAGGTGGCAAAAGGCGAGGTCGTTTGCATTATCGGCCCGTCAGGGTCAGGTAAATCGACGATCCTGCGCTGTATTAATGGCCTTGAATCCTACCAAAGCGGGTCCATTACTGTTGACGGCCAGAAAGTCGACAACAAGTCGAAGTCCATCACCGCGTTGAGAACCGAAGTGGCGATGGTATTTCAGCGGTTCAATCTGTTTCCACATCGAACCGCCCTCGAGAACATCACCGAAGGCCCCATCTATGTGAAGAAGGAGCCGGCCGCCGAAGCGCTCAAGCATGGGCGGGAGCTGCTGGAGAAAGTGGGTCTGGCCGACAAAGCGGATTTTTATCCTCATCAATTGTCAGGCGGACAACAGCAGCGTGTGGCAATAGCGCGGGCGCTGGCCATGCGGCCCAAAGCCATCTTGTTCGATGAACCGACATCTGCCCTGGATCCGGAGCTGGTGGGCGATGTACTGCATGTGATGATTTCGCTGGCAAAGGCCGGCATGACAATGGTGGTTGTCACGCACGAGATGGGTTTTGCCAAGGAAGTCGCGGATCGGGTCATTTTTGTGGACGGTGGTGTCATCGTCGAACAAGGGCCCGCCAATGAAGTTCTTAATCACCCGTCGAACCCTAGAACTCAGGATTTTCTGCATCGGGTTCTGAACCCGATCTGAAGGAGAAAGGTACCTTGTTTCCCTCTGAACGTTTTCCGCTTACTCCTTCTCTCTGGGCGGCCACCGCAGTTGCGCCGCCCCAAGCCGAATCATTGAACGATGCGGTGTCCGCAGATGTGGCAATCATTGGCGCAGGCTACGCGGGGTTGAGCACGGCACTGCATTTGGCCCAGCGCGGCATCAAAGTAATTGTTCTGGAAGCCAGAGAGATCGGGTTTGGCGCTTCAGGCCGAAACGGCGGTCAGGTCGTTCCTGGGTTGAAGCTTGATCCGGACGAGATCGTTCAGCTGTATGGACGCGAGCATAGCGAAAAGCTGCTGGATTTTTCAGTCGGGACAGCCGATACGGTTTTCGACATGATCGACCGTCACAGCATGCAGGTTCCATATACGCGCAGCGGCTGGATTCAGCCGGCCCACAACACGAAGGCGTTGGAGACGGTGCGGCGCAGAGCTGAGCAGTGGGAGAGATTAGGCGTATCGGTATCTTGCCTGGACCGCGCGCAAACCGCTGCGTTGATCGGCAGTGATACGTATCTTGGGGGCTGGATCAATCGGCGCGGCGGCTGCGTTCAGCCTCTCAGCTATACGAGGGAGCTTGCCCGTGCCGCCATCGCGGCGGGCGCGAGCATTTATACCGACTCACCGGTGGAAAGTTTGTCATTCGATCGATCAAACTGGACACTGCGTATCGGTCAGGGTGGTTCCGTCAAGGCGGCGCGCGTGGTGGTCTGCGCCAATGCCTATAGCGACGGCCTCTATAAGGGCCTGAAGGAGTCGATCATCGACGCCAATACGTTCCAGGTTGCCACCGAGCCGCTGCCCGACAGTCTTGCAGCATCGATATTTCCCGAGGGGCATGTTGCATCAGATACCCGAAATTTGCTGCTTTATTTTCGCAAGGATCACACGGGCAGATTCCTGATGGGCGGCCGCGGGCCGTTCCGTGAGCCCAGGAGCGCCGCTGACTGGGCGCACTTGAAGACAGCGATCGCCAAGCTTTTCCCGCAATTGGCCGGTGTCCAGTATCAGTATCACTGGTGTGGGCGCGTGGCAGTCACGCGCGATTACATGCCGCATTTGCATACGCCAGCGCCGGGTCTTCTGATCAATATTGGCTGCCAGGGCCGGGGCATTGGTTTGCAGACCAGCATGGGTATCGCAATGGCAGAGTATCTGGCCACAGGTGATGAACAGGCGCTGCCGCTCCCCGTCACGCGTGTCAAGCCTTTGCCTTTGTATGCATTGCGCAGGCTATATGTGAGTGCGTTGATCTCGTGGTACAGATTTTGCGACGAACGGGCGTGATTGCGGCGATGATGGGGGGGCGGGGCGCACCCTCTCCGGCCCTTAGGGCCGGAGAAGTCTTTTTGTGCCAATTTCCCGATGCAAGGCCCGCCATGAGTACCCGGTTTGCGCACATTGATCGCAATGCGCCAACCGGGCTGGGCCGTGTCACGGTATCAATAGATTCTGAACAAGCCGGCCGCACCCATGCCGCCGCCGACACACATCGTGACGACTGCCCATTTGGCGCCGCGGCGCTTTCCTTCGAGCAGAATATGACCGGTGAGCCGTGCTCCCGTGACGCCGAAGGGGTGGCCCAGAGAGATTGACCCTCCATTCACGTTCAGGCGTTCCATCGGAATACCAAGCTTGCGCTGGCAATAGAGCGCTTGCGAAGCAAAGGCCTCGTTCAGTTCCCACAGGTCGATGTCATCGACCTTTAGGTTGTGGCGCTCGAGCAAACGGGGTACGGCATAAACGGGGCCGATACCCATTTCATCCGGTGCGCAGCCGGCGACCGCCATACCTACAAAGGCCCCGAGAGGCTCAAGGTTCGCGCGCTCCGCATCGCGGGCTTCCATCAGGACACACGCTGCGGCACCGTCGGCCAACTGCGAGGCATTGCCCGCGGTGACAAACTGGCCCGCACCCATGACGGGGGCCAGGCTGGCCAAGCCTTCAGCGGTCGTGGATGGCCTGTTGCAGTTGTCCGCACTGACCGTGACCTCTTTGCGGGCGGTGGTGCCCGTGGCCTTGTCGGTAACCTCCATCGTGGCCAGAACGGGGATGATCTCGTTGTCGTAGCGTCCCGTTTGTTGTGCGGCGGCGGTCAACTGCTGGCTGCGAAGCGCGAATGCGTCCTGATCTTCACGGGTGATGCCATAGCGTTGCGCCACGATATCGGCGGTTGCGATCATTGGCATGTAGAGCTCAGGAATCTCGGCCTTGAGCCAATCATCGATCCCGCTCACACCGTCGTCGCGTGTGCGCAGCAAGGAACAGCTTTCCACACCTCCAGCAACAACGACGCCGGATTGGCCCATCACCACACGCGCGGCGGCGTCGGCGACAGCCTGCAGGCCTGAAGCACAAAAACGGTTAACGGTGGCGCCGGCCACGCTCAGCGGCAGGCCTGCACGAATTGCCGCCTGGCGTGCGACGTTGCGTCCGGTCGCGCCTTCCGGGTAACCGCAACCCAGAACAACGTCCTCGATACTGGAAGGATCCACGCCGGCTCGCTCCACAGCGGCGCGAATGGCATACGAGGCGAGGGTAGGGCCTTGGGTGATGTTGAACTCGCCGCGCCGCGCCTTGGTCAGTGGCGTGCGTGCAGTGGAGACAATGACTGCTTCTCGTTTCATGGATGCTCTCTCAGTTGGATTGATTCAGGCTGCCAAAGGTGGAACCCTCACGCGCAAGGCGGCGCAAGAGTTCGGCGGGCGCCCAGAAGTGGGGATCTTCTTTTGCATAGGACTCAAGATCGGCCAGGATGGCGGGCAGGCCGATGTCATCGGCGTACTTCATCGGGCCGCCACGCCAGCGCGGAAACCCGTAGCCATTGATCAAGACCGTGTCGATGTCAGCGGGGCAGCGTGCAATACCATCATCCAGGACCTTCGCGGCTTCATTGATCAACGCGGCCATATAGCGCCGCACGATTTCTTCGTCGGTGAAAGCGCGGGCCACAATGCCGCGCGCAGCGCGCTCGTCGTCGATCAGAGCCAGAACCTCCGGATCAGGCCGGCCCTTCTGGCCGCGTTCGGGATACAGGTAGTAGCCCCTTCCCGTCTTCTGGCCGAACCATCCCTTTTCGCACAGCCGGTCGGCCACGCGCACGTAGCGCGCTTCGGGTGGGCGCGTTGCCGCCTTCCGTTTGCGTGTGGCCCAGCCAATGTCGCCCCCCGTCAGATCGGCGGTACGGAAGGGGCCCATGGCGTAGCCAAACTGTTCCAGTGCCTGGTCGATCTGGTAGGGTGAGGCGCCATCCTCCATCATGTGCGTTGCGGCTTCGCGATACACATAAAGAACGCGGTTGCCGATGAAGCCATCACAGACACCCGCGCGCACCGGCACCTTGTCCAACCGGCGCGCCAGCGCGAAAGAGGTGGCTACAACGTCGTCGGCAACGCGCGCGGGAACCACAATCTCCAGCAGCTTCATGATGTTGGCGGGCGAGAAAAAGTGCAGGCCAATGACATCCTGCGGTCGTGATGTGCTCGCGGCAAGCAGGTCAATGTCCAGATACGAGGTATTCGTGGCCAGAATGGCACCCGGGTGGCAGACGCGATCCAGCTCGGCGAACACCTGTTTCTTGACGTCCATGTCTTCGAAGACGGCTTCGATGACAAGATCGACCTCCGCCAGCATTGCGTAGTCGGTAGCGGTGCTCAGCCGTGAAAGACGTTCATCGCGTACTGCCGCTTGTATGCGGCCGCGCTCGACTTGGCGTCGATAGATGTTCTCGATGCGGTCCTGGCCGGCTTGCAGTGACGCGTTGTCGCGTTCGATCAGCGTTACATCCATGCCCGCATCCAGCATCGCCACGGCGATGCCGGCGCCCATGGTGCCACCGCCTATGACGCCGGCGCGCTGTACTTGACGGCCGGCCCCACCCGGCACTTTGGCAGCGTGTTTTTCCGCGAAGAACGCATGCGTGAGCCCCCGGTGCTCCGTGCTGTTTGCACATTGCTGGAACGCCTGCCGCTCGAATCGCAGCCCTTCCTCCAGCGGCATTTCGATGGCGGCCTGTACACAATCCAACAGCAGGCGTTGGGCGGGCAGCACATGATGCTTGGCATCCAGGCGCTGGCGCTGTGCCATCACGACTTCCAGGTTCGCACGACGGGAAGCTTCGTCGATCGAGGGCTCAGGCGGCAATGCGGAACACAGCGCCGCTGCGCGCTCCTGGGCGGCGTCGAGCAGCGCGGCTTCGTCGCAGATTGCATCCAACAGGCCGAGCTTCAGCGCCGTTTCGGCGTTGATGATGCGGCCTTCCATCATCAGGGACAAGGCAGGCTCGACGCCGATCAGGCGTGGAAGACGCTGCGTGCCGCCTCCGCCTGGCAATAACCCTAGTTTCACTTCGAGCAGGCCCAAGCGCGTCCCGGGTGCGGCGAGGCGAGCATGTGCGGCCAGCGCTAATTCCAGGCCGCCGCCAAGCGCTATGCCTTTCATTGCGGCCACGATGGGTTTGCGGCTCGCAGCAATGCGCCGTGCGACATCGCCGGTCCACGGTGATTGCCGTGGCCGATCAAACTCGCGGATATCGGCGCCGGCACAGAAAACCTCGTGATCGCCATACAGGACAATGGCTTTGACGGAATCCTGCTGTTCAGCCATGGCCAGCGCGTCGTCAAGCTGGCGACGCAGCGTGTGATCAAGCGCGTTCAGGGGTGGATGACTCAAGCGCAGAAACAGGATGCCATCGTGGATGGCGGAATGCACATGACTCGGTTCAATGGTAGACATGGAAACACTCAACAATCAGTCTTCGATGCGAAGGGGGCGTTGGCAACAAGGGATAGGTGATCGTCCTGCGAGCCGAAACTTGCGTCGCAGCACAACAGCTTGCGGTAATAGTGTCCGATGGGATACTCGTACGCCATGCCCATGCCACCGTGCAACTGGATCGCCTGGCCGCCGACATGTCGCGCACTGCGCCCCACGGTGAGCTTGGCCAGGCTGAGATCGCGGCACGCCTCGGGGTCGCCCGCGGCGGCGGCGTCCGCGCGGATGGCGGCAAGCAGTGTCATGGATCGTGCACGCTCAGTTGCGATCAGCATGTCTACGTAACGATGCTGCAGGGCCTGCTGCGCCGCCAATGGCTTGCCGAACTGGCTGCGCTCGTGCAGATAATCCCGGCAGATTTGCAAAGCTTTGTCCATGGCGCCCAGCGCTTCGGCGCAGCTAGCCGCCAGACCCCGATACACTGCGCGCAATAGAAGAGATTCCGCGCGCGATGCGTCGGCCAGGCAGGCGACTGCGGCAACGTTGTCAAAAGCCAGGTCGGCGCTATGGCTGCCATCGGCTAACGGGGCACCTTGACGGGTCAGGCCATCGCTGTGTGCATCGATCAACAACAGCACGATGCCGTCTTCATGTCGTGCAGACACAATCAGCCAGTCAGCGTGCGCGCCGTTGTCCACCAGAATCTTGTGTCCGGAAACGCGCCAGGTTGAGCCGTCCTGTACAGCACGAGTTTCGATGCGCAATGGTGCAAAGCCTTGATCGCTTTCGGCCCATGCCAGGGCCAGGCTGGCGTCGCCCGCGATGGCGGCTTGCAACGCATGTGCGGCCGCCGGTTCGCCAGCCAGCAAAGGCGCGCCGAGTACGGCAGTGGACAGCAAGGGTTCTGTATTGAGCGCGGCGCCCGCCCCTTCCATCAGCAACATGGCTTCCTGCGGCCCCAAGCCCAGCCCACCGTCGCTTTCGGGCACGGTCAGACCCAGCCAGCCGAGCTCTCCCATCGCTTTCCACGCCGTGGCGTCGGGCCACTGCTGCCGCCCGAGGCGGTCGAGGTGGCGTTCAAACGCATAGGCGCTTGAAAAGTAGTCGAACACGCTTGCGCGTATCATCTCCTGTTCATCGGAGAGTGTCAGGTTCATGGCATATCCTCGCTTAATTCTGGAAGCGGCTCTTGACGATCACGTTCTTCTGAATCTCCGAGCTGCCGCCGTAGATCGTGGCCACCCTGTTGAACAGATGGTCGCCAAGTAGACCGTGGGCAGTGTCGTCGCCGAGCGGCGACTGTGTGTAGCGGCCGGTATACACCATCGCATAACGGCCAGCCATGTCTACGAGGAGCTCTGTGAGGGCCTGACAAATCTCAGAGCCTTCGATTTTCAACATGGAAGAGTCGGCAATATCGAAGCCTGCGCCGGGGCGGTATGCGGCCAAGGCGCGCAGTTCGGTCAACTCAAGGGCTCGCAGGCGTGCTTCGATTTCGCACAGGCGGTGGCGGTACAAAGGGTTGTCGATAGGGCGGCTTCCGTCAACGCGGGGATGAGAGGCAAGGCGTTGAGCGCGCGCCAGTTGCATGCGCGACCGACCGACACGTGCAATCATTGCCCGTTCATGGCCCAGGAGAAACTTGGCATATGTCCAGCCCTCGCCTTCCTTGCCTACGAGCCCCGACTTTGGCACACGCACATCGTTAAAGAACACTTCGCAGATGCTGGCGCCCTCATCAATCGTGCGTACCGGGCGCACCTCGATGCCTGGGCTCTTCATGTCCAGAAGCAGGAAAGATATACCCTCCTGCGGCTTGCCGGTGTCGATTGTGCGTGCGAGGCAGAACATCATGTCCGCAAAGCGCCCGTGCGTCGTCCAGGCTTTCTGCCCATTGAGTAGATAATGGTCGCCACAGTCCACGGCACGCGTGCGCAGCGATGCAAGGTCAGAGCCGGCGTTGGGCTCTGAGAAGCCCTGGCACCACCACGTATCTGAACTAAGGATGTCCGGTAGATACTGTTTCTTCTGCTCGTCTGATCCGAAGGTATAGATCACCGGCCCAACCATGGAGATGCCAAACGGAATGGTTTCAGGCGCGCATTGCAGGGCGAGTTCATGGAGGAACACACGCTGCTTACCCAGGCTCCAGCCTGTACCGCCGAACTGTACCGGCCAGGCGGGCGCAATCCATCCTTTACGGTGCAGATGTTTTTGCCAGTCGACATACTCCTGCTTCTCGAGCTTTTCGCCGTACAGGACTTTGCGGCGCACCGTCTCAGGCAGATGTGCTTGTGCGAACGCTCGTACTTCTTGGCGGAACTCGAGCTCTTCCGGCGTTACTTCAAGATCCATGATGATGTTTGCTTTGCTGAAGGTTTAAATCGGCTATATGTTCAAATCGGCTGTATGGGGAAGGCTGCCTTGATATGTATTGGCACATCGGGTAGAAACTCGGCTGCTACGTCGTTGACCGTGCTGGGGATGTCTTCCAGGCGCGCAAGCACATCCTTTTTAGGGCCAGCTACAGCCAGGGCCATCAGCCCGGCATGAACGCCAGCTCCTGGGTCGGTGACCAGCGCAAACGAAAAAGATGCACGGTTGGCGCTTTGAAGCCGATGTGAGTACACGAAGCCCGCTTGACGCGCCTTGTCAACGATATCCAGAACCTGCCTCAAGGAACTGACCGGCGATGGATGCTCGCCTCGTGCCAGGCAAGCGTTGGCGATGGCGCACACATCATCATCGGGGAGCTGTGCCAGCAGGGCATAGCCCATGCCAGTATCGATCAATGGGCGAACCACACCAATCGGTACCTGGCTCTTTCGGTCTTTGGGCGCATACAGAACGTGTGCATACTGTACGTAACGGCCACTGCGCTGACCAAGGACAATCGTCAAACCAAGCCGTTCTTCCAGTGCGCGCATCGCCAGGCGCAAATTGCTGTGCGGCAGTGCCAGATCGTGCACCCAGCCTCCAAGCATATTCAGCCGGAGGCTGGGCATATAAGTGCCGTTGTCTGGGTTATGGCATAGGTAGCCCATACGCATCAGTGTTTGCACCAGCATCCAGGCACTGGACTGAGGATAGTCGCTCGCCCGCACAATCTCCGCCAACGTAACCGGGCGGCCCAGCTGCTCGAGCAGCTCCAGGAGCTCGAGCACGCGCTGCGCCGATTTGACGGCACGCGTACCCAGGTCACGTGGGCCATCTTTGATGGTCGGGTCTGGCAGCTCGAGCGGGCGGAGGGAACGGGACATGGCGCCTGTAAATCAGTCGGTGCGGATCAGTCGGTGCGGATGTTGGCCGATTTCGCCAAGTCCGCCCAACGTTCGATGTCAGCATGGAAGAACTCGGTGAACGAAGCGGAATCGCTGCCTACTGGATCAAGGTTCATGCCGACCAGCTTGGCGCGTACGTCGGGTGCGGCGACAGCATCAGCGACCTGCTTGGCCATGGCCTGAACGATGGGCTGGGAAGTGCCCTTGGCGGCGAACAGGCCGAACCATGCGCCTAAATTGAAGCCAGCATAACCGAGCTCTTGCATTGTGGGGATATTCGGCAGGGATGCCATGCGCTTCTCGCCGGTTACGGCCAAGACAGTCACACGATTGGAGTTTAGATGCGGCAAGGCCGAGCCTATATCGGGAAAAGCATAAGCGACAACGCCCGCCAAAAGGTCGGTCATCATAGGCGCAGCCCCTTTGTATGGAATGTGCTGCGCACTGCTGCCCGTGGTTTGGCTGAACTGCGCGCCCAGGAAATGACCAGTGGAGCCGTTTCCGTAAGAGCCGTAGCTGTGCTTCTGCGGGTTTTCCTTCAAAGCTTTGATCAACGCCTCGACGGAATTTGCCTTGATGACATTTGGATTGATGGCGAGAACATTAGACGACCTCGCAACGAGAGAAACCGGTATGAAATCACGCTTTGCGTCGTACGGCAGCTTGACCGTCGTCGTGGCCGGGAGCTGAGACATCGTGGTGAAGCCCAGCATGAACGTGTAGCCGTCAGTGCCGGCATTTAACAGTGCATTGCTGCCGATGACGCCAGTGCCGCCGGGGCGGTTTTCTACAACGATAGGTTGCTTGAGCACGTCACCAATGTGCTTGGCCAACAGCCTTGCCACGGTGTCTGCGCCGCCGCCCGCCGAACTCGGCACGATAAAGCGGATCGGTTGCGACGGCCAGTCGCTGCCCGACGCTGAAGCTGGCACGCTATGCGTCAAGGCCAGTGCCGCGGCTGCGGCAATAAATTGTCTGCGTGCAATAAGGGCCACGTCTCTCTCCTGTATGAAAATGAATATATTCTCTAGACGTTTTGCGTGTGTTCCGCGAGCGCTAGATCCATGACAGCTTTGCGCAGAATCTTTCCGTTGCTCGCCGTAGGAAGCTGCGCAAGTACAACAACTCTTTGTGGCCGTTTGTAGGGAGCAAGCCTTTGGCGCACTGAATCCAGCAGCGCTTCAGTCTGAATTGACACACCTTCCTCGGCTTCAATGAACGCGACGATTTGCTCGTCTCCGTTCTGAGGTACGCCAACGACGCACGATTGGCGCACCTCAGGCAGTGCGTTGATCACGGCTTCAACCTCACTTGGATACACATTGAAGCCGGATCTTATGATTAGATCCTTGATACGCCCCATAACGAACAGAGCACCATCCGGGGCCTCGCATAAAAGATCACCGGTTCGCAGCCAGCCGTTCTCGTCTAGCACCTCGGCTGTCTGTTGAGGCGCTTTGTAATAGCCCTTCATCACATTTGGGCCGCGCACAAGCAGTTCGCCAATCTGGCCGTGCGGCAGGGTTTGCCCTTGCTTATCAACAATGCGCGATTGCATGCCCGGAATTAGGTAGCCCACGCTAAGATCATCGCGACGCTGCCTGTACGGTACCGCGCTGACCGTGGGCGAAGCCTCGGTAAGCCCGTATCCGTTATTGATCGGCTCGCCGAAGATGGCCTCGATGCGCCCCTTCAACGAAGGGTCCAAAGGCGCGCCGCCACAGTGCAGCAGCCGTATCTGTGGCGCCACGATGCGAGTCCCTTGATCATGAGCCTGCAGCAGACGCAAGTACATGGCAGGTACGCCGTGCAGCATCGTAACGCCATCTGCTAAAGCCGTAATCGCGTGTGCAATATCAAAACGGCTGGTCAACTGCAGTGTGGCACCTGCGCCCAAGGCGGCCAGCGCCACTGTGCTCAGGCCATACACGTGTGCCACAGGCAGCGCCGAATACACGCGATCAGAGGGCTTTGTGCCGCGCGCGTTGCGCGCTACCGCCGACGAGTGGCCAAGGTTCGCATGCGTCAACATGACGCCCTTGGGTGTGCCGGTGGTGCCGCTGGTATAGATCAATACGGCTACCTGCTCCGCCGAATTTGCGTGTGTCGGTTCAGCGATCACATTCGGATCCGCGTCGGTACATGAAAACCGCAGTCCGGCGATCTGTTCTTCGCGGGCGCCATGGCGTGTGCCATGATCACGTGCATCCTTTGACAAGCCGCTGGTGGCCAGTGACAGCCTGGGTTGGCAATGGGCCTTAATGGTGTCCACCTCCATCCCTGTCATGCGGGCATTGACGACGACCGCCCAGGCGTCCAGGAGACTACAGGCAAAGATGGCGGCCAATTGCGTCGTACCGCTTTCGCCGATGACGAGCAAACGGTCTCCGGCGCGCAGACCGCGGTCCCGAAGCAAGTCGGCCATGGCGCGGACAGCGTTGTCGAGCGCCTCATACGTCCAGATACCCTCGTCGGTGATCAGGGCGGTTTGGTGCGCAAGGCGGGAAACATGCCGGCTGACGAGCTGGTGGATGCGGAAATCAGGATCAGGTAGGTCGATGGACATGAGGAAACGGCGGGCTGCTCGCTGCGGTTACTGGTGCAGGTCATCATAGGTATGAAGCCCTTCCATTTCCATCACATATGTGAATTGTTTGCCTCCGATATGCGCTGGCGCGCAATGCCACCGAGGTGCCGCAAACCGGACGGCGTCAATCCAGCGATAATCCTGCGCGGTCGATGACCGCCTTCCATTTCGTGCGGTCGGCGGCGATCAGTTCGCCGAATTTTTCGGGCGTCATGGGGATAGCTTCATAGCCGTGTTCCGCGAGATTCTTGCGGACGTCCGGCATGTTCAGGATGGCGGTTATCTCTTTGTTCAAATAACGGACAATCTCGGTCGGTGTTTTAGCGGGAACCACAATGCCGTGCCAGTTTTGCACCTCATAACCCGTTACGGTTTCTGCGACAACAGGTTCGGAAGGGTGTTGGGGCGAGCGCTCTGCAGACGTGGTGGCAAGCGCGCGCAGGCGGTTGGCTGCGATCAGTGGTTGGCTGGGCTTCTGGCCTCCGAAATTGAAGTCGACCTCGCCCGACACAATGGCATTGGTTGCACCTGACGAGCCTTTGTAAGGGATGTGCGTGGCCGAAATACCTGTCATCGCGACAAACAGCTCGCTGGCCAGATGCGCAGCGGAGCCCGCGCCGGCTGTCGAATAGGTAAGCCCATGTTCGGCGCGCTTGCCCTGTTCGATCAGTTGCTCGACCGTCTGGATGCTGGATGCCGGATTGACCACCAGCACCAGGGGCGCACGCACCATCGCTGTGACTGGAGCGAAATCCTTTTCGGGCTCATAAGACAGCTTCTTGTAAAGAACCGGGTTGATGGACAGTGTGCCCACATGGCCCGCAAACAGGGTGTAGCCGTCAGGTTCGGCGCGGGCGGCATGGCTGGCCCCTATGCTGCCGCCCGCACCGGGCTTGTTTTCGATGACAATACTCTGCCCGGTTCGTTCGGTCAGTTTTTCGCCGATCAGTCTGGCGACAAAATCCGTGGAGCCGCCGGGCGTGAAGGGAACGATCAGCTTGATCGTTCGGTTGGGATATGCCTGCGCGGCATGTGTGTCCAGGCTGTTCAAGGCCAGAAAAGAACTCGCCAGGGCGAGGGCCAGCATAATAGGGTTGCGCATGTCTTCTCCTGATAATTGCTTGCGGCGCCGAGTTGAGCGGGGCGCGTTAAAGTCCGAGCATTGCCCGGGTTTGGGCGGCAGTCGCCACGGGTCTGCCCAGCGCCTTGCACAGATCGGCGATGCGTTGAACCAGATATGCGTTGCCAGGTGCTTGCCGGCTGCCGTCCACATCGAGCACAGAGTCTTCAAAACCAACTCGCACGTGGCCCCCCAACGCAATCGCCAAGGCGCTCAATTCAAGCTGATAGCGGCCACCTTTGGCGCACCACCAATAGGCGCCCTGCGGCAGGCGGGCAGCCAGATTCATGAGCTTGCGCGCGCCGGCCTCGAAGCTATCGGGTGCGCCCAATATCAGGCCAAAGCAGTAGGGTTTTTGCACAGCGCCCGCATCGATCAAGGCGAGCGCGGTCTCGAGCATGGCCTCGTTATAGACGCTCATCTCTGGAATGACGCCGCTGGCAGCGACCTTCGCGGCCATGGCGTCCAATGCAGCCTTGGCGTGCGCGATATCGGGGCCTTCCAGTCGCAGCGGCAGCGAGACCATCTCGGGCTGCAGCGACAGCGGCGCCACAGCCTGCTCCACGGTGAATCCGCGCGTGCCCAGGGACAGTTGCAGCACGGTCTCGGCGCGCGCCCGGACGCGGATCACGATCTCGCGAAACGTGTCTACATCGTGGGCAGGGGATTCATCGGGCGCGCGCGCATGCAGGTGTGCAATCGCGGCGCCGGCCTGAAGGCATTCCGCCACCGTGTCGGCGATGCTCTCAGGCGAGATGGGAACCTGCGGGTGGTCGGCGGTGCGCACGCGCGCGCCATTTGGGGCGACGGTGATGATGACGGGGCTATGGCTTACGCGCATGGGCGGGCTCGGTTTGCGTGTTTATGATGATGCGGCGCGCGGTTGCGTCGCCGTGCGTGGTGCGGACGTGTGCCGCATCGGTGTCGGGCAGCGGGCTTCTCATGTGAGGATGAGCGGCCAGCCAATACCGCAAATAGCCGCTGGTTCCACCTTGTTCGATGATGGGCTGCAGCACCGGCGGCATGCCCTGACAGGCGCGTACTGCGCCGGTACTGACGTTGGAGACCAGACCGCTGGCGTAGTCCACCTCGAGAATATCCCCCGTTTTCGCGAAGGTGTCGGGATCGGCCAGGCCCGTGATCACTGGCAGGCCCTGCGCCACCGCGCGCCGCATAGCCTTGAACGGCATGGACGCACAGACAATACCCAGCTGCAGCGCCGCCATGGCGATAAAACCCTGCACATGCGTCTTGCCGCACGCGAACTGTTTGCCGCCCAGTATGATGTCGCCAGGTGCGACGCGGCTGGCAAAACCGGCGTCCAGGGTGGCGAACAAATGCGGTATCAAGACGTCGGGCCGTGTTTCGCGGCCTATCGCCAGGCTGAAGGGGATGAAGCCTTCATCCAGCGGTATATCGTCGCCAAAAACATGGCATGTGCCGCGCCGACGCAAAGGGTGATCCATGGCGGTTCCTTATTGTTGCGTGGGGTGAGCGGCGGCGACAACGCCACAGATCGCGGACGCCGCCACCGTCAAAGGGCTTGCGAGATAGGCCTGGCCGTCAGGCGAGCCGAAGCGCCCGGCGTGATTTGTCGCGGCTGTCGAAATGGACACTTCGCCAGGACCCAGGGGCGCCATGAGGCCGCCCGCGCAGGGGCCACAGCCTGCGGGCAGAAGGACAGCGCCCGCTTCCTGAAATATCTGTTGCAGCCCATCGCGGGCCATGCGCGCCGCAGTGGAGACGGTGCCTGGTGTCACGAAAAGACGCACGCCCGGCGCCACCCGCTTGCCTTTCAATACGGATGCGGCAGCGGCGAAGTCTTCATACATGCCGGAGCCGCAAGCGCCAAGAAACGCATGATCTATACGCAGGCCCGCCACGCTTTGCAGGGTTGCTGCGCGTTCGGGCCCGCCGGGCAGTGCGACCTGGGCCGTGATACTGGAAAGATCCAGGTCTATCGTATGTGCGTAGGCGGCATCCATGTCGCTGAACACGGCGCCTGCCGTGCCAGCGGGCGGTGGAAACGCCACATTCGCCACCCCGATTTCAGTGATCGAATTGCAGAGGGCGACGCGGGCGGCCAGATCGAGCTCGGACAAGCCAGGCCCGGCGAATTCGATGACCCGGTAATCAGGCGAGACGCCCCATAGGCCGCTCGACAGACCGCTTGCCAGCACAAAGCCTACGTCGCGCGGGTGTACCCCTGCCTGGAGCTCGCCGTGGACATTCACACGTATGGTTTCAGGCACTTCGATCCACAGCGTCCCGGTGGCCAGGACAGTGCTGATCTCGGGCCCCGCGCCGAACGCCAGGGCACCCAGCGCACCAAAATTGGTGCAGTGCATGTCGTAAGCGAACAGAAACATGCCGGGGCGAACCAGCCCTTGCTCGATGGGAAACAGGTGCCCATGCCCCCCTTGGCCCACGTCGTAGAAATGCCCCACCTGCCATTGACGGGCGATGTCCCGGATTCGCGCGCCGCGGGCGGCCGCTTGCGGCGAGCCATACAGAACCTCGTGATCGGTGACGAACATCACTTTTTCGGGCGACGCAATACGTCTGTAGCCCAGCTTGTCGAGTTCGCGAAAGGCAGTTTCGACATAGCCGTCATGGATGATGACCAGCTCCGGCACAGGGTGCAGTACATCGCCGGGCTGCACGTAGCGCTTGCCTGCAGCCCGGGCGAGCACTTTCTGCGTAAGGGTTTGCTGGCCTGGATTCATACTGCTGCCTTGCGTACGAGCGTGGGGCTTGTAGCCGGAGGTGTCGTGGGCGTGCCTGGATCGGCAAACCCGGTACTGCGCAGCCGATGCAGTGCGACCGCCTTGCCGTGCTCGTTGTGCAGCACAATGGCTGCCTGCGCCGCCTCGGGCGAGCGGTTGCGTATGGCGCGCAGCAACGCACGCAGCTCTGTCGCGCTTTCTTGCGGCCGATTGGGCATGGTGAGCGACGAAGACCACAGAAAACTGAGGCGAGCATTGAGTTGCCGCAGGTATGTACCGATTGCCGCGTTGTGCGACCCCTGCGTCAGGACTTCGAAAAACACACTCTTGGCCGACCTGATCTTGTCGGGTGTTTCCGATTTGAGCGCCGCCTCGAAGTTTTCGAGACAGTCCTCCAGTGCCTGGATATCTTCTTCTGTGCCATAGAGCGCGAATCGCTTGACTGCGACGCATTCTATGGCCAGTCGAACTTCCCAGAGCTCAAGCACCTCTTCAGCCGATATGACCCGCACCGATGGCCCGCGGTTAGGGACAATGTCGATCAGGCATTCTGCCTCGAGTTGGCGTAGCGCTTCGCGGATGGAGGGGCGGCTGACGCCGAAGCGTTCGCAAAGTTCGCGCTCTACCAGCCGTTCGCCGGGTTTGAACCTGCCTTCGGTGATGGCGGCGCGCAATTGATGCACTAATTGCTGCCGCACCGGCAGGGTGTCTGGATCAGCGTCCGTAAGATTTTTAGTGTCCATGCGGCAAATTGTCTGACAATTAATACTTTAAGTCAAAGAAAAAGTAGAAAAAACAAGAAAAGCAGGAGAATAAAAAATAAATATTGTCAGGCAATTGAGGCGATCGCCGCCTTAGTTAGCAGCCAGCAGCCAGCAGCCAGCAGCCAGCAGCTAGCGGCTTGTGGCGGTTGTGCGATCCAGTGCACGCAGGATGCTTGCAAGTTTCTTGACGGCAGGCTCCATTTCTCCCGGTGTATGGGCGGCAAAGCCCATCAGGAAGCCGGCTCTATGCTTACCGGTGCCGGTGCCGGGAGAACGGGTATGCAAATCCGTCAGGCCCAGCAAGTCTATGCCTGCCCGGTGCGCCATTGCCACCGCTTCGCCTTCCGCAATGGCACGGATAAGGAGGCAAGGCATCTGCATGCCGCCCGCAGGGATTCGGGGTTCCAGAAAATCTGGCAGATATTTGCGTACCAGCCTGGCCAGTACATCGCGCCGCTCCGCGTAAACGGCGCGCATGGTGCGTACGTGGGCGCCAAAATGCCCGCCTTCCAGGAAGCGCGCCAGCGTCAGTTGGGGGATGGGGGCGCTGTGCCCGTCCAGCAGGGTGCGCGCCACCGTCATGGGGGCGACGAGCTGCGGCGGTAAAACCATATAGCCGATGCGCAGGCCCGGGAACAACGACTTGGTAAAGGTGCCGACGTAGATCGTGCGCTCGTGTGGATCGAGCCCCTGCACGCAGGCGGTGGGCTTGCCGGCATAATGGAACTCGCTGTCATAGTCATCTTCGATGATCCACGCTTGCTCCCGCTGCGCCCATTCTATGATGGCCAGGCGCCGATCCAGCGCGAGCGTCGCACCGGTCGGGAACTGGTGAGAGGGTGTCAGGAACACGGCCTTGGCGGGCTGCGATCCATGCAGGTGCTCCACGTTCATTCCGTCGCCATCCAGCGGCACCGGCACGCATTCCAGGCCCGCCGCGTCGAACGCCTTGCGGGCACCCTGATACACGGGATCTTCAAGGAAAATACGCTCGCCGGCGTCCAGCAGCACATTCGCGCATAAGGTCAATGCCTGCTGCGAGCTGGTCAGCACCAGCACGCGATCATGCGTGGCGCGCGCACCGCGTTCCAGGTTGACGTAATCGGCGATGGCCCGCCGCAGCGGCTCCATGCCTTGAGGCGGGCTGTGTAGCAAGGCTTGCGTACCGTATTGTTTGAGCACCTGGCGCTGCAAGCGCTCCCAAGTGTGCAACGGGAAATTGCGCGTTTCGGGCACGCCGGGCGCAAAGGCGCGCGGCGCCAGGAAGTCGCGCACCCCTCCGCTTGCAAACATTGCGTCGCCGCGCCGGCTCAGGCGCGGTGCGGGTTTGCGCACGGCGGGGCGCCGCACCAGGCCGCGTCCTGGCAGGCGCTGTATCTGCGCAGAGACAAAACTGCCGCTGCCGACGCGCCGCTCAATGAAGCCCTCGGCGTGCAATTGGCTGTAGGCAGTTTCTATTGTGTCGCGCGAGACGCCCAGTGATAGCGCCAGCGCGCGTGACGCCGGCAGCGGGCGCCCGACGCCGAGCGTGCCGTCCAGGATCAGTTGCCGTACCGCGCGCTGTATGCGCACGTGCAGTGGCAGTGCGCTGTACGCGGGATCGGTAATCCAAGCTTTGACGGATTCGAGTTGCGCGTGCTTGAACAATTGGTCTGGGTGCCTTACTAAAAGTGGTGGGGTTTGTCGTGCCATTAAAGACATATAACTGAGACACCCACCCCGGTCAATCACCTTTTTCAGAGGCAGTGCGAGCGTCATGTCATCCGCCCAGTCACTTTCGTCCCTTCGCATGAGCGATCTCACCCATCCCGTCGTGGCAGGCCTGATCTCGGTCATCGTCAACTATGGCGGCACCTTTATCCTGGTGTTCCAGGCGGCCAAGGTGGCGGGCCTAAGCCCGGCGTTGACCGCCTCGTGGGTGTGGTCGATTTCAATTGGCGTGGGTGTGACGGGCCTGTTTCTCAGCTGGGTGGCCCGTGAGCCCATCATCACAGCCTGGTCTACGCCAGCCGCCGCTTTTCTTGTGACGGCGTTGGCAACGACGCCGTATGAGGAAGCGGTGGGTGCGTATCTGATTTCTGCCGCCGCGTTTGTGGCGCTTGGGCTGTCGGGTTACTTCGAGAAAGTCATCCGGCTGATTCCGCCCGGCGTGGCGGCTGGCCTGCTGGCGGGCATTTTGCTGCAATTCGGCATTCAAGCCTTTGGCGGCATGAACGTGGATCCTGCACTGGCGGGGCTGTTGATCGTGGCCTATGTCGTGCTCAAGCGCGTGACGGCCCGCTATGCTGTCGTTGGCATTCTGGTGCTGGGGCTGGCGCTCCTGCTGTTGCAGCGTCGCGTCGATCTGTCTGGGTTGTCGCTGGAGTTCGCCGCGCCGGTGTTTACCATGCCGGCATTCTCGCTCAACGCCTTGCTCAGCGTTGCGCTGCCCTTGTTCCTGATCACGCTGACGGGCCAATACATGCCCGGCATGCTGGTATTGCGCAACGACGGATTCAGAACCAGCGCCAATCCCATTGTGACCGTCACCGGTCTGGGCTCGTTGCTGATGGCACCGTTTGGATCACACGCCTTTAATATCGCCGCCATTACAGCAGCCATCGCCACCGGCCGGGAGGCGCACGAAGACCCTTCCAAGCGCTGGATCGCCGGCGTTGCCGCAGGCGTGTGCTACATCCTTGTCGGTGTGTTCGGGGTAACGCTGGCCGCGGTATTCATGGCTTTCCCGGCCACCTTCATCACCACGCTTGCAGGCCTGGCGCTGTTGGGGACCATAGGCGGGAGTCTCGCCAGTGCGCTTGCCGATGCAAAGACCCGCGAAGCTTCGCTAATCACCTTTCTCGCCGCTGCGGCCAATATCACGCTGCTGGGCATAGGTGGCGCGTTCTGGGGGCTGCTCATCGGTTTGCTTTCTTACGCGGTGCTCAATGGCCGGCTGCCCAGGCAATATCAGCAGGGCCAGCCAGTGGACGCCGCCGGCATCCCGGCTGCCGTCAGGAAGGGGTGAATCATGTCGGCACCAGGCTACACCCCTGTTCACCACGATCGCCACGGCCTTTATCCGCAAGCGCTTACCGTTGAAGATTTTCGGCGCAATATCGCCGCCGTGAACGCGCGCATTGCCGCCGCGTGCCAGCGCGTCGATCGCGACCCAGCCAGCGTGCGGCTGCTGCCTGTCAGCAAGACTAAACCCCAAGCCAGCCTGCGCCTTGCTTACGCGGCGGGCTGTCGTGTCCTGGGCGAAAACAAAGTGCAGGAAGCCTTTGGGAAATGGGAAACCATGCAGGACTTGGCAGATCTGCGCTGGTCGGTGATCGGCCACCTGCAAACCAACAAAGCCAAGTTGGTGGCGCGCTTTGCCAGTGAGTTTCAGGCGCTGGACAGCCTGCGTGTGGCGGAGGCACTGGATCGACGCCTGCAGTCCGAAGGGCGGTCCCTCGATGTATTCGTTCAGGTCAACACATCCGGCGAGGCCAGCAAATACGGCCTGGCGCCCGAAGATGTGGGCGCCCTTATCCGGCAACTGCCAGCCTATTCTGCATTGCGCGTGCGTGGGTTGATGACGCTGGCGCTGTTTTCCGCGCAAGCCGAGCGTGTGCGGCAATGCTTCATCCTGTTGCGCGAGCTGCGCGACACGCTGCGGCAGAGCGCGCCGGTTGGCATCGACCTGGCCGAGCTGTCCATGGGGATGTCGGGGGATTATGAGATTGCCATCGAGGAGGGCGCGACTGTCGTGCGCGTGGGACAGGCTATCTTCGGCGCCCGTGCCCTGCCAGACGCCTACTATTGGCCGGCAGACCATCCTGGCGCCTGACAAGTGTCGGCGTGTTTTGGCAGGCTTCGACCGGCAGCTATCGCCGGTAACGGAAGGGGTGTTCAGCAAGAAAGCCGAGGCTGAGCTGGAGCGCCAAGGATATTTTTGCTCGCTGCTTGCGTTGCCGTATTAACCACACAGCGCTCTGGCGGCGCCGATTGCCAGCGGTGCGAACTTTCGCGCAAAGCCTTCGGGTTCCCATTCGGAGCAGGATCCTGCGATATGCACGGCGCCCACCGGCCGGCCGTCATGATCGAGGATCGCACTGCCCAGCGCGATTTCGCCCAAGAGGCTTTCTTCCACAGCTAATGCATAGCTGCGCGTTCGCGCTTCGGCAATTTTTTCGCGCAGCTGATCGGGATCGGTAATGGATTTAGGTGTGAGCCGTACTAGTGAGGAGCGGCGGATGATGTCATCCGCATCCGCAGGACTAAGGCTGGCCAGAATCGATCGCCCGCCGGAGGTGATGAACGTGGGCATACGGCGCCCGACCAAGGTTGAATAGTAGGACTGCCGTTTGGTTTGCCTGCGCAACGCGTAAATAATCGACAAATCATCGAAAAGGCTCAGGTCCACCCGCTCTCCGCACTCTTCCTGCAAGGCCGTCAAGATAGGCGTCGCACGCTCGATCAACGGATGGCTGCGCAGAAAGTCGAATGTGCGATCCAGGCATTTGCTGCCAGGCAGATAGCCGCGGCCGTTCGCGCCGCGCTCAAGGTATCCCAGCGCGACGAGTGTGTGCGCAACGCGCTGCGCCGCGCTGCGGTCCAATGAGGAATACGTGGCCAGTTCATTGAGGCTTAAGGGCCCCGGTTTAGTGGAGAACGCTTCAAGCAGCGCGAATCCCTTGGCCAGAGAACGGACAAACAGTTTGTTTTTATCGTCACCGGTAGAAGAGTGCATGTGTGTCCTTGTGTTCAGCTACATAATGCGAGAGTATATTAATCTTTCGATAAGTAAGTATTAAATAGCAATACTCAAAGGCGTTTTTCATCAACGGCTTTCCTTGAGCACTTGTCAACAAGTCGCTTCCATTGAGCCGGTTGTTGGCGGCGCACGTGCTTGGCCAGGCAACATAAATCATCGCTGTGCGGGGCGCTGGGCAGCGTTTTTATTATTGAAGAATAGGCACAATAGCCTTGGAGATAGTCTATGCGACGATTTGAGGATCGGGTGGCCGTCGTGACCGGCGCAGCGTCGGGCTTGGGGCGGGATATCGCGATAAGCCTGTGTCGAGAAGGGGCCGCGCAAGTCGTCCTGATGGATATCAACCCCCAAGGGCTTGCCGAAACGGCGGAGTTGGCGAGTTCCGCATCGCGCATCAGTATCTGCGATGTATCCGATCCGGGTTCAGTGGCCACAGCCTGGCAAGCGCTGCAACTTTCCGACGGCTTGGATGTGCTCGTTACTGCCGCCGGCACCATTGGCACTTCCGCCGATATTGAGCACTGCGCACCAGCCGATTGGGATCGTCTATTTGCCATTAACGTGCGCGGCACGTATCTGGCCGTCCAGCAGGCACTGCCTTACCTGCGTATCAGATCAGGCTGCATCGTGACAATGGGCTCAACGGCAGGGTTGGTGGGCAGTCGTGCACTGGGGCCATACTCGGCCAGCAAAGGCGCGATTACCACGATGACGCGCAGCCTTGCACTTGCACACGCGGCCGACGGCATACGGGTCAATTGCGTCTGTCCCGGCTCAATCAATACGCCCATGCTGCAAGCGACATTCGACGCGGCGGGCGATGCGGCGGCGGTTGAAGCCCGCAAGGCGGCGTATTTGGCACGCTACCCCATGGGGCGCTTTGGCGAGGCGCACGAGGTTGCCGAAGCCGTATTGTTTCTGGCCAGTTCAAGTGCATCATACATGACCGGCGTCATGCTGCCGGTGGATGGGGGCGTGCTGGCATGAGATTTGATCAATGCAATGTCATCATTACGGGGGCGAATAGCGGCATCGGCTTGGCGGTGGTAAAACGTTTCCTCAGCGAGGGTGCCCGCATTCTCGCGGTCGATGTCAACGTCGCCGCATTGGGCCAGCTTCCGGTCGAAAGCCTCAAGATTGATCTTTCCGCGGCCGACGCACCGGCCCGCATTGCCGGCAAGGCCGCCGAGCTTTTTGATAATGTCGATGCGCTGATCAATAACGCGGGCATAGGTGGCGCCCGCACGCTGGCGCTGAGTGACGATGCCTTTATCGACCGCGTTCTCGATGTCAACCTGCGAGCCGTTATGCGGCTTACGCGCGACGTACTGCCGTTGTTGCGCAAGCCCGGCGCCAGCATTGTCAACGTTACATCGGTTTACGGCGAAACAGGCTACCCCGGCTCGGCGCCTTACGCTGCTTCCAAAGGCGCCATCTCCCAATTGACACGCCAGTTGGCGGCCGACCTGGCGCCTGAAGGGATCCGTGTCAACGGTATTGCGCCCGGTGTGATTCGGACAGCAATGACCGAAGCGCGCCTGGATAGCGATGCGTCATACTGGGCGGCGATGGTAGAGGCCACGCCCTTGGGGCGAGTCGGCGCACCGGAGGAGGTCGCCTCGGTCATCGCCTTTCTCTGCTCCCCGGATGCCAGTTATGTGGTCGGGCAAATCATCCCGGTGGACGGAGGCTGGTTGGATTGCCGTACGCGTCCCGCTATAGCCGCCGCCGAGCCGTCGATCAAATCAAGATAAAAAGGGCGAGATCTTTTGCGCGGCGACGCTGCTGTCGTCTCGTTGAGAGCGCCAGGCATGGGCAAGCTCTTGGCCCGTCGCATACCAAACACCCGGGAATGTTCGCGTATACGCGATGAATTGCCGCAGTAGTTCAATCCGTGATGGACGACCGATGGCCTGTGGATGCATCACCAGCGTGAATAAGCCGCCCCATTTATAGATTTCGCGGAACTCGGCACACCAGATTTCCAGAATGTGGCTGTTGGTGAAAATAGGCCGGTGCGCCTTGATGGACGACAGCATGAAAGGCGCGTCGTCCAGACTCCAGTGCCAAGGCAATTCGACGGGGCCGATGCGCCCGTCAGGCAAGACGTGATCATAGGGATTGATATCATCCATCAATGAGCTGTCGTAGAGGAATCCATAATCGGTGAGCAGCTTGATGATGTTGGGTGAGGTCTCGCCGGCCGGCGACCGGTAGCCCAAGGGGCGGACGCCCACATGGCGCTGCAGCGACTCGAGCCCCTTGACGAGCTCTTCAAGCTCCTCTTCGGGTTTGTCGGGATCCACCCATTTATGCAGGTAGCCATGATGGCCCACTTCGTGGCCGTTCGCCAGGATCTGTTCGACGCGCTCAGTGCGGTGCTCGGCCACCCAGCCAGGCACGAAGAATGTGCCGCGCAGGCCTTCTTCTCGCAGCAACTCCAGCACTTTGAGCACACCCACTTTGGCGCCGTAAGTGCCTTGCGAAAGCGTGCCGGGCCGCTTCATGTTCTCGGGGTCGCGTGATATCCAGTTGGTTTCCGCGTCGAAATCAAAAGTGAACTGGACGGCGCACTGTGCACCGCCCGGCCAATGTATGGAAGACATTGCAGATACTCCGGGCGAAAGGGTGGAGTGAAGTGAGAGGAAGTGATAAAGACTTAGCGGTGTGAACGATAGGCGGCTGGCCGCGCTGAGGCGCGCAGCCAGCGCGAACATCAGGCCTTCCAGCGCATTTCGTCCCAGGGCCCAAGCGGCCCCCAGACCGTGGATGGCACATTCACCAGATTGGCGTCATAGATGGTGAACAAGGGTTCTTCGTTCGTCCAGATCAGCGGAAGCTCGTTCGTTACGATCTTCTGGAACTCGCCATACAGTTCCTTGCGCTTGTTGAAATCCTGCTCGCGCCCGGCGGCGGCCAGGATCTCATCAACACGGGGGTTGCTGTAACCCTCTGTGTTGGAATAGATGACGCCTTTCTTTTGGTTTGTGCTTAGATAGGCGCGATTCACCCCGATGACTGGATCCGGGTAATTCCACATGCCGTTCATCGTCAGGTCGTATTCCCAATTGCTGACGCGTGTGCTCCAGGTGGGGAAGTCGGGGTTGGCGCGCAATTCGATATTGATGCCTACTTTACGCAACTGTGCTTTCAGGTATTGAGCCACCGGTTCCTGGCTGTTGACGTTGACGTCGGGCAGCCATTCGAGCGTCAGCGACACCCGGGAACCATCGGCCTTTCGTGCAAGGCCTGCCGCATCCAGCAGTGCGTTGGCCTTTTCAATGTCATACGCGTAAATCGTCAGATCGTCTTTACTGTAAAAGACATTGGACTTGGTCAGCGGGCCGTCCATGCGTTTCGCTTTGCCGGCCAGGAGCTTGTTGGCGATAAAGTCCTTGTCCATGGCGTGAGCAATGGCCTGCCGCACTCGCACGTCGTTGAGCGGCGTCTTGCGATGATTGATTTCCAGGTAGTTGGTCGCGCCCAGTGCTTCGTAGCCGTCACTCGTGACGCGGATTTTCGGATTGCTCTCAAGGCGCCCAAGATCGCGCACGCGCACGCCGGCAAACGGCAGGTAATTGATCTCCCCGCGCTCCATACTGATCAGGCTATTGATCGAATCCTTGTTGATGCGGAAAATCAGCCGGTCGAGATACGGGCGGTTTTCACGGAAAAACCGAGGATTCCTTTCCATGATGATGTGTTGGCCGGCCTTGAACTCCACCAGCTTGAACGGCCCCGACCCAACCACTGCGGTATTGGCCGGGTGGCCCTGTATCGGCGCTGTTGAGTAAACGTGCTTGGGCAAAATGGGCAGCAGCAAAGGCGACAATGCCGCCGGCAGCGCAGGCTGTGGATAGTCCAGGCGCAAGATCACCGTATGGGCGTCGGGCGTTTCAACCTTACCCACGGCCTTGAACATAGAACTGCCAAACGGATGATTGGCTTTTACGATGTCCAGCGAGAAAGCTACATCTTCAGACGTGATCGGCTTGCCATCATGAAATACCGCGCCTTCCACCAGTTTGAACGAATATACCAAGCCGTCGTCCGACACCGTCCACGACTTCGCAAGATAGGGATGAGGCTGAAACTTGTCGTCCATTTGCAGCAGGCCGGCGAACAATTGAACCCCCGGCACCCCCGTTGCCTGCCCGGATTGAATCGCCGGGTTGAGGTGGCGCACCGTTGTGTGGCCGATAACCAACGTACCCGTCTGGGCTTGCGCATAAGCGTCGCGCATCGGCAGACCGCTCAGGGCCAGCACGGCGGACGCACCCGTCGCATTCAAAAACCGGCGTCGATTGATCGAGAGATCTGAAAAGTACTTCATGGTTTGTCTCGCTTGTTATGTGCGTCATGCACGATGTTTTAGTTGCCTAGGTATTGCTATGCAATACCTATATATCGCCAAAAATCACTATGCGAGAACGATCATCGAAAGTCAAGAAAATCTTGAAGGCACGTTGTCACCCACCATCTCCAGACGGTCTTGTCGCAGCTTGTTGGCAAACTCGGGGTAGGTTTCCGAGAGTTCCTCCATGACTCGTGTGCGCAGTAGTTCCAAGGTATCGGGATCCGGAAGCGGCGTTTGGGCGGGAGTGTCGGCATGCGAGAACGCGAACCCCGTCGCCTGCTTTATGCTGCTCAGGTCATGGCCGGGGTGCAGGCTTTCCAGCACGAAGCCTGGCTTGTCTTTGTCGAATCGGAACAAGCATTTGCTGGTCAATAACGCGACAGGGCCTCCGGTTCTGTATGTGGCGCTGTCGCTGATGCCTGGCGCACTGATGAAGTCGACCTGGTCAACGAGCACCCTTGGTGTGTGTTCTTCGCGAAAAAGGATGACGCGAGGAACCACGAAATAGAGATAGGCGGAGCCAAAGGATCCAGGCCACCGCACGCTTGAACGCGGATAATCGCCTGTTCCGACGAGATTGATGTTGCCCTGCCCATCGATCTGGCCGCCTCCCAGGAAGAAGGCATCGATACGGCCCTGGGCAGCGCAATCGAAGAGCTCCATGCCGCCGTTGGTAAAAAAGTTGTGCTTGACGGAGCCCAGGATGGAAATGCGTACTGGTGGGGCGCCTCTTTTCTCTTCGAGTGCGCGCAGGAGCATGGCACCCGCCGCAGGCATTGGGGAAGAGGCGCCGACTGCCACATGACGCACACCCTGAAGCAGCCTGGAAATCGTATAGATCAGCAGCTCTCGATCAAGTATTGCGTTCATTCAGCAGCCTCCAACTGGCGAGACTTTATGTACTCGGCAAACCCTTCCGCGGTTTTGGCCGCCTTTGCGTATCGCAGGATCTCCGCAGTGTCTGTCGCGTACTCGCCCCATAGCCCATAAGGCCACGCACCCTTTGGCGCCACTGCAATGGCGTTGATATACAGCGCAGGCAGCGTGCCTGCGGCATTGAGTTCGGACTCGAGCAGGTTCTCGTCGACAATCTTCTCGACGGTCACGAGCGTCTGGGAAGACGCATAGGCCATCAGCGCGAGTTCACGTCGTCTGCCAATCCAGACGTTGCCGTATCGGTCTGCTTTTGGCGCATGGAAAATAGCAATATCGGGCTTGATGGCGGGCACCAGAACGATATCGTCCTGGTCTTGGGAAAAGGGGTTTTGAATCACACGCCAGTCGTCGCGATACTTGAGGATGTCGGTGCCGATCAGGCCGCGCATGGGCATGAACGGAAGCCCCCTTTGCGCCGCCAGAAAAGCCGCATGCACGGCTGGGCAGGTTGCGTCACGAACCTTGATCGTCCCGTCTTTGACCGCCTGGTTGAAGCGCGGTGCCCCGCCTGCTTCTCCCAGGGTGACGGCACTGGTCTCGACTGAGCTCACCAGCCCGGCACCGACCAGCAGGTCGACCTGCATGCCGCCCGTCGGTACGCAAACAAGATTCAGATTGCCTGCGCCGTGCGCTATCAATGGCCGGTTCATTGCCATCGAAACCCCACCGTAATCAACGGGCAGCGCCAGGCGCATGCCTGACTTGACGTAGCGCGCCATCGTGTTCAGGTCAGTCGGCATTCCCCTTTCCCCCTTCGTTTGAATACTGCCGTGCCGCATTCAGTGACGCTGCGGTTCGAACCTATACCAACACACGGACGCTACTGATCCTGTCCGTCGGTGTTTGTCAAACTTTAGCGAGGCTGGCGCTCGTGCCAGGTGCGCAGGGCCTCCAGCGTATTTTTTACGTGATAATCGGGCTCCATCGCCGTATATTCATAGATGACTTCGCCAGTAGGTGAAATGACGTACGACATTCGCGTGGCGCGGCCGGGGCGCGTTCCCAACGCTGCGTCGTAGGCGCGGATCACCTTGCCGCTCGTGTCGGCGCCAACGGCGAATTTGCTGCCGCATGGGCCGAGAGAGAATGCTTTCAGTGTGTCGATATCGTCTGCTGATATGCCGATTACCGTTGCCCCTAGGGCTTTGTAATCGTCAATGGCTTCGGCGAACGTATGTGCTTCGATCGTGCAGCCTTTAGTAAAAGCAGCAGGGTAAAAATAAAGCACGACAGGGCCCTTTTGCAGGGCTTGCTTCATCGAGAAGTCGAATGTCTCTCCCCCCAGGGCGATCTGGAGGGCAAAGTGAGGAGCGGGTGCGCCGACGGCCAGCGCCGCATGCGCTGCTGGCGTCCATACGGCCGAAATGACCGCGGCGGCGGCGAAGGCCGCGGAAAGCCCTATGAGCGAGCGTCTCATCAACAATCTCCGGGTGCACGAGGAACATCCATCCATCTAGCGTAGATAGATTTGGCCCGGGCTGCAAGCATCGATACGTTCAGAGATGGATCTATTCTTTCGCATGCGAAAGTTGGGAGATCAATAGACGCGATACGTTGTTTGCTAGGTTTCTGTGCGCGGATGAATATGGTTTAGTGTCTGTAGCGCCAGCGTCGAATGCGCATAGGCGGCCCCTGCACGCATCTCGGCGGCTACCCATATGGCTTCCATGATTTGCGCCTCGCTCGCGCCGGCCCGCACCGCGCCTTCTGTGTGGCCCTTGATGCAATAAGGGCACTGTGTGACGTGCGCGACGGCCACCGCGATCAACTGCTTGGTTCGCGCGTCCAGTGCACCCGGTGCAAACACTGCCTTGCTGAACGCCTTGAAAGCAGCCAGCGGCTCTGGCGCGAGCTCCGCGCGTTTGCGGGCCAAGTCTGCGGTGATATCGGGATACATGGCTTTATCCATAATGGGGCTCCTTGAAGGGTAGGGTTTCGACCATCATAGATCTGCCACGCCAATTCTCGGCCAACGCCTGCGTTACCTTCGTGGCTACTTGCCTGGCGCCAACTGCAAAACGCTGGTCATAGCCACGCGCGTACCTTCGTTTTGTAAGCCGCATAGTCGGCGCCGAACTTTTCCATCAGGGCGCGCTCTTCCGGCCGGATCTGGTAGCGCTGGATATATACGGGAAACGCGAACGCAAAAATCAGCGACCACACATTGCCCAGGTAAAAGCCCCATCCGATCAACAGCAGCAGGCTTCCAAGATACATAGGGTTGCGTGTCACGCGATAGACGCCGGATGTCACCAGCGCCGTTGCCGCCCCGGGTGTTCTAGGGTCGGGCGTGGTGTGCGCGCGCTTGAACGCCAGAATGCCCGCCACGCCAAAGAGAATGCCTGCTGCGGCAAACACGATCGCTGCCCACGTGTTGTGCAGCGCGGCGAACGCGAAGCGGGGCAGGAGAACAGAAAGCAGCCACATCGCCAGCGCCGTCGCCAACATGATGAATGGCGGAGGGATGGCCAATTCGAGGGACTTCATATCTGCCTCCTGCAAATACTTCCGGCGTCGACCGGAACGGTGGCTTCAATCGTACCCGGAATCCGTGTCCGCCAGCGTCTTTCGATCAAGATGCCTCCGGAGCACGTCTAGATATTCGCGCCGCCATCGACGAGCAGACTTGCCCCCGTGATGGCGCGAGCAGCATCGCTGCACAGATACAGCGCCAGCGACGCAATTTCGTCGGGGCGGTTGAAGTCCGGAATAGCCCGCAGCAGGCGCTGTGGCGCGGCGTGCGGGCCGTCGGCAGGATTCATGTCGGTGTCAGTCGAGCCGGGCTGGATAATGTTCACAGTAATGCCGCGCGGCCCCAGTTCACGTGCGACGGCCTTCGTCAGCCCCCACACGGCTGCTTTGCTCATGGCATACACGCTGAGGCCGGGGTCGGGTACGCGCTCGGCGAGGTTGCTGCCGATGCTGATGATGCGGCCGCCGTTCTCCATCGTCTGCGCTGCGCGTTGCATGGCCGCGAACACCGCCTTCGTATTGATGGCCATCTGCTCGTCGTATTCGCCGAGAGAGAAGGTTTCAATCGGTTTGGCCTCGAAGACACCTGCGTTGTTGACCAGGATATCGAACTTGCCCCAACGCGCTTTTACGTCAGAGATTACCCGCTGCACGTGTTCGCCGTTTCGTGAATCAACGCGCACGGGCCAGATGTCCACGGATTCCGGCGCAGTGCCCAGGTTCGTCAGTTCATTCTTCAGTTGCCGTACCAGCTGTTCCGCAGCATCTGTAGAGTTCTGATACGTGAACGCAACGCTTGCTCCGTTCAGGGCGAGCTCGCGGACAATCGCTGCACCGATGCCTCGGGCCCCGCCCGTGACCAACGCGACCTTGTTCTTCATGGTGTTCATGGTTTCTCCGTTTCGTTGTGAGTGGTTAGCGCGCCACCGGGCACGCAGCGGTGCCCAGTGATGAGGTGTCTGCCTCGTGTGAAGTAAGGGATGGCGCCGGCTTGACGCGCAGGCCTATCAACATGACGGCGCCGAGCAACACGCATGCACCAAAAGCAAAGACATCGCTGGTATCGCCCAGGCTCAAGATCAGCCCGCCAGCCGCTGCGCCCGATGCAATGGAGGCATTGATGGCTGCAACCAGAAGCCCGCCCGCACTTTCTGCTTCATCGGGAACAGTCTGCGCAACCCATTGAGACTACGTGCCCGGTACGGTTCCGAAGGCCAGCCCCCAAAGGTGATCGACAGGGCACGCGCCAAGTGTGCAGCAGGCACAAGCCGCATGACGATGGCCGTTGACATCGCCCAGAAGCCGCCGAGCCCGATGCCAAGCAACACACGGCCAGCCAGCAGGAATGAAAAATTGGGGGCGAACGCGACCAATAGATTCGCGATGATGAGAAGGACTGAGAAGCTCAGCAAGACACGGCGCCGATCCAGGCGGCTCGTGATGCCCGGCACCAGCAAGCTGGCGGTAAACCCCAGCACTGCGGTGGTGGAGACTGCCTGCCCGGCAAGGCTCTCGGAAATATGCAGGTCGGCCGCCATGGGCGTGAGCAGGCTGACGGGCAGGAATTCGGCGGTGACGAGGGCGAACACGCCCAGCATCATGGATATGACGGCGCCCCAAAGCGGCTTGCTGTCAGGTGGCGCGTGGGCATTATCTGTGGGTGTAGAGATCATATTGCGTCCTGGATAAGGTTCTAGTGATCGAAGTAAGGCATCAGGTTAAACTCGCATGAACGGACAATCTATGACGTTAAGTACGAAATGTTTGATCATTCGTCTGCCATTTCAGAAGCAGCACAAACCAATGGCGCCGCCAGCGACGTCGTCAGCGAGCTGCTGGCCGGCATGCGCCTGCGGGGCCTGGATTACCAGCGCCTGCAGATCACGCCGCCGTTCGGGGTTAGTTACGGCGAAGATCCTGCAAAGGCTCAATTCCATTTCATTGCACAAGGCAGCGTCTACCTATACGGGCCTGACAAGGCGCTTTACCACCTGGGGCCAGGAGATGCCGTTCTGCTGCCCCGTGGGGGCACGCACGCCCTGGTGTCCCAGCTCGATGTTGAATGCCGGCTGATCGCGCAACTGCCGGGCAGCGTCATCTGTGAAGCAGTCAAGGACATCGTGGTATGTTGCCCGGACATGCGCCAGGAAGATCGCGTGGTTGTATTCAGCGGTGCCATGGCATTTGAACTGGGCTCCATGAATTCCCTGGTCAGCCTGATGCCAGCGGTTCTGCACGCGAGTACGCTGCTCGAGCGCAACCCCGAAATACTGCCGATTCTCGAAGCCATGGAGCGCGAGACCCGAACCGCGCGGGCAGGTTTCGCCGGAATCCTCACGCACCTGGCGGAAGTGGTCTCGGCATCCATCGTGCGCGGGTGGGTGGAAAGCGGGTGCGGCGATGCGGGCGGCTGGATCGGGGCCCTGCGCGATCCGCGTCTGGCCAGGGTGATAGCGGCGGTGCATCGGGATCCCGGTCGCGACTGGACTGTCGAAAATATGGCTGCGCAGATGGGCAGCTCCCGGTCTGTATTCGCCGAGCGATTCCAGGCAGTCACCGGTATTACGCCGTTGCGCTACGTCACCGAGCTTCGCATGCGTATGGCAATGCAGTGGATGGTCCGTGACCGGTTATCCATTGAGCTAGTGGCCGAGCGTCTGGGTTATGGGTCCCAGGCCGCCTTCAGTCGGGCATTCAAGCGGGTAACCGGGCAGTCGCCAGGTGCGGTGCGCGCAGGCAGGGAGATCGAAAAGGCGGTGACCAAAACCGGCAAGCAGCTTCAGGCTGCCGGAAACAAAGTGCGCAAGGCATACAAGTAAAGCGTGCACACCCGACGGCTGTATCGTGCCGTGATTTCCCGGCGCCACTTTGCCGCAGCCTATTATTGGCTTGTTTGATTCCGCTGATGCCCTACAGCCACCGCCCGATCACGGGTGCCATTAACCCCAGCCCCATCGCAATCAGCAGCACAAACGCGATTCGCCTCATTGCCTCGGACGAGAACGGCGGCGGATAGCGCTTTCCGGCCACCGTGGCCACGGCCACCAAGGGCAGGCAGACGGCGCTGAGAATGATCTCCTGCGCGTACAGCTGGCCCTGTATGGCCACAAACAAGCTGCGCGATCCGGCTATTACAGCATTCAGGAAAATCAGCGCCGTGCGAATCTGCGCCAGTGTCATAGGCTGGCGGTACAGTTGGAAAATAAGCGGCGGCCCCGGAATCCCGAACATGCCGCCGATCACCCCGCCCAGGAAACCGTACCAGGAAAACGATAGCAGGCCGGATACCTCGGGGACCGGGCGTGGCCGCCAGGCGAAGTTCAGGCCGCCGTAGACAATGACCAGGCCCAGCAATACCTGGATCACATCGGCGGCTTCGCTGCTGAGGTAATCCAAAAGCACGACCCCCAATACGCTCGCCGGCAACACAGCCAGAGTCATCATGCCGGTGGCCCGCCACGGCACATGATGAAGATTGCCTCGCAGGGCAAACCCGCTGTTCATCAATGTGACGATGCTGACCACGCTGGCGAGCGTGGCCACCGAGAGGATGCCCGCGCCGCTGGCCAGGCCCATGATGATCATCGCCAGGCCGAAGCCTGTTACGGTGTGGAAGTAGACCGCGGCGATGACTACCAGGGCAAATGGCAGTAGGGCGGATAGACCGGGGGCCATAGCTCCTATCGTGTCGGGATTAGTCCCAATGACAGCCAGGGAATGAACGCGATCATGAGCCAGGCGATCACCAGGCCGCCCAGGTACAGCATGGCTGAAGGGACAATGCGCATATAGGGTATGCCGGTAATGCCGCTGGCCACAAAGAGGTTCAGGCCGAACGGCGGCGAGATAAACCCGATCGCCGCGCCCACCAGGAAGATCACAGAAAAATGCACTGGGTCTACACCCATGGCCACCGCGATGGGCGCCAGGATGGGTGCAAAAATCACCGTTACCGGCAGGCTTTCAAGGATGCATCCGGCTGCCATCACGATAGCCATGCAGACCAGCAGCACGATTACCGGACTTTGTCCGAACAGCGAAATGAACTCCGCAACCGTTTGGCTGACGCCCAACAGTCCGAACACCTGCTGCATCACAATGGATACGGCGATCATGGGCGCCAGCATCCCGGTCAACTGCCCCGATCGCAACAGCACATCCGGTAGTTCCCGCCACTTGATCTCGCGCGTGACGAACAGGCCGGCGAACAGGCAGAAACCTACAGTGATAGCCGCGGCCTCGGTCGGCGAAAATATGCCCGAATAGATGCCGTAGATCACAATGAAGACGGCAAAAAACCCCAGGTAAGCCCGGCGCGCCGTGCGCCATACATTGCCCATGTCCAGCGGTGTTTTCTGCCCCATGTCATCGCGCCGACAGCGCCACCAGCACACCGCCATCATGGCTATTACCATGAGGCAGCCCGGCAGGATGCCGGCAATGAACAAGTCTGAAATCGACAGGTTCATGATGAAGCCATAGACAATAAAGATGATCGAGGGTGGGATGATAATTCCGACCGTTCCCCCCGCTGCCGCTGTGGCAGCGGCGAACTTGGGGTGATAACCGTCTTTTACCAACAGCGGATGCATAATGCCGCCGATGGTGGCAGTCGTGGCAGCATTGGACCCGGAGATCGCCGCAAATAGCCCGCACGACCCGATTGTGGCCAGCCCTAGCCCGCCATGCATCCAGCTCAGGCACGCGTGTGCGAAGTTGGCAAGGCGCCTGGCGATGCCGGCTGCCGCGATCAGGTCGCCCGTCAAGATGAACAGCGGCAGCGCCAGCAAGCCAAAGAAGTTCAGTCCTTCGAAAAGCGTGACGCCTATGTTGGCAAGGGTGAAATCTATGGCCAGCGACGCGCCCACCACCCAAAAGCCCAACACCAGGAATATCGGCACGCCAAGTAGGAACAGGCCGACGACGCCTGCGGTGATAAGGGTAAGCAGCAAACTCGTATCCATGGCATTCCCTCAGACTGTACTGCTGCCGACGCTTTGAATGTCGACAATGAATGGTTCGTTGCGGCGATAACGTCCAACGTCCGCGGCCAGATTCTGCAGGGCGCGGAACATCAGGAGCACCCAGGCCACTGGCGTGGCGCAATAGAACCACCATTGCATGAGATTGTCGGTACCCTGCACGATGGAGAAGTTGTTATAGGCCAGCATGGTCTGCTCCGTGGTGTAGTACACCACCAGCACGCCGAAAACCAGCCAGAGCAGGGCGTCCAGCCACATGCACGCAAACTGTGCCCGATACGACATGCGAACGCGAAACTCGTTGAAGCACAAGTGTGAACGTCGCCTCACGTTATATGAGCAGCCTATCCACGTCACCCACAAGAAGAGATAGATGGGAATCGAGCCGCTCCAGGGGATCTGCGTGCTGAACAGATAGCGTTGCGCCACCGCAAACACGATGATGCCCGCCATGGTGGAGTAGGCGACGAGGATGAAGGCGCGCTCCACGTTACGATCCAGCCAACGCAATATGGAAATCATCGGTGTCATTGGTCAATCCTTTCTGAAGCATTGCGCCGTGTATGCCGGTGGCCGTATCGCCCCTAGCCCTTGCGTGACCGCAGCGGCGAGGGGCGATGGCGGGCTTCTGCGCGCAACATCAATGGAGGGGTGGCCCCGCCATGGCCGCCGCAGAAAAATGGGAGCGTGGCGGCGATAGCGGTACCCGTGTGTTGGCTCAAGCCGCTTCCCACCATTTGCGCGGCTTGACGCTCTCCACAGTGGCGTCCAGGGGAATCTCGCGCGCAATCTTGTAGATCTCCTGGTAGGTGTCAGCACCGCCTTGCATCTTGCTGAGCCGCTCGCGCCATTGTTCCCACGGCTTGGGGTTGAACTCCGGCGAGCAAGCCTGTTCTGCCTTCTTGATTTCTTCCGGCGGCAGCACGGCGACACGCACCTTGTTCTTTCCGAACAGGGTTTCGGGCCCGGGGGCAGGGGTGGCGCCCACAACCTCCACCAGCGCCCGCTCATTCTCGCGTTGCGTGTATTGCTGCGCGGCGTAGGCTGTTTCCATGACAACGTCCTGGAGCTCAGGCGGCAGCTTCTCGAACGTCTTGTTGTTCATGGCTGTGTGCTCTGTGCCGCAGAAAAAACGCAAGTCGACAGCCTGCGACAGTACGGGCGAAAGGCCGCCATATCCCGCTGCGCCCATCCACGTTTCTGCGCCGTCGATCAGGCCAGACTTCAAGCCATCCACCGTTTCTTCCCACGCCAGCGGCACGGGTCCCAGGTCCATCAGTTCCATGGCGATGCGCCCCAGCTGCGTGCCGGTGACGCGGTTCTTGGTGCCGGCAAGTTCGGATACTTTCGAGACGGTCGGCTTATTGGCGAACTTGGATCCCATCATCAGGCCGCGCAGTTCGCAGTGCGTGAAGAGGAACTGAACGTTATGCAGGCGTCGGAGCGGCTCGCGCAGCAAGGCTTCGCTTTTCGGGTGATAGAAGAAATAGTGCTGCGATGCCCGGCTGGGGAACATGTAGGCAAAATCCAGCACGTTGTAGTAGGGTGCTGCGCCGGCGGAGTTCTGCGTGCTGGCGGTGAACATGTCCACAATACCTTGCTGCGTTTTCTTCACGCAATCGAGCTGGTTGCAGATCTGGTTGCTGCCGATGAAGTCAACGCGGATCGCGCCGTCGCTGCGTTTCTCCAGCTCGCGCGCAAACCACAACTGGCCCGATTCCTGGATCTTCAGGTTCTCTTCATTGAACCCCGCGGCACCCATCTTGAAGTTGTACTTGGCCGTGCCGTTGCGGCCCTTGGCTGTCTGTGCCGCCGCCTGCCCCACGCCTTCCAAGGTAAGCGGGCCGAACATGCCGACCGCGCCAAGCAAGGTTGAGCTCAGGCCATAGCGGCCCGCAATTCGCATGAAACCACGGCGATCCAAAGGTGTCTTCGTTGTCATGTCTTGTCTCCATTATTGGCTGTCTCCAGCCGGTCGACTACTGCCGCCTTTTTTCGCGTATAAGATGCGCCGCCTTCTCGGCCATCATGATCACCGGCGCATTGGTATTGCCCGATACGAGCGTGGGCATGGAAGAGGCATCGATCACGCGAAGGCTCTTCATGCCGCGTACCCGAAGTTCAGCATCGAGTACAGCCATGGCATCCCCGTCGGGGCCCATGCGGCATGTTCCAGTGGGATGAAAAATCGTGGCGCCCGTATCGCGCGCAAACGCCAGCAAATCTTCATCGGTTTCAGCTTCCGGGCCCGGCTTGACCTCGCGCTTGACGTAAGGCTGCATGGACCTGGATCGTGCAATCTGCCTGGCTGCCTTAATGGCCGCTACCGTAGTACGGCGATCGAGGTCGGTGTCCAGGTAGTTGGGCTGGATCTCCGGCGTAACAAGGGGATCCACCGATTTGATACGCACATGGCCCCGCGACTCCGGCCGCAGTTGGCACACCGAAAACGTAAAGCCGGAGTAATCATGGACCTTGCCGCCCGCCATGTCGGCCGACAAGGTTGCTACGTGAAACTGAATATCGGGTGTTGCCGCATCAGGCAAGGCGCGCATGAAACAGCCCCCCTGATTGATGCCCACAGCCAGCGGGCCTTCGCGCCGTACAAGCCATTGCATGCCCATGCGTATGCGGCCCAGAAGGCTGTTGAGCGCGTCGTTGGTGGTGATCGGCCGTGTGCACTCGAAACCCAGACGTATCTGCAAATGATCCTGCAGGTTCTCACCTACGCCGGGCAGGTTGGCTACGACCGGGATGCCATGCGATTGCAGCAAGCCCGCAGGGCCTATACCCGAGAGCTGAAGCAACTGCGGTGAATAGATTGCCCCCGCCGAAAGCAGTACCTCGCCGCCATCGTTGATCTCGGCGCTGCGCGCTTCACCGGCTTGCAGATAATTTATGCCTGCCGCCCGGGCGCCATCCATGATCAGACTGGTCGCCGCGGCGTTACTGCACACGACGAGGTTCCGGCGGCCGCGCGCAGGCCGAAGATAAGCCGTGGCTGTACTGCAACGCAGGCCTTTATGCGTCGTCAACTGATAATAGCCGGCACCTTCCTGCGTCTTGCCATTGAAGTCTGTCGTGCGCGGAACGCCAACCTCGTGCGCACCTTTCAGGAACGCTTCGATCAGCTCATCCTGATGGTGGATGTCGGATACCCTGAGCGGGCCTTTGTCGCCGTGGAACGGCGAGGCGCCCCGCTCATTCGACTCGGAGCTGATGAAATAGGGCAACACATCGTCATAGCTCCACCCAGCGTTGCCCTGCGCGGCCCAATGATCGTAATCTTGCCGCTGGCCGCGGATATAGATAAGCCCGTTGATAGCGCTGGACCCACCCAGCGTTTTACCGCGCGGCCAATAGATGCGGCGGCCATTCATATTCGGATCGGGATCGGTGTATAGGCACCAGTTGTACCTTTTGCTCCACATCGTCTTGCCATACCCGATCGGCAAGTGCAGCCAGATCGAGTGATCGGGAGGGCCGGCTTCGAGCAGCAACACGCGCACCGACGGATCTTCGCTGAGCCGGGCGGCCAGTACACACCCGGCTGATCCGGCACCCACAACGATGTAGTCATACCGTCTAGTCATGTGCTGCCTTCCCGGAGAGGAGATGGATCGTTTTAAAATGGAACGATTCGTTCTGATATGATCTTATGGTATAGATCCCGCCGGGCAGTAACAAGGCATAATCCGTTGGTTTTCCTTAGGATTTTCCCGTGAATTCTGTTCCGAATTTTGAAGATCAAAGCGAAAATTCCGAAATCTCTGGCGGCGCGCCAGCCCGTGCCTTGCGGATCATCGACTTGGTCTCTGCGTACGGTGGCGCCATGACTCTGGCCGAGATCGCCGACGCACTGTCCTTGCCCAAAGGTACCGCCCACCGGCTTTGTACGCTGCTCGTTTCGCTCGGATATCTGATGCGCGATGTCGACGAACGCAGCTACGCCGTTGGCAAATCGCTGCGACGCCTCGCGCTCAATACACTGAAGCATCGGTCCGTGCAGAGCTTGCGCCACGATATCCTCGTCGAGCTTGTCAGGCAGGTCGGTGAAACATGCAACTTCACGACGCTGGATGGCACACAGGTCGTGTATCTGGATCGCGTCGAAGGCCAGTGGCCGCTGCGGCTTATTTTCGATGTCGGTTCCCACGTGCCGCTGCATTGCACTGCCAGCGGCAAACTCCTGTTGGCGCATATGCGTGCCGGCGAAGCGGCCCGCATTCTGCCCTACCTGAAGCTTGAAGCCTGTACCCCCAGCACCATCACTTGCCTTATGGCGCTTGAGCGCGAATGCAGGAAGATCCGCGAACAAGGCTATTCTACTGATCGCGAAGAGTTCATTGCTGGTATGGTTGCCGTCGCGGTGCCGGTGCACGACACCCGGGGCGAAGTACAGGCGGTTATTGCCATGCACGCGCCCACGGCGCGTATGTCTATAGAGCGTGCAATCGAGTTGCTGCCTTATCTAAACAAGGCAGCGCGGGATATGAAGGGTGTGCTTTGATGGGACTTTCACGGCATAACAGTACCGCAGCAAGTCAGTCACCCTGTATTTCGCCATTCAGCGTGCAGTCACATTGTGGTCATTTCGCCCGTAGCTTTGTGGCAGTGTCGCACCTGTTCTTCTCAAAGCTCGTCAGTGTCGGAGCTCATCCAGCGATGCAGGCCCTTGACCCAGGTTTCCGCAGGCAGGCCTAATGTGGCGCGGATCTCTGTGCCGCGTGTGTGCAGATCGTCAAAGTCCACGGAAGGCGGCTGCTTGAAGGCGATGGCCACCATGTTGCTGTCGTGGACCTCGGGCAGCCATGCGACGGCGTCGAAAGACTGCTCCATGAGCTGGATGTGATGCAGATGTTCGGGCCAGTCGCAATACAAATTTACGGTCATCATTCCGCCGATGGTCAGGCAGTTGGCGCACGCGGCATAAAAACTGGCCGTGCTCAGCAGTGGCCCCCGGGCCGGCGCATCGTACAAATCGACCTGCAGGATGTCGATGGTGCGGCGCCGGGAAAAGTCTGTCACATAATCCCGGGCGTCCATATTCAGAATGTGCAGGCGCTCGTCGTCTGGCGGGAGTGCGAAGTGCGTGCGGCACGCGTCGATCACATCCCCGCTGAGCTCCACAGCAGTAACCCTGGCCGGCGCCAACCGGTGGTAACAGAACTTCGTGAGCGCTGCAGCGCCTAAGCCGAGCTGCACGATATGGGCGGCTTCCCGGCGAAAGAGCAGCCACATCATCATTTGCTGGACATATTCCAGTTCGATATCGATGGGGCGGTCAACGCGCATCGCGCCCTGCACGGCCAGCGTTCCGAAATGCAATGTGCGTACGCCGTCGGTTTCAAGAATATTGAGCATGGAATTTTGAGTGGGCGTGGATAAATGGAATTATCGCCAATGGAGGGATAGTTTTTTGTTTCAATGCAGCGATGTGGTGTGCTGTATAACACGGTTAAACTAAACCGGTCGTTTTCCGCATTACAGTGTCGTACTTCTATTGATCCACGCTCCAATCCCCAACGACCTTCCCCCCGTTCTCGCGGGCCCCATACTGCGCCGCCTTGAGCCGAACCGTCTCGTGCTGTGGCTCGTTGGCAGTGCGCCGCTGAGCCTTACTTTGCTGTTGGAACCAGCCGGTGCGCCAGCGCAACGCCTGGTGCTCGACGCGACAAGCTGCCGTGTGATTCCTGTGGGCCGCCATGCATATGTGCATTTCATCGATGTCAGCCCTGTCGAGCCGCTGCCTCAAGACGCGGTGATCGAGTACGACGTGATGGTGGCCGGCAGTGACGGCACTGAAGCCCCAATCGCACATTGGGCGCCGCATCTGCTGCATGACGGCACGGCGCGGCCCAGCCTCGTGTTGCGCAGCCGCGCCGACAATATCTTGTTCGGTTCTTGTCGCAAGCCGCACCACCCCGCGCACGACGGGCTCGCATATGCCGACGGCCTGCTCGCAGGCAACAGTAACCGCGCAGAGGCGCGGCCTGCCATGCTCATCATGTGCGGCGACCAGGTCTATGCCGACGACGTGGCCGGGCCAATGCTCGCGGCCATCCATGCGCTTATACGACGCCTCGGCCTGTATGGCGAATGCCTGGAAGGCGCCGTCGTCGCAGACAGCGAGGAACTCTATGCCCATCCCGCTGGCTACTACCGGCGCGAAGATTTGCTGCCTGCGTTCAAATCCAACGAGGCGCTGCGCGAGCGTTTTTTCGGTGGGGTTGAGAAGCCTGTCTTCACGACAGCCAACGCACATAACCACCTCGTGACGCTGGCTGAAGTGTTGGCTATCTATATGCTGGCGTGGTCTCCGGTGCCGTGGCAACTTATTGGCGACGTGGCAATGCCGACGCTCGATGCGGAACATATGCGGCGCTGGCAACGGGAGGCCAATGCGCTGGACGGATTCGTGGCCGAACTGCCGCGTGCGGCGCGCCTGCTTGCACATGTGCAAACATTGATGATTTTTGACGATCACGACATTACGGACGACTGGAACCTATCGGCCAAGTGGGAAGCGACCGCATACGAGCATCCATTCTCGCGCCGCATCGTAGGCAATGCCCTGATCGCGTACATGCTATGCCAGGGCTGGGGAAACCGTCCCGATGCATTCGGTGCGGTGCTTGATGACATGGCGGCCCTCGCGGCACGGCCCGACGCACAAGGCAGGCTTGATGCGCAGGCACAAGACGCATTGATCGGCCGCTTACTATCGTTCAGGCAATGGGATTACGTGCTGCGTACCCAGCCAACTGTCATCGTGCTCGATACGCGCACGCGTCGTTGGCGCAGCCGCCGGCTGCCCAGCAGGCCGTCGGGGCTGATGGACTGGGAATCGCTTACCGAGCTGCAACACGAGTTGCTCGATGAAAAGTCTGCCGTCATCGTGTCACCGACGCCCATGTTCGGCGTCAAACTAATCGAAGTCATACAGCGTATATGTGCGTTCGCCGGCCACGCACTTACTGTCGACGCCGAAAACTGGATGGCGCATCGCGGCGCGGCCAGCGTCATGCTCAACATCTTCCGGCACTCCCGCACGCCCGGCAATTATGTTGTCTTGTCCGGCGATGTGCATTACTCCTTTGCCTACGACGTGCAAATTCGCGGCCGCGATCGCACGCCGCATATCTGGCAGATCACAAGCAGCGGCATCAAAAACGAGTTCCCACGCCGGCTGCTCGACTGGCTGGATCGCCTCAACCGTTGGCTGTATTCACCACGCTCGCCCTTGAACTGGTTTACCCAGCGCCGCGAACTTGCGATCAAGCCGCGCTTGCCCGACCAGCGCCGCAGCGGTGAACGCGTTTGGAACGGCGCAGGCATCGGCCAGCTATGGCTCGACGACCAAGGTCGCCCAGCACGGATTGTGCAGCACAATGCGGACGGGCGGGCGTCTACCGAGTTTCTTGCAGCGGATGATGCCGCGTCGGCTGCCACGACGATCGGGCGGCCGAAACCAAGCGCTTGAATGCTTGAGGAGCACGGCTCCTTATTGGTCGGCAGGCGCGGTTTGCCCACGGGGCTGTGAGATCCAGTTGGCGGCACTGCCTGGCCAGAGAACATGGGCTTAGCCGGGAAGCGCCCAGGCTGGATTCCATGCCACTTCCCACAGGTGGCCGTCCGGATCCTGGAAATAGCCAGCATAGCCACCCCAAAAGGTCTTTTGTGCTGGTTTCACAATCCTCGCGCCAGCATCCGCCGCCTGCTGCATCACACTATCCACTTCGGCAGTTGACGTTACATTGTGCGCCAGGCTGAACGCTGTGCCGGCAGGTTTCCCGGGGGGCAATCCGGCATCCTTCTCCAAGCTGCTTCGCGGAAAAAGGGCTAGTCTCAGATTCGATTCCAGCTCGAAAAACGCCACCGCGCCGTCCTCGAACTCTTGGCCGACAATGCCTTCGGTAGGGAGGCCCAGGCCGTCGCGGTAGAAGCGGAGCGAACGTTCCAGGTTTTGGACGGCCAGGGTGATCAAGGAAATTCTGGGTTTCATTTGAGTCTCCGAGTAATGCACTGGATGCTTGATTGCATATGCCGCGCCATGAGCTCGGCAACCCAGTCCATAAACACGCGCAGCTTCGCGCTTACATGGCGGTTCGGGCGGAATGCAAGGTACATCGGCATGGGCTGCAGGCTCCAATCCTGGAACAACTGCACCAACGCCCCGTCTTCAATGTGTCCCTTGGCCATGTAGGCCGGCATCCACAGCACTCCCATCCCGGCCAAGCCCGCGGCAAGATAGGCGTTACCGTCATCAACCGCGAGGGCATAGCGGCCTTGTATGGTCAGGATTTCGCCGTCGCGGTGCAATGTGCGCGGCAGCACACGCTGTGTACGTCCCCCGCCAAAGCTGACGATGCGATGATGGGAGCCTTCGAGCGCATGTGGATGGGTGGGCACGCCTGCCATCGCCAAGTAAGCAGGCGCTGCATACACGCCCATGCGAAGGTCGCCGACATGGCGCGCCACCAGCGATGGGTTGGTGACTTCGCCGCCTCGCACCACGCAATCCACATTCTCGTCGATTAGATCCACGACTCGGTCGCTGACCCCCAAATGCAACTCGATATCCGGATATCGGGCATGAAAATCGGGTAGGGCGGGTACGAGAATCAGGGTGGCAAAGGGGCTGGGTACATCCACCCGTAGTCTGCCTCGGGCCGACATTGAGGCGCTGGACAGGCTGGTCTCCGCATCCTCCATATCAGCCAGAAGCTTTTGCACCCGTTCATAATAAACAGCGCCGTCGGCGGTAACGTTTACCTTACGGGTGGTGCGGTTCAGCAGCTTGACACGCAGGCGCGCTTCCAGTTGCTGAACCAGCTGCGTCACGCTGGTGCGGCTCATGTGCAGTGTCTCGGCGGCCTTGGTAAAGCTTCCGGTTTCCACGACGCGGGCGAATGCTTGCATTGCATCGAAACGGTCCATCGATACTCCAGGCGGTTTGATTGTTTGCGTTTTGCAAACAATGTTGAGTGCGATTGCCAGTTTATCGTCCACGCCCGGATCATTAAAGTTCTCTTCATGATCAATTTCGGCCGAAGCAGGCCGCCCAAGAATGGAGATGCTTCAATGACAACACGCAAGGTCGTTTTCCCACATGGTCGTCAGGATTTGTACGAGCGAAATCGCTATTCGCCCGCCGTTCGCGCCAACGGTTTCTTGTTTGTGTCCGGGCAGGTCGGCAGTCTGGATGACGGCTCCCCGGAGCAAGGACTGGAAAAACAGGTTCGTCAGGCGTTCGATAACTTGAATGGTATTTTGGCTGCCGCAGGCTGCAGCTTCGACGACGTGGTCGATGTGACGGTGTTCATGGTCGACCCACAATCGACATTCGAGACGATCTGGGGCGTGGTGCCCGATTATTGGGGGCAGGCCCCGCACCCCACATTGACGGCGGTGGGCGTGACATGGCTGTATGGCTTTGACTTTGAGATCAAGGTGATTGCGAAATTACCGGAGGCTGCGGCTTCGGGCTCGTAATCTAGCTTCGGGCGTGCATCGGCGCATTGCGGAGCGCCCTGCTCATGTAATAGGCCGGGCCGGTATATGTTGACAGCAAGGCCTGTTGTGGCTGCGATAGATTTTCTACCACGCGATAGCCGTGCCGCTGCCAGAACCTCACCGAATTCTGTACGGAAATCAGCGCGGAAAATGGGTAACCCTGACCTTCAGCATAACGGATTGCCTCATGAATCAAAGCTTGCCCCATCCCTGCCCCGTTTGCCGCAGAGGCGACCGCCAAGTCATGCAAATACAGGCAGTCTGGATTGGCTGCACACTGAAAATTCGCCCCCAACGCTGTCAACGAGCCCAGCCGTGAAGGGTAGGTCACCAGATAAGCCTGTACGCCTTCTTTATTTTGCGCTACCCAGGCAGTATCCGGCGCCGTCGTCAGACGTGCTGCAATCACTGTCGCTTCTTCAATGACGTCGTCGCTATAGGCATCAGCCTGGATAGCCAATACCGCATCGATATCAGTAGTGGCCATTGATCTGATTACGAACATAAATCCATAACATTTTAAAACCCGACGCAGTGCTCGCCATGAAGCCCGCCATGCGAGCGCATGCAACAGAGACTGCAAACCGTTAACAACCAAGCCCTGCCAGCTGACGGGCCTTGATTAATGACCCCCTCACAGTAACCCGGCAAGACTGGATAAGCAAAACGCCCTGGTCGCCGTCTGTCGTGCGAGCAATTATGAAGTCAATCTGAGCCACTACGCGCGTGGGTGTTCAGCACTGTTGCTAAATTGGTTGGTGTTAGACGAACAAAGCTGTATAACCGAAACAGCGAGCTATATGGTGGAATGGAACGGATACTCATGGGTACGGCCATCGAACGCCTGGCGTGATGCGTTCTAAAGCCAATAGGAAGATTTATCGTTATGACAGACACGATCAGCGTTTCTGAGCGGAGCCGTGTCATGTCGCTGGTCAAGGCAAAAAACACGCGTCCTGAGATACTTGTTCGGCGACTTGTGCATGGTGCTGGCTATCGTTATCGCCTGCACGGAGCAAAACTGCCCGGCAAGCCGGACCTTGTGTTTGCCGGTAGACGCAAGGTGATCTTTGTGCATGGATGCTTCTGGCATCGACACGATAATTGCGTGTTGGCGCGGATGCCTAAATCCAATAAGGATTTTTGGGCGACCAAGCTGGAAAGAAACAAGGCTCGGGATTTCGCCAATTGCCACAGGCTTCAGGAAATGGGTTGGGAGACGATGGTGATCTGGGAGTGCGAACTACGAGATATGGATGCGCTTTTGCGACGGGTTGTTCATTTCCTTGGCCCGCGGGGTAGGGCGCTGCCTATGCCTCGATGAACTGCCCCGACAAACAGGCGGGCGGCGTTCTCAAATAGGTGGCTGCGTCCTGTGCGATCTGCGCCGGTGTTTCTGGGCGTTCCGCGAGATTCATGGCCCAGGCACGGCCGGGATGCAAGACATCCCAGCGTGGCCGCATGCCGGCGTGCCTGCCCTTGCCAGGGTTGTGATTGCCGAAGCCATCGATTAGAGAATTCCAGACGGGGGTGAAGCGGGCGATGATGAGCGACTCGCCCAGGGGTATCCAGATGTCATCCACCACCAGAAAGCGGCAATGAAAATCTTTGATATCCAGGTTTTCGGCTGCCTTGACGCTGTCGGCGTGCTCCCTGAGCCGTTTGTACAGCACTTTGCCGGAAGGCAACTCGAGGCTGGCGCCCATGCGGGCGCCGGCGGGCACCGCCTTGCCGACGTAGATCGGCCAAAGAAATTTGTCGTCACGGTTGAATCGGGCCACGGATTGGTAGGCCTCGAAGTTGCCGGTGTAGTAGATAGCGTAGATTCCCGCGCCCTCGAAGGAGGCGACCTCGCCCAGAGGACGGGGCTCTTTGGTGAGTAGCGCTTCGGCGACGCTCGCGCCAAGATTCTTCTTGTCCAGCGGGTTGAATGGAATGACCTTGGCTGTCACGCGCTCATCCTTCTATTGCTTCTTTGTGTTTTTTCAAGGGTGCGCAGCTCGGCCAGCGCCAGTTGCTCCGCCACGCTGCAGGCCACGCGCTGCGCGAGCAGAACCGGCACGGCGTTGCCCAATTGGCGCATGGTTTCGGTCCAACTGCCATGAAAGCGGAATCCATCGGGGAAAGTCTGGATGCGGGCGCTTTCACGCACCGTGAAATATCGGACCGAGCCGTCGTCGTTAACCAGCATATTCTCGCCGCCAGGCACGCCATGATCGCCGGCTTTCAATGTCTTGGCCGGTAGATCGAAGGGGCTGCCGGTGTGGCCGGGGTAGCTGCGCGCACCCGCCTGGAACACATGATTGGGCACCCGCGCCGCCGCGCGCGAGCGCGGGTCGGGCAACCCCTGGATGGCGTCTCGGACCGTGCGCCAGGCGAGCGTGTCGAAGAGCGCTGTCTGGCGCAGCTTGGCCACCCGGTTTGCCAATTTTTGGGGAACGGGCGGCATGCGCATGCCGTGTCGCTTCCAGTAGGCGCCGGTTATCCATTGGTCGCGCAGCAGTGCGTCATAGCTGTGAGTGGGCGCCGGAAAGGACCATTCAATGCCCAGATCGTCTCGAAAGCCGATGATGAAGACCCGCTCACGCTTCTGGGGGACGCCGTAATCGGCCGCGTTAACCAGCGTGGGCACCACGTTGTAGGTGAGCCCACGGCCCTTGCGCCTGCCCGACGTTTTCTCAACCTGGAGGCGGGCAAGGTGCTCGGACCAGTCTTCGTTTTTCAGCGGAGGAACTTCGGGGAACTCCAGTTGGAGCTGAATGTAGCTGAAATAATTGGCGAAGGAGGCGCGCGTCAACCCCTTCACGTTCTCGACGATGAAGGCCTTGGGCTTGAGTTGCCGGATGATCTCGACTGTTGCGGGAAACATATCGCGGTTGTCGGCATGGGCCTTGTGCTTGCCACCGATGGAAAAGGGCTGGCATGGGGGGCCGCCGGCCAGCAGATCAATGCCCGGCGGCACGGAGCTCCAATCGAAAGCTCGCACGTCGCCTTCGTGCAGCACCCAGTTGGCCAGCAGGGGGTAGCCGCGATTTTGGTTCTCGCGCACGGTGTCGCAGGCCCATTTGTCCCATTCGACCACGGCGAGATGGGTGAAGCCCGCGATCTCGCAGCCCATGGCCAGCCCGCCCGCGCCAGCGAATAGCTCCACCGATTTCATACCGCACCCTCCCGTGATAGAAAGACTGTATGTAAAAACAGTATTCTATCAGAACCTTAGTTGCCGGACCACACCGCGTTTCCTGGGCGCATCCGTATCGAGCCGTTAGTATAGTCATGCCTGCGGCGGCGTCGCGGAAAAGTTTCAAATGCGTCTACGCGCGCCGCTCGCAAGGCGGAACTAGGCAGGTGGTGGGCTGCTATTTTGATAATTCCGCCTATACACCTCTTCCCCCATGGCCTGCACTTGCTGGTCGATCAGCGCCCTGAACGGAATCAGCAGGCGCTCGAACCCGCCGGCGGGTTCGAGTATGGACAAACTTCGGGCGATGGCTTCGATGGTCGAGACTGCCGCCGGCTCACGGGTTTTGCGTATCCGATACTCGGAAGGCTTACCGGCGGGTAGGCTGAAGCGCGGCAGGGCGCCGAGCACAGGGTTTGCGCGGACAATCTTGCGTGCCTTGCGCCATGTGCCATCGGGCACGATCAGCAGCGACGGTTGGGTCTGAGTTGCAGGCACGGTCGCCTCGATCGGGTGCCCTTCTTTTGCCGGGAACAAAAGAACAGCGCGCGTCGCTGATGCAATGATGGCCTCCAACTGAGGAAAGTGCTCTCCAACAAGTATCTGCGCATTGGCCAGCCCCGACACTGCCAGGCGGGCGGTGTTCAAACGATGGCTCGCTTCATCTGTATGCTGCAGAACCAAGACACGCGTGCGGTTGGACATTCGGCTTATACATGCGCACAGGCAATGAGAGGCAGGTCGCCGGCAATGCGCGCAGCGAAGACGGGGTGTTTTCTTCAGTTCCGACATGCGCACTATTTTACAAAACCTTGCTACCACGCTGCCGCGTTCGCGTACTGGTGCGAGGATGGCCCCATTGTTGGGTGCCAGTACAGTAATTCGGCGAGCGCCTCGCTGGTGTGCGTGATCTTCTGGTGCCGCCAGCGATTGCGATGAAGAGTATGAGTACTGCGAATTTGGCTGTGTTGGAAAGGCCGCTGTTTTTCATTCGCTGATTCTTGTGGCACTGATACTGCGTTGGTAAATGGCAAACACGCCGGGCGCAGTGCGTTGGATGCTTGCCATATCGCTCGCCAATAGCGATTGCGTCACGAGCCCCTGGATGGTGGCGAGATACAAAACAGCGGCGGCCTGCACATCTAGCTGGGCATCGACCTCGCCTAGCTTCTTTCCCGCATCGAGCAGGCGTTGCAAACGCTCGTTGTACTGGCAGGTCAAAGCCTGCACCAGTCGCTTGGGCAAAGTCTCGCCCACGCGCTGCAGTTCGCCAGAAAGCATTCTTGGAGCACCAGGGTATTCAGATACGAAATCGATATGCGTCATGAACATTGCCGCTAATGCGGCGAGCGGTGACGCCGTACTTTCCGCCGCCCGGTCTATCCGCGCCAGTAAACGCTTTTCGACCCGCGAAACGACTGCCTGGAAGAGGGCGTCTTTGCTTGGGAAATAACGAAAAAACGCACCCCGTGGCAGATCCGTCGGCGCTGCGATGGCAGTATTGGTGATATCGCCAGGGTTCTGGTTACTGGCTAATGCAACGAGCGCTTCCGTACTCGCCGCACGGCATTCATCGGCAGGGAGGTGTTTGGGGTGTACATGCATTGCCTATCCATATCAAAGCAAGTAATCTATTACTAGCTTATCATGTTGCTGACGCTTTGTAAGATGGGGCCGACACCGGGGGCGCTGATGCATCGCAAGTTCGAATCCGCGCCGGCACCATCAGAAATGGGAACCATCTCAATACAAGCATTTCGTTGTTCCAGGAGAACGTCTATGTATTCACGGCTCATGGTGCCGCTTGACGGCAGTTCTACATCCCTTTTGGCCCTAGATCATGCGGCGAACCTGGCGCGTCTGAGCGGTGCCACTGTGGTGCTGCTGCATATTATCGAACCGACCCGCTACAACACGGATTTTGTGCCCCCCAAGGTCTATCTGGAGGATGTTCGGCCTCGTTTTCTTGCAGCCGGACAAGCCTTGTTGGACGACGCTGCGAATCGGTTGCGCCAAGACGGCATTGACACGGAGATGGTGCTGCTTGAAGCCACAGCGGAGCGGATATCAGCGCAAATTGTCCGCCAAACTGAGGAGCGCGGCTGTGACCTGATCATCCTGGGCACCCACGGGCGCCGTGGCGTGGATCGGTTGCTGCTGGGCAGTGATGCGGAGCAGGTGGCGCGCATTGCGCCGGTTCCTGTGATGCTGGTTCGTCAGTCGCGTCACAAAGAACGCATTGAATCAGAAAATCTCTGAGGGGGTACACGCCGGGTTTGGTGAACTCGGCGTACATATGGGTGGCACGCCAACGCAGGCTACGACGCCCTCATGGCCGGCGACGGCGTGAAACGTCGACGTTCAATCGGGTCGTCAGAAGGAGAAGCACTTGGCTTGTGCCGCATGGTGTCGTCTGGTCCTGCTTCTGGCTGTCAGCATGCTGGCCGGCCATACGATATCCCGAGGTTTAACCGTTCAACGCTTGTGGGTCAGTTCAAACTCGGGGCGGTTCATGAGATCGTTTCTCGGACATGCGAACGGAAGGACATGGAATCCGCTTTTGGAGTGAGAAAGCTGCCGCGCCTTAAGCCTCTCTTAATTCTGCCAGTGCATCATCTACAGAAATCACTTCAAGGAGCCCAGCTTGCCTGTTCACCGGATCGCCCATGCGGCGTTGAGTTTGCACTGTTTTGCCATGGGCGCCGCCTGGGCAGGCGGGGGTCTGTTCTCTTCAAGGGAAGAACCCGAGTTTCCTGACCCTGCAGCAGTACTCACGTTGACGCATATGCGGCAACAGGGCGACGAGTATATGGTGCAAGGCCATATGGCAGGCCGCTCGGACGCGGCAGGTGTGTCATGACTGGCATTGGGCCATTCCCTATACAGGTCGTCATCGTCATCGCTGCCGTTGTGCTGGCTTGGCTCACAGCGCGTATCGTCGGCCGGCGCATGCCGGATGTTCGCTACAAAGCGGCGGGGTCAATGATTCTTGACGCCGTGTTCTGGGGTCTCCTGGCGGCTCGTCTGGTCTATATCGTGCAATGGTGGGATGAATACTCGGCCGCGCCCAGGTCCATGATCGCTATTGGCGATGGCGGGTTTACCTGGTGGGCTGGTGTGCTGGCGGCCGTGGCCTATATCTGGTGGCGAACCCGATCGGCGCATGCCTTGCGTCGCCCCGTGCTGACGGGCGTGTTGGCGGGCGTCCTCGTCTGGGCCCTTGCGGCGGGAGGGCTGGCCTTGTTGCTGCGTGCTGCGCCGCCGCTGCCACGCCTGCAGTTGGCAACCCTGGATGAACACCCCGTTTCGCTGGGCGAATACGCAGGGCGCCCCATCGTGCTCAATCTCTGGGCAAGCTGGTGCCCGCCATGCCGGCGTGAAATGCCAGTGCTGGAGCAGGCTCAGGCGGCGTTTCCAGGCGTCTCGTTCGTTCTGGTGAACCAGGGCGAAAGCGCGCAACAGGCCAAGGCGTTTCTTGAGCGGGAAGGCTTGAGCCTGAGGAATGTTCTGCTCGATCCATCGTCTGGCGCCATGCGCGAAATGCGAACCGGCGGTCTACCCACCACCTTCTTTTTCGATGCCCAGGGGCGCATGGTGGATGTGCACTTGGGCGAGATCACGATGGCCGGCCTCAGGGACAAGATGTCACGCCATTTTTAATCGGAACACCACGTCGGCAATGACGTGGTACTTGTTGCCGCTGATGTTGAAGACTACGCAATTATTTGCCCAGTCGAAGTTGCCGCAAACTCACCCTTACAGGCCATCCTCGACCATCCGTAGCAACCGCAGGCTCAGTGCTTTGCGCACATCAGGCGGTGCACCGCGTAACGGCCCGTCAATAATGAGGAGCGCGAGCCCGTGTACCGCAGACCATGCCAGAAATTCGGCGCCCGGTCGCCTGTCCGCTGCCAGGACGCCGGCATTCACCAGGGCGTCCAGCGCGTAGTTCAATAGCTCGAAGGGATTCAAGCCTTTGCTAGCCGTACGCGCCGGGTCTGCCGGCGCCTCGAGATCGAAGGCACTGAACGCGAACGCGGTGCGAAACCATCCGGTTTCTGCTTGTGCAAACCCCAAGTATCCACGTCCCACTGCGGCCAGCATGGCGCGGGCGCGTTCGGCCGGGTCGTGTAACGCCTCCGCCTTGTACAGCTCAAGCTCCATCGCGTGCGCCAGCGCGCCCAGTGCTGCGGCGCGTACAGCTTCGAACAAGGCCTGATGACTGGCGAAATGACGGTATGCGGCATTAGGCGCTACCCCTGCACGGCGCGTGACCTCGCGCAGCACTACGGCCTCCGGGCCGCCTTCGCGCGCCAGGGCCAAGCCCGCTTCGACGAGCGCGGCGCGCAGGTCGCCATGGTGATACGTCTTGCGCGATCGGGGCGAAGCGGAGGAGGGCAGATCAGGCGTTTTCAGAGTACGAGGCATTGCTTACAAGAATGTACGTTTTCGATGTGGACATTGTCCATTTTAGTCTTTAGCATATGTGGACGGTGTCCACAAGTGGAGACGCCAGGAGGGATGCAGGCATGCGTCGCGCTCGTGCGATTCGCAGAGCTTGTCGAACCCCGATATCGCTGATAAAGGAGTTACTCATGCATTATGTTGATGGTTTCGTGTTGCCCGTACCGCGCGCTCGTCTGGACGATTACCGGGCAATGGCGCATAAAGCCGGCGAAGTATGGATGGAGTATGGTGCCCTGCAATATTTCGAATGCGTGGGCGATGACGTACCTGTCGGCAAGGTGACGTCGTTTCCCCAGGCGGTGCAACTTAAAGAAGATGAAGTGGCCGTATTTTCATGGATCGTCTACGCTTCGCGTGCGGATCGCGACCGCATCAATGCACTGGTAATGAAAGATCCGCGCGTCGCGTGTACGCCCGAGAACATGCCCTTCGATGGCATGCGTATGTTCTGGGGAGGCTTTACCGGCCTGGTGGAAATGGGCTGGGGGGCCAACACATCGGGGGCCTGATGGCGATGCTGATCCTGATGGTGTTCCGGCCGTTTCGTGGAAGAGGTGGTGGGGTGGTGCGAACGCTGCCGGACTATTAGCCGATGAGCGGGAAGCAGGCCCCATCATGCAGACATTTAAGAGATGGGGCCTCGATCTATTTTTGTTAAGGCTTCTTGTACTGAAAATATCTTTCCATTGACGTTTGGTACACCGAAACCATGGAGCCGTGCCGTGTGCATTGCCAGATAGGCCTCAGCGTTCGGGCGGTCTCGGAAAAGATAGATACCGCCGGCTTCGCCAGCGGTTTCGTTTACGGTCCATATTTTCCAGATTAGGCCTGGCTCTTCAGCTATCGAACGAGCCAGGTCTTCCATCGCCGCAGTCATTTCATCGCCCCAGGGGCCGGAATAAGGAAAATCGACTTGAAGGATATAGCTCATGTAACTCTCCGGTTGAACAGCCAAAACCAAACTTAGCATGGATTGCTAGTCAAAAATGATTTCTGGTGGATGCTTGTGCTTGTGCTCAGAGAATAGCGAATAGTTGATGAAGTGTTTGTGAAATGGCCCCAGGCGTTTATGCGGTTTGGTACGTTGTGTCCGCCATCAAGACTGTATGACTTCTAACGCACAAAGGATTTCGCCAAGGCGGCTCATAAGTGCCCTTAACTCAGTCGGAGCAAATCCCATCTCCAGTCCTAATTGCAGAATTTCGAGCTATTTTGTTTTTAAAGTGTTTAGCTTATCAGTGTCGACGGCGCAGTATGTTGAGTTTGTAGTCATGAGCGATCGGATGTGTGGTCAGTGATCTGAATGGGTAAAATTTCGCACCGACGGCACCTCACAGGGCAAGCTTCATCCCCTCGTGTGAGGCTGTGAATCCAAGTCTTTCATAAAACCGCAAGGCATCCGAACGCTGCTTGTCAGTGCTCAACTGAACCAGGCCGCAGCGCGCCGCCCGCGCCAGGTTTATGGCGTGCTCGAACAGCGCCTGGCCAATGTTTTGTCCCCGGTGCTTTCCGCTTACCCGCACACTTTCAATCTGCGCGCGCAGCATGCCGCCCCTGGAAAGGCCTGGGATCAAGACGAGTTGCAGCATGCCCACCACTTCAGTGTCCTGCACTGCGAGAATAATGGAATTTCCGCGTTGAGCCTGTATTTCCGTGAGCGCTTCCGCGTATGCGGACAGGTGCTGAATGCCGTCGCGCTTTGCGCCTAGCTCGTCATCGGAGAGGAGGGCGGAGATTGCTGGCAGGTCGTTGTGGGTAGCGGGGCGGAAGGAGAGGTTTGGCATCATTTACTTCATTGTATATATGCTGGGCGAACTGAGTATTGGCCTTGAAAAAAACGCCAACTACGGGGGCGGGGCGACTATTAACGGCGAGTTGTGTCCACACGTCCTAAGTTATGTCGCCCTTCAATAAACTTTCACCTGACGAAAGAATGCTGCGCTGCAACTTTACGCTTGAAAAGTCGCCTCGGTATGGTGTCTGCCATCTTCGATCACCGGATCAACATCATGGCAACCAGCACGAGCAACCCCGGCAAGCCCTTGTCTTCCATAGAGAAGACCTGCCGCGTCCTGGCCAGCATGACCGATCCGCGAAATGTGAGGCTCACGGATATCGCCGAATATTCGGGGCTTGATCTATCGACTACCCTGCGTATCCTGAAAGAGCTGGAGAATCAGAATTTCATAGAGCGAGATCCGGTCACCAAGCAGTATGTGCTAGGTCCGCAGGTATACGCCATGCACAACGCCATGGTGGCAGGCAGGGATTTGCAGGCTGAGGCCCGGCCCGCCCTTATTCGTCTGTCCAGACTATTTGGCGATACGGTCATCCTTTCGATCCCCGCCGGCTGGGAGTCGGTCTGTATAGATCTGTGCTTCGGCGACTACCCGATACGAGCCAACTACCTGCATGTGGGCAGCAGGCGCCCCTTGGGCGTCGGCGCTGGCAGCCTGGCCTTATTGATGGCGATGCGTGAGGCTGAACAACAAGCGGTCATGCCTGCCGTGCACGCGTGCATTGCCAAGCGCTATCCCTTGTACACCGTTGACTACCTGGATGAACAGCTACGGGCGGCGCGTGCGCGCGGTTACACCATGCCGCTTGACGTCGTCATCCAGAAGATGGGCGGCCTGGGCGTCGCCGTGAAGGGGCCGGACGGCGATCCCATTGCGGCACTGAGCATTGCGGCGCTGACCGAACGTATCGTGGGGCGCGAGCACGAACTGGCGGCCGCGTTGAAGGAAGAAGTTGATGCGATAGAGCGGGCGTGGTTGCCCTGACGCATCGGAACCCTGGAAAAATCTGCATGCAACATACTGCGTATATCAGGACAGCGGCCCATACCCGATTCGGACGGCTGGAAGGCAAGTCAGCGCCCGATCTGATGGCCGATGCGGCCAATGCATTGTTCGATGAAAGCGGCATCGCCCGCAGCGACATCGACGGCGTACTGTGCGGTTATGCCACCACCTATCCTCATCTCATGCTGGCCAGCCTCATGGCTGAAAAGCTGGGCATAGAGCCTGCATACGCGCACGGCATGCAGGCGGGCGGCGCCACCGGCGCGGCCATGGTCATGCTGGCGCGCGACCTGGTTCGTGTGGGGCGCTGCCGCAATGTCTTAGTGCTGGCCGGCGAAAACCGCCTGACGGGCCAGGCGGCCGACGCATCCATACAAACGCTCGCCCAGGTAGGCGAGCCGCAAGCCGAGGTGCCTAACGGCGTATCGGTTCCCGCCTATTACGCCCTGCTGGCATCCGAGTACATGGACCGCACGGGCACCCGCCGCGAAGATCTGGCCGATTTTGCCGTGCTCATGCGCCGGAATGCGGCAGCCCATCCCGACGCTCACTTGAAAGATGTCATTACCCGGCAAGATGTTCTTGCCTCCAAGCCCATAGCCACGCCTCTGCATCTACTTGATTGCTGTCCCATCTCCGATGGTGCGGCAGCCTTGATCGTCAGCGCCGACCACGGCCCTGTGGAAATCAGTGGAGCAGGGCAGGCCCATCGCCATCAGCACCTTTCTGCGATGACAGACATCTTTGATACGGGCGCCGCGCGTGCCTGTCGTCGTGCCTTGGATGATGCGGGCGCCACACTGGACGACATCGATTACCTGGGCATTTACGACTCTTTCACCATCACACTGTTGATGCTGCTGGAAGAACTGGGGTTTGCGGGCAGAGGCGAAGCGGCGCAGCGCCTGCGCGCGGGTGACTTCGATACCGATGGACCCTTGCCCTTGAACACCCATGGCGGTCTGCTGTCTTTCGGGCACTCCGGCGTCGCCGGTGGCATGGCCCATATCGTGGAAGCCTGGCGCCAGTTAAGCGGCAAGGCCGGCGCACGCCAGCTCCCCACGCAACGACACAAGGCATTTGTGCACGCAGACGGGGGCGTGCTGTCGGCTCACGTAAGCCTGATTCTCAACACCACGGGGGATGCATGACAGACACGGCCAAACTCGAATTAATTCAATGCCGCTCGTGCAAAGCCTGGTGGTCTTTGCACCCATACGCCTGCAAGCAATGCGGAGGCCATGACCTTGCGCTGAAGCCGGTCAGCGGCGCCGGCAGGATCAAGGCCAAAACCACGATCTCTCGTGCGCCCGACGCATTCTGGCGCCAATACGTTCCCTACACCGTGGTGCTGGTTGTATTGCGGGAAGGCGTCACGGTGATGGGACAGGCTGACAACGACGTACAGGTCGAGCAACTGGTACAGGCTGCAGTACAGGTACAGGAAGAGCGCCGGCTTATCCGGTTCATCCGGGTTTCTTGATTGCGGCTATCCGCCATGCTCCGGTTCTGAGGGGCACAGCTTTCGATACTCACAACACGATAAGGAAGAGACAGCATGAAAGCATTCAACAAACTTCTTAAACCCCTGGCTATCATGGGCCTGGCCCTGGGCGCGTCTACCGCAGGTGCGGCAGGCTGGCCCAGCGAGACCATTACCATGGTCGTGCCTTATCCCCCCGGCGGCCCCACCGATATCGTAGCCCGCGTTGCGGCCCAAGGCTTGAGCGAGAAGCTGGGCCAGACCGTGGTGGTCGACAATAAGGCGGGCGCGGGGGGCAATATCGGCGCCGATCACGTGGCGCGCGCGAAGGCGGACGGCTATACCCTGTTGGTCGCCACAACGGCCCATGCTATCAATATGTCTTTGTTCAAGAATCTGAACTACGACACCCGCAGCAGTTTCGAACCCGTGTCCGGGTTGACCGAAGGGCCACTGGTTATCGTGACCCGTCCCGGCCTGGGCGTAAAGAACGTGCAGGAACTGATCCAGCTCGCCAAGGCCTCCAAGCAGCCCCTGACTTTTGCCTCATCGGGCAATGGCCAGTCCACTCATTTGGCTGCGGCGCTTTTCAACAGCATGGCGGGGATAAAAATGACGCATGTACCGTATCGCGGCAGCGCGCCGGCCATGACGGACATCATGGGCGGCCAGGTAGACATCATGTTCAATACCATGCTCTCGTCCATGCCTTATGTGAAAGACGAAAAGATGACGGCCCTGGCAGTGACCAGCGCCAAGCGGTCGCCGGCCGCGCCTGACCTACCCACCGTGGCTGAGACCGGCCTCAAGGGCTACGAAGCGACCGCATGGAATGGCTTGCTCGTCCCTAAGGGTACGCCGCCGGAGGTCGTCGAAAAGCTGAATGCCGCACTCAAGGATGTGCTGAACCAGCCTGCGGTGAAGGAAAAATTCTCCGGGCAGGGCTTCGACGCCAACTGGATGTCGCCGCAAGACTTCAAGACCTACCTGGATAACGAAGTCAGCAAATGGGCCGAGGTCGTCAAAGTATCGGGCGCCACCGTCAATTAATCGTTTTACCTGGCTTGGCCTTCCTTGGAGTTTGCATGACTGCTAAATCGTCCCGGCTGGACTTCCTGCTCAATCCCGCCTCCATCGCCATTGTGGGAGCTTCCGACAACCCCAACAAAATCGGCGGACGGCCCATCTTCTACATGCGCCGGCATGGTTACCGGGGCAAGCAGTATCCCGTGAACCCCCAGCGCCCGGAGGTGCAAGGCGAAAAGACCTGGCCCACCGTGGCCAGCCTGCCCGAGGCACCGGACCTGGCCATCGTCGCCGTCCCGGGCATGAAAGCCGTTGAGGCCGTCGATGACTGCGCAGCACTCGGCGTGAAGGCTGCCATTGTCATTTCTGCCGGATTTTCGGAAGTCGGCCCCGAGGGACGCGCGGTACAGGATGACATGACGCGCCGCGCACGCCAGGCCGGACTGCGCATCGTCGGGCCGAACTCACAAGGTTTGGCCAACTTCGGCACAGGCGCAATCGCCAGCTTCTCGACAATGTTCCTTGAGATCGAGCCGAAAGACGGGCCCGTGGCGGTCATCAGCCAGAGCGGGGGCATGAGCGCCATGATCTACGGGATTTTGCGCCAGCGCGGCATAGGCGTGCGGCATATGCACGCCACCGGCAACGAGGCCGACGTAACCGTGGCCGACCTGGCGCAGGCCGTGTTGGCCGACCCTGGGGTGCGCATCGTGCTGTTGTACCTGGAATCGCTGCAAGATGCCGGTGCATTGGCCCGAGCCGCGCAACTGGCACGGGAGCGAGGCGTACCCATCATAGCCGTCAAGGCAGGCTGCTCCGAGGCGGGCCTTCGGGCGGCCGCTTCGCACACTGGCGCCCTGGCCAACGAAGATCGTGCCGTCCAGGCCTTCTTCGAGCATCATGGAATTCTGCGCGCCCGCGATCCGCAGGAACTGGCCCGTTACGCGGAGCTGTTCATTCGTGACGCCCGAGCCAGCGGGCCACGCGTCGTCATCGTCAGCAACTCAGGCGCCAGCTGCGTGCTCGCGTCCGATGCAGCTGATGCGGCCGGGCTGCAGGTGGCATCGCTCTCCGATGCCAGCCAGGATAAGCTGTCTGGCGTACTGTCTACCTTTGCGACCACCAACAATCCCGTAGACATCACCGCCGCGTTGTTATCGAACAATCGCCTGTTCGGCCAGGTGTTGACGGCCATCGAAGACGACCCCGCCGCCGATATGTTCGTGCTGGATATTCCGGTGGCGGGGCGTGGCTATGATGTCCCTTCATTTGCGCAGGACGCCGCCAGCTTTGCCCAGCGGTCAGGAAAACCGGTGATCGTCGTTGCCTGGCAGGAGCCCGTGGCGCAAGAATTCCGGGCGCATGGCGTGCCGGTATACGCGGATGAGCAGCAGGCCATGGCGGCATTGGCAGCGCTGGTGCAGCATGCCCGATTTATACAGGGAGGGTCCCACAGTAACGCGCTCGGCGCAGATCCCGATGTCCGGCTGCCGGCCGGGGCTTCGCCGACACTGTCTGAATTCGATAGCCTGTCACTGTTGGCCGGGCATGGCGTGTCTGTGATCCCCCATCAACTGTGTAAAGACGTCGAGTCCGCCATCAACGCCTGGCGTGAGTATGGCGAGCCTGTCGTATTAAAAGCCTGCTCCGCCGAGGTTCCACATAAATCCGAACATGGGCTTGTGGCCTTGGGATTGAATACCGAACAGGCCATTCGTGATGCAGTCAGAACGCAAACGGCTACGTTGGATCGACTCAACGTATCGTACGACGGTTGGCTCGTTGCCCCCATGCGTAAAGGCTTGCAGGAAATGATGCTGGGCATGAATCACGATCCGGTGTTTGGGCCGGTGGTGGTTTTTGGGGCGGGTGGGAAGTACGTGGAAGCCGCGCCTGATGTGGCCGTCATGCTGCCGCCGTTTTCGGCCGAGCAGGCGATGGAGAAACTGCAGGGATTGCGGATATGGCCACTGTTGCAGGGCGTGCGTGGAGAGGCGGCTGCAGATATCCCTGCCTTCGCGGGGCTGCTTGCGTGGTTCAGTCGGTTTGCGCTGGGGAGCAAAGGGAAGTTCAAGTCTATTGATGTGAATCCGGTGATGCTTGGGCGACAGGGGGAGGGCGCTTGGGCTGTGGATGCGTTAATTGAGGGGATGTAGGGACAATTCGAACAAGGAAGGATGGCGTATTCATGGCGTATTCATGGAGTGCCCAGTTTCTGGCGCGCACTCCAAAATGCTCCAAATATAATTAAAACCAGCTTCGACTTTCTGGAGGATCAAATGCTAATCGAAAATCGGAGAAATGTATCTGACTCTACGAGTGCTTCACCTAATTTCCATCCTTGCCATATGAACTGATCATACAGGCTGGCATGCGCCAAAAAATTCTCGATCTTTTATGTCTCTCATTCCTTCCTCCCTTGTGCAAAACTTCGAATCCGTTTCAAAAATAGTTGGAGCTTCCTCAAAGTTTGGTGTCTTGATTGGTGGCATTTGTATTGTCTTATATTGCTTAAGAATAAAATATCTTCCACAAGGCTTGTCACTGGGCGATGGACTGTTGTTTATTATGGCGGCTGCATGCTTCGGTGTAATTTACGTTTTCTTTGTCGGAAGCCTGGTTTCACTGGGGATTGCCGTTTCGCCGTTAGTCCGAGCTATTTTTTCGATCATCGCTTGGGGAGCGTCCTTATTCAAAAGTCGCAGGTTTAGAGCAGCACATGAACTAGCTCGATTCGAATGGGTATCGCTGTTTTTTTCGATATTCTCGATCTATATTATTATTGTTTTAGGCAGTAAGGATCCGAAGGTTTATTGGAATTTACCATTACTATCCATAGGACTCTATTTTTTCTACTCTGTTTATATTTCCTACGGGAATAAGATTAAAAAGATAGAGATGATCAAAAGGTATCGTATCCATACGGAGGAAAAAGAAAATATTCCTCAATTGGGTGAGGTGGAAAAAATCCGTGTTGGCCAAGCATGCAGCCTATTTGTCATACTATTAGCCCCATTGTTTTTTGGTGGGGTGTCTGGGCAATTGCTTGATGCGGCGATGCGGGCTGCATATATTAGGATAGAGGAAGCGGTTATTTATGTTAAAGAGCCATACTCCTCTCTCCTGCCGAAAGCGCGCATATCGAACAATAAAATCAGTCCAAAGGATTACATTGCGTTTGATGGCGCGGTTGTTCTCTTTAGGGGGCTAGGTACCACAACAGTGATTTCGTATGCGGAAGGAGTCAACTCGAAAAAAATCGAAATACCAAATGAATATATCATCGTAGAAAGTCGTTAATCTTGCGGTTAGGAAGCAATCGGAAAATTTCACATGGGTTTGGGCGCGGTTTCTCTCGGGTAATCCTCCAAGAAGCGCCTGCCGGATCGGCTGCGTCCGCCTTTGGATCTGGCGGCAGAGCCCAATCGGTGCTGGGCATTGGACTTCATGCACGACGCCCTGTACTGTGGCCGGCGATTCCGGACATTGAATGTCAGCGTCAGATAACCCCGGCAGCAACGAGCCTATCCATTTCCGCCGTCGAAAGGCCCAGACTTCTATAAACCTCGATCGAATGTTGACCGATATTAGGCCCGCTCTCGGGTACAGGGGTAGGGCATCCAGAGAATCTGGGTACAACGCAAGGAGCCGCGAGGGTTCCAAAATCCGGATCTCTCATTCGGATGATTGCATCGCGAGCCTTGAACTGCGGCTCTGCGAAAACATCGGCGATTGAATTGATACGGTTATGGGGCACCTCGTGTTTTGTGAGTGCGGCGCGGACCTGCTCGAGATCGGTATCCTTGCACCAGCTTGCTACCTCGGCGTCGATGGCGTGGAGGTTCTGGACCCTGCTTCCGAGTGTCTGGTACCTTGGGTCAACAAGCAGATGCTCGCGTTGCATGGCCATGCACAAGCGCCTGAAGATCGCGTCTGAAGAAGCGACGATGGTCACCCATACACCGTCTGCGGTTTCGTAGATGTTCGACGGCGCAGTGTAGGTAGCGCACGCGCCTGCTCGTTGTCGCGTGACGCCCAGCTCTTCATATTCAGCCGGCAAAGTTTCAAGGAGTCGGAACATCGCTTCAACCGCTGATAGATCGATCTCCCGTCCTGGCATATTTTCCGCCACACGGCGTTCGGCAAGGGCAGCGGTAATCGAGAACGCGCCAAAGAGCCCGGCGATCATATCTCCCAACGCGTAATTCATGTGCTGGGGGCCGCCAGTGGGTTCGCCGACAAGGTTTGCAAATCCGCTCATGGCTTCGAAGATTCTTGCAAAGCCAGGACGTTTGGCGTCGGGCCCGGTTTGGCCGAAGCCGGTCAAACGCAGAACGATCAATTTAGGGTTCGCCCTGTGCAAGGTCTTGATGTCCAGCCCCCAGGAATCGAGCGTGCCCGTCCGGAAATTTTCAACCAGAACGTCAAACGAAGGCAGCATTCGCAGGAATAGATCTCGTCCTTCTTCTTTACGCACGTCTAGTGTAATCCCACGCTTTCCCCGGTTTGTAACTTTCGCATGGATGGAGTGTGGTCCTTTCACCGGAGCCAGGGAGCGTAAAGGATCCGTTCCCGAGGGGAGTTCCAACTTCACAACATCAGCGCCGAGATCGGCGCATAACGTGGCGGCAAACGGTGCCGCCAGAAAGGTAGCCATATCCAGTATTCGTGTACCTCTCAGTACAGGACCGGTATTGATATCGTTCTGGGTGACGGATGAAGACGACATGGTTTCCATTTGCTCTGAGTCAGGAGGGTCAGCGCTTCTGGACGGAGGCCCAGTTTGCGAGAACGGTTGCGAAGTCACGCGTAATGACGCTTTGCGGGGGCTTCGGGACGGGCAGCACAGAACGACTGAATCTAGGTGCCGGTGAGGGTTGCAGGACGCCGTCCAGTGCCATAAAAACCTCTCGGCTTTTCATATGTGGATGCTCAGACGCTTCGTCGAAAGAAAGTACGGGCGCGCAACAGGTTTCGGTATCTTCCAGAAAGTCGATCCATTCCCTTTGCGTGCGCTGTTTGAACTTGGCAGCCAGGATGTTTTTTATTTCTTTCCATCTGGACCGGTCATAGTGGTCATCGACTATTGCGGAATCCAACTCAAGTTTGGATACCAAGTTCTTAAAGAATTTCTTTTCGATGGCGCTTACTGATATCCATTTATTGTCTTTGCATTCATAGACTTCATAGAATGGCGCGCCGGAATCCAGAATATTGGTCCCTCGCTCTCCATTCCATAGCCCTGCGGCTTTCAAACCAAAGAAAGTTGTCGACAGCGACGCCACGCCATCAACAATGGCCGCGTCCACGACTTGTCCGTCTTCCCCGTTTCGTACCGCAAGCAAGGCCGCCAGCATCCCGAATGCGAGGTAAAGGGCACCGCCGCCAAAATCTCCAACCAATGCGAGGGGAATAGATGGAGGCTGGCCTTCACGTCCGATTGCGTCCAGGGCCCCCGTGATCGCGATGTAGTTCAGGTCGTGTCCTGGTGTTTGCGCCAAGGGACCCGTTTGGCCCCATCCGGTGATCCGGCCATAAACCAACTTTGAATTGCGAGCCAGACACTCGTCTGGGCCAATACCGAGCCGTTCCGCCACGCCTGGGCGAAATCCCTCGATCAGGCCGTCTGCGCTTTCCAGAAGGGTTAGAAGCTTTTCGACATCCTCGGAACACTTCAGGTTAAGGGCCAGACGTTCGCGATTCCGTAACACTGGGTGTAAATGATCGGGTCTGGGAATCCCGATGTCTGCGGGGTCGGTTCGATCGATACGCAGCACGGTTGCACCAAGGTCAGCAAGCAACATCGCGGCAAACGGGCCTGGACCAATACCAGCCAACTCGATAATTTTCAAGCCGCTCAATGGGCCCATAATGACTCCTGTCGGTTTCTGAAGCGTTGTTCGTAGGGAAGATCAGTCCACCGACGCGGCCGACTCCTTGACGATGCTCTTCCATTTGGCCAACTCGGTGACCATGAGCGCGCTCAACTCATCGGACGTCGCGTGGCTGGGTGTCGCTCCGGTCGTACCGAGGGCCTGAATAAACTGTTTTTCACTGGTGGCCTGCTTTACAGAAGCGTCGATCAGTGAAACGATATTCGATGGCGTATTCTTGGGCGCGACGATGCCAAACCACGCCACCAACTCAAAATCCGAGACGCCGCTTTCCTTGATCGTGGGTACGTCGGGAAGGGACGCTAGCCGCGAATCGCCTGTAACGGCCAATATCTTCATTCTCTTCGACTCCACGAACGGCTTGGTGACGACTTCTGTGTCAAAGCCCACGTCAACCAGTCCGCTAGCCAGATCCGACATCGCACGCGGACTGCCCTTGTATGGAATATGGGTGAGCTTGGTGCCGGTTTTCTTCTGAAACAGAATCATGCCAAGATGCGGCAGTGTTCCATTTCCCGGAGAGGTGTACGTGAGCCGGTTCTTTTTTGCGTACTCGATCATGCCAGCCACGTCATCAAAAGGCATTTGTGAGCTGGCAACCAGGACGAATGGTACTTCGGCAACCTTGGCGATCGGAGTAAAGTCGTTGAGCGTGTCGTATGAAATCGAGTCATATAACGCCGGATTGATGACTAGCGCAGCAGTGGGAGAAAGCATTAGCTCATATCCATCGGGTTTTGCGCGAGCCAATCGTGCCAATGCGATGCTGCCGCCTTGGCCCGGCTTGTTTTCAACCACGACCGTCTGACCAAGGGATACAGTCAATCGTTCAGCAAGAACGCGGGTCAGCAGATCCGTCATCTGTCCGGGCGGGAAGCCGACCGATAACGTCACGGGTTTTGAAGGGTAGTTTGCGGTAGTTTCTGCGGCGGAATTCTTGCAGGCGATGCATAGCGCGAGCGTCAGCGCTGTAAAAAAATATCGACCAACCGTCATCTTTTTGTCTCCTCAGGATGCGTTTTATTCGCTGTGTAGCGAGGCCCTGCGTGTCGATTCTTATAAAAGTGAGCTAAGTATAATTACCCACGGCCCATCTCGAATCGCGATTTTGAAGATATCAGCTATGTCAGACTCGGATGCATTTTTAAAGTTGAATTTGTATGCGCTCCGCTACTTCGTTCGCGCCGCGGAAACGGGAAGCCTTTCCCAAGCTGCTTTGAGCGTGGGCGTGGCGCAATCGGTACTGAGCAGACATCTGGCGCAACTGGAAAGTCTGGTCCAAGGCCGTTTGTTTTTTCGCACAGGTCGAGGGGTCGAGCTCACCGAGTTAGGGAAGGAAATACTCCCCAAGGCAGTCGATATCCTTCATCGTACCGGCCAGTTCATAGGCGCGGCGGCAAGCGTTAAAGGGCGACCAGAAGGGCTTGTGCGTATTGGCCTTCCGCCGGGCATATGCGGTCGCCTGCTTAGTAAGCTGGTTCCGATCATCATGGTCAGCTATCCAGGCGTACGCTTATGCGTGTATGAGACGCACAGTGGCGATATCGAGATGATGTTGTCGGATGGAAGCATCGACGTTGGGCTGTACAACCGCTACCGAAGCATTCGGGATCCTTCCAAGGAGGCCCTGTATACGAGACAGATGTATTTGGTTGCAAGGCGTGGCAGTAGCGCATTTGCCGCCAAAAACATTCGATTTTGTCAGCTCGCCGACCTGCCTCTAGCAATGCCAAGCAGGCCTAATAGTCTGCGTTCAGTCTTTGATGAAATTGCGGTTAGTAAGAAGTTGAGCTTGAACGTGGTGCTTGAACTTTCGCCGGGTTTGGCTATGCAGCAGGTGCTGCTGAATTGTGACGTTTACACAATCTTGCCGTCGCACGCGTTAATGGACAAAGACGTCAGCCCCTTGCTATGGCGTATACCGATCACGCACCCCGCGGTGAACCAAACCTTGTATATAGAAGGAACCCGTCATCACCCTTTGAACCGCGCTGCAAGGGTAGTGATGGATCACGCCAGATTGTTAGTCCAGCAGCTTGCGAACGAGGATCAGGAGCCGGCCGTAGCTGCATCCCACTAAAATCGAAATCCGGCTTAGAGTTACGCCATCGATACTTGGGGTGAGCATAGATGGAACGCACGCGTTATTGGGTTTGCCGGCTATTGCTGTGTCTGGTGGTTGGAGGCTTGGTTGGCTGCGCCCTACCGCCGCTGTACGGTAGAACAGTCAGCAGCGCGTTAAGCATATCCGAGGCGCACGACACTTCGCTCGGACGTGCGTTCGCGCCGCTCGTGCGGGCCCACCCCGGGAAGAGCGGTATTTATTCCCTGGCGGACGCGCATGATGCTTTTGCCACCCGGGTATTGCTGACTCGTACCGCTGAAAAGACGCTCGATGTGCAAAGCTACATCTGGCATGGCGACGTCACCGGAACGCTCATGCTGGAAGAGGTGCGCACCGCGGCCGATCGCGGCGTACGGGTGCGGCTGCTGCTGGATGACAACGGTACAGCCGGCCTGGACGATGAGCTGGCCACACTGCACTCGCACCCCAACATCGAGGTGCGCCTGTTCAACCCGTTCGTGGTGCGAAGCCCGAAATTCATCGGATACCTGACGGATTTCAAGCGGGCCAATCGCCGCATGCACAACAAGTCTTATACCGCGGACAACCAGGCGACGATCATTGGCGGGCGCAACATAGGGGATGAATATTTCGGCGCAGGGTCTGTGCTGTTTGCCGATCTCGACGTGTTGGCCGTCGGGCCCGTCGTCGATGACGTTTCCAGGGATTTCGATCTCTACTGGGCCAGCGAGTCGTCCTATCCCGTCGACCTTATCTTGCCTCAAGCGGCCGCGTCGTCGTTGGAGACGCTCGCCAAAACAGGCGAAACCATGGCGGCGTCCAAAGCCGCATCGGAGTATACGCAAGCTGTGATCCGGTCGAAATTCGTAGCAGGGTTGGAGAGCGGCAGCCTCACCTTCGAGTGGGCCGAAACGACGATGATCAGCGACGATCCGGCCAAGGGGCTGGGCAAGGCGACCCGGGACTCCCTGCTAGTGAGTCAGCTCGGCGACATGCTGAGAATGCCCCAGGAAAGCGTGGATCTGGTTTCGCCGTATTTCGTGCCCACCGCCGCAGGGGTGGAGTACTTCGCCGATCTCGTGGCCAATGGCGTGCGCGTGCGCGTCCTGACCAACTCCCTGGCGGCAACAGACGTTGCCGCGGTTCATGCCGGGTACGCGAAGCGACGCAAGGATTTGTTGGAGGCCAATATCGTCCTGTGGGAAATGCGGCCCGTATCGGGCGCGAGTGGCGGCAGCGGGAGCGGAGGTTCAGCGCCGTTCGGCAGTTCAGGTTCCAGCTTGCACGCCAAGACCTTCGCCGTCGACGGCAAGCGCATCTTTGTCGGCTCGTTCAATTTCGATCCCCGGTCGGCGCGCTTCAACACGGAACTGGGGTTTATCATCGAAAGCCCGAAGATGGCCCGCGAAATCGAAACATCGTTCGACGACGCTATACCCAAGAGTTCCTACGAGGTGTTGCTATCCGACAAGGGATCCGTGTATTGGGTCGAGCGCAAGGATGCCAGAATAATTCGGCATGATTCCGAGCCGGAGACCGGCCTGTTCAAACGCAGCCTGGTCTGGCTGCTTTCCATACTGCCCATAGAGTGGATGTTATAGAGGAGGCAGGGTTGTGGGTGTGTTTAGTAAACGTTCTTTTACGCTGGGATGGCGGCCTGGCCGTTGAAGCGTTGGCAGCGCTGGGCGCCATAGAGTTCTAACGAGCTGGCAGTAAGAGTCGATGGCGCTCTTCGTTTGGTTTAGCGATTCAGGGGATTCCGTCGGGTACGTATGAGGAGTGGTGTGGGGAAATCCAGAAAGTTGGATTTTGACTGCGTCGGCAGGGCTCTGAGGAAAACAATGGGAGCCCAGATTTTGTTTCGAGGTATCGGTTCGAATGCAAGCGACCCTGTCAGAACCGGCCCGGGCCCGTCAGTTGTCATGTGTCGTAGAAACAGCTGTTCGCTAGAAATTGTCGATAGGCGTGGCCGACGCCAGTTCTAAGAGTTCTGTGATGGTTTCGGGCAGGAACTGAACCGGCACACCTTGCGTCGGGGGATTTTGAGTTGGGGATTTACAGTGTTTGTATAGGTAAGCGGGACGAAGCTGAGTGCAAGTTAAAACAGATAAAAAAACTTACAAATCAATCTATTAGGGTAGTTTGCCGAAATTCTGCAGAGCAGGTCACTGTACCTGCACTGTACCGAAATGCGGATCGAAGTACAGTTCGGTACAGTCGGTCGGTCAGTCAGTCGCCTTGCTCACGGCTACTTCAAAGGCGGTAACGCATCGACTCGGTCTGCAACTGACTGGCAGGCTGTCAGCAGATCCGTGACGATACGATCATCCACGTTCAAGTCACCCTCATACTCACCCAGATTGCGAATGTTGTGACACTTGTCGAGAACGCGCCACACTGATGGGCCAAGATTCAGCGTGTGCGGCAATAGCTGGAATACGACATATCGGTTGCTGGAGCGATAGCCATGCCAGCGTAAAGCTGCCAGGCACAACGCGTGGGCAGCGTTATAGGCCAGGTCGAAGCGACTTTCGATGGACAGCGTTGTGTTTAGAGCATCACGCAGCCGAGCATGTCCTGAACGAATCAGGCCTTCAAACTCTCGCTTGTCAGGGGGTTCGGCACGTAATGGCTTGCCGGGGCCGCTCAGGTTTTCAAATGCCGAGGTCACTGTCGTTCCCTAATATCCAGATCTTGGGTTGTTCCAAGACACGGGTCAGGAATGATTCCTGATTGGCAAGGCGTTTCTGGAACTCGTCTTGAGACAGAATGGTTGGGTTGACCGGGCGTCCGAGGGTCGCACTGGCCGCTTCAAGGGCGGTGAAGAGTTCACCGTAGCTGATGCCATCGCTGATCACCATCAGATCAATGTCGCTGCTGGCGGTGTCCGTCTTCTTGGCGACGGAGCCATAGACGAAAGCTGCAGTGATCTGGGCCGACATGGGCTGAAGTGCCGTGCGCAACGGCTCAGCCAGGCCTACCGTCTTCTGAATAATGGAACGTAGCTCATTGAAGATGGGCGATTCTGCGTTCGCTTGGTAGTGCTTCTGGTTGCCGACTGCCGTCACGGTCACCAAGCCACTATTCGTGAGCGTAGCCAGTTCACGTTGCACGGCGCCGGAGCCACTGTCCGCAAGGCTGATCAATTCATTTGTATAAAAGCTGCGATCGGGCTGACCATACAGTATCCCTAGCACCCGTTGTTTGGTACCGGGAAAGAGAGCGTCGGACAGGCTCCGATGAGGCGTAGCAGTGTTTGAAATACCCATATTGGGGTTTATGATACCTAATTTGGGTTTTATTGGCTACTGGGCCTTTTCCGGCGACTGCTGACTGCTGCCCAGATGTTGGTCGTAACGGCCCGGCCAGTACCGTGTTGCGTTAAATCCGGATCCGCATCAGCCGCTCATTAACCTCTTGAAGGTCGAAGGCGGTGGGTACGAAGGCATCGCCATGCCATTGCATCATCTGCTCATGTTCTGGATGCGCGGGATCGGGCATGGCCTGCACGAACGCCATATAGCCCGGCCCCCCGCCCACATCCTCGGGCGGGCATGCATTGGCCCCATCCAGACACCAAGGGGAGTCCAGCGGGCCGCTGAAGGGCAGCGCCTCGAGCAGACGAATCCGATGCGCCCAATTATCCCCATAGTCGTAGATGTAATCGAACTGGCGACGTAAGCCCAACGCCTTGCCCAAGCGCACCCGCCGTTCGTTTTTCAGATCCGGCTCTGGGTAATCGGAGTCGGGTGCGCCGTAGCGCGTATGGTCGATGATGAACTCGTGCAGATGGCCGCCGAGCCAGCCCATGGCTTGCTGGATGGTGACATGCAGTTTGGGCAGGGTGATGCGGCTCGGAACCACGATGGTGCGGTGGATCGTCGGTTCAACGTAGCGCAACTCGATACGCAGCACCATGGCTTGCCCTTGCAACGCAACGACCTTGGATACCATTTATGCAGCCCTTTGCAGTAACAGCGCTTGCTTGGCCACATTCCACGGCAACAGCTCATCAATCCGGTTTGCCGGATGATCGGCAATCACGGTCAAGACGTGGCGCAAGTAGGCTTTGGGATTGATGTCGTTTAACTTGGCCGTGCTTCAGATACAGCTTCACGGCGCGCAGACGGTCTTCGTATGAATACATGAACCACTCCAAAGTAGTCCAAGTTTTTGTCCGCACCTCCACCTGCGCAGAAACTGCTGGGTCATTACAGCTGACCGGGACGGGGCAAATCGCTCAGCCCCGCCACACCCATCTCCTGATAGCGCGCGCGCCACCGAAAGACGCTCGCCACCGAGGTGCCGTGCTGTGCACTGATTTCCTTGGGCGGCACGCGATCAGCAAGTGAAAGCAAAATACGCGCACGTTGCGCCAAGCGGTTGGGTGTCGAGCCCTTGCGTAGCCATCCTTGCAAAATGGCTGCGTCAGCAGGGGCAAGAACAAAATCAGCAACGGCTCTGGGCATGGTCAGGGTACCTTAAAACAACCAACCCGCATTTTACCCAAAACCGCCTTTTTAAGAATCAAAATTAATAAGACAGGACACTAGGAGGCCGAAAACCGTCCTACAATTTTTCTTGTCCATATTCTGGACATCTGGAAAACGAATGGCGGGGCCTTGCGTGGTGTGGAACGGCGGGGCACGGGCAGCGGCCAGGCTTATTCAGCCTGGTGGATCGTGAATTGGAGAGCTTCGAGAGTGGAGGAGAGGGCGCCTGAACTGATGCCCGGTGGGTGGCAAGAGTGACGCTTCATGTAAGTGGCCGCTCTTGCTTTTTCACTTTCAGTTAAACCGATTGATAGACGGTGACAACGCAAGCACCGCCTAGGCCGAGGTTATGCTGAATGGCGAGTCGAGCACCGGCCACCTGCCGTGCACCGGCGGTTTGCCGTAGTTGGTGCGTCAGTTCGAAGCACTGAGCCAGGCCCGTGGCGCCCAGCGGATGGCCTTTTGCCAGCAGGCCGCCAGACGGGTTGATGACGAACCGCCCTCCGTAAGTGTTGTCTGCATCGATCACCAGCTTTTCTCCTTCCCCTTCTGGGCAAAGGCCCAAGCCTTCGTAGGTCAGCAATTCATTCTGCGCGAAGCAATCGTGCAATTCGATGACGTCCGTGTCAGCCGGATCGATGCCGGACTCTTCGTATGCTTGATGCGCCGCTGCCCGCGTCATGTCGAAACCGACGAGACGTATCATTTCTTTCGACCCGAAAGTACTGTCCGTATCGGTGGCAAAGCCTTGTCCGGCAATGAAAATCTTTTTCTCGATACCGTGCGCAGTTGCGAATCGGTCCGACACCAGGACGGTTGCGGCCGCTCCGCATGTTGGCGGGCATGCCATCAGACGGTGAAGTACACCGGGCCAAATGGCTTCAGAAGCAAGAACGTCCTCGGGGCTCAACTTGTTGCGGAACAACGCATGAGGGTTCTTGGCCGCGTGCAGGCTGGCTTTCGACCTGATTTTCGCGAATGTATCCAGCTTTGTACCGTATTTCTCCATGTGTTCTTTGCCTGCGCCACCGAAAAGCCGCAAGGCCCGAGGAATGGCGACGTTTCCTGCAATGGCTTCGCTTGCATCCTGAAAGTCCAGTAATGCTGATGGCCGGTCTTCCCATGTGCTCTTCAGGGCGCCTGGACGCATTTGCTCAAAACCGAATGCTAGAACGCAATCGGCGATGCCGTGCTGTATGGCCTGGCGGGCGAGAAAAAGAGCAGTTGAGCCGGTAGCGCAATTGTTGTTGACGTTGATGACTGGAATGCCAGTCGTACCGATTCTGTAAAGGCTTTTCTGTCCTGACGTTGATTCCCCATAGCAGAATCCTGCATAGGCCTGTTGTACTTTGGAGTAGTCGAGACCGGCATCCGTCAGTGCGTCCCGGATGGCCTTTTCCGCCATGACGTCATAATTCTCGTTAGTACCTGGTTTCTTGAACGGAAGCATCCCGACCCCGGCGACGTAGACTCTTTGATTCATTTCCTGACTCCTTAGCCGTGTAATTCGGATTGTTGAAAAGACTTTGAGAACGCGTCGTACCATTCGAGGCACTCCGGGTTCATCATCGCGTCGGGATTGAAGACGGTATCCACAGGTTGTCCCAGCAGCATTTTTTTCAAAGGAACCTCCTGCTTTTTACCGCTCAATGTTGTAGGAACGTCCGGTACGGCGAAAATTTCGTCTGGTACGAAGCGTGGTGACACCTGGTTTGCGATCGTGCTTCGCAGTTTCTCCTTAAGCGCCTCATCCAGCACCAGTCCTTCACGTAGAACCACGAATAAGGGCATGAAGCTTGGACGTTCGAGAAATTCGAGATCGACGACAATGGACTTTTCGATTTCAGGCAAGGGCTCGATAGCTCGGTAGAGTTCTCCGGAGCCAATGCGATGTCCGCGCCGATTGATGGTTGCGTCGCTTCTTCCGTAGATTACACAGCTGCCGTCACTCTTCACCTCCAGCCAGTCTCCGTGGCGCCATATGCCCGGATAAACGTCGAAATAGCTATTGTGGTAGCGGCGGCCGTCTGTATCCCCCCATAGAAACAAAGGCATCGATGGAACCGGGCGCGTGCATACCAGTTCGCCGACTTCGTCGATGAGAGGGTTGCCTTTTTCGTCCCACGCCTCGACGGACACGCCTAGCGCGCGGCATTGCATGCCGGTTTCCACAGGAGGGAGCTCCGCGCATCCCGCCACGAACGAGGCCATCAGGTCGGTGCCGCCCGATGCATTGAACCACTGAATATTCGGCACACCGATTAAGGAGAACTCCTCAGCTCCCCAGGCTTGGTCTTCCTTGGCGAGCGGAGATCCCGTCGAAGCGAGAGTCCTGACGGAGGTCAAGACGCCGCAATCGGCTAGCCGGATGCCCGCCTTGTGGCAACCGGCGTAGAAAGGGGCGCCTGCGCCGAAGAACGTTGCCTTTGATCGTGCGGCGAACCGCCACAGTCTGCCCCAGTCGGGCGCGGCTTTCGTGCCGTTCGGCGAGCCGTCGTAGATGCAGATCGTCGTGCCATTGAGCAGCGCGGACACATGAATGTTCCACAGTGCCCAGCCGGTGGAGCAATAATAGAAGAACCGGTCATTGGGCGCGTCGGGCCTGTAGCTCGCCGAAAGGTCGCGGGAGGTAGCATTCTGGATCAGTGATACCAGCATTACTCCGCCATGGCCCTGCACCAGCGCCTTCGGCAATCCAGTGGTGCCGCTGGAATAGACGATCCACAAAGGGTGGGAGAAGTCGACGGGTTGCGGGGTGAATGCCTGGGTTTCGGCATTCCGGCGGGAAACGATGTCGTTGAAATCGGAGCTTTCGGGTATCGCGTTAGATACGCCGGGGTACGTATATGAAATCGTGTTTTCCAGCGTGGGCAGTGCGTTTCTGAGCGCCCGTACCGTGTCAGTTCTGTCGTATATCTTTCCGCCATAGAGCGAACCGTTGCAGGCAATAAGCACTTTCGGGCCAATCTGGGAAAACCGGTCAATGATTGCATCGACTCCCATGTCGGGCGGACATACGCTCCAGACCGCCCCGATGCTTGCCGTAGCAAGCAGGGCGATGGTCGTGGCGGGCAGATTTGGCATGTATGCGACCACTCGGTCGCCAGGCTCTACTCCAAGCCCTTTCAGGTATAGCGCCAGTGCCGCGACGTCGTCCCTGAGCCGCTTCCAGCCGATTTCTTGAAAGAAGCCGGTTTCGTCGCCAAACACGATTGCCGGCAGACCGATTGCTTCTGCGGCGCCTGCATGGCGGAGGACCTGTTGGGCATAGTTGACTCTTGCACCGGAAAACCAGAGGGCGCCGGGCATCTGTTCGACGTTCAGTGCTTTTTCATAGGGTGTGGCTGACTGGATCTCAAAGTATTCCCAGACATTCTCCCAATAGGTGTTCAGTTCCGTTACCGACCATTGCCATAGCGCATGATAGTCCGGCAGCGATATGCCGTTCCGCTTTTCGATCCAGCGGCGGAAACGTGTGATTTCATATTCTCGTGAAGTCATTGCCTCACTCCACTGCGATCTTGTTGGCCAAGATGATCTGCTTCCAGCGGCTAGCCTGCTGCTTCACAAAATCGCGAGTTTCGTTGACCGACATAGGGCGGAAATCCATGCCAAATTTATTCAAAGTGGAAGTCATCGAAGGCGACGAAAGCGCTACCGTCAAATCGTTGTTCAGCGTCTCTATTGTGGCGTCCGCCGTCTTGGCGGGGACAAAAATACCCGCCCAGGAACTGATTTCCAATTGCGGATAGCCTTGTTCCCTTACGGTCGCGACGTCGGGAACGGCATGCCATCTTTCAGAGGATGTGATTGCCAGGATCTTGATTTTTCCCGCCTTGGCTAGCGGCAGCATGGTTTGCAACGTGTCGACGGCGAACGGCACACGACCGGAAGATATGTCGGTAACGGCGTCCGCCATGCCCTTGTATGGTACGTGCGTAACTGGCAGGCCGGAAGCTTGCTGGAAGATGACGGACATAAGGTGAGCCATGGAGCCGGTTCCGCTCGATGCGAACATCACGCGCTCGGGATTCTTGCGTCCCCACTCGATCATTTCTCTCAGGTTGTTGGGCGGAATCGCGGCGCTTGCCACCAGGACGTTCTTGACGTGTGCGGCGATGGCCACCGGCTTGAGGTCCTCCAGCGGATCGTAATTCATGTTCTTGAACAGGAACGGATTGATGGTGGCATGACCGGAGGCGGCCACCCAGAGCGTTCTGCCGTCGGCGGGAGCCTTGACAACATAATCGCCCGCGATCCGTCCATTGGCGCCAGGGCGGTTTTCGACAATGACGGTGGGCGCCGGTTGCATGTGCTTCTTCAAGCTATCGAACGTGGATCGGGCAATGGCGTCCAGGGCGCCCCCGGCGGAAAGGCCGACGACGACGTTGAGCGTTTGTCCCGTGGTGGCTTGCGTGCTCGCAACGGGAAAAGCCAGTCCGGCGAGCAGGGCGGCGCCTGAAATTCGGGCGAGGAATGATGAGCGTTTCATGATTGATGCCTCCTGATTGGAATAGGTATGGAAACGGCTGGTTGAACGAATGATGATTCTTTCAGGTGGCTTTTGGCGCTTGTGGTTTGTCTGCCGCCGAGGCCTGCATCCGGGGCTGCAGGCCCGCATACCAAGGACCCCCGAGTCTGCCCAGAGGGTTGAGTAGCGTTCCGTCGATCTTTCCATCTGCCATGCACTGGTCGGAAAGATGAAAGTTGACGACCTCACCGACGATGAGCCGCGTTTTGTAGCGTCCGAACTCCAGGGTCTCGGCCAGTACGCATTCAAGGTGGACGGGACTGTCGGCGACACTGTACGGATGCACTGTCTGGCTGGGCATCATTTCTATGCCGAGTGCGGCGGCTTCATCGATGCCGGCGGGAAACGTCGCGGAAGATGCGTGCATCCTGTCCATGAGGTCGACCGTGACGAAGTTGATGACGAACTCCTTGGTTGCCAGGATGTTGGCGGCGGTATCCTTGTCCTGCTCCTGGACCGCGCTGATGCTCAGGGCAACCAGCGGCGGTACCGTCGACACCAGCGTGTAGAAACTGAAAGGGGCCAGGTTGGCGCAGCCCCGTGCGTCCTGCGTCGAGACCCACGCGATGGGCCGCGGGACCATGCACGAAGTCATGATGCGGTAGATCTCGCGTGGACTCAGTTCCGATGGGTCAAGGCTGGTGTACATGGTTCATGTTCACCGGATAACGGAGGAATCCGGCGTCTTCGTCCGCCAGGCCGCGGTTCCGGACGTGTTCGGATGTCACAAGCTGTGAAGGCAATACCAGAGTGGAGACCGGCACATCGGCAGCTTGTAGCGCGCTGATGGTCTGGTGCTCGGAAAGCGATCGCACGCGGGCAGCGATGGCACCATTGATATGATCGGCCATGCGAGAGCGCAGCGCATACGACGTATCGTCGCCGAATGGACCGAGCGACAGGGCTGTCTTGAGCCTGCTCCAGAAATGGTCCTCAAGCGCGGCGATAGCGACATGACCTCCGTCGCTCGTGCTGAAAACGCCGTAGGCAGGCTTGCTCAACACTTCGCTGCGCTGCTCGGACAGGGTGGTCTGGTTCGAGTATCTGAATTGTCCCAGGCGCGGATTCATCCAGTGCGCGATGCAGTCAGTAAGCGATACGTCGAGATACCGTCCCTGGTTCGTGCGTTCTCGTGCAATCAGAGCGGCCAGGGTGCTGGCCAATGCATACATGGCGCCTGCCAAATCTGCGACCGACAGGCCCGCGCCGGAGCCAGGGGCTTCGCGGTCGCTGCCGCCCAGCGCCAGGGCGCCCGCCATCGCCAGATAGTTCAGATCGTGCCCTGGGAGTTTTGAATTGGGCCCGGTCTGACCGTAACCGCTTAGCGATACGTAGACAATACGTGGATTGAGGGCGCGTGCCGTTTCATAATCCAGACCCAGGCGAGCCATTACTCCGGGACGATAGCCCTCTACCAGGATATCCGCTGCTTTCACCAGAGACCTTGCTTGCTCTAGGTCCGCGGGATCCTTGAGGTTCAGCATGATCGATTGCTTGCCGCGATTGACCGATTCAAAAACGCCGGGATACAGCAGGCGGGCACCGTCGCCGTTTGGCGGTCGTTCGACTTTCGTGATCGACGCGCCCAGTTCCAGCAGGTTTTGGGTGAAGAATGGCCCTGGCAGTAGTTCGGAAAAATCGAGGACCTGCAGGCCTGCCAGAGAGGGTTCAGGGGTGGATGTGTTGATCATGTCCAGATTACCCTAGCGTTCTTTTTCCAAACCGACGGCCTTCACGACAGCGCTCCACTTTGCGGTTTCGTCGCTGACGAAGCGGGCGAATTCGCTGCCGGATTTGTTAAGGGTCACGCCACCGAAGTTGGCGTAGGCCTTTTGCACGTCCGGGTCCGCGAGAATCTTGTCCAAGGCCGAAGTGAGCGTGTCGATCGCCTCTTGCGGGGTGCCGGTGCGGACAAACACTCCCATCCATGAGACGGAGGTTGCCTTGGGATAGCCCAGCTCCGCCATTGTGGGTGTATCGGGCAGATCGGGCAGGCGCGCTTCGCCCGTGACGGCTATAGGTTTCAGGCGGCCCTCCGTGATACCGCCGCGTGTAGATACCAGATAATCGAAGGACAGATCGACCCGTCCGCCTATCAGGTCCGTGATGGCCGGTGCGCTGCCCTTATAGGGAACATGCGTGAACGATACGCCGGCGACATTCTGGAACAGCGCGGCGGCCAAGTGTGTGCCGCTACCGGTACCCGCAGAAGAGTTGGTTAACGAGTCCGGGTTCGTTTTGGCATGCTGCACCAGGGCGTCCAGCGTTTGATATGGTTTCTGGCTATTAACTACGACTACGTTTGGTATGGCTGTCAGCCCATGGACGGCCACGAAGTCCTTCTGGGCATCATATTTAGTGCTGTCATACATGAGTGGGTTTGTGATCTGGGTACCTTGTGTCCCCAGGAAGACGGTATAGCCGTCGGCCGGTGCGCGCAGAGCGTAATCGGCTCCGATGTTGCCGCCGGCGCCGGCGCGGTTTTCCACGATGATGGGCTGGCCGAGTTCTTTTTCCAGCTTGGCTGCGGCGGTGCGGGCGACATTGTCTGTAATGCCGCCGGCGGTGAACGGTACGACGAACACAATGGGCCGTTCAGGGTATGCTGCAAGAGCGTTTCCTGCGGTCAGTGGCGTGACTATTGCTGCAAGCAGGGCAGGTATTGCGAACTTCCTGATCATTTGCCGATTCTCCTTGTTGTACGAGTGATATCAGGGTGAAAAAAGCTAGATGTCTCTACGGCTTGCGATAAGAACTGCGTCCACGGCGACAGCACTCTTTCGGCCGACGATGACCGGATTGAGGTCCAACTCGTGTACAGACAATGGACCTTTCGTAACGAAATCCGATACGGCGATCAGTAGCTCGACGAGAGCGTTGATATCGGCGGGTGGTCGGCCGCGCACGCCCTTCAGCAGGGTGTGGCATCGTGTTTCTTCGATCATTTCCCGCGCTTGCGACGGCGTCAGAGGAAGAAGCCGGCGGCTGACGTCGCGAAATATTTCGACGAATACGCCGCCGAGGCCGAAAGTGATGACAGGTCCGAAAAGAGGGTCTTCATGCACGCCCACGAGCGTTTCGACACCTTCCCGTTCGACCATTTCCTCGATGAGAATGCCGTCGATGCGTGCTTGAGGTTCTGCTTTTCGGACATTTTCGAGTATGTCGCGCCATGCATCGGCGACTTCGGCATCGGTGCGAAGGCCGATACGCACTCCGCCGATGTCGGATTTGTGCAGAATGTCAGGGCTGACAACTTTTGCTACGACGGAGCCCTGGATGCTGCTAGACAAACGCAGGGCTTCGTCCTCGGTAGTCGCGACACCGCCCGCGGGCACACATACACCGGCATGTGACAGAATGGATTTCGCTTCATGCTCCGTATAGGTTTGGCGTTCTTCCATGGATGCAGCTGCTTTTGACGTCGTTGCAACGGCTGGCTCCCATGAGGGCTCGAAGCCGGTGCGCCAGCGTCCATACTGATTCCAGCGAGAAATGGCCTTGACGGCGCGAGACAGGCTGCGGAAGGGAACGAGTTCTTGTCGGACCAACTCGTCGTAACCCTTGCCGGTTTTGTCGCTCATCCATACGGGGATGATCGGTTTGTCGACTGTTGCCTGCACGCGCACCATATCGGTACATGCCGCCAAGGTGGTGTCGCCGTATTCCATCGGAATGGGATATAGCACGGCATTGACGTTGGGGTCTTGCGCCACTTGCAGCAGCGAGGCGTGGCTGATGTCCTTGTTCACCAGTACTTCGGCCGTCGTATCCACCGGATTGTGGATGGCCGCGAAGGAAGGCAGAAGGCGGCGCAGCGCTTCCAGAGTGGGCGGCGCGAATTCCGCCAGCTTCAGTTCCGCTTCGCCCAGCATGTCGGCGGCTAGAGCAACAGTGCCGCCGGAGAAGGAATAAACGGCGACATTCAGATCTATGGGCGGAATGGAACGCGCTAACAAAGCAGCGGTGTCGATCATTTCATCGATGTCGTTCACTTCTATGATGCCCAGCTGCCTGAAGGCGGTGCTGTTCACTTCGGCGCTGCCGGAAAGCGCCGCCGTATGGGACTGCGCAGCCTTGATGCCATATTCCGACTTGCCAACCTTGAGTGCGACGATAGGCTTCCCGGCCTGTGCGGCATTGAGCGCGGCTCGCACGAAGCGCTCGGGATCGTTGATTCCTTCCAGCAAAGTCACGATCACCTTGATTTCAGGAATGGTGACCATGTGGTTGATGTAGTCGCTGACGGTCAGATCGGCTTCATTGCCGCTCGAGCACCATAAGCCGATGCCCATGCCGCGGCCACTTGCCTGCAAGAATGTCCGACCTAGTCCGCCTCCCTGGGTGACCAGTCCGATCGGGCCGGCCTTGCGATCAAGTTTGTAGGCGGGAGAGAACGTGAATCCAATGCCGCAGTTGTTGTTGACCAAGCCTGGGCAATTGGGGCCGTATACCCGTATCCCGGTCTGTTTGGCGATATCCGTGATTTCTTGCTCCAGCAGCTTGCCGTCGTCTCCCGCCTCACTGAAGCCCGACGTCAGTACCACAGCAAACTTGATCCCTTTCTGGCCGCACTCACGGATCACGCCGACGGCAGCGGCTGCGGGAACGACGATCACTGCCAGCTCGGGTGCGTGAGGTAGGTCTGTTACTGAACGGTAGGCGCGGCGTCCCATGACTTGATCCCTGCCTGCGTTCACAAGAAACAGCTCGCCGGCGAAGTCGGAGTGTTCGACCAGATTGGCGACGGTTCTTTGGCCGATGCTGTCTGGGCGATCCGAGGCTCCGATTACGACGACTGATCGAGGAGCGAACAACGATGACAAACTTTGAAACATATGGTTTTCCGTAAGAGTTCGAGACGTACAGTTCTTCGATATGATGGATAGTAATCCGAGAGTATGAATTAATCAACGAAATATCGACTTATAATTCAACACGTCGTATTATAATCCGTAATCGCGGATTGCTTGGCGTCGCTCCAAGCGGCTTTTTACCGCGCATTTTTCGACATGGAACGAACGATATGGATCTGAAAATTCAAGGAAAAGTTGCCCTGGTGACAGGATCGGGTCGCGGGATTGGCGCGGAGACGAGCCGTATGCTTGCTCAGGAAGGCGCGCGCGTCGTGATTTGTGATATCGACGGGGAAACGTCCCAGGCGACGGCACAGGACCTGAGGCGGGAAGGTTTCGAAGCCATGGCTATCCAATGCGATGTCTGTGACAAGGACCAGGTGCGGGCGGGCGTTGATGCCGTGGTGAAGGAGTGGGGAGGCGTGGATATCCTTGTCAATAATGCCGGTTTCACTCGGGACAAATATCTGACCAAGATGCCGGAAGAGGATTGGGATTCCGTGGTCGATACCATTCTCAAGGGGGCGTTCCATTTCAGCCGCGCCGTATTACCGGGGATGATGGAGCGAAAATGGGGGCGCATCGTCAATATTGCGTCTCGCTCCGTCTTCGGCAATCCCGGGCAAACAAACTACACGACGGCCAAGTTGGGATTGGTCGGCTTTACCCGGGCACTTGCGCTGGAGCAGGCACGCTTCGGCATTACCGTCAACGCGGTGGCGCCCGGTTTCATCGAGACGGAGCTCATGCGATCTTTGCCGACCTATCCGAAACTGCGTGAAATGGCGCTGGCGCGGAATCCCGTCGGCTTCCTGGGGGCGCCGGAAGACATTGCTTCCTCGGTGGCATTCCTTTCCTCAGAGCATGCGCGATACATCACAGGGATCACGCTCTATGTCACCGGTGGCCGCTTCTCATCCTGAGCCGCGTGACCAGGCTGTTACTTAAATACTCATCGAGACATACATGAATTTTGAATTCGATTCCGACCAAGTCGCCCTGCGCGACAGCATTCGCCGCTACATGAGCGCCGAGGTTGCGCCGCTCATCTCACAATGCGAACAAGAGAAGCGTATTCCTCTGGAAGTGCTCCAAGGTTTGGCGCAATTCGGCTACATCGGCGGCCAGTTGCCCGAAGCGGACGGAGGCTACGAGCTGGATTCCATTAATTGGGGCATGATGATGGAGGAGGCGGGCTATCATTGGGGCTCGTTGCGTACGATCATCAATATCACCAGCATTTTTCTTCGCCTGCTCAGCGAGCATGGTACTGATGATCAAAAAGCCAAATACATGGTTGATGTGTTGGAATCGCGCAAGGCCTCGTGCATTGCGATCAGCGAACCCAACCATGGCTCCAACGTGAGCGGCATCGAATTCAAGGCAGAAGACAAGGGTGACCATTACTTGCTGAATGGCAGCAAGCTGTGGATCACCAACGGCCATCATGCCGATTATGCAATCGTGCTCGCCAGGACCTTCAGTCCCGGTTGCGATGGCAAGCCGTCTCTTTTCGTCATCGATCGTTCGGAAAGCCCCTTCGAGTCGCGTCTGGTGGACAAGATGGTATTGCGGGCCTCCGGCACGTCTGAATTGACCTTTGCGGATGTGAGGGTTCCCAAAAGCGCTCTGCTGGGCACGGAGGGCACCGCCTTGAAGGAAATGCTCAAAGGGTTGAATCATGGACGTCTGAATATTGCCATGGGTGCGGTTGGGGCGGCTCAGGCGGCGCTCGACATGTCGATCGAATACGCGAAGACGCGAAAGCAGTTCGGCCGGCCCATCGGAGAGTTTCAGCTGATTCAGAAGCATATCGTGGACATGCTCATTCAGGTCGAGTCGGCGCGCGGCCTGGCATACAAAGCCGCGGCTTCTGTCAAGGCAGGTAAGTCAGCGCGTGTCGAATGTTCGATCGCGAAACTGCATGCGGCTGAGGCCGCGCACAACGTGGCCCGCACTGCCATCGCCGTCCATGGCGGCCTGGGCTACTCCACCGAATATGGATTGGAAAGAATTTTTCGGGATACCAGCGGCGGCGTCATCCCCGAAGGTACGGCTGAGGTTCAGACCTTGATCGTCGGGCGCGAGTTGCTGGGCTTGTCGGCTATCAATGCGGTGGAGAAAAAATAATGACTGCAAGCGATATTTCACCGACGGATCTCGCCTCCTTTCGATATTTCTGGGAGGACCTCGAACCGGGCATGGAGTTCCAGACCGTCGCCCGCACCATCACGGCGGCTGACGTAGGCGCCTTTGCAGGACTGAGCGGCGACTACAACCGTCTGCACACCGATGATGTCTATGCTGGAAGCTCGCCCTTCAAAGAACGCATTGCGCATGGCTTGCTCGTGGGTTCGATCATGTCCGGGTTGACTACACGCACCGTGATGAACCAGCTTCTGGAGCCTTCGCTGCTGGGGCTGCTGGAGGTGAGCTTCCGTTTTCCCAAGCCTGCATTCATCGGCGACACCATCAAGGTCAGGATTGTTGTGACCGCTTGCAAGGAAACGTCCAACGCCGGGCGCGGCATCATCGAGTTCGAGAGACAAGGCATGAATCAGCACGGCGAAACCGTATGCATCTGCGTCGTTAGGATGCTGGTGGCGCGCCGGCCCAATGATTCCGAAAACCAGTGAAGGAAAAGACATCATGAAAAAAATGGAACTCAAGACCGAAATCGGATACACCACCCCTGAAGCCATTACGGTCCGGGGTGAGAACCTGGCGCAGGATCTCCTGGGAAAAATGGACTTTGTCGATATGATGATGTTCACGATTTTCGGGGTACGTCCGTCTCAGAATGAAAAAACAATGATCAATCACATTCTTGTGACGGCTTGCGACCATGGCCTCACTCCTAGCGCAATGAGTGCACGCCTGACTTATCTTGGCGCACCCGAGGCGCCCCAGGCGGCCGTGGCTGCGGGCTTGCTTGGTGCCGGGAGCGTCTTTCTAGGCACCACGCAGAATTGTGCGGAGATGCTGGGCGCCGCGGCGGTTGATCTGGACGAGAACGCGGACGATGAGGAGTTCCTGGAATGCGCCCGTCGTCTGATACAGAGCACTCGAGCGAAGAAGCAGTTTGTCTATGGTCTGGGCCACCCGATCCACATCGACGGCGATCCCCGTGTGCCGACCTTGCGCCGGCTGTCCCAGGAGCTGGGCTATTTCGGCAAACACTGGAAACTGATGGAGGCAGTGCAGAAAGCGCTTCTGATCGATCGCCAGAAGAATCTGCCCTTGAATGCCGTAGGAGCCGTAGGGTCCATCATTTGCGACATGAACCTAGACCCGATGATTGCCCGGGGACTGATGCTCGTCGGACGCGCCGGGGGGCTGGTCGCCCATCTGTACGAGGAAAAAACTAATCCCGTTGGGCAGAAGATATGGGACGTGGTGCTTGCGCAGGACGAGCGCAACGTTGCTCCCGAGCGTTGACGCTCAGTAAACTAGTGGGTCCTGTCACTCTTATTTCCAAGGTAGCTGTCCGATGCCTACTCTTGTCAGTGCCGCAGTCCGTGCCTTGGCCATCTTTGAAACATTCGCGCGGGAAAAGCGCGAACTTTCGAATTCGGAACTGGCCAAGCTCCTCAATCTGCCGGACAGTAGCTGCCTGGACTTGGTATATACCCTGCATCACCTGGGTTATCTCGTGCGGTGCAAGCAGACGCGCCGCTATTATCCATCCGGAAGGCTGATGACCATAGCCGAGCATATTGGAGCAGATGATCCCATCATCGCCGGCACTCAAGAAGCTCTGGATTTTCTGGCTGAAAGGACCGGGGAAACGGCGTACGTGGGGCACATAGACGGAGCCGCCGTCAAGGTGATTGCCGTAAAGGACGGCCGGCATATGCTGCGTCACGTATTGACAGTGGGCCAGCGGGTGGCATTGCATGCATCGGCGATGGGCAAGGCCCTGCTGGGCATGCTTCCGGTTGACGAGGCGGCTTATTTGCTTGGACTGCGCCCCTTGCGCAAGTTGACCGATTCGACTGTGATCGAGATCGAGCAGGTGCTTGCCAGCGTCGAAGCCGGCAGGCAGCGAGGCTGGTACGAAACGCGCGGCGAAGGCGAGCATGGTGCTGACGCGCTTGCTGTTTCAGGCATGCTGGGGATCGTTCCCATCGCCATCTCGATATCGGGTCCGAGCGATCGTTTCCAGGAGAATGAAGAGGCCTATATCCGTCTTTTGCTCTCTGTAAGCGAGAGCGTATTCGGTGCGCGGCGTTCAGATATCGGCCTTTCGAACTCCTTGATTACTAGCTGACGCCAGCCTTCCTTCTTTCAAGCGGGAACGGGCGAAGCGCCTTGGGCGCCGCGGGCTTGGTGCCCGCGGCCGGGCAGTGTTCGTCCGTTAATGTTTTCGGGGGCGTCTACGACAGGTGCACAGATCTGCATCCGTTTCCCGCTAATTGCCGCCACCAGACTTGACATTCTTTCATGGATGCAAAACCTATGACTTATCGTGTTCCACTTGAAGACATCCGCTTCGCAATGAAGTCTCTCTCGGGCCTGGGTGAGATCCTTTCCTTGCCACGGTTCAGCGAGGTCGACGAAGAACTGATTGATGCCATTCTCGATGAAAACGCGCGTTTCGTCGAAGAAGTGCTCGCGCCGCTGAATGCTGTCGGAGATCGCGCTCCTGCGGCATGGGACAATGGCAACGTGCGTACCTCGCCTGGTTTTCGCAATGCTTATATTCAGTTTGTAGAAGGCGGCTGGCAAAGCCTGCCGCATGCATCAGATGATGGCGGCCAGGGGCTTCCGAGGTTGCTGAGCGCGGCCGTGAATGAAAGCCTGCACGCGTCCAACATGTCCTTCGCGCTGTGTCCGATGTTGACGGACGGTGTGATCAACGCATTGAGCCGAGTAGCAGACGCAGAGCAGAAAGCGCTCTATCTGCCTCCTCTTCTCGAAGGGCGATGGACCGGCGCAATGAACTTGACCGAGCCACAAGCCGGTTCGGATCTTTCGCAGATTGCAACGCGTGCGGTTCCGCAGGACGACGGCAGCTACCGTCTTTTCGGACAAAAAATCTTCATAACCTATGGTGATCACGATTTTGCGGAAAATATTGTTCATCTCGTTCTGGCGCGCATCCAGGGCGCGGCGGCCGGCGTTGCCGGTCTGAGCTTGTTCGTCGTCCCGAAGTATGTCGTCGCCCAACACGGGACGCTGGGGCCTCGCAATGATGTATGGTGCGCATCACTGGAGCACAAGCTTGGCATCCATGGCAGCCCTACGGCGGTGCTGCTTTTCGGAGACGGCAAAGGTGAGGTGGGGGAAGGGGCGGTTGGCCACCTGGTCGGAGAGGCTGGTCAAGGCCTGGCTAACATGTTCATTGTGATGAACTCGGCTAGATTCAGTGTCGGTCTGCAAGGCGTGGCGATCTCTGACCGGGCGTTCCAGCTTGCCCTGGGATATGCGAAAGAGCGTTTGCAGGGCAAGGGGCGCGGCGCAGCTGCAGGGCCACAGCCTATTGCATGTCATCCCGATGTGCAGCGCATGTTGATGACCATGAAATCGCTGACAGAAGGAATGCGCGCGTTGGCTTATGCGACCGCATTCCACCAGGACCTTTCCGTGCATCATCCCGACGCGAACACGCGCGCTCGGCACGGCGCGATTTTCGAGTTCCTGATTCCCGTGCTCAAGGGCTATTGCACCGAGACTTCTCTGGAAGTGACTTCGCTGGGGATACAGGTCCACGGCGGCATGGGTTTCATCGAAGAAACGGGCGCGGCGCAGCACTATCGCGACGCCCGCATCCTACCGGTCTACGAAGGCACGACTGGGATCCAGGCAAATGATCTACTGGGCCGCAAAGTGCTCCGGCACTCGATGGACGTCGTGCATGAACTGCTCCGGGAAATCACCGCTGTTGCGGATGCAGTGGATGCCGCTGCACTTCCGGGACGAGCATACTGGGACGGCCTGCGCATCATCGCGGACGAACTGCGGGACGGTGCGCGGGCATGGAAGGAAGCCACCGGCTTCCTGCGCGAGACGGCAGGAAAGGACGATGGCGCGGTGTTGTGTGGCAGCGTTCCCTATCTGATGATGACCGGCGAATTGCTGTGTGGCTGGCACATGGCACGCGCCGTACTGGTCTGTGTCGAAGCTTTCGAAGCGGGGGGCGGCGGCCCGCACCATGCCGACAAGTTCGCAAGCTGCGTGTTCTATGCGAGCCATATCCTGCCGCGGGCAGGGCAGCGCGGACGCGCCGTAAGCCATGGAAGGGCCGTGTACCGCCATATGGCGCCCCTTTTTGCATCCTAGCGAGCTGAGCGATACCCCAACTGACGCGAAATCTCGTCCGAGCAGGCATGCAATGCCCGGGCGATCGCGCCTTCTGGGCTGGCACCGAGCAGGCTGGCTGGGCCCAGGCAAGTCCGCGCCATGACGAGCTTGCCAGAATGATCGAAGACAGAAGCGGAAAGCTTTGCCTTCTGGCGTTCAGCAAGCTCCGGGTTGACATTCGGCACTGCTTGATCGACCGGTAGTCCACGGTACACCGAGGCACACCGAAGCACCGGCACAGTTTGAAGATCGGGACGTTGAATCCATCTTGTTTCACTCCCGCGACGGCCCGATCATTTCGATCACTTCTCCTCCTCGCCCAAGAGGAACAGTTTCCAGACAGCCGCGCCCGAAAGCGGACATCCGGCTACAGACACCGCCCCATACTGAAAGTCCGGCTCCGCGCCTACCAAGCGTTCCGTCATGCGGTATCATTCGTCTCTATTTTTGCAAATACGAATTAGTTGCATTTACGAAATATAGACGGAGAGGCCCCACCGGCGCGGGCCGGAAGAAAATGAAGGCTGAGGGATACGGTGCGGCACAGTCCATGGATGTGATCTATTGCGATCACCACGAATGGCTGCAAGGACAGCTACGCAGCCGCCTGGGCAACGCGGCAGACGCCGCCGACCTGGCGCATGACGCCTTCCTTCGCTTGCTAAGCAAGCCAGCGTCGCACGGGTTCAAAAGCTTTCCGGAAGCACGCGGCTATTTGCGCGCCATGGCCAATGGGCTATGTGCGGACTTCTGGCGACGCCGTGAGGTCGAACAGGCTTGGCTTGACACCCTGGCAGCGCGACCTGAATCGTTCGAACCGTCTCCCGAGCAGCGCGCTTTAGTCATCGAAACGTTGATGGAAATCGGCACGATGCTGAGCCGTCTACGGCACAAGGCCGCCACGGCCTTCGTCATGGCGCAGGTAGACGGCGTGTCTTACCACGACATCGCCCAGACCCTGGAGGTGTCAGAGCGCATGGTACAGAAATATATCGCCCAGGGCATGTTGCAATGCGCACTGATCGATGCCGGGCGGGGCAAGTGAACCGATGGCGCCGCCTTCCCGTAATCCGTCGTCCAGCGTCGTAGCCGAGTCCCCGGGGGCATCATAATGAAAGCCGGTTTCGACAGCCTGAGACAGGCTGCCACCTGGTTTGCGTTGTTGCGCGCGGATAGTGTGACCGAGCAGGACCGGACCGCGTGGCAGGCCTGGCTGCGCGAACGGACCGAGCACGCGACGGCGTGGCATCACATCGAAGCCGTCAGCCAGCGGTTCGAGCCGCTGCGTTTGGGCGGGGCCGAGGCGGTGCTGGCGGGCGCCACCGCGGCGCGCAAAGGCGCGCTCAAGCGGCGCCATCGTGCTGGGCATGAGGGTGCTGGGCTGGCGCCACACTCCGCTGCCCCATCTCGCGCTGGCATTTGTCGCCGACTGTTCCAGAGGAATCGGAGAGAGGCGCGACCTGCTGTTGGCAGAGGGAGCAAGAATCTGGATCAACGCCTGCAACGTCTCGGATGTCGACTACCGCGAGGCCGTGCGACGCGTGACGTTACGGGCAGGAGAGATCCTGACCGAAACTGCGCCCGACCGCCCCCCTAGCCATGCTGGAGCGCAACCCGCCCATGCGCATGCAGCCGCCGCCATGGTGGACATCAATCGTCGCGCGCTGATCGCAGAACCTTTTTTTCAAGAATCAGTTCGGGTTTTTGACTCTCATCCGATTTACAGAATGAGAGAAGATCACATCGACGTGTCGATGGCCTCCCTCTCGCTGTTCAATACTACGCCTCGAGGGATTTCCGTCTTATGCTTTGCCGCCGTACCCACCTCTGCACCAATCGCGCATTCAGCCCCGCGCCGCGTTTTTCGATCAGGCCCGTGGCGCTCTTCCTGCACATGGCTGTTGCCGGCTTGATCGGCGGCGCGACGGCCTGGGCGCCTGTGGCGCACGCTCAAGCCGCCGACGTCCGCCACTACGCCGTTCCGGCCGGCCCCTTGGCCGCCGCACTCAACCAATTGGCCGCGGACGCCGGCGTGCGTCTGACCGCACCCGAAACACTCACCCAAGGCAAGGCCACGGCTGGTCTGCAAGGCCGCTGCAACGTGCAGGTCGCCTTTCAGACGCTGCTCAAGGGTTCCGGCTTGCAAGCCGTGCGGCAGGCGGATGGTGCGTACACCTTGCGCCCCGAGCGCACGGACCCCAACGTAACGACAACTCTGGAACCGATCGCCGTCTTTGGACACTTCGACGCACCCGTCAGCGAAGGCACGGGCAGTTATACCGTGCCGGTCAGCAGCACCGCGACGAAGATGAATCTGTCGATCAAGGAAACGCCGCAATCCATCAGCATCATTACCCGCCAACAGATCGAGGATCAGCAACTCAACAGCATGACCGGCGTACTGAACCAGACGCCGGGTATCACCATGTCCCAGGACGGCGGCGAGCGATTCAACATCTATTCGCGGGGCAGCGCCCTGGATACTTATCAGCTAGATGGCGTGACGACCACACAGGTAAACCAGTCACGCACCATGCCAAGCACTTTGCTCGACATGGCGCTCTACGACCGCGTGGAAGTGGTACGCGGCGCCACCGGCCTGATGACAGGCGCCGGCAACCCGAGCGGTACGGTCAACCTGATCCGCAAGCGGCCCACGCATGAGTTCCAGGCCTACGCACAGGTGGGGGCCGGGTCGTGGGACCTTTATCGCGCTGAGGCCGATATCTCGGGCCCGCTCGGCTTCGACGCCAAACTGCGGGGCCGGCTGGTGGCCGCCAAGCAGGACAACCATACATTCATGGATGCTTACACGCAGGACAAGGAGGCGCTGTACGGCGTGGTTGAAACGGATCTCACCGACACCACACTGCTGCGGTTTGGCATCGACCACCAACACTACAAGCCGACGGGCGCGCCGGGCGTTCCCTTGATTTTCACCAACGGCCAGCCGACCCGCTTCCCGCGCTCGACCAGTTCCGGCACCCGCTGGACGTACGACGAGTTTAAGGCTACCAACTACACGGTGAACCTCGAACAGGCGCTAGCGCATGATTGGCAGTTCAAGGTCGCCGCCAACCACATGAACGTACACCGCGCTAGTCTGAACGGTTCGTATCGGGGGGGGACCGGGCGAACCTTCCTGGACCAGGCCACGGGCAACGCTGGCATGCTGGTCTACCGCGCAGGTGCGACGCAAACCCAAACGGGTGTGGACGTTACCATCCACGGCCCCTTTGATCTGGCCGGAAGAAAGCATGAATTCATCGCGGGCTTCAACTTCCAGGACTACGAGAACAAGCACACAGGCTGGGATGTGGGTGTGACCAGGGCAAATTTCTACACCTGGGGCAACAATATGGCCCGGCCAGGCAACACCGGCACCGTCGGTGAAATCTTCAACGTGACATCGCGCCAGAGCGGCAGCTATGCGGCATTTCGTCTTAACCCCATCGATGACGTGCACCTGATTCTGGGTGCGCGGCGGTCCGATTACAACTACGACTACTACTACGGCAGCCCGAACGGCAGTTTCCTGCGAACCTACAGCATGCATGCGCGCGGCGAGATCACTCCCTATGCCGGCATCGTCTATGACCTGACGCCAGAACAATCGATCTATGCGAGCTACACCGACATCTTCCAGCCGCAATCGTCCCAGGATCGCAACGGGAACGTCCTCGATCCCATCGAGGGCAAGAACTATGAGATGGGCTGGAAGGGGGAATTCCTGAATCGCCGTCTGAACACCAGCGTGGCCATATACCGGTCTCAGAAAGACAATGTGGCCGAACTGGACGCGGGCTACACCGTACCGGGAACGGACAACTCCGCCTATCGCGCCACCAAAGGCGCCAAGACCACGGGCATCGATCTGGAAGCGGCCGGTGAAATCCTGCCCGGCTGGAACATGCATGCGGGCTTCAGCCATGCCAAGAGTGAAGACGCAAAAGGCGCGCAGTTGCTGACCCAATTGCCGGTCAACACGCTGCGCCTGTGGACGACGTACCGGCTGGGCGGCACCTGGAACCGGCTGACGGTGGGCGGTGGCGTTAACTGGACGTCGAAGACCTCGTTGTACTTCCGCCGCTATGACAGCACGGTGCAGCAGGATGCGTACACGGTGGTGAACCTTATGGCGCGCTACCAGTTCAACAAGAAGCTGGCGGCAACATTGAACATCAACAACGTGTTCGACAAGACCTACTACCAGGGCATTGGCGGCAGCTATGGCCATTACGGATCACCACGATATGCTGGCGTGACGCTGCGCTACGGCTTTTGATTCAGAGGCCTCGCCGAAGTGCCCGTGTCGGCCGACCCGCCTGCATCAGCGGGCATGAGAAAGCGGCGCAGTGATCCGTCCGACGCAACACAGGGCTTCAGCCCAGGTTGTGCGAATGGCTGAATCGCGTCGGCAGCGGCCTTTCGCTGCGGACTTCCGTTGGGAAAGAACCGGGAAATAAAAATGGCTGCTTCTGTAAGTCACAGAGACGGACTTCCGATATTGGCGTCGGGGCCGGAATCGAACCGGCACGCCTTGCGGTGGGGGATTTTGAGAATCAAAAAATTTGAGATGATAAAACCCGCTGGAACCCGCTAAGCCGCGCCAGGCTTGGTTTTCCGGAAGGTCGGGTCAGTTTAGCATTACGCTGTAATTGGACGATTTTGGGTGAGTTTCGCTCTCCCTTGGCTCCTATTTGGTTCCTAGAAATCGTCATTTAACAGGAGGCGTTATGGCTATTTTGAAGCTGACCAAAACCGTTGTGGAAACCGCTGCAGCAGCCGGCAAGGACTACGAGCTGCGCGACACACTTGTTCCAGGGTTTGTCTGCAAAGTCACCACCAAGGGCAAGAAGATATTTGCCCTTCAGTATCGCACAAATGCGGGTGAGCGTCGCAAGCCGACCATCGGCCGCTTTGGGGAGTTGACCGTTGACCAGGCGCGCGAAATTGCACGGGACTGGCTTGCCGATATTCGCAAGGGGCACGATCCCAGTGCGGCGAAAGTTGCGGCCCGCCGAGCGTTGACGGTCAAGGAATTGTGCAAGCAGTTTATCGAGGAGTATTCGACGCCTCGCAACAAGCCAAGCACGGTCGAGACTTACCAAGACCATATCAATCGCTACATCATTCCGACTTTGGGCCGCATCAGGGTGCCTGATCTGACACGTGCTGATGTGAGCGAGATGATGCGCGCCTACTCCCGCATTCCTTCCACGATCAACCGGGCCTTTGCGTGCCTGCGCAAGATGCTCAACATGGCGGAGGTCTGGGGTTATCGTCCGGATGGCTCGAATCCTTGCCGCCATGTACCGATGTACCCAGAGAAGGGGAAGACCCGCTTCATCACCGATGAGGAGCTGGTACGCATCTACGCGTATCTGGATCGTGCGGATCAGGAGGGGCTGGAGCATCCGCTACTGACCTTGGGCATACGTCTGCAGTTCTCCTTCGCAGCACGAATGTCTGAGATCAGGCTGTTGGAATGGGCGTGGGTGGACCTTGAAAATCGCCGCGTCGAATGGCCGGACAGCAAGACGGGGAAAATTTCCAAACCCATGAGCGAAGACGCATATCAGCTTCTGTCCTCGGCGCCGCGCATTAAAGGGTCACCTTATGTCTGCCCGAGTGTCTTTCGCGGCGATCAGCCGATGTCCGAGGGCACCTATAAGAACGGATGGGTGCGTATCCTGGAGCGTGCCGAGGTTCCCCATGTCGGAACGCATGGCATCCGGCATCGAGCGGCTACAGACATCGCTAATTCGGGTGTATCGGTCAAGATCGGCATGGCACTGACGGCGCATAAAACTGCTGCCATGTTCATGCGGTACGTGCATGCCGAAGACAACCCCGTGCGAGAGGCTGCTGAGCGCGTGGCGAACTTGCGCAAGGAGTTGGTTGGGGGAGGCGGGGAGCAACGTGATATGCAGCCCCCCTCCGAGGCTGCTCAAAAGCCGGCGGGGCTGGCCAGCCTCGGTCGGTATCAGCCGTATCGGCATCGCCGGGTGCTTGAGCGTGCCATTCCTCCTGGAACGAAGCGCGCCGATTCATCGCAGGTATAGGTATAGCCGCCATGATAGTAAAGATTTGCACTATACGAACGGTATCTTATAAGGTACTATTGTGATAACGCTAAGAACTTATCAGACGGCGGAAGGTAGGGCTCCGTTCGAAGAGTGGCTGGCCGATTTGAAGGATGCGCAAGCTCGTGCCCGTATCCGAGCACGGTTGGCGCGCGTGCAAGCGGGCGACTTTGGCGACTGCAAGCCCCTGCGTGAGGGTGTTCAGGAGTTGCGCATCGATCACGGCCCAGGCTATCGCGTCTATTTGAGTCGGCAGGGACCAGTCGTCGTGCTGCTGCTTTGTGGTAGCGACAAATCCGGACAGCGCGCTGAGATCAAACGCGCCCTTGCGTATCTGAATGATTGGCGTGAACGAGGTGGACCATGAATGCACGTGACAAAAGCTATGAGGCATCGACCATTGCGGCAATGCGTGATCCTGTGGAGGCCGCCGCCTATCTGGAAGCGGTCATTGAATTGGACGATCCCGCCGCCCTGCTTGTGGCGTTGCGACAAATCGCCAAAGCGCACGGTATGGCGGAAGTAGCGCGTCGGGCCGAATTGGGGGAGAAGACCTTATTTCGAGCGCTGTCCGACAAGGGGAATCCAACGCTTACCACCGTACACAAGGTACTTCATGCTGTTGGGCTGCGTCTTACCGTGACCGCGATTTGAGTCTCAAAGAAAAGCAGAGCGTCGGAGGCCGGGATGACGACGGAAGAGCAACTTGTTGATCGCTATGGCAGCCTTTTATCTTTGGATGACTTAGCGGAAGTGCTGAAGCGCAGTCGAGATGGATTGCGTTTGGCGCTGCACGGCAACACTGACTTTGCAAGGATGTGGCGCCCGGCTAAGAAGAAGATTGGCCGGCGTGTTTATTTTCGTGCGAGTGACGTTGCTCGACTCATTGACGAGCGTTCCTAATATTTGGAGGGCGACGCAATGAGGGCCTTCCCACGATCTTTGCAAGACCCAGCTTGCTTCATATGCACAGCGGCCTTTGGCTTGCGCACCGGGGGAGTTAACTTGAAGCTGTTAACACATAGAAGGGCTGGCGCGCAGACGCATCATAGGCCGCCCGATTGACTCGTTCCAAGCGAAGTCTCGCAAGCCGCCACTTAGTCATAAATCCGTTGGATTGCTCTACATGCTCTATGCCTCTATTCGCGGCCACCTAAAGCCGTACATAATTGTCAGGCGTCGGAAGACGACAATAAATCACGCCTTTGCAGCAGCCATCGCACCAAGCGACGAGTATATCGATGAACGCGTAAGAGAAGCTATTCTTGTGCTTGGCCAAGATCCAGAAAAGCCGCTGCTTTGTGCATACTGTGATGCCCCGGCTGCAACTTGGGACCACGTATTTGCTACCGTAAAGGACTCGCACTTCAGCGGCCATGGCCATCGTCTAGGCAACTTGCTGCCCTGTTGTAAGCCCTGCAATTCTGCCAAGGGAAATAAAAGCTGGCGCGATTATCTCGAAGGCCTTAATGGGCCCGATCAAACAGAGAGGTCGGCGCGTATTGAGGCGTATTTGTCGAAGTATTCCACTGTCGACGTGTTGCCACAAGAGTCGCCCGAGTACGTGCAGTTGCTCGAAATAAAAAAGGAGATCCTGGCTTTACTGGCTGAAGCAGATCGGCTTGCAAAGGTAATTCGTGAAATGCCAACATAATTTCTACGATTGCTTTCGTTCCGCGTCTGCCGGCTAGAGGGTCGAGTTCACGAGGTTTTCATCATCGATTCAAATCATCAACCCATGCTTTGAGGGGCGTCACCTTGAAGGATGACGACATTTGGAGCTGAGCCGCCCATTTTCGCATGCTCTGGCGAGTGTTCTAGAAGCCTCAGTACTTCGGGAATCAGAACGGAGTTCGCACCTTCTTGATGAAGATGAGCTGTTAGAACTGTTGCTGCAAAACGGGCAAGAATGTCGTCTCTCATGCGGTCGCCCTTCGCAGTGGTTCCGACAACGGGGGTGCCGAGTTGAAGGTCGAATAATGCTTTGCCAAACGTGAATAGACAGCAGCACTGGGGGATGTCAGCAAAGCCACTGAAGTGTCGTAGGGGCGGGCTGACATTGGTGCACAGTCGCCCCGCTTTCCCTGTTGGTGAGCCTACGGGTTGCAAGGTGTCGGCTGAAGCATAGAACATATCGATCAATCCGGAGTCGGCGCGGTGAAAGACGCCGAATGCACCAATAGAAGGCACCAGTGCGCTACGCAAAAGCTCTGGCGGCGGCTTGAATGAGTTGGTGGGCTCGAGTCTGGGGCGCGATGAAAGCAGATCCCATTGCACATAGTCAGCCTGAAACCGTGTTGAGTTCGGCTTCATGCCTGAGGGCGAACAAAGTCCGGAATGTTTGACGCGTGAGAGCTTGGCTTGAAGCAGCATCAGCCTGACCTGTGGATCTCCCGTTGAGGAGTAGGTTATAAGCAGCAGGTCGCACAACTCGCAGCGGGCTCGCGGTTTGAGCCAAGGCTGAGATGTCGCGAAGTGGATCTGGTGTTTATTGCCGTGATACTCCTCGACGTGAAACATGGGTCTGAGCGATCCGAAGGTGCCCTGTAGAACACGAAATAGGGCAATCTCACCGAAGTGTGTGGATGCGGATTGTCGCTGGAACTCAAGTTGCAACTTAGCGGCGAAATGTTCGGATCTGGTCATGCTTCGATATTTTGTTAACGCACGCCTCTGCAATGTTCTGAGTCGTCACATCGGTAGTGCCCAAGTATGATTACGAGAGCTTGTTAAAAGACACTGCCGGACTTGTCGCGGCACGCTTACCAAGGCCGACGGCGGATGAGTTGCATCACTGTTAAGGAGTCCCATGCGCAACCATCCGTCTGAAATACTTTATTCAATCGATTTTTCCTTGCACCATATCTGCAATCGACGATGGCAGCCATTATCATGCCGACGCTTCGCGCTGGCGAATGTAGGTTTCTACTATGGACTCTACATGTGTCGGATCGATTGCATCAAGAATGGTTACGCCTCCCACAAGAACCAGATGCTTTGCCAGCGCACGAACATCCTTTCGGTAAGCGTCCGCCCAGTACCGTCTTGCGCTAGAGCTGAATTTCCATCAGTCGTTGATTGACTTCATTCAGATCGAACGCAGCCGAGTCGAAGGGGCCGCCGTGCCACTGAGTCATATTTTCATGCTC
>NZ_WWER01000006.1 GCF_009857885.1 Pusillimonas sp. TS35 | reverse complement strand
GCTGGGCTCGATCGGTGATATCCCGCCGGCCGAAGCCGAAGAGCGATACTATCGACAACTTGCAGCACCGGCTGAGGAACCTGTTTTACTTTAACCCAACAGCCTCCGCGATTTCCGGTTCGATTCAGGCTGATTCTGTCGTTGCGGATGAGGTTGAGGATAGGGGCGGGGCGAGGATGGTTGCTAATCCACCTTTGCGCCAGATTGCTTTACGATCTCGCCCCAAGTCGTATATTCGCGCTTGAGAAGCTCAGCGAAGGCCTCGGGGCTTGAGGGTCGTGGCAAGGCGCCGAGGGATTCGAGCTTCGCTGCCACATCAGGGTCTCGCAGGATTGCCTGTAGTGGTTGGTTGATCGCCTTGACATACGCAAGGGGCGTGTTCGCAGGGAAAACCATGCCCAGCCAAGCGGCCACCTCGAAGCCCTTGAGCCCCATTTCATCAAGAGTGGGGGTGTCGGGAAACAAGTCCAGCCGTTTGGGCACGGTCACGGCCAGCAGTTTCAAGCGACCCGAATTGATAAAAGGTTTGGTCACCGTGACGGTCTCCATGCCGACATCAACATTGCTTGCTGCGATGTCTGTCATGGCTCGTGCACTGCCCTTATACGGCACGTGCACGAGGTCCGTGCCGGTTTCCCGCTGCAGTAACTCCATCCCCAGATGGGAAAGCGTGCCACTGCCCGACGATGTGTGATCAAGCTCGCCGGGGTGAGCCTTGGCATATTCCAGAAAGCCTTTGAAATCACTGAAAGGCGCATCCGGGCGCGCAACCATCACAAGCGGAAAATCGATCAGGGTGCCGATGGGTGTGAAATCCTTTAAGGTGTCGTAACCGACTGACTTGTATAAATGGGGGTTAGTCACATAAGCAGCGGTCGCGGACAGAACCATCGTGTAGCCGTCAGGATTTGCCTTTGCCAGGTGGGCGAGGGCCAGGCTGGCTCCCTGGCCGGGCTTGTTCTCTACGATAATGGGCTGACCCAGCTTCTGGGCTAGTTTCTCCGCCACCAGCCTGCCCACAATGTCCGTTGCCTGGCCCGGCGGATATCCAATGATCATGGTGATGGGTTTATCCGGATAGGCGGACCACGCAGGGGATCCACAGGCGACGGCGATTATGCCGGCCGCCATCCACTTCGCAAGCACTTTCATTTTTCTGTCTCCTCTCATACATGTCGCCTAACAATGGTTCGTTTCAGATAACGCCCGCTTCTTTCAACGCCGCAATGTCCTCATGCCCCAATCCCAGCGACCGCAGGACTTCATCGTTGTGCTGTCCGAGTGACGGCCCGGCGTGCCGCACTGAGCCCGGTGAATTCTTGAATACTGGCGCGACATTCTGCATGCGCACCATACCGAGCTCCCCGTCCGGCACGCCGACCAACGCGTTGCGAGCGGCGAAATGCGGATCGTCAAAGATATCGGCAATATCGTAGATTGGGCTGAATCCCACTTCGTTTTCATCGAGCCTGACGCTTAACTCATCCAACGCATGCTTGGCGACTTCGCTACGGATGATTGCATCGAGAGGCAGCCGGTTTGTCACCCGGCGTGGATTATCCAGAAACCGTTCGTCAGCAATCAGATCCGGCCGCTCAAGCGCCCGGCATAGGCGTTCGTAAATGCTTTGGGTGGACGCGGCAATCGATGCCCACTTCCCATCGCGCGTCATGTAGATGTTCCCGGGTGCCGCATACTGGCTGAAGCTGCCCGAACGTTGCCGTACGATGCCCAACTGGTCATACTCGATGGGCAGGAATTCCATGATTCTGAACATGGATTCCATCAACGAACAATCGATCTCCTCGCCTTTCGCCACCCCATTCGCGTGACGCTGATACAAGGCAGCCAATACGCCGACTGCGCCGAACAGGCCCGCAACCGCATCCGCGATCGGAAAACCGAGATGCAAAGGCGGGCCCTCCGCCTCACCACAGATGTTCGTGAAGCCAGTCATCGCTTCGAATACCCGTGCGAAGCCAGGTCGATGACTGTACGGGCCGGTCTGCCCGAACCCCGTGACTCGCAGAATCGTCAGGCCGGGATTGATCTCATGCATCCAATCTTTGGTAATGCCCCAGCCGTCCAATTTGCCGGGCCGGAAATTCTCGACAACAACGTCATAGTCGGGCAGCAGTCGGCCCAATAGAGCACGGCCTTCCGGCTTGCGTAGATCGATGGTAATGCCGCGCTTGTTGCGGTTTGTCACCTTCCACCAGAGCGGTATACCCGCCTTGTGGGGTGGTAGGTTGCGCAGCGAGTCGCCGGAGCCCGGCAGTTCAACTTTCAGCACATCAGCACCAAAGTCGCCGAGCATGGTTGCCGCGAACGGCCCTGCATATACCGTAGACAGATCGAGTACGCGAAGACCCTTCAAAGGTCCTGAGAACGTGGATGGATCGTGCATGGCGGACATGGTTATCACTTCAGTGGAATAATCGGTTCATCGAGTATAAGTAAGCCAGCTATACGCTGGAACCTGCATACCCTGGATATCAGTCATGCATAATTTAGATAGCCCACTGCTCGACCTGAAAAGCATTCGCTGCTTCATCGCCGCTGCCGAACATGGCAGCCTCAGCAGTGCAGCCAGCACGCTTGGCATGGCGCAATCGGCGCTCAGCCGGCAAGTTTCGCAACTGGAGTCACTACTGGGTTGCAGGCTGTTCCATCGCACGGGCCGGGGCGTGTCGCTCACAGAAATCGGGTACACAATCCTTCCACGCGCGCAGATCATGATCCAGACCGCGGGGCAGTTGGTGGATGATGTCCTGGCCCAGCGTGATCGTCCGGCCGGAAGCGTGACGATTGGTGTCCTGCCCGGTTTGTCGCGCCCGCTGATAAGCCGAGTGCTATCGCGGGTACTGTTGGCTTACCCGGACATCCGGCTGAAAGCCATCGAGGCCTACAGCGGCGAAGTCGAGAATATGCTGGCTGATGGCCGCGCGGATATCGGGATCTTCAACCGCTACCGCCCAAAGCAGCGTGATGCTCGCGAAGCCGTGTTCAGTGCTCCTCTGCACCTGGTAGGCAGGGCGGGCGCTCCCGCGCTGGGTAGGCAGCCGGTACGCTTGAGCGCGATGTCGAGCTTGCCCCTCGTGTTGCCGGCGCGCCCGAACGGCATGCGCTCATACCTTGATGAGATCTGTAGCCGACGCGGGCTGACGCTGAACGTGGTGCTCGAAGCGACCAGTGGTACGCTGATCAGAGAAGTCGTGCTTCACTGCGACGTATATAGTCTGCTGCCGTACCATGCGGTGGCGGATGAAATACGGGCTGGCGCCCTCGCGATGGCTCCCATTAAAGAACCAGGTTTGCGACAGACTGCGTTTGTAGACGCCACGCGGAAACACCCCTTATCCAACGCGTCACGGGCGGTGCTCAAAGTGGTGCTGGAGGAAATGAGAATGTTGGATATTGCCGAGAGAATGCCCGCCAACCAATAGCAACATTGCATTATGGATATAGTATGGAATGGCCGGGTAGCCGGGTGGGGCTTATTCCTTGGGCACAATAGCCACGATTGCGAGGTGATCGCCAGAAGCATCTTTGGTCGTCCAGAATCAACGCAGGGCGGCGCATAGTGTGGCACCACGCAGCCCTCAAGTCAGTCCAGCGCCTGTATGCCGCTTCGCAAATGTTCAAGAATCAGATCGTGCTTGGCGCTCAAGCGTTCAACGGGGCCGTGCACGCCCAGTGCGAATACCCTTCCGAAGCGTCTCTCAGGCAGCAGCATTGCAATACTTCCGGCACCGGGCTCCAGCGTGTTCTGGGAGAATACATAACCGTCCCGGCGTCCTTTCTTTACATGTTCCATCAATTCCGCCAAAGGTACCTGCCTGCTTTTTTCGTGCTTACGAAAATTTGCGCGTCTCAAGATGTGCTCGATATCTGCGTCCGAACGCACGCCAAGCATCAACCATCCGCTCCCAGATCGCGCAATGGGACGGGTCATGCCTATGGGCAGGGTATACCAGATGGGAAGCCGCGACGGAATTAGATAAACATATTGCACATACAGATCGCTTTGTGCCCCCAAGGTAATCGTCTCTCCCGACACCTGCGACAAAGCCTGCATCAGCGAGAAAATCTTTCCTTCGCCAAACAAGGCGTGGTGTACCCAGCTTCCGAGCGACGCGATACGCATCGTTGGCATATAAGTACGCGAGAATCGATCGTAGTCCAGATAGCCCAGCACTACCATGCTTTTAAGCAGCTCCGATGCGCTGGAGACAGGGTATCCAAAACGATCCACAAACTCTTTCAGCGCCATCGGGCGCCGGACGTCCTCGAACGCCTCCAGAATTTCAAATACCCGTTTTGATGTCTTTATAGGTCCCTTGATCATGAAAAACCCTGTGGCACGCCCTGACCGCTGCCATGCAGAACGATACTGTGAAATCTCCAGTTGAGGACGAGGTTGCTACAGATACCGAGCCAGCGAACCATTTTTGGTTGCGACTCTTCCTCTAAAAGTATGTTTTTTTTACGATTCATTTTCCAGCCACGTAAACGCCGACGTTCTTTGCGGCCTCTTACTCATAGCCGGGTTTTCCGCATATATGTAAATGCCCCCGGATCGTTCCGATATCCCCTCAACTGGAATAAGCGGTGATAAAGTCCAGCAAAAATCTGTCCAAGCAGCAATCACGCCTTGAACTTAACACACTTAAAACAACTATCACCGGATCTATCACAGGGGACGAAACGCCATGGATCTTATACCGCTGCATCCCGACTTCGGCGCGCAAGTAAAGGGAATCAGTTTGCTGGATGTTATTTGCGACAGTAACGCATTTGCGCAAGTGCGCACGGCCTTTGATGAATACTCGCTGCTTCTGTGGCGACGACAGCACGTCACCGACGACATTCAGGCAACATTCGCCCGCGCCTTCGGCGCGCTGGAGCTGACCAAGGTGGGCTCAGGCGGTCAAGGCACGTTTTATTCACGCATGAACAATATTGGTCCGGACGGCCAGGTTGTGCCTCCGACCGACCGCGCATTGCTTATCGCCAAAGCCAATCAGCTCTGGCATACCGATAGTTCCTTCAAGCAATTGCCCGCGCTGGCGTCCGTACTCTCAGCACGCGTCATTCCATCCAAGGGCGGCGAGACCGAATTCGTTTCCACGCGAGCCGCATGGCAGCGCCTCGATCCGACCCTCCGCAATGCGCTCATCGATAAAGTCGTTATTCATAGCTATGCCACCTCTCGCGACCTGATTGATCCCGCAATGATGAACAATGAGGAGCGAGCGGCGCTCCCCCCCGTCCGCAAACCTATGACGTGGCTCAATCCCACCAACGGGCGCCGCGCGCTTTATCTGGCGTCACATGCCGGCGCAATCGAAGGGATGGAACCGTCCGTCGCGCATAAGATGCTCGAAACATTAATGACGCAGGCCACGCGTCCCGAATATCGCTATACACATGCCTGGGAAGAAGGAGACGTATTGATGTGGGATAACAGGGCCACCATGCATCGGGGCCGGCCTTGGCGCGGGGAAGAGGCGCGGTCGATCGTGCGCATGACGATCTCCGCTTCGGAATCCGACGGCGTCAGCCAGGCAATGCTCGGCGTTGCACATACACTGACAGAGATATCAACCGATATCCCACAGCAGTTTTTGCGGAAGGAAGGCGTGCTAGACCAAAAATGATGCCACGCCAATCTCCGGCAGTACGCCAGATTGTCGTGGATGTTTTTCATGCGCTGGCGAGCGCGCTACGCCGCTTCATCGCCCCGACAATAGCGCTCAGTGCGATGCCATATATAGGAACGAACAGCAGCAGGCTGACGCCGAGCTTGATGACATAGTCGACCAAGGCGATTTCACCCCAGTGCTCGGCCATGAAGGGGTTGCTGCTGTGCCAGAATGCAATGCCGAAAAAGGCGATCGTGTCCAGCGCCTGGCCGACGATGGAAGACGCGGTGGGCGCGGCCCACCATTGCGCGTAACTGCGGCGCATGCGGTCAAAAACCTGTACATCCAGCAATTGCCCCAACACATAAGCAGCAAAACTGGCAAACGCAATACGGAAGACGAACGAATTGAATTCGCCCAACGCGCCAACGCCGTTGAAACGCCCCTCGTGAAACAGCACCGACACAATGTACGACACAACAAGCGCCGGAATCATGGCGCGCGTAATGACCTTGCGTGCCTCGGCCTTACCGATGAGGCGCACCGTCAAGTCAGTTGCCAGAAAGATAAACGGAAAGCTGAAAGCGCCCCACGTGCTATGAAAGCCAAAGAGCTCGATGGGCAACTGCACAAGGTAATTGCTGGCGATGATGATGAGAATATGAAACGCCACCAGCAGGGCAAGGTAAAACGACTCCCGCGATTGCGGGACGGATGCGGAGGTCATGAGACACCTTTTTGATGAATGGGGTTAGGGAACCCATAAAAGCGGTATAGAGGTGGATTATATGCCGCCCGGAGAAATTTTCAGGCTCCGCCGCAAGCCGTCTCTGCCTGCTGCCCTTTTTTCCAGCACGAGCGGGGTTCTGGCGATTCAGGACGGGGAATGCCCTTTGGGTCGATATACACGGTATAGACCTGCCAGGCGGCTACCCCGCTTCGGTCCATTTCCAGCCGGACCAACCACCCCTTAAGGTTTTCCTCGTCCTCGAAACCGTCGAAAACAAAGTTTCCCAGACTATAGAAAATAGGCTTGCCCTTGTACTGCTCGATGTCCTGGGTAACGTGCGGATGCCCGCCAATGACTGCATCGGCGCCGGCATCGATCATCGCGCGGGCCAGTTGCCGCTGGCGTTCATTGGCAAGCGGCTCATGCTCCACGCCCCAATGCATGAATGTGACAACCAGATCGGCGCTGTGGGCTTTTCTTGCGTTGCCGATGTCGGCAATGACCTGCTCGTCTTCGCTCCAGGCCTGCCCCGGCGCATCGTAATTGGCCTCGAAACTGCGGGGGAAGACCTCGCTGTAGCCAAGCAGGGCAATCCGCAGGCCTTTGCGCTCGATTATGAGCGGTGCGTGCGCCTCGGTCAGGTTACGCCCTCCGCCAAAATATGAAAGCTTCTTCGCATCGAGCAGATCGAGCATCTGCGTAAAGGCGGCAGGGCCGAAATCGCCGGCATGGTTATTGGCGACGGATACCGCCGTGAAATGGCGCTTTAATATATTGATAGTGCGCGGGTTTGCGCGAAAGGTCCAGGGCTTTTGCTCCGGCTTCCCTTTGGTAGCGATGACGCACTCAAGGTTGCCAACGCGGATGTCTGCCGTAGCCAGAATCGTCTCAACGTGCGCAAAGGGATCTTTCCCGGCCTTGATCACGGCGCCGGGCGCCGTATCAAGCATGATGTCGCCGACAAAGGCAAGGGAGACGACGGGATCGTCAGCTCCCTCGGCCGCCAGCACTTCACTGGAAACGCCCATGCAAAGCGCCACCGCGACGGAAAACCTTGCGATGGCAATTCTGACCGACCCTGCGCGCCTCATGAGTAAGCCTCGGTCAATTTGCAGCTGTATCGCAGTTCCCTTTCAAGATTGGGGGAATAGAGATACTGGATGCCCGTAAAGGGCTCGACCGAATCAGACGGTGAAGGCAGCGGAGGAGGAACGTATTTGGCCTGATGCAGCAGAATGAACCGGCCAGACTTGTGGTAATAGACGTAAAGCTTGATGTAGGCGATGGGCCGGGCGCCGACCATGACGGCCTTGAAACGATAAATCCCGTCGATATCGACGGATTCCACAGTATATGGATCAGCTGTGGGCGTGAATTCGACTTTGCGGGGATTGTCGCCCATCAGGCTGATCTCGCAGCGCAGCAGGGGTTGCCCGCCGTTCGCCGCGTGCGCGGCAGTCGTGACGCTATTGCACAGCAGGAATACCATCGCCGCAATAACGCCTGCCCCCCGAAACCGACGGCGAAACAGAAGTTCGACCTGACGCATGAACTGGGGGCTCCATGATGTAAGACGTTCGTGCTGGACGCGGCTATCTTACTCCTGAAAATGTCCGTAAACCAACCGGCGCCGCCTTTTCGCCGTATGCATTGCAAGGAGACATGAAATGAATTCGGCACCTACCTTGAAATCAACAATCACCTGTCCAACATGTGGTTTCAGGCATGAAGAAATCATGCCGGTGGATTCCTGCCAGTTCTTCTACGAATGCCCGTCATGCCATACGGTCCTCAAGCCCAAACCTGGCGATTGTTGTGTCTTTTGCTCATACGGCTCTCGAAGATGTCCATCGAAACAGCAGGATGCGTATCCATAGCTGATCCCCGTGATTTTGCAACCGAACCGCCTGCGGGGCTATGGCAGCCCGCAGAACAACGCTTGCGCGCAGCATGGTCGCACTAGTGATAAGCCTCGGTCGCGGCCCGATTGTCGCGCTAGGGTGCCACCGGCGCGCCCTGGATCCGCTCCCGAAATCGCAAAAGGGTGCCAATCAACAGGCCCAGAAGCAGTAAGCCAATGCCCGAAATGTTGTATATCACGGCATCACGACTGGGGGAATAGATCAAAGCTGCGATACTGACCCCCACCGACTGGCCGATAAAGAGGGCGCACGCGAAAGCCGAGAGGGCAAGGCCGCGGTACTCGGTCACCATTTGGGAAGCATGGGTCTGCAGGGTGTTGTGCAGGCAATAAAAGCCAAACCCCGAAAGTGCGCAGAATACGCCCGCAACCCACGGATTCCCTGTAAGCGCAATACCGTTATATCCAACGAGCAGCGACACAGCACCCAGGCGCGCAAGCCCGGCCGCAGACATCCTCTTCAAAATAATGGGCACCAGCTTCGTATAGATATAGCCACCAACGGCATATGAAGCCGCGATACCCCCTGCCGTTGATAGTGAAAGTGAAAATCGATGCTGCAGATAATTGGGCACGAATGCCAGCGCGCCGTAGCCCAATGCGCCTTCGACCAACGCGAACAGCAAAGTCCACAGCACGAGCGGCGTCCACAAGACCTTCAGCAGCCTGCGATATCCGCCCTCCTGTTCCAAGCCATCATTGCTTTCGGAATACTTGGCGCGGGCACGCAGCAAGACGCCGCAGACGAAGAAAGGCAGCGTCAAGGCCATGAACGCATAGCGCCAGTTCAGGTAGTCCGCGATCAGGCCGCTCAGCCATTGACCGGCCAACATTCCCATGACGCCGGCGGCAACCAACCGCGCCAGGATGACCTGCCTGGACCGGAAATCAACATTATCTCCAATCCACGCCATAGACAGGGCAAAGATCCCCGCCGTGGAAGCGCCAGTCAAAATCCTGAACATTATCAGCGCAGTCAGTGTCTGGGATAGCGCACAGGCGAGGTTGCCAACGGCTGAAACCAGGCAGCACCAGGCAACAACACGCGCTTTTCCATACCGATCGCTTATCAAGCCGTATACGAGCTGTGCAACACCATAGGCGATGGTATATGCGTATATCGTGACCGACGTGTCCTCAAGGGATGAAGAAAAGGTAACGGACAATACAGAGATGAGCGTATCGCACACGCGCAGCGCGGCCATGCTCAGGAAACAGGCCGTGGCGAGCAAGGTACTCATCACCCTGAATGATCTCTCATCCATGGGGGGCACCATCAATGATCTTTGACTCCACGTCGCTTCCATTCCAAGAACTGACGCCAGGCTAAGACGCCCTTCCAGACAGTGTTTGATCGCCTAGATTTTAATCATGACGATTATTTCATAATCATTGATGGATGATCTTGCTCGTCGCTCCGAACTGCTCTTCTGCGCTGATCGGTTCGATGGCAGTCTGGTACTGGGTTTTGAACCCCACTGTATCGGCAAACCTCGCCGCTCAGTGCAATCAAGTTCGGGCGGCCTTCCAGCGTGAGATCAGGGATCGCATGGATGAACTGCACCGTGTATTTGTTGATGACCTTCACCTCCTCAAACGAAGGCCACAGGTGCCGGCCCACAGCGGCGACTTCGGGCGGGCACTGCGTTCCGCTCGCCTTGCCGGCGTCCTTGCTGGCGGTGCGTATGGCGTTTCATCGCCTGGAAATGCTTCAGCGCTGGATGCCCAGCCGTTCGATCATCGGGCCGTAGCGGCGCGCTTCGTCTTCGATGCGCGCGCGCAGATCTTCGCGCGTGCCCGGCAGGGGCGTGAATGACAAAGACTCGAAGCGTTCAAGCACCGCGGGGTCTTTCAATACATCCTGAACCGATGCGTGCAGGCGCTCCACGATCGGCTCGGGTGTGCCCTTGGGCACTGCCAGCGCGGCCCAGCTTCCGCTGCTGAAGCCCGGGTGGCCCAGTTCTGCGATGGTCGGCACATCGGGCAGAGCGCTGCTGCGTTGGGGGCCGGTAACGGCCAGCGCGCGTATCTGGCCGGCCTGAATGAACGGCATCGCTGGCGCGACCGCGACGATGCACAACTGCACCTGCCCGCCTGCCAGGTCATTGAGCGCATTGCTGCCGCCGCGATACGGCACATGCAGCGCAGAGAAACCGAACAATGCCTTGATCTCTTCAAACGTCAGGTGCATCGACGTCCCCACGCCCGGCGATGCATAGCTGAGCTTGTCAGGGTTTGCCTTCGCGTAGGCCACGAGATCCTTGAAGTCCTTGAAAGGAACGTCCTTGTTGGCCAGAATCACATGGGGTGCCAGGCTGATGCCTGCCACTGGCTCGAAGTCGCCGATGGGATCATAGGTCAGGTTTTTGGTCAGGAACTTCGCAATCGCAAAGTTGCCACCGTATTCCACGACGGTATAGCCGTCTGGCTTGGCCTTGGCCACCTTGGCGCCGCCCAGATTGCCGCCGGCGCCTGCCACGTTCTCGACAATGATGTCCTGATTCAGGTTCTTGCTCATGGACGCAGCCGTCAGCCGCGCCAGCATGTCGAACTGGCCGCCGGCGCTGAAAGGCACGACGAGCTGAAGGGGACGTTCGGGGTAGCCTGGCGCCGCGCTTGCGGGCGCGGCGGCGCCCAGAAGCAGGCTTGCCGCTATGGCGCCTTGCGCGAGGTAAGAAAACAGATTCATGCGTAGTCTCCGGTAGTTCGAATGGCGGCCGAGCGGCGCCTGATCTTCTGATTGGAATTTATAGCCCGGCGGCGCCCGGCCATTCATTCCGCTGGCGTCCATCGTCATAACGGCGCGGCATCGGCGTGCCCGCGCCCGGGTTACGAAGGCGTGATAACGTGCCGTTATCGAACGACGCGGGAGCGTTATTCGGCGCTTCGCTCCGGGCGCGCACCATAGGGCCTTCACCAACCTGAGGCCAACACCATGAACCAAGGACGTTTTATCACGCGCAATGCGCTTTACTGGCGGGACAGGCCGGCCATCATATTCGGGGACCAACAGGTAACGCACGGCGCCCTGGATGCGCGATCCAGCCAATTGGCTAATGCGCTCCTGGGGCTGGGTCTGGCCAAGGGGGACCGCGTTGCCATACAAGCATGGAACCGGCCCGAAATCATCGAGCTGGAATGCGCCCTCTACAAGGCGGGCCTGGTCAAGGTAGCGCTCAATGCCCGCCTGTCGCCGGCCGAGCTGGTCGAGACCGTCAACAATGCGCAGGCGCGCATCCTGCTGGTTGACCCGGCGCACGCCGATGCCGCAGGTGATGCGCGACCCCAGATGCCCAGTGTCGAGCGCCTCATCGCCATGGCAGCCATCTATGAAGCATCCAGTGAATACGAACGCTTGCTTGCCGCATCCAGCACCCGCAGTCCCGACGCGGAAATGCAGGCCGACGATCTCGCCGTGCTGCATTTCACATCGGGCTCGACCGGCAAGCTGAAAGCGGCCATGCAGACCGTAGGCAACCGCATGGCTTCGCTGCGCAAGGTCGTCATGGGCCGGATGCGCGCCCAGCCGGGTGAAGTGCTTGGACTGTGCGGGCCGATCACCCACGCCAGCGGCATGTTCATGCAGCCTTTTCTGTTCCAGGGCGGCACCATACTTCTGCATGAGAAGTTCGATCCTGAGCATTTCCTGGCCGATGTGCAGCGCCACCGCGTCGCTTTTACCTTCATGGTGCCCACCATGATCAATATGCTGATCGCGCACCCGAAGCTCAAGGACTACGATCTGGGCAGCCTGCGCCAGATCTCCTATGGCGCGGCCCCCATGGCGCCGGCCCGCATCCGCGAGGCGTGGGAGGCGCTGGGTCCCGTCCTGTGCCAGGGCTACGGCGCCGGCGAGACCACGGGCGGCATGGTCATGCTCAGCACGGACGACCACGCGCGCGCAATGGATGGGGCGGGGCACCTGCTCGGATCATGCGGCCGACCCTTCGGCGAAACCGAAGTGCGCCTGCTCGACAATAATGGCGAAGTCGTACAGCCCGGCGACGTGGGCGAGATCGCCGTGCGCGGTCCCGACGTGTTTGCCGGTTTCTGGCGCGAGCCTGACCTGACGGCCCAGGCCCTGCGCGGGCAGTGGTGCCACACGGGCGACCTGGCCCGCATGGACGATGAAGGCTATCTCTACATCGTCGACCGCGCGAAGGACATGATCATTTCCGGCGGCTTCAACGTCTACCCGACCGAGGTGGAACAGGCGCTTTACCAGCATCCAGCCGTCTATGAGGCGTGTGTGTTCGGCGTGCCGGACGACACATGGGGAGAGGCGATCAAGGCGGCCGTGGTGCTGCGCCCGGGCGCCACGGCGAGCGTGGAGAACCTCACGGCACATTGCAAGTCATTGCTTGCCGACTTCAAGAAGCCGCGCTCGATCGATGTGTTGCCGGAACTGCCCAAGAACGCCAACGGCAAGATCGCGCGCAAGGTGCTCAAGGACCCGTACTGGGCCGGCAGCGAGCGCCGCGTCAGCTAGGCTGGGCGAAATCGGCGCCCGGAAAGTCGTCAGGTTTGTACTGGCGCATGAGCTCCATGAAGCGCTGCGCCAGCGGTGACAGATAGCTGTCCTTACGCATGGTGATGCCCACCACCCGCGGCCAGATCGTCTCGCGCAGCGGCACTGCGCGCAGGCCCTGGCCGCCCGGCTGGCGCAGCGATGACTCAGTCAGGACGGTCAGCAGGTCAGTGCTGCGCAGCATGCGCACCAGCGCCATGCTGGATGAGTTGGACTCGATCACCACATTGGGTACAGGCAAGCCGTTTTCCTGGAATCGCGCTTCGACCCAGCGCCTTGCCACGATTTCGGAGCGGGGCAGCATCCAGGAAGCCTTGCTCAGGTCGGCCAGCGTTATCCGCGGCTGAAAAAAGAGCGGATGGCTTTCCCGCGCCACTACCCGCAAGTCGTCGGCGAACAAGGGCGTCTGGTCGAACTCGGTGCTGGCTGCGTTGTGCTGCCCGCTGATACACAGGTCCAGTTCACCTGTTCGCAGCGCGGAAAAAAGCTGGTCATTCATCCCCAGCATCACCTGCACCCGGGCGGCAGGCCGCTGGCGCAGCAACACCTCGCAGACCGAGGCGAAATAATCGGTGTAATTGGGCGGCACGCCCACCCGCAACAGTCCGATGGCACCCAGGTGCAGGTCGCGCGCCTCGCGCACTGCCTCGTCCAGGCTCAGTTGCACCGTCCGCGAGCGCGCATGGAAGGCTTCGCCGACCGTGGTCAGCACCATGCCTTTGGGCGTGCGTTCGAACAACTGCAGGTGCAGTTCTTTTTCCAGCCTTTGTATGCCTTTGGTCAGGGCCGGCTGCGTCTGGCCGAGCTTTTCCGCCGCGCGGCCCACATGGCCTGTTTCGGCGACGGCCAGGAAATACTGAAGATCTTCAATCCGCACGGCATTCCTCTGCGTTATCGAGTCTGACGCAAAGATAATCCATCGGGCCGGTGGCGGCTGTCAATATGGAGGCATCAGAAAACACGATAGCCTGAGGCCTCCCATGGATAACATCAAAGCCGCACCCTCCAGCGTTCCCGCGAACCTTGACACATTGCGCGCGCGCCTGCGCGCTTACCTGCAGGACGAACTGATCCCCTACGAGCACGAGCAGGGCTACAGCTATGAGGACCGCTTCACCAAGGAAGACGTGCATCGCGTATGGCGCCGCTCGCGCGAACTGGGCCTGTACGGCCTGCAGGTTCCCCCCGCGCTGGGCGGACAGGGCCTGAGCCTGCAGGACCTGTGCGTGCTCAAAGATGATGTCGCCGCCTCGGGCGCGATACTCTTCCCGCACGTGCTGGGCGACTGGGGAGGGCCGGCCCGCATCGGCAGCCTGGCCAGCCACGCGACGCCCGACCAGATCGAGCGTTTCATCCTGCCCGTCGTGCGCGGCGAAATGGGCGCCTGCTTCGCCATGACCGAACCCGAGTCCGGCTCGGACGCCGGCAGCCTCAAGACCCAAGCAGTGAAAGACGGCGACGACTACATCATTAATGGCCGCAAGCACTACATCAGCGCATCGACTTTCGCCGACTACGCCATCACCCTCTGCGTCACCGACCCCGACAAAGGCGCAGAAGGGATCTCCGCAATCCTCATCGAGCTCGACAGGCCGGGCGTGTCCCTGACCTACGACTGCCTGCCCATGACCGGCCAGCACGTCGACGCAGACATCGAATTCAACAACGTGCGCGTGTCATGCAGCAACCTGCTCGGCCGCGAAGGCCAGGGCTTCAAGGCCGCCATGGGCCGCATCAGCGTCAATCGCTTGCTGCACTGCCCCACCATGATCGGCCTCGCCCGCCAGGCATACAACATGGCCGTCGAATACTCGCAGACGCGCCAGCAATTCGGCAGCCCCATCAGCCGCTTCCAGGCCATTCAGCACATGCTGGCCGATATGGCCACCGGCCTCTACGCATGCACCAGCATGGTCATGGCGGCCGCCCGCAAGGCAGACGCCGGCGAAGACATCCGCCAGGAAGCCTCCATGTGCAAGCTCTTCGTATCCGAAAAATGCTTCGAGATCGCCGACAAGGCCATGCAAATACACGGCAACGTGGGCGTCACCAAAAACCACCCCGTGGAATTCATCTTCCGCCGCCTGCGCCTTTACCGCATCGTCACCGGCACCAGCGAAATCCAGCGCAACACAATCGCCAAAGCAATTCTTTCGTGAGCGAGACTGCTGAATGCGCTGACCCCCGAAAAATGGGGAAGAGCCGAACGGATTGGGAAAGGGAATTGGTGGGCGGTACTGGGTTCGAACCAGTGACCCCTGCCGTGTGAAGGCAGAACACCATTGTATTTCTAAGTTTCCTGACGTCTTTATACGTATATTTTTCAATAGATTAGTTCTTTCAGAGTCCTTTATAATACATGCAAGTACGCAGATGTTTTGCGTACTTGTTGCGTACAAAATGAGGACGACATGGCAAACAGCATTGATAGCGTGACGGCAAGGGCCAGACTGAAGGCGCGTCGTGATGCTTACTGGCATAAGATCGCTACCGGCTGTTATATCGGATTCCGCAAGACCACCCGCGACAGCACAGGCTCCTGGATAGCGCGATATTGGGACGACGCACACCGCAAGCAGCATTTTCAGTCGCTGGGTCAGTTAGACGAGTACCTGCCAGGGGATCGATTTGACAAAGCGGTAGCGCTTGCTCGCGACTGGTTTGCGCATCTAGGCATGGGCGGAATGGCCAAGGCCTTTACCGTGGCCGATGCCTGTACAGCATATGCAGAGCACATCCGTTCAGAGAAGGGCGAAAAACCTGCCAATGATGTCAACGGTCGTTTCGGTCGCTGGGTCGATGGAACCGCCCTTGCCAAGGTTGAGCTTGCAAAGCTTAAACGCGATCATATCCGCGCATTCCGCAGGAAGCTCAGATCAACACCCGTCCTTGCAGGAGATATGGAACGCGAACGCGCGCCAGACACAATTAATCGAGACATGTCCGCTTTACGCGCGGCCCTTAATCAAGCTTTTGCCGATGGCAAGGTCACATCAGACTTCGCCTGGCGGGAAGATTTGAAACCGATCAAGAACGCTTCTCGTCGTAGAGACCTGTACCTGGATCGCACCCAACGCCGCAAGCTTATAGATCACGCCTCACCTGAGATCGCTCCCTTCCTGCATTGCATGGCTGTGTTACCGCTTCGTCCTGGTGCCTTGGCATCCCTGCAGGTCAATGACTTCAACGTCCGAGTGAAGGCCATCCGTATTGGCAAAGATAAAGCCGGCGCGGATCGTCGCCTAAGCCTGCCTGAAGCGATCATTCAGATCTTGGTGCCACTGGCTGAAGGTCGTCCCGGCGATGCCCCATTGTTAGCTCGCCCAGATGGCACGGCATGGAACAAGGATGCTTGGAAGGGGCCAATTAAAGACGCGGCTCGTGCTGCTGGTCTGCCACCGGAGGTGTCCGCGTATACCCTGCGGCACTCAACGATCACCGACTTGGTCGTGGGTGGACTAGACCTACTGACCGTGGCGAAAATCAGCGGCACATCAGTCGCAATGATTGAAAAACATTATGGACACCTACGTCAGACCGCAGCCGCTGACGCGCTGGCAGGTCTCGTACTGTGATGCCAAATTCTTATTGTTTTCGAACGCGGTAATCAGACACAACCACGAGCGATGAAGCACCGCCACTGTCGGGACTGTCTTGTTCCCCCCAACGTTTCTGGGCGTAGTCGCTACCGAAAAACAGGGCAAGCCCGCCTACTGACATAACAAAGAAAAAGAAGCACAAGATTGCAATATTTGCCATAACCATGGCGCCTCCTCCATTGCCGAACCACTAATCAAAGATGGTGCCAGTTTACCTTAAGGATGGCTAAAGTCGGGATGCCGAGCCTGCCCCAATAACAACGTGGACTCTCTGTTATTTCGCGACAGCTAAGCCTTCATCTATGTCGTTTTCATACAATGCAAACATTTGTTTCTGTTAGATACATAAGAGGGAGACATAGGCATAATGTCCCGCAAGGTGGTCAAGACGGTCAAGATCACCAAGATTTCAGTTGGCCAATGGTGAGTATCTTCACCTCTATCCGACAGGACAGCCCATGCAACCTCGACAGTTTCTATGGACGGCAGCCCACACACTGGTCAGTCTCGCCTTCGGCGGATTGTTATTGTTTCTCGCGCTTAGGTTCGTGATACCAGCCGACGGCCTCATGAAAGCCGGGGACACCCCAGCAACTTGGACAGGCATTCTTATCGTTCTTTCTTTGGGGAACCCGTTCTTCAGACTGCTGCGTTACCGAAATCTGATTGCTGTCTGCTTCTTCACGCTGTTGATTGTTTTAGATCCGGCGACAGGGCTGCTGGCGGGGACTTTGTTTAGCATACTGGTCCTCATCCGAAAATTGCTCTACCGATTACAACAACAGATGCGAGACCGGGCGATGGTGGGAAGATCAATTGGGACGGCATCATCTCGGTTATCGGACAGAAAGAATCCGCTCTGGCCCGCTACTGGCCTTCGCGGGGGCTTCGCCGCTGGGATAGAAGGTGCATGTCTCAAACCAGAGCCCCAACGAGCGGATCGTATATTGCACGACGACGCCCCTCGCGGGATTGAAGAGCACTCCAGGCCGAGCAATAACGACGCCTATGCTTTCAAACCGTTTTTCAATCCAGCTAACGGTTACCCCATGTTTACGGAGTTCACAGACTTTGCCGGAAACCCTTATGGTTGCGACGTTAACGAACTATGAACAGCGCCTCAAAGCAACCACTCCCATCTGATCAATCTTCAATGCTTATCTTTTAATTCTTATTCGCCTTGCCGTGCCAAACTACAAAATACTAGCCATCACCATCTTCTCAGCTTCACTTGCAGCGTGTGCCGCCCCACAAAAATCCTTTAGCCCTGAAAGAAGCTTGGCGCTTAACCTCGCCGAGGCTGGTGGGATCAGACATTTACAAGACCAAGAACTGTCTCGAGAGGACTACACACGCCTTCATAGCAGCGGAGCGAACGCTGTGACCAATATCGGATGGGCCGCAGCCAATTTTTCTTCACCTGCGCCGGGAATCAGTGGCGGCTGGGGATTGGGGCTAGGGCTCTTATCCATGGTTCGCAGCACCGACACACCAGCAAAACATCGACAACTTGTCGCATGGATGCCTCAGGATATGGCGGCAGATCCGTCCGATGCTCAGACGAAAATGCGTGACATCACTCAAGACGCTCTGGATAAGACATTGCATGAGTTAGGCTGGGAACGCTCGGACTTCGAGAGAACCCGTCGGGAAAGCAAGATCATTGTGGCCAATACCTTTCGGTTGCCTAATTCTGACGAATGCCCGGGCTTCTCGGCACCAATCACTGAGAAATGCATTACCGCTGTCTACGTTCAAACGCCATCTGTAAATAAATCGACTCCGGAGTTCCTTAATCAGGAATCGCGCCCGGTCTACTTTTTTGAAGCCGACGCGATCTTCAATGGTTATGCCTCAATTGTGAGCAGGGGTCACAAAGGCGTGGATATCCAGAGGTTCTATGCCACCTTGACAAAACATATGCCGGACTGGTCATACCTCTACATTCCTCCCAAGAGCTCAATGAAAGCCCATTCGGACGGAAACCTTGATTACCCACAGGTGTATTACCGTGGAAAAATGGAACTGTTCGCCACGGTCAAGAAATGACGGCTAGCTGCCGGCGCGAGGAACAGGAGGTCTTCCCACTTTCTCGGCCAGCCCCCACAATACACATAGTGCACGGTAGTGGTTGTATTGGGTTGATGGGGCCAGGTGTCGGTTCTGCTTCCAGTACAAGATGACGTGCCTGGCCCCTAGGCGGTTAATGTCGGTTGCCCCCTCGTTCTCGCAGAATCGCGCGAACGCAAGCATACGCGCGGCCTGTTGACGACGATTTGTCTTGCCACCCTTGCGGACATAGACACGAGTAAGCATCCGAACTTGCGCGACTAAACGTCCCATGGTCAGCGCGCCCCGATGTAGCTGGCGACTACATCCACACGGTCATGCCCCAATTCCCGACTAATCACCATGCGGGCGGCATAGTCAACGTCCCGCTCGGGCCGGCTCCCTTCCTGACAGACTGGCGCAGAAAACCCAGTCAACATCGAATAGCGCTCGCAGGCATACGCAGCACGCAAGTCATGGTAGCCCGGACAACCTTGTTGCTTTAGTGCCTCCCTGCCTTCCCGAAGTCCGCCGTTGCGCCATTGCGACCAAGTTTCCGCAACGGGCACCATAGAGCGTGCACCGCCCTGCAGCTGGGCAGCATCAGCCAGCGTCCTGATTTGAAACGGCATCGTGATCGGCACTTCTCGCAGGCGTCCGCCTTTGGTCCCATCCTTGATCTGAACCGTATTCCCGTGTTGAGCCTGACGTAATGCCACAGCGGCATCCAGCAGCGAGGCCTCTTTCGAACGTAGACCGAAATTGCGAGCCAACGAGGCCAATGCGGATTGTCGAATCAATCCGTTCTGCATCATTTGGCCAATGACTCCATCAAACGCCGGGCGATCTAGAGTAGCTGGTGCGACATGGCGAATCGTAGAGCGGGTCTGAATGCCACAATCCTTGGTTGGACTGACACTCTTCCAAGGCCGCACAAGACCCATCACCGTATTGACCGCGGACACCAGATTCTGAGCATACGCGGGGCTGATCTCGGCCGCATCGACTCGCTTGCCCAGACCCAACCCATACTCTCGCACCAATTCCGGTGACACGCGCTCCATACGCCCTATTCCTTGCGTCTTGGCAAAGCTCGCGAACTGCGCCCAGCGATCGGCAACCGCATCGGCTGTTGCAAATGAACATTCACCTCGCCCTGCCGCAGAATCTAACAATTGCCTGCCCGCATGCGCCATTACACGCGTCGGCAGCTTGTAATTCCGAGTCATTCTCTTCTCCTGATTTATGTACACCCGGGACCAGAACTCATGTGTTGAGTGATGTATGCACGCGAACGACCTCGCGGCGGGGTTGGGTGGCAGCGTTATTGATCGGGCCTGCTGCGACGCCCGGGTTGTCCTGATCGGCCAGTATTCTGTCCCTGCGGGTGGTGGTCAGGCTGAAGAATGCTCTGTGCATTCATCCCCGTTTCACGGAACAGTCAGGATTGGCATAATTGGTATTCACGCAATTTCACGCACATGTAGGTGCACCGAAAAGCGCGCGGATATTAGCTTCCCAGGGTACTGACCAAGCCTGTCTCTGTGCTTGGCACCCTATCTCCGTACGACGACGGTTAGACAAAAAAAAGTATTTTGAAGGAAAGGCACCACGCAGGAGCCGAACCCGACAAGAGAACCGAAGAAAGGAAAACCCAATCCATATCGGCCAAGTTAGCCAAGTCGGATTTCGCCGGTGAGGCGGAAGGCAAGAATGATGCAAATGGCCATTTGAGTTCGCATAAGCGACCAGGCACACTGCTTAGTTGAACTTTCGGCCCTGACGGGCCGCCGCGGTGACGCGGGACAAATGCTGCTTTATGTCGGGCCAGCTACCCCTGGGTCACCACACCGTGGTGATTATTGTCGCTACTCTAGCACGAGAAAGACGGCAGGTGAAGACCGTCACCCCTGACCAATAATGCTTTCAATGGGCACCCAGTTGCTCAGCAAATCACCAAACAATTGAAAGCACCTTGAAAGTGACCCTATCTTCGCTGCCAGCTCTGCCGGTGCCACTTCCAAAGTTTTGGGACCGCCTGGCACCTTGAAAGGACCTTGAAAAGGCATACATCGCACGTCCGCTAAAAGCAACAAAGCGTTGCGCCGCATATGACTGAACGCTCGTACTAGGACTGACCCAGCCGACCACAAGCCACTCGCCTTCGTGCGGACACCTTCGCGGTACGAGGCGCTGCAGGCTTCAACCTTATCGAAGAATAGGCGTTTTATGTATGCGGACAGAGTTTTTTTTCAATACTGCCCAAAAGGGCAGTGATAGCCTGACGCGCCCGACGTGATCTTCGTAGGATGAAAGCTCTTTCTAAAAAGGAGTTCATTCATGAGTATCGTTAAAAATGACATGGTCACGACAGCAACCGAAATAGCTTTTGTGGACGAGCGTACGCCTGCTGCCTTCGTTTCAGCAGTTCAACAGTCTATCGAGCGGGAGAAATCGGTGATAGTTGCGGAGGCTAAAAATCATGCGAACGATTTTTTGGAACATTCCAAGGCACAGGAAGGCTTCAGGGCATTTTGGGTATATGCTCGACGCAATAAAGCATCGCTTGAAATCGTCTGGGTTCGCAATGCAATCCGTAACAAGCGCTCAGGCACAGTGCTTTTCACTGAACCAATTCCAAAGGGACCAAAATTCTTCTATCCACAGAAGGCTTTCAAAGGCGCCTCCGATCATGAAATCATTGACATTCTTTTGGCGGAAGAAAAATTTGCACTATTGAGACAACGCTGGTCGATCCTCACAGGACTGAGCCGAGAGTTGCGGAAGTATAAAAAACGGGCCAGTGAGCTCGATCAACTAAACCTCTGCGTGCGGGAACAAGCTTACACAGAGTCCGCCGAATCGGGGTGGCACCCCAGCTGGGAAGAGATATCTCTGTACATGGCAGACTCCCGGTAGCTCGACTGGCCTCTTTTTGCTCGAAGACGGTCTATCGAAAATGGCCCGAGCCGACCCAAAGCGGTGGAAGTTTAGTTGGCAGATGTCAATGTCCGCTGGAGGCAGAGCGCAGCCAGTCCCGTGCAGTCGCTCTATAGCCGCTGTCGGTCCTACAGCAGCTGTTCACTAAGGCGGGCATCGTGACCCTGCCTCGTTTCCGCGTACAGCAAAACGTGTCACAATGCGAGCATTTGAACAATCCATGAGAACTCTCGCCTGAATAGGCGAGAAGGACGGCACCGAAGTGATGAGAACAAGTAGTGAGGCCTTCCGTTTCGTCGACCTCTTCGCTGGGCTGGGTGGCTTCCACGTCGCCCTCGATGAGTTGGATGGACGTGGCGTGTTCGCTGCTGAGTGGGAGCCCACGCTAAAGGCCCTCTACAAGGTCAACTTCGGTATCGACGCTTGGGGTGACCTTAACGACCTGAGCAGCGACGAAATCATTACCCGGAGCGTGCCCGATCACCACGTCCTTACCGCGGGTTTCCCGTGTCAACCCTTCTCGAAAGCAGGAGACCAACTGGGCTTCAAGGACACAAATCAGGGCAATCTCTTCTTCAAGGTGCACGACATCCTGCGCGTCAAGCGGCCGCTACACTTCATCTTGGAGAACGTGCCCAACATCCTCAGGCACAACGGCGGCCGCACCAGGACTACGATCATCCGCTTGCTGGAGGAGCTTGGCTACTCCGTCGACGTAGAGCACTTCTCGCCCCACCAGTTCGGCATTCCACAGGTGCGAGACCGCGCCTACTTCGTAGGTTCACTTGAGGGCCTCGATCATTTCGAGTGGCCGGCGAAGCACAAGGATCCCACCGAAATCCACTGGGTACTGCGCCGCGAAACGCATTCAAGGCGCGCCATCCCGGAACAGACGCTGCGAGCCATCGACATGTGGGGCGACTTCCTGCGCCGCTCGCCAGCTGCGCTGAAGCTACCTTCCTTCCCGATCTGGGCGATGGAGTTCGGGGCGACCTACCCTTACGAAGACGAAACTCCGTCAGGGGTTTGGGTCCGCAGACCTGTGTGGGGTCTTCGTCAGATGGGCTTCAAGGGCAGCTTCGGCCAATCTCTCGAATGCACGATCGACGAACAAATCACGAAGATACCGAGCCACGCCAATCGCGCAGGCGACTTCCATTTCCCACGGTGGAAGCAGACTTTCATCAGGCAGAACCGTGAGTTCTATCAAGCCAACCGCTCCTGGATCGACCCCTGGCTGTCACGATGGAGCCCTCAAAACTTCCCCTCCAGCTTCCAAAAGATGGAGTGGAACGCACAGGGTGAAGAGCGCGACATCGACAACTTCGTGCTACAAGTGCGTGCGTCTGGGCTGCGGGTCAAGCGTCCAACGACCTCCCCAAGTCTCATCGCCTTCACGCAGACCCAGGTGCCCATCCTCGGTGCTAACCTGACCGGCGAACGTCGCTACATGACTCCAGCCGAGTGTGCTGAACTTCAGTGCCTCGGCGACATCCAGTTGCCCGAGTCTGACCTCGACGCGTATAAGGCCTTGGGCAACGCGGTTAACGCCCGCGTCGTCAAAGCGATCGCTGAACGATTGTTGTATGGGCTCATCCGGCCCACCTCGAGCATCATTTCTGACCTCGAACCGTTGAGGGCTACCGCGTGACCGACCGCAAAGAATACGAAAACGACGACTTTGACGAAGAGGACCCGCGCGCTCCGCTGTGGGAGAGTATTGCCAACGCAATCGCTACCCTTTCGGAGGCAACTGACGCTCCAAAAGGAGTCAGGATAGCGTCCTCCTCTATCCGCATCGACGACGTTGACATGACGTCCGATTCGTGGATGCCACAACTCGCCCAGGTTCAGGACTGGCTCAATCTCGGTCCCTCGCAAAGGCTCCCTGATGCCGGTCGCGATGAGTTCCTTGCCGGGCTCATCTCCGGACTCGAACTCGACAGCGCTGAGGCACTTGATACCTCGGTGTCCCCGAGCCAACTCACGCCGCTCGCCCTGGAGCGGCTCAGCCAGCGCATTGAGTTCGCGGTGCGCCTACAGAAGGCGTTCGCAGAGGAGATGGAGTCGGACGCCGTAACACGCGCCTCAGCCACGAGCAACTGGACGAGTGCGTGGGAGGAGTCTGACCCGGGATCCGACCAACTTAGCACCGAGCCTGTCACCGCCACTGCGGACGTGGTCTCTATAAATGAACTCACCACGTCGGACCTAAACCTGACCCCCTCCTACCAGCGTGGTGACGTCTGGAGCACGAACGACCGGCAGGCCCTCATCGAGTCGGTGCTCAGAGGCATTCCGCTCCCATCGATCATTCTGCGCGAGGTCGGACCGTCCGATCCACAGGAGGTCGTCGATGGCAAGCAACGCCTGACCGCACTGCTGCGCTTCGTTGGCAGTCACCCTGCAGCTCTCGAAAGGGTGCAGGCGGCAGAGACACGTCACCCCGGTCATGACCTGCTGAAGAACTTCAAGGAGAACTACCCGCGGTTCAAGAGAGCATGGAAATCGCTGGAGGGCGAGAACCTGACGGCTGCGCTGGAGAATGACTACTACTTCCCCTTCAAGCTGCGCAACAACGACAGTGGTGGACTGAAGGGTCCCGCCCTTGAGGCGCTACAAGGGAAGTATTACACGCAAATACTCAAGAATGTCATTAAGGTTGCAGGGGCCGAGATGACCGTGGAAAAGCTGTTCACCAAGACCACCGCCTACAAGGTGCCGGTGATCCGCTACACGCAGGCTGACCCGCGGCAGATCCACGACGTCTTTAAGCTGTACAACAAGCAGGGCGTCCACCTGAACGCCGAGGAGATCCGCAACGCTGCCTTCCACGAGGTTGAACTTACCGCAACGATCCTGACAGCGGCCGGCGATGCCGACCCGCGCGTTAACGCGGCGGACATTGCCCCATCGCTGGCCAAGGTGCCCGAGTTCACGACGATTGGAGAGTCCTTGGAGGGCTACGGTATCGGGCGCGCCCGATACCGCCGCACGAAGATCCTCTCTTGGATCCTGTCGGTGCTGCTGCTCGACACCAAGGGCCAGAAGGTCAAGAGTACCGCTCGACACATCGACGAATTCCTGACCAGGGTTCAGGACGACAAGCAGGATCCGCTGCGCAGCAGGCAGGTCCTGACTGACCTGTTCGCCTGGCTGACCGAGGCCTTCGACCTCCATGCCCGTCACCCCGAGGTGTGGTCGGAGAAGTTCATGGACGGAGGCAAGGGTGCCAAGTGGCAAGAACTCCAACTCGTCGGCTCCATAGTTGGCGTGGCGTTCGCCCTGGCGGCGTCACCCGATGACGTCGAGGATCGGATCGCGCAGAAGGCTGACAACATCTTGGCCGCAACGGGCAGCGAAGCGTGGAAGCGGATCGAAAACGCGCAGACCAAGACCCAGTGGGACTACATCGCTCGAATTGCCAAGGGCGTGCTTACACTACTTGATCTTGATCCCAGCCAGGCATCAGAAGCTGTCCGGGAACGCTTCGGCTCGTCGGGCTACAAGTCTCTTGAGGGTACGATCCATCCGAAGGAGGATCGTTAGACCCGTGGTTGCACCACCCTTGATCGAGCACGTCTACTTCAACCCGCCCGCCCAGTCCGCCGCGGATTCGTGGTGGTCTCGCTACGCCAACCAGTTACAGGGCCTCAGCGCCACTGCTCGGACTGCGGTGGAGGCCGACAGCCGCTACATCCTCGAGCGCGGCATTTTGGGCGCCGGCGAGCCCGGCTCCCAGCTTTGGCCCGCGGGCCGGGCTCGTACAGGCCTCGTCATGGGCTCGGTCCAATCCGGCAAGACGGCCTCGATGCTCGGCGTCTCCGCGCTGGCGATGGACCGAGGCGTCGACATCTTGGTCGTGCTCGCGGGCACCCGGCTGTCACTGTGGCGACAGACCTACGGCCGGGTGCTAGAGCAACTCGACTCCGGGCCGGATGACGCCGCGAAGCGGGCGCGGCGCATTCTCTGTCCCGCTGCGGCACTCGCGTTCTCCGGAGCGAACGTACCCCTGGCTCGGATCTATGGCCTCCTGCCGGCCGCCGTAAAGCAGCGACTGGCCAAGAGGCGCCCCATCATTCTGGTCGCCATGAAGCAGACGCACCATTTGCGGGCGCTCGGCGAGAACCTGCGCAAAAACCTCTTCAAAGCAGTCAGGGAACTCGACCGTCCCGTGCATATGCTGGTGCTCGATGACGAAGCTGACGACGGCTCAATCCTCGATGCGGTTGTCGAGGCCTCCGAAGACCCGGTCTATGGCAACCTCAAACAGATCCCTCGCGCCATCGCCAACCTCTGGGACTCGCCACAAGGTTCCCCTGACAACCTATACACAACCTATATCGCCTACACGGCGACCCCCCAGGCCAATCTCCTCCAGGAGGACCACAACCCCCTGGCGCCGCGCGACTTCATGATCTCTCTTCGCACTCCGCTCGATATAGGCCATCCGGTAGACACGACTGATCTTGGCAACCTCAACGCCCCTCGCTCATCGACCTACCCGGAACCGGTCGGGATCCGTTCCTACTACACCGGCGGTGAGGTCTTCTACCGCCGTGCGGAGGCGGCTGGCCTGTGCGTGCCTACGACTAACTCTACGCAGCAGGACCTCGCCGACGCCGTCCGGGCCTTCCTCGTGGCGGGCGCCATCCGCCTGCACCGCTCCGGCAAGCTCGGCCCGGCATCCGTCATCACTACCCAGTTCGACACCGAGGACGAAGCCCTTGCCAGTGTGAGTCCGCCGCACTCGATGCTCTACCACCCCTCAGCGGCGATTCAGGATCACTTCCGGAGTGCTGAAGACGTCCTGCTCTGGGCAGGGATCCAGGACCGGGCAACGGCTCGCAACCTGCTCGACACAGGCGACGCCAGGCTCCCCGACACCTTGGTGAACGACCTGCAGGTGGACTCCGCCCCGTGGTCGCAATGGCTCGACAAGTACCGTACCTCTGCCGGAGCAATCGAGGACGAGTTCGACGTCCTGCCGCCGAAGACCTTCCCGGACTGGCAGACCGTCGAAACCCTGCTCATCAACGAGGTGATCCCGGGGACTAGGGTCGCCGTGGTCAACAGCGACCCCAGCGCTGATGACCGCCCTGCCTACACACCGAGCCAGGACCCTGAAACCGGCAAGTGGAGAGCGGCCCACGATCTCAGCACGATCTTCGTCTCAGGGAACGTCATGGCCCGAGGACTGACACTAGAAGGGATGACCACGGCGTTGTTCCAGCGTTCATCGGCTTACCCGGTGGCCGACACCCAGATGCAAATGCAGCGTTGGTTCGGGTACCGCGGGTCCTACATCGAGTTGTGCCGCGTCTTCGCCTCCAGCGACCAGCTCGCCCTCTTCCGCGCCTACCACGACGTCGACGAAGCGGTTCGCACCGCCATCACTGAGCACATGATGAGCGGTGCGCCTGAACCGACCGTCCTGCAGGGCCTCAACTTCGAAGCCACCGGCAAGATCGCGGGCGTCGGTAACCTTCCCTTGTCTCCAGGAGCTCGCCCTTTCATCACAGTCATCAATGACGGCCAGCAGGCGGATCCCAACGCCGACGTCGTAGCGGAACTCTTCGCCCGACCGTCCAGCGATCTCACTGTCGCCAACGTGCTGCGAGGCCGGATCCTGGACGAGCCGCTCGAACTCACAGAGGCCGCCGAACTCTTGGACCGACTCACTTTCGCCGGCTACCAGCCCAGGAGCGATGGTTTCCACGCGGACATCTGGAGTCGCATCGAAGCCCGAGCACACGCAGTCGCCCCACTCCAGGATCCCCCGTTCTATCGACCGCCCAGGACGTGCGGATATGGAGACCTGACCCGGCGTGCCTGCCCCTATGCCATCGCCGCCTATCTTCGACTCTGGTCGGCCAGCCTCTCTCGCCCAATCACGGGACTTTTTGTCACCGGCCACCCCGGCCATCTGTGGTCCTACGCCGACCTTTGCCGCAAAACAACTGAGCAACCACGATTCTGGATCGGCATTCGCTACGGCGACGGTGCCACCGTGTCCAACGGTCCGCTGGCACAACTCCCGTTCAACATCCGCGCCACCACCAAGAGGGTAGTCGGAGGCGAACTCCAGACGACTTGGGGAGCGAGCGACCCGAACGCAGGTCCAGACCAGTATCGCGGCGACGTCTACTTCGACTACTACCATCGCCGCGCTGCCGTGCCGTCGGGCAGCACCACAGCGTGGCGCCCTATCGGCTCCCACGGTCAGATCCTTTTCTACGTCAACCAGCATCCGAACGATCTGCACCCCACTGTTGCGGTTGGAGTCTGCCTCCCGGCAGGAGGTCCTGAGCAGTTCTCAGCCACCCGTGCTGGGATGCCCATCTTCCCCAGGAGCCTTCCATGACTAGCTACGAAGAAGTTCTCGACCAAATCAACGCTGTCCCCGCGGGCATAACCGAAGATGACCGAACCATCACCTGGTTAACCGACGCTCAGGTGGTCGGGTTCGCCCGGAACAATCGCGGGCACTTGGAACTGTTCCTTGCAGGTGGCCAATTGAAGCCCCGGACCAACACCGTGAAGTCTGCGATTCACCACCACTTATGGCACCGTGACGCCCAGCCGCCGCTGAGCGCCAACCGCATCCGCCTACCCGCTCTAGGGCACTTCGATCAGGTCGGTGCATTCATTGTCGCCGAACTGCTGCGAGAGAAAGCTGACGCCGATCTGGAGCGTGCCTTTGCCGTCACCGAGCCCCTGATCGAACTTGCCATCAAGCGTCTGGAGATATCGGAGAACGCTGTCCTCGGACTCGCCGGGGAACTGCTCCTTCTGGATGCTCTCTGCCGCCGCGCAGACGATCTCCACGTCGGACCGGTCGTCCAAGCTTGGGATGGCTGGCGCCGCTCTGCGAGGGATCTCACGTGGGAGGGCACGGGAGTCGAGATAAAAACCACCACTCGTACCACCTCAAGTCACGCCATCCATGGCATCCACCAGATCGAGCCTGCCCCTGCCACTGATGACGGCCCCGGGGAAGTTCGCCTGCTCCTCGTAAGCATCGGACTGCGGCAGGCAGAGCCCAACGTGCCTGCCTTATCAATCCCCTCCCTGGTGAAGAGCATCGCCGAGCGACTCACCGCGACCGGGGCCAGCGGCTTGGTCGATGAGTTCCTCGTGCGCGTAGCCATGTATGGCTCGGAGTCGGGTATAGGATACGAGCATGCCACGATGGCCAACGAGGCTCCGTTCACGACCCCGTTTATTGTGACCTTCATTCGGGGATACGATATGGCAGACCCGGCCGTCGAGGTGCTGCGGCACGATGACGTGGTCGCCCACCAGCATGTGGACGCCCAGTCGCTCACCTTCGACGTAAGACTTCCCGCGACGATCAGCTTGGAAAACCCTATCGCAGGTGCCCGACGCGTCGCGGAGGCGATCCTGGGCCTGCCTAGTTAGGGCAACTCTGCACAACGCGCTGAAAGGTATTCCACTGCCCGGTCAAGTACCCCACCTATTACCTCTCCTAGGCAACGCTCAACGCTCCTCTGGCGCTGGTCGTAGGTGCGTTGAGCGGCTCTGGAGAGCCCGCTCAGGTCAGAGCGCGGGGCAATTAGTCGGAAGGACTTGGCTGACTCTTCGCGACGAACTGCTTTGCCCTCCAAACCCGTCGCCCGTAATTTGGTTGCGATAGACTGCTCCCGCTGCAAAACAGACCTCCTATTTTATCTCCTGAAGTTCGGCTTCTGGCAGATTGAAGCCAAAGCCTGGGGCCGATACCGACCTACAGCCGACGTTGAGCACCACTCCCGCAGGCTGTCAATGACTCACAACCCTGTTCAATCACAATCCGAACGGTGTCGTTGGAGATACCAACCTGCTCATCCGCTGGCTATAATTCACCCAAATGAATATTGCGGGTTGCCGGAATTTTTGTACTTGGATGTTTCCCACAGCTATACGAATAAAAAACCAAGACCGCAAGCCACTTCCAGGAGGAGCGAATGCCCAGACATCCCGCATTGCCGTGGGTATCCCAAAGTTTGTGCTGGATACATTACGCTAGGCGGCACACGTGACACGCTCCTTTGGCCTAGTGGATTACAAGGTTCAGGAAGCCGAGTTCTTCTTGGAGGAAGTCCATCGCCACGGCAAAAAGATTAATTTCGAGGCGGTCCAATTTTGTGTGTCCGCATTTGTTTCTGCTGCTCGTAGCGTCACTTTCGCCATGCAAGCTTCGCTGAAGGGTGAGCCCGAATTCGACGCTTGGTATTTGCCGCGCCAGGAGGCACTGAGACAAGATGTTTTGTCGCGGTTCTTTCATGACTTTAGAACTGTAACGCAACATATTGGCGAAAATGTAGTTTCTGGCGGGTCTCATAGCAATAAGGGGTCGTTTTACTATTTCGTGCCTTGCAAAGATTTGCCGACCGTGCCGGACTTGGACGTTATAACAGCATGTGACACCTACTTTAAGAGCGTGCTTGAACTCGTATTTGATTGCTATGTACACCTCCGCAACGTCGTGGATGGTCAGTGGTATTTCACAGCGGAGAACTTTGAGCGTCTTGGGAAAACAATCGAGGACGCAGAGGAAGAGCTTGGCATGCCGCGCGGGTGGACCGACATAGGGAAACCTGGAATAGAAGCGCATCGTTGGCATCTATTACGGCGGAATGCGGACGGCTGCAATATTCAAGACCAATTTCACACGTGGCTGGGTAAAGAACTTGATCGTCCACCACAACCGCCGCCATATGTGTCTGTCGCCTAACTGTCGTTCGACCTGACACCCCTCGGCGAGCCTCGGTCCATAGGTGAACGACAAGGTTGTGCGCCTGCTTCCGTTTACCACCACCGTCGGCTTTCGGCCGAAAGCAGCTGTCATGAACTCAGTTGCGGCTTGATCAGACAGTGTATGTCAGAGCAAGTCTGAACTAGCACACCTAAAACTGTCCGAGAAAACTCCCCCCCACAAGGATCAGCAGTCGACGGCGGGTCACAACATTGAGGGCCGTCACTGCGCACATGAATACCTTGTTTGGGGTTGTGCGACTTCGCCCCGAAGTTCACTCACGACAACAGCACAAATCCACACAGTTTCCCCGTGTGATCCTACATACCTGAAGAAGAGTGCCTCGATCCGCTAAGTGAAGACTGCCAAGATCCCGTCATGAAATCTTGGCAGCCTTGACCATCTTGATTGCCTTGGCTAGATCAGCGAAGGGTCATAACCTCCAGTACCAACCGCCGTCACCGTCCTTCTCTGCTCTTATTCGAAGCTCGGCTTTCGCGCGATTGATGGTTGATGTGGAGTGGCCCGCCGCCGTCGCAAGCTCTAGTATCTTGATGGATGGTACGCGGCCTGAGCCGATCAGCACTCCACACAAGAAGTCCTTCGCTTCATCCAACCTACTCGGAGGGTCCGCACTACGCTCAGCATCAGCCAAAATCGACTGTGCATCACCGTCCACTGAGTCGCCCCAAACCACCTTGGACGTTTCAACGGCGGGAGGAATCATTATGTACTCAACAGAGTATTCAAATCCTCCCCCATCCGGCCCAAGATTGTTCTTCGCGCGCGCAAAGTATCGTTCTTCATTATTTGGGCGTCTGCCCGCAACCAATACAACACGAGCAAGGGCGGCGAACGCCTGGGATCCGATAACGCGATCGAGCGGGTTCTGATTCAACTTTCCCCCGCCTTTCGAAAAATGAGAGATTCCTATTACGGCGACATTGGAACGTGCCAAAACGACAAGATCGTGCAAGTCACGACGCACCTCATTGGCACGGTGCGCGTCGCCGGAAACTGCGTTCATAATAGGATCAATGATTACGACGTCAGCCCCGCCGATCTCGGCAATTTTCATCATCAACTGACGTATATCAGTGCTCGGATCAAACTCTCGAAAGCTACCCTTGTCCTGAATCTGAGCCACAAAATGCACTCGCTCAAGGTCAGCCCCCATGGCAATGAGACGAGGTAGTAAGGTCGCTTCAATTTCATCTTCACCAGACCAAATCACGACGTTACCAGCGTGGATGCACTGCGATCCATCTGGCCAACATGCTGCACTTGATACGATCGATGCAATAGATAGTGCAAGTGTTGTCTTCCCAGTGCCGGGCATCCCCGCCAATATCGTGATCGCGCCCTTGGGCAGCCAGTGCCTCCATAGCCATTGAACTGGTTGGGGCTCGCACTCAGCAGCTCGCAACAGCCGAACTCCATCGGGGAACTCGGAAATGTCCCATGCCCTCATGACTGCACTCCCCCGACAATCTGGGCGGATTCAATGGAAGAGGCTACCTCCATCCGCTTGCGCCATGCTGCAGCGGCTTCCACAGTAATCAACCGCCTACGCCCTACGCGCATGAAAGCGGGCCCTTCGCCGTTGCCCCAGAGTCTGTATAGGTGGTTTCTACTAATCCCGTGCTCGTCACAGAAACTTTGTACTGAATAAACAATGTTTTCCTTTTTCATATCAGACCTTTAAGTAATGCGCCATGGCCAGTTCCACAGCTAAGGTCATTATTCGGAAAACACTCGCTTCACGAGCGGGTATCAGTGCCCTTTGAGGGCACTGATAGGAAAAACTAGGACATCAGATGACGCTCTTTAGCATGCTAAAACGTCAAAATACGTCAAACGAGGGGCAGCAACCCCCTGGGGCACTCTTGTTAGTAAGCGACGGACAAGCCGCGCCGAGCCCTCGAAACATGTCGGCTCCTGCGGATGCGAGGATGATGCTCCGACTGTACCAATGCTCGGTCCAATTTTTACGCAGTTTTGCGTACTTGTTGCGTACTGAACGCCCGAGGCAAAGCACTAACCACAAGCAAATTATTGATTTATAAGGGGAAAATTGGTGGGCGGTACTGGGTTCGAACCAGTGACCCCTGCCGTGTGAAGGCAGTGCTCTACCACTGAGCTAACCGCCCCTTGATCGCGCGAAGAACTTCGTGCGAAAGGGATAACAAGTCGGCTATTCTAGCACAGATATTTTTTTGTGCTGGACAGGGTGCCCGGTAAATTGCGTGCGTGGCGGCTGGCGGCCCAGGGAGCCAAGGCGGCTAGCGGCCACGCGGGCCGATATGGGTTGGAGCGACGATCATACGCATCGCAAGCCAGGCAAGCACTGCGGCGCAATCAGCAGTGCCCCATGCACTGCTGGTTGCGCGCGGCGGCACACCGCTATGCCCGCAATCTGCGCGCCGCCAGTTCCAGCAACAGCAGGCTGACGGTAAGGAGGATCAGGAAGGCGCTGATGGCCGCAATCACTGGCTCCATATTCATCAACAGGCTGTTCCAGATTCTCACCGGCAAGGTTTCAGCTTCCAATCCCGAGAGGAACAGAGAAATGATGAGCTCATCAAACGAGGTAAGAAAGCTGAAAAACGCGGCCGAGATGATGCCCGGCGCGGCCAGCGGGATAACAACTCGCGTGAAGGTGTAGGCTTTGCTGGCGCCCAGGCTTTCGGCAGCCCGCTCGATGGTGATGTCCACGCTTTGCAGTGCACTGATGAGTATCAGCAGCACAATAGGCAGCGCCAGCGAAGCATGGCACACCGCAATCCAGAGCTTGGACCCGAGAAGGTCTAGCGGCACCGACGCGAAGTACAAGGCCACCGAGGTGATGATGGTGGGCACGATGAGCGGCAGCAGGCAGAATGAAATGATCAGCTTCTTTTTGCCGTATTTACCCCTCACCAGGGAGTAGGCGCCCAGAAATCCGAGCGACGTGGCGATAAGGCTGGCCATTATCGCGATGACCAGGCTGGACCACAGGGCGCCCATCCATTCTGGATTGCTGAAAAACTCTTCATACCACCGCAGTGACAATTGCTTGGGCGGGAAGATCATATAGCTGCTGTGCCCGAAAGACACCACCACCACGATCAGAATAGGGAGGATGAGCAGCGCGCAGATCACCCATGTCATGACGCCCGGGAAACTAAAACGCTTGAGGAAGTTCATGGCGCCACCTATTTGCCCAGCATTTTGTCGAAGTCGGTGTACCGGCAGTACACGGCGTAGATCACCAGGGTGATCACGAGCAGGAACAGCGACAGCGCGGAAGCCTGCGGCCAGTCCATCGTGACTTCGATGTTGCGTTGAATCAGCATGGCCATCATCACATCGTTCGGGCCGCCCATGAGTGCGGGCGTAATAAAGAAGCCGATCGCAAGGATGTATACGATGAGGAACCCCGACACGATACCCGGCATGCTGAGCGGCAGGAAAATCTTGCGGAAAACGTAGAAGTTGGAAGCCCCCATACCCCGCCCCGCCTGCAACAGCCAAGGGTCGATGCCCTTCATGGTAGAAAACAATGTCAAGACGAAGTATGGCAACAACACGTACGTCATGCCTACCACCACACCCGTCATGTTGTACATGAGGTTGATGGGCTTATCGATGAGACCGGCAGCCATCAGCATTTCGTTGACCACACCCTTGGTGCCCAGGATGATCATCCATGAGTACGTGCGCACGATGATGGACGTGAAATACGGCACGACAACGCAGATGATGATGAGTGTGAAGCGCAGCGAATGCACACGTGCCAGCGTATAGGCCACCGGATACGCGGTGAGCAGCGCCAGCACGGTCACCAGCATCGATATCCATACCGTCTTCCAGGCCACGGTCAGAAACAGCGGCGACGTGAACGTCTCCAGCAGCATGACCAGGAAGTTGCCGTCGTAATCGAGCGCAGACTTCACGAAGAACCAGGCGATGGGCACGGCAAAAAACAGCACCAAGAAGCCCAAGACCGGATAGATCATCGGGGTAGGGCCGAAAACCGGCGCGCGAAGCGCCACGCCGTTGCGCCGGGTCATTGCGATCTCAGTCATGATGGAGGATTCTCGCGTCGCCCGGCTTGCCCCAACCGACGGTGACAGCTTGCCCCACGTCGAAAACCGGCATATCTGAAAGGTTGGCCGTGTCTGCGTAGATGCGCAGATCATCGTGCAGCGCCACCTGATAGCGCACGATATGGCCCAGAAATGATACGTTCATGACCTTCCCGCGCAACCCTGACGGCACGCCTGCGGCGCCCTGCCCGTCGTGCCCCTTCCCAAGCACGGCACGTTCGGGCCGGAAGAACAGATGGTCGCCGCTGCGCATGCCCAAATCCCGGCGATAGCCCTCGTCCAGCCGCGCATATGGCAGGATGTTGGCCTCGCCCAGGAAGCCCGCCGCAAATATATTGCGCGGCGATTCGTACACATCTTTGGGCGTGCCCAGTTGCTCGATGCGGCCGTTGTTCATGATAGCGATGCGGTCTGACATGTTCATCGCTTCTTCCTGGTCGTGCGTGACGAACACCACCGTCATGTTCAGCTTGCGCTGAAGCTCCTTGATCTCCATTTGCATCTGATAGCGCAGGTTCTTGTCCAGCGCGCCCAGCGGCTCGTCCATCAGCACAACTTTGGGATGGAAAACCACCGCGCGCGCAAGCGCCACACGCTGCTGCTGACCACCCGAAAGTTCTTTGGGAAGGCGCTTCGCGAAATCAGAAAGGCGAACCAGGTCTATCGCCCACTGCGCCCTTTCCAGGCACTCTTTGTTGCTGAACTTGCGCACTTTGAGCGGGAACATGACGTTGTCCAGCACCGACATATGCGGAAACAACGCATAGTTCTGGAACACCATGCCGAGATTGCGCTGCTGCGGGCTCATGCGGCTGATGTCAGTATCGTCCAGCAAGATCTGCCCGCTGTCCGGTGTGGCGAAACCCGCCAGCATCATGAGCGTGGTGGTCTTGCCCGAACCGCTGGGCCCCAACAGCGAGAAGAACTCGCCGGGGGCAATGTTGAGATCGATGCTGTCAACAACGGTGAGGCCGCCGTATTTCTTGGTGATGCCGCGAAAGCGTATGCTTCCGCCGCCTTTTACGAATTCAGCGCCCATGTCGCCCACTCCTTGCCTACTTCGGCCCGGTTCTTTGCCCACCATTTCGCGTCGAGCAGGAAGCCATGCTCGCGCGTGCGGTCTCCGCCGGGGATCTTGTCTCGCATCTCGGGTGTCAGTGCCTGGTAGGCCGTCTTGGTAACCGGGCCACTGTTCCACATCGAGCTGAACTTGCTTTGTACATCCTGGCTCAGGCAGAAGTCGATAAGCTTCTGCGCATTGCCAAGGTTTTTGGCGTTCTTGAGGGCCGCGTATGCCTGCACGTGCACACTGTGCTGGTTCCAGTTGATGGCCAGCGGCGAACCATTTTCGATGCCTTTAAGGATGCGCGTACTCCACACCGAGCTCAGGTCGGCTTCGCGCGTGGACAGCATCTGTACCGACAATGCGCCTGATGCCCAGAACTTGGCAATGGCGGGCTTGATGCGCGACAGCGATTTGAAGGCGCGCGGCAGGTCAAGCGGGTACAGCTTGTCCATGGGCACGCCATCGGCCAACAGGGCAAACTCCAGATTCGGGCCGCCGGTATCGATGTCAGCGAGTGCGCGGGTGGACGGATATTTTTTGTAGTCCCAGAAGTCCGCCCAGGTCTTGGGCACCGTATCCTTGTTCCATTTCTCAAGGTTGTAGCCCATGACATCGGCATAGACGAAGTTGCCAACATAATTGGCGTGGCGGTACTCGGGCAGGATGTCGTCGGGATTGGTGAATTTGAAGCCGGCGTAGTCCAGCGGCGCCAGTTCATTCTCCCATTGCAACAGCACGCTGTCGTCGTTGTCGATGATGTCGATCTCGATATTGCCCGACTTGATCATCGCCTCAAGCTTGCCGGTCGTCATCGCAACAGGGATGACGCGGATGCCAGTTTGCTTGGTGAAGGGTTCATAAATCAGCTTGCGGCGAATGTCGTCGTAGGCACCGCCCGGCGAGCGAATCACCACGCGCTCCTGTGCCGCTTCCGCATTCTTGATCCATAGCGAAGGCGCGGCGATCGTCGCGCCCGCCAGTTTCAGCACAGATCGCCTGCTCAAGACAGGGCCTGATTCATTTTTATCGTGGTTGCTCATGGTGTCTCCTCTGGTAAACCATGCATGCTTAGAAACGATTGATGTCGTAAGGTTTTATATCGAGTTTTGGTGATGCGCCGGTGATGAGGTCGGCCAGAATCCCGGCGGATGCGGGCGCACCGGTAATGCCGGTATGCCCGTGGCCAAAGCCCAGGTACAGGCCGGGCATTTTATCCACGCTCCCGAGCACCGGCAGGCTGTCAGGGGTAGAGGGCCTGAAGCCCAGCCAGAAGCTGCTTGCGCAACTGGTATCCAACGAGGGGAAAAGGCGTTTGGCGTGCGAAACCAGCACCGCTTCGCGCCGCATGTCTGGTGCCGCATCCAGGCCCGCGATCTCCACGAAACCTGCCACGCGTATGTTGTCGACCATAGGCGTGACGCCGAATGCACGCTCTTTATGCAGCACGGGCAAAGGGATATCGAGCGCCTCGCGATCGAATGCAACGTGGTAGCCACGCTCGGTCTCGAGCGGCACGTCAATGCCCAGACCCTTGAGCAGGCGGCCCGACCACGCACCGGCGCAAACCAGCAGCTTGGGCGCAGCCAGGTCGCTGCAGGCCGTGATGATCCGGTACCCGGCGCCACTGCCCTGGCGGCTGAGCCCCACTACCTTCTGGCGCAAAAGCTCACCGCCGCTGGCCAGAAAGATCTCTTTGAGCCGCTGCACCAACTGGTACGGATTGGCGATATAGCCGTTATGTTCATACAATTGCGCCCGACGCACACGGCGATCCATACCGGGCACGATATCGAAAATCTCGTCGCCCTTCATGTCGCGCACCACAATGCCGTGTTCGGCGCGCAGCCGGTCAGCCAGCATGTCGAGCGGCGACTTCTGTTCGCTTTCCCATACGTGGAGTTGGCCGGTGACGTGGACGACTTTGCTGAAAAGCGCGTCACCCAATAGCAGGCGATAGTGGTCGATGGCGTCTTTATGCAATTGCCGCAAGGCATGCGAGATCGCCATTACGTTGTGTGTACGGGCGCCGCTGCGTATCCATTTAAGCAGCCACGGTGCCGCATTGGGGAGATACCCGGGGCGCACCGTCAAGGGGCCTTGCGCGTCGCTCAACCACTTGGGCACATTTTTCAGCATGCCAGGCAAGGCAATCGGGACGCAGCTGTCGATGCTGACCAACCCCGCATTGCCGAAAGATGTACCTGTACCCGGCTCGCGCTCGTCGATGACGCGCACCGGAACGCCGCGCTGTCGCAGGGCAACGGCCGTGCACATGCCGACAACGCCGGCGCCGATGATAGTGACCTGTTCCATTGCGCTGCTTACTCCGCCTTCACCGCCTGAACCACAATTTCAATCAGGCAGTTCGGGCCCAGAAGTTCCTTCACCACGACCGTTGCACGATTGGGGAATGGCGCTTGCGTGAAATAGCGGCCATAGACCTCATTCATGCCGGCGGCGTCTTCCTTGTTGACCAAATAAATCGTCATCTGGGCAACATGCCTCAAGCTCGATCCAGCACATTCGAGGACGTGCGCGAGCTGGCTGAAAACTCTGTCCGCCTGGACGCGGATATCACCGTCCCCACTGGCCTTCATCGTTTCCGGATCGCGCGGCATCTGCACCGTAAACACCAGTTGCCCCGCGTCGATAGCGTTGGTGATGGGCACGGTAGGGGGATTGACGATGCGGCTCTGTACGGCTTTAAGCGTTATTGCGACGGTGCTCATGCATGACTTCCGGTCAATTCGCGCTTGAATTTGCGCAGGTTCATATTCACGGCGATGCGCCGCAACGGATCCGGCGGGATGAAGGCCGGTTTGCTGAGGGCCAGCGTTTCAGCCAGCAGCGGTGAAGCACGGTCAACGGCCATGTCGGCGAGCAGCTCACCCAGTGCCGACATCTTGAGGATGCCCGACGCGTTGCAGCCCGACAGGACGAATGCCCGCCCCCCCACCTGGCGTAGGATCGGCGCGTCGTTGCGCGTAAGGCTGACCGCCCCACCCCAGATATGCTCGAAAATGTCCGCTGGCAGATCGGGATGACGAGCAGCCAAGGCGCGCGCCAACAGGCATGCCACCTGCTCGGGAGGCAGCTCACGCTTGTATGAGAAACCCGTGCGCAGCATATAGCGCTTGCCGCCCACCTTGCGGCTTGTGGCCTCGAGCCGCTCGACCGGCGTCAGCCCCCAATCCGCGTCGCGGCCAAACTGAGCAGCTTCCGCTGTGGACAATGGCCGGGTGAGGCCGGCATAGGTGTACATGGTGAGTTGACGAAAACCCGCATGGCCGAACTCGGGCAGTTGCGAATTTACACAGAGCAGCAGCGTGCGCGCACTGACTGTGCCGCCGCCCGTTTCTACAACGTACGGCCCTGAGCCGCGAATATTCTGTACGGGCGTGTCAAAGTATGCGCTCACATTGGCGGGCAGCACCTCGATCAACCCGTTGACCAGTTCCGCCGGCTGCGCCAGTGCGCAACTGGGCAGCCAGAGAGCAGCTTGGTAATAGCCAGTACCCAGTTCGCTTGCGATGTCGCGTGCGTCAAGCACCCGAAACGGTACTTTGTTGTCGGCAAGTGTCTGGCGCAATGCGCCGAGCGCGCGAGCACCGACAGGTGTCGTTGCGGCCTTGTAATGGCCGATCTCGCCCCAGCCGCAGGCGATAGTGTGTTCTTGCACGATGGTGTGCAACTGCTGCTTGCCGTGGGACAGCAGCCGGATTTGCCACTCACGCTGCGCCGCGTCGCGGCTGGCCGAGATTTTGGCGTACGGCTGGGTGATCATGAAACCAGAATTGCGGCCCGAGCTGTTTTCGCCTGGCAGGCCGGCGTCCAGCAGCACGATGCGTTCGCTGGGATGCAGTTCAGCCAACCTGCGCGCCGCAGCCAAGCCTGCAAAGCCGGCGCCAACCACCAGATAATCCGCCACGGCATCGGCTTGCAGCGTCGTATAGCCAGCCTTTATCTCGGAAATGGCATTCCACCCGCTGGGCGATGCATAAGCCCGGTATTCGATCACACCGTGTCTCCATATTGCTAATGTCGGATGCCGATCAGGTATGCGCTGCAGTCATCCGGGTATGTTTTTGCTACTCTGCCAGTCCATGTTTCAGATGTAAAATGAAAAACATTGGCTACCTTTATTCGATTCATTCATAAATGAACTTCAAGCAGCTCACGCACGTTGTCGCGCTCGCAGATACGCTGAGCTTCAGCAAAGCCGCCGAACGCGTACACCTGAGCCAATCCGCGCTCAGCAAAAGCATTTCGGCACTCGAGGAGGAAATCGGCATCCAGATCTTTGCGCGCACAACGAACAAAGTAGAGGTCGCCCCTACCGGCCAGCATGTCATCACCCATGCGCGCCATCTGCTGTCAGAGGCAACGAGCTTTCGCAAAAATATCGAGTACCTGAAAACCGGCGAGCTGGGCAGCGTCGCACTGGGCTCGGGCCCGTTTCCGGCGGCAAGCTTTCTGGATACCGCCATCCATCAGTTTCACCAACGCTATCCCAGGGTGTCGTTCAGCATCCGCATAGACCACTGGGCCAATCTGTTGGCAGCACTGCACGCTGGGAAAATTGATTTTTTCATGGCGGATGTGCGCGACATCAAGCAGGACGCCACGCTGGACATCACGCCAATTGGTGGCCTGACGGTTACGCTGTGCTGCAGCCGCGATCATCCCTTGATCGCCAGCGATCCGTCCCGCACGGTACAGGCCACCGAGCTGCTGAAGTATGCGTTCGCGTCGGTGAGCCTGCCTCCGCAGATGTTTCTGTCATTGAAGCAAAGCATGGGGCTGGGCCCCAACGATAACTTCCAGGTCAGCATCGAATGCGATGATATGGCCTTGCTCAACCGGATCATCCCTGGCTCCGATATCATTCTCGTCACCAGCAACCTGATGATGGAAACCCGGTTTCCGAACGCCAATATCATAAAGCTGCATGTGCCGATGTCTCGCAACAGGTTCGGCGAATGGGCGCTGGTGAAGATCAAAGGCCGGACACTTACCCCCAGCGCAACACTGCTGGCGGAGCTGCTCATCGAGCTGGTCCGCCAAGGCAGCCGGCAAGATGACGCCCGCCATGGCTTCGAGGGCAACAAGCCGCTTAATTTCCTGGCCGCGTCTGGGCGCGGCGCAAGCCGCCATCAAGCCGGCTGAGCTGCCTGCTCGCCGCGCCACACACACGGCTTGCCCGCGGCTTTGTCCAGCGCCTCCAGGTAAGCCGCGTGCTCGGCCAGTTCGCTGGCATCGGCAAGAATCACGCGCAACGCCGCAGCATCCACTTTATGGCCGGGCAGCCCATCCGCGCCACCCTGCCCTTCTTCCGCAAAATCCATCAGCAGGGCGTCCTGCCCGCGCGTCATGGCCAGCCAGACATCCGCCAGCAGTTCAGAGTCGAGCAAGGCGCCGTGCAGCGTGCGATGGGCGTTGGAGATGCCATAGCGCTCGCACAGCGCGTCAAGCGAATTACGCTTGCCGGGGTGCATTTCGCGCGCGCGCAGCAGCGAGTCGGTGATGCTGCCGCACAAAGTTTCGAAGGCGGGCCGGCCGCAGCGGCGCAGTTCCGCATTGAGAAACTTGGTGTCGAACGCCGCGTTGTGGATGATGACCTCGGCGCCGTCGACGAAGTCGATGAGTTGCTGGGCTACTTCTTCGAAGCGAGGATGACCTGAAAGGAAGTCGGTGGTCAGGCCATGCACAGCCAAGGCTTCGGGGTCGCTGTCGCGGTCGGGGTTGAGGTACAAGTGCAGGTTGCGCCCCGTGATCATGCGGTTTTCGATTTCCACGCAAGCCATTTCGACGATGCGATGCCCCTGGGCAGGGTCAAGCCCGGTGGTTTCCGTATCGAGCACGATGCATCTGTTGTTGCCGGGTGTTGTCGTCACTGCCTGCTCCCTCACGCTACCTTGTTGAATCAGGTTCACAGTATAAAGCCGGCCGGGCACGCCGGAATCAGGCGTCTGAAATGCTGGATTTGGGCCGTGCGCGGCTGGCGATCAGACTGTAGGCCACCGGCACCACAAACAGCGTCAACACAGTGCCGAAGGTCAAGCCTCCCACAAGCACCCAGCCGATCTGCTGGCGTGATTCGGCTCCGGCGCCAGTGGCATAGGCCAGCGGCAGCACACCCAGCGCCATGGCGCCGGTCGTCATCAAAATAGGCCGCAGCCGCAGCACGCAGGCCTCGATGACGGCTTCACGCATGGCCATGCCGTCGGCGCGCAACTGATTGGCGAACTCGCAGATCAGGATGCCGTGCTTGGTAATCAAGCCCACCAGGGTGATGAGCCCAATCTGACTGTAGATGGACAACGTGCCACCCGAGAGATACAGGGCCAGCAGCGCACCCGTCATCGACAGCGGCACCGAAAACATGATGATCAGCGGGTTGCGCCAGCTTTCGAACTGGGCCGCGAGCACCAGATAGATGAACGCCAGAGCCATGGCGAACACCAGGTACAAGCCGCCCGAGGCATCACGGAACTCGCGCGACTGGCCGTCCAGATCAGTTTGCACCGTATGCGGCAGCACGTCCCGCGCGACGGCGTCCATATGCGCCAATACTTCGCCCAGCGCGTAACCAGGCGCCACCGCAGCCTCGACCTTGACTGCACGCAGGCGGTTGAAATGGTTAAGCGACTGCGGTGAGACACTTTCGGCCACGGTCACGAAATTGGACAGCTGGACCATGCCGCCATCACGGGTGCGCACGTAGATATCCGAGATATCAGCCGGGTCGGCACGATCCTGTTTCTTGACCTGCACGATCACGTCGTACTGCTCGCCGCTGTCGCGAAAGCGAGTGACCTGCCGCCCCCCGAGCATGGACTCCAGTGTGCGCCCGACGGCTTCGACACTCACGCCCACGTCCGCCAGCTTGTCGCGCTGCACGATGACGCGCAGTTCAGGCGTATTCAGGCGCAGGTCGGTGTCAAGGTTCTGCAGGCCGGGATAGTCGCGCAGGCGGTCCACGAACGTGTCGACCATTTTCGACATCTCCGGATAAGACGCCTGGCTCATGATCATGAAGTTGACGGGCTTGGACGTGGCGCGCTGGCCCAGCGAGGGCGGGTTGGTGGGAAAGGCGCGTACGCCCGGCAGCGCATTGAAGCGCGGCCGCAGCGACTCGGCAATTTCCTGCTGCTTTCGGTTCCGTTCGCTCCAGGGCTTGAGACGCAGGATGGCCAGGCCATCCGTGACTGTGGGAAAGCCGATGATGGACTGGTAAGCGGCGGCCTCGGGAATGTCGCTGTAGATACGCTCCACCTTCTCGATGCTCTGCAGCATGTAGTCGATGGTGGCGCCCTCCGGGCCACTGAGCATGCCATAGATCACCCCGCGGTCTTCCACCGGCGAAAGTTCGCGCTTGACGACGTTGAACAGCACCACACTGCCCAGCGCCACAACCAACCCCACCAACAGCACGAGGAGACGGTGGCGCAGCGCGCGTGCCAGCCCGTTGCGGTAGCGTTCATTCAACCACCCCAGCATGTGCTCGATCATCGTATAAAGCTTGCCGTGCCCCGCTTGGTGGCGCAGCATCAGCGAGCACATCATGGGCGTCAGCGTCAGCGCAATAAAGCCCGAAACCAGCACGGCACCGGCAAGCGTCAGCGCAAACTCGATGAACAGCCGGCCAGTGCGACCAGTGGCAAAAGCCAGCGGCGCGTACACCGTGACCAGCGTCAGCGTCATGGCTATCACGGCAAAGCCGATCTCGCGCGCACCCAGGAATGCTGCCTCCCTGCGCGTCTTGCCTTCTTCAATGTGGCGGAAAATATTCTCCAGCACCACGATGGCATCATCCACGACCAACCCGATGGCCAGCACCATGGCCAGCAGCGTCAGTGTATTGATCGAGAATCCGAAAAAGTACATGATGCCGAACGCACCAATCAGCGAAACCGGTATCGTGACAATCGGTATGAGGCTGGCCCGCACGTTGCGCAAGAAGAAGAAAATCACCAACACCACCAGCAGGATGGCTTCACCCACTGTTTTATAAACGGCTTTGATCGACTCCTCGATGAAGACCGAGGTATCATAGGTGACGCTGAGCTTCATACCCTGCGGAAGGTTCTCGTTGATGGCATCAAGCTCGGCCCGCACGTAGCGCGACAAGTCCAGCGGGTTGGCTGTGGACTGCTTGGTAATGCCGATGGTAAGCGCAGGCTGGCCGTTCAGGCGCGCCAGGATGCGGTCATCGCGGGCGCCAATGCCCACATCCGCCACATCGCTCAGCTTGACGGGGTAGCCTTGCACCGTCGCCACAATCACATCCTGAAACTGCCGCACCGTCTGCAGATCGGTGGTGGACATTACCGTGAACTCCCGGGCGATGGATTCAATGCGCCCTGCGGGGATCAGCACGTTCTGTGCTCGCAAGGCGCTCTCCACATCTTGCACCGTCAGGCTGTAGGCGCCCAGGCGCACGCGATCCACATATACGCGCATGGACGGCAGCCGCTCGCCATACACACGTACTTCAGCCGCCCCCGGCAATACCGACAGTCGCGTCTTGATGTAGCGATTGATGTAGTCGGATGCTTCGATGGCCGACATTCCGCCCGTTTCTACACCCAGGAACAGCACCGGCGTGGTATCGGCCTCGACCTTGCTGATAACCGGCTCGTCGACCTCATCAGGCAGGAAACGGCGCGCACGCGCCACCTTGTCACGCACATCGGCAGCTGCCGAGTCCGCGTCGCGCGAAAGATTGAACTTGATATTAATGAAGCTGACTTCGGAGCGGCTGCGTGACGTCATGACATCTACGCCCTCGATGCCCGACAACTGATCTTCGAGCGGCTTGGTGACCTGGGACTCGATCACCTCGGGCGAAGCGCCTTTGTATTCGGTGCGCACGGACACCACGGGTTCGTCGATGTTTGGGTACTCGCGCACCGTGAGCCGCTGATAGGAAATAAGCCCCACCAGCACGATGACCAGCGACAGCACCGTGGCAAATACCGGCCGCTTGATACAGACTTCGGACAGAATCATGGACGGCCCCGTCAGGATGCCGGGGCGGACGCCGCCGGCGTGGCAATATCGACCTCGCGGCCATCGACGATCTTCTGCAGGCCCGACACGACCACCTTGTCGCCAGCCTTGATTCTGCCGATAATTTCCACTTTGCCTTGACGACGGCTGCCCACGCGCACCTCAATGCGCTCGGCACGCCCGTCGGCAACGCGGTAGACATACTGCGATTCGCCCGATGGCGACAGCGCGGTTTCGGGCACCACCAGCGCCAGGCTGTCGCTGAACTCAAGCTGCACACGCGCGAACATGCCCGGACGCAACGCTCCGTCGGTGTTGGGCACGGTGGCCCGCAGCAACAACGAGCGCCCGCCTACGTCCACCAATGGGCTGATGGCACCTACCACGCCTTCTCGTGCCTGGCCCGGCAAGGCGTCGAAACTCAGGTTCAGCTTCTGGCCGACACGCACATCGGCAAAATATTGCTCTGGAATGCGAAAGTCGACCTTGAGCGGATCCACCGATTCGAGCGGCGCCAAATCGCTGCCCGCGTTGATGTAATCGCCGACGGAGACGTTGCGCAGGCCGATCAGCCCGTCAAAGGGCGCGATGATGACGGTTTTTTCCAGGCGCGCCCGGGCCAGTGCCACGGCAGCTTCCTGTACCCCGAACTGGCTCGCCGCCTCGTCGCGCGCCTGCTTGCTGATGAAGCCCTGCTCTGCCAACTGCCGCGCACGTTGGTACTGGCTGGACGCCAGGCGCAGGTTGGCCTGTGCCTGCTTGAGTTCTGCGCGAGCCACGCTATCGTCCAGGCGCACCAGCACTTGGCCCTTGGCAACGTGCCCGCCTTCTTTGAAATTGATGTCGGTGATACGCCCCGCGACCTCGGCCCGCAGCACAACCGCATCCTCTGAGCGCAGGCTGCCCACCGCCGATATGCCCCGCGGCACGGCTTGTTGCTCCACCGGAACGACCTCGACGCGGGGGTTGCCTTTCTTGCCTGCCCCGCCGCCCTGCGCCGGTGCAACGACGGCAGCGCCCGTATCGGCAGGCTTGGCCGGCCACGTGCGATCGGCCAAGCGCATGCCTGCTGCCCCTAGGGCGAGGCCGACCGCCAAGGCCACAAGCGCAACCACAGTACGGCCACTCATGAGCGCTGCCCCACACATGGGCTGCCTGCGCTGCGGCCAAAGTTTCGCGGCGGGCGGACGGGCGCCCCGGATCGAGTGGGGTTCATGGCGAAAGCAGGCGGGACGCGCCGAAATGAGCGTGAAACCGTGACTTTAGCATTAGATTTCAAAATATTACATGACCTTATTGCGTTGCTCGTCACGCATGAGTTCAACCCCCATATTGGCCAGCTCATCGGCACGCTCGTTGCCCGGGTCGCCGGCATGCCCGCGCACCCAGCGCCAGCTCACGACATGCTCGGCGACCAGCTCATCCAGCTCACGCCATAAGTCGGCATTCTTGACGGGTTTCTTTTCTGCCGTCAGCCAGCCCCGCCGCTTCCAGTTGACCAGCCACTCGTTCATGCCCTTTTGCACATACTGCGAGTCGGTATGCACCACGACGTCGCAGCGCCGCTTGAGTGCCCGCAGTGCCTGGATGACTGCCATGAGTTCCATGCGGTTATTGGTAGTGGCAGCCTCGCCGCCATATAGGGATTTTTCGTGACGGCCCTGGCGCAGCAGTGCGCCCCAGCCGCCCACGCCGGGGTTGCCCTTGCAGGCGCCGTCCGTCCAGATTTCTACCTGGCTGCGATTGATGGTCATGAATATGATGCGTAAAGGGGAATAAGAAAATTGCCTACCGGCTTCTTGTGACGTGATGGCGCCCGGTGACCACTGCCTGCCGCCGCACACGCTTTTTGGCGGTTTTCCAGGCGGGGCCCACCAGCCGCATGCCGGCCACCCGCTTAATGGCGGTAACGGCATAAACCGCCCCGCATACGGGCCACCAGCGCTGGCCCGCACCATCCAGGAACGCCCAGCGGTCGAGCCAAACCTGATCACTGCAGGCGGGACGATAGCACCCGAAGCGGGCCTGGTCGACGTCGAAGGTAAGCAGCTTGAACCAGTCTTTCAGGCGAGGGAGCGAAACCTGAAGATGCGCGGGCACGGGCAGCAGGGGATCCAACCCGGGTACGCGGTCGCTCACCCCCCAGATGCTCCAGGGGTTGAAACCGGTAATCACGACCCGGCCCTCGGGCATCAGTACCCGTTCAGCTTCGCGCAGCACTTGGTGGGGATCGGAAGAACACTCGAGCACATGCGGCATGACCAGCAGATCGATGCTTTGTGAATCGAAGGGCAACGCTTCGGGCTCAGTGACCAGAATTGCGCCCAGTTCGGCGGCCTGGGCCGCTTCGATGTGGGTGCGGCCCTTGTACGGGATGCGATTGGCTTGTAGTAAATCCCAATGCGACAGGCCCACTTGTATGGCATGATAGCCAAAGACATTGCCCACCATGGCATCCACCTGCGTCTGCTCCCACCCGCGCACATACCGGCCGGGCGGCGTTTCCAGCCACTCGGCCAGCTCCATGATAAGGGGTTGGTCTGCGGACACTCTCGCTCCTGGTCAGATGAATACCGATGTAACTACCGCCGCCAGCCCACACGACGATACCGAACTGCTGCCCATACCCGCCTTCACCGACAACTATATATGGATGGCGCGCAAGGGTGCTCACGCTGTGGTGGTCGACCCTGGACAGGCGCAGCCTGTACTTGACACACTAAACCGCCTGGGCCTGACGCTGGACGCCATTTTACTCACGCATCATCACGGCGACCACGTCGGCGGCGTGCTCGAAATCATCCAGGAAACCGGCGCACCTGTATACGGCCCCGCTGGCGAGCGCCTGCCGGCCTGTGACGTCCGGCTGGGCGAAGACGATACGGTACAATTGCCCCGCGCGGGCCTGCGGCTTCGGGTGCTGGATGTCCCTGGCCATACTGCGGGGCATATTGCGTATTTCGGGAAGTTCAACGGCCATCCTCCGGTGCTGTTCTGTGGCGATACCCTGTTTTCAGGCGGCTGTGGCCGCCTTTTTGAGGGAACGGCTGCCCAAATGGTTGATTCTCTGGGTAAACTTAGCGCTTTACCGGCCGATACGCTGGTGTGCTGCGCGCATGAATACACCCTGTCCAACCTGCGCTGGGCACGCACCGTCGACCCAGGCAACCAGGCTTTGCAGCAACGATGGGAGGCAGCATCCGGCCTACGCGCCCAAGGCAAGCCCACCCTGCCGTCAACGATAGAGACCGAACGCAACATCAATCCGTTTATCCGAACCATGCACGCTGACATCATCCAAGCCGCCTCCCGCCATGCCGGGGCCAGGCTCGATACCCAAGCCGAGGTCTTTGCCAGCCTGCGAGAGTGGAAGAACACTTTTTAATAATACCCATGATCCGTCTGCGCCTCTTCCTTTTGCTGATCGTAGCAGTCCTCGCCGGCTGCGCGACCCAAACGCCCAACAACCCGTACGCCCCCGCAAAAAAGAGTTACTCCGCCGCAGACACTTCCCGCACCATTGATCTCACTCATCCCCCCCGCGATATGTGGGATCGCGTACGCCGCGGCTTCGCCATCCCCAATCTGCACACCGACCTGGCCAATCAATGGACGTCGTACTATGCCCAGCACCCCGAGTCGGTGAAGCGCATGAGCGAAAGGGCTGGCAAATACCTGTATTTCATCGTCGAAGAACTAAACCGCCGCGGCCTGCCTACCGAGCTCGCATTGCTACCCTTCGTTGAAAGCGCCTACGATCCCACCGCGCTGTCCCGCTCGAAGGCGTCGGGCCTGTGGCAGTTCATCCCCAGCACGGGCAGGCACTATAAGCTCGAGCAAGACTGGTGGCGCGACGAGCGCCGCGACCCTATCGCTTCTACCCAGGCCGCGCTCGATTATCTGGCCTACCTGTACGACTTCCAGGGCGACTGGTATCTTGCATTGGCGTCATACAACTGGGGCGAAGGCGCGGTGCGGCGCGCCATGGAAAAAAACGCCCGGGCAGGCCTGGGCACTGATTACCTCTCGCTGGCGATGCCAGACGAAACCCGCAATTACGTTCCAAAGCTTCAAGCCATCAAGAACATCATCGCCAACCCGTCCCGCTATGGCATCAGCCTGCCCGACGTTGGCAATCAGCCTTATTTCGCGATCATCCAGAAGGATCGCGACATGGACATCGAGGTGGCCGCCCGCCTTGCCGAGATGCCGCTGGACGAGTTCAAGTCGCTCAATGCCTCGTTCAACCGGCCCATCATGCTGGCAGAGCACGACACTCCGCTGCTCTTGCCCACCAACCGCGTAAATATCTTCAACAACAATCTTTCCGCCTATCAAGGCCGCCTCAGCTCCTGGCGCATGTACAAAAGCAGCCGGGGCGAAAGCTTTGCAGCGATCGCCCAGCGCCATGGCATCAGCGAAAAAACCCTGCTGGCTGTCAATGGCATCAGCGACCAGCACAAGCGTGCTGGCGAGCAGTCGCTGCTGGTGCCGGCCGCCGGTGGCCTGGCGCCCGAGGGCGGTGTCATGCTCGCGTCGCTCGAGCAGCCTGGGCCCGACATCCTTACCCAGGCGCGGCAGACGCCCCATGCACAGCGCCAGAACAAGGGCGACGTCAAGGTATTGCGCCGCACGGCCAATGTGCGCACACACACCGTCAAACCAGGCGACACTCTATTCGCCCTGGCCAAGCGTTACAACACATCAGTGTCCGAACTGCGCAAGCTCAATAACCTGCACAGCAACAATCTCGTAAAAGGCAACAAAATCAGGGTGCCGGGCACAGACATACGGGGCTAACGCGCGGGGCGCGGCATTTGTGGCCGCGCCTTGCCCGCCACATACTTCACAACATCACACCGCTACACAATCAAGGATCAATACATGGGCTTCCTGGAAGGCAAACGCATTCTGGTTACCGGGGTCATCTCCAACCGCTCAATCGCCTGGGGCATTGCCAGTGCCTGCAAGCAGCAAGGTGCCGAGCTGGCGCTCACCTACGTGGGTGAGCGCTTCAAGGATCGCGTCACCGAATACGCCGCCGAGCTCGGAACCGACATCGTCATCCCCTGTGACGTCAGCGAAGACGACCAGATCAATGACGCCTTTGCCCAACTGGGCGAGCGCTGGGACGGCCTGGACGGGCTGGTGCATTCCATCGGCTTTGCGCCGCGCGAGTCGATTGCCGGCGATTTCCTCGAAGGTATGACGCGCGAAGCTTTTCGTATCGCACATGATATATCAGCCTATAGCTTTCCCGCGCTTACCAAAGCCGCGCTGCCATTGCTCAAGGGCCGTAACAGTTCAGTCCTGACGCTCACCTACCTGGGCGCTGAAAAAGCCATCCCCAACTACAACACCATGGGGCTGGCCAAGGCTTCGCTCGAAGCCAGCGTACGCTATCTGGCGTCATCCCTGGGCCCCCACGGCATCCGTGCCAACGGCATTTCGGCCGGCCCGATCAAGACGCTGGCAGCCAGTGGCATCAAGGATTTCTCGGTCATCCTGAAGTTCGTCGAAACCCATGCGCCACTGCGTCGCAACGTCACGATCGAAGATGTCGGCAATGTCGCCGCTTTCCTGATGTCCGACCTGGCCGCTGGCATCACGGGCGAGATCACACACGTGGATGGCGGTTTCTCGGCGGTTGTCCCCGGCATGGAATAACCTTGGCCTGCAGTCCAGCCCCACAAGGCGGCTGGACTGTGCGGCGAGACTCGGCATTGATTTTTTCGCCCGGCCACGCGCTTGGTACTCAACACGACGACTAAACGCCCGCGCAGCAGGTGCACACGGCATTCTTGCCGCCAAGCATGTTCGTGGCTGGCTCCCGCAGACATGCTTCAGGGGAAGGCTACGCCTACCTCGCCTTCGCACCAAGGTGCGAATTTCGGCATCACAGCCGCGAACAGCGGGCCGTTTTCCCATCCTTCAAGCCAACGCAGCACGTTTGCGGGTACGCGCCCTGCAAACCAGGCGTCGTCGACGTGCGCGAACTGCCGCACGAAGGGCAAAATGGCCATGTCGGCCAGCGCCGGCCGGCTGCCGAACAGATAGCCCGCATCAAGCCGGCGACCCAGCGCGTCCAGCCACAACGCCGCAGCATCGCGGTGTCGTGCAGAATATTCCAACAGGTCTTCCCGGGCGTTGCTGCGCGGGGCGTCAGCAGCCGCGACATCGCAGCGACCGGCTGCGGTATCGTCCCCCAATCTGCACTCTGCCGCGCCATTCGGCGCCGGCATTGCCACGCCCGGCTCCGCGCTGCCGGGCGGACTGAGGACCGCATCTCGGGCTGACGCAAGGTACCGATCAGGATACTTGTAGCGGTCGAGATGGTGCTTGAAGGGGCCGTCGCATTGCGCAATCAGGGCCAGCATAGCGGAAACGTCTTCTTGTTCGGGTGTAAGCCAGCCCAGCGGATCGGCCTGCGCCAGCGCCCAGCGCATGATATCCAGGCTTTCGTCGATAACCTCCGGCTGCCCGGGCGCAGACAACACCAGCACAGGCACCGTGCCCTTGGGCGAGGCTTGCAGCATGGCACGCGGCTTGTTGCGCAGCACGACTTCTCGCAGTTCGCAGGCAACCCCGCTCGCGGCCAACGCCAGCCTGGCCCGCATGGCATAGGGGCAGCGGCGGAACGAATAAAGGATGGGCAGCGCCGCCATACCTAGGTACCGTACGCTGCACGCAGTGTTTGGCCCGATTGCGACACAGCATATGGACCCGAGCGGCACAAACCCCGCGGTCGCTGCCTGCCGATTCGCACCCATGCCGCTTTGGCCTGCATCACACGGGCCCCATTGCGCGGCGTTCCGTCACAGCATGCTCCTCCTCACCTTGCTTTTCCATACGGGCACCGATGTGCCGCTGGTGACGCTTGCGGGCCAGCTCAACCTGCTTCTGCCGCTCGCGAAAGCGGCCGATCTGCTCAGGGGTATGCGTGCCGTGGCAATGTGGGCAGCTTACGCCTTCCTCGTACTGCGGCGTTGCCTTGTCTTGTGGGCCGAGCGGCACCCGGCAGGCGCGGCACAACTCATACTCACCGGGTTCCAGCCCGTGGCCTACCGACACCCGCTCGTCGAAGACAAAACACTGGCCATCCCACAAGCTTTCAGCCTCGGGGATGGTTTCAAGATACTTAAGTATGCCGCCCTGCAGGTGGAAAACCTGGCCGAAGCCTTGTGACTTGAGATAGGCCGTGGATTTTTCGCAGCGGATGCCGCCGGTACAGAACATAGCGACGCGGGCACCATCGGCCAGCAAACCGCCTTCGGCGGACTGCTCTTTTACCCACTGTGGAAACTCAGTAAAGCTCGCGGTATGCGGGTTGACCGCCCCCCGAAAGGAGCCAATCGAGACCTCGTAATCGTTGCGCACGTCCACCACGACTACGTCCGGCGCAGCAATCAACGCGTTCCATTCCTCGGGCGGCACATAGGTGCCTGCCATGGTAGTTGGCTCGATATCCGGCACCCCCATGGTAACGATTTCGCGCTTGAGCTTAACCTTCAGGCGGTAGAACGGCATGGTCTCGGCCCATGCCTCTTTATGCTCCAGGTTGGCCAGGCGCGGATCCGCTCGCAAATGAGCCAGCACTTCGCGCAGGCCCGCCTCGGGGCCCGCGATGGTGCCGTTGATGCCCTCGCGTGCCAGCAGCAAGGTGCCGGTAACGCCGCGCGCCTCGCAAAATTCGCGCAAGGGGGCCTGCAGATCAACAAAATCACCCAGCTCGACAAACTTATACAGGGCGGCAACGAGATAGCGGGACATAAGCGACAATAAAGGTGAAATACCCAGAGGGTGTTGAAGCGCAGCGCCTTGACGCGGCGACACAGCAGTGCTGGGGCATATCAGCACAGCGACACAGCGGTACCTGCAATGCTGCGGCGCTGTGCCGCAGTGACAGGTAGCCCGTCAAGTGCAATACAGCCCCAGGGCCTGGACGCGGCAAGGGCTCCCGCAGCGTCGGAAACCACAAAGTTTGATTTTAGCGCCCTTGCACGCCTGCCCTGCTTCGTTCGATCCAGAAACGCTGCCTGGGGGACGCATGCGCTTCATCCTATACTAGGCTCGCGGTTTCGCCTGCCGGCCACGGAGTCTGGCCCGCCTTTGTCTTCCTGTAGGTATCATGCCACAACCGGGCTGCATCCTTGCCTGCCGTCGGCGCTTCCGCTGCCCGGCTTTCCAGTATCATTGAACCGCTATCTGTTTTCGAAGGAAACCGCCCATGACCTGGAAACTGATTACAAGCGCCCTTGCTGCTTTGGCGCTGTTGGCCGGCTGCGCGAGCACTAGCTCGAGTACTGGCGCCGCTGCCAACAACACCCCGGCCGCCACCGAGACGAGCCGCGAAGTGTGCAACGCCGACCTCGCCCAGGCTGCCGTCGGCAAAAAAGCTGACGGCAACCTGGTCGAGCAATTCCGCAAGGCCGCCAACGCCAAGAAGGCTCGTATGCTGCGCCCCCGAGACGTCATGACGCTGGAGTATGATCCGCAACGCTTGAACCTGCGCGTGGACGATCAAGATATTGTAATCAGCGTCAACTGCAGCTAGGGCGGGGTACGCGTCTCGCAAGGTAACCGCTACCTCAACCATGGATTCACTAACCCAGGCCGTGCTTGGCGCCGGCATCCAGGGTGCCATGCTCGGCCGCTTTCACGGCCGCAAGGCGCTCGCCGCCGGCGCGCTGTTGGCTACCCTGCCCGATCTCGACGTTTTCATCGATTACGGCGACCCGATCTCGGGGATGATCCACCATCGCGGGTTCTCGCACTCATTGTTTGTGCTCACCGCCTTTGCGGCGCTGCTCGCGGTGCTATACCGCTACTGGCGGCCCAGGCGCGAGTACAGCGCGGGCTGGCTGTTCCTGACGCTATGGCTGGTGCTTGGCACACACCCTCTGCTCGATGCCTTCACATCCTACGGCACCCAGCTCTGGTGGCCGCTGCGCCCCACGCCAACAGCATGGTCGAGCATCTTCATTATCGACCCCTTCTTCACACTGCCACTCACACTGGCGGTCGTGGCCGCCAGCATTGCTGGCCCTCGGCCAGGCATGGTGCGCGCCCTGTCGTGGTGCCTGGCCTGGTGCGCACTGTATCTGGCACTGTCGCTTGGGGCCAAAACCCTGATTGAAAGCCGCACCCGTGCGGCGCTGGCACAGCAAGGCGCTGCCGTGGCCAGCCTGTTTTCCGTGCCCGAACCTTTCAACATCCTGCTATGGCGCGTGGCCGCACGCACCACGGATGATCACTACATCGAATCCATCGTCAGTGTGCTGGACGAGGGGCCGGGCGAGCAGATCCGGCTGCCTCTCAATAGCGCATTGGCCAAAGACGTCAACGACCCGCGCCTGGCGGGGTTGCAATGGTTCACGGGCAACTGGCTGCGCTACGACGACGTGCGGGGCTGGCTGGTGGTTACCGACCTGCGCATGGGCGTGAGCACCGGCATGTATACGTTCCGTTTCGTCGTGGGCCGCCGCATCGGGCCGGATAACGCCTGGCAAACGGTAACGCCCGAGTACTGGCCGCGCCGGCGCGGCACCGAGGAACTGCCCCGTATCATGCGCCGCATCTGGCGCCAATCGCCGCCCCTGCCGCTGTCGCAGTGGGAGCGCGACATGACCGCGTTGCCGCGCGAACGCTTGGCCGACTGAGCGCAGCGTGCAGGTACCACTTTTATCGCCGCACAGCCATGGCTGCCGCCTCAACCCAGCGGCAAGGCCGTCTTGTATGACACCTGCTTGAGTGCGAAGCTGGAGCGGATCTTGTCAATGCCGGGGATGGATGTCAGGTGCTCGAGGATGAAATGCTCGAGCGCGGCGATATCCGCCACCGCCACGCGGATCAGGTAATCAGCGTTGCCCGTCATCAGGTAGCACTCCATCACCTCGTCATGGGCCGTGATGCGACGCTCAAAGTCGGCGAGCGCCTGCTTGTCCTGCGACTTCAGGCTGATAGAAATGAACACATTCAGCCCCAGGCCAAGTGCGGGCGCGTCCACCAGCGCCACATAGCGGCTGATAATGCCCGCTGCCTCGAGCGCCTTGACGCGCGCCAGGCAGGGAGACGGCGACAAATGGATGCGCCGCGCCAGCTCTACGTTGCTGAGCGATGCATCGCGCTGCAGTTCGGCCAGTATGCGCCTGTCGGTTGCGTCCAGCTTCATATGCCTCTCTTCCTATCATCGACAGCATTTTATGCTGAAATATGCTTTGCATGACCATATTTTTGAAAGCATCTGCGCTTCATTCAGGCGGACAATAAGCGTGACGCTTACCCTCTCGCCTCAGGTGCCACGCCATGTTGATGAACCTCTCCGGCTCCAGCCGCCCCACCATTGACACCGACCCTGAAGAAACCGTCGAATGGCGGGACGCCTTCCAGTCGCTCCTGGCGGCCGGCGGCCCGCAGCGCGCCGCCTTCATGCTTGAAGAGCTGACGCGCATGGCCGGTGATGCCCAGGTCAGTTGGCGTCATGGCGGCGGAACCCCGCACATAAACACCATCTCGGCCGAAGACCAGCCCGACTTCCCCGGCGACCTGGACATTGAACAGCGCCTGTGCGCACTGATGCGCTGGAACGCGCTGGCCATGGTGGTGCGCGCCAACGCCGCCTATGGCGAACTGGGCGGGCATATTGCGAGTTATGCAAGCGCAGCGGATCTGTTCGAAGTCGGGTTCAATCACTTCTTTCACGCGCGCAACGATGCCGCCGAGCATCGCGGCGACCTGGTGTTCTTCCAGCCACACAGTGCGCCGGGGGTCTATGCCCGCGCCTATCTGGAGGGCCGCCTGTCCGAGAACGATCTGGCTCATTACCGCCAGGAACTGCGCGGGCCGCGCAACGGCGCCACCGGCCTGTCCAGCTACCCCCATCCCTACCTCATGCCAGACTTCTGGCAGTTTCCAACGGGCTCCATGGGCATCGGCCCAATCAGCGCCATCTATCAGGCACGCTTCATGCGCTATCTCACCCACCGCGGCCTGCTTGATTGCAGCGGGCGCAAAGTGTGGGGGGTGTTCGGCGACGGCGAAATGGACGAACCCGAATCCATGAGCGCACTGACGCTCGCCGCGCGCGAACACTTGGACAACCTGGTCTGGGTCGTCAACTGCAATCTGCAGCGCCTGGACGGGCCGGTGCGCGGCAATGGCTGCATCATCAGCGAGCTGGAAAAACTTTTTACTGGCGCGGGCTGGAATGTGATCAAGGTAGTCTGGGGCAGCGACTGGGATGGCCTGTTCGCGCGCGACCTGAGCGGTGCGCTGGTGCGCACGCTGTCGCAGACCGTGGATGGCCAAATGCAGACCTTCGCAGCCAAGGATGGCCGCTACAACCGCGACCACTTCTTCGGACAGAGCGAAGCGCTGACGCGACTGGTACAGGGCCTGACCGATGAACAGATCGACATGCTGCGCCGCGGCGGCCACGATTTAGTGAAAATCCATGCCGCCTATGCGGCCGCCGCCCGGCATACCGGCCAACCAACGGTGATTTTGGCCCATACCAAGAAAGGCTTCGGCATGGGCAGCGCCGGGCAGGGCCGCATGACCACCCATTCGCAAAAGAAACTGGACGACGACGATCTGCTGGGCTTCCGCGATCGCTTCAACCTGCCGCTTACCGACACCCAGGTGTTGAGCCGGGCCTTTTACAAGCCCGCCGACGACAGCCCAGAGATGCGTTATCTGCAGGAACGCCGCCAGCGGCTGGGCGGCTTCCTGCCCGCCCGCCGCACCGATGCTGACCAGGTACCGGTACCCGAGCTCGCCGGCTACGCGCGCTTCGCGCTGGCGCCCGCAGGGCGCGACATGTCCACGACCACGGCATTTGTCCGGATGATGGCCAGCCTGCTGCGCGATACCACGCTGGGCCCGCGCATCGTACCCATCGTGGCCGATGAAGCACGCACCTTCGGCATGGCGAATCTATTCCGGCAAGTCGGCATCTATTCCAGTGTCGGCCAACGCTACGAGCCCGAAGATATCGGCTCCATGCTCACCTACCGCGAGGCACTGGACGGCCAGATCCTGGAAGAAGGCATTAGCGAGGCCGGCGCCATATCAAGCTGGGTGGCCGCCGCCACCAGCTACAGCACCCATGGCCTGGCCATGCTGCCGTTCTACATCTATTACTCCATGTTCGGGTTCCAGCGCGTCGGCGACCTGATCTGGGCCGCAGCGGACCAACGCCCGCGCGGCTTCCTGGTCGGCGCCACCTCGGGCCGAACCACCCTCGCTGGCGAAGGCCTGCAACACCAGGATGGCAGCAGCCATCTCGTGGCCGCCACCATCCCCAACTGCAAAGCCTACGACCCCGCCTTCGCGGGCGAGCTGGCTGTCATCATCGATGCCGGCATGCGAGAAATGATGGTCGAGCAAAAGGACGTGTTCTATTACCTGACTGTCATGAACGAACGGTATGTACAAGCGGATATACCGGAAGACGCATATGCGCAGATACTGCGGGGCGCATATGTGTACAGGCAATACAACGCCAACGGCGACCAGCGTGCGACCGGGTCGGCTGCCAAAGTCACGCTGCTTGGCTCAGGCGCCATCCTCACCGAAGTCATCAAGGCCGCGGAAGCACTGGCCGCGGAAGGCATACGTTGCGATGTCCTCAGTATCACCAGTTGGAGCGAGCTGGCCCGCGACGGCCATCGCTGCGAAGCACAAGCCCTGCGCGGCGAAGTGGCCGATGCCCCCCACATTACTCGTTTGCTTCAGGACAGCGCCGGCCCCATCATCGCCGCGAGCGACTACGTACGCCTGGTGCCTGAATCCATCCGCGCCTACCTCCCCGCCGGCCGTCGCTACCTCACCCTGGGCACCGACGGTTTCGGCCGCAGCGATACCCGTGCGGAATTGCGGGCGTTCTTCGGCGTAGACGCAGCGACCATTGCGGACACCGCGAAACGCGCACTCGCGCTTCAATGAGCCGCCTCGGGTATAAGATCTGGATTGCGCATTTGCCGCCCCACCTTCCGCGCCCAAGGCGCGGGGGCGGCCCGCACCGCTGGCTGGCACTGCGGTGCGCATGATGCTGTAATGCCTATTGAAGGCTTATAGGATGTACTTCAAATACTGCTGCAGGCATGCCTTCGCATCGCGGATATTGTTTCGGCGCATTTCCTCGGCCAACTCGGCATTGCCTTCGCACATGGCACGAAGGATGTCGCATTGCTGGCGCACGCCGGTTTCAGCCCTGCCGGGCAGGATGACAATGCGGCGAATCAGCACTTGGGTTTTCTCATGGATACTGTCCAGCATGCGGGTCAGTTCGGGATTGCCGGCGGCCTCTATGCAACGCGCCCGGAATTCGCTGACCCGTTCGGTATAGAGCTCAAAATTTCCCGCCTTGACCGCATCGGTCACGGGCCCGCGAAACGCGTCGTAAAAAGGCTTCCACGCTTCGGGCTGCGTATTCTGCGTAGCCAGACGCACACATAACCCTTCAAGCACCTCTCGAATATCGTAGATGCGAAACACTTGGTCGGGCCCCAGCTTAGCCACCATCGCACCCCTGTTGGGTGTGCGTTCTATGAGCCCCCGCTGTTCGAGTTCGATGAAGGCGTCGCGTACTCGGGTGCGCGGGATGCTGAACTCAGCGGCCAGATCGTACTCGTTCAGCTTGGACCCCGGCGGCAAATCACCATTGGCGATGCGCTCACGCAATAGCAAAGTAAGATCCTGCGCGGCGGAGCGGCGCCCCTTGCGCGCGGGCGCCTCGGTGCTTTCTGGTTGGACTGCCCCGCGCTTACGGGTTGGCGAATTGGTAGCCATAATGGCCTGCAAAAGAGTTGACTCGGGGAAAGTGTATTGACTCATGCATGACCCCGTCAACACGTGGCGACCCGTGCATATTGGGCCCGGCCCCATTGAGCGGGCGCCCCCATGGTATGCACGCAGCATTTTCGCTCACTGGCCCAACCACCCCTGGCCAGCAGGGTGTCACGTCAGGGCCGAACCCCCATTTTCAGTTTTGGCCCAAGGTTTATGCGCAATGAGCCTTGGGCTGCTTTGATGAAACGCGCCAGGTAGCCGCGAGTTTCGCGGGGGTCGATGACATCTTCCACGCCAAAAGCTTCAGCCGTACGGAAGGGCGAACTGAGCCGGCGCAAGCGTTCCTCGATCTCGGCCTCTTTTGCCTTGGGATCGTCGGCAGCTTCGATTTCGCGACGGAACGCGGCAGCCACGCCGCCCTCCACCGGCAGCGATCCCCACTCAGCCGTAGGCCAGGCCAGCTTCAAGCCAATGCCCATTTTGTCGGTGGCGGCCATACCAGCCATGCCATAACATTTGCGCACCACGACAGTTGCCATGGGCACTGTGGCCTGCAGGCTGACAAACACGCTGCGCATGCCGTCGCGCAACGTCCCCTGCGCTTCGGCGTCCCGCCCGACCATAAAGCCCGGCACGTCCACCAAGAAGATAAGCGGGATGTGGAAGGTGTCGCACATCTCAATGAAGTGTGTCTGCTTGCGCGCACCAGCTGCGTCGATGGCGCCACCGTAGAACATGGGGTTGTTAGCCACGACGCCCACCACGTGACCATCCAGGCGCGCCAGCGAGGTGATGATGGCCTTGCCATAAGTGGGCTGCATCTCGAACACGGAGTCCGTATCGAAGATCATGTTGATGACCCGGCGCATGTTGTAGGCTTTGCGACGGTCCTCGGGGACGACAGTTGCAAGGGCTTCCTCTCGGCGGCCGGCGGGGTCGTCGGTATTCTTGTAGGGCGGCAGCTCCCATACGTTTTGGGGCATATACGATAGGAAACGGCGTATCTGCCTGAAGCATTCCGCTTCGTCGGCAAAGGCGTCATGAATAGTCCCGGCGACGTCAACGGCCACTTTGCTGCCGCCCAGCTCTTCCTTGTCTATCTGCTGGCCAAGCGACCGCTTGACGACTGGCGGCCCCGCCGCGAATACTTGGCTGTTGCCCTTGACCATCAGAGACCAATGGGCAAGGATGGCGCGCCCAGCCGGCCCGCCCGCCGCCGTACCCATCACAGCGCATACGACTGGTACTTGCCCAAGCAGCGCCATGGACGTTTCAAAGCCATGCACGCCCGGAAACACCGTATGCCCCCGTTTCTGGGCTGAGGTAACACTGCCCCCCACGCCATCGCACAAATTGATGAGCGGGATCTTGTAGTTCAGGGCAAAGTCTTCCACAAAACCGCCTTGCCCGCCCTTCTTGCGGTCGCCACTCCAGCTGGCCCCTCCGCGCACGGTATAGTCTTCACCGCCCACAGCAACCGGCCTGCCGTCGATTTCCGCCAAGCCCATGACATACGGCGCGGGCGTCACGCCCTGCAAACGGCCTGCTTCGTCGTATTGGCCGGTACCCGTCAAGCCCCCGACTTCCCGAAAGCTGCCGTCATCGCAAAGGCTCGCTATACGTTCGCGCACAGTCAGCTTGCCAGCCTCATGATGGCGCGCCACTGCGGCCTCGCCTCCCATATGCAGGGCAAGCTCGCGGCGAAACTCCAGCTCTTGAATGCCCGGCACAACCCCATCTTTTGGTGCGTTCATCAGTTGTCTCCCACAATCGTGACGACAAGCTGCCCCTCCTCCACCGACTGGCCTTCCTGCACGTGAATGGCGTCGATCACGCCTGACGCTTCGGCCTCAAGCGGAATTTCCATTTTCATGGATTCGAGAATAACCAGCTCCTCACCTTCACTGACACGCTGGCCGACTTTGCACTGGATTTTCCAGACGGACCCTACAACTTCAGACTTGACCTCAATACTCATGGCATTTCCTTGCAGCATGTAAACGCAGCGCTGAACAACGCACTCACTGTGGTTTGATGTTGGCCGAGGCGCCTACCTTCTTCCAGGTCTCGACTTCCTCTTTGAAGATTTTTTCGAACTCTTTGACTGACAGATTGGCGAGCGTCAAGCCGCCGCTACGTGCCAGTTTGGTCTTAACCTCGGGATTCTTCAGTGTTTCGTTGATTTCATGATTCAGCTTCTCAACGACGTCCGCAGGCATCCCGGCAGGGCCCATCACACCAAAAAACAGGCTGCGGTTGTAGCCAGGAACACCCGCTTCGGCGAACGTGGGGACATCCGGGATCAGGTCGGACCGCTGTTCGCCAGTTACCGCCAAGCCCACAGCGCGCTTGCTGCCAATAACAGGCGCCGCAAGCAGCAATGTGTCCATCAACACATCGATCTCGCCCGCCATGACAGCGGTGCTTGCCTGCCCATTACCTTTGTAGGGAACGTGCGTCATCTTTGAGCCGGTGGTGACACTGAATGCCTCCATCGCCATATGCGTGGAGCCGCCGATACCCGAGCTGCCGAAATTGACTTTGCCGGGATGCTGATGTGCGAACTTGATCAAGTCGCCCATGCTGCCGATCCCTGCCTTGTTGGACACCATGAGCACCGTAGGCAGATAGCCGACAAGTGCAATGGGCTGCAACTGCCCGGCCACTTCCGCCGCGCTCTTGTACACGGCGGGGTTGACCGCAATGGCGCTGGAAACTGTAAGCAACGTATAGCCATTGGGCTTGGCCCTGGCGGTATCTTGTGCGGCGATCGATCCGCCAGCGCCAACCTTGTTCTCGACAACGATAGGCTGACCCAGGCGCTTGCCCAAGTGGTCTGCAACGACCCGCGCCACGATATCGGTAGCACTGCCAGCGGAAAACCCGACGTACATTTTGATGGGCTCGCTGGGATAGCCCTTTGCGAGTGACGGTGTGGCCCAACAGCATGCCAATGCCGCAGCAGCGACGATAGCGCGCGAGATCATGGTTGTCTCCTTATGTTGATGTTTGGCCATAGTATCCCACCTCAATCATAAACTCAACTTTTTAGTTGACCATTTAGATGGTTTATATAGAGATTGAAAATCTATACTTAAAACAGACACGAAGCCATCTTTCCCTATGAAACTCCTGTGCGCGCCGCATCGCAAAAATCATCGCTATATCTAGTGATTACCGTGTTCATCAGATCACTCACCAAGCCATCTCCGTGGCTTATCGTGTTTATAGTTGCCTAAATAGTCAACTATTGTTTATAGTTCTGTAAAGCATAAATCTCGTGCGCAAACACGATTATTTATTACCGTGAGTGAGCCATGACAGACGTTCAAAACCCCCATCCCCTGCACAACGGCCCGTTGAGCGGCTATCGCGTACTCGAACTGGGATCCACGGTGGCAGGCCCGTTCTGCGGGCGTCTGTTGGCCGACTTCGGTGCAGAGGTCATCAAGATCGAGCCGCTCACCGGCGACCCTGTTCGCACCATGGGCAAGCAGCACGAAAACCAGTCTCTTTACGCCGCCAGCATCCTGCGAAACAAATCTCTCATTGCTGTCGATCTGCGGACTGACGCGGGGCAGAATATCGTCCGCAGGCTTGTGAAAGAGTGCGACGTTGTAATCGAAAACTTCCGACCAGGCGGGCTTGAAAAATGGAATCTTGGCTATGACGCGCTCTCGGCGCTCAACCCACGCATCATCATGGCGCGCATAAGCGGGTTCGGCCAGAACGGCCCGTACAGCCAGCGCCCCGGCTATGGGGTGATCGGTGAAGCGGTCAGCGGCCTGCGCCACGTAACCGGCGACCCGGATCGCCCACCCAGCCGCGCGGCAGTTTCCCTCACCGACTGCCTCACCGGCCTGTATGCCGCATTTGGCGTCCTCATGGCAGTCCTTGCCCGGCAAACCACCGGCAAGGGCCAATATATCGATGCCGCGTTATACGAATGCGCCTTCAGCATGATGGAGCCGCATGTCCCCGCATTCGACAAGCTGGGTGTGATCGCCGGTCGGGCGGGGTCCAGGCTTCCTGATAGCACACCCAACAACTTGTACCCCACCGGCGACGGCGATTTCATACACATCACCGCCATGGCTGATGCCGTCTTCCAACGACTGCTCGGCGCCATGGGCACACCCGAACTCGCCGACGACCCCAGATTTGGCGATGCTCGTGGGCGAGCCGCCAACGAGGCTGCGCTGGACGCCCTGATTTCAAACTGGACTACCTCGCACACATTGGAGCAGCTGGAAGCTGCGCTATCCACAGCCGCTGTGCCCGCAACCCGCATATTCACCATGAAAGACATTTTTGGCGACGCCCACTTCAAGGCGCGAGACATGCTCGTCGATGTGCCCCACGAGAAACTGGGCACCGTGAAAGTCGCTGGCGTTGTACCGAAACTTTCCGACACGCCCGGTGCACTGCGGTGTGCCGGCGGCCCCATCGGCCGCGACACGCGACAGATACTGGCCAGTGTCGCAGGCTACTCCAACGCGGATATCGACGCACTGCTCGAGAGTGGAGCCATACGTGAGACGTCCAACGCCGCAAACCCGGCGGGCGCCGTCACCGCCAGTTAGTACATCGCCAAAGCGTCAACCAAGGGAAGATACATGTTCCATAAAATAATCATCGCCAACCGCGGGGCGATCGCCAGCCGCGTGATCCGAGCCCTGCGTGAGCTGGGCATCCGGTCGGTAGCCGTATACTCAGAGGCTGACATTGGCGCTCCGTATCTTGAGCAGGCGGATGAAGCCTACGCCATTGGTCCCGCCGCGGCTAGAGACAGTTACCTGAACCAGGATACGCTTGTCGATCTGATCAAGCGCACCGGGGCTGACGGCCTGCATCCCGGCTACGGCTTTCTATCAGAGAACGCAAACTTTGCGCGGCGGGTAAGCGCCGCCGGTGCCGTATTCATTGGCCCCTCCGCAACCTGGATCGATGCCATGGGCCACAAAACCCGAGCGCGCGAACTGGCGCGCAAGCATGGCCTACCAGTCGGCAAAGGGTCGCCGATCCTGAATGGGGATCCGGCCTTGATGAGAGCCTATGCTGAAGAAATCGGCTACCCCGTGCTGATTAAACCAGCGGCAGGTGGGGGCGGCATCGGGATGCTGGTAGCCAGCAATGCGGGCGAACTGGAAGCCATGGCGGAGAAAGCCAGTTCGCTGGCGATGCGTGGCTTTTCAAACGCAGAGATCTATCTCGAGCATTATCTTCAACGGCCACGCCACATCGAGTTCCAACTGCTTGGCGACCGTCATGGCAACGTGCGCCATCTGTTCGACCGCGACTGCTCGCTGCAGCGCCGTCACCAGAAGATCATCGAAGAAGCCCGCGCCCCGATGGCCGACCACAGCAAGGTTGATGCGCTAGCCACGCACTTGGCCGCCACGTTCGCCGGGCTAGGCTACGACAATATCGGCACTGTTGAAACCTTGATGAGCCCGGGCGGCGATTTTCATTTTCTGGAGATGAACACGCGCCTGCAGGTTGAGCATGGCGTGACCGAAGCCATCACCGGCGTGGATCTCGTGCATGCCCAAATACGCAGCGCAGCGGGCATGGCGCTTGACGACATCCTGCCGAAAGACATCACGGCGGCAGGCCACGCTATCGAGGCCCGTGTTTATGCGGAAGATTCGCGCCGGTTCCTGCCTTCCTCGGGTACGCTCAAGCTATTCCGTCCGCCTCAGCATATCCGCGTCGAAACCGGCTATGCGCAAGGGCAGCAGGTGACCCCTTACTACGATCCCATGCTTGCCAAGCTAATCGCCCACGGCACCAGCCGCGCAGACGCGATCACCCGGCTGCTCGACGCAGTGAATACGTTCGAAATCGAAGGTGTAAAAACCAATTTGGATGCGCTGCGTATTCTGCTGGAATCCGACGCGTTTCAGTCAGGCGATGTGCATACGGGACTGGTGCCGAACGTCATGGCGCGCAACATGCCGGCCAAGGGCGCAACACTGCCCGCGTAAATACGTCTGATAAGACGCCCCTGCATACTCACTCACGACAAGCCGCATCGCGTAAACTCACGAACTGCCAATACACACACCGGCCAGCCGCACACAGGTGGCGACGGCCGTATCGCGTGTTTGCGCCGCCAGTTTCTGTGAAGGTCTTTCCAGAGGCGCAGCGTACATACAGAAAGACTGGGCTTTTCGTTCCGGGGTTGCAACCGCAGCATGTCGTCCTCATCCACCACCACTGACGCGCACCCTCGTTTGCCGCACGGGCTGTTCACGCCCCAAGGGGTGGGCAACGCCACCGTGTTGCTCCTGCTGCTGGGCATGGTTACCCTCTGGACGCTGGCGGTAGGCCTGAGCCACTCGGCGCCCGACCGCGACGGTATGGAGGAGCTGATCTGGGCGTCCAGCCTTGAACTGGGCTACAGCAAGCACCCGCCGCTGCCCTCTTGGATCATGTATGCGGCCACGCAGATATTCGGCCGCCCAATCTGGCTGCCGTTTTTCGTAGGCCAGTTGTGTTCGGCGCTGGCCCTGTGGTTCATCTGGAAGCTAGGCTGTGAATTCACAACGCCGCCACGCTCGCTGAGCGCCGTGCTGTTGCTATCGACAATCGCCTATTTCGGCATGCGCGGCACCATTTTCAACCACAACACCGTGCAATTGGCGCCCTTGGCGGCCGCAGCGTGGCTGTTTCACCGTGCATTGCGTACCGGCCGCACCCGAGCGTGGATGGCGCTGGGCCTGGTGTCAGGCTTGGCACTACTCACCAAATACAGTGCAGTGATCCAATTCGCGGCCTTTGCGATATTCCTGCTGCACCGGCGCCGGGAGGTGAGCAGCGCAACGATCCAAGGCGTCGCCATCGCTACCCTCATCGGCCTGCTGGTCTTCTCGCCGCATCTGTACTGGCTGGCGCAGCACGATTTCGCACCCATCCTGTACGCCGATGAATCGATTGTCTCAGTCTCGCGCCTGAGCGCGCTGAAGAGCATCGGTAATTTCCTGATCGACCAACTGCTGCGCCTGGCACCCATGGTTATCGCAGTGGCAATTCTGGCGCGGCACGTACGCCGCAAGGCCCACCCCGTAACCTCCGCAACGGTGGGCGCGCAACCTACCTGGGCCAGCGCCCTGTCCACATGGGATCGTTCATTTGTGCTGTGGGTAGGGCTGGCGCCGCTGCTGTCCACCGTGGTCATCTCGATCATCCTTGGCACCAACCTCGAGGCATCGTGGGCGACCACCTTTTTCATTCTTTTCGGTTTTTATGCTTTTTGGTGGCTGCGGGGCGAAGACGGCGCCGTGCTGCGCGCCACGTTGATTACAGTCATCGTATTGCAGGTCTGTATCGCGGTGGGCTATGGCCTGGCGCGCGGCCCTATCGCATGGCACCTGGGCAAACCCTCGCGTTCCACCTACCCTGGGCTCGCTGTATCGCGGGCCATGCAGGCTGTGTGGCAACAGCACGAACCAGGCGTACCCTTGCAAATCGTGGCATCCGACATGTGGTTGGGCGGCAATATTGCCGTACATGCAGGGCGCGACGTGGATGTATTTCTTGACGCCGACTACCAGCACGCCCCCTGGCTCAACCCCGCGAGCGCCTTGCATTGCGGCGCCCTGGTTGCCTACAGCACCGAACCCCGGGGTTATCTGTCGCCACAGCTGGAGCAACTGTACGCGCGCACAACCGAAAAAGGCGAGCTATCGGTGCGCTGGTCGTCTGAGCGCAGCCCCATGATCAAGATAAGCTGGGGCATCCTGCCTCCCACGCAGGCATGTGACGCTGGCAATTCAAACCAGACAGCCGCCGGCAGAGCTAACACATCACTACCCTGAGCACGACGGCCCCCATCATCACACCGGGGAGCTATTGGCCCGCGCCGGCCGGACACACAACAGCGCCCATCGCGTTTGACATCATTGAAAGCCGCTGCCGCGGCGGGCCTGGCTACCTGCCGGCGCGGCGCCGCAGTTTGGCCAATTGCGCCTGGTTCAGGCGTCGCGCCTCCTGCTCCGCGTAGGCTTCCTCGCCCGCCTCGTAGTTGCCTTCATAAATGCATTTGCGACGATTGCCGCGACACTCGTCGCTACGGACGGAAGCTTGCGTTGCCGCCTTTCCCTCGGTGTGCTGTTCGCCTTTCTTGCCACCGCCAAACAGCGAACACCCCGACACCAGCGCAACCGCAAACAACGCCACGCCCCACCGGCTAAACGATTGGATCGACATTCCCCTGCCCCGAATAGTTTTAATAGCTCTTTTTATACCAGACTCGGGCAGCCAGCATCAGCGGGCCGTTGCTTCCACACCGACTGTGCCTTATGAATGCGCTGCCCTCCCCGAAAATGGGGAAGAGCCGATTAACCGTGTCTGATGAATGCGCTGATCCCCCGAAAATGGGGAAGAGCGAAACGGGGTAGAGCCGTAAAGTGGTGGGTAGAAACAACAAAGCGCCCCGAAAGGCGCTTGTTTATTGAATCCCTGGCGGACAGAGGGGGATTCGAACCCCCGATACGCTATTCACGTATACACGCTTTCCAGGCGTGCGCCTTCAACCGCTCGGCCACCTGTCCTGCTTTTTCCATAGCTCGCAGCTATGGGCAAGTCCGCTATTCTAGCAGAATTATTTTTGCTCCGCTGCGTTTACCGCGTCTGGGGACAAGGGTTGGATACGGGCGCGGATGCGCAGGTCTTCACCCAGTGGGGTAACCTCGGTGAACGCGAATCGGTGTGCCTGGGCAAGGTCTTCGAGCTCGGGCAGGCGCACCAGGCCCAGGCCGGGGCCGATCAGCATGGGTGCCATGTAGATCAACAGCTCGTCCACGCAACCTGCCTGAAGCAGGGCGCCGCTCAGGCGCGCACCGGCTTCGGCATGCACCTCGTTGATATCGTGTTCGCCCATCCAGCGCATCATGGCAGCCAGGTCTACGCGGCCATTCAGGCAAGGCATTTCAATGACTTCAGCATTGCGGGCACGCATGCGTTCGGCCTTGGCGACATCGGGACGGCAGGTGAAGATCCACACACGCGAGCCATCGAACAGGCGCGCCTGTTCGTCGATCTCGAAACGCGTATCGACCACAGCCTTGATGGGTGGGCGCTGGGTGTGGACATGACGCACGTTCATGCGTGGGTTGTCGGCCAGCACAGTACCGGAACCCGTGAGCACCACACAACTACGGGCGCGCCAGTGGTGCCCGTCGGCGCGGGCGGCTTCTCCGGTAATCCACTGCGAGGCGCCGTTAGGCAGGGCAATGCGGCCGTCCAGCGTGCCGGCCAACTTCAACCACAGCCAGGGTATGCCACGCGTCATGCGCGAAACAAAGCCAGGGTTGAGCGCCAGCGCTTCATCGGCGCAGACGCCCACACGCACGTCGATGCCCGCCGCACGCAGCTTGGCCAGGCCTCGCCCCGCAACCAAGGGGTTAGGATCGCGCATGGCCACCACGACACGAGCTGGCTGCGCCTTGATCAGTGCGTCGACGCAAGGCGGCGTGCGGCCGTAGTGGCTGCATGGCTCCAGCGAAACATAAACCGTGGCGCCCTTCACCTCGCGGCCGTGTTCGGCCGCTTGGCGCAAGGCCATGACTTCGGCGTGCGGGCCGCCCGCACGCTGCGTGGCACCCGAGGCCAGCAACTGGCCGTCGCGCACAATCACGCATCCAACCCGGGGATTGGGCGCAGTCAGGTAAAGCACACGCTCGGCAAGCGCCAGCGCCTGCCGCATCCAGTGAATGTCGGGATCTTGGGGATCAGGAAGCGCAGAGCCGGCCACGTTGTCCATGGAATTCAAGGCTTGGTCTTGACCTGCATTTCGTCGATGGCTTTGACGAACTCGCCGATGTCTTCAAAGCTTTTATATACCGACGCAAAGCGCACGAAGGCAACCTGATCCAGCTTTTTGAGCTCGGCCATGACCAGTTCGCCGATGTAGCCGGACGGCACCTCGCGCTGCCCGCTTACCAGCAAGGTTTCTTCGATGCGCGCAACAGCGGCATCGACCGCGTCGGTACTGACCGGCCGCTTGCGCAGCGCCAGGCTGAGACTTGCGCGAAGCTTGTCGGCGTTGAACTCGACCCGCGTGCCGTTGCGCTTGACCACTGCCGGCATGACGAGCTCTGCGCGCTCATAAGTGGTAAAGCGACGGTCACAGGCCGTGCAGCGGCGGCGACGCCGGATGGTGTCGCCTTCTTCGGAAACACGGGAGTCGATGACTTGCGTATCGAAGCTGCTGCAGAACGGGCATTTCATGGCGGCAGGCCCCGCCCATGGGCGGGGTGTCGGATATCAGCGATAGACCGGCAGGCGCGCGGTAAGCGCGTTGACCTTCTCGCGCACAGCGGCGATATTGGCTTCGTCGGTGGGGTTGTCGAGTACATCGGCGATGAGGTTGGCGGTAAGCTCGGCCTCGGCTTCTTTGAAGCCGCGCGTTGTCATGGCAGGCGTACCCAGGCGGATGCCACTGGTGACGAAGGGTTTTTCGGGATCGTTGGGGATGGCGTTTTTGTTGACCGTAATGTGCGCCTGGCCCAGCGCGGCTTCGGCCGCCTTGCCCGTGATGCCCTTGGCACGAAGGTCAACCAGCATGACGTGGCTTTCGGTGCGGCCAGACACGATGCGCAAGCCGCGCTGCACCAGAGTGCGCGCCATGACATCGGCGTTCTTGACCACCTGGGCGGCGTAATCTTTGAACTCGGGTGCAAGCGCCTCTTTGAAGGCAACGGCCTTGGCGGCGATGACATGCATCAGCGGGCCGCCCTGGATGCCGGGGAAAATGGCCGAATTGATGATTTTTTCGTATTGCGCCTTCATCATGATGACGCCGCCGCGCGGGCCGCGCAGCGATTTGTGCGTGGTGGACGTGACGAAATCGGCATGAGGAAAGGGGTTGGGGTAAGCGCCGCCCGCCACCAGGCCCGCATAGTGCGCGATATCGACCATGAACAGCGCGCCGTTGTCGTGTGCAATGCGCGCCATACGCTCGAAGTCGATACGCAGTGCGTAGGCCGATGCCCCGCCCACGACCAGCTTGGGCTTATGCTTCTTGGTGAGGTTTTCGAGCTGGTTGTAGTCGAGCTCTTCGTTGGCATCGAGGCCATAGGAAACGAAGTTATACAGCTTGCCCGAGGCATTGACGGGCGAGCCGTGCGTAAGGTGCCCGCCTTCTGCCAGGCTCATGCCCAGCACAGTGTCGCCCGGCTGCAGCACGGCCATGTAAACGCCCTGGTTGGCCTGCGACCCCGAATTGGGTTGAACGTTGGCGGCCTCCGCGCCGAAGATCTGCTTCAGGCGATCGATGGCCAACTGCTCAACGATGTCGACGTATTCGCAACCACCGTAATACCGCTTGCCCGGGTAGCCCTCAGCATACTTATTGGTAAGCTGCGTGCCCTGGGCCTGCATGACAGCCGGGCTGGTGTAGTTTTCGGAGGCGATCAGCTCGATGTGCTGTTCCTGGCGCACGTTTTCTTTTTGGATAGCGGCCCAGACGTCGGCATCGACTTGATCAAGGGTACGGGTACGGTCGAACATGGAGGGAAGTCCTGGTAGAGGTGAGGCAGGTCCGTAGACAAACGGTTGTCATTTTAGCCCGAATATGGCCCTAGCCGCGGACAACCAACGCCAAATCGGCCGAAAACGCCCGATAGCCGGACGAACGCAGGCTGAACGAAAAAATGGCGCATGATCAACATGAGCCATTTTCAAGTTGTCTGCCGGCGACGATGCGCCGCATCCCCGATAGACCGGCGCGGGCCCTTGGGCGGCGCCGCGCCCTGCCACGGATGACCGGCAGGGCTGCGGCAGCTGATCACCCCCCTGCGCGAACGCGGGGGTTCAGGCTGTACAGCCCGGTGATGGAAGCCTGCGCCAGAATATGGCCCTGCATGGCATTGAGCGCGTCTGCGCCGGTGAACCGGCCCTCGAAGGGCAGTTCAGGGATATCGAGCGCATAAACGGTGAACACATACCGGTGCGCAATGGTGTCATTCCAGGGCGGGCAAGGGCCATCGTAGCCGAAATAATCACCATTCATATCACGGTCGGCGGCAAACCAGTTGGTGTAGTCGTTGATGCCTTGGCGCGTGTCATCGAGGGCCAGCGGGCCGGCCTTGCCGCGCGGCGTGATGCCATCCGAATAGGCGCCTTCGGCAACCTCGCGCGCGGTGGCTGGAAGATCCACCAGCACCCAATGAAAGAAATCCACACGCGGCAAATCGCCTGGGATCTCCCGACCTTCCTGGTTGACGTCATCGGGGCGGCTGGGCACGTCAGGGTCATGGCAGATGACAACGAAAGACTGCGTACCCGCAGGCACATCAGACCACGCCAGATGCGGATTGACATTGCCCGCCAGCGCGATGTGGTTCTGCCCGTCCTGCTTGCCGAACGCATAGCGCTCGGGGATGCCCCCGTTATCTTTGAAAGACTTGCTGGTTACCTGCATAACGTACTCCTGAGATAGAGGTTGCGGACAAAGGGACGAACGGCGAGGCGCCTGATGCTCCCAACAGGGCTAGGGCGCTACCGTGACCCTGGCGAATTTGCGCTTGCCGACCTGCATGACATAGGTGCCGGCCTGCAATTGCAGCGATTTGTCTTCGACACGGCCTCCGTCAATCCGCACGCCGCCTTGCTCGACGTTGCGCTGGGCCTCGGAGCCCGATGAGACCAGACCGGCCTCGCGCAGCACCTTGAGGATACCCAAGGGTGCGCCGGAGAGCGTGATCTCGGGCATCTCGTCGGGGATGGCGCCGTCGCGGAAGCGGGCTTCGAATGACGCCAGCGCGGCCTCGGCGGCCTTGCGGTCGTGGAAACGCGCAACGATTTCCTGCGCGAGCTGCACCTTGGCCTCGCGCGGATTCAGGCCTGCCTCTACCTGCCGGCGCAAGTGGGAGATATCGTCCAGCGTGCGGAAGGAAAGCAGCTCGTAGTACTTCCACATCAGCGTGTCGGAGATAGACATCAGCTTGCCGAACATGGAATCGGGCGTTTCGGTGATGCCAATGTAATTGCCTTTCGACTTGGACATCTTCTCGACGCCGTCGGTGCCCTCGAGCAGGGGCATGGTCAGCACGCACTGCGGCTCCTGACCGTATTCTTTCTGCAGCTCGCGGCCAACCAACAAGTTGAACTTCTGGTCGGTGCCGCCCAACTCCAGATCAGCCTTCAGTGCGACGGAATCGTAACCCTGCATGAGCGGGTAAAGGAATTCGTGCACGGAGATGGGGATGCCGTTTTTATAGCGCTTGGTAAAGTCGTCGCGTTCCATCATGCGCGCGACGGTATAGCGCGACGCCAGTTGAATCATGCCGCGGGCGCCGAGTTTGTCGCACCATTCGGAGTTGTAGCGGATCTCGGTGCGGGCCGGATCAAGCACCAGGCTGGCCTGGGCATAGTAGGTTTTGGCGTTGGCGTGTATTTGTTCGGGTGTGAGCGGCGGGCGGGTGGCGTTGCGGCCGCTGGGATCGCCAATCATGGAGGTGAAGTCGCCGATCAAGAAAATGACGTTATGGCCAAGGTCTTGCAATTGGCGCATTTTGTTCAGGACAACCGTATGCCCGATATGGATGTCCGGTGCCGTTGGATCCAGCCCGAGCTTGATGCGCAAGGGCGTGCCGCTGGCCTGGCTGCGTGCCAATTTGCGCGCGAACTCGGATTCGACCAGTAGCTCGTCGCAGCCGCGCTTTACGATACGCAGGGCTTCCTGGACTTCGGGGGTAATCGGGGCTTCGGTTGACATGAAATTGTAAGAAAAAACTGTGAAAAAATGCTCGAAAAATCAGGCTTAATGCGCTAGCATAGCGTGCAAGCGCGAACCCTGCACGGGGGTCAATTGTTACAAGCATGGCCGCAACGCCATCTTATCAGAGCGCCAGGCTTTCACACATGGGCTCGGGGTCTTCCCCTTAGTGGTACGCCAGCCCTTTCAGCCGCCCTACCCCATCCGTACAATCACGCAGCGCCAACACCAGGTTTTCGTCTTTATGTTCATAAAAGGGAATACGGGCACTCCCTCGGATTTGTCTTACCGCACAACGCTTCGCAAACATCGCAAGCATCATTTTTTCCGCAACGGTCTGGTGCTAGTCGCCATGGGCCTGTTCGCCGGCGCTGGCGCGCTGGCGGTCGTCAAGCCTCCTGAACCGCCGGCCATTTTCCAGGCCCGTCAGGTGCTTGACCTCCCCGCCATCACCACCCTTTCCCCCTCCCACGCCAGCGCCCCCTTCATCAGCGAAACCCAGATACGCCGGGGGGACACCCTGGCCGCGCTGCTGCAACGCCTGCGCATCAATGAGCCAGGGCTGCAAAAATTCCTCACCCACGACACATCGGCGCGCAGCATCTATAAGCTCTACCCAGGCCGCACCGTCCAGGCCGCGCTCAACAACGACGGCGACCTGGTCTGGCTGCGCTACAACCATACCCCCAGCGCGCGCGAGTCTGGCAAAATGGTTGCCCGCTGGCTCGAGGTACGGCCCGATGGCAAAGGCGATTTCCAGGCCCACGAAAACAGCCAGGCCGCCGACACAGGCATCCGCGTCGCCGAGGGCGAAATCAACAGCTCGTTGTTCGGCGCCACCGATCAGGCCGGCATCCCCGACGATGTCACCATGCAAATGACAGACATCCTAAGCAGCAAGATCGACTTCCTGCGCGACCTGCGCCAGGGCGACCGCTTCCGCGTGGTATACGAGAACCATACTCACAACGGCGAAGACATCGGCGGCGGGCGCATCCTGGCCCTCGAGTTCCAGAACAAAGACGACCTTTACGCAGCAGTGTGGTTCCAGCCCAGCGACGGCTCGGGCGCATACTACGATTTCAGCGGCCGCAGCCTCAAGGGCGCTTTCCTTCGCAACGCGCTCAAGTTCTCACGGGTCAGCTCGACCTTCGGAAACCGCAGGCACCCCGTCCACGGCAACTGGCGCGCCCACAATGGGGTCGATTACGCGGCGCCCTCTGGCACGCCAATCCATGCCACAGCCGACGGCGAAGTCAGCTTCATCGGCCAGCAAAGCGGTTATGGCAACACCATCATTCTCAAGCACTACGGCAACTACACCACCCTCTATGCGCATCAAAGCCGTTTCGCGGCGGGCCTCAAAAAGGGCGACAAAGTCAGCCAGGGTGATCTGATCGGTTACGTGGGCTCCACCGGCTGGGCTACCGGGCCGCACCTGCACTACGAATTCCGTATTGCCAACAAGGCAGTCGACCCCCTGGCGGCCGACCTGCCTGTTTCCCGCCCGCTCGACAAAGACCAGCAGCTTGCCTTCAACGCCACCGTCGCCCAGTACCGCGACCATATCAACATTGTCTCGCGCGACCCGGTCGAAGGCGCGCAAACCGTGGCAAGCCGCTAAGCGAGCATGGCCGGCACACACTATATTGGCTTAATGTCGGGCACCAGCACCGACGGCATCGATGCGGTGCTGGCGGATTTTGCCGAGCCAAGCAATCCGCGGGTGCTCGGGGCGGTTGCGCTGCCCATGCCGCCCGCCCTGAGGCAGGCATTTCTGGCGCTCAACGCCCCCGGCCACAACGAACTCGCGCGCGCGGCGATAGCAGGCAATGCCCTGGCCGAGCTTTATGCGCGGGCCTGCCTGCAATTACTCGAAGAAACCGGGCTCGCGTCCTCAGAAGTACAGGCCATCGGCGCTCACGGCCAAACAGTGCGACACGATCCCGCCCAAGGCTATACCCTACAGATCAATGCACCCGCGTTGCTGGCCGAACGCACTGGCATTGCAGTCATAGCCGATTTCCGCACCCGCGATATCGCCGCGGGCGGCCAGGGGGCGCCGCTGGTACCCGCCTTTCATCGCGCGATATTTACCGGCCCCGCGCCCCGCGCGGTGCTCAATCTGGGCGGCATCGCCAATGTGACGCTGCTGGCGCCCGCTAACTCGGCAGTACCCGTGCGTGGCTATGACACCGGCCCCGCCAACGTGCTGCTGGATGCTTGGGCACAGCAACATATCGGCCAGCCCTATGATGCGTCCGGCGCATGGGCCGCCACGGGCACAGCAGACACCGCCCTGCTTGCGCATCTTCTCGACAGCGAGCCATGGTTTCGCCTTCCGCCGCCCAAATCCACAGGGCGCGATCTCTTCAATCTTGCCTGGTTGGATCATAGGCTTGCAGCGTACGATGTGGGCGGCAAGGGGCTGTCCGCTGCCGATATACAGGCAACGCTAGTGCAACTGACGGCGCATAGCGCGGCGCGTGCCATCCTGGCACAAGCACCGGGGCTGTCTGAGGTACTGGTATGTGGCGGCGGCGCGTGCAACCCTGTGTTGGTGGCCGCCCTTGAATCTGCGTTGGGTTGCGCGGTGGCGCCAACTTCGGATGCCGGCGTACCTGTGCAGCAGGTAGAGGCGCTGGCGTTCGCGTGGCTGGCATGGGCCCACGAACAAAATCTGGCGGCGGGGCTTCCCGAGGTAACGGGCGCACGACACCCCAGCCTGCTGGGTTGCCGCTACCCCGCCTAGCGCGGTATCACCCGCGCCGCCCGCCATGATGGCGGGCATTGGCCCGGCCAGCCGCATGCGACTGGCCGGGGTGTAAGCATTACGGCTGGAACGACGAGCCGCAGCCGCAGGTGGACGTGGCGTTAGGATTGCGGATGACGAACTGGGCGCCATCGAGGTCGTCTTTATAGTCGATCTCGGCGCCTACCAGGTATTGGAAACTCATCGGGTCAACCAGCAGTTGCACCCCCTCTTTGTCGATCGTGGTGTCGTCGTCGTTGACGGTTTCGTCAAAGGTGAACCCGTACTGGAAACCAGAACAGCCCCCACCCTGCACAAACACGCGCAGCTTGAGTTCGGGGTTGCCCTCTTCGGCAAGAAGTTCTTTTACCTTCGAGGCCGCCGCATCGGTGAAGATCAGCGGCGACGGCGGCGCCTGCAGATCGGTGGCTTGTACTAATGTATTCATTGACATGGACTCCGGGGCCGCCAAGCCTGGCGGCGCATTCTTTCATAAACCTACTATACCACTGCAGCTCAATCGCCGGCACTAATATTGATGGTGCGCCGGGCACGCACCGCATCGCCCTCCAGCACCTCCAGGGTCAGGCGCTCGGGCACAAAGCCATCGGGCACATTCAACAGGCCGATACTTCGCTGGAACTCGGCAAAGCGCAGGTCGAGTTCGCCAGCGTTCATCTTGTCCAACGCGGGATCGGACGCCAGCCCGGGGTCTGAGCCTGTTGCGGCATCGGGATCGGGCACCCTGCCCCGTGCCGGCGCCAATGTAAGCTTCACTGCCTTGCCGTCCTGACGCCCTTGGGCGACGAACTGCAGGCGGCCCTCGAAGGGCTCTCCACCAGAGGCATTACGCATGAATAGCGCTCGGTAATGCAGGGTGTTGCCCCGCAATTCGGCATCAAATGCGCGCACACTGATCGCCCCTTTGGGCCCTGGTGGGAAAAGCTGGTTGAAAAATGCCAGCTGTTCGCGAGTGCGGCCAAGCTCGGCCTGTGAGGCTTCGAGCGAGGCCGCCAAGCCCTTGCGCGTGCTTTCTTCGACCAGCAGGCTGCCCGAGAGCGCGTCCGCCTTCGCCTGAGACTCGACCAATTGCGCGCGCACCGCCAGCAGCTCGCCCTCCAGTCGCTGCTTGAGGGCATCATAATCGCGTGTGGCCTGCGCTTCGAAGGCGTAACGCCCCGCCAACCCGCCTACGACCAAGCCCACACACAATGCCACGACCAGCCAACCACGGTGTGGACGCGATGCGCGGGCGACATCACTGCCCGATGCGGATGAATCCTGCGGGCCCGACCCTGCTGCGCCGGCCGTCGATGCCCCCTTAGCATATGCGGGCGATGTGCGCTGCGCCCCGGCCGGCGAGGCATGATCAGTGACGCTTCGCTGCGCCCCGTGCGGGACTTCGGGTGTGTTGTTTGCCATGGTGACAGAGACCCTCCAGGCACCGAACAGTTCCCGCCCCGCTACGGCGCCCGCTACAGTGCGTTACGGGCACCACGAGGTCGCGTCAGGGCAACACGGCCACGTGGCCCAAGCCGGCGTCTTCGGGCAAGCCGAACATGAGGTTCATGTTCTGCACTGCCTGGCCTGACGCGCCCTTTACCAGGTTGTCTTGTATGACCAGGATGATGAGCTGATTGCCGTTGTTGGGGCGATGAACCGCGATGCGAAGCTGGTTCGAGGCACGCACCGAACGCGTTTCGGGCATGCTGCCCTTTGGCATCACATCTACAAAGGGCTCATCGGCATAGCGCGCTTCGTACAACGCCTGGAAATCGGTATCCATTGCTTCGGGAAGGATATCAACATACAGGGTCGAGAACATGCCGCGAATCATCGGTACCAGATGGGGTACAAAAGTAAGATCGACCGTTTCGCCCGCCATTTCGCGCAGTTGCTCTACGATTTCAGGATGATGGCGATGACCGGCCGCGACACCGTACGCCTTGAAATTGTCGCTGGCTTCGGAAAACAGCGTGCTGACTTCCGCCTTGCGGCCCGCACCCGACACACCAGACTTGCAGTCGGCGATGATGCGGGAGGCGTCCACCAATTTGCGGCCCGCGCCGAACAACGGCGCCAGGCCCAGCAGTACCGTCGTGGGGTAACACCCGGGGTTGCCGATAACCCGCGCGTTTGCAATGCGCGCACGATTGAGCTCGACCAACCCATAGACGGATTCGCGCAGAATCTCGGGGCAGGTATGCGGCATTTTGTACCAGCGCTCGAACGTGGCGGTATCCTGAAGGCGAAAATCGGCCGCCAGGTCGATGATGCGTACACCCTTGGCCAGCAAGGATTCGGCTTGCGCCATGGCCACACCGTGCGGGGTGGCAAAAAACACGACATCACAGGCTTCCAGCGGCGCGTTTTCGGGTGTGCTGAACGCAATGCTCACCCGGCCACGCAGGTTGGGGAACATATCGGCCACCGGCATGCCGTCTTCTTTGCGCGAGGTAATGGCTACCAACTCGACATTGGGGTGCTGGGACAGTAATCGCAGCAGCTCGACGCCGGTATACCCGGTGCCGCCCACGATCCCTACCTTGATGCGCTGAGTTGCCGCTGAAGTCATAGCTGTTCCCGTTTATCGAAAAAAAAGTGTGTACATGCATTATGCAATAGCTGGCAGCCACTGCGTAAGTGCACCAGCCCCCTGGTGCCGCAGCGATACGCTTTTGAAGCAAAAATGCAAACAATTGCGGATGCCGCATACAGGAATCCGGGACCAGCGCCCAGAAACCCAAAGCAAAACCCCCGGGCGCGCCGGGGGTTGTGTACTGCATAAGGCCCTTGGGCCTTGCGACGCAATTAGCGCTTGCTGAATTGCTTGCGGCGGCGTGCCTTGTGGAAGCCGACCTTTTTACGTTCGACTTCGCGGGCGTCGCGCGTGACGAAGCCAGCCTGCTTGAGCGACGACTTGAGCGTTTCGTCGTAGTCGATCAGGGCGCGCGTGATGCCGTGACGCACCGCACCAGCCTGACCGCTCTCGCCACCACCGTTGACGTTGATGTGAAAATCGAACGACTCGAGGTTGTTGGTGAGTGCGAGCGGCTGACGAACGACCATGCGGCCGGTTTCGCGCGCAAAGTATTCATCTACCGGCTTGCCGTTGATGATGATCTTGCCCGTGCCTTTTTTCAGGAATACGCGGGCGACCGACGTCTTGCGGCGGCCAGTGCCATAGTTCCAGTTACCGATCATGACCTATCCTTAGAAATCCAGCGGCTTGGGCTGCTGTGCCGAGTGCGGATGCTCTGCGCCGGCGTAAACCTTGAGCTTCTTGGCCATGGCGTAGCCAAGGGGGCCCTTGGGGAGCATGCCCTTGACGGCTTTCTGGAGTGCGCGGCCGGGGAAGCGCTCTTGCATCTTGCGGAAGTTGGTTTCGGTGATACCGCCCGGATACGTGGAGTGACGGTAGTACTTCTTGTCTTCCGATTTGTTGCCGGTAACGACGATGTCAGCCGCGTTGATGATGACGATATAGTCGCCGGTGTCAACGTGGGGCGTGAATTCGGGCTTGTGTTTGCCGCGCAGACGGCGTGCGACTTCGCTGGCCACACGACCGAGGACTTTGCCCTTGGCGTCAATCACGTACCAGTCACGCTTGACTTCATGCGGCTTTGCCACAAAGGTCTTCATGATAGGTCCTTAAAATTTTAGGAAATTTTCTGCCGCTACTGCGCTGTCAAGGCATTGTTGTTTGCCCGTACAAACGGCCAGAAAAGTCCAACATAATAGCACACTTCGAAAAGTTGTCCACAACCGGCAGGCCATTCTGCCCCTTGCGCGCTGGCGGTGGCGGTGGCGGTGGCGGTGGCGGTGGCGGTGGCGGTGGCGCGCCGCTCCTGTAAAAAAAACGCGCTCTGAAAGAGCGCGTTTGCCGGATCGGGGCCAGGCGCACCGGGTATTACCCGGCTGGGCGTAGCCTGTGACCAGGGCCGGCCTATTTCTTCTGGCCGGCCAAGGCAATGCCCAAGTAGTTGTCGTAGGAGCCTTCGGCCACACGGAACCAGGGCACCACGCTATCGCGGAAGCCCATGTAGTTGTCGTAAATCTTCTTGAACATGGGGTCTTTGTCGGAGAACTCTTTATAGACTTCCTGCGAGGCCTTGAACGAGGCGTCCATTACGTCGCGAGGAAAGGCCTTGAGCACGGCGCCGCTGGCGATAAGACGGCGCAGGGCGGCCGGGTTGTTGGCGTCGTAATTGGCCACCATGCGCGAACCGGCGGCACGCGAAGCCATGTCGATCAGCGACTGGTAAGCCTTCGGCAGTTCGTTGTAGGCGGCGTCGTTGACATACAACGACACCTGGGCACCGCCTTCCCACCAGCCTGGGTAATAGTAGTACTTGGCGACCTTCTGGAAGCCCAGTTTTTCGTCATCAACAGGGCCGACAAATTCGACGGCATCCAGCGTGCCCTTTTCGAGCGAAGGGTAGATATCGCCGGGCGGCACCTGCTGCGGCACCACGCCCATGCGCGACAGCACTTCGCCGGCAAAGCCAGCAGTGCGCATCTTCAGGCCCTGCAGGTCGGCCACGGTTTTGATCTCTTTGCGATACCAGCCACCCATCTGCGTACCGGTGTTGCCCAGCGGGAAGTTGATGATGTGGCGCGGCGCGAAGAGTTCGCGCATCAATTTCATGCCATCGCCTTCGTACATCCAGGCGTTCATTTGGCGCGCGTTCAGGCCAAAGGGCACGGCGGTATCGAAGCAGAAGGATGGATCCTTGCCGTAGAAGTAGTAGGAGGCGGTCTGGCCGCACTCGACCGTGCGGTTGCCGACGGCGTCCATGACACCGAAGCCCGGCACAATTTCGCCCGCTGGATACAGACGGATGGAGAAGTTGCCGTCGGAGGCCTCTTCGACCATCTTGCAGAACATTTGCGCCGTGGAAAACAGCGGCGGAAGCGACGGGCCGTATGTGGATGTCATCTTCCAGCTGACCTTGGGAGTGCTCTGGGCAAATGCGGGGGCCGCGACGGCCGCGCCGGCGACGGCGCCCAGGCCGGCCTTCTTTAGAAATGAACGACGCTGCATTGAACGTTCTCCTTTGTCCTTTGGGAATTCGAATGATCTGGCGTATTGAAAGCGTGTTGAAAGTATGCTTTCTGGCCACCGGGCGATATTACACCGACGCAGCGGCTTTTGTAACGGATTTGCAACAACTCATTACCAAGAAGTGCGGGCGACATGCCGCCAGACTGAGCCTGCCTGCCGCTTACCGTTGCGCTTCTTGCCGTTGTGCCGCTTACGCCGGGACGTTGATGACGGCATCCCGCCTCATCGGCGTAGGCGAGTACAGGCGACAGGCGCGAGCAAACGGCGGGCGCGCCAAGCGCGACGCCGCCGCCACAGGCGGTTACTGTAATTACTGCTGCCCAGCCACCGACATCTGCTCTATCAGCACCGAGCCGGTCGTCTTGGCGCCGCGTGTGATGCTATCGGCGCCCACCGCGACAATCTGGCGGAACATATCGGCGAGGTTGCCGGCTATGGTGAACTCTTGCACGGCGTGCTGAATTTCGCCGCCTTCGACCCAATAGCCAAACGCGCCCCGGGAATAGTCGCCGGTTACGTAGTTGACGCCCTGGCCGATGAGCTCAGTGACCAGGAGGCCCGTGCCCAGCTTGCGCAGCATGGCTGGCAGGTCGTCGTCGGGCCGGGTAAGGCGCGAGGCCAAGCGCAGGTTGTGCGAGCCCCCCGCGTTCCCCGTGGTGTGCAGGCCCAGCTTGCGCGCGGTATAGGTAGACAGGAAGTAGCCTTGCAGCACACCACCGGCAACAACCTCGCGCGCCTGGGTGCGCACCCCTTCACTGTCGAACGACGAGCTGCCCATGGCGCCGCGTACGAGCGGGTCTTCGCTGACGTCGAGGTGATCGGCCAAGACGGGCTTGCCCAAGGCATCCACCAAAAAGCTGGCCTTGCGGTACAGCGCGCCGCCGCTGCATGCCTGTACCAGGGCGCCCATCAGGCCGATGGCCAGCGGGGCTTCGTACAACACCGGATAGCGCCCTGTCTTGAGCCGGCGTGCGGACAGACGCGACAACGTGCGCTGGGCGGCGTATTCGCCGACCGCCTCAGGCGTGGCGAGGTCGTTGGCATTGCGCGCGGCGGTGTACCAGTAATCGCGCTGCATGCCGGCGCCGCGCCCGGCAATGGGCGCCACCGACAACGAATGGCGCGAGTATGGATACCCACCCATGAAGCCGCGGGTGTTGCCCAGCACGAAATGGCCTTCGTAGGTATCGACAGAGGCGCCATCGGTGTTGGTGATCAGTGGACTGACCCGCGCAGCAGCCTGCTCGCCCCGGATCGCCAGCGCGGCCGCTTCTTCAGCCGTGATGGACCAGGGGTGGTGCAAGTCGAGCTCGAGGATGTCGGTGGCCAGATCGGCAGCCTCGGGCAGGCCGGCGGCGGGGTCTTCAGCGGTGTAACGGGCAATATGCCAGGCAGCTTCGACGGTTTCGCGTATGGCTTGGGCGGAGAAATCGGACGTGGATGCCGAGCCACGGCGCGTGCCGGCAAAGACGGTGAGGTCGAGCGAGCGGTCGCGCGTTTGCTCGACCGTTTCAATATCGGCCTTGCGCACGGAAACCGACAGGCCGCGGCTCTCGGAGACCTCGGCGGCGGCGTCGGAGGCGCCCAGCGTACGCGCATGGGCCAAGGCATCGGCCACGAGTTGGCGGAACAAGGCCTGGTTTTGGGCAATGGGCAGGGAGGAGGTGGAGTTGTCGCTCATGATGCTCTTCAGGGTTAGACGGGTATCATAGCCAATTAGGCACTAATTTTATGTTCATCATGTCTGATATTTTCCCGGAAGATGGCACCCCGGACACCGGCTCTCCTGACGAGGCCGCCGACCAGCGCGTCAAGCCGCGCCAGCGCGGCGAATTCGACGAGCACGGCTACGACCGCCCAAGCAAATCGAAGGTCAAGCGCGACATGCTTGCCTTGCACGAGCTGGGCAAAGAGCTTGTCGACCTGCCCGTGGCGCAGCTCAAGCAGCTGCCACTTTCCGAAAAGCTTTACGACGCCATCATGCTGGCCCAGCGTACCACAGCGCGGGAGGGCCGGCGACGCCAAGTGCACTATGTGGGCAAGCTGATGCGTGACGCCGACGCCGACACGATCCGTACCCAACTTGACATCTGGAAAAATGGCTCGCGCGAGCAAACCCGCGAAATGCACCGCCTCGAGGCGCTGCGCGACCTACTGCTGCGCGACGACGATGCCCTCACCGAACTGCTGAACGAACACCCCCAGGCAGACCCGCAACAGCTGCGCACGCTGATTCGCGCCGGCCGCAAAGAAGCGCAAGGCAATGAGCGCCTGCAGCCGGGGCAGGAGCCCCAGCGCAAGCATTACCGGGCGCTCTTCCAGGCCCTCAAGACACTGGCGGAGCAGGCCTGAGCCGCCCGCCCCTGTGGCCGTACGCGGCCCGCCTTCAACCCACGGAGCACCAATGAGCACGACACCCCTGCTCGACTGTATAGAAATCGAAACCGGCCCCAATCCGCAGCGCGCAGTGATATGGATGCATGGCCTGGGTGCCGACGGCAATGACTTCGCGCCTATTATCCCCGAGCTCAAGCTGGGCGACATGCCCGCGATCCGCTTTGTATTTCCCCACGCGCCGGTGCGGCCTGTCACCATCAACCAAGGCATGGCGATGCGCGCCTGGTTCGATATATTCATGCCCGGCCCGGTGCGCCGCGAAGACGACGCTGGCTTGCGCGCCTCGCAGTTGGCCGTGGAAGCCCTGATCAAGCGCGAGAACGAGCGCGGCATCCCTACCAGCCGCATCGTGCTGGCTGGTTTCTCGCAAGGGGGCGCCATGACGCTGCAGACGGGGCTGCGTCAACCAGAAAAACTGGCGGGCATGATGTGCCTGTCGGGCTTTCTGCCCCTGGCGCACACCATCGCCCAGGAAGGCAGCCCGGCCAACCGGGACACCCCCATCTACATGGCGCACGGCACCATGGACCCAGTCATCGTACTGTCGCGCGCGCAAGCCTCACACGAGCAGTTGGTAAGCCTGGGCTACCCGGTGCAGTGGCACACCTACCCCATGCCGCATTCGCTGTGCCTGGACGAGGTCAACGATATCGCCGCCTACTTGCGCAAGGCGCTTGCCTAAAGAGAGCACGGGCTGCCCCGAGCCGCGCCGCGTCTGCTTAAAATGCGCGGCGCCTCGATACGCCGTGTTTCAGAAAAGATCGATTCTGGCCCTGAACATGAACAAGCGAGGCGCCTAGGTGCGCTGCGTTTCGCCCAGGTCCAGCCAGACCCGGCGCATGGTCGGGTCTTCCTCATCGACGTCGTTCCTGAAACCCAGATGCGTCATCAGCGCAAGCATGGGCCGATTGGTGGCCAGCACCAAGCCATCTATGTATGTCAGCCGCTGCTCCTTGGCCGCATCGATCAGCGCCCCCATCAGTTGGGAACCCAGTCTGCGACGCTGCCACGCATCGGCAATTACCAGTGCGTACTCGGCGCCACGGCCGTCCGCGTTGCGCAGATAATGGGCAAAGCCAATTATCTGTTCGCGCGGATGACCGCGATGCTCGGGGTTCGGCGTGAGCACAGTGGCCACCAGCGCGAGCTCGCGGTCGTAATCGATGCGCGTATAGCGCGCCAGCATGCGGGGCGTGAGCTCGCGCAGCATGGACACAAAGCGCATGTAGCGGGATTGATCCGACAGCCCGCGTACGAACTCCTGCAGCGGCTGCGCGTCTTCAGGCCGAATGGGGCGCAACATCCAGGGCTGCCCGTCGTCGAACACCTTGGCCTGCACCAACCGATGCGGATATGGATGTATCGCCATGTGGCGATAGCCTGACTGCTCCGGCAGGACCTTGACGGGCGATGCGGACAACTCGATCCGCATGCCCAGCGCCACCAACTGCGAACCCGCAGCGAGCAAGGGGTCGATGGTTAGGCCCACCACGTTGGGCAGTTCACTCACCAGCCTGGAGATGCGCTCCAGCGATTCGATCAGTTGTTCAAGCACAGCCGGCACCATGCTGCGCGACAGCACGCGCCGCCACAGCGTACTGCGCTCAATCAACTGGCGCGCCAGGTAACGGTTGAGCGGCGGCAGTTCCAGCGATTCGTTGGCCACCGAGATGAGGGCATCCTGCCCGCCCGAGCCGAAGGTAATGTATGGGCCGAACTTCTCATCCCAACGAACGCGGATGGCCATGGGAAGGTCGTCTTCATCCACACTCGCGGCGCGTGCCTGATCGGACGGCATGAAGCGCAACGGCACATGAAAGCATTCGAGCAATTGTGCGCAAGCGGCGTCGAGAAGCGCCGGCCTGCCTTCCTGCTGGGCAATACGCACTAGAAGCCGTGCTTCTTCGAGACGAGGCTGCTGGCCCAGCGGCTCAGGCGGCAGTGTCTGCTGCGCCAGAGTCTGGTTGTAGTGGTACGCACCCAGTATGCCGAAGGCATTGGCGGCCGCTTCGGGTGTGCGGAAGGCCGGCGTGCCGGCTGCATCGAGAATATGCCGCAATGGGCGCATCGCCGCGTCGCCCATGAAACAGGTAATGATGGGTTTACGCGCGCTGGGCGCCATAGCGGCCAATTGCCTGGCAACTGCCTCCAGATCGGACAGCGGGTCGGGCGCAAGCAGCACCAGGATGCCATCCACGCCGTTATCGGCGATCAGCGTATCCATGACTTTCTGCACACTTTCCGGCGTAAGACGGGAATACGTGACGACCGGGTTGCTGACACGCGCACCCACCTCGAGCATGCCGCCCAGTGCCTTGACTGTTGCGCCGGCAAGCTCAGCGGCCACCACCGGACCACTCTCGTCCATGACATCGAGCGCAAGTTGAGACGGCCCCCCGCCGTTGGAGAACAGCGCGATATTGTGCCCGCGCGGCCGGCGTGTATGCACCAGAACCTTGAGTGCCGAAAACAGCTGGATAAAATAACGGATGCGCACCGCACCCGCACGCCGCAGCAGCGCGTTGAACACGGCATCTTCGGCGCCGTTTATGCTGGCACGCCCCACCTTGAGCACGACAACCGGCTTGACGCTGGCGGCCGCCCGCAGCGCGCTGCTGAAACGACGCGACGACGATGCCTCTTCCAGATACAGTGCAATGCTGTCTGTGCGGGCGTCCATGGATAAATATTCCACCACCTCGGCCACGTCGAGCGCCGCTTCATCGCCCAGCGAGATGACAGCGGAGAAGCCCAGACTGATGTCATCTGCCCAATCGAGCACGGCAGTGGCGATAGAGCGCGACTGCACCACCAGCGCCACCTTGCCGGCCCGCGCGGTATCCGGATCCTGACTGAGGTTCACGCCTCGGTGCGGACGCTGCAGGCCGAAGCTGCGCGGCCCCAGCACCACCGCGTCATTCAGCGCGGCCCAGGAACGGCAGTAAACCATGTCTTCGATGGGATCGCGCGACGGCTCGCTGTGCAGCAGCAGGGTAACCGCGCGCGGGCGCAACGGCTTGAGCGCCTCGAGCACCTCGGGCAGGCGCGCAGGCGGCACGCAGACCAATGCCTGATCCAGGCGCTGCCCCGACGGCAGACCCGGCACGCTGCCAGGCAATACAATGGGCCTGCCCTGACGTACGTCGACCTGTGCGCAGGCGCCCGTTAGCCACCGAGGCATTGCGCCCTGCAATGGCAGCGGGCTGTCTGACACGACAAGAATATTGCGCGGCTCGAACAATGCGGCCAAGCGATGATGCAACATGAAGCCGCCTCCTGTGGGAATTTATGCGTACTCTAAAATATAGCCTTGCTTAAGCCATACAAGTAATTATGACTACGTCGACACATTCACCGGTCCGCACGCGCTTCGCGCCGTCGCCCACCGGCTACCTGCACCTTGGCGGCGCCCGCACGGCGCTGTTTTCGTGGGCGTTTGCCCGCCACCACAAGGGCACCTTCGTGCTGCGCATCGAAGACACCGATCTGGCGCGCTCCACGCCCGAAGCCGTCCAGGCCATACTCGATGGCATGCAATGGCTGGGCATGCAGCCCGATGAAGGCCCGTTTTACCAGATGCAGCGGATGGACCGCTACCGCGAGGTGATTGCTGGCATGTTGCGGGACGGCACCGCCTACCACTGCTACAGCTCTCCCGAAGAAGTAGACGCCATGCGCGAGAAGGCGCGCGCGGCTGGCCTGAAACCACGCTACGACGGCACCTGGCGGCCCGAACCCGGCAAAACGCTGCCCCCCGTGCCCGAAGGTCGCCAACCTGTGGTGCGTTTCCGCAACCCGCAAGATGGCGTCGCATCATGGAACGACATGATCAAGGGCCCCATCAGTTTTGATAACAGCGAACTCGATGACCTGATTATTGCGCGCCCCGACGGCACCCCTACCTACAACTTCTGTGTGGTGGTCGACGACTGGGATATGCGCATCACCCATGTGCTGCGCGGTGACGACCACGTCAACAACACTCCCCGGCAAATCAATATCCTGCGCGCCCTGGGCGCCGAACTGCCCGAATACGGCCATCTGCCCATGATCCTGGGCCCCGATGGCGAGAAGCTGTCAAAGCGCCATGGCGCGGTAAGCGTGATGGAATATGACACCGAGGGCTATCTACCCGAGGCCATGATCAACTACCTGGCCCGCCTGGGGTGGAGCCACGGCAACGACGAATTGTTCACGCGCGAGCAGTTGGTGCAATGGTTCGATACGCGCAACCTCACAAAATCGGCGGCGCAGTGGGATCCGAAAAAACTCAATTGGGTCAATGCCCACTATATCAAGCACAGCAGCGACAATGACTTGGCAGCTCGCGTGGCGCCCCGCATCCGCACGCTGGGCGGCGACCCCGACGCAGCAGACTTGCCGGCTGTCATGGCGCTGCTGAAAGACCGCGCCGAAACACTTAACCAACTTGCCGAGGGCGCCATGCTCTTCTGTGGCCCGTATGAGCCAGCCGACGAGGCGCTGCGGGCAGAAACCCTGGATGATGCCGCGCACGTGCTGCTGGCCGACTTCAGCCAACGGGCGCAAGCCCTGCCGGATTGGTCCGCGCCCGCGCTCGACGCCCTGATCAAACAAATGCTGGCCGATCACGGCGTAAAGATGCCCAAACTGGCGATCCCGCTCCGTGTACTGGCCACGGGCCGCAAACAAACACCGGCCATTGGGGCCGTGCTGAGCCTGCTGGGCCGCGAACGCGTGCTGGAGCGCCTGGCGAAAGCCTGACGCCTTTAGGGGTGGGCGCGAAACGCCCACCTTGTATGATCACGCTGCTCGCGAATGCGCTCAAAATGGCAGGCGATAGCCCGACGACATTTTGCGCGCCATAATCCTGACACCGTCGCTGGCACGCAGCTCTAGCTTTTCTGATGTGGCTGACACCAGGACGTATCGATTGGTATAAATTGGGTCGTTGAGGTCTACCGCCGCGCCATTAGACTCGAGTGTGCGCAGCACGATCGTGTTGGCATCATGCCGCCAGCACCCTGTTTCGGCCAAGCCGTGCGAGGGGTTGTTGCTGCGTTTGATTTGCTCGGTGTAGGCCATGGTGCCGTCGGCGTTTAGGGTAAACAAGGTGCGCAGCTCACCGCGTACGCCTTTCTCGCGGCGTACACTGAGCCAGTTGCCGACGGCCGGGTCGCCCGGCGCCACTGCCTCGCACGTAGGCTTGGCCGGTGGCTCTTCTTTGGGCTTTTCTTTGATGGGCGCGGTGCAGGCAGCCAACAGGCCCGCCATAACCACGCCTGCCAGCATCGTGTGCTGGCGCAATACTTTTGGTTGCATGAGTAGTCCTCGCGATCATGCGGGCCGCGCACGGCACTGCCCGCGCAATAATCGTACCACTGGCGCCCGCCGCAATACAGCGACACACGGCCCTCGCAATAGACATAGACCGCTTCGTGACCCCGCGCCGAGAACGCCCCCAGGCGGCATATGTCACACGCTTACACCTGTTGTTCAGGCCGGGAAAGGAAGCCGAACTTCGTGCTTGATCTCGCGTAGCGCGACGATGGTGCGCGTCTGGCGCACGCCCGGCAGGTTGAAGAGGAACCGATGCAGAAAGCGGTCGTACGCTTCGGCATCGGGTACCAGAACTTTCAGCAGGTAATCCGCATCGCCTGTGACGGCGTAGCATTCAAGAATTTCAGGCGCATCGCGCACCGTGCGCTCGAAATTCTCGACTACTTCGGACGAATGCCGCTCGAGGCTGATCTGCGTGAACATACAGCCGCGCAGGCCAGCCTTGCGACGGTCGACGTGGGCGTAGTAGCCCTGTATTACGCCGGCCGATTCCAATGCCTTGATGCGCCGCCACACCGGCGCGGTGGAGAGCCCGACCTGCTCTGATACCTGCTGCGCCGATGCGCGCCCATCTTGTTGCAGATATTCCAGGATTTTTATATCTGTTCTATCCATGGCTTGTCTCCTGACGAAATATCCTTTTCGTTAACTAGGGATTCTACGCCTGCCAAAAGCAACAAAACATGAGTTGCGGCTGTCTATCATGGAAGTGAAGCATGGAGGCAGCTATGATCCTGACACAAAAGCAGGCAGATCAGCGGCCGGCGCTCATCCCCCATTCGGTGGAAGCTGAACGGCTGCCCGCGGACTACACTCTGCAGGAAAACCTCACGGCCCGCCAAGGCAGGATCTTCCTGACCGGCATACAAGCGCTGGTGCGCATGCTGCTGACCCAGCGCGAGGCGGATCGCGCCGCCGGGTTGAATACTGCTGGTTTCATCACCGGCTATCGCGGTTCTCCGCTGGGCGGAGTGGACTTAGCGATGTGGCACGCGCAGCATCTGCTGCAAGCGCACGATATCCGCTTCTTGCCTGCGATCAACGAAGATCTGGGCGCTACCATGGTCATGGGCACGCAGCAGGCCGGCACGCACACACAGCGCAGTGTCGATGGCGTCTTTGCGCTCTGGTACGGCAAGGGGCCTGGCCTGGACCGCTCGGGCGACGCAGTCCACCACGGCAATGCTGCCGGGGCGTCCGCGCAAGGCGGCGTTCTGATGGTGGTCGGCGATGATCATACGGCGGCCTCATCCTCCATCCCGCATGCCAGTGAAGCGTCACTGATCGGTTGGCGCATCCCTATCGTCAACCCCGCATCGGTTGAAGAATACGAGCTGTTCGGCCGCTGGGGCTGGGCGCTGTCTCGCTACAGCGGCGCCTGGGTTGCCTTCAAAGCCATCACCGAAACCGTGGAAAGCGGACGTGCCTTTGAACTGCGGCCAATCCCTGACTTCAGCGTCCCCGGGGACGACCCCTATCGCGGGGCCACCCCCTACAGCGCCCGCGAGTTCCTGACACCGGAAATTGAACTGCGCATGGCGCGGCGCATCGAGGCAGTGCACACATTTGCGCGCCACCACAGCCTGGATCGCTTGGCGCGGCCGGCGCCACACGCGACGCTGGGGATTGTGTCCACCGGCAAGGCCTTTCTTGACGTCGAGGACGCGCTGGACACATGGCGGGCGCGCCACCCTGACGTCGCCCTACCCACGCTGCGCCACTACAAAGTAGGCTTGAGTTGGCCGCTGGAACAAGAAGGCCTGCTGGCCTTTGCACAGGACTTGAAACACATCCTCGTCGTTGAAGAAAAAGGGACGGTGATCGAAAGCCAGATCAAGGACATCCTGTACAACACCACGCACCGCCCCACCGTTTGCGGCGAATACGGACTGGAGCGCGCGCCGCTGCTGCCGCGCACGGGGCAACTGAACCCAGACCTGGTGGGCGATGCCTTGGCACGCTGGCTGGCCAGTGTTGATCCGGCCATGACCGCTGCCCTGGCTGCGCTGCAGCCTGTCGCTGACATGATGCCGGCAGCGATGAAGACAGAGTGGGCGGGCCGCCAACGCCCCATGCCCGTAGGCCTGAAGCCAGTTCGCGCTACGCCTGCCGCCGAGCCGCGCGACACACCCTCCGCGCTCGCCTTGGCTGGTGCAAACCTGACGCGCCGCCCCTATTTCTGTTCCGGCTGTCCGCACAGCACCTCCACACGGGTGCCCGAAGGCAGCCAGGCGCTCGCCGGCGTGGGTTGCCATTACATGGCCACCTGGATGGATCGCAATACCGCCGGCCTGACGCAGATGGGCGGCGAGGGCGCGGACTGGATCGGGCTTTCGGGCTATACCCGCATGCCGCACGTATTCCAGAATATGGGCGAAGGAACCTATTTTCATTCCGGCTACCTGGCAATCCGCCAGGCCGTCGCGGCCCGAGCCCGCATCACTTATAAGATACTCTTCAATGATGCGGTGGCAATGACAGGCGGCCAACCGGTCGATGGCCCCATCTCGGTGCCCGGCATCTGCCAACAACTTCTCGGCGAAGGCGTGAAGCGCGTCGTGATCACCACCGACGATACAGCGCGCTATCGCCACATGGCGCTACCAGCCGGCGTCACCGTGCATCCGCGCGAAGCACTGGACGAGTTGCAGCGGGCGCTGCGCGAGGAAGATGGGGTGACCATTCTCATCCATGACCAAGTCTGTGCGGCCGAGAAAAGACGGCGCCGCAAGAAGAAAACAATGGCCGAACCCCCGCGGCGGCTGTTCATCAACACGGCGGTGTGCGAAGGCTGCGGCGACTGCGGCACGCAATCGAACTGCCTGTCGCTGGTGCCGGTCGAAACACCTTTCGGCCGCAAGCGCGCCATCGACCAATCCAGCTGCAATAAAGACTACTCCTGTGTGAAGGGTTTCTGTCCCAGCTTCGTGTCCGTGATCGGCGGCACGCCGCGCCATACCGCACGCGATCTCGAAACCGATATGACGCAGCTGCAGGCCTGGGCACACGCGCTGCCCGAGCCGGCGCGGCATGCCCGCGATCGCGTCTGCAATGTACTGATCGCGGGCATAGGCGGCACAGGCGTCACCACGATCAGTGCAATCCTGGCCATGGCAGCACACCTGGAAGGTTGCGCCGTATCGTTGCTCGATATCACAGGGCTGGCGCAAAAAGGCGGCACCGTCATTAGCCATGTGCGCATCGGCACTGGCGCGCGCGCACCTGGGGCGGTACGCATCGGTGCCGGCCAGGCAGATGTGGCCATATTGTGCGACCCCGTCGCCGCCTGCCGGCCTGACGCACTACGGGCGCTCAGGCCTTCCGGTACCCAAGTGGCGCTCAACACTTGGCTGGCCCCCACCGCCGAGTTTCTGCATGACCCTCAGGCGCCGCAAAGCCCGCAAGGATTGATCGATACCTTGCGCGCGGTTACGGGATGCGGCGACGATGCCTTGCTCGACGCACATACGCTCGCCACCCACTTGCTGGGCGACGCCATTCTGGCCAATATGATGATGCTGGGCCACGCCTGGCAGCGCGGTGCGCTGCCCGTTGGCCGCGCCGCGCTGAGGCGGGCGATTACCCTCAATGGCACGGCGGTCGACGCCAACCTGAAAGCGTTCGAGTTGGGACGCCTGGCGGCAGCACGGCCCGATGCGTTGGGCCAAGCGGCGCCAGTGCGCGAGCAAACCATCGTCGTGCATCGGCCCGAATCGCTTGCGACGGTTACTAGCCGCTATGCCCAAGCATTGACCGCGTACCAGAATGCCGCCTATGCGCATGCATACACGGCGTTTGTCGACCAGGCCCAGCGTGCCGAACAGTCGATATACCCTGGCGCACGCCCCCGTCTGGCGCTGGCCGTTGCGCACTCGCTGTACAAACTGATGGCGTACAAAGATGAATACGAAGTCGCCAGGCTCTATACCGATGGCAGCTTTCGCCGTGCACTGGCCGAAGCTTTCGAGGGCGACTACACCTTGCGCTTTCACCTGGCGCCGCCGCTGCTGGCCCGCCGCGACCCACACACCGGGCACCCGCGCAAGATCACCCTAGGCCCGGCTACGGAAGCGGTATTCCGCCTGTTGGCGCGCTGCAAAGCGCTGCGCGGCACGTGGTTTGATCCCTTCGGCCATACCGACGAACGGCGACTGGAACGGCAGTTGATCCGGGACTACCAGGCCGCCATGCAAGCCACGCTTGCCAACCTGAATCAGGCCAGCTATGCCGAGGCGCTGGATCTGGCATCGCTGCCCCAGGGTGTGCGCGGCTTCGGGCACATCAAGGAAGGCGCCGCGCGCGCCTGTCTGGCGCGACTGCAAGCCGCCGCGCAAGCGCAGGGCGGCGCTGCGGGACGGGCTCGAGAACATCTGCGGCACGCGTGAGGCGCGCGGCGCCTGCGATCATCCGATGCACGATCGCAGCGTGATCGCCAGCCCGCGATCACACATTTGCCGCCTGCCCGGCTGGCGGCCCAAGGCCGGGGGCGCTACCATCGCTGTACCGTCGGCACTGGCTGGCGATGATCAGGCGCCCATGAGGCGCCAAGGCCACATGGATTTCAAACAGATATACGCCTTTGTATGGGTTGCGGAATTAGGTAGCTTCCGTGCCGCCGCCGAGAAGCTGCATACGACGCAGCCTACGATCTCACAGCGCATCGCGGGGCTCGAAACCGAAATGGGGGTGCGCCTGTTTGAACGCAGTGCGCGTGGGATAAAGCTCACTGAAAAGGGCCAGGAACTGTTGTCGCATGCCCAGCGCATGCTGGAGCTGCGCAATGAAATGCTGAAAGTGGCACAAACGCGCGACACAGTGCGCGGCACCCTGCGGCTGGGCAGCTCAGAAACGCTGGTGCATACCTGGCTGCCGCATTTTATCGACGCGTTGCACCATAAGTACCCGGCGCTCACCGTAGACCTGCAAGTGGACACCACGCACGCGCTGCGCAACCAGCTCGCATCGCATCAGATCGACTTGGCCTTTATTGTTGGCCCGACACAGGATCCACGCGAACGCGACCTGCACCTGTGCGACTATGCGCTGGCCTGGGTCGCCAGCCCGGGCCTGAAGATGCATGGCCGGCGCGTCCGGGTGTCGGAACTGGGCAAATACCCCATCATCACCTATCCGTCCGTCAGCCTTCCCTATCAGTCGGCGAAGGCGCTGCTGCTGGAGGCAGGGGTGAAATCGCCCCGGTTGTATGGCACGGCATCGCTGAGCACCATTGTGTACATGACACGACGCGGCATTGGGCCCAGCGTGATTGCCCCGGCAGTGGTAGAAGAGCTCATCGAGGAAGGCAAGCTCTGCGTGCTGGACGTGGACCGCACGCCGGCGCCGCTGGGCTTTTATGCCTGTTGGGTAGACACGCCCGATAGCCGGACGGTACGCACCGTTGCCATGGTGGCGCAGCGCATTGCCCGCAAGATGGCGAGCAACAAGGGTTAACACGGATATAAGCCAACCCTATCACCCCACATGAGAACTTACAATTGGACAAGCATGGCGGGATGCGATGGAATCACACTAGATTCCATGCACTGATCACACATGCTGGTCCACTGATCGCCAACACCGCTTAGCCGGCAGATCAGCGCGATCGCACCTGCCACAATCAGTGCTGTGCACTTTGCGAGGTGACGCTATGCCAGCCACATCCCCCCAGGCCAACCCCCTGCATGCGCTCGCTGCGCATGCAGCCCAGGCCCGTGCCGCCATACGGCGCGGCGACTACACCGGTCCAACCGCCGGCCTAGCACCAGGATGCGTGCAAGCCAACCTCATGATTTTGCCCAAAGCGCTGGCAGATGAATTTCTGCTGTTCTGTCAGCGCAATCCCAAACCCTGTCCCCTGCTTGCTGTGTCCGCCCCGGGCGATCCGCATCTGCCCACGCTTGGCGCCGATATCGATATCCGCACCGACATCCCGCGCTACCGGGTGTGGCACAACGGCGAACTCGCCAACGAACCCACCGACCTGCGCGCTGTCTGGCGCGACGACTTGGTATCCTTCCTGATCGGTTGTTCATTTTCGTTCGAAGAAGCGTTGTTGGCCGATGGCATCGATGTACGCCATATCAGCCAGGGCTGCAATGTGCCCATGTATCGCACCAATATTCCCACGGCATCCACGCCGGCGCTGAGCGGCCCGCTGGTGGTCTCCATGCGCCCGTTCAAGGCGGCCGACGCGATACGCGCCATCCAGATCACCAGCCGCTTTCCGTCCGTACATGGCGCGCCCGTGCATATCGGCGACCCGGCCTTGATTGGCATTGCCGACATCAACAAGCCCGACTACGGCGACGCGGTCCAGATCCGCGCCGGCGAAATCCCCGTTTTCTGGGCTTGCGGTGTGACGCCGCAGGCAGTGATCAGTCAGGTCAGGCCCGCATTCAGCATCACCCATGCGCCCGGCCATATGCTGATCACCGACATGAGCAACAGCCGTCTGGCCACCTTCTAATCCCCAGCCGGGCATAGCCTGGCGGTACTCCAAGCAGTGACATACCTCCAACAACATCTACGTGGGCATCGCAGCCCCTTCAGGAGAACACAATGAAACGCTCGTTCATGACCACCTTTGCCGCCGGCGCATTGATCCTGTCCGCGGGCGCATACGCCCAGGAAAAGGTTGACGGGCTGCCCAAGACCCAGCTTCAGGTTGTGGGCGGGTTGAGCAACCTGACCGCCTACCAGAATTTCGAGCAGCCGTTCTGGACCAAGACGGTGCCGGAACTCTCCAACGGCCAGGTCACCGCGACGATCAAGGGTTTCAATGAAATGGGCCTGAAAGGGCCCGAGATCCTGCGCCTCATCGGCCAGGGCGTGGTGCCTATCGGCACGGCCACGATGTCGTACTTTGCCACCGACAACCCCATGAACGAGGCCATCGACCTGGCCGGTATCGCGCCCGACGTTAAGGTTGCGCGCAAGATCACCGAAGCCTTCGAACCCGTGTTTGCCAAATACTATGCAGGCAACAACGTCAAAGTGCTTGGCTTTTCACCCTATCCTGCCCAGGTGCTGTTCTGCAATGCCAAGATCGCCAGCCTGAACGACCTCAAGGGCAAAAAGGTGCGCACTAGCAGTCGTACCCAGGCGGAGTTCATTCAGGCACTGGGCGGCACCAGCGTCACGCTGCCCTTTGGCGAAGTCGTCCCCGCGCTGCAGAACGGCGTCGTTAACTGTGCCATCACCGGCTCCATGTCGGGCTACTCGGCAAAGTGGTACGAGGTCAGTACCCACCTCGTCAAGCTGCCCATCAACTGGAACCAGCAGATTCACGCCGCCAATATGGGCTATTGGAACAAGCTGGATCCCAAGGTGCAGGATTTTCTGCAGAAGAACATCGGTGTCATGATCGACAAGATCTGGGATGCGGCCGCGCAGGAAACCCAGCAGGGCTATGACTGCAATACCGGCGCCGCAGCCTGCACGCTGCCCGTGAAAGGCAAGATGACGCTGGTCGAACCCTCGGATGCGGACCGTGAATTGCTGAAGAAAATCACGGCCGACACCATCGTGCCGCAGTGGGCGGCGCGATGCTCCGCCGATTGCGTGAAAGAGTGGAATGCCACCGTTGGCAAAGTACTGAACGTTACGGCATCCAAGTAAACAGCGGGGTCACGGGCGGCGCCAGGGAGCGCGCCCCCCTGCGGGCGCCCCCATGTCCGTGGGGGCGCCCCTATAACGCCCCTGAACGCGCCCATTTAACCTTGATAGCGAGGTCTATCGTGAACGCAAGTTTTTCTGATCCCGGCGTGCTGGGCCGCCTGCTGGCGGCGGCCACCTCGCTGTCGCGCGCGGCCATCTGGGCCGCCGGCGCACTGACACTGGTCAGCGCGCTCTACATCACGGTGGATGTCCTGCTGCGCAAGTTTTCCCCCTATGGGCTGGGCGGTTCGGACGAACTGTCCGGCTACGCCTTCGCCATCAGCATTTCCTGGGCGCTGTCCTTCGCCACCCTCGATCGCGCCAACATCCGCATTGATGCGCTGTATCAGCACCTTCCCACCCGCATCTGCGCCATCCTCGACTGGCTGGCTCTGGTCGGGCTGGCAGTGTTCATTGCCTACGTCACACGTTACGCAAGCGGTGTGGCGATGCTCTCGTGGGACAATAACGCCGCCGCCAACACCATACTGGCCACACCGCTGTGGATACCCCAATTCATCTGGGTCGCGGGGTTGATCTGGCTGTGCATTGTGCTGGCCCTGATGTTGCTGCGCGCATCGATTGCGATGGTGCGCGGCGATATCGCCACCGTGCGCGCCGTTGCCGGGATGCGTTCGATTGAAGAAGAGGCCAAGGAAGAAGCCGAAGCGGGCGCCCGCATGGTTCGAGGGGATGCATCATGATCGCAACCTCCCTCATCCTGCTGCTGGTGCTGCTGGGCGCCAGTATCCCGGTCGGTGCCGCGCTGGGCGTGCTGGGCCTGATCATGGATCCGCTCTACTCCATGCTGCCGCTCACGCGGGCTATTGGCGAAGTGTCGTGGTCCACCAGCAATGAGTTCCTCCTGGTGTCGATTCCGCTGTTCGTCATGCTGGGCGAAATCCTGCTGCGCTCCGGGCTCGCCGAGCGTATGTACGGGGCCATGAGCCTGTGGCTGTCGTGGCTGCCCGGTGGGCTGATGCATGCCAACATCGGTGCCAGCGCACTGTTCGCCGCCACGTCGGGCTCCAGCGTGGCCACTGCCGCAACAGTCGGTACGGTGGCCATCCCGCAAATCCAGAAGAAGGGCTATAACGAATCGCTCTTCCTGGGCAGCCTGGCCGCTGGCGGCACGCTGGGCATACTTATTCCGCCTTCGATCAACCTCATCATCTACGGCGTACTCACCAACACCTCGGTACCGCGGCTCTATCTGGCAGGGATTATCCCCGGCCTGCTCATGGCAGCGCTATTCATGGCCGCCATCGCCATCGCCTGCGTCGCCAAGCCCGCATGGGGCGGCGAACGCACCCGCGCAAGCTGGGGCGAACGCATCGCCAGCCTGGTGCACCTCTTGCCACCGTTGTTTATTTTTCTGCTGGTAGTGGGGTCGATCTACGCCGGCCTCGCAACGCCGACCGAAGCGGCCGCACTGGGCGTGTCTGGTGCGCTGATCCTGGCCGCCTTTGCCCGGCGCCTCACGCTGCGCATGCTGCGCGAGGTATTCGAAGGTACGATGAAAGCCACTGCCATGATTATGTTGATCGTGATCGGCGCGGCCTTCCTGAACTTCATCATGTCCGCCACCGGCCTGACCACAGCGATCACCAACTCGATCACCGGGCTGAACGTCTCGCCCATGACTATGCTGCTCATCATGGTGGTGTTCTACCTGGTGCTCGGCTGCTTCATGGAAACGCTGTCGATGATGATCACCACCATCCCCATCGTTACCCCGATCATGGTGGCCCTGGGGTTCGATCCCATCTGGCTGGGGATTGTCATCATCATCATGGTCGAGGCAGCACTGATCACCCCGCCCGTGGGCCTGAACCTGTTCGTGGTGCAGAGCCTGCGCACCAGCGGCAGCATGAACGCCGTCATGAAAGGCGCCCTGCCTTTTGTAGTGATGATGCTGCTGATGGTGCTGATTTTGGCACTCGTTCCCGGCTTGGCGCTGTGGCTGCCCACCGTGGTGACGCTGTAACCGAGGCATTCTGTTTTCCGGCCGCGTGACGCACCGCGCGGCGCCGTCTTTTTGGAGTCTTTAAGATGAAACTGCAGTTTCAGGTGCCCGCCAACGACGCGGCCGCCAGTACGATCAATGTCGACATCGATACCCTGATCATCGCAGGCTGGGCCGGCCGCGACCGGGATGCCATCGAACACCACATCCAGGAACTGGCCGAACTGGGCGTGCCGCGCCCCAGCGCAGTGCCCCTGTTCTACCAGGTGGCTGCTAATCAGCTCATCCAGAGCGAACAGGTACAGGTGGTGGGCGCCGAGTCCTCTGGCGAGGCCGAGGCATTTGTATTTACCCATAGCGGGCATATGTATGTGAGCCTTGCGTCCGACCATACAGATCGCAAACTCGAAGCGCACAGTGTGGCGCTGTCCAAGCAGTTGTGCATCAAGCCCGTGGCAACCGAAGCCTGGACGCTGGACAGCGTTGCCGACCATTGGGACCAACTTATCCTGCGCGCGTGGATCGAAGAAGGTGGCAAACAGGTGCTGTACCAGGAAGGGCCGATGTCGCAGTTGCGCCCTCCTCTGGAGCTGATCCGCGCCCGCTTTGGCAGCGACGTCCTGCCCGAGGGCCACGGCATGACGTGCGGCACTGTCACCGTGCAAGGCGGCATCCGTCCTGCGGCGGTCTTCACGATGGAACTGCACGACCCCGTTCTGGGCCGCAGCATCCGCCATCGCTACACACAGGAAATCCTGCCCGAAATTGCATGAGCCTATCGGGTCGTATCGCGCCCCTGGTGATCACGCGCCCTGTCGCCCAAGGTCGCAAGGCGGGACCATGCAACACTGCCGCGCCGAACGCGTGTCTTCTATATAGAGTGAGCGGGCCGAGTCCGGCCCGCTCACCGTATCCGAACGAATCCGACAACCAACCGGAGAGCCAGTTCTTATGCTTCCCACGATCCAAGCCCTGCAAACATCGCTGAACAATGGCGAAACAAGCGCCACCACCCTCACCGAGTCAGCCCTGAGGCGTATCGAAGACACGGCTGGCGAAGGCGCCCGCGCCTTTACCCAGGTGTATCGCGAACAGGCGCTGGCTGCCGCACGCGCCTCCGATACGCTGCGCGCGGCCGGCTTGGCGCGATCGCCGCTGGAAGGGTTGCCCGTCTCGGTGAAAGACCTCTTTGACGTCGCGGGCCAGGAAACCTGGTCGGGCTCCACCGTGCTGCGCGGGTCAGCACCCGCCGCCAGCAACGCCCCCATCGTGCAGCGCCTGCTCGCGGCCGGCGCCATCGTTGTGGGCAAGACCAACATGACGGAGTTCGCTTTCTCCGGCCTGGGCATTAACCCGCACTATGGCACGCCCAGCTCGCCCTGGGACCGCGCCACCGGGCGCATACCCGGCGGCTCATCCTCAGGCGCGGGCGTCGCGGTGGCTGACGGCATGTCTGTCGTGTCTATCGGCACCGACACGGGCGGCTCAGTGCGCATCCCGTCGGCCTTTTGCGGCCTGACCGGCTTCAAGCCGACGGCTCGCCGGGTGCCGTCACAAGGCGCGGTGCCGCTGTCGTTCTCGCTGGATTCCATTGGCCCACTGGGTGCATCGGTAGACTGCTGCGCCATCACCGATGCCATTCTGGCGGGCCAGCCATGGCCGGGCTCCACCGCGCCTGCAGTCGAATCCCCCGGGGCCGGCGGGCTGCGCCTGGCCGTGCCCAAGAATGTCGTGCTCGACGGGGCTGATGACGCCGTCCGTGCCGCCTTCGACCGGGCGCTGCAGGTATTGCGCGACCACGGTGCGCAGATCGAATACGTCACCATCCCGGAGTTCGATGAACTTGCCGACATCAACCGCAAAGGCGGCCTGGTTTGCGCCGAAGCATGGGCCTGGCACCAGAGGCTGCTGGCACGCGCGGAAGGCGAATACGATCCGCGTGTGGCCTCGCGCATCCTGCGTGGGCGCGACATGACCGCCGCCGACTACATCGAAGTGATGCAGGTGCGCCCCCGCTGGGCAGCCAGCGTTGCCCACCGGCTGACCCGCTTTGATGCAATGCTGCTGCCCACTGTGCCCGTGGTGGCGCCCGCCATCGCCACGCTGAAGGCAACCGACGAAGCCTATTTCGCCGCCAATGGCCTGATATTGCGCAACCCCACGCTGATCAACTTCCTGGACGGCTGTGCCCTGTCGCTGCCCTGCCACGCCTCCGACGAAGCGCCTGTGGGCCTGATGGTGGCTGGGCCGGCCATGGCCGATGCCCGCATTCTGCAAGCCGGCCGGGAGATCGAACAAGCGCTGACAACGGTGCGGCAGACCGGAACAACCTTGTGAGTTGCGCAGCCCTTGGCGGGCGCCGGTTGTGCGGGCTGCCCGAGCGGCCTGCACGGCGTGAGGGGATGATGGTAGAGAAACGTAATAAGCGCGGCAATGACGTAACAATAATTTACAATTAGGCAATTCAACGCCAGCCTCTCGGCTCATCCTTGCACGAATGGGCGCGGATGCTTGGCACAAGCGGCTTCCCGGTGGGAGGCCGCTTTTTTATTCAAACCCAGGCCATAGACACGTGAAAAAATCAAGCCTGAAATGCACTTGCCTGACCTCAATCCTGTCACTACAATTAGTGTTCAAAACCACAAAAACCACAATATATAGTGGTGTAGGCAAGCAGTTCTACGTCTATCACCCAGTCAGCAGTACGCATTCTGCCTGATTCCGCCAACCAGAAACTCCCGGCGCCCCGCGCGCCACCGATCGCTCCAGGAGCCTGCATGCAAACCACCTCGACCGAGATCCTGCCTCAGTCCGCGCCCGTATCGTCCGCCAACGGCGGTCCCTCCGCGGCCACCGGCAATCAGTGGGCCAATTTCAATATCATCCGCCGCAACGGCGCCGTGGTCGGCTTTGCTCCCGGCAAAATCACCGTGGCCGTAACTAAAGCCTTTCTCGCCGTCAACGGCGGCCAGGGCGCAGCCTCCGCGCGTGTGCGCGAACTCGTCGAATCGCTGACGGCGCAGGTCGTCAACGCGCTGGTGCGCAACCGGCCCGGCGGCGGCACCTTCCATATCGAAGACGTGCAGGATCAAGTCGAACTGGCTCTGATGCGCTCGGGTGAGCACGACGTGGCGCGCGCCTATGTGCTGTACCGCGAAAAGCGCTCCCAGGAGCGCGCGGCCGCCGCCCCCGCAACCCAGCCCGCCGAGCCTCACCCCACGCTCAATGTCGTCGAAAACGGCGTGCGCCGCCCGCTCGACCTTGGCCGCCTGCGCACCACGGTCACCGAAGCGGCAGCCAATCTGCCCCACGACATCGACGTCCAGGGCATCATGGACGAAACCATCAAGAACCTGTACGACGGCGTTCCGGCCGAAGAGGTGTTCAAGTCGGCCATTCTGGCCGCCCGCGCACTGGTCGAGACTGACCCATCCTACAGTCAGGTCACCGCGCGCCTGCTGCTGCACACGATCCGCAAAGAAGTGCTGGGCGAGGAAGTCGAGCAGTCGCAGATGACTACCCGCTACGCAGAATACTTCCCTGTCTTCATCCAGACCGGCATCGAGAACGAACTGCTCGACAGCAAGCTGGCCGACTTCGACCTGGCCCGCCTCGGCGCCGCCCTGAAGGCCGACCGCGACCAGCAGTTCAATTACCTAGGCCTGCAAACCCTGTACGACCGCTATTTCCTGCATGTGCGGGGCCGCCGCATCGAGCTGCCGCAAGTGTTCTTCATGCGCGTGGCCATGGGCCTGGCGCTGAATGAAACCGACCGCGAAGCGCGTGCCATCGAGTTCTACGAGATCCTGTCCTCGTTCGACTTCATGAGCTCCACGCCCACGCTGTTCAACTCTGGCACCCTGCATTCGCAACTGTCGTCGTGCTACCTCACCACGGTTTCCGACGACCTGGCCGGCATCTACGACGCCATCAAAGAAAACGCACTGCTGGCCAAATATGCCGGCGGCCTGGGCAACGACTGGACACCCGTTCGCGCACTGCGCAGCCACATCAAGGGCACCAACGGCGAAAGCCAGGGCGTCGTGCCTTTCCTCAAGGTGGTGAACGACACCGCCGTGGCGGTGAACCAGGGCGGCAAGCGCAAAGGCGCCGTCTGCGCCTACCTCGAAACCTGGCACCTGGACATCGAAGAGTTTCTCGAGCTGCGCAAAAATACCGGCGACGAGCGCCGCCGCACGCACGACATGAACACCGCCAACTGGATTCCCGACCTGTTCATGAAACGCGTCATGGAAAACGGCGAGTGGACGCTGTTCTCGCCGTCCGACTGCCCCGACCTGCACGACAAATACGGCAAGGCTTTCGAAGAGGCCTACACCGGCTACGAAGCCAAGGTCGCCAGCGGCGAACTCACTCTGTTCAAGAGGCTCCCCGCCATCCAGTTGTGGCGCAAGATGCTGTCCATGCTGTTCGAAACCGGCCACCCCTGGATCACGTTCAAGGACGCCTGCAACATCCGCTCTCCACAACAGCACGTGGGCGTGGTGCACAGCTCCAACCTCTGCACCGAGATCACGCTGAACACGAACGAGTCCGAGATCGCGGTGTGCAACCTGGGTTCGGTCAACCTGGCGGCGCACCTGAAGCAGAACGCGGGCGGCAGCTACGAACTGGATCACGCCAAGCTCGAGCGCACGGTTTCCACAGCCATGCGCATGCTCGATAACGTGATCGACATCAACTACTACGCCGTCGAGAAAGCCCGCAACGCCAATATGCGCCACCGCCCCGTCGGCATGGGCGTCATGGGCTTCCAGGATTGCCTGCTGATGATGCGTGTTCCGTTTGCCTCCCAAGAGGCGGTCGCGTTCTCCGACACCTCGATGGAAGCGCTGTGCTATTACGCCTATCTGGCCTCCAGCAAGCTCGCGGCCGAGCGCGGCACCTACGAAAGCTTCAAGGGTTCGCTGTGGGATCGCGGCATCCTTCCGCAAGACACCTTGGCCATGGTGCGCGAAGCGCGCGGCGGCTATCTGGACGTTGACAGCAGCAGCACGATGGACTGGGACGCCCTGCGCGCCCACATCGCCCAGCACGGCATGCGCAACTCCAACTGCGTAGCCATCGCGCCCACGGCCACCATCTCGAACATCATCGGGGTGGCGCCTTGCATCGAGCCCAACTACCGCAACCTATACGTCAAGTCCAACCTGTCGGGCGAATTCACCGTCGTCAACGACTACCTGGTACGCGATCTCAAGGCCCGCAATCTCTGGGATGAAGTCATGGTCGCCGACCTGAAGTACTTCGATGGCAGCCTGGCCCGCATCGACCGTATCCCCGAAGACCTGCGCCGTCTGTATGCAACGGCCTTCGAGATCGACCCGACCTGGGTAGTCGAGTGCGCCGCTCGCCGCTCCAAGTGGATCGACCAGGCACAATCGCTCAACATCTTCATGGCCGGCGTATCGGGCAAGAAGCTGGACGACATCTACAAACTGGCGTGGGTGCGCGGCCTCAAAACCACTTACTACCTGCGCTCAATGGGCGCCACCAATGCCGAGAAGTCCACAGGCCGCGGCGGCGAACTCAATGCCGTGCCCACCGGCAACGGCGCCGCCGGCTTTGCCGCCGGTGCTGCGCTCGCGCCTACGCTGCCCGAACCTGAAGTCGTTGGCGCAGTGTGCACCATGCGCCCCGGCGACGAAGGCTTCGAAGAATGCGAGGCCTGCCAATAAGTCGCGTACAGACATCGTGCGAAACCGGCCGGCCAGCAAACAGCTCTTAATAAGAGCACGACGCAGGCCAGCCAGCGCACAGTGCTCATCATGCCAGCACACCGCGTGCCGCAAGGCGCGCGGCCTCATTGCCACAGGAAAGAATTATGTTGAATTGGGACGACACCCCCGCCACCCAACCCGCCGCACCCGCGGCCAGCCAAGGCGGCCTGCCCGGCCTGGATACAGCCATTGCCGCGCCCTCCTCGCACGAGTCCGATAACACCGCTGGCGCAGACAAGCCCAGCCGCGTCCGCGCCGCCGACAAGCGCATCATCAACGGCACGACCGACGTCAACCAACTCGTACCGTTCAAGTACAAATGGGCCTGGGAAAAATATCTCGCCACGTGCGCCAACCACTGGATGCCGCAAGAGATCAACATGTCGCGCGACATCGCGCTATGGAAGAACCCCAACGGGCTCACCGAAGACGAGCGCCGCATCGTCAAGCGCAACCTCGGCTTCTTCGTGACGGCCGACTCGCTGGCCGCCAACAACATCGTGCTCGGCACGTACCGCCACATCACCGCCCCCGAAGCGCGCCAGTTCCTGTTGCGGCAGGCGTTCGAAGAGGCCATCCATACACACGCCTATCAATACATCGTCGAGAGTCTCGACCTCGACGAAGGCGAGATCTTCAACGCCTACAACGAGGTCCCGTCCATCCGCGCCAAGGATGAATTCCTGATCCCGTTCATCGATGCCATCGCCGACCCGGAATTCAAGACAGGCACGCTGGAAGCCGACCAGGCATTGCTGCGTTCGCTGATTGTTTTCGCATGCCTGATGGAAGGTTTGTTCTTCTATGTTGGTTTTACGCAAATCCTTGCGCTGGGCCGACAGAACAAAATGACGGGTGCCGCCGAGCAGTACATGTATATCCTGCGCGATGAATCCATGCACTGCAATTTCGGCATTGATCTCATCAACACGATCAAACTGGAGAACCCGCATCTATGGACGCCAGCGTTCCGCGAAGAGATCCGCGCGCTCTTCAAAACCGCTGTAGACCTTGAATATGCTTACGCTGAAGACACCATGCCGCGCGGCGTGCTCGGTTTGAACGCGTCGATGTTCAAGTCTTATCTGCGCTTCATCGCCAATCGCCGTTGCCAACAAATCGGCATTGAACCGCTCTTCGGCCAAGAAGAAAATCCATTCCCATGGATGGCTGAGATGATCGATCTGAAGAAAGAACGCAACTTTTTTGAGACACGCGTCATCGAATATCAGACCGGTGGGGCACTTAGCTGGGAATAATGCTTGGTTGACAAGCGAAGCTACGTTAGACTCTAGGCGTGCAACGCACAGCAAGTGCGTTGCACGCCTTGCGCCATTTGAGATGGGTCGCATCCTGTAGTGGGGGCCATATCAAATGGGTGGACGTACTCTTCGACTCGATCTCAAGGAGCATTACTATGGCAACAGCCAAGAAGGCCGTGAAGAAAGCGGCAACCAAGAAAGCTGCAACCGCCAAGAAAGCAACACCCGCCAAAAAAGCCGTCGTCAAAAAAACCGTAGCCGCCAAGAAGGCAGCACCCGCAAAGAAAACGACAGCAGTAGCGAAGAAAGCGGCCGCCAAGAAAACCACCGCGACCAAATCTCCCGCCAAGAAAGCAGCCGTAGCCAAGAAGGCAACGGTCAAGAAAGTCGCTGCCAAGAAAGCTGTCGCCAAAAAAGCAGTCGCCAAAAAAGCCGTCGCAAAGAAAGCAGTCGCCAAGAAGGCAGTTGCAAAAAAAGCGGTAGCAAAGAAGGCACCGGCCAAGAAAGTGGCAGTCAAGAAAACCGCTACCAAGGCAGCAGCCGCCAAGAAAACGGTCGCCAAAAAAGCCGTAGCCAAGAAGGCGCCAGCAAAGAAGGCTGTAGCAAAGAAGGCAGTCGCCAAGAAAGCACCGGCCAAGAAAGCTGCTGCCAAGAAGGCAGTCGCCAAGAAGGCACCGGCCAAAAAGGCCGCCGCAAAGAAAGCGGTAGCCACAAAGGCGCCGGCCAAGGCAGCATCGGCAGCCAAGAAAGCACCCGCCAAGCGTGCGCCAAAGAAGGCAAGCGTCAAGGCAGCAGCCCAGGCCAGCAAAGAAGCAACGCCCGCGCCCGAAGCCAAGCAAACCATCAACCCCGCTGCATCGTGGCCCTTCCCTACAGGTGGCCGCCCCTGATCGGCCGAAACACAAGGCGCGCAACCTGCATGTCGCGCGCCTTGTCACACGCCGCATCGCGCAGCACCCGCTTGCCCGGCCCAACGCCGGGCATTTTTATTGTCGCCGCCGATTTCTCTGTCGGGCCATGCATGCGACAATGATCCGTTAGACACTCTCCACGCCTTGCCATGTTCCGAGACGTCACGCAATTTCTCACCCAGATCATTTTTTCACTGTTCGGTATCGCGCTGATCCTGCGTGCCTGGCTGTATGCCATACGCCTGCATCCGTTCAATCCGTATTCGCAAACAGTGCTTCGCATCACCGACTGGATCGTGCAACCCGCGCGCCGCGTCATCCCCACCAGCAACAAAATAGATTGGCCCAGCCTGGTGTGCTGTTGGCTTGTGGCGTTGCTCTCATTGCTGATCGAGGCCGCATTGGTATTCGGGCCACCGGCAGCCCTCCATCTGTTGTTGCCCACGAGCATCGCCGCCCTGGTTACCATGGCCAAATGGGCCTTCAATGTGCTGCTGTGGGTGGTGCTGATCCAGGCAGTGCTGTCGTGGGTAAACCCACTGGCGCCGGTAATGCCTGTGCTGCATACGCTTACCGCCCCGCTGCTCGACCCCATACGCCGCATCATGCCCAACCTCGGTGGCATCGACCTTTCGCCATTGGTGCTACTGGTGCTGGCGCAGGTGGCCATGATGGTACTGCAGCGCATAACGTATTCGCTGGTGGCCTTCTGAGTAGATCATCCGCAAAAAAAAGCAGCCCGTTACCGGGCTGCTTTTGCTATGGGCTGATGCGGACAAGGTTTACATTGGCACGACACGCGTAGGGCCGTTACCGCTAACCAAACGCACGCGCTGGCCGGGCGCAATCTGCACATCAGCCTCTTGGGCAACAACGCGGGTTTCACCGTTGTCGAGGCGCACGGTGATTTCAAGCCCTTGCCGTTGGCCTGTGCGGTTTTCGACTGCGTTGCCAGCTACCGCGCCCAAAACGCTGCCGCCGATAGCGCCCAACACACTGCCACGGCCGCTGCCAATATAGCTGCCGGCCACACCGCCCAGAGCGCCACCCGCGAGCCCGCCGAAGCCACTCGGTTTGTCATTCTGGATGGTGACAGGCCGCACGGATTCCACCGTACCCTGACGCACGATCTGCTCGCGCTGCGCCTGGTCGAATGAATACACGGATGACGATGCGCTTTGATTGGCGCAGCCCGCCATGATGACGAGCGTTGAGGCCAAGGCGGCCAGCGCCATTGCCCTGCCCACACGGCTGCCAGGTAGACGCGAATAAGTGGTGCTCATGTGTGACTCCTTAAAACCCGGCAAGACTGATGCCGTAATGCTGCTGCAGTGCGGTGTTGATGTCTGCGCGCGAAGGATTGTGGTTCTGCGGCCCTTTCGCGGCGATTTTAAAACTGCCCATCAGGTTCGCCAAGCGGCATGCGTCCAGCATACTCCAGTTCTGCGTGAGGCCATACAGCAGCCCCGCGCGATGGGCATCGCCGCAACCGGTAGGGTCCAGCACCTGCTCGGGCAACACCGGAGGCACATGGGTGACCTTGCCGTGCGCGTACAGCGTAGCACCCTTGGCCCCCTGCGTCACAACCGCCGCGCGCAGCGTGTCAGCGATCTGCTGGATGGATCGACCCGTGCGTTTCTCGACCACGCTGGCTTCGTAGTTGTTGGCCGTGAATACGTCCGCCATACCCAGCATTTCATTCAGCTCATCGCCGTTGAACAAAGGCATGGCCTGCCCCAGATCAAAGACAAACGGGATTCCCTGGGCCTTGAGCCGCCGCGCATGCGCAAACATACCGTCCTTGGCGTCGGGCGCCACAATGCCCCATACGGCCTTCTGTCCCGTCAGATCATTTTCGGCCGACCGTATCATGGCACCTGGGTGAAATGAGGCGATCTGGTTGTCGTCCAGGTCCGTCGTGATGAAGCATTGAGGCGTATACATGTCGTCCAGCATACGCACCATGCTGGTGTCTATCCCCATGCTGCGCATACGCTCCAGGTAGTCGGCCGCATCGGCGCCCACCATGCCAACCGGCACTGGGTTCCCGCCCAGCAACCGCAGGTTGTAGGCAATGTTGCCTGCGCAGCCGCCATATTCTTTGCGCAGCGTGGGCACAAAAAACGACACGCTGAGCGACTGTATGCTGTCGGGAAGGAAATGCTCCTTGAAGCGCCCTTCGAAGACGGCAATGGTGTCGAAGGCAATAGAGCCGCAAATCAGAACCCGGTCTGTCATGTCATCCCTTGGAGTGATTGTCCTGAAACAAGAAACGTAGCCGGCCGCGCCGGCAAGCAAGCTTGCCTGGCCCGCGTCTACTGGAAGAATTTTTCGAGCTGATAGCCATTGACCTTGCGGCCGTTGAGTAGCAGCGGCAGCCGCACAGTGATCTCGCTGGATGCGCCGAAAGGCTGATCCTGCATCTCTGGCGGCAAATAGGCATCGGATGCCAGGTTCTTGCGCACAACCATGGCACCCGCCGCATCGGTGAGCGTCAGCACAATAGTGGGCCACTCTTGTGGTTTGCGCAGCGTATTGCGCAACGTGAACGTCAGCAACATGTCGCCGCCTGGGGCGGCTTCACCGGCCTGGGGCACAGTGCCGTCGACCAAACCGGCGCGCAGTGAAGAGCTGGTGATCGAGATGGCCGTGATGTCGCGGCTGTATGGCACGGCGCATGACAGCGCGTCGCAGGCCCGTTCGAGTGTGGGCCGCAGCATGGGCACGCTATTGGCCAACTGCGCGCGATATACATACACCAACTGCGCGGCAAGCAGCAGCGCGGCAAGCAGCACCAACAGTTGCCATACAAGCTGCATCAGGCCACTGGAGCGGCGGTAATGCGGAGTATCGAACCCCGCGTTGACGTCGGGCGCCTTGGGTTCCATGTAAAACCCCCGCTCGCCGGACACAGGGGCCGCGCTGAATACGGGTTCGGGTCGCGCATGAATTGGGCTGCCAACATGGAAATCCGGTTCGTCCATGGGCGCCGCAGGCTCGGACGGAATGCTGACAAATGGGCCGCCTTCGCCCCGGCTGCGCTGGCGCACGACACGGGGCGAAGGCCCGTCGGCGGTGAAGCCCGGTGCCGCCGCTTCCTGCCAAGCAGCCGGCTCCCGACCACCGGAGGTGGGTGCGTCGGGTGCCGCATCGCTGCCATCTTCCCCTGACACTACGGATTCATAGCCGTCGAAAATCGATGCACAGTTTATGCATCGAATATAGCCTTTGCGCAATTGAAGCTGCTCAAGGCTTGCGGGAAACGTTGTGCCGCAATTGGGGCAGCGCGTAGTCAGATCCATAGTGTTCAGCAGTTACAGGGCCTCACCCCCGCCGGCCGTGCAGGCACACCCAACCATCGCGGGCCTGCCAGACTTCAAGGGCTAGCCAGGGCGCGTACGCCTGCGCAACTTCGTGCGCCTGGCGCTCCAGTACGCCCGACAATACCAGGCGGCCACCAGGCGCAACGCGGTTCGAAAGCATCGGTGCCAACACCTTCAGCGGGTTGGAAAGAATATTTGCCACCACGACCTGGAACTGCCCGTCGGTCAGTTGATCCGGCAGCATAGCCTGTACCCGGGCCCGATTTACCTCTGCATTGTAACGGGTAGACAACACCGCTTGTTCGTCGATATCCACAGCCTGGGTATCGCCCGCGCCAAGCAGGCTGGCTGCGATTGCCAGAATGCCCGAGCCACAGCCATAGTCGAGCACGGTTTCAGCGTCGCCCAGGTTCTGCTCAAGCCACTCCAGGCAAAGATGTGTCGTGGGATGGCTGCCGGTGCCGAAGGCAAGGCCCGGATCAAGCTCAATCCGCAATTGCCCAGCGCCGGCATCATGTATCGGTGGCACATCAGGATTATCGCGGTGCCAGCTGGGCACAATCCAGATACGCTGCCCGATCTTGATAGGCTGAAACTGCGACTGCGTCAGGCGCACCCAATCGGCGTCAGGCACTTCACGCACCAACCAGTTGCCACTGCCGTAGGCGCTGAAACCACTGGCACATACCAGTTCGATCAGTTGGGCGGGATCTTGCCCATCGGGCAGCAGCGCCACGACGCGGTTGTTCTGCCACGCGTGCACTTCCGGTTCCAGGCCGGGCTCGCCGAACAAGGCCTGCTCGGCATCCGTGTCACTGTCTGCATCTTCAACCGACACAGACAGGGCGCCCGCGTCCATCAAGGCGTCGGACAACGCCTCGGCATCGGCTTCGGGACAAATCAGCACGAGTTCGCGCATGGTGGCTCCATCAAGAAAACAAAGGGGGCCAGGCCCCCTTTTTTGTGGGGGGCTGCCCCCCTCCCGCGTGCGGCGCGGGCTGCCGCGCACCTTAACTGGGGCGTTGCGACAGCTTGTGCTCGAGGTAATGAATGCTTGTGCCGCCTTCGACAAAGCGCGCATCCTGCAGCAGTTCGCGGTGCAGCGGAATGTTCGTCTTGACACCCTCGACGACCATTTCGGACAAGGCGATGTCCATGCGGGCAATGGCCTGCTGACGCGTATCGCCGTAGGTGATTACCTTGGCGATCATCGAGTCGTAGTTGGGCGGCACGGTATAGCCGGTGAACACATGGGACTCGACCCGCACCCCTGGGCCGCCGGGGGTGTGCCAGTTGGTGATGCGCCCCGGGCTGGGCATAAAATTGAACGGGTCTTCGGCGTTGATGCGGCATTCGATCGAATGGCCGCGCAGTTCGATATCGCGCTGACGCAGTGTGAACTTTTCGCCGGCGGCAACCAGAATCTGCTGTTGCACCAGGTCGATGCCCGTGATCATTTCGGTGATGGTATGTTCGACCTGAATGCGGGTGTTCATTTCAATGAAAAAGAACTCACCGTTTTCATACAGGAACTCGAACGTGCCGGCACCCCGGTACTGCATTTTGCGGCAGGCCTCGGCACAGCGTTCGCCAATACGCTCGATCAGGCGGCGCGGGATGCCCGGCGCCGGTGCCTCTTCGATCACTTTCTGGTGACGGCGCTGCATGGAGCAGTCGCGCTCACCCAGCCAAATCGCGTTGCGCCCGCCATCGGCCAATATCTGTATCTCGATGTGGCGCGGGTTTTCGAGGAATTTTTCGAGGTAGACCTCGGGGTTGTTGAATGCCGCGCCAGCCTCGTTGCGTGTCATGGCAACGGCGGTAATCAATGCTGCTTCGGTGTACACCACACGCATGCCGCGCCCGCCGCCGCCGCCTGCCGCCTTGATGATCACCGGATAACCGACTTCGCGGGCAATGCGCAGGACTTCCTGAGGATCCTCAGGCAGCGCACCTTCGGAGCCCGGCACAACCGGCACGCCTGCCTCTATCATGGCGTGCTTGGCACTGACCTTATCGCCCATGACGCGGATGGATTCCGGGCGTGGCCCGATGAACACAAAACCGCTTTTCTCGACGCGTTCGGCGAAGTCGGCGTTTTCAGCCAGGAAGCCGTAGCCCGGATGTATGGCTTCGGCGTCGGTGACTTCGGCGGCGGAAATAATAGCGGGCATGTTCAGGTAGCTATCGCGTGCCGGCGCAGGCCCGATACATACCGACTCATCGGCCAGGCGTACGTACTTGGCATCGCGATCGGCCTCGGAGTGCACAACCACTGTCTTGATGCCCATTTCGCGGCAGGCACGCTGCACGCGCAGCGCGATCTCGCCCCGGTTGGCTATGAGAATTTTCTCGAACATGGTTTAGCCGATCACAAACAGGGGTTGGCCGTATTCGACGGGCTCGCCGTTCTCGACCAGGATTTCCTTGATGACGCCGCCCTTGTCAGCTTCAATCTCATTGAGCAGCTTCATGGCTTCGATGATACACAGTGCGTCGCCTTCTTTGACCGACTGGCCCACTTCGACAAAGGGCGCCGCGCCGGGGTTGGGCGCGCGGTAGAACGTGCCGACCATGGGCGACTTGATGACATGGCCAGCTGGCTTGGCCGGCTCAGCCGCCGCGGCGGCAGGTGCGGCGGCCGACGCAGGCGCCTGGACAGCCACAGGTGCCGGGTCTGCCGCATAGGCGACAGGTTGCGCCACTTGCGAAAATTTGACGATACGTACCTTGCCGTCGCCTTCGGTGATTTCAAGCTCGGCGATGCCGGAATCGGCAACAAGATCAATCAGGGTTTTGAGTTTTCGTAGGTCCATACCAGCTTCCCATGTACTGCAACGCGGCGTCTTCGCGGCGCAGGGGGTTGATCGTAAAAAATGCGGGTGTCGAAGTAAGGCCGGCCTTACGTGGCCAGGACGTAACGCAGGGCGGCTTCGTAGCCGTAGCCGCCCAGCCCCGCCACCACACCCTGTGCCTTGGCGGACAGGAAGGAGTGATGACGGAAGGTTTCCCGCTTGTAGACGTTAGAGAGATGAACTTCGATAAAGGGAATATCGACTGCTGACAGCGCGTCGGCAATGGCCACGCTGGTGTGCGTATAGGCGGCGGCGTTGATGATGATGAAATCGGTGCCATCGCGGCCCGCGGCTTGGATGCGATCGACCAGAGCACCTTCGTGGTTGCTCTGGAACGCCTCGCAGTGAGCCCCGGAATCTTGGGCCAGCGCCTGCAAGCGAGCATTGATGTCGGCCAGTGTCTGGCTGCCATAAATGCCCGGTTCGCGAGTACCGAGCAGATTGAGGTTGGGGCCGTGCAAGACCAGGATGTGTTGCGCCATTGCGAACGTGTTATGAAGACAGACCGCCTTTTTACGCTAAATGACCGTATTTGTCCATAAAAGCGGTTCACCGCATTGCACAGAATGAAAAATATTTAATCTGGTTACAAAATCCACGTACGCAAAAACAGTGATGCACGCACGGAAACTGGCCCTCAGACCATGCCGGCCAACAATGCGTCGAGCACTTCGGGCTTGACCTGCCCAAGATATTCTTTGGCCGGCTGCCCCTGTGCATCGAATACCACTGTAAACGGCAGCCCGCCTTTGCTGTTGCCCAGCTCGCGCATGATAGCGATACCGCCATGGCCGGCGATGAGCAAGGGGTAGCTGACCTGCACCTTGTCGCCAAACTTACGCACATTGGCCGCAGTGTCGACCGCCAAGCCGACGATGTTAACACCGGGATATTTGCTGTGCAGGGTATCGAGATCGGGCATTTCTTTGACACAGGGCGGGCACCAGGTGGCCCAGAAGTTAAGCACCAGGGGCTTGCCCAAGTATTCAGTAATCGGTACCTGCTTGTCGGCAAGATTGGCAAACGCACGGCCATAAAAAGGATGCGGGGCAGCAGCCCGCGCCGGTCGTGACGCCACCATGAGGCCCGTGGCGGGCACAATCAAGACAGCCGCGGCGGCGGCGCTGTGCTGCAGGAAATGTCGCCGATTCATGGGAAGTGTAGTCAAAACAATAGCTTAGAACTGTTTGGCGATAAACACTCATCATAGCACCGCCAAGAATCCCGCTACTTAATCCGCCGCAGACACAACATACGAATCACCAGACTCTGGTGCAGGCTCCAGCAGCAATATCCATGGGCAGCTACGTAACAGGTAGACTGGCTAACAACAGCATTCCATGTGAGGGGCGCTGTGGCGGGGCAGGTTGGGCGCGCCTTGAGCTCGCCGTCAAATTCGCGTGCTTTCAGCGAAAAAGCGTGAGCGCCTGTTTGAGCTCCGTTGCCCCGCAGGGGCAAAAGGGCGAGTTCGCACACGCCGCTGAAAGCGCGTGAATTTGACGGGAACCCCGAAGGGGCGAGCGATCGAAGCGACCAGCCTGTCCCGCCACGGCGCGCCGGCTAAAGAACCTAAAACCGCTCACAGCGCCTGCGTGAGCTCCGTTCCACCAGCAGCATTCCACGTCAGGGATGCTGTGGCGGGGCAGGTTGGGCGCGCCTTGAGCCCGCCGCTGCGGCAGCCTCAGCGAGTCTGGCTAAAATGTTGACCGGAGGATCACCATGCACCTACATATACTTGGCATCTGCGGCACCTTCATGGGTGGCCTGGCGCTGATCGCCCGCTCCGCGGGCCACACCGTCACCGGCTGCGACGCAGGCGTCTACCCCCCGATGAGTACACAGCTCGAAGAACAAGGCATACGCCTTGTCGAAGGCTACGGCGCCGACCAGCTTGCCCTCAAGCCCGACCTGTTCATCATCGGCAACGTCGTTACCCGCGGCAACCCACTCATGGAAGCCATCCTGGACCAAGGCCTGCCATACGTATCCGGCCCCCAATGGCTGGGCGAACAAGTCCTGCGCGGCCAGCACGTGCTCGCCGTCGCCGGCACCCATGGCAAAACCACCACCAGCTCGATGCTGGCATGGATCCTCGACTACGCCGGCCACGCGCCAAACTTCTTGATCGGCGGCGTTGCGCCCGGCCTGAAAGTATCAGCACGCTACACACCTGCCAGCAAACTCTTCGTGATCGAGGCCGACGAATACGACACAGCCTTCTTCGACAAACGCTCCAAGTTCGTCCATTACCGCCCGCGTACCGCCATTCTCAACAACCTCGAATACGACCACGCCGACATATTCCCCGACTTGGCCGCCATCGAAACCCAATTCCACCACCTGGTGCGCACCGTCCCCGCATCGGGCCTGGTGCTGCGCCCCAGCCAATGCGAGGCACTGGATCGCGTATTGGCACGCGGGTGCTGGACACCCGTGCAAACCTTTGGCGACGACGGCGACTGGTGCATGCGCAGCGCGACAGGAGACCATTTCGAGGTATTGCGGGCCAACAGTGATACACCGCATGCCCCTGTCGCCCCAAAAGCAACCGACACAAACAAAGCACCGGCCACAACACTGGGCACGGTGCGCTGGCAGCTCACCGGCGAACACAACCGCATGAACGGCCTGGCCGCCGTGGCGGCCGCCGTGCATGCAGGGGTGCCCGCCGCACTGGCAATCGAGGCCCTGTCCAGCTTCAGCGGCGTGAAACGCCGCATGGAAGTGCGCGGAACGGTCGACGGCATCATGGTCTACGACGACTTCGCCCACCACCCCACCGCCATCGACACCACCCTGCGCGGACTGCGCGCGCGGGACGGCGCCGGGCGCCGCATCATCGCCGTACTCGAGCCGCGGTCCAACACCATGAAGCTGGGCGCCATGGCCGCCCGCCTGCCCGGCGCGTTGGACACCGCCGACTTGGTCTTCTGCTACGGCGAAACGCAGGGCAAGCACGCCCTGGGCTGGGACCCTGCGCAAATACTGGCGCCGCTTGGCAAACGCGCCACGGCTTGGACCGATCTGGATAAAATGGTGGATGCGATTCGCAGCGTGGCGCAAACCGGCGATGCCATCGTCATCATGAGCAACGGCAGCTTCGGCGGCGTGCACCAGAAGCTCCTCGACGCGCTAGCGCGCGACCGCGCCGCGGCCAGCGGCCAATAATGCGCCGCCGCATGCACCTCCCAGGCTTATCATGATCCTCTATCTACACGGGTTTCGTTCATCGCCGCAGTCTTCCAAGGCCACGCTGCTGGCGCAGGCCATGCGCGAACGCGGCCTGGCCGGCCAGTGGCTGTGCCCGCAGTTGCCCGCCAGCCCGGCGCAGGCCATGGCACTGTGCGAACGGCTGATCGAACAAGCGCGTGACGAGCACGGCATGGAACCAGCCACCGACCTCGTGGTGATTGGCTCATCGCTGGGCGGCTACTATGCCGGCCACCTGGCCGAACACTGGAAATGCCGCGCCGTCCTGCTCAACCCCGTCATTTACGCGGCGCGCGATCTGGCCACGCAAGTCGGCAAGCACACCATGTACCACGACGGCGCACCGTTCGAATTCTTGCCCGAATACGTCGATGAACTAGCGGAACTGGCGTTCACGCGTCCGGCGCACCCTGGCCTTTATTACCTGCTGGCCGCCAAAGGCGACGAAGTACTAGACTGGCGCGAAATGGCCGATTGGTACGCCGGCAGCCATGGCCACATCATCGAAGGCGGCGACCACGGCTTGTCGGACTTCAGCCACTGGCTGCCCGAAGTACTCGACTTCGCCCTGCGCCCGTATCCCTGACCCCTCCTGCAGCACCCGACGCATCACACCGGAACTTTCATGTACGTTCTTTACGAAGACAGCGGCACCTTCAAAGCAGAGAAAATCTTCTCCGAAAGCGACTCGACCCTACAGGTCGAATCCGCCACGGGCAAGCGCAGCAAAATCAAAAAGGCCAACGTCCTGTTCAACTTCGAGCAGCCCGCGCCGGCCGCGCTCATGGAACAGGCCCAGGCCCTGGCCGCCACTTTCGAGATCGACTTCCTGTGGGAGTGCACGCCACAGGAAGAGTTCGAAGCGTCCGAGTTCGCCGAGGAGTATTTCGGCCATCCGCCCAGCGCGGTCGAGCGGGCAGCCCTGATTTTCGCGTTGAACAGCGCCCCCGCGTATTTTCACCGCCGCGGCAAGGGCCGCTACCGTCCGGCGCCACCGGATATCCTGACCGCCGCGCTGGCCGCCATCGAAAAGAAGCGCAAGCAGGCCGAGCAGCAGCAGGCCTGGGCCGACGCGCTGGTGGCCGGCCAACTGCCGGATGAAATTGCAGCAGTAGCCGACACCCTGCTCACCAAACCCGACAAGAACTCGCTCGAATGGAAGGCATTCGACGCCGCCGTGCAGCAACTGCAAACCACACCCGAGCGGCTGCTGCTCTCGTGCGGTGCGCTACCCAACCCGCTGGCGCTGCACCTGCATCGCTTCATGCGCACGCATTTCCCCAAGGGCACGCAACTGCCCGCCATCGATGCGGTGCCATTGCAGGGCGAGCTGCCTATGGCCGACGTGGTCGCGTATTCGGTGGACGACAGCAGCACCATCGAGGTGGACGATGCATTGTCAGTCACCCTGCTCGACGACGACCACGCCCGGATCGGTATCCACATCGCCGCACCGGGACTGGCCGTGATGCGCGGCAACGAGATCGACAAGCTGGCGCGTTCGCGCATGTCCACGGTGTATATTCCCGGCCTGAAAATACCCATGCTGCCGGCAGAGATCATCAACCAGTTCTCACTCGATGCCGGTGTACCGCGCCCCGCCGTCTCGCTGTATGTGCACGCCAACCTGGCCACAGGCGAAATTCTTGGATCCGAAACCCGCATCGAATGCATACAGGTGGCCGAAAACCTGCGCCACAACTACCTGGATGAATTCGTCACCGAAGCCGCGCTGGAGGACCCCACCGCAGAACTACCGTACGGCGACTGGCTGCGGCCACTGTGGCGCTTTGCCAAGCACCTGCTGGCGCAGCGCGAGCAAATACGCGGCAAACCCGAGAACAACACGCGGGTGGAATACAGCTTCGAGCTTACCGGCCCCTACGACGACCCGGAAACGCCGGTGCGGCTGATCCCGCGCCGTCGCAATGCGCCGCTGGACCGACTGGTGGCCGAATACATGATCCTCACCAACAACCTGTGGGGCGGGCTGCTGGCGCAACATGGCGTGCCGGGCATCTACCGGTCCCAGCAGGCCGGCAGGGTGCGCATGTCCACCCACGCCCTGCCGCACGAGGCCATTGGGGTGCCACAGTACGCCTGGGCCACCTCGCCGCTGCGCCGCTATGTCGACCTGATCAACCAGCAGCAGATCATCGCCACCGCGCAGCATGGCGTATCGGCCCGGCTGGTGGCGCCGTTCAAGCCCAAGGACGCTGACATGTACGCCATCATTGGCGCCTTCGATGCGCAATACGCCGCGTGGGGCGATTTCCAATCAGCCATCGAGCGCTACTGGTGCCTGCGCTGGCTGCAGCAGCACAATATGCATACAGTCCAGGGCGCGGTGATCCGCGACGACCTCGTCCGGTTGGACGACGTGCCCATGGTTGTGCGCGTGCCCGCGCTGCCCCTACTCGAACGCGGCCAGCCAGTTGTGCTGGATATTCTCGGTTTTGACGAGCTGGCGCTGGACGTGGATTGCCGGCTGCGCGAAACCCTGCCTCTGCCGGCCTGAGGCCGCGACCTGGGCGCGACCATGGCTGCCAACCTTCGCTTTGCGTCCTTGCCCGGGGCTCGCGTCGCGCGCAATGATTACCTTGCGATCGGGATCGCACTCTCGCTGGCCGTACATGGCGCGCTGCTGGCCTGGCGTTTCGCCGCACCCGAGGCGCCTCCCGCACCGACGCCACGCTCGCTGTCCGTCACCCTCCTGAACACTCGCGGGGATACCACGCCTCTCAAGCCCCAGGTGCTCGCGCAGCACGCGCTGGACGGCGGCGGCGAATCGCAGGCAGACGTCTATGCGTCATCCCCCTTGCCGCGCACTGCCGCCCAGTCGCCCGACCAGATTGTGCTCGAAGCGCTGCGTCGACGTCAGGCTGAGCTCGAAGCTGAACAACAGCGTCTGTTCACCGCGCTGGTGGCCACGCAGAAGGTATTGCCGGAACGTAAACAGCCCGATCTGTTCGAGCAGTCCACCGACCCGGGCGAAGACACGCGCGAGCAGGAAAGCCTGGTGCTCAACGCCCAGATCAGCGCCATCAAAGAGCGCATCGACCGCTACAATCAACAACCTCGCCGGCATTTCACGGGGCCATCGGCGCAGCGCGCCGAGTACGCCGAATATGTCGAGGCATGGCGCAAGAAAATCGAACTGCTGGGCACACAGCACTACCCGCCGCAGGCGCGCGGCAAAGTCTATGGCAGCCTGCAGCTTACGGTGCATATCCGGCGCGACGGCTCCCTGGAGCACGCCGAAATCAACCAGCCCTCCAGCGAGGCAGTGTTGAACCAGGCGGCGCTGCGCATCGTGCAATTGGCCGCCCCTTTTGCCCCCCTGCCGCCCGCCATCGCCCGAGAAACCGATATTCTTGCCATTACCCGTACCTGGCATTTCACCCATCAGCAACTGGAAACCGACGCGCCGTGACCGCAACGTATACTCCGAACGCCGCCATACAAGCCACTGCCGCGGACGCCCCCGCTCGCTACGGCGTAATTGGCAACCCGATTGCCCACAGCCGTTCGCCTTTCATCCACGAACAGTTCGCCCGCCAGACGGGTATACATCTGACGTACGAACGTATCCTGGCCCCGCTGGACGGCTTTGCCGACACCGTGCGCGGCTTCTTCGAGCAGAATGGCGGCGGGCTCAATGTCACTGTCCCCTTCAAGGAAGAAGCCTTTGCGCTAGCGGCCGGCCACCTCAGCGATCGCGCCCGCATCGCGGGCGCGGTCAATACGCTGTGGCTGCGCGAGGGCGTCCTATACGGCTGTAATACTGACGGTGTGGGGCTGCTCGACGACCTGATCCGCCTGGGTCACGCTCCAGAAGGGCGGCGCATCCTGCTGGTGGGCGCCGGCGGTGCCGCGCGCGGCGTCGTGCTGCCGCTGCTGCAAGCCGGCTGTGCGCAGCTGCGCATCGTCAACCGAAATGCGGAACGCGCGCATCAACTGCTCGCTCATCTGAACAGTCAACTGCCAGCCCAAGCGGCCCGGCTCGACGCTGGCGGGCTGGAAGATGCCGAGTCCCAATGGGATGTAGTGATCAATGCCACCTCCACTGGCCTCTCCGGCCAGGCGCCGGCCTTGCCCGCGGGCCTGTACGCGCCGGGCGCGCTGGCCTACGACATGGTCTACGGGGCACAACCCACCCCCTTCATGGTGCAAGCGAACGCCGACGGCGCAGCGCACACGGCGGACGGGCTGGGTATGTTAGTAGGCCAGGCGGCCGCCAGCTTCACGATCTGGCACGGCGTCACCCCCGATGTAGCGCCCGTCCTGGCCGCCCTGCGCAGCCAGCTTGGCGGCGCCTGAAGCGCATGGCTGCGCGTCGCATCAACAAGGGCAAAGTGGCGCTGGCGGCCCTGCTGCTGGCGTTCGCGGCGCTGCTGCTGTACCAGTTCGGCCTGTTCCTGATGGTGTTGTGGCTGAGCGTGCGCAACCCTTCGAGCAGCGCATTCATGAACCAGACACTCACTGAGCTGCGCGCCAAAAATCCCGACGCCGCGATCCGCCACGAATGGATGCCCTACGACCGGATCAGCGACCAGCTCAAGCGAGCGGTGATAGCGTCTGAAGATGCGCAATTCACGGATCACGACGGCGTGGAATGGGACAATATCCGCAAGGCCTGGGAGTACAACCGCCGGCAGGCCAGCCTCGGCAAGAGCAAGCGGCGCGGCGGTTCCACCATTACGCAGCAGCTTGCGAAGAACATGTTTCTGTCCAGCGAGCGCAGCTATCTGCGCAAAGGCCAGGAGCTGATCCTGACCTATATGATCGAACTGGTGATGAGCAAAAAGCGCATTCTCGAGCTGTACCTGAACGTGGCGCAATGGGGTGGCAACGTCTTTGGCGCACAGGCGGCGGCTGAACATTATTACAAGACGTCCGCCGCACGCCTTGGGGCGGCTCAGGCCGCCCGGCTGGCCTCAATGCTGCCCAACCCGGCCTACTACGACACCCACCGCGGCAGCGCGTATCTTGCCCGGCGCACCGCCATCATCCAGCGCCGCATGCGTCTGGTAGACATACCCTGACACAGGCGCTGTCCCGCGTGGTCCCGGCCCGGGGCAACAATGGTAACCTTGCACTTTCGGGGGCTGCCCCGACTTTGCCGCAACCTGATCACCCCCATGCGTACCGCCCGCCGTTATCTCGCCCGCGAAATCTACCGTTCCAGCGCCGTCGTGCTGGTTGCACTGCTGGGCCTGTTCACGTTTTTTGCGCTGATCGACGCTTTGGATGACGTGGGCACCAAGATCTCGCTGCTCAACCTTTTCTACATCCAGGCACTCGAGTTGCCCACTCGGCTGTACGACCTGCTGCCCATCGGCTTGTTGATCGGCGCCATTCTGGCGCTGGCCGGGCTGGCACAACGCAACGAACTGGTCATCCTGCGCGTCTCGGGCGTCAGCGGCATGAAGCTGCTGGGCATGCTGTGGCTGGTCACCGTACCACTGGTTGTCATGGCCTTTTTCCTGTCCGAGGTCGTCACACCCGCCGCTGAAATCAAGGCCAGCGAAACGCGCCTGGCGATCACGGGCGACAGCGACGGTGGCAGGCTGGCCAGCGGCTATTGGTTCAAAGAATCCAGCGAAGACGGCGGTACACGCATCATCAATATTGCGGGGCTGGGCGCAGCCGGCGGCGTAGAAGGCGTCACGCTGTACGAATTCGCGGCCGGGCAGCGCCTGGCCGCATTCTCGCAAGCGGCCAGCGGCCGGTTTGGCAAGGGCACACTCGAACTGCACGACGTCAAGCAAACCACTATCGACGCGAGCGCCGTCTCCGCCCTGAACGACGGCAAGCGCCCCACAGAGCCCATTACGCGGGTCACATCGCTGCCTCAGCGAGTGCTACCCACCACACTAACACCTGAGCGTCTGATCGCACGCATTCTTACACCCGAGCGCATGTCACTGCTCGACCTCACCGACTACATTTCCTACCTGCACGCCAACCATCTGCAAACCGACCGGCAGGTGGTGGCGCTGTGGCGCAAGATGGCGTATCCCTTCACGCTGCTGGTCATGATCACCATCGCCGCCCCCATCGGCTTCATGCAAACGCGGCGCGGCGGCGTGGGCAGCAAGGTATTCATCGGCATTCTGCTGGGGGTTGGTTTCTTCATGCTCAACCAGCTTGCCCTAAACGTTGGCATGCTAAGCAAATGGGCGCCGTGGGTCACAGCGCTGCTGCCCAGCCTGATCGCGCTCGCAATCAGCCTGACGGCGCTCACACTCATGGAGAACCAGCATCACGTGCGCCGCATCAGCCGCGCGGAATTCCCCTGGAGCCCCTCCTCCCCATGACACCGCCCGTGCCAGACACTTGGATCGTCGGTGACCTGCAAGGCTGCAGTGCGCCGTTGGATACTCTGTTCGACGACCCTCGGATCGCCGGCAGCCCAGAGGCACGTTTCTGGTTTGCGGGCGATATTGTCAACCGTGGCCCCGACTCGCTCGGCGCATTGCGGCGCGTCATGGCCTTGGGCGAACGCGCAATCATGGTGCTGGGCAATCACGACCTGCACCTGCTTGCCGTCGCCGCCGGTATCGGCAAGGTCAAAAAGGGCGATACGGTTGCCAGCGTACTAGAGGCCCCTGACGCAACCGAGCTGATCGACTGGCTGCGCCATCGTCCGGTGGCACATTACGAGCACGGCCATTTGCTGGTGCATGCGGGCATCCACCCGCAATGGGACGTACGCAAGACCATGGCCTTGGCGAGCGAAGTGCATGCCGCGCTGCGCGCACCCGACTGGCGCACAAACCTGGCGCAAATGTACGGCAACAAACCCGATCAGTGGGACGACCGCCTCGCTGGCAGCGATCGCCTGCGCGCCATTATCAATATCCTGACGCGCATACGCATGTGCCACCCCGACGGGCGGCTGGATTTCTCACATAAAGGCCCACCAGACGAAGCGCCAGAAGGGTTGATGCCGTGGTTCGACCTGCCCGGGCGCGCCTCAGGCGGCGACACGGTGGTGTTCGGCCACTGGTCCACGCTGGGCCTGCTGATGCGCCCCGATGTGGTCTGCCTGGATACGGGCTGCATTTGGGGCCGCCACCTTACTGCTATGCGGATCGCCGATCGCGCCCTGGCACAGGTGCATTGCGCGCAAACCCGCAGGCCCGGCGACAACGGCTGACGTTTTCACGCCTGGGCAATCACCGCATGGCGCACCACGCGGTGCGCATGGGCGGCTACGCGGGCGCGGCCATCTTCGCGGCATTGTTCGCCGGGCAATACCGGTAGAAACACCAACTCCACACAGGCGCCGGTGGTGCCCAGCAGATACCATAGGTTCTGTACCAAATTTTGTTCGCCCACAAAGGCGAAATAATCGCTGCGCTTCCCGCGATGAAAGAAGCGCAGCGCCACGGGCTGGATATCCACGCCCAGGTGCAGTGCAGCCTCGAAAAGGCTGGAGTGGAACGGCCGTACATCGTCGCCCGGCGATGTCGTGCCCTCGGGGAACAAGCCAACCGCCTCGCCATGCCTGAAGCGCGCCTCCATTTGTTCGCTGACGGCCCGCACCGCATGACGCCTGCCGCGTTCGATGAACACCGTACCAGCGCCAGCCACCAGCCAGCCTATGATCGGCCAGGCTCGAATCTCGCTCTTGGCCACAAAGGCTGTCGGACGCACACAATTGAGCACGAAGATATCGACCCATGACACATGGTTGGCCACCCACATCACCGGGCCGTCGAGCCGGGGCTCGCCCTTGATGTGCGTGCGCACGCCGCACAAAGCCATAAGCACGCGGGACCAGCGCCAGTTCATGCAGGCGCGCGCGCGTGGGCCAATAAACGGGAAGATGGCGATCACGCTGACCAGACCCAGCGCAATCCAGACGGACACCAACAGAAATCGCGGCGGAAAAAGCAGCAGAGCCAAGGATTGATACCTAATGATTGTTGTGGCCGTGTCGCGTAGAGCGCAACACGTTTTTGTGCATGATGCTATTGTTCACGGCCCCGCTGCGCGGCACCTTGCGGTAGCGCACACTGCGACGCAACTCGCTATTGTGCACTACGCCATCACTGCGTGGATCAGGCGGCAGGAGGCAACGCATCGAAATACCGCTGCAGGATGACTGCGGCGGCCACGGCATCATCGGGCGCATGGGTGCCCAGGATCTGCTGGGCCTCGATGCTGGAGCCGCGCTCGTCGACCAGCACCACGTCCACGCCATAGCGGCCGTGCAGTTGGTTGGCAAACCGCCGGCTGCGCAGGCTGGCGTACTGCTCGCCGCCTTCTGTGGTGAGCGGCAGGCCCACCACGACGCGGTCGGGCTGCCATTCGCGGAGCAGGCGTTCGATTTCAGCGAAGCGGCGCACCCGCGTGACAGGCTCGAGGATCTCCAGCGGCCTGGCCTGCCGGGTGAGCGTGTTGCCGATGGCGACACCAATCTTGCGCAGGCCGTAATCGAAGGCCAGCAGTGTCTGCTCGGCTGCGTCAGGCATGCCCCGCGTCACCAGCCAGCATGATGGGGTTGATGCCTAGTTTTGCCAAGGCCAGCTCGTAGCGCTGCTCGGCAGGCGTGTCGAACAGAATCTCGGGACTGGAATCGACGTTAATCCAGGCGTTCTGGGACATCTCGTTTTCGAGCTGGCCGGCGCCCCAACCTGCATAGCCCAGCGTTACCAACACCCGCTCGGGGCCCTTGCCCTGGGCGACATCCTGCAGCACATCACGCGAAGTGGTGAGAGCGATATCGCCGAGCTGGATGCTTGAGCTGTAGCCCCCCGGCGGCGCGTGAAGCACGAAGCCGCGGTCTGTCTGCACCGGGCCGCCAAAGAACACCGGCGCGCTCTGCGCAGTGGTGTGCTCGCTGGAAACGTCGAGGTCTATGCGCTTGAGCAGATCTTCCACGGTGATGTCTGTGGGTCGATTGATGACCAGGCCCAATGCACCGTCGCCCGTGTGTTCACAGACATAGATCACTGTATTGGCCAGCTCGCCCGATACCCGCCCGGGCATGGCCACCAGCAGTTGCCGGGACAAGTTCGCTGCGACGGATTCGGCCCGCTTTGTCGTTGTCGTCATGACTTGTCCTCCTTGAGTAATGAGGGTGCGGATACCGCCAGGCTCATACCTCGATCAGCTCGAAGTCTTCCTTGCGGGCGCCGCATTCGGGGCAAACCCAGTTGGGAGGCACGTCCTCCCAGCGCGTACCTGGAGGGATACCCTCTTCAGGCAGACCGGCCTCTTCATCATAGATCCAGCCACAGATCAAACACATCCACGTACGCATGTTTCCTTACTCTCTGAAATTTACCAGTCCACGGGCTCCAACGGGACACCCGTGCATCAATTAGAATGGGGTCAGTGGGCATAAACCCAACACCTTCCCCTCAATGTTAACCAAAAGTTGCCGGTTTCTTCGTTACACCTCATATCGTGCACGCATCACCCCCGCCCCTTGCCCTGATTTTCGGGCCTTTTGATCCTAGCGGCTCGAGCAGCCTGCCGGCCGACGTGGTTACCTGCGCCCAACTGGGCTGCCACGCGCTGTCAGCCGTCACCGGGCTGCAAGTGCGCGATACAGCCACAACAGAAAGCATCCAGCCGGTATCGCCCGAGCTCATCGACGACCAGGCGCGCTGCGTGCTCGAAGACATGACTGTGCAGGCCATCAAGGCCGGCACACTGTATACCACGGAAGCGATCAGCGTACTGGCCCAAATAGCGGCCGATTACAGCCACGTTCCGCTATTGCTGCACCTTACCCGTCTACCCGACGAAACCCTGCTCGAAGACACTGACACAGAAGACCTGCTGCTGGCCACCTTCGAGTTGTTGCTGCCCCAAACAGACATCGTCATGGTCGACCGGCTCCTGCTCGAACAATGGCACTCGCAGGGCCTGCTCGCCGCCAGCGATGCCGCAGACCCAATCCAGGCCCTGCTGGAGTACGGCGCTGGCTGGACACTCGCCACCGGCATCACACATCATTCTGGCCAAAATGGGCTGCTGCTAAAGGGCCAACAGGGCGAAACCGTCAGCTTGCAATGGCCCGCCTTGCCCGCCCGGCCCACCGATGCCGACGGCCCGCTAGCCTGCGCCATCACCGCTGGCCTCGCGCGCGGTCTGCAAGTGCCCGACGCGGTGCGCGCGGCCGCCGAGGCCGCCGTATCGATTACCTCCCGCCAATTTCGGCCTGGCATGGGCCAGCGCCTCATCAACCGGTGCGCACCATGAAGACTGCTCTGCGCTTTCCGCGCGGCCTTTACGGCATCACCCCCGAATGGGACAACACTGACCGTCTGCTGGAAGCCATCACCCAGGCCGCCGCAAGCGGCATGACCGCGCTGCAATGGCGGCGCAAAACCATCCCGGAGCCCGCGCGCATTGCCCAGGCTCGCGAGGTGGTGGCCCGGTGCCGCGCACTGGGCGTGGTCAGCATTATCAACGATGACTGGCGCTTGGCCGCCTTGGTCGACGCCGATGGCGTGCACCTGGGTCGTGACGACGGCAATATGGACGAGGCCCGGACGGCGCTGGGCGACGACAAGCTCATCGGCCGTTCGTGCTACAACCTGCCCACACTGGCCGCACAGGCACTGGATGCCGGGGCCGACTACATTGCCTTCGGTGCACTCTACCCATCATCCGTCAAGCCCGATGCCGTACACGCCACGCTCGAACATGTGGAGCAAGGCCGCATGATGGTCGAAAGCGTCAGCGCCCAGCCGCGCCCAGCTGTGGTCGCCATCGGCGGCATCACAGCCGATAATGCCGCCCCCGTCATCCACGCTGGCGCCGACAGTGTGGCCGTTATCACTGCCCTGTTCGGCGCGGCCAACATCCGCGCCGAGGCCGAGCGTATCAGCGCCCTGTTCCAGTAAGCCCAGCGGGCCGCAAACTGCTATCCTTGGGCCTTTCCCAATATCGTCTTCCATGGAGCCACCCGTCATGTCCCGCAACGCCCAGTTGTTCGAACGCGCCTGCCAGACCATACCCGGCGGCGTCAACTCGCCCGTCAGGGCCTTTCGCTCAGTGGGCGGCGCGCCCCGTTTCATCCGCCGCGCCCAAGGCCCCTATGTATGGGATGCGGACGACACCCGCTACATCGATTACGTCGGCTCGTGGGGCCCGGCCATCCTCGGCCACGCCCACCCGGAGGTCATCAAGGCGGTCCAGCAGGCCGCCGAGGGCGGGCTCTCGTTTGGCGCCCCCACCGAGGCCGAAATCGAAATCGCAGAAGCCATTTCGGCACGCATCCCATCCATCGAAAAAGTGCGGCTGGTCAGTTCAGGCACCGAAGCCACCATGTCGGCCATCCGCTTGGCGCGCGGCGCCACCGGCCGCAACAAGATCATCAAGTTCGAAGGCTGCTACCACGGGCACGCCGACAGCCTGCTGGTCAAGGCCGGCTCGGGCATGCTCACCTTTGGCAATCCCACCTCCGCTGGCGTTCCGGCCGAATTCATCCAGCACACGCTGGTGCTCGACTACAACCGCATCGAGGCGGTCGAGGAAGCTTTCAAGAAATACGGCAAAGACATTGCCTGCGTGATTGTCGAACCCATCGCCGGCAACATGAATCTGGTCAAGCCCGTCCCGGGCTTTCTCGAAGGCCTGCGGGCGCTATGCACGCAGCACGGTGCGCTGCTGATCTTCGACGAGGTCATGACGGGCTTTCGGGCCGGCCCGCAGGGCGTGCAGGGCCTTACGGGCATCACGCCCGACCTCACCACGCTGGCCAAGGTGATCGGCGGCGGCATGCCGGTGGGTGCCTTCGGCGGCCGCGCCGACATCATGGAACACATTGCACCACTGGGGCCGGTATATCAGGCCGGCACCCTGTCGGGTAATCCGGTGGCTGTGGCCGCAGGCCTGGTCACCCTGAAACTGCTGGCCGAACCGGGCTTCTACGAACGCCTTGGCGCCCAAACCCGCAAGCTGGCCGATGGCCTGGCCGAACGCGCACGCGCGGCCGGCGTGGCCATGACAGCCGATGCCGTGGGCGGCATGTTCGGCCTGTACTTCACCGACAGCATCCCTACCACGTTCGAAGACATGCAGCGCTGCGATGTCGAACGCTTCAAGAAATTCTTCCACGGCATGCTGATCCGTGGCGTATATTTCGCTCCGTCCGCGTTCGAGGCGGGCTTTGTGTCCGGCGCGCACGACGATGCCGTCATCCAGGCCACCCTGGATGCCGCCGAAGAAGTGTTCGCCAAGCACTGATCCATGGGCGCAGGCCACCGGCGCATCGCCGTTGGCCGGCGCCTTATTGCGACATAAATCTGGCGCCGGCGGCAAGGCTTGCATGGCGCCTCGGATGCGGCACGGCGCGCCCGCTCATGACGCACCTGATCAAGCGCCGGCACCCACTTCCAGGGGCGGCACAACGGCTGTCACTTCTATCTCCACCCGCGCCCGGTCTTCCATCAACGCCCCCACCGCGATCGCCGTCATCGGCGGGTAGTGGCGGCCGATGACATCGCGATAATGGCGGCCCACGTCCTGCAGGCTGCCCAGGTACTCATCCTTGTCGCATACATACCACGTCATGCGGGTGATATGCTCGGGCCCCGCGCCACCCTCATTAAGTACAGCAAGCACATTACGCAGCGCCTGGCCCACTTGCTCGGCAAAATTATCAGACTCGAACTGCTGCCGAGCGTTCCAGCCCACTTGCCCGCCAATAAACAGCAAACGGCTACCGGGGGCCATCTCCGCCATGATGCCATTGGCATAACCACGCGGCGCCGGCCAAAACGGGGGTTGCAGTATTTTCATATGCGCCTCCGCCCTCATTGCCCAGCCGCCATCCGGCGCAGCACGAATCGCTGCAGCTTTCCGGTCTCGGTATGGGGCAGGCTGTTGGCGAAGCAAATTTCACGCGGGTATTTATATGGGGCAATGGTGGCCTTCACATGCGCCTGCAGCGCTTGTACCATGGCCGCGTCGCCCTCGAACCCCGGCTTAAGCACCACAAAGGCCTTGATGACGGTGCCACCATCCTGGTCGGCCTTGCCGACCACCCCGCATTCGGCCACCGCCTCGTGGCTCAACAGCGCCGCCTCCACCTCCGGCCCCGCAATGCTGTAGCCGCGCGAGATAATCATGTCGTCGTTGCGCGCCTGGTAAAAGAAGTAGCCGTCCGCGTCCATGATGAAAGTGTCGCCCGGCAAGTTCCACCCCTGTTGCACGAACTCGTACTGGCGTTCGTCGTCGAGGTAGCGGCAGCCTGTCGGCCCCTTCACTGCCAGCCGGCCGGGCACGCCCGGCGCTACTTCGCGGAGGTTGTCGTCCACTACCCGCGCCACATAACCGGGCACGGCCTTTCCGATGGCTCCTCGCCGCACCGCTTCGGGCAGGCAGGATACATATACGTGTATCAGTTCGGTCCCGCCTATGCCATCGATCATTTCTATACCAGTCGCGGCCTTCCAGAGCTGGCGGGTTGGGTCTGGAAGCGCCTCGCCCGCCGACACGCAGGCGCGCAGCGACAATAGGTTGTACTTGCCCACCAGTGCCGCCATCTGCCGATAGAACGTAGGCGAGGTGAAGGTAATCGTGGCATGAAAGTCCTGGATCTCGGCCAGCATGCCATCGGGCGAGAGTTTCTCCGACAGCACGGCCGCCGCGCCCACCCTGAGTGGAAAGCACAGCAGGCCACCCAGCCCAAAGGTAAAGGCTAGCGGTGGCGTGCCGCAGGTCACGTCGTCTTCAGACATACGCAGGATATGACGTGAAAAGGTGTCGCACATGGCCAGCACGTCGCGGTGAAAATGCATGCAGCCCTTGGGCTTGCCCGTGGTGCCGCTGGTGAACGCAATCAGGCAGATGTCGTCCACTGCCGTGTCCACGGCATCAAAGGTGTCCGGCTTGCCCGCAGCACGCGCTTCCAGGCTTTGGGGGCTGCCGTCGCCGTAATGGCAAGCCTGTGCCAGCGCGGAGCTGTATGCGGCATGGGCCGGGTCCATGCAATATGCGATTTCCTCGGCCAGGCGATGGTCGCAGATCACGGCGCCTACCTTCGCCTTGTCGAGCACCTTTTTCAGTTCGCCCGCCCGCAGCAACGGCATGGTGGGCACAGTAACCAGGCCAGCCTTCATGGCCGCCAACCACGATGCCGCCATCATGACATTGTTGGGGCCGCGCAGCAGCACACGGTTGCCGGGTTTCAGGCCCAAGTCCTCAGCCAGCACATGCGCGATGCGGTTGGTCAAGGCCATGAGTTCGCGATAGCTCATGGCGTGCAAGCCATCCGCGGCGCGCCAGCGCAGGGCGATACGCTCGCCTCGCCCTGCACGCACGGCCTCGTCCACCAGCGCCACCGCGCAGTTCAGGCGCCGCGGGTAGGCGACGTCGGGGTTGCCGTCCAGCAGCAGATCGGGCCAGGCCTGCGGCGGCGGCAGATGGTCGCGCGCAAAGCTGTCAACATAGGCTGAGGGTTCCATGGTCAACTCCTGAGTATTCGTGCGGTGTGCGCCTTGATGCTGTCTGTGGCGCCGCGAGTCGATGACATACGCTCAATCCCCTTCGAAGGCCGGACTGCGGCGAGCCGCGAAGGCTTCATATGCCCTGCGGAAGTCGCCCGTCTGCATGCAAATGGCCTGGGCATGCGCCTCGGCGTCGATGGCTTGGTCCAGGCTCATGCTCCATTCTTCGTGCAGCAGCTTCTTGGTCATCCCATGCGCAAATGTCGGGCCGTCGGCCAAGCTATGTGCCAGGGCCGCAGCGGCAGCCAGTACATCCTGCGGCTCGTGCAGGCTGTTGAAGAAACCCCAAGCCAGCCCTTCCCGCGCCGTCATGGCACGCCCCGTGTACAGCAGCTCCGACGCGCGGCCATGGCCGATCATGCGCGGCAGCAGCGCACACGCGCCCATGTCAGCACCTGCCAAGCCTACCCGTGTAAACAGAAAGGCCGTCCTGGCGCGGTCCGTGCCCAGCCGCATGTCGGACGCCAGCGCAATCATTGCACCCGCGCCCGCGCAGATGCCATCGACCGCGGCCACAATGGGTTGGGGGCACGCCCGCATCGCCTTGACCAAATCCCCCGTCATGCGCGTGAAGTCCAGCAACTGCGGCATGCTCATGCGCGTGAGCGGGCCGATGATTTCGTGCACATCGCCACCCGAACAGAAATTTTCACCCTCGCCGGTAATCACCACGGCCTTTACGTCGCTGGCGTACACCAAACCGCGAAACAAGTCGCGCAGTTCGGCATAAGAATCGAAAGTGAGCGGATTCTTGCGCTCGGGCCGGTTCAGAGTAATGGTGGCCACCTTGCTGTCAGGCGAGACTGCCCAGCGGAAATGCGTGGCCGCATCGTTGGCAAAGGGGCGCTTGTGGTGGGCCATTGCCCCCTGCGCCAGGTTCGCCTGCCCTTCCATCGCGCCGTTGGCGGCTGCCTCGTTGTCTGTATTCATTGCCACACCTCTCACTCTCCATACTTACGTTTGCCTTATGCAGCTTGCCGCCACGGACAATTACTGCACCCTGAGCGGCTTTAGCCCTACACACATCGCGTTTTCCCCGGCCCGATACGCCTGCATAGTCATCTGCGCGCCCGACCAACCCTGCCCTTCGGGGCGCGACCGCGCATGGCTTCAGCCCGCCGTTTCCCCGCCATCCACGGCAATGGCCTGGCCGTTGACGGACGAGGACGCCGGCAGGCACAGCCAGGTCACCGCCTCGGCAACTTCTTCGGGCAGCACCAATCGCCGCTGCGGATTGCGCGCGGTGAGCATGGCGCGCGCCTGTACGGCATCGACACCTGTCTTCCCGCTGATGTTCCGGATCGCGTCCTGCACAATGGCGGTTTCTGTATACCCTGGGCACACCGCATTGACGGTGATCCCTTTACCCGCCAACTCCAGCGCCAGCGCACGCGTCAGGCCAATTACGCCATGTTTGGCAGCACAATAGGCGCTTGCATAGGCATAGCCCATCAGGCCAGCTGTACTGGCCACATTCACAATGCGCCCCCAGCCTGCCGCCTGCATATGCGGCAGCGCCGCCTGCGTGCAGTGAAACACTCCCGACAGATTGACCTCCAGCATGCGCTGCCACCCCGCCTCATCGAGCCGGTCGAAACGCTCACTGACGGCCTGCCCAGCATTGTTGACCAGTATATTGATGCCACCGGCGCGGCTGCGGGCCTGGTCGAATGCGGCCTCGACGCTGCCACGGCGAGCCACATCACCGGCCACCCAGGCGACATGATCCGGCTGCGCGGCCCGCTCTCGCATCAGCCGCTCAGCCGCCTCGCGCAAGGCGGCCGCGTCGCGCCCCATCAGCGTGACGCGCGCACCGCAAGCCAATAGCCGCGCCGCCACCGCCCACCCTATGCCGCGCGAACCGCCCGTGACCAAGGCATGCCGGCCCTGCAATGCAAGATGTTCCATGGCTGTCATGGATCTACCCCCTGGGCATACGCCGCGGCGCGTGCAAAATTGGTTTCAAGCTGACGCTTGCCCGCCAAGTACTGGCGCGGCCAGGCAATGTCCGCAAATCCGATGCGGGCTGATTCGCGCAAGGTCCAGGCGGCATCGGCCAGATGGGGGCGGGCCAGCGCACACAAGTCGGCGCGCCCCGACGCAATAATGCTGTTTACATGATCCGCCTCGAAGATGGCGCCCACAGCGATGGTCGGCACACCCGCCTCATTGCGCACACGATCCGAGAATGGCGTCTGGTACATGCGCCCGTACACCGGGTCCTGATCCGCGCTTACCTGGCCCGACGAGCAATCCACCACATCGGCCCCCGCTGCCTTGAAGGCTGCCGCGATACGCACTGCGTCGTCGGGCGTAATGCCGCCGTCCACCCAATCGTGGGCGGAAATCCGCACCGACATCGGCCGAGCATCGGGCCAAGCCTCGCGCACCGCACAGAATACCTCCAGCGGATAGCGCAGCCGATTCGCCAGCGAACCGCCGTACGCGTCATCACGCTGATTGGTCAGCGGGGAAATAAAGCTGGAAAGCAAGTAGCCATGCGCGCAATGCAGCTCCAACCAGTCAAAGCCGGCCAGTGCCGCCCGTTGCGCCGCTGCGGCGAACTGTCCGCACACCATTTCCATTTGCGCCCGCGTCATGGCCTGCGGCACTGCGGATATACCCTGCAAATAAGGCAATGCAGACGCTGACATCAACGGCCAATTGCCCTGCGGCAAGGGCTGGTCGGCGCCCTCCCAGGGCACGCACGTAGAACCCTTGCGGCCCGCGTGCCCCAGTTGAATGCCAATCATGGCGTCGGTATTCTCGTGCACAAAGTCGACGATGCGGGCGAAGGCCAACTGCTGCGCATCGTTCCAGAGCCCTGGGCAGCCGGGCGTGATGCGCGCTTCAGGCGATACGCACGTCATTTCCACCATCACCAGGCCCGCGCCACCCAGCGCCCGCCCGCCCAAATGAACCAGATGGAAATCCCCAGGCACCCCATCCACACAGGAATACATCGCCATGGGCGACACCACCACGCGATTCTTGAGCGTCAGGCCGCGCACATGAAAGGGAGTAAGCATCGGCGGCGGCGCTGTCCCTTCCGACGCGGCCACGCCCGCACGCTGCGCCAGCCAACGCTCATATCCGGCCAGCCACGCCGCATCGCGCACGCGCAGGTTCTCGTGTGAAATGCGCTGCGAGCGTGTCAGCAAGGAATAAGCGAACTGTTCCGGCTCAAAACCCGCGTAGCGATCCACATGCTCGAACCATTCCGTGGAATTGCGCGCCGCATTCTGTATCTTGAGCACTTCGAGGCTGCGCGCCGCCTGGTAGTCACTCAGAGCCGCTTTCATATCTTCCGGATGCGCGCGCAACGCGTGGTGCAGCCCAATGGCGTCTTCCAGCGCGAGTTTGGTGCCGGAGCCGACCGAAAAATGCGCAGTATGGGCGGCGTCGCCCATCAGCACCACGGGAGCGGCATGTTGTTGATCTGCCGACGGCCAATGGATCCAGGTCTCGCAGATCACACGCGGAAAACGCTGCCAGATGGCGGCGCCGCTCAAATGCCTGGCATTGGAACGCAGCGGCTTGCCGCCCAGCCAATGCGCAAACAAGCGTTCGCAATAAGCGATGCCTTCCTCCTGCGTCATGGCGTCCAGCCCCGCTGCCCGCCAGGTTTCGTCGCGGGTTTCCACGATAAAAGCCGACAGGCCCGGTTCAAACTGATACGCATGGGCCTGGAACCAGCCATGGGCAGTCTGCACAAAGGCAAAGGTGAAGGCGTCGAAGGTTTGTGCCGTCCCCAGCCATACATAGCGGCACGCGCGCACGTCAATATCCGGCCGGAAGGTATCCGCATAGCGCTTGCGTACACGACTGTTCAGGCCGTCCGACGCGACGACGAGGTCTGCCGCATAGGCACGGGCTACGTCCTGATCGTCCACAACCTCAGTATTGAATACCAGCGCCACCCCCAGCGCTTCACAGCGCTCCTGCAAAATATTGAGCAGTTTCTTGCGACCAATGCCGATAAAACCATGGCCGCCGCTGCGCAGCGTACGGCCCTTGAAATGGATATCGATATCGTCCCAGTGGTTGAAGGCCTCTATGATCCGGGCGGCTGAGACCGGGTCGGCCTGGCGCAGGTTTGCGAGCGTGGCATCTGAAAACACCACGCCCCAGCCGAAGGTATCGTATGGCCGGTTGCGCTCGATGATGGTGACGTTGTTGCCCGGATCAGCCAATTTCATCAGCAGGCCAAAATACAGGCCTGCCGGGCCGCCGCCTATGCACACGATGTTCATGGCCTGCCTCCGGGTTGCAACGCGCCTTGGCGTTCAACACAATCCATTCTATTTATTTTAGGCTTCAACTATATCTCCTGATGCCTCAAGAAGCAATGGGGCGGGCTACGCGGCGCGCGATGTGCAAGATGCCTCATGCACCGCTCGTCGCAGGCCACGCCTGCGCAGGCACACGGCAAAAATCGTGCGCGGGCGGCTGGCCATTATGGCGCCACAAGGCCGGCGTGTCCTTGATCAAACCCGGGATGGAGGGCTGGAGCAGGCGCGACACGGCTACAACTTCCGGACTGAAAGTTTGAAGTAACGCAAATGTTTGTGCATTTCTCCAGATTTTTTATGGATGAATTATGCATAGATCAAGGACAGACCAAGTTCCCGGCCGCATCATTACCTCGAAGGCGGCCTTGCTGGGTTTGCCCGAGGCTGTGGCGCCGCGCCACGTTATACCCGTCAATCTATTTGAAGATTAAAATATATGGGCCTCCATACTGACCGATATCCCGCCATGAGTGATCTATCTTCACGCGCCGTGTTGCCCGACGTTCCCGATCTGGAAAGCAGAACGGTGCCCGAAGATCACCAGGACCTGCGCCTGTGGTTGCGCCTACTCACTTGCTGCAACCTGATCGAAGGCGAAATCCGTAGCCGGTTGCGCACCGAGTTCGACACCACGCTGCCGCGTTTCGATCTGATGGCTCAACTGCTGCGCGAGCCCGAAGGCATGAAAATGAGCGAGCTTTCGCGCCACATGATGGTCACCAACGGCAACATCACTGGCATCACCGACCAGCTCGAAAAAGAAGGCTTGGTGCAACGCATCCGCAATGCGAACGACCGCCGCAGCTCGCTGATCAAGCTGACCGTCAAGGGCAAGCGCGTGTTCACCAAGATGGCACAGGCACATGAGCAATGGATCCAGTCCATGTTCGCCGGCATGAGCGACAGCAGCCGCGAGAGCCTGTTTAAGACGTTGGGTGAGCTCAAGATGCTGCGCCGCATGTCCGCGCTGCGCGAAGGCACGCCACTGCAATAACCATGGCGGTGGGGGCCAAAGCGGCCCGCGCGTGAAACGCGGCGTTGCCCCTATGCACCCCGCGCACGGGGTGCGCAGGAGGCGTGGACTTTGCCGGCTACGTCATCAAGCCCTATGCACCACGCGCGCGGGGTGCGCAGCAGCCGCCGCGGCGCGGGCGGCGCTGCCGCGCAGGCGATGCCCTGGGCTAAAATCAGGGCTTTCGCCACTTCTTTCTGGATCGCGCCATGGCTGTCAACCTCATCATCCCGCCAGAATCCGACATTCTTCCCGTGCCGGGGGTGCAAATCGGCATCGCCGAAGCCGGCATCCGCAAAGCGGGCCGCCGCGACCTCACCGTATTTCGCCTGTCCAAGGGCGCCAGTGTCGCCGGCGTGTTCACCCGCAACCGCTTCCGCGCCGCACCCGTGCAGGTTTGCGAAGATCACCTGCTCACCGGCGGCATGGACATTGAGGCGTTGGTCATTAATACCGGCAATGCCAACGCCGGCACAGGCGAAAGCGGCCTGGACGCCGCCCGCCAAACCTGCCTGGCCGTGGCCAAAGCGCTGAACATCAAGCCGCAGCAGGTGCTGCCCTTCTCCACTGGCGTCATCCTCGAACCCTTGCCGGTCGAACGCCTGGTGGCCGCGCTGCCCGCAGCCGTGGCCGATCTGGCCGACGGCAACTGGTTCAACGCCGCCCACAGCATCATGACCACCGACACCCAGCCCAAGTTGGTGTCGCGCCGCATCACACTCGACGGCAAAGCGGTCACCATCACCGGCATCAGCAAGGGTGCGGGCATGATACGGCCCAATATGGCGACCATGCTGGGCTTTCTCGCCACTGACGCCGGGATCGCCCCCGGCCTGCTCAAAGACATGGTGCGCGCCATTGCCGACTTGTCCTTCAATCGCATCACGGTGGATGGCGATACCTCCACCAATGATTCCTTCATCATCATTGCCACCGGCCGCAGCGGCACTCCCATCGAATCGATGGCCGATCCACGCTACACCCAGTTGTTCCAGGCCCTGGCCGACGCCGCATGTGAACTCGCCCAAAAGATCGTACGCGACGCTGAAGGCGCCACCAAATTCATTACCGTGCGCGTCGAAGAAGCGGCCTCCCAGGAAGAAGCCCTTAAAGTCGCGTACGCCATCGCCCAATCACCCTTGGTCAAAACCGCCTTCTTTGCCTCCGATCCCAACCTGGGCCGCATCCTGTGCGCCGTCGGTTATGCCGGTATCGACGACCTCGACGTGCGCGGCACCCGCTTATGGCTGGGCGATGTCCTCGTGGCCAGCCAAGGTGAGCGCCATCCCGCCTACCTCGAGGCGGACGGCCAGCGCGTCATGAAAGAACCCGAAATCCTGGTGCGCGTGGCGCTGGGTCGCGGCGACATATCCGAAACTGTCTATACCTGCGACTTCTCGCACGAATACGTGAGCATCAACGCCGATTACCGTTCGTGATCGCAATAGCAGCACGCGGCGGGCCAGTGCAACCCCGTCGCAACCGAGCCGGCAAGTGCCTTGCGCAGCTCACCGCAACCTGGCGCGGGCCTGCGCTCCGGCCTATACCAGGTTGACTATCTCCTTGAATCCACAGTAGAATTAAGAGCTTGGCGTTTGTGCCAAGGTTTTTTTATTTAGGATCCCACATGTACGCGGTCATAAAAACCGGCGGCAAGCAGTATCGCGTTGCCCCTGGTCAAAAACTGAAGATAGAACAGATACCGGCAGACATTGGGCAAGAAATCACGCTCGACCAGGTTTTGTCGGTGGGCGAAGGCGACCAGATCCAGATCGGCGCGCCTTTGGTCTCCGGCGCCGTGGTCAAGGCAACCGTTCTTGCGCAAGGCCGCCACGACAAGGTAAAGATTTTCAAGATGCGCCGTCGCAAGCACTACCAGAAGCGCCAGGGCCATCGTCAAAATTACACCGAAGTCCGCATCGAAGCCATCTCGGCCTGATCGGTTAACGGTATTGCATAGCAGGAGCTAAACATGGCACAGAAAAAGGGCGGCGGCTCTACACGGAACGGCCGCGACTCAGAATCGAAACGACTTGGCGTCAAGGCCTTCGGCGGCCAGATGATCCCGGCCGGTTCCATCATCGTTCGCCAGCGTGGCACCCAGTTCCATCCGGGCGTCAATGTCGGCATCGGCAAAGACCACACGCTGTTCTCGCTGGTCGACGGCACCGTCAAGTTCCAGATCAAGGGCGCGCTCAACAAGCGCACCGTCTCGGTGATCGCCGCCGAGTAATCCACGGCGCTTCACTGCAAAAGCCCTGCCGAGCCCGGCAGGGCTTTTTGTGTTTTAGAATAATCACTTCTTCGTACGCAGCACACCGGCGGTGCAAGACGTACGCCCGCGTGCAAACCGGCTCCGGCCCGCGTAGCGCGGTTTCCAGCCATCGGCGGCGCCACATGCGGCGCACCGGCTTTTCAAGCAGATACCCATGAAATTCGTAGACGAAGCAACCATCGAAGTCATTGCGGGCAAGGGCGGCAATGGCGTGGCGAGCTTTCGCCGCGAAAAATTCATCCCCAAGGGCGGCCCTGACGGCGGCGATGGCGGGCGCGGCGGCAGCATTTATGCAGTCGCCGACCGCAATATCAACACCTTGGTCGACTTCCGTTTTTCCCGCATGCACCGCGCCAAAAACGGCGAAAACGGCCGAGGCTCCGACCAGTACGGTGCCGGCGCCCCCGACATCACCCTGCGCGTTCCTGTCGGCACCACGATTTTCGACGCCGAGACCAACGAACAGCTTTTCGACCTCGATCGCCACAACCAAAAGGTTACCTTGGCGGCGGGCGGCGAAGGCGGCATGGGTAACCTGCACTTCAAGTCCAGCGTCAACCGCGCGCCGCGCCAATTCACCTATGGCAAAGAAGGCGAGCACCGCAAGCTCAGGCTCGAACTCAAGGTACTCGCCGATGTCGGGTTGCTGGGCCTGCCCAACGCGGGCAAGTCCACACTGATCAGCAAAGTGTCCAACGCACGTCCCAAGGTGGCCGACTATCCCTTCACCACGCTGCACCCCAACTTGGGTGTGGTGCGCACGTCCGCTTCCCACAGCTTCGTCATTGCCGACATCCCGGGCCTGATAGAAGGCGCCTCAGAGGGCGCGGGCCTGGGCCATCTGTTCCTGCGCCACCTGTCGCGCACCCGGGTGCTGCTGCACCTGGTTGATGTCTCCTCACCCGACCCCGATATCGACCCGGTCGAGCAGGCCGCGCAAGACGCGCGCGCCATCGTCGAAGAGCTGCGCCTGTACGATCAGGGCCTGTACGAAAAACCGCGCTGGCTGGTGCTCAACAAGCTCGACATGGTGGCCGATCCGCAAAGCGTACGGCGGCGCCTGGTCGACGCGCTGGGCTGGACGGGTCCGGTCTTCGCGATTTCCGCCCTGACCGGCGAGGGCACGCAAGAGCTGGTTCTCAAACTGCAAGCGTGGCTTGACGCGGAGCGCGAGCGGGCCAACGTGGCGCAAGACAAAGCTGCGGGCACCTATCTGGCGGAAGACCCGCGTTTCGACGAAACGCGCGGCGACTTGCCACCAACGCCCCATCGCGCCACCACCGAGCCGGCCGATGCCGGCCCGCACACCCCGGATACGCCCGACACCCCGCCGGGCCGCCCCGACTGACACGCCAGAGGGCGGTGCCTTGTGCACCGCCCGCTCAACGCTTGTCGCTTCCGCTCCACTTTTTTCATACACACACATACACTCACTCGCTTCCCATGGCTGCATCTGAATCGTCCGCCGTGTCCCAGGCCGGCCGGCTGGTTGTCAAAGTAGGTTCATCACTGGTCACAAACGATGGCCGCGGCCTGGACTTGCGTGCCGTCGAGCAGTGGGCCGCCCAGATCGCCGACCTGCATGCACGCGGCAGGCAGATGGTGCTGGTATCCAGCGGCGCCATTGCAGAGGGGATGGCGCGTCTGGGGTGGCCGCGCCGCCCCAGCGCCATGCACGAACTGCAGGCGGCAGCCGCGGTGGGCCAGATGGGCCTGGTGCAGGCATATGAAGTCGCCTTCGCCCGCCATGGCGTGCGGACGGCGCAAATTCTGCTCACACACGAAGATCTTTCCGACCGACGCCGTTACCTTAATGCCCGCAGCACGCTCTATACACTGCTCGGCTTGGGCGTTGTGCCCATCGTCAACGAAAACGACACCGTCGTCACCGATGAAATCCGCCTCGGCGACAACGACACATTGGGCGCTCTGGTCACCAATCTGATCGAAGCCGACGCGTTGATCATCCTGACAGACCAGACTGGCCTGTACGAGGCCGATCCACGCAAGAACCCACATGCACGCTTTGTGTCTACTGCCACCGCCGGTGACCCGGCGCTCGAGGCGATGGCAGGCGGCTCCGGCACCAATATCGGCACCGGCGGCATGCTCACCAAGATCCTCGCCGCCAAGCGCGCCGCCAACAGCGGCGGCCACACGGTCATTGCCTCGGGCCGCGAGCCCGATGTCTTGCTGCGTTTGGCCGCGGGCGAGGCCATCGGCACCGAGCTGCGCGCCCTGCTGCCCAAGCGCTCTGCGCGGCAGCGTTGGCTGGTCAACCAGTTGCGCCTGCGAGGGCGCGTACGCCTGGACGCCGGCGCCGTGCGCGCCTTGCTGCAAGGGCACAAAAGCCTGCTGGCGGTCGGCGTCACCGGTGTGGACGGTGACTTCGAACGCGGCGATGTGGTCGCCTGCGTCGGCCCGGACGGCGTTGAATACGGCCGCGGCCTGATCAACTACTCTGCCGGCGATACGCGCCGCATCATGGGCCACGCCAGCGCAGATATCGCCGACCTGCTGGGCACCATGACCGATCCCGAGCTCATGCACCGGGACAACATGGTGTTCACACGCAAGCCGCTCACATCCGAGCAGGGATGAACATCGTTTCCTTGAGCTCTTCCATAACGATGCAGCTCTTCGTTTGCGTTACCCCCGGCAGGCGCAACAGGATGTCACCCAGCAAGGTGCGGTATTGGCCAATTTCTTTGATGCGCGCCTTCACCATGTAATCGAAATCGCCAGACACCAAATGGCATTCGAGCACGTACGGGATACCCAGCACTTCACGCCGGAAATCCTCAAAGCTGCGATCAGACTTGCTGGTGATCGAGATCTCCACAAATACCAGCAGGCCGGCATCGAGCGCCGCCGGGGACACCCGTGCGTGATAGCCCAGGATAATGCCCTCGCGCTCCATACGCCGGACGCGGTCGATACAGGGCGTGACAGTAAGCCCCACCTGATCGGCAAGGTCTGTCATCGAAATACGGCCATCGCGCTGGAGCACGTCAAGAATGTGCCGGTCGAGCTTGTCCAGCGTCGCGACCGGGCTGCGTTGTATGCGCAAGACAGTTCCTTGTGGTGGTAGATGACGCCCTGCGACAGGCCGGGCATGCCGCATACACAGCGATATGCGCTGCCGGCGCCTTGAAGCCGCATTGGTAGGCGAATTTACTGAAAAGCACGATTTTTCAGCAGAATTTTATCGCTCAACTGGCCTATCATCCAGAAAAGACATATCCATCACTGCGCAGACAACATGAAAGTCATCGTTCTGGGCGCCGGGGTCATTGGTGTGACCAGCGCCTATTATCTGGCCAAGGCGGGGCATGACGTCACCGTGCTCGATACGCTGGCGGGCCCGGCACTCGAAACCAGCTACGCCAATGCGGGCCAGGTATCGTTCGGGTATTCATCGCCCTGGGCCGCGCCAGGCATCCCGCTCAAGGCCATCAAATGGCTGTTTGCCGAGCACCCGCCGCTATCCTTCCGGCCCGATGGCACATTGTTCCAGCTACGCTGGATGTTTCAGATGTGGCGCAACTGCAGTGCTGCCCGCTACGCCGTCAACAAAGAACGGATGATCCGGATCGCCGAGTACAGCCGCACCTGTCTGGCCGCCCTGCGCAACGATACAGGCATACAGTACGAAGGCCGCCAACGCGGCACCCTGCAGGTATTTCGCACGCAGGCCCAACTCGACCAGGTGGGCAAAGACATTGCCGTGCTCCGCGACGCTGGTATCAACTACGAGCTGCTTACGCGGGATCAGTTGTCGGATGCGGAACCGGGCTTGGCCGACACCGCACACAAGCTGACGGGCGGATTACGGCTGCCAGACGATGAAACCGGCGACTGCCACTTGTTTACCCAGCGCCTTGCCGCCATGGCGCAGGCACTGGGGGTGAAGTTTCGATACGGCGTGGCAGTGGACGCGATACTGGCCAACAGCAGCGGTGTATCCGGCATACGATGCGGCGAGCACATCTTGTCGGGAGACGCTTATGTGGTTGCATTCGGCGCTTGGTCTACCCGCCTGCTTGAACCTTTCATGCGCCTGCCGGTATATCCGATGAAGGGCTATTCCATCACTGTGCCCATTGCGGATGACCGATGCGCACCGGTTTCTACCCTGCTCGACGAAACATACAAGATCGCTGTCACCCGCTTCGACCGGCGCATACGCGTGGGTGGCATGGCAGAAATCAAGGGTTTCGACAAAAGCCTGAACCCACGGCGCCAGGCCACGCTTGAGATGGTGGTGGATGATCTCTTTCCGGGTGCGCGGCGGCATGGCCAGGTTGAGTTCTGGACTGGCCTGCGCCCCAAGACGCCGGACAGCACCCCTGTTATCGGCGCCACGCCCGTACCCAAGCTGTATCTGAACACTGGGCATGGCACCTTGGGCTGGACCATGGCTTGCGGCAGCGGGCAATTGCTGGCCGATATTGTTTCAGGCCAACCCCCGGCGATTCGCCACGACGACCTGGGCATCAGCCGCTACGGAGCCTGAACGCGGCGGTGCTGCCCACCGCGCACCGCCACGACGCGGTACTCGTTGCACACTGCCGCGGCGTATATGCAGCAAGGCGCTAAAGCGCACCGGTAAACATATACCCCCAGTTGTGCACCGACTTGAGCGGCAATGCCACGTCTTGCTCGGTGCATTTGCGCCGCAGGCGGCTGACCAGCACGCTCAGCCGCCCCTGCTGGCCAACCACGGTATCGAGCGCATGTGCCTGGCCGACAGCCTGGATGAGATCGGCATGCGCGGCGCGCTGGTTGGGCGCGTTGACCAGTGCCATAAGAAAGGCGCGCTCTGCCGTGGTGAGCGGGATGCGTTTGCCGCACGGACTACAAAGTATCCAAGCCTGCTCGGCCAGCACCCAGACCAGCCGGGGTGCGGCGGCTGCGCGGGCCGCCGCTGTGACATCCAGGCGCCATAACAAGCGAAACAGGATAGCAGCCAGCAACTGCGGCGAAGCCTCGATCGGGCAATAGGTATCAACGCCGCTTTGCAGTGCCTGGAGCGCCATGCTTTCTGTGCTGGTTTCAGTGAGCATGACGATGCCCAGACCCGGGTATAGCGCCCTGAGATGCGCGGCCGCGGCGCAGTTATCAGCGCAGGCCGACGCCAGCACCGCCGCCACGCTTGCGCCGGTTTCGGCATGCCGCCGTACGGACCCATAGAGTTGGGGCAGATCGGTGCAATGGGAGATTTTCAGACCCTGCGATTCGAGTTCAGTCAGGCGGCGACGCCATGCTTCGCGATTCTGGGCTGTGGTGGGCGGAGAAAAAAGCAGGATGGCGGGTAGTGCTGCCATAGCGGGGTAATGGGCTGTGATGATCAAGCTGGCCTCTACTCAAAACGATGCCGGCACCCGATAAGGCGCGGACACGGACAACGGCGCCGGATAGGACGACCGCAACAAGAAATGACGTATTTTTATGATTACTTTTTTTACTTTAGTTAACAATAAAACATTACGTTTGTGATTTCAATATTACCACTGTGATTGTTAGTCGGCGTCCAATCACAAACGTGAAACTCTTTTCTGAACGTCTCAAACACGCCCGCCAATTACGCGGTATGAGTCAATCGGCGCTGGCGCGGGCCTGCAGGCTATCGCAAGGCGCGATTTCGAACTATGAAAGCGGCAGCAGGCGCAAAGCCCAGGACATATTCGAACTGGCTGATGCATTGCGCGTAAACCCCACCTGGCTTGCGACGGGCGCCGGCCCCATGGAGCGCCCCGTCAATGTGTTGCCGCCGCCACCGGGCGCGGCCCAAGCACATACGCTGGCGGATTCGGCCGTTGGCGCATACTGGCCGTTTCCGCGTATTTCGCCGCACGATTTCACAACCCTTGCGCCGCAAGAGCGCGCAGTTATTGAAGACACGGTACTGAGCCTGCTGCGCTCGTTTCGACGCAAATAGGCAGTTATCGTCCGCCACGATACTCGCCCGGACGTCTTTACAGGCTGCTGGCCTTGGTGAATTAACAGCCTGCATCATCTGACAGGGGCAAAAATGCAACAAAAAGGCGGCCTGAAGGCCGCCTGGAAGTTTGCTGCGTGAAAGTAATTACTTGGCAGGCTGCTGCACAGCGTACAGATACAGCTCGACGCGGCGATTCAGTGCACGACCTTCCGCTGTGGCGTTGTCGCCAACCGGGTTGCTGGGGCCGCGACCCTCCGCCGTCAGGCGCCCCTGGGTTACACCCTGTGCCGCGATGTAATTGGTGACCGCCGTCGCGCGGTTAACGGACAGTGTCTGGTTTGTTGCCGCGCTACCCGTGCTGTCGGTATAGCCAATGGATTTCGCGCGCAGCTCGGGGTTTTGCACCAGAGCACGGGCCACACTGTCGAGTACCGGCAGCAGGGCAGGCTTGAGCTGGTATTTGCCGGTATCGAAGGAGACATTGCTGGGAATGTTGACGCGGAGCGTACCGTCGGGCATTTCGGTGACATCGACGCCCAGGTTCCTCGCACCTGACTGTTCCACGTCGTTCTTGACCTTGGACCAGTTGTAGCCGGCGATGCCGCCCGCCACGGCGCCGATGCCGGCGCCAATCATGGCCGCCTTGCTGCTGTCACCGATGAGCGCGCCCAGCCCGGCGCCTACCGCTGCGCCAGCGCCGGCACCTACCGCCGTTTTTCCGCCCGTGCCCATTTCGTTCATCTGGGCACAACCGGCCATCAGGGCAACCGCGCAAATGCCAGTGGCTATGCGACCTGCTCGCATGGATACTTTCATGTAATTCTCCTTTTTCTCAAACGGCCAGACAGACGTCTGCCCAAGAGCAATCCTAGCAAGCTGTATGCCGCCACACTGTTACATTGTTATTCCATTGGGCAATTTGTTTACGTTCATTGACGATCGTTGCAACGGGGGTGCGCATGAAGCGATGCAAGGCCCAAAAAAAAATGGGGTGCCGCACGCGCCACCCCATCGCGAAAATCATCGGTCAGCCGCCATCAATACAGCTTCGCGCCCGACACCTCCACGATTTCCTTGTATTTGGCCAAGTCGTCCTTCACCAGTTCGGCCAACTGTTCAGGCGTGCCCGGCTCGGCGGTGGAGCCCATCGTCAGCAGGTTCTTGCGCACGTCGGCATCTTTCAGCGCCTTGACATAGGCAGCATTCAGTTTGGCGATGATAGCGGGCGGGGTGCCACCCGTGGCGAACACGCCGAACCAGGTACCCAAATCGAACTTCTGCACGCCTGCCTGCTCCATAGTGGGCAGGTCGGGGTAGATAGACGAACGCTCTTTGGTGGTGACAGCCAGCGCCAGCACCTTGCCATCCTTGATCAGGCCCGACGCCGATGCAAGGTTGTCGAACATAAAACTGACCTGCCCGGCCAGCAGCGCTAACTTGGCTGGCGCCGCGCCCGCGTAGGGGACGTGCACCGTGCTGATGCCGGCGCGGCGGTTCAGCAGTTCACCCGCCAAATGGCCCGCGCTGCCGTTTCCGCCCGACGCAAAGTTCAGTTCGCCCTTGTGCTTGCCGGCATAATCAATCAGCGCTTTGACGCTATCGATGCCATTCTTTGCCGCGAACTCTTTATTCACGATCAGCACGTTGGGCACCGATGCCACCAACGCCACGGGCGCGAAGCTTTTGACAGGATCAAAGCCCGGCTTCTCGTAGAGCCAGGGGTTGATCGCGTTGATAGCGACAGCCCCCATCATGAGCGTGTAGCCGTCGGGCGCAGTTTTGGCCACGTAGGCGGCGCCGATATTGCCACCCGCGCCGGGTTTGTTTTCCACAATGACGGTGCCCAGATCTGCCTTGACCTTTTCGGCCAGCAACCGCGCCATACCGTCCAGCGGGCCGCCTGCGGCATAAGGCACGATGAACTGTATCGGTTTGGACGGGTAGCTGGCCGCGTCATTTTGCGCAGACGACAGTGAAGGGGCAAGTACAGCGGCCGTCATGATGGCCGCCACGGCAAAGGGCTTCAAACGGGAAAACATATGTAATGCCTTGTATGTAATTGAAAATTGCAAAGGTATAACGCTACACCAAATCCAACCTGGGGCACAAACCACGCCAGCGTCAACACGCGCTACGAGCCCATGCTGTTTTTTGCACACGCCCGCCACCTATGGGTTTGCAGGCATAGCAGCTGCACCACAGCGGCATCGCCATACAGTCACTCAGTGCAGAATCTGGCTGAGGAACAAGCGAGTACGCTCGTTTTGCGGGTGGTCGAAGAATTCGTCGGGCGTGTTCTGCTCAATGATTTCGCCCTGGTCCATGAAAATGACTCGGTCGGCCACTTTGCGCGCAAACCCCATTTCGTGCGTGACGCACAGCATAGTCATGCCGCTTTCCTCGGCCAGGCCCACCATCACGTCCAGCACCTCCTTTACCATCTCGGGATCGAGCGCGGAGGTTGGCTCGTCGAACAACATGATCTTGGGGCTCATGCACAGCGAACGTGCAATGGCTACGCGTTGCTGCTGTCCGCCGGACAACTGGCCCGGATACTTGGCGGCCTGGTCTGGAATACGGACCCGCTCCAGATACTTCATAGCCGCGGCCTCGGCCTGCGCCTTGGGCAACTTGAGCACCCACATCGGGCCCAAGGTGAGGTTTTCAAGCACGGTGAGGTGCGGAAACAAGTTGAAGTGCTGGAACACCATCCCCACGTCGCGACGGATGGCTTCGATCTGCTTGAGATTGTTGGTAAGCTCAGTGCCATCGACAAAGATCTCGCCCTGCTGGTGCTCTTCGAGCCGGTTGATGCAGCGAATCAGGGTGGATTTGCCCGACCCCGACGGCCCACAGATCACGATGCGCTCTCCGCGCGCCACATCAAGATTGATGTCGCGCAGCACATGGAATTGCCCGTACCACTTATTGACATGCTGCATGCGGATAATGGCATCGGCCATGCGAGTACTCCTTGCCATGACTGGCGGTCAACGCTCATACCCCGTCTTCAGCTGGCGTTCGAGATGCCGGCTGTAGCGAGAAATGGAATAGCAGAAAACAAAGTAGATGACACCGATGAACAAGTAGGCTTCGGTGCTGTAGCCGCGCCAGGCCGCATCGGACACCGCCGTCTTGGCCGCAAGCGTCAGGTCGAAAATCCCGATAATGACAACCAGCGACGTGTCCTTGAACAGTGAAATGAAAATACCCACCAGCGGCGGAATCACCACCTTGAGCGCCTGCGGCAATATGATCTTGCGCATCTGTTGCCAGTAGCTCAGGCCCAACGAGTCGGCGCCTTCGTACTGCCCTTTGGGGATGGACTGCAGCCCGCCGCGCACGGTTTCCGCAATATATGCAGCCGCGAACAGGATGATTGCGATCTGCGCGCGAAGCAGTTTGTCGATGCTGAAGCCCTCGGGCAGAAACAAGGGCAGCATCACCGATGACATGAACAGCAGGCTGATCAACGGCACGCCTCGAATCAGCTCGATATACACCACGCAGATGGCCTTGACTGCCGGCATGTCGGAACGCCGCCCGAGCGCCAGCAGCAGCCCGAAGGGAAAAGCAAAGCCGATGCCGAATGTGGACAGAATGAGTGTGAGCGGCAACCCGCCCCATCGTTCGTTCTCAACGTAGCGCAGGCCGAACACCCCGCCCCACATCAGAACGGCCACCGCTGCCAGCGCCAGCAGCCACAACGCAGCGAGCCAAGGGCGCCAAAAGCGCCGCATGCAGCTGCAGGCCACAATCGCCACCAGAATAATACTGGCCACGAGCGGCCGCCATTGCTCGTCGTAAGGGTAGACGCCGAAAAGAATGAGGCGGTGCTTTTCGGCAATGAAGGCCCAGCAGGCGCCGCCAGCGGCACGGCATGCTTGCGACGTTGTGGCACCGAAATCGGGTTTGATGAACAGCCAGTCGATGAGCGCGGGTATGCCCATCGCCAGCAGCCATACGATCAGAATGGTGAGCACGGCACTGAGCGGCGACGAGAACAGGCCGCTGCGCAGTTTGCCCAGCAGCGTTTCGCGGCTCGGCGGCGGGCCGTCCGGCGCAACAGCGGTAAGCGGATCGGCCATCATCGCTCCACCAGCGCGATGCGCTTGTTATACCAGTTCATGAATACAGAGATCGACAGACTTACCGTGAGGTAGGCGGCCATGATGATCAGGATGCCCTCGATTGCCTGGCCCGTCTGGTTGAGCGTCGTGTTGACCACGGACACCACATCAGGGTAGCCGATGGCCACCGCCAGAGAGCTGTTCTTGGTGAGGTTGAGATACTGACTGGTCATGGGCGGCACGATCACCCGCAGTGCCTGAGGCAGAATGACCAACCGCAGTACACGGGCAGGCCGCAGCCCGAGCGCGTCGGCAGCCTCCCATTGGCCTTTGTTGACCGCCTGGATACCCGAACGCACCACCTCGGCCACGAAGGCAGACGTATAAATGACCAGCCCGGCCAGCAAGGCGGCGAATTCGGGCGACAACGACAGCCCGCCGCTGAAGTTGAACCCCGTGAGTTCGGGCATGTTCAGTTCGATGGGCGCACCGCCCAGCAGCCAGCCCGCCACAGGAAACAGCACAATCATTGCCGCGCCTGTCCGGCCGAGCGGAAAAATCTTTCCGGTGGCTTCCTGACGTTTTTTGCCCCAATGGGCCAACAGCACAATCGCCACGATAGCCAGCAACAGCCCGCCCAGTATCCAGTCGACCCCATCTCCGGCCAGTGTCGGCAGCTTTAGCCCGCGGTTGGAAATGAATACACCCGGCAGGGGATGCAGCGCCTGCCTGGGGCTGGGCATGATTTCGGTGATGACGGCATACCAGAAGAACAACTGCAGCAGCAGGGGTATGTTGCGCATCACCTCGATATAGACGGTGGCGACACTGGAGATAAGCCAGTTTTTGGACAGCCTGGCAATGCCCAGCAGCGTGCCGAAAAGCGTGGCGGCGACGATGCCGATGATCGATACCCGCAGGGTGTTGAGAATACCCACCCAGATTGCTCGCCCATAGGTGTCGGCCGGCGAATACTCAATCACGCTTTCGCCAATCGCAAAGCCGGCTTCGCGGTCAAGGAAAGCGAAGCCGGTCGAGATGTTGCGTATCTGTAGATTGTGCAGCGTGTTGGAAACCAGATACCAGACGATGAAACCCACAATGCCGAGAACCAGCACTTGGTATATAAAAGCGCGTACGCCAGGGTCGTTCCAGGAAAGCTGCCGCTTGGGACGCGCCTGGGGAAGTCTGTTTGCCATAGATACCACCAACTGGCCGGATAAGCGTCACGCGCCCGCGCAGGCCCCCGCGCCGGGCGGGGAGCCGGCGGCGGGCGCACTGCAGGCACGTATTGAGGTCAGCGTACCGGCCAACCGTACATCAGCCCGCCATCACGCCACTGAGCGTTCAGACCGCGTTCTAGCTTCATGGGCGAGTTGGGGCCAAGGTTGCGGGCGAACGATTCACCGTAGTTGCCCACCTGTTTGATGAGGTTATAGCCCCATTTCTTGTCCAGGCCCAAGCCTTTGCCCATCTCGCCTGTCACGCCCAGGATGCGTTGCACGTTGGGGTTGGGGCTCTTGAGCATTTCATCGACGTTCTTGGAGGTGATGCCGTACTCTTCAGCCTCGAGCATAGTGTTGAGCACCCAGCGCACCACCATGAACCACGGGTCGTCGCCCTGGCGCACCATCGGGCCCAGCGGTTCTTTGGAGAAGTCTTCGGGCAGAATGACGTGATCGTCGGGGTTGGCGAGCGTGGTGCGGATGGTTGCCAAGCCGGATTTGTCGGTGGTGTAGGCGTCGCAACGGCCTGCGGCGTATGAACGCATGGCTTCGTCAGGGCTGTTGATCACCACTGGCTTGAACTCGAGCTTGTTGGTACGGAACCAGTCGGCAAGGTTCAACTCCGTCGTCGTGCCTGGCTGCACGCAGATGGCCGCGCCGCCCAGTTCTTTGGCACTCTTGACGCCCAGCGACTTGGGCACCATCACGCCTTGGCTGTCGTAGTAATTGATGTTGGTGCTCATCAGGCCCAGCGTCGTACCACGCGTCATGGTGGCCGTGGTGTTGCGCGTCAGCACATCGATCTCGCCAGACTGCAGGGCGGTAAAGCGCTGCTGCGTGGTAACCGGTGTCATTTTGTGCTTGGTGGCGTCGCCGAACACCATGGCGGCGATACCCCGGCACACATCCACGTCGATGCCTGCCCATTGCCCCTTGCTGTCGGCAATGGAAAACCCTGGCAGGCCCGTGTGCACACCACACTGCACAAAACCTTTCTTCTTGACCGCATCAAATGTTTCACCCGCATGCGCGGCACCCGCCAGAAATAACAAGGATGCGCCCAATGCTGCAACTTTTATTAGTTTCATATGGAGTTCCTGTGCTGACTAAGTATGATGTCCGGAATCGAACTTTGTGCGCCAGCGATGGGCGTATAGTGCCGTCGCCGGAGCCCCTGTCGTAACAATTTTCATCGTAGCCGCAGCCCAAGGCCAAAAACATGAGGGATATCCCTTGCGGGCCGTTTATGATTACGGCTTAATCTTTTTCGAACCATGATCGAATTCCAGCACGTTTTCAAATCATACGGACGCGGGCGCAATATCCTGGCCGATCTCAACTTCCGCATCGAGCCCGGCGAGTTCGTGTTCGTATCGGGCCCATCGGGTGCGGGCAAATCCACGCTGCTCAAATTGATCAGTGGCCTGGAGCCGCCCAGCCGCGGTTCGGTGCACGTCAACGGCAACCGCATCGATCGCATGCCGCAGCGGGCGCGGCCCTACCTGCGTCGCGCGGTGGGTGTGATCCTGCAGGATACCCACCTGCTGTATGATCGCAGCGCGCTCGACAACGTCATGCTGCCGCTCGATGTCATCGGGCTGGGCGCCGGCCAGGCAGTCACCCGTGTACGGGCAGCCATGGAAAAAGTCGGCCTGGCAGGCAAAGAAGACCTCACCCCGGTCGAGCTGTCCGGCGGCGAGCAGCAGCGCCTGGCCATCGCTCGTGCCATTGTCAATCGTCCCGCCATCCTGATTGCCGACGAGCCCACAGCCAATCTCGACCATGAAACAGGCCGACGCATCATGGAAGTATTCCGCGATTTCAACCGCGTGGGCGTCACCACGCTGATCGCTTCGCACGACACCGAGCTCATGACCAACTACGCTTCGCGCACGCTGCATATCGATGCGGGGCGATTCTCGGACATCAAGGGGGTCGCATGAAGCGCTGGGTAAGGCAGCATCGATACGCGATCCGGGTGGCACTGCGCCGGCTTCTGGCGCAGCCGTTCTCATCGTTGTCCAATATCATGGTCATCAGCTTGGCGCTGGCCATCCCTATCCTGGCGGCGTCAGTGCTCATTTCCGTCGAGCCGCTGGCGCGCGCCATCCCGGTCAATCCCGAGATCACGCTGTTCCTGGATCCACAGGCACCCGCCAGCCAGGCTGATAAGCTTGCCGCCCAATTGCGCACCGATCATGCCAGCGTGGTGGGCAGTGCCCGCGTAGTCACGCGCGCGCAGGCGTTGGGCAGGCTCAAGGACAACCCCGCATGGCGGGATGCCCTGGCGGTGCTGCCCGGCAACCCTTTGCCGGACGCGGTCGTCGTCACGCTGGCCGACACCGCTGACTCGTCAGGGGTGGCGGCCGAGCTCGCCCAGCAATGGCGCAAGTTGGACAACGTCGATGCGGTGCAACTGGACAGCGACTGGGTGCGCCGTCTAGAGGCGCTGCTGGGCTTTGCCCGCATCGGGCTGGCTTTGCTGGCCGGGGCTGTCGCCCTCATGGTGCTGGCCACCGTGTTCAATACCGTGCGCCTGCAGGCGCTTACCCAACGCGAAGAGATCGGCGTGGCGCGCCTGGTGGGCGCAACCGAATCCTTCGTGCGCCGGCCTTTTCTCTACCTGGGCGCCATCAGTGGCATAATCGCGAGCCTTATTGCCATTGGGCTGGCTGCGTTGGCGCTGGCGCCGCTGAACACGGCGCTGGCCCGGTTGGCCAGCAGCTATGGCGCCGAGTTCGCGGTGCGCCTACCCGATCCCGCCAGCCTATTGCTGGCCACGATTCTGGTGGCCATCCTGGGCGCGCTGTCGGCGCGCTGGTCAGTCAATCGCACCACTCGCTTCTGATTGCGCACTGGATGCAATGGATATGCTCTTCCGGTCGTACGCCGGGCAAGTGCCCGGCACACCTTTTTCTTTGCCTCTGTTTATGGATGTGATGGATAGCACGCCCGCCCAGGCGACAGGCGCTGACAACAGCCGCACCACCGCCCCTGTTTTCGACGGCGCGCCAATGCGGTTCGCACATGCGGTCACGGCGTGGCAAAAGGCGCACGGGCGCAACAGCCTGCCCTGGCAGCATACGCGCGACCCATACCGCATCTGGCTGTCCGAGATCATGCTGCAGCAGACACAGGTGGCGACCGTCATCGGCTACTACGAGCGCTTTCTGCAGCGTTTTCCAGATGTGCAGTCGCTGGCGGCCGCCGCCCAGGAAGATGTGATGCCATACTGGGCGGGCTTGGGCTACTATGCCCGCGCCCGCAATCTGCACCGCTGCGCGCAGGTCGTCTGCGCCGAATGGGGCGGCAAGTTTCCGCCCACGGCTGCGCAAATCGCCACACTGCCAGGTATAGGCCGCTCCACCGCCGCCGCCATTGCTGCATTCGCCTACGGCGAACGCAGCCCCATCATGGACGGCAACGTAAGGCGCGTGTTCGCACGGTGTTTCGGCGTCGAGGGTCAAACCAATGAACGCGCGGTAGAAAACCGCCTGTGGGCGCTGGCCGAGGAAATGGTCGCGGCGGCTCCCGCCACGCTGGACATGACTGCCTACACGCAAGGCTTGATGGACCTGGGCGCACAGCGCTGCACGCGCTCGCGGCCCTGCTGCGATGCCTGTCCACTGCAGGTGGGCTGCCACGCTCGCCTGCACAACCGGCAGCACGAGCTCCCCACGCCGCGCGAGAGAAAGGCCGTGCCCGAGCGCACCTGTGCGATGCTGGTGCTGAACCACCAGGGCCGCATCCTGCTGGAGCAGCAGCGCTCGCCTGGCATCTGGGGCGGCCTATGGAGCCTGCCGCGCTATGACGACGCTCCGGCCCTGCAGGCAGACTGCGCGCTGCTCGGCTTCGAGCACGATCAGCCTTGCCGCATGGCGGCGTTTACGCACGTGTTCACACACTTCCGGCTGCATATCGAGCCCTGGTATCTGCACAGCGATGCGCCGTTGATGGTGATGTCACCCGGTATCCGCCAATCGTGGATCCCGATTGCCCAGCTCCCCGAGGTCGCCTTGCCCGCGCCGGTGCGCAAACTGCTCGATGGCCTGTTTCCGCCACAGTCATTAATCTGACCGTCAAGGCATGGCTTGACGGTAGTTTGGGTTTTTTAGCCGAAGGCCGTGGTGAGGCAAGCTGGTTGCTTCGATCGCTCGCCCCATAGGGGCTCCCGTCACACGGAATGCTGCGCGGGGCTAGCCAGCCCCGCGTCTACAACATAAACCGCAGTTCAACCCTTCTGCGCATCCAGCTTCTTGGTGAGCGTCTCTAGTGGCACGGCACCATTAATCCGCGAACCGTCACTGAAGAAAATCGCTGGCGTGCCCTGCACCATCAGCTTGCGCCCCAGCGCCAGCATCTGCTCGATAGGTGCATCGCACTCAGCCTTGGCCGGCACCTTGCCATCCACCATCCACGCCATCCACGTACCGGCCTTATCCTTCGCGCACCATACATTGCGCACCTTCTCCGTCGAATCCGGCGACAGAATCGGGAACATGAAAGAATAGATCGTAATGTTGTCCACGCCCTTCAGCGTCTCGTGCAGGCGCTTGCAGTAGGGGCAGTTCGGGTCCTCGAAAATCGCCATCTTGCGCGATCCGTCGCCCTTCACAATTTTGACTGCAAGCTCAAAAGGCAGCGACGCGAAAGGCACCTTGGACAGCGCCTCAAGCCGTTCGGCCGTCAGGTCGAGGCGACGCTGGGCGTCGATAAGTGTGCCCTGCATAATGTAGTTGACATCACGGTCGACGTAGACCAGATCATTACCCAGCCGGATTTCATACAGGCCAGCGAACGGCGTCCCGGCGACACCGCCCACGTCCACTTCTGGAAAACGCTTCTCGAATGCTTTCTTGACGCCGTCCAACGCCACCTGGCTGTCTGCCTGTGCCGGCGCGGCGCGCTCGGGTACAGAGATGCCCGAGGGCACAGCCTGACCTGACTGTGCGGATTGGGCGGGTGCGGCCCGCGCATCGCCAGCTTGCTCCGGCTTCGCGGCGCCCGGCTGTGCGGCGTCCACAGCACCCTTGAGGGCGTCGGCATGTGAGGACGCAGTTTTGTCGGACTGCGCCTGAGCCGCCGTGGCAGCGCCGTTGCCCTCCGCAGCCCCGGCCTGGACAGGCTGCTGATCCGCCTGCTGCGCAGCCGCTGGCACGCCCCAGAACGATAAACCGAAAGTAGCGGCCACAAGCAAGGCCGCCGCATGCATACGCATAGGTACTCCTTTCATACATCCTCGATCATTGATCATACGCCATGCTGCTCGCCAGCCGCGGCAGCGATCAGCAGCCGCTTGACGAAAGGCAAGCGATCCGCTGCCAGCATACCCGCGTTGCGGGCCCAAGCCATGGGCACACCTGGCGCGGCAAACAGGCGGTGCAAGCCATCGGTGGCCAGCCGCATCGCCAGCACGGGCTCGGCGCGTGCGCGGCGATATCGGTGCAACAGCCGCAGGTCACCCGCACGGCGGAAGTGTTCTTTCTCGGCCAGCACGTTCACCAGCGCCTCTACATCGCCCAGCCCAAGATTCAGGCCCTGCCCCGCGAGCGGATGCACTCTGTGCCCCGCGTCGCTGACGAGCGCCACACCCGGCGCCACCATGTCGCTATGCTCGATGAACAGCGGGAAGGCAAAAGGTGTGCTGCGCACCCGAAGCGCGCCCAGACGCCCGCCCGTGGCTGCCGCCAAGTGCGACTCGATATGCACGCACCGCGCCTCGTCGGGCAGAGCCATCCATTCGTCGGCGGTGGCCGCTGGCAGCGACCACACCATGGAAACCTGCGGCCCCTGGGCTGTATCGGGCATGGGCAGCAAGGCCAGCACACTGTCGCCGGTAAACCATTGCACGGCAACATTCTGGTGCGGCAATTCTGCATCAAGGTGCACCACGATGCCGGTATCGCCATAAGGGCGCGAATGATGCGCGATGCCGGCAGCCTGGCGCACCGGTGAGCGCGCGCCATCAGCCCCAATTAAAAGTGCGGGCGTAATCTCGCGACCCGCATCCGTACACACCGTACCGGCATGCAGCGAGGCAAACTTTTCATTTATCCAGGGCAAGCCGTACACCTGCACCGCCTGCCGCAACACCTTTTCCATTTCGCTGGATTCGACAATCCAGGCTAGCGCGTCCTGCGCCGCCTGCCAGGCATGCAGGTTGACAACGCCCTGGGCGTCACCATGCACCTCCATACCCTGCACCGGCGTCACCCGACGCATGTCCATGAGATCCCATACACCCAGCTGCGACAGAAACGACTTGCTGGCCCCGGACATCGCGTAGACCCGCGGGCAATAGTGATCGTTTACATAGGCCTGCGGGGCGTTGCGCGGGCCAAGCAAGGTGACGGGATAGCCTGCGCGGGCCAAGCCCAGGGCTGCCGCCAGGCCGGCGATACCGCCGCCACAAACCAGGATTGCTTCTTTATGCATCTTGCCGTGTATTGCCATAATGAGTGCGCCGCAGTCTCAACGAGCCGAGGGCGCGCCCGCGCCCTTGGGCCACAGTACCCATGTATCGCCCTGCTGCTTCATACGGCCCGCCTGCTCGCCGGCCTGGTCGCCCGATCCCCAGTAAAAGTCTGTGCGGCCCGCACCCTTGATGGCCGCCCCCGTGTCCTGCGCCAGCATCAGCCTGCGCAAAGGCGCCCCCGAGCCCGGGTGCGTCGTGGACAGAAACACCGGCGCGCCCAGCGGTACGAAGCTGGTGTCCACCGCCACGGAACGCCCACCAATCAGCGGGATGCCATAAGCACCCTTGGGCCCCAACTCGGGATCGGTAATAGTTTCGTCGCGAAAGAACACCATGGCTGGGTTCGCGTTCAGCATCTCCTGCACCCGTGCCGGATTCTTGCGCGCCCACGCTTTGATGTTCTGCATCGACGCCTGTGCCAGCGGCATCTCTCCGCGGTCGGCCAGCCAGCGCGCAATAGACATATACGGCCGGCCGTTGTGATCGGCATATGCCAGGCGCAGGGTATTGCCATTGGGAAGCACCGCGCGGCCAGACCCCTGGATTTGCAGGAAGAAAGCCTCGACCGGGTCGTTGACCCACACAATGACGGGCGGCTGGCGGTCTGGCGAAGCGGCGATCTCGGCACGTGTGTCGTAAGGCACCACACGCCGCCCCTGCAGCTTGCCACGCACACGTTTACCCGCCAGCTCGGGGTAGACGGCGCCCAGGTCGATGGTGAGCAGATCATCCGGGGCGGCGTACAACGGCCATTGGTATGCGCCTTCGCGCGTGCGCGAGGCTTGCACCGTGGGCTCGTAATAGCCCGTCACCGTGTTGCGGGCCGGTTTACCCGCCGCATCGAGCAAGCGCCATGGCTGCAGATTGGCTTCGAGAAACTGGCGCACCTGGGCCGCATTGGCGTCCTGCGTCGAGATGCCCGACTGGCTGGCAGCCGCGCATACGGGCTGCCAGACCCTGGGGGTGGCACGCGCTTGGGCGGCCAGCGAACCCGAGATCGGACGCATCAAGCCCTTGCAGTTGTTGATGAACGCCTTCCATACATGCTCCAGCCCGTCTTCACGCCATGAAGGCAGCGACGCCCACGACGCGAGCTGGAATCGCCCGGCCAGCGCACGCGGCGGCGTATCGCGCATGGAAGCCAGCGATGGCACCACCAACGGCTGCGCCGCGATATCCGGTGGCGCTTCAGGCTGCCCGGGCGCGCCCACACCGGGCTGTTCGGGGGGGACGGTACCGCAGGCGGCGAGCAGCGCAAGCAGGCCACAGGAAAGCAGAAGTTTCTTCATGTTATGCGTTTTTATCGTACGAACGGACGAGCGGACGAAGAGGCGGATAGGCAAACGATAGACTTGCGACAAAAGCATGGCAACGGGCGGCGCATTCGGTACAGGATACGGTAGATACGGGCGCCGCGCGCGGTGCCCGCGCAATCAGTGCAGCGTGCGCGGCATGGCCAGTACGAACTCAGCGATGGGCACGTCGAATGGCTGGCCGTCTTCGCCCACGCAGTGATAGGTGCCACGCATGGTACCAACTGGCGTGGGCAGTGGACAGCCGCTGGTGTATTCGAATGTTTCTCCTGGGGCGAGCAGCGGCTGCTGGCCGACGACGCCCAGGCCGCGTACCTCTTGGGTTTTTTGCTCGCCGTCCGTGATGACCCAGTGCCGGCTGATGAGCTGTGCCGGCTGGGTACCGGTATTGGTGATGCGCACCGTGTAGGCAAATATGTATTGCTGCGCGTCCGGGTCGGACTGGTCTGGCAAATATTGGGGTGTAACGGTAACGGAGAAATCGTAGGGTTTCATGCTGGGGTTCCTGGCCATGCACCGGGCAGCGCTAAACTGCAATAATTACACATTCGCCGTCGCGGCGCTTTGAACCGGCCCACTGCCCAACCTGCAAGCCATGTCTATGCCATTTTCCCGCCCCACCCGCATCGCCCCCAGCCTGCTGGCAGCAGATTTCGCCAAGCTGGGCGAAGAAGTCGTCAACGTTGTCGCCGCTGGCGCCGACTGGATACATTTCGACGTCATGGACAACCACTATGTGCCTAACCTGACCATGGGGCCCATGATATGCGAGGCGCTGCGCCCGCACACCACCGTCCCCATCGATGTGCACCTTATGGTTGAGCCGGTGGACGCCATTATCCCGCAATTCGCCAAAGCGGGCGCCAACATCATTACCTTCCATCCCGAGGCCACGCGCCATGTGGATCGCAGCCTGTCGCTGATCCGCGAGCACGGCTGTAAGGCCGGCCTGGTGTTCAACCCCGCCACGCCGCTCGAATACCTGGACTACGTCATGGACAAACTCGACATCGTGCTGCTGATGTCGGTCAACCCAGGCTTCGGCGGGCAGAAGTTCATCCCCGGCACACTCGATAAGCTGCGTCAGGCGCGCCAGCGCATCGACGCCTGGGTGAATGCGGGCGGGCAGCAGATCGCGCTCGAGATCGACGGCGGGGTCAAGGCCGACAACATCGGCGCCATTCGCGCAGCGGGCGCCGATACCTTCGTGGCGGGCTCCGCCATTTTCGGTCAGCCCGACTACAAGGCGGTCATCGACACCATGCGCGCCGAAATCGCCAAGGCCGAACGGCTGTCCGCCTGAGCGCATGCCCGCCCGCAGCCCGCCGCTAAAGCAAGTGCACGTGGGCAACGCCGCCCAGCCTACACCTTCGTAGTCAATAACCACACGGCCTTCGGCCACACGCCCTTACCAGATCGCACCAACGCTCTCCAACAAACGGACGCCCCATGCAATTCGACGCTGTACTACTGGACCTTGACGGTACCTTGCTCGACACCATCCCTGACCTCGCCGACGCCACCAACGCCATGCGGGAAAGCCTGGGCATGTCCCGCCTGCCCGATGACGTCATCGCCACGTATGTGGGCAAGGGTACAACTGTGCTGGTAGAGCGCGCCCTGGCCAACAATCCACAGGGCATCGGCCCATCCGCGGAAGCCTTGGCGGCCGGGCTCGATAGCTTTCACCACCACTACCACACGATCAACGGCCGCCGCGCGGCGCTCTACCCTGGCGTACTGGAGGGCCTGCAGGCATTTCAAGGGATGGGCGTGAAGCTGGCCGTGGTCACCAACAAGCCTACAGAATTCACCCTGCCGCTGCTGGCGCACTGCGGCCTGGCGCCGTACTTTGCACACGTGGTATGCGGCGACACGTGCGCGCGCAAGAAGCCGGATCCGATGCCGCTGCTGCATGCCTGCGAGTTGCTGGGCGTGGCCCCCGGGCAAGCGTTGGCCATTGGCGATTCAGTCAACGACGCCCAGGCGGCCCGGGCCGCGGGCATGGCCGTTCTGGCAGTGCCTTACGGCTACAACGAAGGCCGCGACGTGCGCGAACTCGATGTCGATGATATAGTGGCGACTATCGCGGACGCAGCCGGCTGGGCTGCCAACCGCCAACCGCAAACCCAGAACACATGAACGCTACCCTGTATTACGGCACCACGCCCCGCGCCAACTGGCGCTGGTGGCGTTTGCGTTCTGGGTAGCGGTAATCCCCTCCCGGCACCAAGGTCCGTCCTTACCGTGCCGTCAGCAAATTACCTCGCAGCACAAGCCCGGAACCTTCACAATCGGCCGGGCTTTTTTGTTGTAGCGATCTGTCCGGCCTGTCGAATACCCCAACAGAGACCAACCATGACAGAAATCGAGTTCAACGCCCTGGCCGCGCAAGGCTACAACCGCATTCCCCTCATCGCCGAAACCTACGCCGACCTGGACACGCCGCTGGCCATCTACCTGAAGCTTGCGCATAGCGGGCCTGAAGGCGGACGCAATACTTGCCTGATGGAGTCCGTGGTGGCTGGCGACCGGATCGGGCGCTACTCCTTCATCTGCCTGCCCGCCAAAACCGTTATCCGCGCCAACGGCAACGTTACCGAAGTGCTGCACAACGGCGAAGTGGCCGAACGCTACGAAGGCGATCCGCTGGCCTTCATCGAGGCGTACCAGCAACGCTTCAAGGTTGCCATGCTGCCGGGCATGCCGCGCTTTGCGGGCGGCCTGGCGGGCTACTTCGGCTACGACACCGTGCGGCACATCGAACCGCGCCTCGGCCCCGCCACCAAGCCCTTCCCCAATTCGCAGGAACACGGCACGCCCGACATCATGTTGCTGCATGTCGACGAACTGGTCATTGTCGACAACCTGGCAGGCCGCACTTACCTGATGGTGTACGCCGACCCCGGCCAGCCCGAAGCCTACGCACGCGCGCGCCGCCGCATCAAAGCCCTGCGCGAAAAACTGCGCACGCCAGTCGTCATCCCCTACGCCTACGCAAGCCTGCAAACCACCGAGCAGCGAGATTTCGCCAAGGCCGACTACATCAAGGCCGTACTCAAGGCCAAAGAGTACATCGCCGCCGGAGACCTGATGCAGGTGCAGGTGGGGCAGGTCATCACCAAGCCCTTCCGTGATTCGCCCTTGTCGCTGTACCGCGCGCTGCGCTCACTCAACCCGTCGCCGTATATGTACTACTGGAATTTCGACAGCTTCCAGGTGGTGGGTTCATCGCCCGAAATTCTGGTGCGCCAGGAAGTCGTCGAAGAACACGGCCAGCGCAAGACCCTGGGCACCATTCGCCCGCTGGCCGGCACCCGCAAGCGCGGCGCAACCCCCGAGGAAGACCGCCTGCTGGCCGAAGACTTGCTTGCCGACCCAAAGGAACGCGCCGAGCATGTCATGCTCATCGACCTGGCCCGCAACGACATCGGCCGCGTCTCCAAGACGGGCACGGTGCAGGTGACGGACACGATGACCATCGAACACTATTCGCACGTCATGCATCTGGTGTCCAACGTCACCGGCGAGCTGGACGAGAACATGAGCAATATCGACCTGCTGCGCGCCACCTTCCCAGCCGGCACGCTCACGGGCGCCCCCAAGGTGCGCGCCATGGAGCTCATCGACGAGCTCGAACCCGTGCGCAGGGGTATCTACGGCGGCGCGGCCGGATACATGAGCTACGGCGGCGAAATGGACCTTGCCATTGCCATCCGTACCGGCATCATCAAGGACGGAATGCTGTACGTTCAGGCTGCCGCAGGTATCGTGGCCGATTCCGACCCCGAAAAAGAATGGCAGGAAACCGAGCAGAAAGCGCGCGCGGTGCTGCGCGCAGCCGAGCAGGTACAGTTTGGGCTGGACGAGCCGATCTGAGCGCGCGGACGCTGACGCTGCACGGGTTCATCCGCATGTCCCGGCGGGGCCGCCGCAGTTGGCGCGGAGCATGCCCGGTATCCACCGGCCGCCGGGCAGCGGCGAAGCAACACGCCGACCGCTGCCAGCCTCGGCCGCAACCCCGCCAAGGCGGCCCGTTCCGCCCGCAGCCCTGTGCATACAGTGGGCGCGGTATTACAACGGCTTGGCCAGCAGCTTCGGCGTGATCTCGCTTATGGTTTTCGCGCCGGTGAGCGTCATCGCCACGCGCATTTCTTTTTCGATCAGATCAAGCAGATTGGCGACACCCGCCTCGCCAGCCGTGGCCAGCGCGTAAACAAAGGCGCGGCCCAGCAGTACGGTATCCGCGCCCAGCGCGATCATGCGCACGACGTCCAGCCCATTGCGCACACCCGAGTCGGCCAGGATGGCCAACTCGCCCTTGACCGCATCGGCAATAGCCGGCAGCGCCCGCGCCGAAGACAGCACGCCGTCGAGTTGGCGCCCGCCATGGTTGGACACCACGATGCCGTCGGCGCCGAAGCGCACCGCATCGCGCGCATCGTCAGGGTCCAGAATACCCTTGATCACCATTGGGCCCTCCCAGAACTCTCGGATCCACTCCAAGTCTTTCCAGGAGATTGATGGGTCGAAGTTGGCGCCCAGCCACCCGATATAGTCCTCCAGCCCGGTTGGGTTGCCGCGGTATTTGGAGATATTGCCCAGATCGTGGGGGCGCCCAAGCAGGCCCACATCCCACGACCAGGCGGGCCGCAATACAGACTGGATATAACGACGCAGGCCTGCATAAGGCCCGCTCATGCCCGAATGCGCGTCGCGATAACGCGCGCCCGGAACTGGCATGTCGACCGTGAATACCAGCGTGGTGACGCCAGCCGCCTTAGCCCGCTCCAGCGCGTTACGCATAAAGCCGCGATCGCGCAGCACGTAGAGCTGAAACCACATGGGGCGCTGTATGGCCGGCGCAACCTCTTCGATCGGGCACACGGACACCGTGGACAGCGTGAACGGGATGCCTTTTTTATCAGCTGCCCGCGCGGCCTGTACTTCGCCGCGGCGCGCGCACATACCCGCCAGACCGATCGGCGCCAGCGCCACCGGCATGGAGAGCGTCTCGTTGAAGAGCGTGGTTTGGAGGCTGAGATCGGCCATATTGCGCAGCACCCGCTGGCGCAGGGCAACGCCTGCCAGATCGTCCACGTTATGCCGCAGGGTGTATTCGGCATAGGCGCCGCCGTCTATGTAGTGAAAGAGAAAAGGCGGCAAACGGTTCTGCGCGGCAGCGCGGTAGTCGGTGGAGGCGGAGATGATCATAATGAGCTGGAAATCCCGCCTGCCCGGCGGTGGTCTTGGGAAACAGCACAGTATAGGGCGGCGGCCGCGCCGGAGCTATTCTTGCATCCTAGCGTTTCCCCCAAGGCAGGCCCTGCCGCGCCGGCCTCCGCGCCCACTATGCGCCCACTATGCGCCCACTATGCGCCCACCATATGCCCACCTATGCGCGCCCAGGCGCCACTTTTCCCCGTCCGGCCTTCGCCCTTCATTCGTCCATATCGCCAGACAGGCGCAGCGGGATTTTCAGGTAGCGGGTGCCATTGAGTTCCGGGGCGGGAAGCCGGCCTGCGCGGATATTGACCTGGATCGAAGGCAGCAGCAGCACTGGCGCCGCTAGGCTGCTGTCGCGTGTGGTGCGCATGGCCACGAAGTCGTCCTCGCTGACCCCGTCGTGCACATGAACGTTGCCGGCGCGCTGCTCGGCTACTGTGGTTTCCCAAGCATAGTGATCCCGCCCCGGCGCTTTGTAATCGTGGCACATGAACAGCCGCGTTTGCGGCGGCAGAGCCAGCAGCTTGCGGATGGAACGATACAGTGTGCGCGCATCCCCGCCCGGGAAATCGGCACGTGCTGTGCCGTAATCGGGCATGAACATCGTGTCGCCTACAAACACGGCATCACCAATACGGTAGGCAACACAGGCGGGCGTATGGCCGGGGGTGTATATAACCTCGATACGCAACTCGCCCAGTTCCAGGGAGTCGCCGTCGGCCAGCAGGCGATCGAACTCGCGCCCCTCGCCCGAGACGTCGTCCAGGTTGAAGACTTTGCGGAATATGTGCTGCACGTCGCGGATATGCGCGCCAATTGCGAGCCGGGCGCCCGTGCGCCGCTGCAGGTAGTGCGCGGCGCTCAGGTGATCGGCATGAGCATGGGTTTCAAGCAATAGCACGATTTCAAGGCCGTGCCGACGCGCAGTCTCGAGTACCTGATCGGCGCTCGACGTGGTGAGCTTGCCGCTGCGGTGATCATAGTCGAGCACAGGGTCGATGACCGCTGCACGCCGGGTTTGCGGATCGGACACGAGATAAGTCAGCGAACCGGTGGCTTCGTCGTGAAAAGCCGTGATACCAGGCCGGGCGCCCATTACAGCATTTGCCGCGTCATCGGCCATATGGCCACCAGCCGAATGGCCAGTGTATGCCGCACCGCCGTCCGCCTGCCCTATTGCCGGCGAGTCCCCTGTATACGTGTTCATCTTTATACCCCTGTATGTTTCTACTGCCGTTCCAATTTCTGCCGAATGCCTGCACACGCCGTGCCGCACGGACAGCGTAATAAGTTAAATCCCATTATATTAGGTTTATCTTATATACAAAGATTGTGCAACACCTTCGGGCTGCTTCATCGACAAAGCGTCATTCAGGTTGTAGAATTGCTCGCATGAAATCCATCGCAACTTCCCGCCTTGCTCAGTGGTGGCGCTTCCGTTAGGAAGCGGCTCGTTGTTGCGTCTTACATTCGCACCTTGCCGCCGTTCTGGATGGCACAGGTTCGAAATCCCTCTTCCCCGGTACGGCGGCTCCCTGACTCAGGAGACTGTCCTTGTTACCACCCTCCCTCTCGAAAAACATCTGCCCCGTGGCTACACGCCTTGTGCCGCTTGCGCCACTGCGCGCGCGCAATGGCCGTCGTCATGCGCACACCCTTACCCTCACCACGCCCGCGCGGGAGCCGTCATGCTGCTGATGCTCGACAATTATGATTCCTTCACGTACAACCTCGTTCAATATTTTGGCGAGCTAGGTGAAACCGTGCGCGTTCTGCGCAACGACCAAACCACGGTCGAAGAAATCGCAGCCCTGAACCCTGACCGCATCTGTGTTTCACCTGGGCCGTGCTCGCCCGCCGAGGCGGGCATTTCCATTGCGCTGATACAGCATTTTGCGGGAAAAAAACCCATCTTGGGCGTATGCCTGGGCCATCAAGCTATCGGCGCAGCCTATGGCGGCAATATTGTGCGTGCCAAACAGATCATGCACGGCAAGGTGTCCGACATCACCCATGAAGGCACCGATGTATTCACCGGCCTGCCTTCACCGTACACGGTAACCCGCTATCACTCACTGGCGATCGAGCGCGAATCGCTGCCCGATTGCCTGCACGTCACCGCCGAAACCGACGACGGCGAGATCATGGGCGTACGCCACAAGACACTACCGGTGTATGGCGTGCAGTTTCACCCCGAATCCGTACTGAGCGAGCACGGCCACGCCCTGCTGAAGAACTTTCTCGCACTCTGACATTTTTCGGTCGGTAGCGCCACCCTGCACGGACGCTCACCGGCCAACCCCGCAGCCAAACACGACGGCGGGCCCACCACATAAGATACAAAGGACCGACTGTGACAATCAGCCTTACCGAAGCGCTAACCCGCTGCATTGAACACCGCGAAATTTTCCACGACGAAATGCTGCATCTGATGCGCATGCTGATGCGGGGCGAAGTATCGCCGCAAATCGCCAGCGCGCTCATCATGGGCCTGCGCGTCAAAAAGGAAACGATCGGCGAAATCACGGCAGCCGCCCAAGTAATGCGTGAGTTTGCCCTGCCGGTCAATGCGCCCGACCCCGACGACCTGCTCGACATGTGCGGCACCGGCGGCGACGGCTCTAGTACTTTCAACATCTCCACCGCCGCCATGTTCGTGGCAGCATCGCAAGGCGTGCGCATCGCCAAGCACGGCAACCGCAGCGCCTCGTCCTCGTCCGGCAGTGCCGATGTACTCGAAGAGCTGGGGTTCAACATAAACCTAAACCCCGAGCAAGTCGCCGACTGCATCAGCAATGTCGGCATGGGCTTTATGTTTGCACCCGCCCATCATGGCGCCATGAAGAACGTTGCAGCAGTGCGTAAAGAACTCGGCGTGCGCACCATTTTCAATATTCTCGGCCCGCTGACCAACCCCGCCGGCGCCGGCAACCAACTCATGGGCGTCTTCCACCCCGACTTGGTGGGCATACAGGTACGGGTACTCGAACGGCTGGGTTCCAAGCATGTGCTGATCGTGCACGGCAAGGATGGCATGGACGAAGCCTCGCTGGGCGCCGCCACCCTGGTCGGCGAACTGCGCAACGGCGAAGTGCGCGAATATGAGATCCATCCTGAAGACTTCGGTATGGCCATGGTGTCCAATCGTTCTATCCGGGTCGCCAACCGCCAGGAATCCGCGCGGCTGGTCATGGATGCCCTGAACAACGTCGATGGGCCGGCACGTGATATCGTTGGGTTGAATGCCGGGCTGGCAATTTATGCCGGTAATCGGGCAAGCTCAATAAAGGAAGGCCTGAAACTCGCCTTCGAGGCGATCTCCAGTGGCGCCGCACGCGACAAGCTGGAGCAATTCCGGGCCTACACCGGGAGGTTGAAAAAATGAACGACATACTTGCCAAGATTCTCGAAACAAAAAAGGCTGAGTTAGCCACGGCACGCCAGATGCGCAGCGAATCCGACGTGCTGCGCGAAGCCAAAAGCCGCAAAGACCTGCGCGGCTTTGCCCGCGCCATCGAAGAAAAGATTGCACAAGGCAAGCCCGGCGTCATCGCCGAGGTGAAGAAGGCATCGCCGTCAAAGGGCGTCATCCGCGAAAACTTCAATCCAGCCGAAATTGCCGCCAGCTATGCGGCGCACGGCGCAGCCTGCCTGTCGGTGCTCACCGACGTGCAGTTCTTCCAAGGTGCGTACGACCACCTGCGCCAGGCGCGCGCAGCCTGCACGCTACCGGTGCTGCGCAAAGATTTCATCATTGATCCGTATCAGATCATCCACGCACGCGCTATTGGCGCCGATTGCATCCTGTTGATCGTGGCGGCGCTGACATCCTCACAGCTCAAGGAATTCGAAACTGTAGCGACCGAGCTGGGCATGGATGTGCTGGTGGAAGTACACGATCGGGCGGAGCTGGACACAGCGCTGCAGCTCAATACCTCGCTACTGGGCATCAATAACCGCAACCTGCGCACCTTCGAAACCTCGTTGAACACTACGCTCGACCTGCTGCCTCATGTCCCCGAAGGAAAGCGTGTCGTCACCGAAAGCGGCATTCTCACGCCCGAACACGTGCACACCATGCGCGAACATGGCGTCAATGCCTTCCTGGTCGGCGAGGCTTTTATGCGCGCACCCGACCCTGGCGTCGCGCTGCAAGCGCTGTTCGGCTGACAGCGCGCCCGCGTTGGCCGGCGCCCATTCATCGCCGGCCGCGCGGCAGGGCCTTCTTGCGGCGGCCCCCAGCCTGGGCGCTGCTGTACCTGTACGGTAATTGCCAAAAAAAGCGCGCCGCGCGAGCTTCTGAACCTTGCACCACCGCGTGCTTTTCAGTGCGCTCCGCGTGTAATCTGTTGCGAAATCCCCACTAGAAAACAAGCCCAATAAAATTAGGGGTTTACCCTAGACGAAAAATACCTATATAATCGCGGCACTGCACAATTTATCGCGCCGGCATTTTCATACAGCACACACGCTGTGTCATAGCAGTTGACTGATCCCTCAGCACCCATGCCGCGGCGCCATCGATCTCTGACCTCCTGGCCTTGCGCCGCGTATCCTCTCAACGCGGCATATCTGGTTGATCCGGTCGGCACGATGCTCCAATCAACCAGCGCAACGGGCTTTTCATACTAAAAGCAGCCCCTGCCATTGATATGCCGCCTTTTGCGCGGCCAAGGATACTCATGTCTTTCGAAACTCTGGGCCTCTCGCCCAACTTGCTGTCCGCCATTCTGAAAACGGGCTTTACCGAGCCCACCGCCGTCCAGACACAGGCCATCCCCAAGGCTCTGGCTGGGCAGGATCTCATGGTGTCTTCGCAAACCGGCAGCGGCAAGACCGCCGCCTTTATGCTGCCCGCCTTGAACCGCATTGCCAGTATGCCGGCAAACAAGGGCACGGGTGTGCAGGTGCTGGTGCTCACCCCCACTCGTGAGCTGGCCATGCAGGTGGCCGAAGCCACGCGCCAATACGGCGCGCACATCAAAGACCTGCGCATCGCGGTCGTGGTGGGTGGCATGCCCTATGGCGCCCAGCTCAAGGCGCTGTCGCGCCGCGTGGATGTGCTGGTAGCCACGCCTGGCCGCCTGATCGATCACCTGCAGGCCAAGCGCGTCAATCTTTCCACCGTTCATACGCTGGTGCTGGATGAGGCCGACCGCATGCTTGACATGGGCTTCATCGAAGACATCGAGAACATTGTTGCCCGTACGCCGGAGAGCCGCCAGACGCTGCTGTTTTCGGCCACGCTCGATGGCACCGTGGCACGCCTTGCTGCCAATATGATGCGCGAGCCCGAGCAGATCGTGATCTCGGGCCATCGCCAGAAGCACACCAATATCACGCAAAGCCTGCTGTATGCAGACGACAATCAGCACAAAATGCGTTTGCTGGACCACCTGCTGCGCGACGTAAACCTCGAGCAAGCCATTGTTTTTACGTCCACCAAGCGTGCGGCCGACGAGTTGGCCGACAAACTGGCTGACCAAGGTTTTGCGGCCGCCGCGCTGCATGGCGATATGAACCAGCGCCAGCGCACCCGCACGCTGACCCAGGTGCAAAAAGGCCGCGTGCAGATTCTGGTTGCCACTGATGTTGCCGCGCGCGGCATTGATGTGCAAGGTATCAGCCACGCCGTCAACTACGACCTGCCCATGCAAGCCGAAGACTACGTGCACCGCATCGGCCGCACCGGCCGCGCGGGTCGCAATGGCCTGGCCTTCACGCTGGCCATGACGTCCGAGCGCCATAAGGTGCGCCGCATTGAACACTTCATTGGCCAGCCTATCCCGGCCGAGGTAATCGAAGGCCTGGAGCCCACTAAATCGGTGCGCCCCACTTATACCGAGCGCAAAGGCAAAGGCAGAGACTTCGCACCGCGTGGCGGCAAGCCAGGTTTCGGCGGCAAACCACGCTACGAGGGCAAGCCCCGTTTCGGCGATGAATCGCGTTCCGAAGGCAAGCCGCGTCTCGACGACAAACCGCGCTTTGAAGGCAAGCCCCGCTTCGACGATAAGCCACGCTTTGAAGGCAAACCTCGCTTTGAAGGCAAACCTCGCTTCGAAGATCGGCCGCACTCTGAAGGCAAGCCGCGTTTCGGCGGCAAGCCTCATTTCGAAGCCCGCGACGACTCCGGTGCGCGCAAATCTTTCGGCGACCGCAAGCCTTTTGGCAACCGCGACAATGCCGATAACCGCCGCAACCCCGAAGACCGCCCCGGCTTCGGCGAGCGCCGCAGCTTTGACGACCGTCGCGCCGGCGACGACCGCCGCAGTTATGGCGATCGCCCTGCGTTCGGCGACCGCAAGCCTAGCAGCAGCCGCCCCGGCTTCGCCCCCCGTGGCGACAAACCTGCTGGCCGCCCGTCGTTCAAAAAGAGCGCTAAACCCGCCCCTCGCAGCCGCAGCTACGCATAAGCGGTAGACGCTTTACCCACGCAAAAACGGGACAGGAACCACCTGTCCCGTTTTTGCGTGCGCACGCCCCCTTAGAAGTTTCCCGCTGCATCGCTGTCGCCCAGGCCCGTATGCACGACAGCGACGGGCTTAAGAACGCGAACCGAGACAAGATCCACTTCTACGCAGCAAAAGCGAACGGCTAAAATGGCCAGTATGAAACAGCTCGCCCGCAAACCTCTGCTGCTTTCCCTGATGCTCTCGCTGCCACTCTGGATCGTCTTCGACAACTTCCTGGTGGCCATCATGGCCGGCCTGCTCATCGGCTTCCTCGTATCCATGTGCCATTCGCTCTGGGTCTTGAAACAGAAACAAGATCCCGACCAGTAACGCCATCCCATACGTGCCAGCCCTTACAGGCAAGGCCTCACACGCCATACTCCAGACCTCGCCATGAACCGACCCATCCAGCAACCAGCCGGTCTGCCCGCCCCTGACCCCGACGCTCGCGCCCATTCCGACGAGGTCGCGCGCCATCTTGCGCAGGCCATAGATCAGGCCGGCGGCTTTCTGCCGTTTGACCAGTGGATGCACCTTGCCTTGTACGCACCTGGCCTTGGCTACTACGCCGCCGGCAGCGCCAAGTTCGGCAGCGATCTGCCTACAGGCGATTTCACCACCGCCCCCGAACTCACCCCCCTGTTTGGTCAAACCATCGCCCGCAGCGTCGCGCAAGTACTTCAGCTGTCGGGCAGCCAACGTGTGCTCGAGTTCGGTGCCGGCTCCGGTGCACTGGCCGCTGCCGTCATCCCCGCCCTGCGGCAGGCGGGCATCGAACCCGAATACCTTATCATCGATGTCTCCGCCGACCTGCGTGAACGTCAGCGCCAGCGCCTGGCGCCGCTCAACGCCAACGTGCGCTGGCTTGACGCCTTGCCACACGCTTTTGAAGGCTGCGTATTGGCCAATGAAGTGCTGGACGCCATGCCTGCCCGCATGTTCCAGTGGGCAGCCGACGGGAAATTGATGGAGCTCGGTGTTCAATACGCCACCAACACCAACGCTGGCGAGGCGCCCGATCCGGCCGCAGACGACGCGCCGACCGCTGCTACAGCCCCGCAAAACGCGCAAGAGAAAGCAACCGCGCCGCACTTCACATGGGCTATGCGGCCCGCTCCCGACGACCTGCGCGCGCACGTCGCCACCCGCATGCCCGCCCTGCCCGGCTACCGCTCCGAAATCAACCTACAGGCCGAAGCCTGGATCAGGCAAATGGGCCATTGGCTGCGGCGCGGCGCGGCGCTGCTGGTCGACTATGGCTTCCCGCGCAGCGAGTACTACCACCCGCAACGAGCGGAGGGCACGCTGATGTGCCACTACCGTCATCAGACCCATGCGCAGCCACTCATTTTGCCTGGCCTGCAAGACATCACCGCGCACGTCGATTTCACCGCCATGGCCGATGCCGCACTGGAAGGCGGCCTTGAGGTGCTGGGCTACTGCTCGCAGGCACGCTACCTGCTCAATGCCGGCCTGCCCGAACTGCTGCTGCCAGCGAAGAACACCGCGGCAACCGCCCCCATGGCCGCTGCCGAGCATGCCAGCACCATGAATGCCGTGCAAAAGCTGATCTCCGAAGCCGAGATGGGAGAGCTGTTCAAAGTACTTGCCATTGGGCGCGATATCGGCGGGCCGCTGACGGGCTTCCAGCGCGGAGACCGGCGCGACCGCCTGTGATCGCCCCCCGCACGGCGCGGTACACTGCGGGACAGGACGGCGGTACATGATGCCCGCCCATCACCCACATCTCTTCACCACAGCATGACCAACGACCACATCGCACAAGCGGCGCAGCAACTCCTGAACGCCAGGGCGCACTCTGCCCAGATCAACGCACTCGCGCCGGCATGCCGCCCCAACACCGAAGCCGACGCCTACGCCATCCAGGACGCCGTCATCGCCCAGATCGGCCCCATCGGCGGCTGGAAAGTCGGTGCCTCAAGCCCCGACGGAGAGCCCAACTGCGCACCGCTGCCTGCCTCTGGCATCATGAAGGCGCCCGTGCGTCTGTCATCCAGCGATTTTCGGCTGCGTGGCATCGAAGCCGAAATCGCTTTCCAACTCAAAAGCGACCTGCCCGCCCGCGATAAAGCCTATTCCCTGGATGAAGTGCTGGCCGCCGTCGGCGCCGTTCACCCGGTCATTGAACTGATCGAGTCCCGCTACTCCGACCGCACTCAGGTCGACCCATACTCCGCGCTAGCCGACTCGCTCAGCCATGGCGGGTTGGTGGTCGGCGAAGGGCGCGACACCAACTTCACCATCAACCAGTTGACGCAGCATGTAGAGCTACTGTTCAACGACGAGCAGGTATTTTCCGCCACCGGCGGCAATGCGGCCGGCGACGTGCTGCGGCTGCTACCCTGGCTTGCCAACCATGCAGGCAAGCGCCAGGGCGGCCTGCGCGCAGGCCAGATCATCACCACCGGTTCATGCTCCGGCGTCCTGTTCGCTGAGCCCGGCGCCACCGTCAACGCCCGGCTGAAAGGCTTGGGCTGGGTGGAAGTCGCCTTCGTCTGACCACTGCTGGCGTTCGTACTTATGCGCACGTGCCGTTTTAGCACCCGGTCGGCGTGCGCCTGTCTTCTTGTTCAGCCGGCTGCTGTTTGTGTCAAAGATTCTAGCCGCGCCGCATGAAGCGCCGGCTTGATGCGGGCAGGGTCGCCTCCAACCGAACGCGCGATGGCACCCGCGTCGATGCCACGCACGGCTTGAAGCCGGGCACGCCATGCGTCGATATCCACCGTTACCACGCAGGCTGCGGCGGCGAGCAGATCAAGAAAGCGTTCGGGCTTGCGCAGGGCATCGCAGCGCTCCATAAGCGCCAGCCACGCCGCCGGCTCGGATGACACGCCCATTACTGGCGTATGCGCAAGGTCGTATCCCGACGCGATGCGGGAACGTGATGCGGACTCGGATGCCGCACCCATTGCTGGCGGTAACGTCTGCGCGGGCTCGTGGCCCCGCGTATTGCCACGCACTGATGCTTGCGCCGGCGTGGCGGCATCGTGTGCCGTGCCGCGCAGCGCGGTCACCACATCGGGCAGCAGCCGCGCGTAGTCGATACACTCGGACGGCGCCTTCACGTGTCGCCCGATATCTTGCGGCGACGGCGACGTACGGCACAACAGCGCAAAGCGCGCGGCCAGGCCCAGCCCCGCCTGCGCCGCGCAGGCAAGCGCGGCGCCAGCCACCTTGCGGTCGTAGGCCAGCCCAGGCAATACGCGCGCCAGCGCACCCGCATCTTCAAGCACATCGAACATCCGAGCAGGATGGCTGGTCATCAGCCCCTTGGCCACTTCTTTCCAGACCCGCTCAGGTACCAACGCATCGACTTCGCCATCGGCCACCAACCGGCGCGCCAGCGCCATGGTTTCGGGTGCTACGGAAAAGTCGTGAAAACGCGCGGCGAAGCGCGCCAGCCTCAACAGGCGTACAGGGTCTTCGACAAAAGCATGCCCGACATGGCGCAGCACGCGCACCCGCAGGTCAGCCAGGCCACCCAGTGGATCGACCAGCGTGCCATCGGGCCGGCGGGCAATCGCATTGATTGTGAGGTCGCGCCGACGCAAATCGTCTTCCAGCGTGACATCGGTGCCGGTATAAAACGTGAAGCCCTTGTAGCCGCGCCCCGATTTGCGCTCGGTGCGCGCCAATGCGTATTCTTCTTTCGTGCGCGGATGCAGAAACACCGGGAAGTCGCCACCAACGGGGATAAACCCCCGACGCGACATGTCTTCGGGCGTGGCGCCTACCACCACCCAATCGCTATCGCCCGCAGGCAGGCCCAACAAGGCATCGCGCACCGCGCCGCCAACAATATAGACCTCCAGCCCCGCGAGAACGGGATCCGCGCCCTTGGCCATCAGGGCAACGCCACCGTCCGATTAGCCTCGGGCGTCACCGTGCCCAGCCGCTGCTTGAGCGAATGAGGCCGGCCCGTGAAAAGCATGGCGTAATAGGTAGCATTGGACATAACGTTCTTCACGTACAGCCGTGTCTCGGTAAACGGGATCGTTTCGGCGAAAATCGCACCCTCCACCGGCGCCGCAAGCTTGGAGCGCCAAAGCACCGGCCGTTTGGGGCCAGCGTTGTAACCCGCCGTAGCCAGCACTTCCGAGCCATTCAGCTTGTTCAGCACCATATTCAGGTAGTTGGTGCCCAGGACGGTATTGGTTTCAAAGTCGTTGACCGACGCCGGCGTGAAATCAGCCATGCCGATCTTCTTGGCCACCCAGCGCGCCGTAGCAGGCATCAGTTGCATCAACCCCGAAGCCCCCACACTGGACCGCGCATTCATGATGAACCGCGACTCCTGCCGAATCAAGCCGTAGACCCAGGCCGGGTCCAACGAGATGTCACGAGCTGTTTTCGTGACGCGACCTTCGAATGGCGCAATGAAGCGCTGCGAGAAATCGACCTCGCTGCGTGTCAACAGTGATGTATTCACGACGCGGTCATAGATGTGCTCCTGGCGGGCCACCTCGGCGGCGGCGCGCAGCTGGCGGTCGCTCATGCCGCGAATAGCGAAGTTCCATTCCGGCACGGCTTCAGGGCGCCAGCCCAAATCGAACAGCGCAATCGCTCGCCGCAAACCAGGATTGGCACGGGCCTCGGCCATCTCAGCCGCCGACACCGGCGCCGGCGCGGCTGGCAGCGACGGTGTGCGGCCCAACTCTTCACTGGCAAGCTGCCCATAGAAATCGAAAACGGGCGCAATGGCTTCGAACTTGGCGCGGGCCGCATCATGCCGGCCCTGCGCCATCATCGCTCTCCCTGCCCAGTACATCCATACCGTTTCGGAAGCCTGGCGTTCGGACATGCGTTTAATCGCCTGCTCAACACGCTTCCAGTCTATTGTTGGCTGACGCAGTTCGGCGCGCACCTCCCAGGCGTGGTTATAGTCTGACAAGGGCGCTGTGCCCGAGCGCCGGTACCACTGCGCGGCGTCCTGCTCTACTTTCAACGCCGCAACCAGGCCAAACTGGCTCCAGACCCAGCCGATATTGTCTTTGGGCAGCGCATTGCCCCATTTGCTCTGCACATACGCCGCATTCTCGGCCCGGTTATCGCCATAAGCGAGGCGCGACAGTGCCACCGTAACCAGTTCGATATCGGCCTTGCTGCTGGGCGCGGCGCGGCCGTCCAGCCATTTGCGCGGGTTCTTCATCAGCGCGGCATACTGCACCATTTCGGCCGGGCTGAACATTACGGCTGCCATGCGCTGTGCATGCGAAGCCTTGTTGGTCTCGAGAATAGTGCGCAGCTCGAACACCATTTGGTCCCAACCGACGACCTTGCTTTCCGCCATCTGGTCCATCATGGACCAGCACTGGCTGTTGGGCTTGAAAGCGTCGAGCACCGCCTGCGCCGTAACCCGTTGGCCCGCCATATGCCTGGACAGCAACAATGAGCATGTTTCGGAAGTTGTGGCGCTGGCCACGGGAGCAAGGCTGGCGGCCAGGCGGTAATCGCCCGCGCGGGTAGCGGCAACTACCCAACTGCCCTTGATGCGCTCGGCCAGATACGTACCCGCATGCCGTGCCATGAAGTCGCGAATGCGCGCGTCTGGGACAGGCTGCGTGTCGTCGGCCAATGCACGCGACAGCGACCAGTATTCGGCATAGGCGCCAAGCACGTGGTCCGCGGCCGCCACCGGCACCAGGGCGTCGAGGCGATCCCACTGCCTGGCCTGCCTGGCTGCGCGCGCATCGACGACCGCCTGGCGCGCTTCGGGCGGCACGGCAAGCGTAACCGGCCCGGCCTGGCCACCTGCTGGCGGCACGGGCACCAATGACGCCACCTGCACGATATCAGAAGCAGGAACCGCCGCTGGCGCAACAGCCTGGGACTTGGGCGCCCCTGCGTGCGCATCGCGCGCGCCGTCTGTGCTGCCGCAGCCGGCCAATGCCAGCGCAAGCACCATACAGGCGCCCGCCCGCAGCCTGACGGCCGGGGGTACGGCGGACACATCCACGGATTTCTGATACCGTTTCTTATTGGATAACATCGTGATTCATTCCCCTGACACACTCATGACCGACAGCACTGACACACAAGCAGGCCCATTGCGCATACGCCTTAAACAACGCCGGGAGGCCCAGAACCCGACGGACCGCAGCCGGGGCGCACTACTGATACGCGGCCGACTTTTTACGTGGCTGGCCACGAACCGTACGCGCCTGCGCGAGGCAGGCCTGCCCGAACCCCGCACGATTGCTGCCTTCTGGTCTATGAAAGACGAACCCGACCTGCAACCACTGTTGCAGCAATGGGTTGAGGAAGAAGGATACCGCGTATCCCTGCCCGTCGTCACGGCCGAAAGCGCACCACTAGAGTTTCGGTTGTGGACGCCCGACGCGCCGATGCGCCTAGGCGCCTATGGTATCCAGGAACCAGCCGGCGAGCTCGCGCCGCCGCCAGACATCGTGCTGGTGCCCACCCTGGGGTATACACGCCAGGGTGACCGCGTCGGCTACGGCAAAGGTTACTACGACCGCACCCTGGCCGCCCTGAAGGCATCCGGCCAGCGCTTCGTCACCATCGGCATTGCCTGGGCCACGGGCGACCTGTCGGCCGACACCTACCAGCCCGCCCCGCATGACGTCCGGCTGGACGCCATCCTGACCGACAAGGGCTGGGCCAAGCCTGCGCCCGTACTGGGCTGAAGCACCCGGCCTGCGCGGCAGCCGCAACAGGCACCAAGCACCAAGCCACACCGAACGGCCATGCCGCGCATCCGCGGCCCTGTCGCTCAGTTCAGCCGCAAGTGCTGGCAGATGGCCAGCGTGGCCTCGGCGCTGTTGAGCGTATAAAAATGCAGACCCGGCGCGCCGCCATCCAGCAATTGCTGGCACATGCGCGTGATGAAGTCTACGCCGAAGGCCTTGATGGAGGCTTTGTCGTCGCCAAAATCAATGAGGCGCTGACGCACCCAACGCGGGATTTCGGCGCCGCACATGGTAGAAAACCGCGCCAACTGGGTGTGGTTGGTAATGGGCATGATGCCTGGCACGATAGGCACCGTTACACCTTTGGCCCGCGCCCTGTCCACAAAATCGAAGTACGCGTCGGCATTGAAGAAATACTGGGTGATGGCACTGTTGGCCCCGGCATTCACCTTGTGCACGAAATGCGCGAGATCAGCCTGCCCGCTAGCTGCCTGCGGATGGGTTTCGGGGTAGGCAGCCACTTCGATATGAAACCAATCGCCGCTGTGCTGGCGGATAAAGGCAACCAGCTCGCTCGCATAGTGCAGCTCGCCGGCATCCCCCCCCATACCCGACGGCAGATCGCCGCGCAAGGCGACCAGGCGCCGCACCCCATGCTGGCGATAGGCGTCCAGGATTTCGCCGAGTACGGCGCGTGTGGCACCGATGCACGACAGATGGGGTGCCGCATCACAACCCAGGTTTTGCATCATGCGCACTGTGTCAGCCGTGCCAGAGCGGGTAGACCCGCCGGCCCCAAACGTCACGCTTACGTACTCAGGCCGCACAGCCAGCAATTGCTTGGCTGAACGCACCAGTTTTTCCTGGGCCGCAATATCGCGCGGTGGAAAAAACTCCAGGCTGACCGTCTGTTTGCTACTCATCCTGAGAAACTCCGCACCCCGCGCAGCAGGGTGTTCAAATAATCAAGTCGTCAGCAGGCGCGAAAGCACGCCCGAGACGACGCTATAGATAAAGGCGCCCAGCAAGGCCCACCAGAAACCATTTACCTGGAACCCCTTGAGCACCGACCCCGCAAACCAGAACACCAGCGCGTTGAGCACCAGCAGGAACAGGCCCAGCGTGACAATGGTGATGGGTAGGGTGAGCAGTATCAGCACCGGCTTGACCAGCGTGTTCAGCAGGCCCAGCACCAGCGCCGCGATGAGTGCCGAGCCGAATGAGGCAACCGTGATGCCGGGCAACAGATACGCCACGATCAACAGGGCGACGGCGTTCAGGATCCAGACGAGTATCAGTTCCATAATGAAGCTCCTTCAAAACCCCGCGACGCGGGAAACAGGTTGCAGTCGGCTCGCTGCTTCGGCTGTTCGCCGACGGCACCCCACCCATGATCGGGCGGCGGGGCCGTGCGGCGCCCGAAACACCATTAATAACGGTAATGATCGGGCTTGTAGGGGCCTTGCACAGGCACGCTGATGTAATCGGCCTGCTCTGCGCTCAGCTCGGTGAGGTGCACGCCGAGTTTCTTCAGATGCAGGCGCGCGACCTTTTCATCAAGATGCTTCGGCAAGACGTATACCTGGCCCTTTTCGTAGGCCTCGCCACGTGTGAAAAGCTCGATCTGCGCGATGGTCTGGTTGGTGAACGAGGCCGACATCACGAAAGAAGGATGCCCGGTGGCGCAGCCAAGGTTCACCAAGCGGCCTTTGGCCAGCAGAATGATGCGCTTGCCATCGGGGAAGATCACATGGTCGACCTGCGGCTTGATCTCTTCCCACTTCAGGTCCTCAATGGACGCAACATCGATTTCATTGTCGAAGTGGCCGATGTTGCACAGGATCGCCTGGTCTTTCATGCGGCTCATGTGATCGCGGGTGATCACATGGTAGTTGCCTGTGGCAGTAACAAAGATATCGGCCTTATCGGCCGCCTCTTCGAGCGTGACCACGCGGTAACCTTCCATGGACGCCTGCAGCGCGCAGATGGGGTCGATTTCGGTGACCCATACCTGGGCGCGCAACGCCGCCAGCGCTTGGGCGCAGCCCTTGCCTACATCGCCAAAGCCGCACACCACAGCGATCTTGCCAGCCACCATGACGTCGGTGGCGCGCTTGATGCCGTCGACCAGCGACTCGCGGCAACCGTACAGATTGTCGAATTTGGATTTGGTGACCGAGTCGTTGACGTTGATGGCAGGGAAGGCCAACTCGCCCTTGCGCGACATCTGATAAAGGCGATGCACACCAGTGGTGGTTTCTTCAGTCACGCCCTGCACGGCCGCGAGGCGAGTGGAATACCACTTGGCGTCACGCGCCAGCGTACTCTTGATGGCCGCGAACAGCACGCGTTCTTCTTCGCTGGCGGGGTTGGCAAGCACGGAAGCATCGGCTTCGGCGCGCGCGCCCAGGTGCAGTAGCAGCGTGGCGTCGCCGCCGTCATCAAGGATCATGTTGGCGTGTTCGCCGTTGGGCCATTCGAAGATCTGGTGCGTGTACTGCCAGTAGTCTTCAAGTGTTTCACCCTTGATGGCGAACACCGGCGTGCCACTGGCCGCAATGGCGGCGGCGGCGTGATCCTGCGTGGAAAAGATATTGCACGAAGCCCAGCGCACGTCGGCGCCCAGCGCTTTCAGGGTTTCGATCAGCACCGCCGTCTGGATCGTCATGTGCAGGCTGCCGGCGATACGAGCGCCCTTGAGCGGCTGGGCCGCGGCGTATTCGTCGCGCGTGGCCATCAGGCCCGGCATTTCGGTTTCGGCAATGGCGATCTCGCGGCGGCCCCAGCCTGCCAGAGCAATATCGGCGATTTTGTAGTCGGAGAATGTGGCGTCAGCAACAGTATTCATGGCGTAGTTTTCCATAAACCTGTACTGGCCGGTTGCGCGTCACGTATGCCATGTGCTCATCCTTGCCCGTACAGGGTAACGATGAGCGCCGTTCGAAACGGTTTTACCTGAGCCTAGCGGGTGGCGGAGCATGCTTGCTGCCGAAGCCACGCCGTTGCAGCGCCCCTCAGGATGCACAGGCTAGCGCACTGTGCGTAGTCGAAGAATTGTAGCGTAAAGCCGAAACAGCCGCAGAGCGCAACATTGCAACGCCACGTTATGCAACCAAGCCCTCGCCCGGTCACCAAAAGGCCTGTTTGCGGTTACTTCTTGAGCTTGCGTCGCGGATAGCCCTGGACAGTAATGCGGGCCCAGATCTCGCGTTTTTCGGCCTCGTCGAGAAACACCCAGTTGGCCACTTCCATCGCCGTACGGCCGCAGCCGCGGCAGATGTCGTCGTACAGGGTCGAACATACCGCTACACAAGGCGAATCAGTCACCGACAGGCTGCGGGCCTCGTCGTGGGCGCGGCTGGCAGAAGCCTCCATGACACCACCCAAGGCACCACCGCCGCCCGTTCCACTCAGGGCGGAAGACGAACGGTGCACCTCTGTGATTTTCATGAATGGCTCCAGAATGCGCGGCGAAAAACAACCGCGCGCAAAAACAATGACGGGCAACCGGCCTGGGCCGGTGGAACAACACCACACAACATGATGCTACACCAACCGCATTGCCCCGCCCTGACGAAGGCTGTGTAATGGCAGGCGGGCCGCCAAGGCACCAGGCGTGGCGCGCGGTGGCCGCCGCAGGCGGTCACCGGCATTCAAGCGATCAGGCCGCCTGGCGCAGTGCCTGGATCTTGTCGGTGGCTTCCCAGCTGAACTCGGGCTCCGAACGGCCAAAGTGCCCGTAGGCCGCCGTCTTGCTGTAGATGGGGCGCAGCAGATCCAGCATATTGATAATGCCCTTCGGACGCAGGTCGAAGGTTTCGCGCACCAGGCGAGCAATCTGCTCGTCGGGGATGATGCCGGTGCCTTCGGTGTAGACCGTAATGTTGATAGGTTCGGCCACGCCGATGGCGTAGCTGACCTGCACCTGGCATTGGCGCGCCAGGCCGGCCGCCACCACATTCTTGGCCACATAGCGGGCAGCGTAGGCCGCCGAGCGATCGACCTTGGAAGGATCTTTGCCCGAAAACGCGCCGCCGCCATGCGGGCACGCGCCGCCGTAGGTGTCGACAATAATCTTGCGCCCCGTGAGGCCGCAATCGCCTTGCGGGCCGCCGATGACGAACACGCCAGTGGGATTGACCAGGAAGCGCGTCTTGGGCGTGATCAAGCCTTCGGCAAAGCTGGGCTTGATGATCTCTTCGATCACGGCTTCGCGGATATCGGCCTGCGAAACGTCGGGGGCGTGCTGGGTAGACAGCACCACCGTGTCGACCTCGGCGGGCCGGCCATTGAGATAGCGGAATGTGACTTGCGACTTGGCGTCGGGGCGCAGCCAAGGCAGACGACCGTCTTTGCGCAGCTCGCTCTGGCGCTGCACCAGGCGGTGCGCGTACCAGATGGGCGCGGGCATCAGATCGGGGGTTTCGTCGCAGGCATAGCCGAACATCAGACCTTGGTCGCCGGCGCCCTGGTTAAGCGCGTCTTCGCTGGTACGGTCTACACCTTGCGCGATGTCGGGCGACTGCTTGTCGTAGGCCACCAATACGCCGCAGCCTTTATAGTCGATGCCGTATTCGGTGTTGTCGTACCCAATGCGCTTGATGGTATCGCGCGCAACCTGGATATAGTCGACATTGGCGGTGGTGGTGATTTCACCAGCCAGCACGACCAGCCCGGTGTTGCACAATGTTTCGGCTGCAACACGCGCGTTCGGGTCTTGCGTGAAAATGGCGTCGAGAACGGCGTCGGAGATTTGATCGGCGACCTTGTCGGGGTGGCCTTCAGAGACGGATTCGGAGGTAAAGAGAAAATCGTTGTTAGTTGCCACGGCGGTAACGTCCTATGGTGCGCCGGCCCCTTGTGGAAGCGCGGCATGAGGTTGAACGAAACGCGTTGCACCTCGGACATCTGCGTAGCAGTTGGATCAGGCGCGACGCTTTAGCGGTATTTATGCCTCCCGGCTTACGCCGGGCGCCATCGCCCCGCAAGTTGTCGGTTAACTCGGCGATGAAAAGTATTTTAAGCGAAAATACCGGCGGGCATAAAATTCATGCACCGGCACCAGGGTCTGCCGGCGCAATATTGCCTTGCTGTCTTCTTCTTTTTACCGGCCCTACGCCCGCCCCGTTGCGTGGCCCCCACACTGCCAATGACGCCCAAAAACAAGGTTTTTCTGCTGCGCAAGCTTTTCCACTATCTCGGCAACTGCTCCACGCCCACCCGGTTGCGCTGGGGCCGCGCGCTGGGCTGGCTGGCGCCGCGCCTGCTGAAGTCCAGGCGCCATATCGTGCGCACCAATCTTGCCCTGTGCTTTCCCGAACTGGGCGAGCAAGCGCGCGAAGCGCTGGTTCAACGGCATTTTCATTTGCTTGCGCAATCGGTGGTTGACCGCGGCCTGTGCTGGTTCGGCACCACTGAAAGAATCCGTGCCCAAATGGAGCTGCGAGGTTTCGAGCACATGCAGCGACTGATGGCGGCCAAACAGCGCATCCTGCTGCTTGCACCCCACTTCATCGGCCTTGATGCGGCCGCCACCCGCATGACGATGGACGTGCCCGAGTCGGCCACCATCTATACCCGGCAAAGCGATGAGGCGGTCGATGATATCGTCCGCGAAGGCCGTGCACGTTTCAACGCTGTGCACCTGATCAGCCGCAAGGAAGGCGTGCGCGGCATGATCCGCCACCTGCGCAACGGCCTGCCAGTTTACTACCTGCCCGACATGGACTTCGGCCCTAAAGGCGCGGTGTTTGCGCCATTCTTTGGCGTGCCCGCCGCCACGCTGCCAACCACTGCACAGATCGCCCAGTCGTACGATGCCACTGTGCTGCCCGTAGTCAGCCACCTGGACCTGGAGACTGGCCGCTATGTCATCGAGGTCAAGCCGCCGCTTGAAGACTTCCCTGGCGAGGACACCATTGAAGCGGCCACCGCGCGCGTGAACCGCCTGATTGAAGACTGGGTGCGGGCCGATCCCGCCCAGTATTACTGGGTGCACCGGCGCTTCAAGACCAGGCCCGAGGGCGCGCCCGGCGTCTATTGAGCGCACAGACCCGCACGCCACACCCGCCGGGCCATCGCGCATGCCCACGCACCACCATGCCCGCCGCGGCAGTCAACCGCAACCGTCAGCCCCAACAAATACCGACACACGCAAATGCGGCCGAATAAGCTGGGCGCAGCCTTTCCATGTCGCCGCCCGGCTACGGACAAATCCATTGCAATGCACGATAATGGAAAAATGACTTGGAACTTCGTGAAAATGCATGGCGCCGGCAATGATTTCATCATGCTGGATGGCGTGCGGCAAAACATCGACATGACGCCCGAGCGCGCCCGCGCGCTGGCGGATCGCCATTTTGGCATCGGCGCCGACCAAATCCTGTTGGTCGAGGCCCCGCTGCACCCAGAGGCTGATTTCCGCTATCGCATTTTCAACGCCGACGGTAGCGAGGTCGAACATTGCGGCAACGGCGCGCGCTGCTTCGTCCGTTTCGTGCACGACCAGGGCCTCTCGCGCCGCAACCCGCTGCGCGCCGAAATCAGCACTGGTCTGCTCACCCTGCAAAGCGCCGCCAACGGCGAAGTCGTGGTCGATATGGGCCAGACGCGTTTCGCGCCGGCCGACCTCGCCTTTGATGCCGAGGGCCTGGCCAGCGAAACCGATGGCGAAGACACCGTATGGATCCTCCCGCTGCCGGGCCTGGGCGAAGCCCGCCTGTCGTTGGTAGCCATTTCCAACCCCCACGCTGTGCAGGTGGTCGACGACATCCACGCTGCGCCGGTCGGCAAGGTGGGGCCGCTGATCGAATCACACCCACGCTTTGCACGCCGGGTAAACGCCGGGTTCATGCAGGTAACGGGCCGTCACGACATCGCCCTGCGCGTCTACGAGCGCGGCGCCGGCGAAACCCTGGCATGCGGCACTGGAGCCTGCGCGGCCGTCGTGGCCGGCATCAGGCGCGGCCTGCTCGACAGCCCGGTGCGCGTACAAACGCGCGGCGGCCAACTTACCATCGAATGGGACGGTGCCAACCTGCGCATGAGCGGGCCAACCGCGGTGGTATTTGCCGGCGAGGTCGATCCCGATGCGCTGGTCCGCCAGGCCCGCGAGCGTGACGCCCTGCAGGCTTGATCTCAGCCACCACGCCAGGGCGCCCCTCCCCACGCAACTGACAGGATACACACCCCATGAGCGAAGATAACTTTTCCGCCCACAATATTGCCCTGTTCTTACAGGAAAACCCCAGCTTCTTCCGCGATCACGCCGATATTTTCTCCGAGCTTCGTGTACCGCATCCAAACGAAACCCGCGCCATCTCGCTGGGCGAGCGCCAGATCATGATGCTGCGCGCTCGCACCAAAGACCTGGAATGGAAGCTTTCTGGCCTGATGCAGCACGCCACAGGCAATGAGCGCATCAGCGGCACCCTGACCGACTGGTGCTGCCGCCTGCTGGCCGAAGACGCACGCCAGCAACTGCCCGGCCTCATCCTGCGCAGCCTGAGCGATATGTTCGACCTGCCCGCTGTGGCCCTGCGGCTCTGGAACCTGCCCGGCCTCGAAAATCACGAGTTCACCGAAGACGTCACAGACACCATCCGCGACTACGCCCGCAGTCTCGAAAAGCCGTATTGCGGCCCTATCGCTGGCCACGAAGCAGCTGGCTGGCTGGCTGCGCCCGCAAGCTCGATCGCCATTGTCCCGCTGCGCGCCACGCCGCAGGACTCCCCGGTAGGCCTGTTGGTGCTCGGCTCGCCAGACCCGGAGCACTTTTCGGCGGACATGGGCACCGTGTTCCTGGAGACCATAGGCCGGCTCGCCTGCGCAAGCCTTTCGCGGCTGGGCCAGCCAGGCACACCCGACGCAGCTTGAGGCCGGCGCCATGCACGCGTTGCCGGCGGCCATGGAACAGTGGCTGGCCTATCTGAAGGAAAACCGCCGCTATTCGCCGCATACGCTGGGCGGCTACCGGCAAGACTTGCACCATCTCACTGCAAACCACCCTGGCGCGGCGCTCGAAACACTGACAGAAGCACATATACGGCAAACAGTGGCACGGCTCCATGCCGGCGGCCACAAGCCGCGCAGCCTGGCGCGCGCGCTGGCAGCCTGGCGAGGGTTTTACCAGTGGTGGGCGCCGCAGGCGGGCATGAAAGCCAACCCGGTAAAAGGCGTGCGCGCCCCCAAGATACCGCGCGGCCTACCCAAGGCACTATCGGTGGAACAAGCGCAGGTATTGCTTGATCGCCCGGGCCAGCCGTTGGCGGACGACCCCATCGCACGGCGCGACCAAGCCATGTTCGAGGTCTTGTATTCAAGTGGGCTGCGGGTGGCGGAACTCGTCAGCCTCGACCGCCAACCCGTGCGCCGCGCCGGCTACGAATCGCTAAGCTGGATCCTGCTGGAAGAACGCGAAGCGGTGGTGCTGGGCAAAGGCGGCAAGACGCGCAGCGTGCCGCTGGGAGGCAAAGCCATTGTTGCCATCGAACGCTGGCTGGAAGTACGGCACCAGTTTCTGCGCGGCTACGAAGACACCGATACCGACGCTGCGTTGTTCCTGGGCGCACGAGGCAAGCGCATTAACCCGCGCGTGGTGCAGGCCCAGCTCGAGAAAATGGCCATCAAGGCGGGGTTGCCCGTGCATGTGCACCCCCATAGCCTGCGCCACAGCTTTGCCAGCCATATGCTGCAGTCGGCGCAAGACCTGCGCGCCGTGCAGGAGCTACTGGGCCACGCCAATATTTCGACCACGCAAATCTATACCCGGCTGGATTTCCAGCACCTGGCCCAGGCCTATGACCAGGCGCACCCGCGCGCCAAGAAGCGGTGAAGCGTATAAGCGCCCCAGGCTGTTCACACAGCCTGCATGATGGCAGGCCAGTGCGCCACGGCCGTGTGGCGCCGGCTCCCGCCGCGCCCCAGCCTATTTATGGTCGGGCTTAAGCACCCGGATCAGGCGGCCGGCATTCCAGCTGAACATACCCAGATAGGTGCCAGCAGGCTGACCCTCTGGTGCCAATGCGTCGGAGTACAGCGTACCGCCCACCACCGCGCCGGTTTCACGGGCGATCTGGCGCACGAGCTTGGGATTGGTAACGTTTTCGACAAAGATGCCTGCCGCCCCTTGCTTGCGCGCGAAATCGGTGACACGGGCAACATCCCTCGCGGATGGGTCGGCCTCACCCGAAACACCCACTAACGAAATGAAGCGAATGCCGTAGGCATCACCGAAGTAGCCAAAGGCATCGTGCGAGGCGATGACCGTGCGACGCGACGCGGGAATATCCGACAGCACACTCTTGATCTCGGTGTCGAGCTTCTGCATTTTTTCGATATAGATCGTGGCGCGGTTGCGGAAATAGCTTGCGTGCGCGGGATCGGCCTGCGACAGCCCATCGGCGATATTGCGCACGTACTGAATGCCGTTGGTGAGATCTTGCCACGCGTGAGGATCTATATCACCGACAGCATGGTCGTGGTGATCGTGCCCATGGCCCTTATCGTGCTCATCGTCTTTGTCATGCTCATGGCCCTTGTCATGCTCATGGCCCTTGTCATGCTCATGACCCTTATCGTGCGCATGCGCCTTGTCGTGCGCATGGCTGTCGCCAGCTTGCGCCGCTGCGCCCGGCGCATTGTCATGACCACCATGGTTGTCGCCGAACGCAATGAAATCGTCGGCGGTCAGGCGACGCACCTTTACATCTTTGGAGGCCAGCAACTGCATGCCCTGGAACCCCGAGGCTTTGAGCAGGCGCGGCAGCCACCCTTCGAAATCCAGCCCATTGAAGACCAACACTTTGGCATTGGCCAGCGCCTTTACGTCCTTGGGCGTAGGTTCGAAGGCGTGCGCATCACCATTGGGCCCGACGATTGTCGTGACGTCGACATAATCGCCACCGACTTCGCGCACCATATCGCCCAGAATGGAAAATGTTGCAACAACCGGCATGCGCTGCCCCGCCTGCGGACCGGCTGCCCAGACTGTGCCGCTCAGGGACAGCACAACCGCACCCAGCGTAGCCAGGACATGGCGTCGGCGCACCAACGTGGTCGAAAGGTGTGTGAGGTTCATTGATTACTCCGGAAGATGGGATATTCGCTCACGACGGGCATGCGCCTTGCGCACAGCTTGGAGCAGACCTCCGTAGGGACCGATACAGACTGATAATAAATAGATGCATCCTGCCGCCAGAATGATGGCGGGAGAAGCCGGCACATTGGCGTAGTACGAGCACAGTAGACCGGCATAGGACGACACGGCGCCAAGTGCCGCCGCCAGCACCATCTGCCGACCGACGGTACCCACCCAGAAGCGCGCCGCCGTGGCGGGCAGCATCATGATACCGACCACCATGAGCGTGCCCAGCACCTGGAAGCCCGCCACCATCGTGAGCACCAGCAGCGCCAGGAACCCCATGTGGATGAGCGAACCGGTGCCCCCCTGGCTGCGCATGAACTGAGGATCCAGACATTCGACCACCAGCGGCCGGAAGATAAGTGCCAGACTGCCCAGCGTAATGCTGGACACAACGGTGACCAGCATCAGTGCGGCGTCGTCCAGCCCCAGTACCGTACCGAACAGCACATGGATGAGATCCATATTGGAGCCGCGCAGCGACACCAGAAGCACGCCCAGGCCCAGCGACACCAGATAGAATGAGGCAAAGCTGGCGTCTTCGCGTTGCGGCGTGAGGCGCGCCACGGCCCCTGCCAGCAGCGCCACCAACAGCCCCGTTACCACACCGCCGATGGTCATGGCGCTGAGCGACAGCCCCGCAGTAAGGAAGCCCACCGCCACACCCGGCAAAATGGCATGCGCCATGGCGTCGCCCACCAGGCTGAGCCGCCGCAGCACCAGGAACACACCCAGCGGGCCCGCCGCGAAGGCGAGCGCAAATGCACCCGCCAGCGCACGGCGCATGAAGCTGTATTCGATGAACGGCCCCGCGAGCCAATGCCAAAGGTCGGCGATCACAGGTAGTCCCCGGCGCAGAGGTGGCGCGCCAAGTGCAGGTTTTCAAGCGTAAGTACGTGGCCTGTAGGCCCCCAGGCAACCGCTTGACCAGCCATCAGCAATGCTTGCGGGAAATGGGCGCGCACGAAATCGAGATCGTGCAGCACGGCGATAACTGTACGGCCTTCGTTGTGCCAACGGTGCATCAGCGCCATGAGATCTTCGGTGGTGGCGCGATCAACCGCGGCAAAGGGCTCATCGAGCAGCAATACATCGGCCTCATGCATCATGAGCCGCGCAAACAATGCACGCTGCAACTGCCCGCCCGACAGCGTGCCAATAATGCGTCGGCCGAAATCAGCCAGCCCGACCACACGCAACGCAGACTGGACGCGATCATGCTCGGCCGCGCCGAAACCACGCCAGGCGCCCACGCGCCGCCAGGCGCCCGTGGCCACAAGATCATAGACCGTTATGGGAAAGCCGCGATCGATTTCGGCAGCCTGCGGCAGGCAGGCCAGGCGCGAACCGTCGCCATCGGCCACTCGGATATGCCCACGCAAGGGACTGACCTGGCCCGTGATACCTTTGAGCAGGGTGGACTTGCCCGCCCCATTGGGGCCGACGACGGCGGTGAGCGAGCCGCGCAGGAAAGCGCCGGTGACGTCGCGCACCGCGATACGATCACGCCAACCGATGGACACCTGGTCGAGCGAAATAACGACATCTGGGCCCGGCACCGACCGCGGCGCTGCCTGGGAACCTTGGCCAGGCACCCTGCCAGCACCCGACGCCGCCTGGGTGGACAGCGACGTATGAGCGAGGCCTGTGGCCGCCATGTCGCTTACCACCAGCCCAAGCCCCAGCCGGCCAGCAGCCACAGGAACAGCACCGCTGGCAGCACCCGAGCCAAGCGCTGCCAGCCCGATGCGAGCAGGGCTGAACCATGATAGGCACTCGAAACATTGGGGCCCGGTGAGCGGAAGCAAGACATGGAAGCCTGGGAACATTTTTAGATCATCAGAGCCTGTTATGTTATAACATTGATGAATTCTTTGCAGAACGGCGGCATCTTCCTGCAATCTGGACGATGCCGCTTGAATCCAGAGCGCAGCCATGCCGCACAAACAATCACGCCCGCCCGCCACCGTTGCCACGCAACTGCATACCGCCGAGGCGCTGTGCAGCGAACGGGGCAAACGGCTTACACCCATCCGCCGCAAGGTGCTCGAGATCCTGCTGGCCCAGCGCCGCAGCGTCAAGGCCTACGAACTGCTCGACATGATCCGTGCCGTGCAGCCTGGCGCAGCGCCGCCCACCGTCTATCGCGCACTCGACTTTCTCGTCGAAGAAGGCCTGGTGCACAGGCTCGATGCCATCAACGCCTGGACGGCCTGCCTCGATGCCGCCGGCACGCCGCACGATCTGCTTGTGGTCTGTACGCGCTGCGGCGCCGTGGCCGAGCTGAGCGATCCATCGCTCAACCGCCAGCTCGCCGAGCGCGTCGCCGCCGCCGGTTTTGCCCTTTCGGGCCACGAAACCGAGCTGCGCGGGCTGTGCGCCCAGTGCCACCGCGAGGCCCCTGAAGCAGGGCATTGCCACTAACGCCCCAGCCTCCGAAACTGGCACAAATCCATGACAAAATCGTTTCATCACAATAATTTGCCCTAAAAGGCATGCTGTGATGTAATCGCAGGTTGAAGTTTTTTGCGCGGTACCTTCCTGCATTGCCTCCGGCGCTGTACCTGGCGCAATGCATGGCACGCACCGCGCCATGCGAGGCAAGCAATGAACGCCGCAAATGTTGGCAAAATGGTGCCGGTCACCATACTCACCGGTTTTCTGGGGGCGGGCAAAACCACCCTGCTCAAGCGTATCCTGTCCGAGTATCACGGCCGCCGCATCGCCGTCATCGAAAACGAGTTCGGGCCCGAAAGCATCGACAATGATCTTCTGGTCCAGGACAGCGACGAAGAAATCATCGAACTGAGCAACGGTTGCGTGTGCTGCACCGTGCGCGGCGACCTCATGCGCACACTGAACGAGCTGCGCGTCAAACGTGAGGCGGGCCAGCTCAACTTCGAGCGCGTCATCATCGAGACCACCGGCATGGCCAACCCCGGCCCGGTCTGCCAAACCTTCTTCATGGATGACGAAATCGCCGAATACTACCGGCTCGATGCCGTCATCACCATTGTCGATGCCAAGCACGGCATGGAAACACTCGACAAGCAGGAAGAAGCCCAGAAACAGGTAGGCTTTGCTGACCGCATTCTCATTTCCAAGAAGGATCTGGTCAACGAGGCCGATTACGCCACCCTGCGCGCGCGCCTGCTGCACATCAACCCACGCGCCTCGATCGAATCCGTCAACTTCGGTGAAACCGACATCAGCAAACTGCTCGATGTCAGCGGTTTCAACCTGAACAGCATTCTTGATATCGACCCTGAGTTCCTGGCCAACGAGCACCCCGACGCCGCCCACGACCATGATCACGACCATGATCACGACCATGACCACGATCATGATCACGAAGGCGAATGCGGTCCGGCGTGCGGCCACGATCATCACCACCATCATGCGCACCACGACGACCAGATCGGCGCGTTCGTGTTCCGCTCCAACAAAGCGTTCGACCCCGAGCGGCTCGAGGAATTCCTGGGCGGCATCGTCCAGGTATACGGGCCCGACCTGCTACGCTACAAGGGTATCCTGTACCTGAAGGGGATCAACCGCCGCATGCTGTTCCAGGGCGTACACATGCTGATGGGCGCAGAACCTGGAAAACCATGGTTATCCAGTGAAAAGCCTAATACCAAGATGGTATTCATAGGCCGTAAACTCCCCCAGGAAATTTTCACCCGGGGGCTGGAACAATGCTTGGTCTGATGACGAAACGCGCACTGGCGCTGCGTTAGCAGTATTCTGGTTCCCAAGTACCAACACTACAACAAGAGGACACAATCATGGCTAGCAAATCAGCCGCCGCAAAGGCTCAGGGTCAGTTGCTGACTGAAGAGGAACTGCTGGCAATGCCTGAAGCCGATTACATGAATGCGGACCAGCTTGCATTCTTTCGCAATCGCTTGAAAGAGCTCGAGCAGGAGATCCTCAATAACGCAGATGCCACGACAGAAAATCTGCGTGAGACCCAATTCGTGCCCGATCCCGCCGACCGCGCGACGATCGAGGAAGAGCACGCGCTGGAACTTCGCACCCGCGACCGTGAGCGCAAGCTGCTCAAAAAGGTGCAGCAGTCCATTTCGCGGATCGATACGGGCGAATACGGCTGGTGCGAAGAAACCGGCGAGCCCATCGGCATCCCACGCCTTCTTGCCCGCCCCACGGCCACATTGTCGCTCGAAGCGCAAGAGCGCCGTGAAATGCGCCAGAAGCTGTACGGCGACTGATCCGGCCCGAGGCACGCCGTGCAAGCCGTATACAGCGCGCGCCACACCGCGACCCGCGGGGGGTCGAGGTGGCGCTGTGCGTGGTGCGCATCGCACATGCCGGGTGTGTTACGCCATTGATGCCCACCGCGGCGGCCGTGGCGCCGCCCAAAGTCTTGACAAGGCCCTGCACGGGCCTTTTTTGTTGGCACTGCGTCCATGGCTTGGCCGCGCACCACGAAGCGCGCTGCTCGCCCGCATCAGCAGGTATGGGACGATGCCACAATCACTTCGTACTAAAGTGCGTTCTGCCTGCCCTTGAATTTTCCGGCGCCGCCCCCATCTCTGTCCTTCAACAGGAAGATTCCATGGAACAATTTCACGCCACCACTATTGTCTCCGTGCGCCGCGGCAACGAGGTCGCATTGGGCGGAGACGGCCAGGTCACCCTGGGCAATATCGTGATCAAGGGCACCGCCCGCAAGATTCGCCGCCTGTACAACGACCGCGTGCTGGCCGGCTTTGCCGGTGCAACAGCCGACGCGTTCACGCTGCAGGAACGCTTCGAGGCCAAGCTCGAGAAGCACCAAGGCAACCTGATGCGCGCTGCGGTCGAGCTCACCAAAGACTGGCGCACCGACCGCATGCTGCGCCGCCTCGAGGCCATGCTCATCGTCGCTGACAGCGCACACACCCTTGTGCTCACCGGCAACGGCGATGTGCTCGAACCCGAACACGGCCTGGCCGCGATCGGTTCGGGCGGCGCCTATGCGCAGGCGGCCGCGCTGGCCCTGCTGCACAATACCGATCTCGCGCCCGCCGAGATCGTCAAGAAGTCGCTCGAGATTGCCGGCGACCTCTGCATCTACACCAACCAGAACCATCTCATCGAAATCCTGTAAGCGCCGCCGCGCAGGCAGGCCGCGCTTTGGCTTTCAGGCACACACTCTCAGGTACATCATCCTTATGTCAGCCACCACTATGACGCCCGGGGAGATCGTCTCCGAGCTGGACAAAAACATTGTGGGCCAGGACCGCGCCAAGCGTTCCGTGGCCGTGGCGCTTCGCAACCGCTGGCGCCGTCAGCAGGTGGCAGAGCCCCTGCGCCACGAAATCGTGCCCAAGAACATCCTCATGATCGGCCCCACCGGCGTGGGCAAGACAGAAATCGCCCGCCGCCTGGCCAAACTGGCCAATGCACCGTTCATCAAGGTCGAGGCGACCAAGTTCACTGAAGTGGGCTATGTGGGCCGAGACGTAGACACCATCATCCGCGACCTCGTCGACGTGTCGGTCAAGCAGACGCGCGACGTTGAAATGCGCCGCGTACGCACACAGGCAGAAGACGCCGCGGAAGACCGCATCCTGGACGTGCTGATACCTCCGCCCCGCAACGCGCAGGGCGAACCCGACCGCGAAGAAAACAACGCGCGCCAGGTATTTCGCAAGCGGCTGCGCGAAGGCCAGCTCGACAACACCCAGATCGAGATCGAAGTCGCGCAGGCTGCGCCCCAAATGGAAATCATGGCGCCGCCCGGCATGGAAGAAATGACCGAACAGCTGCGCGGCATGTTCGCGGGCCTGGGGCGCGACAAGAAAAAAGCCAAGAAGATGTCGGTGAAGGAGGCCTTCAAGCTGCTCATCGAAGAAGAAGCCAGCCGTCGCATCAACGAAGAAGACCTGCGCACTGCGGCGGTAATCAACGCCGAGCAAAATGGTATCGTGTTCCTGGATGAAATCGACAAAATCGCCACCCGCCAGGAGCATTCCGGCGGCGACGTATCGCGCCAGGGGGTTCAGCGCGACCTGCTTCCGCTGGTCGAAGGCACCACGGTCAACACCAAGTATGGGGTGGTCAAGACAGACCACATTCTGTTCATCGCATCCGGCGCATTCCATCTTTCGCGCCCATCCGATCTGATCCCCGAGCTACAGGGCCGCTTCCCCATCCGCGTCGAGCTCGACTCCCTCAGCGCTGACGACTTCGTGCGCATCCTGTGCGAAACCGATGCCTCGCTCACCAAACAATACAGCGCCCTGATGGCCACCGAAGATGTCACGCTCGACTTCACGCAAGAAGGCATCAAGCGCCTGGCCGAGTTGGCTTTCAATGTGAACGAACGCACCGAAAACATCGGCGCGCGGCGGCTATACACGGTCATGGAAAAGCTGTTGGAAGACCTGTCGTTCGACGCCACAGCCAATAGCGGCACAACCATTACCATCGACGCCGCGTACGTCAACGACAAGCTGGGCGAAGCGGCTGCCAGCGAAGACTTGGCGCGGTACGTGCTGTAAACCGCACAAGCGGGGATCGCCCCTCCCCGTTTGTGCGCGGGCCGGTAGGCTGCATCCATCCCGCCAGATTGTTAAATTGCGGCCCGGGCCTGGATTGAATGCCATGCCCGGTATTGCCTACGCCCCGCTATTTTGAAATCGCGGTGATCACGTACTGGTTGTTCTCACGCTTGGCGGTGAAGGTTACTTTGTCGCCAGGGTTAATGTAGGCGAGCAAGGCGGGGTCACAGCGATAGACCAGCGTCATGGCGGGAAGGTCCAGATCGGAGATGGCGCCATGCTTGATCGTTACTTTGCCTGCGGCGGCGTCGATACGACGTACCTCGCCGCTGGCGGTGGCCTGCTGTGCAACCGCCTGCACCGAATAGAACGAAGTGATCGCCAGTGCGGCGGCCAGCATCTGCATAGTGCGGTCATTCAACATAGACATACATTACACTCCTTAGTACCTTCAGCATAACGCCGAATGGCGCAGAAGGCCTATTACAGAATATTTGCAGAGGTTCCGCATCATGGCAACACGGCTTTCCGTCATCGCGACGCGCACGGGCGACAAGGGCACCACTGGGCTGGGCGATGGCAGCCGCATCGACAAAGACGCGCCGCGAATTGCGGCGCTGGGCGATGTGGATGAGCTGAACAGCATGATCGGGCTTTGGCGTGCGGAAACGCTGCCGCCGGATATCGACGCGCTGCTGGGCAATATCCAGCACCATTTGTTCGACATGGGCGCCGAACTCTGCATCCCTGGGCATACTGCCCTGAAGACAGACCATGTGCTATCGCTGGACAACGCGCTGGCGCATTACAACGCCGAACTCGGAAAACTGCAGGAATTCATCCTCCCCGGCGGCACACGGGCGGCGGCAATCGCACATCTGGCGCGCACCGTCTGCCGGCGGGCCGAACGCACAGTGATCACACTGGGCCGAAGCGAACCAGTGGGTGAGGCGGTTCGCCAGTACCTGAACCGCCTGTCCGACCTGTGCTTCGTACTGGCCCGCGCGCTGAACCGCGCCGCTGGTCGCTCCGACGTCCTCTGGGACCATTGAACGCCGGCCTTGGGGCGATCACCCCGTGCCTGTCGTGCAACCGGGGCCGCAGCGCCGCCAGGCATTGCCAGGCAAGCCGCGGGGCTGGATGGTGACAGCCAGCTCGTGAGCTGGCGCGGACGCTCAGCGCTCGTCGTGCGAGTGGATCTGCAGCGCTTCCAGGAAGCGCGAGACCATATTGTAGGTAGCGATGGTGGCAGTAAGCTCGACAAGCTGACGCGGGGCGAAATGTTTGCGCACGGCGTCAAATACCTCATCCGCCACCTGAATGTTGCGCGTCATGGCGTCCGTATAGGCCAGCACAGCGCGCTCGACGGGGCTGAACAGTGTTGAGGGCTCCCAATCGTCAAGGGCATCGAGCTGCGCTTGCGTCATGCCTTCTTTGAGGGCGATGGGCGCGTGCTGGTCGGCCTCGTAGGGCGCGCCATTGAGCAGGGCGATGCGCATGATGACCATTTCCCGCAGGCTGCCGGACAGCGACGTATTGTGGCGAATGCCTGTGAGGTGATTGAGCCAGCCCCGTGCGACGGGCGGGCTTTGCAGCAGCATCTGGTACAGGTGCAGCACACTGCCGCGCTCGGCGACGATCTGTTCGACGAGAGGGCTGACTTCGGGATCTTTCAGATCCGCGTAGGGGATACGGGCCATCAGAGATTATTCCTTAGAGCGTAGAGTGTTGATGTGCTGAAAACAGCCAGGCAAATGCGCAGTGCAGCGCCGGGCATTGCCGCTCGCCGCGCCACGAACAGCCAGGCGCGATGCACACCCGTGCGGCCATTGCTGCAAACGCAACACAGGCAAGGCGTATATCGGCACTGGCACGCCTGTGCCTTAGCAATGGCAGCGAGGCGGCAGCAGCGGCCGCTATGATTGTGGCACAGCCTGGGCCGGCATGACTTGCCGCACGCTTTGCACAAAACGGGCAACGATTTCGGTAATGTCGGCCGGCGTGCAAATGAAGGGCGGCGCAAGCAGCGCATGATTGCCGCGCACGCCATCTATGGTGCCCCCCATGGGGTACATCATCAGGCCGTTCTTCATGCCCTGTTTCTTGAGCACAGCATGTATCTGCATGGCAGGGTCGAGCGGTGCCTTGCTAGCCTTGTCGGCCACGAACTCAACGCCCACGAACAACCCTCGGCCACGCACATCGCCCACATTGGGGTGATCGGCCAGTGCGACGCGCAATTCACTGCGTAATTGTTCGCCGCGCGCGCGGACGTTTTCAAGCAGGCGGTCGCGTTCAATCACCTGCTGCACGGCCAGGGCCGCGGCACAAGCGGTGGCATGACCCATGTAGGTGTGGCCGTGCTGGAAGAAGCCGCTGCCGTTGACGATGGTGTTGTAGATGCGGCTGCTGGCCACCATGGCGCCAATGGGCTGGTAACCCGCCCCCAGGCCCTTGGCGATGGCAATGATGTCGGGCACCACGCCGTCTTCTGCGCAGGCGAACAGGTGACCGGTGCGGCCCATGCCCGACATGACCTCGTCCAGGATCAGCAGCACGCCGTGGCGGTCGCAGACTTCGCGTATGCGCTGCAGATAGCCACCCACCGGCGCCAGGGCGCCCGCTGTGGCGCCAACCACGGTTTCGGCCACAAAGGCGGCAACGTTCTCGGCGCCTAGTTCAACGATTTTGGCGTCGAGCTCATCAGCCAGGCGCTGCGCATAGTGCTCGGCGGTTTCGCCATCACGCTGGTCACGGTAGGGATAGCAGGGCGACACATGATGCGCCGGCACCAGCAGCGGCAAAAACTGCTTGCGGCGCCATTCGTTGCCGCCGATGGCCAGCGCACCCAGAGTGTTGCCATGGTAGCTTTGCCGGCGCGCAATAAAGTGGCGGCGGCTGGGCTGGCCTACTTCGACAAAGTACTGCCGCGCCAGCTTGAGCGACGCCTCGACAGCCTCGGAACCGCCCGACACAAAATAAATGTGATTCAGGTCACCCGGTGCACGCGCAGCGAGGAAATCGGCCAAGTCTTCGCACACCTGGGTGGTAAAGAAGGAAGAATGCGCATAGGCGATCTCATCGACCTGCTTTTTGATCGCGGCGATGACATCGGGATGGCCATGCCCAAGGCAGGAGACGGCGGCGCCCCCCGACGCATCGATATACCCCTTGCCGTTCTGGTCAAACAGCTGGATACCCTCGCCGCGCACGGCAACGTCGAGGTGAGATTTGGGATTACGGTGAAATACGTGTGACATGGCTGCCCGCCTATTCAACAAATGTTCCATTCATAATATACTTCTCAACAAATAAATCAATCGGCCGGCGGCCGCCGCTGTGGTTTATGCAACACTCGGGGCTACGCGCGCAGCGCAGGCCGGGCAAGGCCGCCAACCTGGAACGTGCGCGGTGATAATAAGAACCGGCGAGCACTACACGCCATGCAGACACGGCATATAGACATGCCTTATAGAAACGCGATACCGACACGCCACCCGCACACGCTGATGACCCCCACCTCAAGAACGCGATGCATGATATGAATTCGCCCTCATCACCCGACACGGCGCCGCGCACCCTGCAGGCACTGACCGCACGGCTGCAGCGCGAGTTTTCGGCCATGACACCCCAGTTTCAGGTGAGCGCACGCTATCTGCTGGATTTCCCGGCCGAAATACCGCTTGCATCAATGCGCAAGATCGCCACGCAGGCCGGCGTGCAGCCGGCCACACTGGTACGATTGGCGCAGTCCTTGGGGTATGAGGGGTGGGACGGGCTCAAACGCGTCTACGTACAATCACTTCAGGCCATTCCTAAGCGCTATGCCGCGCAAGCGCGCAAGCTCGTCCGCCAGCCCAGCGCGCCTGACGCGCTGGCGCGGTCAGTGGCCATGCAGGCCGACAATCTGCGCCTGCTCGAACACCTGAACGACGGCCGCATGGCCGAAGCCGTGGGCTTGCTTGCGCAGGCGCGGCACGTGCATATCGCCGGCTTCCGGGCATCGTTCGCACCTGCCTTCACCTTCCAATACCTGTACCGGTTGTTCCGGCCCACGGTTTCCTTGCTGCGCGGCGATGCGGGCACACTGGAAATGGAACTGCGCGCCGTTAGCAAGGCCGACGCGGTCGCCGTGATCGGGTTTGCACCTTACTCCCGCGAATCGCTGAGGGTGGTGCAAGCGGCCCGCAAAGCCGACGCCCGCGTACTGGCGATCTGCGACAGCCTTGTAGCACCAATTGCGCTGGACGCCGATTGTGTACTGGTGTTTTCCACTGAAACTTCATCGTTCTTCCCGTCCAGCGCACCGGCGCTGGCACTGGTGGAGATCCTGATCGAACACCTGCTGGCCCGTGCGGGCCCGGCCGCTGTGCAAGGCCTGCAGCGCGCGGAAGCGGAGCTTCACGAAACCGGCGCCTATCTGGCGCCATAACGGCAGTCATGGGCTGCCGTTATGGGCTGCAATCATGTCTAGGGGATATTTCGGTTTCCCATCCGGCATAAAAAGCCGCACAATAGAAGACCGGCCTTTGCGTCACCACTGAATCACGCATTATGCTCTCTCTCCTTCATCTCTCGGGCAGCCCCTACAGCATTGGCAAGGCGCTGGGCGAATTCGGCGCCCCGATCGCACACGAATACCTGGTCACCTCACCGTCCTGGGCCAGCGTCATGCAGTGGCGCGGCAGTGATGCGGCCCGCACCATGCGCAAACTGGTGCAACAGCGTTTTCCACGCATTCACGAAGAACTGCAGGGCTTGGCCGATGGCCTGAAACTCGATGCCGACGATGTATTCCTATGGAATTGCCGCGGCGACATCTGGGCGATGTCACCCGATGGCTGTACAACGGTGCAATTGCCGTCGGCCAACGGCCCGCGCATTGCGCACAACGAAGACGGTGACCCGCGCTTTCGCAACCACTGCGGCTTGGCCATTGTGGCGCCCGACAACGGCGCAAATTTCGCCTCCTTCGTCTACCCGGCGTCCATCCCCGGCCATACCTTCGCTGTCACGCGCAGCGGGCTGGCCATGACGGTCAACAACCTTCGCGCACGGCAGGTAAGTGCCGGCGTGCCACGGATGGTACTCACACGTGCCATACTCAATCTGGCTACGCTCGAAGAAGCAGTTGCGCTGCTCAACGATGCACCACGCGCGGGCGGCTTCCATCTCAGCCTGGCCCAGCGCGGTCGTACCGCGCTGTACAGTGTCGAGTTCACGGCACGGGGCGTGTCAGTCGTCGATATCCAGCAGCCTGCGCTGCATGCCAATCACATCATTCATGCAAGCATCCGCGACCTGCCACAGGTCATCACCGATTCGTCGGCGCACAGGCAGGCGCGCGGCGAGGCCCTGCTGGCGGCCTCGGCAGACATCAACCCGCTGGCCATATTGGCAGACCAGGGCGATGCCGAGCTACCCATCTACCGCAACGCACCCAACGATCCCGATGACGAAAACACCATGGCAACGGCCGACATCCACATCGAGGCCGACCACATCCGCTGGCAGGTGTACGACCGCCCTGGGCAGGCGCCGTTGTACAGCCTGATCGATGCGGAAGAAGCCTGAGCGGCGTGCACCGTCTACATCACTGAACGCACAAAGTCCGCAACCTGCACGGTCAGCTCCGAGATATCGCGTTGCAGGTTCTCGAAGTTTTCTGATTTTTCGTAAGTGGTCTCATCCATGTACAGGGCGCGATTCACCTCAATCTGAAGGCTGTGCCGATTGTGTGCCGGCCGGCCCAGCTGAGCGATCAACGCCACGCCCTTGAAGGGATCATTTCGCGCAACTGAGTAACCGCGATTCTTCAGGAAATCCTCGATTACACCGACCAGCGTGGGGTCGCAGGTGGTGCCGTCGCGGTCGCCCAGCACGAAATCGGACAGTGTCTTGTCGGTATCGATGTCGAGCAGTTCATAAGAGTCTGAGGGCATCGAGTGCAGGTTGAGATGCCACACTACGCCAAATCGCTCGTGCGCGGTATCGAGCTGGCGGCGCAGAGCCTCGTGGTAAGGAGCGTAATAGGTGCCGATGCGGTTCTCAATCTCGGCCACCCATAGCTTGCGATCATAGATGGCCTCGTTGCGCGCCGAACTCCACAGCAGGCCGTGCCCCATGCGCGACTTTTCCGTAGGGCGCAACGGCATCGGCCAGGGTTCGGCCAGCATATTCGGGTCAATATCGTCGACCTCGCGGTTCGGATCGATATACGTGCGCGGAAAGTTGGCCGCCAGCAGTGTGCCCCCCACTGATGGCACCGCCTGCCACAACTCCTCCACAAAAGTGTCTTCCCCCGAGCGCAGCAGGGCCATAGCGAGCGCGGGCTGAAAATCCGCCGGATACTGCGTGCCGCTGTGGGGCGAATCGCACACCAGCGGAATGGTGCTTCGGGACGGATAGCTGAGCATATAGGGCGCGAATTCATCGTCTGCGAATTTCATGATGGAACCTCGTCGAAGTAGCCAGCGGAAGCTGCTTTGCCGCCGGCCTGGGCCAATGCATCCAATGAAACAACACGGTCATCCAAATGGCAGGCGCTGACATGACTCGACGGGCCGCCAATTTCGCGCAGCAAGGGGCGTTCCACCTTGCAGCGCGGCATGGCATGCGGGCAGCGTGGATGAAACGGACAGCCCGGCGGCGGGTGCAGCGGCGAGGGCAATTCGCCCTTGATGGGGTCGAATCGGCGCCTGTCGGTACGCAACGAAGGCAGCTCCTTGAGAAGCGCGTGGGTATACGGGTGGTGCGCGGCGTTGAAAATGGTGCTGGTATCGGCCATTTCAACGATGCGCCCCAAATACATGATAGCGACACGATCGGAGATATGGCTGACGACCCCCAGATTGTGGCTGATGAAGAAGTAAGCCAGCGTGTATTCTTCGCGCAGTGACATGAACAAGTTAAGCACCTGGGCCTGGATGGACACATCCAGCGCAGCCACCGCCTCATCGCACACAATCACCGACGGGTTCAGCGCCAAGGCGCGCGCCACGCCAATGCGCTGGCGCTGGCCGCCCGAAAACTGATGCGGGTAGCGGAAGCGATAGGCGGGGTCCAGGCCTACCTTGCGCATCAACTGCGCTACATAAGCCTCCTTCTCGCGACGCGGCACGATGCGGTGTACGACCGGCGCTTCGCCGATGATATCGATGACCCGCATGCGGGGGTTCAGCGATGAATACGGATCCTGGAAGATCATCTGCACATCCAGTTCGTAGCGCCGCCGCTCGGCGTTGGTCATCGCGGGCAGCGGTGTTCCCTTGTAGCGGATCTCGCCGCCAGTGGGCGGCAAAATGCCACTGAGCATTCGGCCCAACGTGGATTTCCCGCATCCCGACTCACCCACGATGCCAATCACTTCGCCCGACATGATCGCTAAATCCACACCTGCCACCGCGCGCACCACCGGCGCTTCGCCGCCCCCGTGCAAGATGCGACCCACCCGGGCGACAAGGTCGGCTGGCTGCTCATAATCGCGACGCACATCGTGCAGGCTCAGGATGGGCGTGATCGTTGATTCGCCCGTGTCGGTGCCCACCGACACAACGCGGTTCGACACAGCATGACTCATTGCCTTACCCCTTCGTGCCAGCAGCGCACCCAATGACCATCCCGCTTCGCCCTGGCCTGCAGCCCACTATCGTGATTCGCCTCTCGCGGCAAAACAGTGGCGACATGTCCTCCCGTCCCTCGTACCACCGCAGCCGTGTCGCGCCCACTGTCGGTTAAGACATCGCTGGCGGTCAGCGTCAATTGCGGCGTTTGCTCGCACTGCGGCGTCGCCCGATAACATCGCGCGCGAAACGGACAGCCTGCCGGCAGGTTCAGCAGTGACGGCGTGGCGCCAGGGATCTGAAACAGCGGACGACCACGCGTCTCGATCGAGGGAATCGAGGCGATCAAACCATGGGTATAGGGATGGCGCGCCGCCCCAACGATCTCAGCGGTGAGGCCTGTTTCGACAATACGCCCGGCATACATTACTGCCAGCCTGTCGGCCAGCCCCGATACAATGGCAAGATCGTGCGTGATCCAGATCAGGGCCGTACCCGACTCGCGGCACAGCTTTTGCACCTCGTACAGGATCTGGCCCTGTATTGTCACATCCAGCGCAGTGGTGGGCTCGTCGGCAATGATCAGCCGCGGCTGATTCAGCAGCGCAATTGCAATGGCCACGCGCTGCCGCATGCCACCCGACAAATGGTGCGGGTACACCAATAGCCGTTCCGCCGGCGACGGGATGCCCACCATGCCCAGCACCTCGACCGCACGCGCCCGCGCCGCCTTGGTCGATACACGATGATGCGCGCGCACTGCCTCGATCATCTGCGTGTCCACGCGCAGCGTCGGGTTCAGAGTCATCATCGGATCCTGGAAAATCATCGCGATCTCTTCACCGCGCAACCGCCGGTACTGTTCGTCCGACAGTGTGAGCAGATCATGGCCGTTGAAACGCATGTGCGCCGCCTCGATGCGGCCAGGGGCATCAACCAGCCGCATGAGCGAAAAGCCCGTAATGCTCTTGCCGGAGCCCGACTCGCCCACCAGCCCCAATATCTCCCCCTGCCGTAGTTGCAGATCGACGCCATCGACAGCCTTGACCACACCATCGCGCGTATGGAACCAGGTCTTCAGGCCTCGAACGTCGAGCAGAAGGTCAGCCGCCATGCCTGGCCTCCGCCGCGTCGCCACCGCGCCCGACACGAGGCGCTGCACGCAGCGGAGCGTTGGCAATAAACGTTGTAGGGGCGTTGGTCACCATGGCCTCATACCTCGTTGCGCGGGTTCAGGATGTCGCGCAGGTGATCGCCCGCGAGGTTGATAGCGATCACCACCAGCGCCAGCGCCAAGCCAGGAAAAAAGGATATCCAGTAATCGCCCGACATCATGAACTCGAAGCCGTTCGAAATCAGCATGCCGAGCGATGGCTGCGTAACCGGCACACCGACACCTAGAAACGATAAGGTCGCTTCGAGCGCAATCGCATGGGCGAGGTCAATGGTGGCGATCACCATCAACGGCGGTACGCAATTGGGAAACACATGGCGCCACAGAATGCGGTGCCATGGCAGCGACATGCAGCGGGCGGCCTCAACATATTCGCGGTTGCGCTCCACAATGGCGGCCCCGCGCGCTGCGCGGGCAAAATACGCCCACTGCACGGCGATCAGCGCGTAAATCACCTTGTCCACCCCCTTGCCGAGTATGGATAGCAGCACCAGCGCCACCAGTATGGACGGAAAGGAAAGCTGGATATCGACGATGCGCATAATGACCGCATCGATGCGCCCGCCGAAATAGGCCGACACCAGGCCCGCAATGGCACCAATGACGAAGGCAGCGGACACTGACAGCAGGCCCACCATCATGCTGATACGCAAGCCATACAGTATGGCCGACAACACATCGCGCGCCTGACCGTCGGTGCCCAGCCAGTAAGTCAGGCTCCCATCCATATTTGTGCTGCCCGGCGGCTGCTTGGCATCGAAGATATCCAGGGTAGCGATATCGTAGGGGTTCTGGGGCGCGATCCAGGGCGCAAACAACGCCAGCACCATGAACACCACCAACAGCACCAGCCCGAACATGGCCAACTTGCTGGCTGCGAACTGCGCCATGAACACGCGCCACTGGCTTTCGTGGGGCGGCACGTGGGTGTCTTCGCTCAACGCTGCCATCACCCGCCTCCCAGCCGCACGCGCGGATCCAGAATGGTGTATGCGATATCGACGGCAAGATTGAGAAACGCCAGGAACACAACCGTCAACATCAAATAAGCGACCACCACCGGCCGGTCGAGCGTGATGATCGAATCGATCAGCAGCTTGCCCATACCGGGCCAGGAAAAAATCGTTTCCGTCACCACTGCAAACGCGAAGACCTGGCCGTACTCCAGCCCGCCTATCGTCACAATGGGAATCATGATGTTCTTGAGCAGATGCACACCCAGTACACGCCGCTCACGCAGACCTTTGGCGCGGGCGAACTTGATGTAATCCTGCGGCAGACATTCGCGCGCCGCCGCACGCGTGACGCGGATGATGAGCGCGCACTTGGCCACCGCGATGGTGCTCGCGGGCAGGATCAAATTCTGGAGGCCCTCCCAACTGAAAACGCTCAGTTCAATCGGGCCAAACTGCTCTACCGGCCCGCGCCCGCCCGCCGGCAGCCAGCCCAGCATGACGGCAAACAGCATGATGAGCATCAGCCCGACCCAGAAGTTGGGCAGCGAGAACCCCAGCACCGACCCGGTCATGATGCCGCGCGCGGCCACGCTGCGAGGCCTCAGGCCGGCGTAGATGCCCAGGGGCACGCCGATCAGCAGCGACAGCAGCATGGCAAGCGTGGCCAGCTCAAGCGTGGCGGGCATGCGCTCCAGGATCAGCCGCATAGCGGACTCGCCATTCAGGAAGCTGTTGCCGAAATCGAGGCGCACCGCCTTGCCCAGGAAAATGCCGTACTGTTGCCACAGCGGCAGGTTCAACCCCAACGATTGCCGGATCGCCTCGCGCTCGGCGTCTGTCGCCTCGGGGCTGGCGAGCATCAGCACCGGGTCGCCGATCACATACAAGCCGGCAAACACCAGCGCCGACATCACCAGCACGACAAGTATCGTCTGCAGCAGGCGCCGGACAATCGTGGAGAGCACAGGCCGCGCGCTCCGCTACTTCACCAACGTCATATCCTGGGCCAGCGTCATCTGGTCTACCCGGCCTTCATAACGGATATCCTTTTTCATGGCCCAGACGGACAGCTCGAACTGCAGCGGCAGGATGCCATAGTCGTCCATCACCATATTGCCCGCCTTCTGCAGCAGTGCTGAACGCTTGTTGTCATCCAGTGTTCGAGATGCCTCCAGCGTAAGCTTGTCCATTTCGGGATTGGAATACTTGCTCCAGTTGGTGGTGCCCAGCCCCTCGGCAGGTGTTTTGGTGACCACAAGCGATGTCAGCGGGTTGAGCATTTCACCCGACGAGGCCGACCAGCCCGCCAGGTATGTGCTAAACGCAAAAGCATTGCGCTGCTTGAAGAACACCGGCGGCGCCATAGTTTCGACATTAGTCTTCACGCCGATACGGGCCCACATCGCCGCCACCGCTTGGGCGATGCGCTTGTCGTTGGTATAGCGGCCATCCGGCGAACCGAGCGACAGCGTGAATCCGTTGGGATACCCTGCATCGGCAAGCAGCTTCTTGGCCTTGGCCGTATCCGCCGCGGGCGCGTTTTCGTGCTCCTTGGACGTGCCGAAAGCGGGGTAAGGAAGCAAATTGCCCGCCGGCTGGCCTACCCCGTTCATGATGCGCTCGACAATCGCCTTGCGGTCGATGGCCAACGACAACGCCTCGCGCACACGCTTGTCAGTCATGGGGTTTTTACCATTAGTGCCCTCCATGCCCGGTGGCGGCTCATTGCCCTGGTTAAGCGCGATATAAATCACACGCACCGATGGCGTTTCCTGCACGTATAGATTCTTGTCCTGTTTCAGCCGCGAGAGGTCATCGGTGGGTGGATCTTCGATGACGTCTACATCGCCCGCCAGCAATGCAGCCACACGGGCCGCGGAATTGGTGATAGGCCGATAGGTGACTTTGTCCCAGGCGGGCTTGTCGCCCCAATAATAGGGGTTGCGGTCCAGCACAATCTCGGCGCCTCGCTTCCATGAAACGAATTTATAAGGCCCCGTGCCCACCAGGCCATCGCCGCGATTAAGCTCGACCGTCGTCTTGCCTTCCGGCGCAGGGCCGGATGCGGCTTTCTTCGACATGATAGGCACCAGCGACAGATTGGCAAGCAACACCGGCGAAGGCCCTTTGGTGGTGATCTTCACGGTGTGCGGATCGGGCGCTTCGACCTTTTCCACCGTACTGAGATAGAGCGCATACGATGAAGGGCTATTGGGTACCTTGGGCACACGATCATACGTGAACAATACGTCTTCAGCGGTAAGCGGCGTGCCGTCCGAGAACTTGACATCCTTTCGTAGCTTGAATGTCCAGACGTTGCCGTCCACCGTCCATGATTCAGCAAGGCAGGCCACCGGCTTGGCGTTCTTGTCGGTACGCACCAGCGGGTCGAACATGGTTTCGGACAACTGCGTATTGGGCGTCAGCGAATGAAACTGCGGATCCATGGAGCTGGGCTCCGAGCGCAGGGCGATGGTGAGGTCGCGCGCCTGCGCGATACCGCTGCAGACAAGGCCGGCGGCCGCCAGGGCCGTTGCCATCAGGGTGCCGCGTATGAGCTTGATCGTCATGCTGCCTTCCTTTGCTTGTGAGTGTGCGTTGGAGGAATGCGCTGCCGTACTTCGTTGTGCCTGATGGGCACATAAAGACTGATCCTGAGGCGGAAGGGAATAACCGATGAGGCCCGCCCGGACAAAAAAAAGCTCCATGCCTGGGGCATGGAGCGAGTGTAGCCAGAGCTGTTGCATTACATGATCGGTGTTTTCCCGATGATTTTCGTGTCCCTTCCTGGCTACTGGCACACCGCCGATACTACGCTTTTCGGCTTACTTCACGGTGCTGATCATGTACCGAACCGCAGCACGCAGCGTATCGTCGTCGGCCGAAGAAGCGCCCCGCGCAGGCATTGCGCCCTTGCCTTTGAAGGCGACGTTCATGACCGCATCTTCACCTGCCGCGAGCCGTGGTGCCCAGGCGTTCTTGTCGCCCAGCTTGGGCGCATTAGCGGCGCCAGTGCTGTGGCAGGCCACACATGCCGACTTGTACAGCTTTTCACCGGCAGCGTGTGTCGAGCCACCCGCGGCTGCTGCGACCTTCTTGGCGACGGGCGCAGCGGCGATCTTGGCCGGGGCGGCAGGCGCCGCGGCAGCGGGCTTGGCGGCCGGCTTTTCACCCGGGATGGCGGCGGGGGCTTTGATCTGCTTCATCAGATCATTGTTCCATTCGCCCTCCACCACGACGTGGCCTGCGGCGCCTTTCTCGAAGGCTTCGATCAGGTTGTGGTTAACGTAGGCGTACACACCGGGCTGTTTGAAGGTGTAGGCCATCACACCCGCGGTACCACCGGGAATGAACCAGGTTTCCAGGTTGCGCTCGGGTTTGTTGATGAACTTGCCGGTTGCCCAAACGTAGTCGCCGTGGCCGCCGATCAAGTGAGGCCGGGTATCGCGGTTGGCCACCGAGTGTACGAACAGCACCGTTTCACCAACCTTGGCTTTCAGGGCACCCTCGCCTGTCAGCGCGCCCACTTTGCCATTGAACACAATGTGCGACGGGATCAGGCCCCGCATGACTTCCATGGTGTCGTTGAAGCTGTCGGCCGCCGTGGCGTAGTCTTTATAGTTACCTTCTTCATCTTTGGGGACGTAGAGGTCGAACTCACCGATCGTATAGATGCGGTCGTACTTGATTTGCTTGCCATTGCCGTCGCTCAGGCCTTCGCGGGGCAGTACCATCAGCGTGCCACTCATGCCCGAGACAACGTGCCAAGGCACCATGCCTTCAGGCGCGCAGTGGTACACGAAAGCGCCAGTGCGGTCAGCCTTGAAGCGCAGCACAACCTGCTCGCCAGGGTTCACTTCGGTGAGCTTAGCGCCGCCCAGCGCGCCAGTGGCCGCGTGGAAATCAATGTTGTGCGGCATCTTGTTGCTCGACGGATTGATCAGGGTCAGCTCAACATAGTCGCCCTCATGCACCACCATAGTAGGGCCGGGCATGGAGCCATTGAAGGTCATGGCCTGCAGCGTCGTGCCTTTATCGTCGATCACTACTTTCTTTTCTTCGATCGTCATCGTGAACTGCACGACCTTCGGGCCCGACGTCGCTTTCTGCTCATGTTTGTGCACCATCGGGGGCGCCACGAGATCGACTTTGACGTGTTCCAGTTTGTCGGCCGTATCTGCACGGACGGCGCCCCCTGCCATAAAAGTGACAGCCAGCGCTGCAAACAGGGTTGTACGGAACGCTTTCATTCTAATCTCCCTTCTCTCAAGGAATTCGTCATGGATTTGACGGTTCCATTGTGAGAGAGGGGGCGACATCCTTCTTTGCGTAAGCGCAAATTCCCGACACGAAAATTCGGGTTTTCCCTGAAATTTGCAACATTCCAAGATCGTGAGCTATAAGGTTGGTGCGCATAAGGTTGGCACATGAACCTTTAGCCCACCTCAAACCCAAAGACATCCGGCTGTTGCGTGCCGGGGCCAGATGCTAGAATCTGCTTGATTCCACAGGTAATTTTTTAGACCATGCCCATCGAGCTCAGCCGTTCTCTTATCCGGAACCTGGATCTCTTCCGGGCGTTGCCCAATGAAAGCCTGGATGCCATGCTCCAGAACGCCCAGACACACCGTATCGCCGAGGGCGAAACCGTGTTCAAACAGGGCGATCCTGCCGCGCGTTTTTTTGTATTGCTGACAGGCCACCTGAAAGTCGTGCAGATCACGCCCGACGGCGAGCAAGTGGTGGTGCGCTATGTCAACCCGGGCGATGTGTTCGGTATTGCGCACGCCATGCGCCGCGCCCACTACCCCGCCACCACCATCGGCGTCCAGGAAAGCCTCCTGCTGTCCTGGCCCGATTCCGACTGGGATCGCCTGCTTGCGGGCAACCCGCAATTTGCGTCGTTTGCCTTTCAAACAGTGGGGCAGCGGCTGCAGGATGCCCACTCTCGTATCCGCGCGCTGTCCACAGAAGAAGTCGAACAGCGGGTCGCCAGGGCCATTTTGCGCCTGGTGGATGAGTCGGGCGAACAAACAGACGAAGGCATCGAGATCGAGTTTCCGATTACGCGACAGGATATCGCCGAACTGACGGGCACAACGCTGCATACCGTCAGTCGCCTGCTGAGCGCCTGGAAAGACCGCGGTATCGTAAGCTCGGGGCGCAAGCGCATTGTGGTACTCAATATGGACGAACTCATCCGTACTGCCGAAGGCGGCCACCCGGCTCGCGCGGCCTCGCCCGAGGCGCCGCCGCAAGGCTGAGCGCACAGGGCCACGCCCCCGTATCAACCAAGGCCCAAGCGCTCGCGCAGGCTGGGGCCGGTACTCTGCACGGGCGCCGACTCATCGAGCACCAGCCTGAAGCCCAGGTTGCTGGGCGGCACACCCACCGAGCAAGCCCCCGATTTAGGGTCGCGAATGAAGTCGGTGATATAGCTGCGGTGCGGGCCGGCCGTCACGCGGATACCGCAATTGTCGCCGGTCGCGTCAAGCAGCCCATCGCCGCCGATTTTACGGCGGGTGTGGCAGGTATCGGTCCAATCCCACACATTGCCGGCCATATCCAATAGGCCTCGGTCGTTTTCGCCAAAGCTGCCGAAAGGCCGAACGGCCGGATCCACAGACGTCTTGCGCTGGGTTTCCAGCGTGTATTCGGCCAACCAGCGCTGTGCGGGGTCGGCTGGGTTAAAGTTACCCAGCAGCACGTCTTCCTTGTAGGCGGAGCCGGCCGCGTAGACCCACTCTTCATATACCGGAAGCCGGAAGTGGTGGCCTGTCTTTTGCGACAACCACTGCGCATACGCCGTGGCATCGCGCCAACTGATGCCTATGGCGGGTAGGTCGGGCGCGGTGTTTTCGCGGAAGGCGCGGTCGAGCGGCTTGCAGGCGCCGGCACGCACGCAGGCCGCATATTCAGCCTGGCTGACCTGGCGGCGGGCGATTTTCACGTCGCGCTCGAAGGTGGCCACGTACTGCGGCGGGTTCACAGGATAACCGTCCTCGAGATACTCGCCAGGTGGGTAATAGAAAACCTCGGCGGGCGGCAGTACAACGAACTCAAGGCCATCCACGATAATGGGCGTGGCAGCCACGGCTTGCGGCGCGGCAGGCTGGACGCTCGCCATCGGCACAGCGCCGCCAGCAGAGGCGTCCGCACGAATCGTGGTTGCCGGCACGGCTTTGGGCCGCGGCATGGATGCCCTGCCTTCCGTCCCCACATCCGCACCGCCGTCACACCCGGCCAACAACGCGGCCAGTGCCAGCGCGGCGTAACAAACAACCCGAGCCGGGCGGGCGGCGCCGGCCGATGTAATACGGGTTGAGCGAGGGATGCCAGAGGCAATGTTGGCGCTGTACATGGTTTGCAATACCTGAACCTTAATGGCCGGCCCCCTTGTGTTGGCCGGAATGGCGGGCTGCCGCCCCAAGACCCTTTTGGGGCCGCTTGCAACTATTGAACGCCACTTTGGCGCCTGGGTCTTTGCGGCAAAACAAACAGGGCGATCTGTCTCGGCTAGACGACGATATCGCCGCGCCGATTGGGCATCCGCCGCGCCGTGGCGTTACACTAGGGCCTCGGTCGCCCGGTATGGGCGGCGGCGGTGCGTGCTGCCGGCCCGAAACCGCCTGCCGCGCCCCGATCGGGCCCCGGCCAGGCAGTGTCTCTTCTTATTACCGGGGCGCACGGCGTGAAGCATGCCGGCGCCCGCCGTGCGGGGCCGACGCCTTGCCAGGAACTCTTTTTATGACTACACCCGTCGATCAGCCTGTTTCCCAACCCACGGTGCGTCCGCGCAACACCGATTACGATCCTACCCAGAAACAAAAGTCGGCCGACAAAACCTCGCGTATTCCCGTCAAGGTCGTTCAGGCCGAGCGCCTGAAAAAGCCCGAATGGATTCGCGTCAAAGCGGCTGCCCCCGGCTCCCGCTTCTACGACATCAAAAAGATCCTGCGCGAGCACAATCTGCATACGGTGTGCGAAGAAGCCTCCTGCCCCAATATCGGCGAGTGTTTCGGCCATGGCACGGCTACGTTCATGATCATGGGCGACAAATGCACGCGCCGTTGCCCCTTCTGTGACGTCGGCCATGGTCGCCCCGATCCACTGGACGTCAACGAGCCCGCCAATCTGGCGCGCAGCATCGCCGCCATGAAGCTGTCATATGTGGTGATCACGTCGGTCGACCGCGACGACCTGCGCGATGGCGGCGCGGGACACTTTGTCGACTGTATCCGCCAGGTCCGCGAGCATTCGCCTTCCACCCGCATCGAGGTGCTGGTGCCAGACTTCCGTGGCCGCCTCGACCGCGCACTGGGCATCCTGGACGCCGCGCCGCCCGATGTCATGAACCACAACCTCGAAACCGTGCCCCGCCTGTACAAGCAGGCTCGCCCAGGCGCCGATTACCAGCACTCGCTCAAGCTGTTGTCTGAGTTCAAGAAACTGCAGCCCGAGGTGCCCACCAAATCCGGCCTGATGATCGGCTTGGGCGAAACCGACGAAGAGATCCTCGAGGTCATGCGCGACCTGCGCGCCCACAATGTCGACATGCTGACCATTGGTCAGTATTTGCAGCCATCCGAGCACCATCTGCCGGTCCTGCGGTATGCACACCCCGACGTGTTCAAGATGCTCGAACGCGAAGCCTATGCCATGGGCTTCACCCATGCGGCGGTTGGCGCCATGGTGCGCTCGTCCTACCACGCCGACCGTCAGGCGCAGCAGGCCGGCGTGGCCTGACGCCCCAACCGGCCCGCACGCGCGGGCCGGATCAGGACAGCGCGTCCAGCAATCGGTACCAAGCCACGCCCGCGGCCATGTACCACCGTTGCAGGCCATGCAGGGGGATCGGGCTGATGGGTGTAACGGGATACGGAAAGTCACCGGCCCGTCCCTGCCGGATACGGCCGGCAATCATTTTGCCCATCATGGTTGCCATTGCGATGCCGCGGCCGTTATAGCCCAGGACGATACTCAGGCCAGGCGCGGGCTCATGCACATGGGGCATGAAATCCGCCGTCACTGCCAGCCTGCCCTGCCATCGGTATTCGTATTCGATGCCCTTCAGGCGCGGAAACATCAGTGTTACCGCCCGCTCGATATGCGCCCACTCGGATGCCGCATGCGGCATGTCGAACGGCCCTCGGCCGCCGAGCACCAAGCGGCCGTCTGCATCGCGCCTGAAATAAACCAACAGACGCCGCGAATCCGAGGTGACCTCCCGGCCAGGCAATATCGTGTCTTCGCTGCCGTGCAAGGGGCGTGTCGCCACCAGAAAACTCTGTGCGGCCAGGACGGTGCGCCGTAGCCCCGGCCATAAGCCATCGGTGTAGCCATTCGTTGCGATCAGAACATGCGAAGCAGTCAGGCTATGGCCACGCTCTGTTCCCACCCGCCAGCGATCCGCTGCCCTTTTGAGGCTGGTCACACGGGTGTTGCCGTGAATACGGGCCCCCTGCGCCAGCGCCGCATGCGCCAACCCCCGCGTATAGCCCAAGGGCTGCACACTCCCAGCGCGATGGTCGATCCAGCCGCCTGTGAAACGACCGCCGCCAATGCGAGCCGCCACATCTTTGCCTTCCAGTATCTCGACCGGTGCGCCCCGCCGCGCCCATTGCTCCGCCCGCTGTGTCACCGTGCGCAGCATCTGCGCCGAATGCGCCGTCTGTATCCAGCCCTTGCGCACCGGGTCACACCGCATCCGATACTTATCGATGAGGTCGAAAACCAGATCGGCCGCAGAGCCAGCCATTGCAGTCATCGCCTCACCGCGCTCGGCGCCGAACCTGCGCAGCAGTTCATCGGGGTCGTACTTCAAGCCCGGAATAACCTGGCCTCCGTTGCGGCCTGACGCACCCCAGCCTGGCTGCGCCGTTTCCAACACCGCCACATCCACGCCCTGCTCCGCCAGATGCAGCGCTGCCGACAGCCCCGTAAAGCCCGCGCCCACGATCACCACATCGGCCTGCCCACTATCGGCAAGCGCGGGCGTATCCGGCGCGGCGCAGGCGGTAGCCTGCCAAAGGGATGGCGGAAAAGGCCGATCCGAATACGCTTGCTTCATGAGATTCCCTGGGCGTAGCCCCTGCTGAAAGGATCCGCGGCGGCATAGGCCACGCCACCGTCCAGTACTGCGATAATTGGGCGCGCCAGCTCGTAGCCGTAGCCTTCATGCTGCTCAGACACCAGGGCGGCGTTTCCGTATTGGCTGCGCAGAGGCAAAATGGCCTGCTCCAAGCGTTCAGACGCCAGCAGCGTATTGCCGCTGGCGTCGATGCGCGGCGCCTGCAGGGCCTCATCCGGTGTCATGCCGCGTTCAACGAGGTTGAGCACAACCTGTACCACAGCGTTGATGATTCGCCGTCCGCCAGGTGCGCCAACAGCCGCCAGCGGCCGCCCTCCGCGCATCAGCAGCACCGGCCCCATGTTCGCAAGCGGCCGCTTGCCGCCCTCGATGCTATTGGCGGCGCCCTGCCGTGCGTTGAACCAGCCCATGGCAGCATCGAAAAGCAGGCCTGTGCGTTCGCAGACCACCTTGGCGCCGCAGTGGTTAGCGGCGGTATGCGTAATGGCAACACACATGCCCGACGTATCGGCTACCGAGATATGCGTGGTACCCGCAGGCGGTGTGGTGGCGCCTTCCGGCGACCACACCACCCCATCGCGGCCACAGTCGTCGTACCGCCAGGGATCATGGGCAGGCTTACGAGCGAAATAATTCCAGGGCATTTCGCCGCTGCCCGCACTGCGCGGCGGCACGGCACCGGCACGAATCAACGCCGCCAGCTCCCGTGCATAGGCATCGGACAACAGCGCTGCCTCGGGCACCGGTACGAAATCTGGATCACCCAGCCAATGGTAGCGATCGGCAAAAGCATGCCAGCTTGCCTGCGCTAACATATCAAGCCGCCCGGTTTCGTCGCCGCCGCGTGGCACTTCGGGGAACAAAGCTTGCCAAGTGTTGAGTATCTGCAGTTCAGTCAGCGCACCGCAGGGGGCGCAGGGCGCCAGGACTTCGCAATCGCGCAGACGCAGACGCCGCGGGCTTGCGATCACCGGGTTCACTGCCAGCAGATCTTCGCGCGCAAGAATGCCGCCGCGTTCCCGATGCGATTGCAGAAACGCGTCGCCCAGCTCGCCCCCATAGAACGCTGCGGCACCCTGCTCGGCGATCTGTTCCAGGGTTTTTCCCAGCGCCGCCTGGCGGATGAGTGCGGGCACACCCAGCGTGGCGCGCCCGAGGTGGGCGCTGGCGGGGGGCAGGCCTCCCGGCAAGAACAAGGCAGCAGCGCCTGGGTCGCGCCGGAGCACATCGATATGTTCAAGTGCTTCCAGCGCAAAGTAGGAGTCGGCCGCGAAACCGTCGAATGCAGCTGCGATCGCGGGGCCCATTACCGTCTTCAGCGGCAGCTTGCCGAAGCAATCATGCGCGCGGATCAAGCCAGCTATTGTGGCGGGCACGCCCGCCGAACGAGCGCCCTGGATGTTCTCATCGCCCACCACCACCGACACACCCAGACCGAGGTCCACCACACGATTCTCATCGATCGTGAACATACCGGGGCGGGCAGCCATTGGAGCGCGCGGGCCGAACTCAACGCTGTGCGCGGCGCCGTCCGGCAGCCCGACCAGTAGAAACCCCGAGCCTGCCAGCGTGGTTTCCATAGGCTCGATGACGCCGGCGACAAACGCTGCCGCCACCGCCGCATCCATAGCGTTTCCACCCGCTGCCAGCATGCCAGCGGCTGCGGCCGCACTGAGCTCTCGCGCGGTGGCAATTGCGCCCCGCGTGCCGTACGCGGCGGTTCTTGTGATGACTTGCCTGGATTTCATCCGCCCCTCTTCATCATCGGCCACCTGCGCCAGCAAGCACGGACAGCCACGGTTTCAGTACAAGGCAGGCGTCGTCGCCCAAATGACCTCGCAGTCGCTGTCGCCGATCGCCCAGAAACGGTATTGCTCGCTTGCCTTGAACGCAAACGAATCGAATTGTTTGATGACGTACTCGTGACCGTTCACCTCCAGCCCCAGGCAGCCTGCCAGAACGGTACCGCACTTGGCGCCGGTGGGGTGCTGGGCCGGACTGTTGCCCGACTTGCCACCGGGATGAATGACAAACCGCATCAGTTGGATGCCATTGACCGCATCGGGAGAGAGAATCTCCTTGATCATGCCGCCAGCGCCCAAATCCATACGCCGGCGCTGCGACAGCCTTACCACAATGGATTCGGCCGCCGCACCTATACCGGACTGATTGCGGTCAAACAGCCACGACACCGGCATCGCCAACGCCTGGCAGACCTGATTCAATGAGCGCAGCGAAGGTGTGGATACACCGCGCTCGATCTGGCTGAGCAGGCCAATGGACAGACCCGCCTTACCCGCGACATCCTTGAGCGACATGCGCTTCACCTTGCGCCGTTGGCGCAACTTCTGGCCGATGCTTTCTGTCCATGTCATATCCATGTATGCGGCATCCACATCGCTTCCGTGCATGTCTTCGCGCCGCGAGGTACCTTCATTTTTGTAGGCAGTCACCCACATCCTCCTTTCCGCTACAGGCTACTTTACGATGCTACTGCATCATGGATGGCAGAACGAGGGATATCCACGGGAATGCCACCAGGATGGCAAGCGTCAGCAAGTCTGTCACCACAAACCAGCCAACCCCCTTGAATATCGTCGTCAGGCTGACCAAGTTGCCCAAGGCGCTCTTGGTCACATAGACATTCAGGCCGACGGGCGGCGTCACCAGCCCCAGTTCGAGCAGCTTCACGAGGATAATGCCGAACCAGATCAAATCCATGCCGGACTCGCGCGCCAGCGGCAGCACAATCGGCAGCGTGAGCAGCAACAGGCCAATCGAATCAAGAAAGCAACCCAGGATCAGATATAGCGCGGCCACCGCCAGCACCACCGCCAACTGGCTGCTGCCAAAATCCATGAACCATGTAGTGATAAACGTGGGCACGCCGCTCAGCACCATAAAACGGCCCAACAGCACGGTGCCGATCACCACCATGAAAATGCCCGCCGTGCCGCCCAGCGTGAGCACCACGGATTTGCGCAGGTTCTCCCACGTGAGCGAACGCCGAACAATAGCGAGAACGATCGAGAGCGCCGCACCAACCGCACCGGCCTCGGTCGGCGTGAACACTCCCACGAAAATGCCAACCAGCACGCCTATGATGAGGACCGGCAGCGGCCATACATTCTTGATTGCTGCAACCTTTTGAGCCCGCGTGAAGCGCTCCCCGACTGGCGGCGCCAGCGAAGGCTTGAGTTTGACGCGGATGATGATCATGAACGCGAACATCAGTGCCGACACCAGGCCGGGGAGGAAGCCGGCCATGAATATCTTGGCCACCGAGACCTCGGCCACATAGCCATACAGAATCATCAGAATACTAGGTGGAATCAGCGAACCCAACGTACCCGCCGATGCAATGACCCCGCTCGCCAGGCCCGGGTCATAGCGATAGCGCAGCATCTCTGGTGTGGCTATGCGCGCAAATGCAGCCGACACCGCTACGCTTGAGCCCGAGGCGGCGGAGAGCAAACCACAGGCTCCTACACTGGCCACCGCCAGGCCACCTGGCAGACGCGACAGAAAAATGCGCGCCGCCTCGAACAGCCCCTTGGACAACCCCGTCGAGCCCGCGACGTAGCCCATGAGCAGAAACATGGGAATGGCCGTGAGGTTCCAGTCGCCCACGAAGTTGAACGGTACCGCCGTCACCATGCCCCAGGCGGCCTTCATGTTAAGGATCGCCGCAATGCCGATGAAGGACACCGATCCCAGCGCCACCCCGATCGGGACTCTGAGGCCCACCAATATCAGCCCTGCCGTCAGGCCGATAAAACCAATCGTCACATTATCCATGCTTGTTATCCGTGCTTGTTTCTTCGCGGAGTCTCAGCGTCTGGACGCCTCAGCGTCTCAGATGCCTTCTGCTTCAGGGCTTTCCGGCACAGGCTCGAAATCCGGATCGACGATGGTCTTCCAGATATGCAGCAGCAGGACCAGCACGATGGCCAGGAAACCGATCGGCAGCGAGAACTTGGACGGCCAGACCAGTACATAGACCGAACCCATGATCACCTCGTTGATCTCGTAGGAACTGATCGCATCAAGCAGAGTTTGCCAACCCAGCACGCCAAAAAACGCCACCGAGACCAGCGAGCCGAACACATAGATGATGCGCTGCGCCTTGCGCGGCATCAGCCGCACAAAGAGATCTGCGTTGATATGCTCGTGGCGCAACTCTACATAGGCCAGCGGCAGGAACACCACAAGGACCATGTGATAGGCGGAAATAATCTCCAGGTTTCCTTCGATGGGCGCGCCGGCGAAATTATTGAGCACGACATCCGTGACCGTCTGCAGCATCATCAGCATGAGACTGACGCCCGCAATGAATGTCAGCGCACAGGCAAAACCCCGGACCACTTTTTCGATGCGATACATACGCGCTCCTCAGCCGTAAAGGGCTTTCGATGCCTTCTCCGACACGTAGCCATGGCGAATGTCGTAATCAATATCCGCGCGCTTGCGCTCTTCCGGCGGACCATACCCACCGCCACCCGCTGTATAGATGGTTACCACATCGCCCTTGCGCAACTGCCTGCTGTCCTTGCTGCCAATCGGAATGATCTTGCCGTCGCGCAGGATTTCGCCCGATCCCGGGCTGCCATCTTTGCCCCCAAACAAGCCGTAGGGTGCGACGCGAAAGCGGTCGGCATACATGGCGAAGTTGACGTCATCCTTCAGTATCTCGAAACTGCGATAGAACCCCAGGCCGCCACGGTGCCGCCCGCCACCCGCCGAATCCTGCCGCAGGCCGTAGCCGATGATGCGAAAGTGATCGAAGTCCATGTCCGTCGCCTCGACCGGCGTATTGGTGCAGTTGGACAACGGCGAATCCACCGCGTCACAGCCATCAGTGCGCGGCGATGCACCAAATCCACCGCCATACACCTCCAGGTACACCTTGTATTTACCGCCTTCCTGGCGCGACAGCGACGTGACCAGCGTGGCATCGTTGCCACCCGCAATCACGCGATCAGGCGCCACGTGTGCCAGTGCCTTGAGCACCGCGTTGAAGCAGCGATAGCCCGCCTCCATGCGCGCGCGCACCGGCGCCGGATAATTGGGATTGACGAGTGAGCCCTTGGGCGCGCGAATGCGCACCGGCCGCTTCAAGCCTTCGTTGAATGGGATATCGGGGCTGGTCAGCGCCGACTTTACCGCCGACAACGCGGCCGAGATGGTGGACGAGAACGGGCAATTCAGATTTCGTGAGACCTGTGGGCATGTGCCGTCGAAGTCGATGTCTATACTGTCGCCCTCAACCTTCACCGTAACCTTGACCACCAGCGGTTCATCGGTGATGCCGTCGTCATCGACCGCATCTTCGCCGTAATACACACCATCGGCCAGCTGCGACAGCGCCTTCCTGAAACGGCGCTCGGAATAATCAACAAGCTCGGTCATGGCGGCTTGAAGGGCTTGTGAACCGTACTTGCGGCACAATTGGCGCATGCGTTCGGCGCCCACGGAATTAGCGGCGAACTGTGCATCAAAGTCGCCGATGGTTTGGCCCGGCACTCGGATATTGGCGGCCACCAAGCGTTTGAGCGGGCCTCGCCCTTCCCAGTCGCGCGCATGGTTGTAGCGTGTGGGCGGAAAGATCAGGCCCTCCGCGTGCACATCCACCGCTTCGGTCGTCAGCCCGGGGTTTCCGCCACCCAGATCGAGGTGGTGCGCCACGGTGCCTGCGAAGCCAATCAGCTCGCCTTCGTGGAAGATCGGCGAGTAAATAAACACGTCTTGCAGATGCTGGCCGCCCGAATAGGGATCGTTGGTGATGTAGAAATCCCCGTCCTGCAAAGTTTCCACTGAATCGGCCGCGGCGCAGGCCCGGAATATCTCTGACATTGGCCCGAGCTGCATGGGGATAAGCTCAGCCTGCGCCACCACATTGCCATGGCGGTCGAACAGCGCAGCGGAGGCGTCGGCGGCCTCGCGGATGATTGTGGAGTAGGCGGAACGAATCAGCTTGACGCCCATTTCCCGCGCGGCCGCGATCAGCCCCTGGCTGATCACCGCATAATCCACAGGGTTGAGCGTCGACAACTCGAGGCTCGATGAATTGACGGTATCAGGCATTTTCTTCTCTCACGAGGGTCAATATCATATTGTCATTGGCATCGCGGCGCGCCTGCCAACCCGAAGGCACCAGCAAGGTTGAGGTTGAATCTTCCAGCAGTGCAGGGCCGCACAATTGCTCGTCGAGCTTCATGGCCGAACGGCTGATCAGCGTGGCCTGGCGCCATTGGCCACGGTCAAAAAGTTCAATTGTTCGAGGCTCAGTAAAGTGAGCCTCGGATTCCTGCAACTGCGGCACCGATTTCAGCGGCGCGGTCAGGCCCAGCCTGAACGACACGTACTCGATCGGTTTGTCGTCGTCCGCACCAAAAAAATACAGCTTCTGGTGCATGGCACCGAACAGATCGCGCAGGCGCTTTCCATCGAGCGCAGCCATCTCACTGCTCATCAGCTCGACTGGCACCTCGAACGCCTGGCCCACAAAGCGCATGTCTGCCACAAAGCTGAGGATAAGCTCGCCTTCAAGCGACATATCGCGCGCGCGGGCAATGGCGCGCTCGCTCATTTCTTTGAACGTCGCGCGGATCACATCACCCGCGCCATCGTCCACCAATCCGCGGCGGGTAAGACTTTCGAATTGGATGAAATCGCTGGCCAGCAACCCATAGGCGGAGATCACACCCGAATTGGGCGGCACGACAATGGTCTCAACGCCCAGGTCTTCGGCCACCTGGGCCGCATGCAGCGGGCCCGCACCGCCAAAGGGCACCAGCACATTGTCGCGCGGATCAAGCCCGCGCTCGGTGGAGATCACCTGAATCGCACGCACGATATTGGCATTGGATATCTGGATCGCGCTATCGGCCGCCTGCTCGAGCGTCATCCCGAAATGATCGGCCACTTTCTTGAGCGCCACGCGCGCGCGCTCTACATCGATGGGCATGCGCCCACCCAGAAAGGTCTCGGGCAGAATACTGCGACGCACCACGTGGGCGTCGGTGACGGTGGGCTGCTCCCCGCCTTTGCCGTAGCAAGCCGGGCCCGGCACCGCGCCGGCGGATTTTGGCCCCACACGCAGCATGCCACCTTCATCGATCCAGATAATGCTTCCGCCGCCCGCTCCGACGGTGTTGATGTCGAGAATGGGGATGCGAACAGGCAGGCCGTCCAGAGAGAACTCGTTGGTGAGTTGTGGCTTGCCATCGACCACCACACAGACATCGGTGGACGTGCCGCCCATATCAAGCGTGATCAGATTACGATAGCCAGAACGCGCTACCTGGCGCGCGGCGCCCATGACCCCCGCAGCGGGGCCCGAAAGCAGCGCCGTGATGGCATTGGCCCGCATCGCACTGGCCGGCAGTTTGCCGCCATTGGACTGCATGACGCTGAACCGGCCCTTGAAGCCCGCGGCCTCCAGGCGCTCCATGAAGCGCGTGATGTAGCGATCCATCACCGGCTGCACATAAGCCGACAGGCTGGTTGTGCAGGCGCGTTCGTACTCCCGGAATTCGCGTGTGATGTCCGATGAGATCGCGACAAATAAATCAGGCAGTCGCTGCTGGATAAGGTCGCGCAGCGCCAGTTCGTGCGCCGGGTTGATGTACGCGTTGAGCAGGCAAATTGCAACAGCTTGGTAGCCGCCGTCGCGCAAGGCGGGAATCAGCGCCTGCGCCACGGCCTCGGTGTCCAGTGCTTGCCGCACACTCCCGTCGGCGAGAATGCGCTCTGCCACTTCGTAGCTGTCGGCGCGCTCTACCACTGGCTCGGGCTTCTGATATTCCAGATCGTAGATATTGCGTCGGCCATGCCGTTGCAGCGACAGGATATCTCGAAACCCTTGGGTGGTTACGAAGGCGGTCAGAAACCCCTTGCGCTCCAGCACCGCATTGGTGGCCACGGTTGAGCCGTGTGCAAGATCGCGCACCTGATCGAGCGCGATGCCGCTGGCTATCAGGCCATTGAACGCCCCTTCGTCGGGGCTGGCGGGCGTGCTGGGAACTTTCAGCACGGTAATGCCCGCTTCGCCTATGGCCACCAAATCGGTAAACGTTCCACCAACTTCCACACCGATACGCATTTTCTACACCTTTTCCCTGTATATCCCTTCCATCCAGCAGCCATCCAGCAGCCATCCATCAACTATTCGCGGTCTTTCCACCAGCCGACAGTGATCCGCCCATGGACTATTTGCCGTAGGTTTTCGCGTCGATCTTGTTATAAAGATTGGTCTTGAGCAGCGTCGTCAGCGCCTTGGCGTCGTTGCGATCCACGCCCTCGAAGAGCTTGTCCCACTTGGCCAAGGTGGCCTCAAAGCGTGACACCAAACCTTCGGGATCCTTGAGCTTGAAGCGCTCCTTGCCCTCCTTGATAGCCATGGCGCGCGCATGCGAGGAGAACGACGTGATGGACGCCGCAAGAGCCGCAGTGGGCTCGACGATCGTCACGTTATGAGCCGCTGCCTCTTTCTTCGCCTGTTCACCCGCCTCGATATATTTAAGCTCCGTCTCAACCGTCGACTCGGCGATCGTGTCGAGCAGAATACGGCGCTGCGCATCGGTCAGTTTGTTCCAGCTATTGCGATTCATGGCCCATTCCCAACCCGCGAAATAAGGGCCGAGATTGGCGGTGTTCAGATTCTTGGCCACATCCCACAGCGAGCGGGTCTTCAGTTCATTGGCACCCATCAGCGCGCAATTGAGCTGGCCTTTGTCCAGACCCGTGAACATCTCACTGGACGGCACGTTGACCGGCACCGCGCCAACCGATTTGCTCCATTCCGCATGCACGGGCCCCGGTGTACGCAGCTTCAGGCCCTTCAGGTCACCAATATCGGCCACCTTGCGGTTGCAAATCAGGTTGTATGGCACGCTGGCGTACGCACCCAGGAAGACGATCTTCTGGCGCTTCCACAGCGCCTGCATGTCGGGGTCGTTCATGTAGAAGTCGGCCACGGCAAACGTGGTCAGCATCGGATCGCTCAGGCCGATGGCCAGGATCGCCAACACGTTGTCTTCGGGCAGGTCTGACGGCGTGTAGGTGCCGGCATGATAGGTGATGTCGGCAATGCCGTCGCGCAGGCCGCTCAGGTGCGCCACGACAGGCAGCAGGGTGGTGTCCGTGAAGACATTGATTTTCAGATCACCGTTTGACGCCTTATCGACCTTCTTGGCCCATTCCATATAGCCATAGCGCGTCAACGGCTGGCTTTCGGGGAACCAGATGCTGGCGTTGAGTTCGGTTTTGGCGACGGCTGCCTGCGCACAGCCGAGTGCAGCGGCCAGGGCGACAGTGGACCAGAGCTTTTGAATGCGCATGATCAATCCTCCATGTGGTGCGGCCGCATCGATCGTGGTGCGGCAACCCGTTAATGAAATCCAGCTCGCAACTCACCTTCGCCGCGCGCTCGGTACGGCGCGCTCCACATCCGGATCGGTCTGCGGCGAAAATAATTTTCGTTAAATAATTTCAATGGAAGTTTAATTACGGCTGGATTTTTTCCACATAGGTGAAATCCCGCACCTCTAGCGTCGCCGACACAGTACTCGTTCCATGTCCACGGCGAGCATTTCATACAGCCATGGGCAAGGCCAGCCGCATAGGCGCTCGCGCAAACACGAGCGCCTATGCGACCGGCTGTTTGAGCGCAACAGGAAGGAGGGAACGGTGACAGCCCCGCATCAGCGCAGTGCCGCGCAATACCAAGGTGCGACGCCAACGCGCCCGCTGCGCAGCGGGCGAGGACACGATGGGGCAACAAGCAAACGCTGGTATTGATGCCGGCGCGGCGCTGCGGCAGTGCGGCTCAGCGCCCCTGCCAAACCGGCGGGCGCTTCTGGATGAAAGCGTCGATGCCCTCGGCAACGTCGTCGGCCATCATGTTGCCAGCCATGACCTTGCCGGCGTAATCGTAGGCCTGGGGCAGCGCCATGGCGTGTTGGGTGCGGTACATGGCTTTACCGGTGCGTACGGCCACCGGGCTCTTGGCGCAGATCACCTCGACCAGACGGGCGATTTCAGCATCCAGCTGCTCCGCCGGAACGGCGCGATTGATAAGGCCGCTTTGCGCGGCATCGTCGGCGCTGATGAACTCGCCCGTGACGAGCATTTCGAAGGCCTTCTTGAGTGGCACATTGCGAGTGAGTGCAACGGCTGGGGTCGAGCAGAACAGGCCAACATTAATGCCTGAGACGGCGAACTTCGCGGCATCCGCAGCAATAGCCAAGTCGCAGGATGCGACCAGTTGACAACCCGCCGCCGTAGCGGTGCCGTGGACACGGGCGATGACGGGTACAGGCAGGTTGACGATGCGCTGCATCACGCCCCCACACTGGGCGAACAGTGTTTGGTAATAGCCCTGGTCCGGGTTGGCGCGCATTTGCTTCAGGTCATGCCCGGCACAGAAAGCTCGGCCGTTGGCGGCCAGAATCACGCAGCGCACCTGGTCGTTGGCGGCAATATCATCCAGGGCTTGCTCGAGCGCAGCCAGCATCTCTTCGGACAAGGCATTGAACTGCTGCGGGCGATTGAGCGTCAGCGTGACGACGCCTTGCGTGACGGACATCAGCACGGGTGCGGGGTCGGCGCCATCAACGCCACCGACCACAGGCGCCGGGGTTGATACCGTGTGAGCTGCGGACGCTGTCGCGGGGTTGCGTGCCGACTCCGCGGCAGCGGAGGAGTGGCGTGCATTGCTGTCTGGCATTGGGGCCTCCTTTTCATGGCCATGGCGTGGGGCATGCACACATGGCTGCCCCGCACCGCATGGGTGATACGCGACATGCTTGCCCACGCGCTCCGCCAAGCCGGCCAGCACCGGACAAGCCCTTAACTCAGTTGTAATGCTTGTATGAATCCGGTTTTACCACGACTCGCCCATCGGACGGCCTCTTCACCCATCAAGCGGTGTGGCCACCAACCAAAGCGGCATGTGCCGCCTTCATGCGGGCGTTGAAGGCGACCGCCAGCCGATTGGCCAGTTGATTGCCTACGTCTTCGAGCCCCATGGACACCCCATGACTACGCATATCCACGGTTTCCAGGCCCTCGTAGCCACAGGGATTGATACCCAGAAAAGGCGAGAGATCCATATCGACGTTAAGCGCCAGGCCGTGGTAAGTGCAACCATTGCGCACCTTGATGCCCAAGGCGGCGATCTTGGCCAGCTCGCCCCCCTCGCCCGGCACGTAGACACCCGGCGCACCAGCTTTGCGGCAGGCGCCCGGCACACCGGCGCTGTCGAGATAAGCGATCAACACATCTTCGAGCAGGGCGACATACTCTTTGACGAACAGACCATGGCGGCGCAGGTCGACCAGGCAATATGCCACCACTTGCCCGGGCCCGTGGTATGTGACTTGGCCGCCGCGATCAGTATGCACGACATCGATGCTACCGGCATTGAGCACATGGACGGGCTTACCCGCCTGCCCCAGCGTGTAGACTGGCTCATGCTCGACCAGCCAGATCTGGTCTGGCGTATCGGCATCGCGCCGCTCGGTGAAATCGCGCATGGCCTCCCAAACCGGCAGATAGGCGCTGGGCCGCGGCAGCCATTTCACTTCGATCATGTTCAGCCGTTCTCCTGCCGCATACACCGCGTGCGAAAGCACCACGGGTTGAGCCTGCGCTGTGCGCGGCGCATCGGCCTCTGGCGCGGGCCGCTGCGCCAAGGCTTGCCGCTTATAGGACCATGGCCACCATTTCATGCCCATGCAGCGCGCGATAGAGCGCGTCCAGCTGTTCGCGCGAGGTGGCGCGTACGATAAATGTGAGGCCAATGTAGGTACCATTGCGGCTGGGCCGCATTTCAACAGTTGCGGCATCAAAGCCGGGATCGAATTGGAGCACGAGCTCAGTCATGACCTGGGCGAAATCCGGGTGCGACTTGCCCATTACCTTGATGGGGAAGTCGCTGGGATATTCGATCAGGGATTCTTCGGGCGGAATTTCTCGCATTGTATTCACCCTTGGCAATAAACAGGGCACAGGCTCATGATAGCGCGGCAATGGCGCGATCGTAGCCCGCCCGCAGCGCGGCAAAAACCTTGCCCGGCTTGCCCGCGCCCTCGCCCGTACCCACCGGCCTGCCCTCGAAGCGGGTGATCGGCAAGATCTCTTTCGTTGCCGACGTCAGCAGCAATTCGTCCGCCGCATCCACCTCGGCACGGGAAATGGGCCTGGCCTCGAACGGCACACCCGCTTCGGCGGCAAGCGTTTCCATAAGGCCGTAGCGTATGCCTTCCAAAATCAGATTGTTGCGAGGCGGCGCCAGCAGTGTGCCGTTCTTTACTACCCAGATATTGCACGACGCCCCTTCGGTGAGGAAGCCATCGCGGAACTGCAACACCTCGTCTACCCCGGCATCCACCGCCTGCTGCTTGGCTAGCACGTTGCCCAGCAGCGATACCGATTTGATGTCGCAATGCAGCCAGCGGATGTCGGGAATGGCCACCGCCGACATACCCTGCGCGCGCAGTTCGGCCGATGGGCGCTTGAATGGCGACACCATGGCGAACACCGTGGGCACAGCCTGTTTCGGAAAGGCGTGATCGCGCCGGGCCACACCGCGCGTCACCTGGATATACACCATGCAGTCGCCCAAGCTGCTGCGCTCGATCAATTGCTGCACCAGGGATTCCCACCACGCGCGCGTGTGCTCAAGCGGAATGCGGATTGCCGCCAGGCTGCGCGACAAGCGCGCCAAGTGGCCATCCATGCGAAATGGCTTGCCCTGATATACCGGCACCACTTCATATATGCCGTCGCCAAAAATAAACCCGCGATCCAATACGGATACGCGGGCGTCTCCCAGGCGCACGAACTCGCCATTCAGATAGGCAATGCTGTCGTTATCGACATCGGGAATCATAGTGTGTAGCCCTGAAATGTAATCCAGGCCGGCATCGCCGACCTGGCCGAAAAATGATTGATAAACAAGCGGTTTGCCGACGGCCCGCAGGTTGGGCGCCCCGTGCTGCCGCTTACTGGAACATCAACCGAACCTTGTCGTACAGCCGGCTGAACAGCCCTGCCTGCGGCACATCGGCCAGCACCTGCAGGGGTTCCTGGCGCAGCACCTTGCCGTCGAGAGTGAGGGAGACCACACCCACCTTTGCGCCTTGCGACAGCGGCGCAATCAGCGGCTGCGTGTACTGCGCCACCGGCTTGATCTCTTGCCCCTTTCCGCGCGGCACAGTCACCCAGGTTGCCGTGGGCGTACCCAGGCCAACGGTCTCGGCGGTGCCTTCCCAGACACGGGCCGTGACGGCGGGCTTGTCGGCATCGAGCAGCTTGACCGTATCGAAGTTCTGGAAGCTCCAGTTGAGCAGTTTCAGGCTGCTTTCGGAGCGGGCGGCGTCGCTGGGCGCGCCGACGACCACCGATACCACCCGGCGGCCGTCGCGCAACGCCGTAGACACCAGGCAATAGCCCGCGGACGCCGTATGGCCGGTTTTCAGGCCATCGACCGTCGAGTCTGTCCAGAGCAGGCGGTTGCGGTTGGGTTGTTTGATGTTGTTGTAGGTGAATTCTTTCTGGCTGTAATAGTGCATGTACTGCGGGAAGCGCTGGATGAGGTTGCGCGCGAGGATCGCAATGTCGTGCACCGTCGTCAGGTGGGCCGGATCGGGCAGGCCTGGTGCATTGGTGAAGTGCGTGTCCTTCAGGCCCTGGCGCGCGGCTTCGTCGTTCATCAGTGCCACAAAAGCGCCTTCGCTGCCCGCCACCGCTTCGGCCAGCGCCACAGTGGCATCGTTGCCCGATTGCACGATAAAGCCCTGCAACAGGTCATCCACCGACACCTGGGAACCCACCTTGATGAACATGCGCGAGCCTTCGGTCTTCCAGGCCTTTTCGGACACGTGCACCTTCTGATCCAGCGTCAGGCGCTTTTTCTCGAGCGCATCGAAAATCACGTAGGCCGCCATGATCTTGGTGAGCGATGCGGGCTCGATCTTGGTGTCGGCCTGCTGCGCCGCGATGATCTGGCCGCTGTTCGCGTCCAGCGTCAGCCAGGCTGACGCATTGACTGATGGCGGCGGCACAGTTGCCAGATCGCCCACCGTAGCCACGCCGGGCACAGCGGGCGCGGCACTGGACGCCTGCGCAGGCGCTGTTTGGGGGGCGGCCGACTGCGCGCCCACGTACATGGGCGACAGGGCAATGGCTGCGGCGAGCGCAAGTTGCGTGAGCCGGACGGAGGAGCGGGTAGAGCGAACAGTCATCGGAGATAGTGTGGTTGTATGTGTTGGGTAAACATCATGAGGGACAAGGGCAGGCGGTAAAAGTTCGGCATCAGGTGCACCGGATATCACAGCGCCTGCAGCCTTTGCTGCAGCAGATTCTTCAGGATGATCAGCTTGCCATGGAAAAAATGGCTAGCGTCGGGCACCACCACCATGGGCAGGTCGTGCTCGCGGGCAAACGACATGGCCTCGTCGAGGGGCACGACTTCGTCTGCCTCGCCGTGCACCAGCATGGTATGTGCCGGCACCCGCACATCGCGGAACCTGAACCGCTCGACTGCGGAACCGAACAATAATAGCGCATCGGGCACGGGCTGTTCAGCGTCGGCCCGCGCCGAATAGAACTGTGCCGCCACCGAAGTGCCGAACGAAAAGCCTGCCAACACCCACTTGCCCGCGGCCTCGGCGGGATACGCGGCAGCGAACTGTTCGGCCAGGCCGAGCATATCGGCTGTTTCGCCACGGGCGGCATCGAACGCACCCGCCGACGCCCCCACGCCGCGAAAGTTTGGGCGCACCGCCAACAGGCCGCGCTGCACACAGGCGCGCGCAATCGTGGTAACGATTTTGTTGTTGCTGGAGCCGCCATGCAGCGGGTGGGGATGCAGCACCAGCGCCCAGCCCTGCGGCGTGCCATCGGGCCAATCGAGGATACAGTCGATGGGGCCGGCCTGGCCTTCGAAGCTGCGGGTTTGCGTACGTAGCGCCATGGAGGAATACAGTTAGGTGTTTGCGACCCCGGCCATTTTACGCCACACAGGCAACGCTTCCGTTAACATGCCACTTACATGCAAAACGCGCCCGCAACCATGCGATATACATGGCGCCTGCATGCCATATATCGTGTGCCGCACTGTGTAACATTCATGGATACTTCGCTGCCTCCCGCCTTGCCCGACCCTGCAACCCTCCAGCACCAGATCGCCGCAGCGCTGCCTCCTGCGTGGCAGGTAAGGTGGGTGGACTCAACCAGCTCCACCAACGCCGACCTATTGGCGCTGGCCCGCAGCGACCATGGCCAGCTCGCACGGCCTTGGATCCTTGGCGCGCATCTACAGGAGCGCGGGCGCGGGCGGGCGGGCCGCAGCTGGCAGAATCGCGCCGGCGCCAACCTGATGTTCTCCTGTGCGTTCGACGTTTTCCTGCCGCCGCGCCGCCTGCCCACCCTCTCGCCGCTCGTCGGGCTGGCTGCCTGCGAAGCCATGCGCGCATTGCTGGCGCCTGCGCAACGCCTGAACCTCACCATGAAGTGGCCTAACGATCTGCTGTGGCATTCAGCCAAGCTGGCCGGCATCCTGGTCGAAACCACCCGTGCCGGCACCTCGCCGCAATCGCCAGACCACTATGTGGCCATCATCGGCATGGGCATCAACCTTGATGACGCGCGCGCACTGAGCCAATCACTGAATCGCAGTGTCGCCGACTGGGCCGAAATCTGCCGGGCCGACCCTGACGCCGGCCACGTCCCTTATGCCGACATCGTGGTCAGTATCGCTCGCGCCTGGTACGACAGCCTGAACTACGCCACCGCCTATGGCTTCTCCTCGCTGCCCGAACGGTATGCCCAGGTGGATGCGCTGGCAGGGCAGCATGTGCACGTCATAGACAACGACCGCATGGTGCAGGCAGGCATTGCCTGCGGCATTGACGAAAGCGGTCAACTGCGGCTGCGCACTCCGGCAGGAGAATCGCTGGTGACGGTGGGCGAGATTTCGGTTCGGCCGCGACAGGCGTATCCACAATGAAAACACTGCTCATCGATGCGGGCAACACACGCGTGAAGTTTGGCTGGGTAGACACCACCACGGGAGAACGAGAGCCCGCCGCACTCGCCATTGGCCACGACAGTCTGGCCCAGCTGGACGCATGGCTGCGCAACCTGGCGCCCGAGATCACGCGCGCAATCGGCACCAATGTCGCTGGCCAGCAAGCCGCCAATCGCATTCATGCCGCGCTGCACGCCTTGGCAGCCCCCGCGCCGCAATGGATCAGCAGCCAGGCCGAAACAGCCGGCGTGCGCAATACGTACGACCACCCCGCCCAACTGGGTGCGGATCGCTGGCTGGCCATGGTGGGCATGGTGGCCCACGCCCAGGGCACCCGGCCGCTGATGCTGGCCAACTTCGGCACTACCACCACCATCGATACCCTGGCCTACGGCGACACCGGCACGCCGGTATTTGCCGGCGGCCTCATCATGCCCGGGCCGGAGCTCATGCGCGCCAGCCTGAAAGCGGCCACGGCCAATCTACCCCTGGCAGAGGGGCCGGCCGCGGCGTTTCCTCAGCATACGCACCAAGCCATCAGCAGCGGCATCGCAGCGGCACAAACGGGCGCACTCCTGCGCCAATGGCGCGAGGGGCTGGCCCGCTATGGGCAGGCGCCGCAGGTGTTCTGCAGTGGAGGGGGATGGCATCTGGTGGAACCCGAGGCCGCGCGTGTGCTGGCGCGTGCGCAGGCGGACATGGGCTTGGAAGTCGAAGAAATCAACTGGCTGGCCACACCGGTACTGGATGGCCTGGCGCGGCTGGCGGCCAGCGGGGCCTGAGAAGCCGGCGGCGGCATGGCTCCCGCAGCATTGCAGCCATGACACAGCAACCGACACATTGCGCAGCCGCGGCTACCACGGGGAATTGCGCATGCGCCTCGGTGCCGCCTAGCGTGCCTGCGTAGCGGGCAACGGCGTGCCGATGGCGATGGTGTGCTGCTGGCGTTCTGTCAGGCGGCGGCTCTGGCGCCCCTCTTCGCTGGGCGGGGGCCCGAACAGGCCTTCGCCATAAGCGGCGACGCCCAGATTCGCCAGCACGAGAAGTAAAAACAGAAAACGCATGACAGGAAAGAAACGATGCGACAAAGTGGGGGCAGTATAGCGCCGCTCACTTTGCCAGGCCCAGGCATGATACTTGCGGTTGCATTCGTGAGGTTGCATTCGTACGGCTGGATTCGTGCGGCTGCATTCGTGCGGCTGCATTCGTGCGGCTGCGCTCCTTAAGCGTCACGACAGTTTAATATCTCTCTTTTCCATTGATGCGGTGCCGCAAGGCGCCGACACCCACCGATGAAGCCAATTCGCAAAGCCGTTTTTCCCGTTGCAGGCTTGGGCACCCGATTTCTGCCCGCCACCAAAGCCATGCCCAAGGAAATGCTCCCTATCGTCGATAAGCCGCTGATCCAGTATGCCGTCGAAGAAGCGATTGCGGCCGGGATTACCGACCTCATTTTCATTACGGGCCGTAACAAGCGCGCGATTGAAGACCACTTCGACAACGTGCCCGAGCTCGAAGCAGAGCTGGAAGCCAAAAGCAAGACCAAACTGCTGGAAATCGTGCGCAATGTAATCCCCGCGCATGTGAACTGCATCTATACACGCCAGCCCGCGCCGCTGGGCCTGGGCCACGCGGTACTATGCGCCGCGCCTATCGTCGGCAACGAGCCGTTCGCAGTACTGCTGGCCGATGACCTGATCGATGCGCCGGTCTCCGTTACCCATCAGTTGGTCGACGCTGCGCACCGGCACAATGGCAGTGTATTGGCCATCCAAGACGTACCGCACGAAGAAACCCAGAAATACGGCATCATTTCGGGCGAAGCAGCCGACGAACGCACCACGCGGCTTTCGGGCATCGTCGAAAAGCCCCAGCCTGCCGACGCACCGTCCACCCTGGCCGTAGTAGGCCGCTACGTGCTGGAACCCGAAATCTTCAAGCACCTGCGTCATACCAAGAGCGGTGTAGGCGGCGAAATCCAATTAACGGACGGCATCGCCAGCCTGCTCAAGGCCAAAGCGGTGTATGGCCTGCGGTACGATGGCATCCGCTACGACTGCGGCAGCAAAGATGGGTTCTTTCGCGCCACGATCGAGTTTGGTCGCAAGTACCACGGGCTGGAGCCCTGAACTGCGGCGGCCTCAGCCCTGCGGCCGGCCGTTGGCGAGTTCGTGCAAGCCAGACACCACGCGCGCGACTGCGCCCGTATGCTGGCGTACCCAATGCTCGCCGGCCTCGCCCATGCGGGCCAGGCGCGGGGCATCGTCGATAAGCTGCAGGGAGAGCTGCAGCGCGGCTTCGGCGTTGGGCACGCGCAGGGCGGCACCCGCATCCAGCGCATCGACCACCGCCTGCTCGAAATTACGGGTGTGCGGGCCTACGATAACCGGTGTGCCCTGGGCGCACGCTTCGATCAGGTTTTGCCCGCCCAATGGCTGAAAGCTGCCGGCCACCACAGCCACGTGTGCCAGCGCGTAATACCAGGGCATTTCACCCAACGTATCACCCAGCAGCACCGAGGCAGTGGCGCATGCGTTCAGCGCAGTAGAGCTGGCATCGCCGGCGGCGAGCAACTCGGAGCGGCGCACAAAATTCAGCCCTGCCTGCGAAAGCAGTGCAGCAGCTTCATCAAAACGCTGCGGGTGACGCGGCGCAATGCAAAACAGTACCTGTTCGGACAAGTTGCGGCCTTGTGTTTTGGCGCGCTTCATATGCTTGAGAATAGCGTTGATGAACAGCGGCTCTTCGCCCTCGCGCGTGCTGGCCACCAAGATGACCTTGCGGTGCAGCCGCGCGGCAAACTCGCGGCCGCGCGCGATTTTGTCGAGTGGCAGCGAAATGTCGAACTTGAAATTACCCGATACCCGGACGCCCGGCGCCCCCGCCTGTTCAAGCCGCTGGGCGTCCTGCAGCGTCTGGGCGTAGACGGCGTCGAAAGTGGCATAGGCGCGGCGCATCACGCTGCCCAGACGCAGGCTCTGGCGCAAGGCGTGGTCCGAGAACCGCGCGCTGGCCAGCATCATGGGGACGCCGGCGTGCTCGGCTGCATGCAGCAGGTTGGGCCAGACCTCCCGCTCTATGAGTATGCCGGCACGCGGCCGGTAGCAAGCAATGAAACGCCGGGTGGCTCCAGGAAAATCGTAAGGCAGCCATTGCTGCACGAGCCGGCCTTCGGCAATGGGGCCGGCAAACAGGCGCGCGCCTTCTTCACGGCCCGTTACCGTCATGTGCGTAAGCAGCACACGCTCACCGCTGTCGAGCAGCGCTTGCACCAGCGGCTGCGCGGCCCGTGTTTCACCCAGGCTGACGGCATGCACCCACACTGGCGCCTGCAGCAACGGGGCCTTGCCGTAATGGCCGAAACGCGCGCCCGACACCACCCCCCAGTCGCCGCCCGCGCGGCGGGCACGCATCGCCATCCAGGCCAGCAGGCCTGGCGACAGCAGCCGTATGAGTGCAGTGTAGAGATAGCGGTTCAAGACTGACCCCACCCCGTCAAGGGAAAGATTGTATGTTACGACGGGTTGCACCCCGCCCGTGCCCGGCATTCGACGGACGGATGATGCGCTCAGGCATCCAGCCGCCCGCCCGGCAAATCGGCATGCGCCGTATCGTCGAAATCGAGCGCCTGCGCTATGGCGCTGAGCACGGTTTCGGCGGAAGGCTCGCTGCCGCGCTCGCCCAGGCTGGCCGTATAGGCCGGGCCTTCGAGTGGCGTGCGCACCGGCGTGGATGCCTTGTAGATGCCGATGGTGGGCCGGCCCAGGCCCGCCGACAGATGTGTAAGGCCGCTATCAAGGCCAACCATGATACGGGCGGCAGCCAGCACCCGGGCCACCTCGGTGAGCGACATGCGTGGCAACACTTCTGCCTGCGCGTCGCCTGCCACCAGGCTGATCGCGCGCGCGGTTTCGGCGGCGTTGCCGGACAAGAGTTTCAGGCTTAGCCCGCAATCGTGCAGGGAGGTAAAGACGCGCTTCCAGTTGGCCTCGGGCCAGAGCTTGTCGTCGCGGCTGGCCGAGGGCATGATCACCGCATAGGGCTGGATGGCGATGCCTTCGGTGAAACCGTCCAGGCCGAAATCGGGCTCGCCCTCGTACTGGTAGCCCAACGCGGCGGCGGCCAATTCGCGCTGCCGGGTTACGGCAGGTTGCCAGAACTTGACAGTATGTTTGACATCGTAGAAGAAAGAAGCGAGCGGTTCGCGCGCGGAGCGGAAATCCAGCCCATGGCGCTGGCCATGGGTTTGCCGGACCAACCAGACGGACTTCATCAAGGCCTGCATGTCCAGCACAATATCGTATCTGCGGGCGCCGAGGTTCTGGCGCAGCGCGAGGCGCTCTGCCCGAGTATCCGCTGCCCACCAGTGCTTGCGCCAGCGGCGATGCGCCACAGGTATAACCTCGTGCACAGCCGGGTGCCACGCGGGGATTTCGGCAAAGCCCTCTTCGACGACCCAGTCGATCTGCGCGCCCGGTACATGGCGTGCGATATCGGACACTGCGGGCAGCATGTGTACGAGATCGCCCAGCGAAGACGTGCGGACTATGAGAATGCGTTTCGTCATGCGCGGATTATAAGTTACGCATTGCGCCGCCGCCATTCGATCAGCCCAATGGTAATGCCGCTCAGGCAGACAATGCCGATGCCGACCCAGGACAGCCCGTCTGGAAACTGGCGCCAGATCAGCCAGCCGTATGTGGAAGCGCTGACGATCTGAAAGTACATGAACGGCGACAGCAGCGAGGCCGGCGCCCGGCGATAGGCAAGAATCTGCAGCAGATGGCCCAGGCAGCCCCAGAGCCCTGTGCCCACCAACACGAGCCAGTGCAGCGGCCCCAACTGGCTGAAGGTGGCCCAGACATCCTGCCAATAAAACGGCAGCGCCAGCAGCAACACGACGCTACCTACGCCTCCGCTCCACACCAGCGTGGTATAGGGATCGTCGACCGCCACGCGCCGCGTGGCAATAAACTGGGCCGACATCACACAGGCCGTCAGCAGGCCAAACAACGTGCCCACCGGGTCCAGCCCCGCACCGGGGCGAACCACCAACATCACACCCAGAAAGCCAACACCGGCGGCCACCCAGCGCGACACCCGCGCCGGCTCGTTTAGTACCCATGGCGCCAGGGCCAGCACAATCAGGGGCGCCAGGAAATTGATGGCGGTCGCCTCGGCCTGCGGCAAGTAATGCAGGGTCGTGAAGAAGGACATGGTGGCGACCAGCATGGCGGCGCCCCGAAACGCCTGCGCGCCGGGCCGCGAGCATTGCACCACGGCCCAGCCACGCCTGGGGACCAACAGGAACAGCACCAGCGCCAGATGCACGACATACCGGACCAGGCATAGCACCAGCAATGGCACACCCGCCCCCATGACATACTTGCCGCTGGCGTCCAGCCCCGACAACGCCCACATCGACGCCAACAGCAACAGCACACCGGCCAGCGGCTGCACCGCGCCACTGACCAGGGTGCCGGTGCCCTTTACCGTGTGCGGAGCCATGGCTGCCCCCCGGTGCGTGACGACACGGCGGCCAGGCAGCGGCAGCCCTCGCTCCGGCGTGATCGGATCAGGTACGGCATGTCAAGGCCTGGAAGCGGCATCAAAGCGCTTTGAGCGCAGTCTTGTAGTATGCGGCGCGTTCGGCATAGCCGCTGGCGTTTTTCTTGAGGCCAGCCACGTCTTCGTCGGACAGCGTGCGTACCACCTTGGCAGGCGCGCCAAGGATCAACGAACGCGGCGGAAAGACCTTGCCTTCGGTAACCACCGCGCCCGCGCCGACCAGGCTTTCAGCGCCGATCACGGCCTTGTTGAGCACCACGGCCTGGATGCCGACCAGCGCGCCGTCTTCGATCGTACAGCCATGCAACATGGCCTGATGGCCGATGGTGACGCCTTTGCCGATAGTAAGCGGGCAGCCCGGGTCGGTGTGTAGCACCGCACCCTCCTGCACGTTAGAGCCCTCGCCCACGACAATAGGCTCGTTGTCACCGCGTATGACCGCGCCAGGCCAGACACTGCTGCGCGGATGCAGTACCGCGCTGCCGATGATAGTGGCTTCTTTCGCCACGAAAGCGGAGTCATCAATATTGGGGGCGCGATCGCCGAGTTGATAGCAGGTCATGTCTCTTTGTCGTCGGATAAGCGGGATATCCCGTATGCAGGGGATGATACACCGGCCGCGTACCCAGCCGCCCCATGGGCGGCGGGCCACACATCCGCGCGTGGTTCCCAGGCTCGGCGTCCCGGTATGCACACAATGCAAAATGGGCCGACCGCCCCGCAGAAAAGGCGGCCGGCCCGGCCTCTTGCAAGACCTGTGCGGAAAAACCCGTCAGGCGGCGGGGACGACGAAGTTGATGTTGTTCAGTTCGCCGGTATAGCCGACGAGCTGGATCAGGCCGTCGCCGGCCTGGAGCGCCATATCGTCATTCTGCACAAAGACGAAAGTATCGCCGTTGTGCTGGAAGGACGTCCAGCTATCGACCTCGACATTGGCGCTCGCGGTTTCCAGCTTGGCCATCAACGTGGCGTTGGCGTCGACCGCAACATCCACGTGCGCACCCGTAAGCACATCGCCTGTCAACTCGCCCGGCGTAGCACCTTCGCCGCGTGAGCTGAACGCCAGATTGTCGCCGGTATTGAAATCAACCACCCGCATTGCGCTGCCCAGCACGCCTGCTTCGCTGGAGACATCCTTCAGATTGGAAACTTCCTCGGTAAACTGAATCCAATTGTCGCCCTTGTCGGCCAGAATCGTCATACCCAGGTCGCCATCCAGGTACAGGGTATTGTTACCCGCGCCAAGATCAAGAATGCGTTCGGCACTGGTATGGACAATTTGCGTGTCGTCAGCCAGTTCCACCGAAACGCCCAGGACGTCGTCGCCCCCGCCCAGCGTCACAGTCCATCCCGGCAGCGATGCATCCTTGTCCTCAATGATTTTGATGTCGCTGTTGACCGTGGTCGTGGTCGTCGCAGTGTCAAACGTAGCCGCGCCGTCGGCTTCCACAGTGATAGGGCCCACATGCGTGGTGCCCTCGCCATCGATGATGATCTGCTGCAGATGCTGGCCGATAGGCGAATTGGGGCCCAGGTCGATCTCACCTTCCGTCACAGTCTTGAGCGCAATGTTCTGCATGACTTGGGCAAGCACGGACAGATTGACCGTGCTGTTGGTAAATGCCTCTTCCAGCGGGATGCCGGGTTGCAGCGCGGCCGACTGCGACACGTCCAGATCAAAATTGATCACCTCGCCATCCAGGCTTGCGCCCTGAACAACAATGCCGCGCTCGGCCAAGTATGCGATGAGCGGCGCGGCAGCCTCCTTGATGGTCTCAAGCGTCAGGCCCGTATCGCCAGCCCCGTCGCGCAGGCGCAGCAGGTCCGACGGCGTAATCTCGAACGTCGTCTGTCCGTCGGGGCTGGTAAGCAGCACTTCGCCCGTCAACGCAAGCGTCATGCGGTCGCCGGTACGGAATGCCTGGGCCTTGGCATCGGCGCTCCACGTGAATGGAACCGATCCGAAGTCGGTCACAAAGGTCATCGTGCCCGACGCGTCATCGAGATCGGCGCGAAGTACGTTGGGGTTTCCATTGGCTTCGCCATGTGGCGGGCCGAGCTTGATGTCGTCGACATTCGCCACTGTTGTCGCAGTGGTGCCAACATTCTGGACCGCGCTGAAGAGGGAATCCTTCACTGTGGACGCGAAGTCCGAGGTCAGGGCCTTGTCAAAGAAGTTATCGAAGCGTAATGCCATTACTACCTCCCGAAGGGTTTACAACAAACGAATGGGAGGTTCGATGCTAGCAACGCGCACACGTGCACATATGACAATCCGGTTTCGATAGGAGTTTGTTCTGGTTTAAATGTAAAAGCCGCAGAAGACACATCCATGCGGCTCGCAACGCAATCGACCATATACCGATGGCCTAGGCCGTTTGTATCAGAACAGGCGCCGCAACCCAGGAAAAGCCTCGTTGCATGTACGTCAGATTGACGACCGCATATGACAAGCAGAGAAGGCTTTCCGGTGGATGAGCCCGGGTGGTTTTCAGTCGGTGGGCAAGCGCCTGAAGGCGGGCTCGGCGGGCGCCCTGGGGCGGGAAGGGCGATGGACGCCCATGGCGGTAAGCAGGGTAGCCTGGTTGCCTGGATGGCGGGGAAAGAGATATCGAAGCACAACTGCCCGCGACGCAAACGAGAATCATACGGTTATCAGACGAAACTCAGACAGCACCCGCTTTCGTTACGCATCTCAGTTCAGCGTTGCCGACAGGCTCAGAGAATCTGCGACAACAAAGGTGTCTTGCGCACTGACAACTTGCATATCGGAAGCCTGCACACCGGCGGCTTGAATACTGGCGGAAGGCCGGGGCCACGGGCGCGCGTGCGGCGCCACCGCCGCCTGTCTGGCGGGATCCAGCGCAATCGTCCGGGTCAGGTAGGCATTGCTGATGGCATCAAAATCCGCGCTATCCAACTCACCGGCAACATGTGCCAACTGCAGCCAGGCCAGTAGGTACTCCAGGCGCGCCTGTGCCAACGCCGCCTGGGCCCTGAACAACAGATCCTGCTCATCCAGCACTTCCAGGTTGCTGCCCACACCGTAGGAAAACGCCTTCCGGGCGGCCATCACACTCAGCTTGCCCGAGGCCACGGCAGATTCCAGGGCGCGGATCCGTTCGGCACCATTGGTGACATTGCTGTATTGGCGTGTGGCATCGGCCAGCGCCTTTTCCCGCGCCGCATCCAGTTCAGACTGCCGTTGGCGGTATTCATTGCGCGCCTGCGACACATTGGCCGAGGTATACCCGCCCGTGAAGATCGGTATGGCAACATGCAGGCCCACTACATAGGTATTGGACCGCTGGCTGAGCGTAGACAGATTCTCGCTGTCCGCATTACTGTAGCTGGCAACCAAGTTCACCGACGGCCAGTATTCGCTCCGGGCCTGCTCCACACCTGCCTGCGAAACATCCACCGACGCGCGCGCAGCCTGCACAGAAGGATTATTCTCGCTGGCGCGCCGCAGCCATTCCCGCAGGTTTGCTGGCTCCAGCGGCAGTAGCGTAAAGGCTTCGCCCAGCCCAGCAATCGCGTCGGGTGCAAACCCGATCATGGCCTGCAACTCACGCTGCGCCACCAGCAGCTCATCCCGCGCGGCGATTTCGTCCGCGCGCGCAACCGCAAGCCTGGCAGCGGTCTCTTTTACATCTGTGGCCGTGCCTGCATCACGCGCGAATCGCGCCTGCTGTGTCTTGTGGCGATCCTGCAGCGTTGCCACACGGGCCTGCTGCAACGCAACGCGCTCATGCGCGAGCAGCACTTCAAGATAGGCGGTAGCCACACGTGCCCCCATTTGCTGCTGCCGCACGGTAAAGGTTTCCGCCCCTTCGCGCGCCATGGCCGCGCCGCGCTTGTAGCCAGCATATCGCCCATAATCCAACAGAGGCTGCTGCAACTGTACGTAGGCATTGGATGAGTCATAACTCACGTCCGACGACGTACGTCGCCCCAGAAAATCGGGCTGCTCGATATCGCCATTGATACGGCTGCGTACATAGCCCGCCTGGATCTGTGGCAACAGGCCGGCACGACCCTGCCTGCGCAGCGTATCGGCCGCAAGGCGCTCGCTGATGGCTGCCTTGTAGCTCGGGTCGTAATCCAGCGCCATGCGCCATGCCTGGGACAGGTCGAGCACGCCCGCGTCCGGCTGCACCGCTGGCCGCGCCTGCGCCGCAGCTGGCGCCGCGCCGGCCCCCTTGCGGGCATCGGAAAGTGTCGCCGACCCTTGCAGCGTAAGCGCCGCCGGCACATCCTGCGCATGCGCGAGGACCGCTGTCAGCGCGCTGAGCGCCATACCGACGCACAAGGCGAGCAGCAAGGCTCGCAAAAACATGAACATGTTCCGCATGCATCCCGCCCGGCCCGCGCGCACACAAGCTGGCAACGCGTTCTCCGCGTCACCGGCATGCAGTTCACGATTGGCCAATACAGACATCCAGCACCTTGAAGATCGACGCCTGCAAGGCGCCGGTTGGTCGGTGAAAAGAAGCAAAGTGAAGCAGCACGTTATTACAGCCGCAGCAATATCCAGGCGCGCAAACGTTACGTTTGTTATACGTTCGCAACTGTGGCGCTGGTGGAAACAGCCGCTTATGTTCGCGCCGGTGCCGTTGTTACAAACGTCCGCACCGTCTTGCGCGCATCTCGCGGCATAAGGGTCGCGTAAGGAACAGAAGCAACAGCAACATCGGGCCACACATTGCCACGGAACATTAACCATTCGGCGGATATAGTGGATCAGCACATTTTCCGGCATGTCACCGGGCCGCATGACAAGCGCATTACAAGGTAATCAATGACATCATCCCGCCGCACCGAACTTGGCGAAGCGCTATACCGGTTTCGCAAGATCTTCTACAGTCTTGCCGCGTTCAGTTGCGTGATCAACATTCTGGGCCTGACGCCCGCGCTCTACATGCTGCAGGTGTACGATCGCGTTCTAGCCAGCGCCAATCAAACCACGCTGTTGATGCTCACACTGCTGGTGGTAGGGCTGTACCTGCTTTCGGCATTGCTGGAGTTCGCCCGCTCGCAGGTACTGATACGCGTTGGCAACCGTTTCGACATGATGCTCAACCAGCGCATTTTCACCGCATCCTTCGAGCGCAATCTGCGCCGCGCCGGCGGCAACCCCGCGCAGGCGGTGCAAGACCTGACCAATCTGCGCCAGTTTCTCACCGGCAACGCGCTGTTCGCCTTCTTCGACGCACCATGGACGCCCATTTATATTGCTGTGACCTTCATGGTGCACCCGCTGCTGGGGCTCATCACGCTGCTCGGCTCTCTCGTGCTGATCGTACTGGCCTATATCACCAACGTTGTCACGCGCAAGCCGCTGGCCGAGGCCAACCAAGCGTCGATCTCGGCCGCCGCCTTCGCCAACAACCACCTGCGCAACGCGGAAGTGATCGAAGCCATGGGCATGCTTCCGGGCCTGCGCGCCAGGTGGTTCGGCCAACACAACCGCGTGCTCGCGCTGCAAACCCAGGCCTCCGACCGCAACGCGCGCATCAGCACCTTCAGCCGCTTTGTCCGCATCTCGCTGCAATCGCTTATCCTCGGCGCAGGTGCACTGCTCGTGATTGAAGGCAGCATCACCGCTGGCATGATGATTGTTTGTTCAATCCTGATGGGCAAGGCGCTGGGGCCCGTCGAACAGGCCATCGGTGCATGGCGACAGATGCTCGGCGCCCGCCAGGCCTATGCACGCCTGGACGAAATGCTGATCGACGCGCCGCCCCGCGGCGATACACTGACACTGCCCGCGCCCACCGGCCACTTGCGCCTCGAAAACGTCATCGCTACCGCGCCGGGCGGCCAGAACGCCCTACTCAAGGGCCTGTCCTTCGACATCCCCGCCGGCGATGCGGTCGGCGTTATCGGCCCATCGGCGGCGGGCAAGTCCACACTGGCCCGCATACTCGTTGGCGTGTGGCCCGCACGCGCGGGCACTGTACGGCTGGATGGCGCCGACGTCTACCTGTGGAACAAGGACGAACTTGGCCCGCACATCGGCTACCTGCCTCAGGATATCGAATTGTTCGAGGGCACGATCGCTGAAAACATCGCACGCTTTGGCGCCGTGAATGATGAGCGGGTGATCGAGGCCGCTCAGCGCGCAGGCGTGCATGACATGATCCTGCATCTGCCACACGGCTACGACACCAGGCTGGGCACCGATGGCGCATCTCTGTCTGGCGGACAGAAGCAGCGCATTGCCCTGGCGCGGGCACTGTACGGCAGCCCTGCGGTGTTGGTGCTGGATGAGCCCAACTCCAATCTCGACGATAGCGGCGAAGCCGCGCTGGTAAAGGCAATCGCCGATGCGAAGCGGCGCGGCGCCACGATTGTCCTGATTACACATCGTATGAACGTGCTCAACGCCATGGACAAGCTGCTGGTGCTGCGGGACGGCGCGCTGGCCCTTTACGGGCCGCGCGACGATGTATTGAATGCGCTGCGCCAGCAACAGATCAAAGCCGCCTCGTCCACGGGGCAGCGCAACATCGCTGGCACGGGCCCCGCCATTCCGGGCGCCCCCCTGCATATCGTTGGCAACCCGCAGGCCTGACATGACCGCATACATAGAAAACGCACCCGCCGCCGATGCACTGCCCCGCGTCGATACTGACTTCACCGCGCCGCTGCGCTGGGGCCTGGCCGTGCTGCTGCTCGGCTTCGGCGGCTTCGCGGCATGGGCCGCCTTCGCACCCCTGGATGCGGGCATTACCGCCAATGGTTCAGTGAAGGTGGCAGGCAACCGCAAGGCCATCCAGCACCAAGAAGGCGGCACCATCGATGAAATACTGGTGCGCGAAGGAGACCACGTGAAAGCGGGCCAGACTGTAGTGCGGCTGAACGCCACCCGCGCACAGTCCGAGCAAAGCGCGGTGAGCGCCCAGTACATTACCGCCGCCGCCATCGAGGCCCGCCTGATCGCCGAACGCGACGGCCTGGACCGCGTCGAGCCGCTGTCTGCCGCGCAAGAACGCTTTAGCAATGACCCGCGCTTTGTGCGTGCCATGCAGGCCCAGCAGCGGCTGTTCGAGACCCGCCAACAGGCACTGCGAGGCGAGATCGACATCCTGAAAGAAAACTTGAATGGTGCGCGACAACAACTGGCCGGCTTGAACAAAGTACAGTCCAGCCGCAAATCACAGATCGGCTACCTGAACCGCGAACTGGAAGGCGTGCGCAGCCTGGCCAAAGAAGGCTACCTGCCCCGCAACCGCATGTTTGAGCTTGAACGCAACGCGGCCCAGTTGAGGGCGGCGCTTTCATCCGACGCGGTCGAGGCCAGCCGCACGCAGAACCAGATCGCCGAACTGAAACTGCGCATCCTGCAGCGCGAACAGGAATACCAGAAGGAAGTGCAGTCGCAGCTTTCCGATTTCCACAAGGAAGCAGCCACCTTGCATGACCGCCTGCGCGCGCTGGACTATACCGTGACGCAGACGGACATTCAGTCGCCGGTGGACGGCTATGTGCAAAACGTCAGTGTGCACACGGTCGGCGGCGTGATTGCGCCTGGCGCGTCACTCATGGAAGTGGTTCCCCAAGACCGCAGCTACCTGATTGAGGCGCAAGTTCCTGTGCACGCCATCGACCGCATGGCGCCGGGCTTGGACGTGGAAATCAGCTTCCCCGCCTTCAACCACGCCCACACACCGAACATACCGGGCAAGGTGCGCACCGTGTCGGCCGACCGCCTCGAAGACGAAGAAACCGGAACGCCCTACTACCTGGCCCAGATCGAAGTGACGCCGGAAGGCGTGGATATGCTCAGCGCCAACACGATACGCCCCGGGATGCCGGCATCGGTCATGATCCGCACAGGAGAGCGCACCATGCTCAGCTACTTGCTCAAGCCTTTCCTTGATCGTCTGGACAAATCCTTCAAGGAGCAATGATGCGAGGATCGCTACTGATGCGCACGGCGTTGCCCCTTGCTGCGCTGGCCTGGGCCCTGGCACACGCGCCCAGCCATGCAGCCGGGCCGACCTCGGCGGAAACCCGCGCCAGCGGCGGCACCGCACCTGCGACTGGCGCCAACAAGACATCGACGCCATCCGCCGCAGACACGCTGACGCTGGCGCAGGCCTGGCAGGCGGCCCTGCACCACGATCCCACATACCAGGCCGCGATCAGCGAACGCGAAGCTGGCCAGGCCCACCGTGCAATGGGGCGAGCCGGACTGCTGCCGCAGATCAGCGCATCGCTGGGCCGCAGCAAGATGCGGGGCACGCTTGAAACCCCCAGCCCCTTCGGCGGCGGAACGCGTAGCGAGGACCTGAACTACACCATCAGAACCAATGAAATCCGCGCTACGCAGACGGTGTTCAACTGGAGCCGCTATGCCGAATACCGTCAGGGCCACGCGCGTGCGGACCACAGCCTGGCCGTCTTCGACACCAAGGCGAAAGACACCGCTGCCCGCTTGGTCAATCGCTACTTTCAGGCTTTGCTCACGTATGAGAACGTGCGGCTCGCCCAACATAAACTGGACGCCGACGAGAAGCAGCTGCACGCCGCCCAGCGCCGCTTCGACAACGGCGAAGGCACCATTACCGATATCCGCCAGACCGCATCGCGACGCGACATTTCACGCGCCGACTTAATCGCGGCCGAAGACGCCATGGTGGTCGCACAACGAGAGCTGCAAGAAATGGTAGGCGCCGCGCCCCAGCGCTTGGCAACACTAACGCCAGGCTTCCAGCCCCGGCCATTGTCCCCGCCCACGCTGGAAGAATGGCAGGCTGCGGCCCTTGCCAACAATGCAGAAATCCGCACCGGAAAACAGAACGTACGCGTCGCCGCCGCGGAGGTTGACAAAGCGTTCGGCGGCCACCTGCCTACCCTGGACCTGATCGCGGCTCGCCGCGTGGTCAGCAATGAAACCATCGCCACACGCAACCAGGACAGCCACACCACCGCCGTTGGCTTTCAGCTCAATCTGCCCATCTATTCCGGCGGCCTGACCAGCGCCCAGGTAGATCAGGCCGAACACAACCGCGATCGCACCACCCAGGAACTGGCCGCCACCCGTGAAAACACCTCCGTCGAAGTCACCAAGCAGTATCACGCCGTTCTCAGCGGGGCCCAGCGCATCGACGCGCTCATCGCGGCCGAGCAATCCGGCGCAGAGGCGGTGCAAGCGATCGAAGCCGGCTATCAGGCCGGCACGCGCACACTGACAGACATCCTCGACGCACAAGATCAGTTGTACAAATCGCGTCTGGATCTTGTGCAGGCGCGGCTGGAGTATGTACAGGCAAGGCTGATGCTCGCAGGCGCTGCGGGGCGGCTGGATGACGCTGCCATCAATGAAGCGAGCACCCAGTATTTTGGTGATGCGTGGGCGGCATTGACGCCAGGGCGCACTCAATGCCCCGATTGCAGGGTCAACAGCGCACGCGCGCCGCAGCCCACGGTAGCGCCGACGCCTGCCTCGTAAACTGCGCACGCCAATATCGGCGCATCGACACCGATATCAGATGCCAAGACCCATGGCGTCGTGGCCGTGTGCCCGCCACTATCGGCCGTTGCCTACATCAGGACGCTCGCTTCTGCCCTCAGCCTCATCTTTCCGTTCTGAAATGCTGCGCGGACGATCCGCATCGGTCAGCGGATAGGCGTCGGCCACATACGCAGGCCCTTTCATCAACTTGATGATCAGCGCCCCCGTGGCCACCATGAACACCGCATTCAGATACAGAATCAGCGTTCCCACCGCATACACGGCGTACTTGGACAAGTAAAGCAAATAGCTCATCGAGCTGCTGCCACCGGCCTGCAGCCAGCCCAGCAGCGAGGGCCCCATGAACACCACGATCCCCAGCAATGCCGCGCCGGGCGTCCAACGCAAAATCGTACGCTCCAACCCCGCCGGCTCACCCGGCCGGCCGTATCCCGGAAGTTTCCTGAAGATTCTCATCACATGCACCTGCAGAGTCGTTCATTCCATCGTACTGCAGCGGTACAACATGGGCTGAGCACCCGTCGGGAGAGTGCTACAAAGGGTGAGCCTACGCAGCCCTGCGCCTGCCGACCTGCCTCGTGGCTACTTCGACACCAATCGCACTATCGTGTCCCGCAGCCACTGGTTCAGTTTCGAAGCTTCGTTCTGCGCACTCCAGGCCATAATCATGCGCGCGGTTCGCAGCGCTTTTGGCAGCTTGATCTGCACCAGGTCGAAGTGCTGTTGGTATTTATCGGCCATCTGCTTGGGCATAGTAGTGGCGTAATCGGACTCAGCCAGAACATAGGGCGCGAGGCCAAAGCTGGATACATATGCGCTGAAACGCATAGCGTAGCCGGTGTTGGCCAAAGCCCGGTCAAAATTCGTTTGCTTCCCGTACATGTGCGAGAACGCTAGCCACTTCACGCGAGACAAATCACCCAAGCTCAACTGGCGCCTGCCGCTCAGCGGGTGGTGTCGGGACACCACGCACACGCGCTCGTCGTCAAACAGCACCCTCGACGGAAACCGAGCGGGTAAGTCCTGAAACAAGCCAATCGCAAGATCCATTCGGGCCGAATCCAGATCATCGGGGGAGAAATCGCCATGCACTGGCTGAAAGCGTACGGTGAGCCGTGGCGCGGCGGCCTGCAGAGCCGTGGTTAGCGGTGCCGCAAGCAAAAGCTCGATGTGTGCGGCAGCGCCAATGTTCACCACGCCAGACAGCTTTTCTGGCTGGAAGATTTCATCCGAGCCCAGCGCGTCTTCCAGACGACGCAAAGCTGCGTGCACGTGCGCGTGAAGTGCACGCGCATGCTCTGTGGGCACCAACTGTTTTCTGATCACGACAAACAAGGAATCGCCCAACAGCTCTCGCAGGCGCGCCAAGTCGCGACTGATTGCCGGCTGGCTTTTGTTTAAATCCCGTGCGGTGACAGTAACGCTGCGCGTTTGCATCAGCGAATCGAAACACAGCAGCAGCGGCATGCTTACCCGCCGCAGCATTGAAAAACCAGACGGCACCCACGAAGAGAGTATAGGCGTATTCAAGGTACGTGCTCCAGTGCCTGCGGAACAGCAACGGCATCGTCTATGCATATCGATTTTGGTATGCATGTTATCAGAAACAATCATTATTGAAATATATGGAGCTTGACTAGAATGCCCTGATCCATACATGCATACGCGGAGACAGACGATGACACTCAACCACACCCGATACTCGAGCAAGGCAATTGCCGCTGTGGCGGCCACTGTAGTCCTTATTGCGTCCCCGACCGTCCAATCGGCCGAAGCATTTCCGCAGAAACCGGTGACGATTGTGGTTCCCTTCCCCGCGGGCGGCACGCCCGATATCATCGCGCGCGCCCTCGCCGATAAGGCACGCACGGCGCTGGGTACGTCAGTCGTCATCGAGAACAAGGGCGGTGCAGGCGGCAGCATAGGGGTACAGTATGTAGCGCGCAGCAAGGCCGACGGTTATACACTGGTCATGTGCGCCTATAGCTGCGCGGTTACACCATCGCTCTATACGCCTGCGCCATACAGCATTACAAAAGACTTTACCCCGGTGATGCTCGTCGGCACCGTACCCAGCGTACTAGTTGTGAACCCCAAGGTGCCCGCAAAAACCGTAAAAGAATTCATCGCTCACGCCAAGGCCAACCCCAATACACTGAACGCGGCATCGTCGGGCATAGGCGGCTCCGCGCATATGGCGCTGGAGTTGCTCAAGCGTGAGGCTGGCGTCGATATCGCCCATATCCCCTATAAAGGCGCGGGACAGGTAGCGGGCGATCTGCTGGGCGGCCAAGTCGATATGTATTTCGACAACCTTCCCGCGTCGCTGGCCAGCATCAAAGACGGTCGCCTGAACGCCATTGCCGTTGCGGGCAAGGAGCGCGCCAAAGCCATTCCTGATACCCCCACCTTTGCTGAGGCGGGTTACCCAGGAATGCAGGTTTATCCATGGTTCGGGATCCTGGCACCCGCGGGCACGCCTTCCGCAGCTATCGAAGCATTGAACCACGCCCTGAACACGGCCCTGAACGACCCCGATGTCAAAACCCGCATGGGCAGTCTGGGCGTGGATCTGGCCGGCGGCGCACCCCGCATTCTCGGCGAGTTTCTGGACACCGAAACCCGGAACAACGCCCGATTGATCAAAGAGAACAGCATTACCGCGGAATAAGCTCGATGCCGCACTGTGCCACACACCGCCCTATCTGCCTGCGCGCCTTAGGCTCGTTTCATATCGGCGGGCGGCAGGTTCAGCTTTCGGGGCAGCCGAGCTTCGAACAGATCATGAGCGAAGGCGGGCAGCCGGTGAAAATCGACCTGAACGGCACCTATGTGGTCGAGCAGATGTACGTGCAGTACTTCCTGCCCCACGCCCCGAACGGCAAGGGGCCATTGGTGCTCTGGCATGGTGGCGCGATGACCGGCGCGGCTTGGGAAACCACCCCCGATGGCCGCGACGGCTGGCTCAACTACTTTCTGCAGCAGGGCTGGGACGTTTATCTGTGCGACGCTGTCGAACGCGGCCGCTCAGGCTTCGCCCCCACCCCGACCATCTGGCCGGCACCGCCGATCATCCAGACCGCGGATGATGTGTACACCCGTTTTCGCATTGGATACGGCCCAGGCAGCTACCACACCGACCCCGCACTGCGAAGGCCATACCCAAACACTCGCTTTCCGGTTAACCATTTTGACCAGTTCTGCAAGCAGATGGTGCCGCGCTGGACGCATACCAACGCCGCGATGATTGCTGCTTTTCAGGCCCTGCTGGAACGCATCGGCCCCGCCTCTATTGTCTGCCATTCACAATCCGGCCCCCTGGCGCTCAAGCTTGCCTGGCAGCACCCCCATCTAGTACGCAGCCTGGTCGCCATTGAACCGGCCGGCATCCCGCATGAGCGCAGCCCGCTCAGCGCCCTCCCCACCCTGATCGTACTAGGTGGCAATATAGCGGCCGATGACCGCTGGAGCATACTCGCAGCGCAAATACAGGCATTTATCGACTGTCACGCCAACGCAAGCCTGCTGTGGCTTGAAAAACAAGGCATCGAAGGAAACTCTCATGTCATGATGCTGGACAATAACAGCGATGATATCGCCGGTATGGTTCACGAATGGCTGGCTGCAAGAACATAAAACCGCCGGTTGAAATACCAATTGATGGAGCAGCTTTAGCCGCAAAGCGTATGCTGCGGCACCGTCAGTTGATCCGTACCTCATACCGGAAATTCTGGGGCCGGCCGTAAGACACGCGGTATTCGATTGGACCGCCTTGTAGATTACGGGCGATGCGCTCGATTTTGACGAGCAACTCGCCCCGTCTGCTGCCAAGGTACTCGTCAGTATGGTCGCTGACAAAAGATAGAGTTTCGACTGCGGACGACACAAACTGGCCGCAGACCTGGTCGTAAAAGGGATACAACAGGTTGCCAAAACGCTCGAGCGGCATGTCGGCCAGTTTGGCGAACAGCGCGTACGGAAGCCAGATGCTTTCGCTCAGCACCGCCGCATGTTCGACCAATCGTACGCGCTGCAGGTGAATGAGGCGATCGGCAGGGCCCAAGCCAAGCCGTTGATTGATGAAACTCACCGGATCAGCAATGTCGACCTGCTTGACCACCCCTGTAGGCACAACCGGTTCGCCAGCCTGGTTTCGATAGCGAAAAAAGCGCAGCAGAGAATTCTTGAAATCGGGGCGCTTGATGAACGTACCCTTACCCTGGACCTTTACCAGCAACCCGTCCTTGACAAGGCGCTCGACCGCTTTGCGAATGGTCCCGACCGACACGTCGAACTCCGCAGACAAGACCTGCTCTGTGGGAATGGGCGCGGCGGCGTCCCAGACATGGTCTGCAATACGCGCCTGCAGGGCCAGGCGAACCCGCTCGTAGCGTGGAACGCTGAGATCATCCAGAGACGTGGAAACGGCTGCGGGCGGGTGCATGGACGGATAAAGGAATCATGGCGCGAAGCCGAACAGTTTCAAGGCGTTATCCCCCAGGACCCGCATACGCAAAGCCTCGTTAGGGATCAGCGAGTTCAGGAAGCCTATTGTTGCGTCGTAGTGTACCTGATCGTCATGCTGGGTATGAGGCCAGTCACTGCCCCATACCAGCCGTTCATGCATACCGCGCTCCAGCAGCAGTTGCAATGCTTCATGCGCATGACGCTCGCCTTGATCGCCGTGGCCCAGACGGTAATAACCTGAGACCTTCACCCAATGGCGCTCAGGGTCCAGCATGCTGAGCGCGGCTCGATAATCAGCATCCGCGATGCCCTTGGCAGGATCAACGCGTCCCAGGTGGTCGATGACAACTGGCCCTGCGTAGTCGGCAAGACCAGACAACAATGTGCGCAGGTAATCAGGTGGGCAATGCAGTTCCAATTGCCAGCCCTGCTGCCCCGCGCGAGACAGGAAGGCCTGCCAGCACGGATCGCGCAGATTCGGCAGCGGCTTGCCAAACAGGTTCAGACGCGCACCCACGATGCCCTGGCGCGTCAACGACTGCAGCGCCGCTGCATCGATATCCGTTGGCACCACGGCAATGCCTTTCAAGCGATCGGGATGCGCAGCGATCGCGGCCAGCATTTCGCTATTGTCCACGCCAAAGAAGCTGGGCTGGATCAGGACACCATACTGAATGCCGTGGCGATCAAGGTTGGTCAAGTATTCGGTCACGGTCGCGTCCGTGGACGGACGATAGCGGGCATCTGCAATAAATGCGCCGTGCCTAGAAAAGATATGGGCGTGCGTATCTACTATTTTCATTGTCTGGATTCGCCCTGTCACAGAATAGCCTGGAGAATCACTGCAGCAACCAGCGCTGCCGCGAAGCCCAGCGGCACAGCACGGAACAGCAGATCATTAAAAAGCGCGGCTTTGTCCGCATCCTGCGGTGCCGAACCGAGGATCAGGCTGCCGCCGGACGAGAAAGGCGAGATGGCCGACGATTGCGCACCGACGATGATGCACACGAACAGAATCATGGGGTTGTAGCCAGTGGCCGCCGCGATGGCCGGCACAATCGGGAACAATGCTGGCGTCACGACGCCCAGCGTGCTGGAGAACAGCGACATGATGGCGCCGATGATGCACATGGCGAGCGGAATCATCATGACCGGAATTGTGGCCGACACCCAGTGCGACAACACATCGATCACACCTGCTTTAATAGCCACCTCGATCAACATGCCCACCCCGCAGATCATGATGAGCGTGCCCCAAGGCACGGCGGCAACTACTTTCCTCTCGTCAGCGAGCTTCAGAAACAGGCTGATCACCGCAAAAATAATAGCCAGGAACGCAATATCAATCTTCGAGTTCAGGTACTTGATCTGAGCACTGTCCGGAAACAGGATGCTGAGCATTGGCACCACGAGGAGGATCGCCATCAGCGTCACAATCAATATCAACGATTGCTTCTGCTTGCCGTCAAACGGTGCCGGTTTTTCGGCGGCAATCTGGATATTCAGCCCGCCGCGACGCAGCAGCAGGTAGCCGCCAATGACCACTATAGGCAGCAAGAGTGTCGCTGCAAAGGCCGCCGTCGCATTGGCGAATGCATCCGGTGCGCTGACGCCGGCCCGCTCCATCAAGCCGCGAAAGATCACACCGCTTTGCGAGGTCATGAAGTTGGCGCCTGCCAGGGCTCCATAGTTGACCGCCATGCCGCCAATCACCTTACTCATTCCGGTTTTCTGGCACAGCAGCAGCGTCATGGGCGCCATAAAAGCCAGCACCGTATAGAACCCGGCTCCCAGCGCGGCAATAAGGGTGGCCGCCGCGAAAACCGCCAAGGGCAGCGCTGCCGGAAAACGCCGACAGGCATATAGCAGATGATTGGCCAGTTTTTCGAGGGCGCCATTGGCCATCGCAAAGTTGTAGAACAGCGTGACAGCCAGAATGATGAAGAAGATTTTAATGGGCCAGAATTCGATGACCTGGGAAGACTTCATCCCCATGCCGAAACTGCCGATCAGGTAGGCAAAAATAATGGCGAAGAAACCAATGTTTATCTTGGTTTTGTAGCCGACCGCGATAGACAGCAGAATCGCGCCAATGATAACGAGCGTCATAGTGCATCCTTTAATAGCGGACGAATTCTATCATCTAGTTATATATATGATCATATGATAATATTAGGGTATACCCTTGCTTTTTTATAAATAGAGGGCACGCCCTAACTTCCGCGAACGCTGGAAAAACGCATAAGCTCACGAAGCCAACACATCACGCAAACACACCACCGACCCTTGCGGCACGTGCGACGGCCGACCTGAAGAACAGCCGCCGGGCGGGCGCTGGATGCGGGTAAAATAATTTCTTTTACTTGTCGTATCTCTACCGGCCTCGTCTTAAGTCCGTTAAAGGGATGCTCCAGATCCGTGCACGATGTCGACACGTTTTGCTCGGCATGTGCAAACGGATCTGCCTTTTGTTCGCGCCACCACATTGGCAGGCGCCAGCCAGGGCGCGGCTGACTTACTCGCAAGCCAACAATCTCCGATGGACATACGCCGCATCCAGAACAGAATAAAAGCGTGGCACGACAAATTGCCGCTGCATTGGGTGCTGGCGGTGCTGGTGGCCATCAACGGGCTGGCGCTGCTGCGGCCAGGCCTGGACGCCATTTATGTGCAGCACCCGACGTCATGGACAGGATGGCTCGATGCCGCCAATGTGCAGGCTTTCATGGGGTCGCTGGGCCTGCCCATGCTGTTGCGAATTGTGCTGGGCGGGGTGCTGGCCGTCATGGCGCTGGGCCTGATATTGCGCGCGCGTATAGCGTGGGCGGCTGCGCTGCTTTTGCTTATCGGCAGCGTCATTTATTATCTGCTGCGCACGCATACTTATGCCGGGTTGGTCGGATACACGGTCATCCTGGTGGTCATCCTGCTGCTCTATTGGCGACGCTTCGACCGATCCAGCGTCGCCGCGGGCAGCCTGTTTGCCACGCTTGGCATCACGTCTCTGCTTATTTATGCCGTGCTGGGGTCGCTGTATCTGGGTAGCGAGTTCAAGCCGCCAATCGAAGATGCAGCCACGGCGTTCTATTTTTCCATTGTGTCAATGTCCACCGTCGGCTACGGCGACATCACGCCCCACACCGCTGCCGCCCGTCTGTTCACTGCATCCGTCATCATCCTAGGTATTACTGTGTTCGCGACATCGATCAGCGCCATCGCTGGCCCTGTCATCGGCGGAAGAATCCAGCATCTGGTACACGGAAAGCTACACAAACCTATGCGCAAGAACCATATCATCATCGCGGGCGTCACGCCGCTTGCCCAAAACGCCTACCGTGCACTGACCTCCCGCGGCCATGAAGCCACGGTCATTGTGCCGAACGGCGCCAGCCACGACTATCCCGACACCACAGATATCCTGGTGGGCGATGCCACGGACGCCGAAGCATTGAAAGAAGCAGGCGCGGAGCATGCACGCTACATCATGGCGCTGCACAGCGACGACTCGGAAAACGCCTTCATTGTGTTGGCGGCCAAAGAAGCTGGCGGCCCGGGCACACGCAGCGTTGCACTGGCCAACACCCTTACTCACGTAAAGAAAATCCAGCGCGTCAACCCTGATATCGTTTTCTCGCTTCAGTCCCTAGGCGCCGAGATTCTCACGCGCATGGTAACGGGAGAAAGCATAGACGATGCCTTGCTCGCGAATATGCTGTTCTCCCCCCCGAAGGGCGAGAAGCCCACAACCTAGGCGGGGGAACGCCCACACATCGATCCGGGGCGCATGTGCAATAACCCAGCGGGCACCGTCATCCGATACGGCCCTTTGTGCCTTTTTTCTATGCGTAAACCTCAATCGCTGCTTGCAAAAACACCTCTGCCAACTGCAGGCGCGGTGACGAGCGCGACCAGATCAGGCCAAACCGGCGAGCCGGGCAATTGCCAGGCAAAGGCAGACTGATGACGTTCAGACCCTGGCGCCAGAGATTCCATGCATTGGGCACAATCGCCACCCCCAAGCCGTTATGAACCATCAGGGAAATCGATTCTGTTGATGCCAGCTCAAACCGCTCTTGCGGGGCGATGCCCGCGCGGCGCAGATAATGCTCAATCTGCCGACCCACCCAGCTTTCGCGGTCATAGCGGATGAAGGGCTCGCGTCTCAGCAGCGCCAGCGCATCCCGTCCTGCGTATTGAGCCGGCGCGAGCAAACAGAATGGCTCTTCGCTCAACACGCGCCAACCCAAACGTTTGGGCATATCAAACGGTGGCTCCAGCGCGATGGCCGCATCAAGCTCGTTGGTTTCAACCCAAGGGTAAAACTGGGACGACAGCCCAGAGCGTATGGACACCCTCAAAGCAGGATAGCGCCCCGCGAGTTTCGCCAGAATATGTGGCACGGTGCTGTTGAGCGAGGTGTTGCCCGCCCCCAGCCGCAGCTCACCCTGAATGCCCCGCGCGTTGGCCAGTGCGGAAAGCGACCCGACGTCATCCAATATTTTCTGCGATGTTTCGAGAATGCGATGCGCCGATTCTGTCAGATGCACCGTCTTTCCGGATCGAGCCACTACGGGTGCACCCAACTGCTCGCCCAAAGCCTTTAGCTGCTGCGCGACGGCGCCATGCGTGATATTTAGCCGACGCGCAGCCTCGGCCATGGAACCGTAACGATGCACAGCGACCAGCGTGGAAAGAAAGTCTGTATTCATAAAACGATAGATTAACTATCTTTTAATACGAGTCAATAGGGCACTCGCCGCTGCACCATGTATGCATAATCCACGCAACAGGAGACCTTATTCATGCGCAGCAAGTTATTTGTTCCAGCATCTCGGCCGGAGCTTTTCCCCAAGGCCCTCGCCAGCGCAGCGGACGCACTCAGCTTCGACCTGGAAGATGCTGTCTTGCCGGCGAAGAAAGCGGACGCCCGCGAGGCGCTCTCTGATTTTTTAAACGGCGAGTTGCTTACAGCCGCCCGTCGACACGACAAACACCAGACAATCATCGTCCGCATCAATCCGCTCGGCAGTGAGCACTTCGATGCGGATCTGCGCGTCGCTTGTCACCGCAATGTCGACATCATCAATCTGCCCAAAACGGAGTCCGCCGACGATGTGCGGCGTTTCGCAGAATTGCTTGACCGCGCAGAACACGCCGCCAGCGGCACCGCGCGTGTGGCCAACATCGGCATACTCGCCAATATCGAGACACCGGCGGCGCTGGCAAATGCCGCCGCCATCGCCGGTGCACACCCGAACGTGTGGGGCCTCCAACTGGGGCTGGGCGATCTATTCGAACCGCTGAACATCGCGCGCTACGATGACCGGAACGTACATGCCACCATGTTCGCGCTGCGCATCGCATCCGCCCAGTCGGGCTGCATGGTGTATGACTCGGCTTATGCCGATGTCGGCAACCTGGATGGCTACCGTCGGGAAGCCCTGCAGGCTCGAAGCCTGGGCTTTCTTGGGAAGACATGCATCCATCCGAGCCAGATCGCTGTCGCCAACGATGTGTTCCAACCCAATGAACAAGAGATCGCGTGGGCCCGTAAGGTTCTGGAGGCATCGTCGAAGAACAACATCAACGGCGCATACCTGGTCGATGGCGTCATGATCGATGCGCCGTTTGTTGCACGCGCCCGGGACATTATCAAGCACGCGCGCTAGCGCCAAACCATCAGGGCTACGCCATACATCAACCAGCGCGGCACCAACGCGGCGTCAATGCACTAACCGTACACAACCAACGCATAGCGGATAACGCATACCCCATAACCAACACACCATCCATGAACGGAGACATGACCATGAGCGTGCTTTCATCAGTTTCTTCACTCGGCATGCTGCTCGCTGCCAGTACCTTGGCGCTTGCCGCCAGCGGCACCGCATCGGCCGCCAACCCGGACGCGGACGCGGCCAAGAACTACCCCGGTGGAAAGCCCATCACGCTGGTGGTTCCCTACCCGCCCGGCGGTTCCAATGATTCGTTTGCACGCGCAGTGGGCGACAAACTGGGCCAAGCGTTGAACACATCCGTCGTGATCGTCAACAAAGGCGGCGCGGGCGGCAGCATCGGCGCCGCACAAGTGGCGCGCAGCGCGCCGGACGGCTACACGCTGGTGGCCGTATCGTCGAGCTTCACCACGAACGCCGCCATACAGGACAACCTACCCTTCGACGCCGAGAAAGATTTCAAAGGCGTGGCCCTGATGGCCAAAGGCCCTTTTATCGTGGCGGTGCGCAACGGCCTGCCCGTCAAGACACTGCCTGATTTGATCGCCTTGGCCAAGAGGCAACCGGGCGCCATCAATTATTCCAGCTCGGGCCCAGGCAGCAGCAACCAGTTCGCCACCGAAATGCTCAACACTGCGGCAGGCATCAAAATGACGCACGTGCCTTACCGCGGTATGGGCCCAGCAGCCGCAGCGTTGATGGGCGACCAGGTCGACGTGCTGGTAGCCAGCGGCCCATCTATCCTGCCGGCCCTGTCCACCGGCAAGGCCCGCCCCATTGCGATCACAAGTCGTGAAACCAGCCCTATCGCTCCCGAACTGCCGCCCGCTGCCAAAGCCGTTCCGGGTTATGAGTTCAACCTTTGGTGGGGCATTCTCGCGCCCGCCGGCACGCCCGATGCCATTGTCGAAAAACTCAATAAGACGGTCCAGCATATCGTTACCACGCCCGAGATGAAAAACTTCTTCGTGCGCGAAGGCGCGGAATACGCCACCGGCAGCGCAAGCGAATATCAGAAAATGATCCGGAGCGACATCGCTCACTGGAAGAAGGTCGCCGCCGAAGCGAACATCACAACGCAGAAGTAAGCCCGTTATTCACGCACTTTCATGATCCATATCACGGGCCGATGCGACGGCCCAAAATAGCCCGCAATAGCCCGCGAAAACCAGGTACGCCATGCAGCAGAACACCTCCCATCCAGCCCCGCTTTCGGGCATCAAAGTGCTTGATCTCAGCGCCTACATCGCCGGCCCCTACGGATGTGCGCTGCTGGCCGACATGGGGGCTGACGTCATCAAGATCGAGCCGCCCGATGGCGACAACCTGCGCCGCTACCCATCCACCCTGCCTTCGGAAAGCCGTGCCTTCCTGGGCGTTAATCGTGGCAAAACCGGGCTGTGCCTGGACCTGAAACACCCCGACGGCTATGCAGTGCTGGTGAAGCTTGTCGCGCAGGCCGATATCCTGGTACACAACTTCCGGCCCAGCGTACCCCCGCGGCTGCGTATAGACTATCCAACACTGCGCACCATCAATCCCAGGCTGATCTATTGCGCTGTCACCGGCTATGGCGCCACTGGCCCTTTGGCCGATATGGCTGGCTACGATCAAGTACTGCAGGCGCGCACCGGCATCTGCGCCTCGCAAGGCACGCCCGAGGCCCCTGAGATCGTCTACGGCTCGGCCGTCGACTACTATGCCGCCTCCATGCTCAGCGCAAGTGTCAGCGCGGCGCTCTACCAGCGAGAGCACACCGGGACAGGCCAGGAGATTCACGTTTCGCTGCTCGGCAGCGCCCTCGCCATGCAATCGGCCCGCCTTGTCTACGCCGATGGCGAGCCCCCCGACGTGAACCGCGATATGCGTTCGGGCGGGATCACCGGCATCCATCCCACCAAACAGGGGCATCTCTATCTCTCTGCCAATACACCCCACTTCTGGCAGTCACTGTGCACGTTGGCCGGCCTGCCCGAACTGGCCAACGACGCGCGCTATGACAGCGTGCGCAAACGAGCGGAGCGCGCCGACGAAATCGTCCCGATCCTTCGCGCTGCCCTGCGGGCCAGAACCGCAAGCGAATGGGAAACCTTGTTCGGCACACAGGTACCCTGCTCCGCAGTACGCCGCGTCGAAGACATGTTCGACGATGCTCAAGTCAAACAGCAAGGCTTCATTGCCCGCTTCGAACACCCAACAGCAGGCCCTTACCACGGCGTGGCGCGGCTAGTGAAATTCGGTAACGCCGACACACCGCCCGCCGCCACGCCACGGCCAGCGCCATTACTGGGCCAGCATAGTGCGGAGACTTTGCGGAAGCTGGGGTATGGAGAGAAAGAAATTAAAGCATTGATAGGTAATGGGGCTGTCAGCGATTCGAATGCGCAGTAAGCACACACGTTAAGGGTGAGCGGCCACCCTTGTGCAGTGCCTACGCCTACGGACGCGTGCTGGCTCCGAGGAATCGATCCAACACGTTGCGCGTTACACCCTCTGTGTAGTAACAACCTTTGACGAGGCCCATCACCCATTCACAGCTGCCTGCCGTAAACACTTCGCCCTGGCCGCGCACCATTGAAACGATCATGCCGGATCCGTATTGATGTCGCGCGATGGCTTCAGCGCTACTGTCTCCACTCAAGGCTTCCGCCTTGCGCGCCAGGCCACTGTCTTTCAAGTAGTAGCGAAACCCCTCGCCGTCGTGCATCTCTTCGGCATACAGAGCAGGAGACATGGCGAGGATTTCCACACTTTCGGGGGCACCATCTTCGTGCGTGGGAAATGGAAGACCATGACGGAAGGTGTATTCCAGCCCATCGACCTCGTAGGCGAATATACCCGCTTGGGCACCCATGACGTCGCCATAGTGCACATCCAGCCCCTGAAACGCCCAGTGCCGCGGCCGATAAACCGTAAAGCCTCTGCTTGCACGCGGTGCAAACCCGCCCCAGGACGAGTAGACACCCCGCATGCCATTCACCCCGAACGTGGTCGCGCCCGGCCAGCCGACCGCCAACGATTCCCAGGCACCCGTCAATAACGCCTTGTCCGGCCCACCTGCAACCGGATCTTCCTGCCGCGCACGCGCCTTGTAGCAGACCTGTCGCCGACCCTGCTCTTCCATGCGGATCTGCCATAGAAAATTACCCGCAAAACGTGCGACATGGCCACCTTGCTCGACGAAACGCTCGATGCTCAGCCGCATGTCTCGCGTCCAGTATTCATCGTGGCCCGCAATAACCACTGTCCCATAAGCATCAAGCAGCTCGGGACGATAATGCAGATCAGTCTGCGTCATGATGTCGAAATCATAGCCCGCACGCTGCGCCCACACGACGAAATGCCGCTCGAACTGCGCCCAACCCGCGGACGCGAAATACTGTGCAAAGCCATTGGTATAGGCCCACTCCTTGGTCGGGTACCTGGGCGCTTCCCAGGGTGCCCGAGGAAGCGGGTCGCAGAGGCGAGGCGCCCCCGGCGGCAGCCACACCAGCCCTCGCGTCCAGGGACGCTGATAGCTCAGCACGGGCGAGAACTGGTTTGCTTGCGGTCCATCAATGCCGTCGTATGCATTGGCGCCTCCCCAGTCGTTATAGGCCATCCATGTGGCGGTACACAGCAGAAGTAGAAACCTGCCGTGCTGCTGGGCGACGCCCGACTGCGGGCGCACGACGAAAAAGTGGTGCTGTAGAAAGCGCGATCCGTCCTCTCGCTCGCACCAGGAAGCAACCCGATAAAAACCGGATCTCGCATCATCAGGGATGCGCCATCGGTAGGCCACCGGCCAACCGCAGCCCTCGCGATAGGCGCGTTCTGGCATGGGTGAGAAAACACCCGCAATGGCGCCGGCTTTATGGACACGTACAGGATCGGCGCCGTCCAGCCAGATCTCAAGTGTCCACGAGGATGCGTTGCTCGACGCATGAAAACATACTTCCTCACCTGCCTCGTACGAGATCTCGTCCGTATATACATAGACCTCAGGCAAGGAAGCATTCTCGCGCGGCGCCTCATACCAATGAGACAAATGCCAGCCATCATCCGGATGCATGACACCAGTCTGTCGCGGGCGCTGATTGATGGTGCCAAATTCGGGGCGAGAATCAGGAATTTCATCAATCATGCGGACACCCCTTGATCATGTAAATGACAGGCCACATGCCAGCCTTGCTCCACCTCACGCAGCAGTGGCTTCTCCCGATAGCAGCGTTCCATGACGCGCGGGCATCGCGGACTCAGGCTACACCCGACCGGCCGGTTCAGTGCACTCAGCAACTCGCCTTTTATGGGGACGGGCCGCTGGCGACCCACCACAGGCCGCGGCACTGCGTGAAGCAGCGCTTCGGTATAGGGATGGCGCGGCGACGAATAAATACGACGTTTTTCACCAAACTCTACGACCTCTCCCGCGTAAAGCACTGCAACGCGGTGCGATATCGTCTTGACCACTGCAAGGTCATGGGCAATGAACAGATAGCTCACGCCCAGGGCCTGTTGAAGATCCATCAGGAGATTCACAATTTGCGCCTGCATGGAAACATCCAAGGAGGAAACCGCCTCGTCGCAAACCACAAAACTCGGATTCAGCGCCAAGGCGCGCGCAATCACTACACGCTGCCGCTGCCCGCCTGAAAATTCATGCGGAAAACGAGAGATAAACGCGGATGGCAGCCCCACCATCTCGAACAATTCCGCCACACGCTCCCGACGCGCGCTGCGTGAAATGCCTCCCGCAATATCCAATGGCTCAGCAACAGCATCACCGACACGCATACGCGGATTCAATGAGGAATACGGATCCTGGAATACGAACTGCACACGTTTTCGGACTGTCGCGAGATTTTCACGCCCATCAGGCCCGGTGATCGCCTGCCCGAACAGACGAATTTCACCTGCGGAGGGCGGCAGCAAACCGATCACCATCCGGCCTATTGTCGATTTTCCCGAACCGGACTCGCCCACCAGCCCCACCGTTTCTCCAGGCTTGATATCGAAGCTGACATCATTCACCGCTCGCAGCGTGGCCTCACCTTTGCGGCGGGCAAGCTCGAAATCTCGCGTCAGCCTGGAAACCTCCACAATCGGCGCATTCAGCATACTGCCTCCAACATGCGTTGACGTGGCGGGCAACGCAGTGCCCTGCCCTCTGGCATGGAAACAATAGGGACCGCTTGCGCGATACAGGCGGGCTGCACAAATGCGCAGCGCGCACCGAAACGGCACCCGTTCGGCCACGCTCCCGGCGCGGGAATACTCCCTGGAATAGCCAGCAAACGCTCGCGCTCATTCTCCAGATCTGGAATAGCTTTGAGCAGGCCTTCGGTATAAGGATGCATGGGCAGATCGAACAGCGCCCTTGCATCCGCCTGCTCAACCACCTGTCCGGCATACATCACGACCACACGCTCTGCGAACTCGGCAACCAGCCCAAGATCGTGCGAAATAAGTATGACCGACATGCCTATCTCTTCCTGGAGCTCCCGCAGCAACTGCATAATCTGCGCTTGTATGGTGACATCCAATGCGGTTGTCGGTTCGTCGGCAATCAACAACTTTGGCCTGCATGCGATTGCCATGGCGATCATGACGCGCTGCCGCATCCCGCCCGACAAACGGTGCGGATACTCATCCAGCCTGCGCCGGGCATCCGGTATGCGAACCATATCCAGCAGCGCCTCCGCCCGACGTCGCGCGGCCGCACCGCCCAGCCCTTGATGTATACGCAGGGTTTCGCCAATCTGATCCGCGATGGTCAGCACTGGATTCAAGGAAGTCATGGGATCCTGGAAGATCATAGCGATCTCCGCACCCCTCACCTGGCGAAGCTCGCGCTCAGGCATGGCGAGCAGATCGCGGCCTTCGAAGCGGATTTCGGCGCCCGGCATACGCGCCATGCGTTTATGGTGCAGCCGCAAGATGGACAGGGCGCACACACTCTTGCCGCTGCCCGATTCACCCACCAGCCCCAATGAACGATGGCGCCCCAATGAGAAACTGACATCGCTTACGGCACGCGTCCAGCCCGAGTCTCCTCGAAAATCGACATTCAGGCCTACGACCTCCAGCAATGGCGTCTCCATCAACCCCCCTCCACTTTGAGCCGCGGATCCAGCACGTCGCGCAAGCCGTCGCCCAATAGATTGATGCCAAATGCGGCAAGGCTGATGGCTAACCCGGGAAACAACATGATCCACCATGCCTCGATGGCATAATCCCGTCCCTCCGAAATAATGTTTCCCCAACTGGGGAAAGGCGGTGGGGGGCCTATGCCTAGAAAGCTCAAGGTTGCCTCGGCCAGTATCGCGTAAGCGAAAATAAACGTCAGTGTCACCAGGAGCGGCGCCAATGTGTTTGGAAAGATGTGCCGGGAGATGATCCGCCACGCACCAGCACCGCTGATACGGGCGGCATCCACATAATCCATGCGCCGAATCACCAGCACCGACGCACGCACAATACGGGCGGTACGCGGAACATATGCGCTTGCCAGCGCGATGATCACGCTATGAATCTGCGGCCCCAATACCGCATTGATGCCTATTGCCAGCAGAATAGCGGGAAATGCCAGCAGAGCATCCATGACGCGCATCAATAATGAATCCAGCCGCGAAAAATAGCCCGCGACCATCCCGATCAACGCCCCTCCGATCGCTGCCAACACCGACACCGAAAGCCCTATCCACAGCGACATCCGCGCGCCATATAGAACCCGGGTGAACACGTCTCGGCCATACATGTCCGCTCCGAAGGGATACTCCCACGAGGGAGCATGGAAGCGATCCGCCATCTTCATGGCCATCGGATCACCCGAGGTAATGAATGGCGCCAGTAACGCGCTGGCCGCGATCAGCATAAAAATAAGCGCGCCGACACGAAAGGAACGATGCCGCCAAAGCCTGCGCACCACAACAGATCTTGCGGAACGCGGCGGCACCGTTGCAGCGGCTTTCAACTCGGCAACCATCTCAGTCATAGCGCACCCTGGGATCGATATAGGTGTAAAGAATGTCGATCATGACGTTGATCAGGACGAAGGCAAATCCCAGCAGCAACATAGTGCCCTGCACGGTTGGATAATCACGTGCCAGAATCGCCTGAACCAATAGCCGACCAATGCCCGGCAGGGCAAACACCTGCTCCACCACGACAGAGCCGCCTACCATCAGACTCAAGATGTACCCACTTACCGTAACCACCGAAACCAGCGTATTGCGAAATGCGTGCTTGCCGACCGTCTTGAACTCCGATACGCCTTTAGCGCGGGCCGTACGTACGAAATCCTGATCCAGGATTTCAAGCATCTCGGAACGTGTCATGCGGGCCAGATAGCCGATCTGAAACAAAGCCAGCACCATAGCCGGCTGAACCAACGCAGCAAGCCACTGCCAGAACCCGTCCGACAGCGGGACATAGCCCGCCGACGGCAGCCAGCCCAGATTCACGCTGAACAGAATGACGGACAACGTCGCGATCCAGAAGTTGGGAACAGAGACCCCAAGCAGCGCGAACCCCATGACTGCGGAATCAAACCAGGAGTCGCGCCAGTATGCGGCAATCATGCCCAGCCCAATACCTATCGGGACGGTAATTACGAACGCAACAGCCGCCAGCGATAACGTCACTGGCAAGCGCTCCACGACCGCCTCCAATACAGGCTGATGCAGAATCAGCGAATCGCCGAAGTTGCCTTGAAACAAATGAACCATCCACAGCCAGAGCTGTTCGGCCACCGGCTTGTGCAGGCCAAGCGCACGGCGCACTTCCTCGATTGCCTCGGGGCTGGCCTGGTCACCCGCAATAATCACTGCGGGATCGCCCGGAAGCAAGTGCATCAAGAAGAAGGTCAGCACCGCCACGATCAGCATGACAGGCAGCGCTTGCGCAAAACGGAAAATGAATTTATTCATGACGCATCAACACGGCTCTACCGCAACCACACATTCCAGAAATGGTTCATGTAGTAGGGCGTGAACCCGCCAACCTTGCGTGTATTGACGACCTGTACATTTCCGCGATCCGCCACTTTGATCATGTACGCCTCGTCCAACACGCGTTGCTCGATGGTCAGCCAGGCGTCCTTGCGATCTTCCAGCTTGGGAGACGAATAGAACTTCTTATAGGAATCGTCCAGCACGGTGTCGTTCTTGACGTGCGGGAAGTTGTAGATCATCCCCTGCCACTGCTGTGGGCCCAGAATTGGATTCGAACAGAAACTGGTGGTCGAGACGTTCCAGTTTCCTTTTCCCGTCTGCATATTCGATGCATTAGTGGTCCAGTCTGTGACGTCAATCTTGACGTTCATGCCGGCCGCCTTGAGCTGCTCGGACAGCACCAGTATGGCATTGCGCATGTAGTCATAATTACTGTTTGTCTGCAGCACAATGGGCTGGTCCGTGTAGCCTGCCGTCGCCAGCAGCTCCCGTGCCCTCTTCGGATCGTGTTGGTCGTATCGCCCTGCCGTGATATCCCCGCCATAGTAGGCGCCTTCCGGATACACCATGGAATGATTCTTGCGCGCCTCTCCCACAACTTTCATGATGTCGTCCACATCAACCGCCGTGCGTATTGCCTGCCGCACCAACGTATTGTCCGTTGGCGGCTGTTGTGAATGCACGATCAGATACTGCTGGCAATAGGGGTAGATCGTGACCTTTTCAAGGTGTTTCTGCCCCGCGATGCGTCTTGTGAGCTCGGGTGGAATCGATGCGGTGAAAGCCGCCTCACCCGTCTGCATCGCAGCCAAGCGCGCGTTCGCTTCAGGGACAAAATTGAAGCGCACCGCATCGACGTATACCGTTCGCTTGCCGGTAAAGCCATCGGGCCCACTGGACTTTTCATCCGCCACGTAGCCGTCAAAACGCTTGATGATCAGATGGCTGTCTTTACGCCATTCGCTCAACATGAAGGGGCCCGTGCCGACGACATCGATATCGCGGGGCGCCTTCTCACGCTGATCCGCCGGCAGAATCACGAACGGATAAACCGGCGTCTTCAACACATCCAGGAACGCCGCATTGATCTCGCGCAGCCTGATGATGAACGTATTGGCATCCGGCGTTTCGTATGCCACCACATCCTTCAACGCCGCCTTGTTGGGGCTGATGCGCGCATACCGCTCGAACGTCGCCTTCACATCCTCGGAGGTCATGACCTTACCGTTGTGAAACTTGACGCCCTCTCGCAGCACGAATGTATAGGTTTTGCCGTCCTCGCTGACCGCGACATTCTTGGCAAGCATAGGCTGCGTGCCATACTTGCCGTCCATGCCCACCAAGCCTTCGAACAGATGGTGGATCACTTCCAGATCCACCATGCTCGCGGCCATCTGCGGATCGAGCGTACCCGGGCCCGAAAGGCTGGCGTAAACCAGAGTGCCTCCGCGTTTGGGCGTTTCTTGCGCAAGCACCGAGCCGGCGGATAATGCAGCAACCAATGCGGTCATAGACAGAACAGCCGTCATGCCCAGGGTTCTTTGCTCTCTATGCATTTTCATCTTTTCTTCCTCTCGAATGGACATCATGCGCTATCGCGGCGCCAACGCGCTGGTAGACAGCTGACGATCAGTTCTTTTTAATATCCCGCACCTGCAACACACTTCGCGCAATGGCGGCGGCATCGACTGCGGCCCGTGTAAAAGGCGCAGGCACAAGCTCGCACCGCGCCCACGCTTCGTTCTGATCGTTGTAATGTGGGCTTGCGGGCATACCCGACGAGCCATGGAAGACAACCCAGCGACTGTTGTCCCAATCGCCTGTATCGAAAACATATCGTGCCACCGGCCCGTAGCTCGCACTGGGCCCGCCCGACGGATACGCGCCGTTGGCATTCACGCAATCGCCATCGCCCGCAACCTCATGGGAATGGAGCGCCAACCGCTCTTGCCATTCAGGATGTGCCCCGGCCAACGGATGCGCAAAAATCGGGCGATGTAACACCCCCCAGGGTTTCAGCGGCTGTTTGTGTTGGGCGACATCAGCCAGCGCCTCACCAATCACATCCTGCCATGTCGCGCCACCCAGCAAGCTGGTATCGTTTCGGCGCAATAGCTCGGGCAGCGTCCACCACAACTGGTTAACAGGGATGACACCCGGCGCGGCCATTACGGCAAATAGATCGTGCCGCGCACGATCCAGACCAGAGCGGCTGGCAAGAATGCGCGTCATCGCCTGCCGTACCAAGTAGTAGACGCTCGGAGCCAGCGCGTCGGGCGTCATACAGCCATCCCACCCGGACAACATGTCCTGCAGCTTCCGCGCCGCCTCGCCAGACACAGGCGTCGCCGCAATCTGGGCTGCAATCTCGCGTGCCCTGGCGCTGCTCACATCACCAAGCACAGCCTGCATATGATCAACAGTGGCCGAGCCAAGCGCATCCAATCGTTCGGAGATCCGGCGCGCTCTCGTCGAAGGATGACAGTCGGTGCAAAGATAGTCGCCATTCTCTTCCGGCGAAATGCGGTTGTTGGCCGTCACGATCTTGCCATCTTCCGGGTCAATCACCCTCGGCATTCTTTCCCATGGAATGTAGCCTCGCCACTCGTGCCTACCAGTCCAACCGGGCACCGGAAGCCAGCCATTGAGCCGATCCCGCACGGGCACCTTGGCACGTACATTGACACTGATATGTCCGCTCGTATCCGCCGAGACCACGCTGTGGTCTATCACCCCCCATGGGCGACATGCGTCATTGAACGCATTCACATCCCGCGCCCGCAGCATGGGCAACAAGCAATCGAGCGACAAATCTACAGGGTCGAGCTGCGCAGAGCGCAAAGCGACGCCATAACCTGAGGCTGTAGGCTCTGCAATCAGCGGCCCGTGGCGCGTCGTCACCACATCGACGCTTACCTCTTGGGCGTTTCGCACATAAACCGCCTCGGTTCTCAACTCAGCCTGCCGCCACCCGTCTTCGGTTTCATAACGGATCGGGTCTGCCGTATCAAAACGTTCCAGATACAGGTCATGTATATCCGCGAAGGCATGCGTAACACACCAAGCCACTTGCTCTGTATGGCAGAAATGCGGAAACGCCGGCACGCCGGGCACCGAGAATCCGATGGCATCGAACACATCGCAGCTAAGATGAAGCTGCGCATACATGCTTGGCACTTCAAACACCCGATGAGGGTCGCCCGCAACCAGAGGTTTACCGCTGTATGTCCGCGCCCCCGCCAGCGCCCAATTGTTCGACCCCGCTATTGTCGCATCGAGCGGCGCGCCGGCCGCCAGCAAGGCTTCGACAGCGGGGCCAAGATCGCGCAATGCAGCTACCCAGCGCGCAGCATCGCTGTCGGTCTGGGGCGCCACGAAGCGTTCGCGTCCGCCATCGTCGTAACGCAGCAGAGAGATGCAATCCGGTCCTATGGTTCGCAGCGCCGCCGCGCGCCACAGCTTGAACCAAAGCGAACCCATCAGCAGGCCACGCTGACGCATGACGGCCACGCAATGCCAGGGCTCCCAGGGTTCTGGCTTTTCTTCCAGAAGCTCGTACTCCACAGGCAATGCAAGTTGAGCCATCGCATCATTGACGCCGCGCGTGTAGCAGTCGAGCATACGGCACGTTTCCGGCGACAGCCGAGCGTAGTCTCGCTGAGATGCCTGCATCACTCCGAGCCGACGCGCCAGGACGTCGCCCGCTACACCCGCGGCGCCTACCCACTCTGCATAACGGCCTATCGCACGCCTGCGCGCTGCATCCATCTGCCACAGGCGGTCTTGCGCATGTACATAGCCATTGCCGTAAAAAACGGCCTCCATACTGCCGGCTCGGACATGCGGTACTCCCCAACGGTCACGCAGGATTTCCACGTCGAACGACATTACCGCCCTCCCGATCTCACCCGCTTGGATGAAATGACTGCGTTAAACACGATATATAATATATTTAGCTTTGAGACGCGCCATATCAGTAGTTCTACTAGGTCAGCAACCGAAAGGGTGGAGAGTTTTTCTACAATGGCCGCAACCCGGCGCAACGCATAGAACCATGGCATCCACTACCTCCGATATTGTCCGCACCAGCCTTACGGGCCAGGTGTACCGAACACTGCGCGACAGGCTCATGTCGGGCCGCTTCCAGCCTGGCGAACGCATCAAGATCCGCGACTTGGCGACGCAGCTTGGCGTCAGCGAAACACCGGTGCGCGAGGCCATGCTGCTGCTCACCAACGACGGCGCCATCGAAATGAAAGCCGGCTACTATTTCCTGACGCGCAATCTCAGCCTTGCGGAATACATGGAAATCCGCCGGTTGCGCCTAATCCTGGAGCCGCTCGCCGCCACCGAGGCACTGGCGCACATCGACGCAGCGTTCATTGATGAGCTGATGCGTATTCACAGCACGCTGATCCGTGCAGAAGAAGAAAAAGACTACCCGCAAGCGTTGCAGTCGAACTTCGATTTCCATTTTTCCCTTTATCGGCGCTCCGGCATGCCGCAACTCACCGAGATCCTCGAACGCCTCTGGATTCAGGCGGGCCCACTCCTCAATCATCTGTATCCCAACGGCCATCCCACCTATGCGGGCGAGCATCAGCACATGCGCGTCATCAAGGCACTGCGCGACGGCGACGCCCTGGCACTGCGGCACGCGGTGGAGCAAGACCTGATCGAAGGCGGCAGCAAGTTTGTCGAACACCTCAAAAAGCTCGACACGCTGCCGGCCGAGCCCATAAAAAAATCCGCAGGCAGATCGCCAAAACAGCGCAAGCCTGAGGCGTGAGTACATAGACAATACCGGGCCGCCGCAGCAGACAACACAGCGTCGCACAAGCTAGCGACACGTTTCGCATACTTTCAGCTTCGTCGTTATGCAGACACACATCCGCTTTACTTGGCTGTAAATCATCATATATCATGTATCAAGATAATCCTATCTGCTCCGCGCCTGAATCACACACAAGATAGTCAGGAGAACCTAGCATGGCCGCTAACACCCGGGTAGCGCTTCAACCCGACCATCGTGTGCATACCGACGCCGCGCTGCGCAGACGCGCCCAGTCCGTCATTCCCGGCGGCATGTATGGCCACCTCAACGCGTTGTCGCTGCCGCGGGGCTATCCGCAGTTTTTCGAACGCGCGCAAGGCTGCCGAGTGTGGGATGCCGACGGGCGCGAATATATCGACTTCATGTGTAGCTGGGGCCCCGTTATTGCCGGCCACCGCCATCCGCTCATTGACGAAGCAGCACACAGGCAAGCCTTGCAGGGCGACTGCCTCAATGGCCCTACGGCCAGACTCGTCGAGTTGGCGGAACGGCTGGTTGAGCTGTTGCCGCATGCAGACTGGGCCATGTTCCAGAAAAACGGCACCGATGCCACGACAGCTGCGTTGACGCTGGCCCGCGCAGGCACCGGCAAACGCAAGATTCTGCTGTGCCGCGGCGCCTATCACGGTGCGGCGCCTTGGTGCACCCCCTCAGTTGCCGGGGTTACCGAAGAAGACCGCGCTCATCTCATCTACTTTTCATTCAACGATATCCCGAGCCTGGAGCAGGCCGTCCATGAGGCGGGCGACGACTTCGCCGCCATTCTGTTGCCTGCTTTCAGGCATGATCTGGGCAAACCGCAGGCACTGCCCGATCCGGCTTTTGCTCAAGCTGCGCGTGCGCTGTGCGACGCCAAAGGCGCCGCCCTGGTACTGGACGAAGTGCGTGCCGGCTTCCGATTGTCCTTGCACGGCAGTTGGGAGGCACTGGGCGTACGTCCTGATCTATGCGCCTGGAGCAAAGCCATTGCCAACGGATATGCATTGGCGGCCGTCACGGGCAACGATAAATTCCGCAGCGCAGCTCAGCGAATCTATATCACGGGATCTTTCTGGATGGGCGGTGTAGCAATGGCGGCCGCGCTGGCGACGCTGGATGTACTAGAGCAGAATCAAGCCGTCGAGCACATGGAAAGCATGGGCATGCGCTTGCGCGCCGGCCTGGCACAACAAGCCGTTCGGCATGGCGTGGCGATAACCCAGACTGGTCCAGCCCAGATGCCGCTTATTCTGTTCGACGATGATGCGGATTTTTCCAAAGGCAGCGTGTTTACGTCTGAAACCATCAGGCAAGGGGTCTATCTACATCCCCGCCACAATATGTTTCTGTGTCTGGCCCATACCGAACAGGACATCGACCACGCGCTGCAAGTCACCGACCACGCGTTCGGTGTCGTTGCCAGGCAATAAAAGAACTGAAAAGGGCATCTGCCATGCATACGTCTTTCGCAACCGCCAAGCTGTCCCATTCCCCGACAAGGGCGCCTGAAGCACTCGCGGGCATCGCGCTTGCGCTGCGCAAACAAGTGGTGCGCATGGTGGCACGAACAGGGCAAGGCTATGTACAGCAGGGCCTGGGGGCCGCCGATCTATTCACGGTTCTGTATTTTTCAGAACTACGGCTGCGCGCCGAGGATGCAAACTGGCCCGGGAGAGATCGCTTTATCCTTTCCACGGCGCACAATACGGCGGTTTTCTATGCCACGCTCGCCGCCCGCGGCCTCATCGACACCACATTACTCGACACCTATTGCGAAGATGGCTCTCCCCTGGAGATCAACGCATCGGAACGACTGGGCTCGGTGATCGAAGCCACCTGCGGATCATTGGGGCAGGGGCTGTCTGTAGGGGCAGGCATGGCCGCAGCGCTCAAGCAACGCGGCAGTGACAGCCGCGTCTACGTCATGCTCGGCGATGGCGAGCTACAAGAGGGGCAGGTGTGGGAGGCCGCCACAGCGGCTGGCAACTGGCAACTCGACAATCTATGTCTCATCATCGACGCCAACGACATGCAAGTTGAAGGACACGTCAACGCGGTACAGCCGAACGAGCCGCTGGCCGACAAATGGCAGGCCTTTCGCTGGCATACCCAGGATATCGATGGGCACGACATCCCCGCGATACAGCGCGCGCTCGATACCGCGCGAACGATGAAGGGCATGCCACACTGCATCATTGCACGCACGCTGGTAGGCAAAGGTGCACCATCGCTCGAAGGCATACTGGGCCATAACCTGAGGCTGCCTCCAAGCACAGCGATGCAGGCACTGAACGAACTTTCGGGCGCGGAGGGTTGATCATATGGCCACGAACAACGAGCTTCTAGAAGTTCAAGATTTCACTAATCGCAGTGGCGATACGGCATCCAGCCAGATATACGGCCAGGCACTGTTGACGGCAGCGCGACGCGACACGCGTATCGTGGCGCTTACCGCCGACCTGACCGGACCAACCGAAACAGGGTTGCTGCGCCAGGCATTTCCAGACCGTTTCTTCCAAGTGGGCATCGCCGAAGCAAACATGGCGGGTATGGCGGGAGGGATGGCGCGTTGCGGGTTGATCCCCTTCATCCATACGTTCAGCGTCTTCGCAACCCGCCGCAGCTATGACCAGATTGCGATGCAGCTGGCCTACCCGAACCTGAACGCAAAAATCGTCGGCTTCATTCCCGGCGTGGATACGCTGCTTGGCGTGAGCCACCAGGCCATAGACGACGTCGCACTCATGCGCGCCCTGCCCAATGTGCATATCCTGGAGCCCGCACCGGGCCAGATAGCCGAGGCCGTAGAGGAGGCGTTGCGTATTGAAGGGCCGGTATACCTGCGCCTCGCGCGCGCAAACCCCGCAGCCGAGGGTCGTGCCTACCCGGCGCCCAAGGATGGCCTGACGTTGCTTCGCAGCGGAGCGGACGGTTTATTGCTCGCTAGCGGCCTCATGGTTCCGATCGCAGAGAAAGCGGCAGAGTCGCTTGCTCTGCAAGGCATACAAGTGGCAGTGTGCGCTGTTTCCAGCCTCAAGCCCATCAACACACAAATCATCGGCCTTGCGCGCAGCGTACCCGCCGTGCTCACCGTTGAGAATCACTCCATCATAGGCGGCCTGGGCTCAGCCGTTGCGGAGATGCTGGCTGAGGATGGCACACGCGTAAAGTTTGAGCGAATCGGGCTGCGCGATACGTTTGCATATGGTGGCACCACACCCTATCTGTTGAAAACGTTCAAGATGGATGCCGATGCGGTCGCAAGCGCCTTGCTTCGACAGTTAAATCGCTGATCGCAAACATGCGCGCTTCGCCCCGCCGCCGATCAGCCGGGGCGGGCGCCTCGCCAACCAGCGCTCGGCGAGCCGCTTGGCAGGCGAGGCCGCGTCCTTGCTACAGCTAAACAGTCTTGCTGTATTCTCTGACGAAGGCCAGATTGCGCTGGGGGCTGAAGGAAGGGATCGTGCAGCCGGGTGCAAGAATGAATTTCTCACGCCCCGCCTGCGTTATGGCGTCATCAATCTCGCGGGCCAGCTCGGGCAGGCAACGTTCCTGGATGTGCGTTTCATCCAGTCCACCCATAATGCACTTGTCCGTCATTTTCCTGAGGTCAGCCAAGCTGGGGTTGCCGCCTAGCCTGTCTGATACGCTCAATACCTCGTAGGGATAGTCTTTGATGCGATCCATCTGCAAGTTGTTGCCATGGACGTGCAGCACTCGCACCATCCCTTCTGCCGCTTTCAGTACCTCCAGCGTGTACGGCTTCTGGAAATATTCATGCTGCTCGCTGGAAACGCCGCGCGCCATGCCTTCCGGGATCGCACCGTTGATCGACAGGAAAAGTCCATCGGCACCCGCATCGCGGGCAGCTCTTACGTAATCGCACATGGTCTCTGTCACAGCTTCGAGTGCCGGCAGCACTGCGGATTTATGCGAGAGCAGGTTCTCCGCCTGATCAAACCCAACGTTGCGAACAATCTGCTGATAAGGCTCGAATCCGGTTTCCAGGATAGGCACATCGGGGCCAAGCTTGCTGCGCAATTGGCGCAAGCAGTCCAATTGCATCGCAAAACAAGGCTCATCCATGCTCAGTCGTGTGAACTTGCGGAAGTCCTCAGGTGACTCCAGCGTATCCACGCCCTCCGGGACAGGATAGCGATAGTCATTCATGACTTTCAGGATATCCCAATCGTACGCATCCATAAATTGCAGATGTAAATCCGCGACGCGGGTGCTATCCAGATGATCGGACAGAAAATGCACCCATGCTGTTACGGGCGGCCTATCAACGGGGCCGCCGTTGACTGCTGCCATAAATCTCGCTTTCTTATTCACTGCATCTCCTCGTAAATACGTCAAGACATGAACTATTAATTTCTCGATCGCTCGGACTCCACGCGATCAGTCCGCTTTCACGCCGGCCTTCGTCAGAATGTCAGTCACCTGCTGTATGCTTTTCTCCAATGTTGCTTTGAACGCGCCGGATGATTCGCTCGTCAACACAAACATTGATTTATTCGCAAGCTCCTGCTTTACCTTCGGATCCTGAAGCGCTTTGACGATCTCGGTGTAGAGCACCTTCATTACGCCATCCGGTGTATTGGCCGGCGCCGCCAGGCCGATTCGAGTCGTGAAGGTATATTCAGACACACCAGCCTCGGCGGTAGTAGGCACGTCGGGCAGCGCATCCAGGCGCTTCGATCCGGTGATCGCCAGCGCCCTGAGCTTGCCTTCTTTGATGTTGGGCAACGGCGTTTGGGGCAAGTCGAACATGACTTGTATGCGGCCGGCCAGAAGATCCACGACAGCCTGAGACGCCCCCTTGTATGGCACGTGCGTCATATTGACGCCAGTGGCGGTCTGGAAAGACTCCCCAGCGAGATGCAGCGTGTTACCCAGACCAGCGGAGCCATAGTTGACGCTCCCGGAGTTTCCTTTCGTGTATGCGATGAACTCTTTCAGGGTCTTGGCAGGTACAGTAGGATGCACGACCACTACCAGCGGTGACTCAACGATGTTGGTGATCGGCGCAAAAGACTTCAAAGGGTCAAACGGAAGCTCTTTGTTCAACGATGTCAGGGATGCGTGGGTCAACTCACCAAGCAGCAACATGGTGTAGCCATCCGGTTTGGACTTGGCCACGGCATCTGCCGCAATAACAGTGCTGCCGCCGGGGCGGTTTTCCACCATGACCGTGTGTTTCATGTTTTCGGACATCTTGGCGGCAAGCGTACGCGCCACGTAGTCCGAGGAGCCGCCAGCGGTGTACGGCACAACAATTTTTATCGGACGACTGCTTTCGGGGAAATTTTGGGCCCAGGCCGGCGCGGCCAAAAAGCCCATCGCACAGGCAAAGCCTGCATATCGAATTAGACGCGTATATCTATTCACTTTCTTGACTCCTCGATTGTTGATTGCTGTGAGTTGTAATTGTTCGAATCGGACGTACAGCCTATTCCCGAGCCTTTCTTCGCGGCCCTTGATTACCTGCCAGTTAGACACCGCCGTCACGTAGGCGGATGGACGGCCTTATGCGGCTTTGACAAGCCTGTTTACATGCGTCGACACGCGTTCCCCGTCCACGCCGTATATATGTATAGACACCGCAGGTTCATTGCCCCCGTTGCCCAGCCTATGTATTTGCTCTGTTCCACCGTGGCCGTAGCCACACGCGCCGACTGAACGATCAACCGTTCGTGTGAGCTGCGCTTGCTGCGTAACGCGATCATATGCATACAGCTCTTCCTGCAGGCTGCCTTGAACAACACAATAGGCGCACCAGGTGTAGTGCCCGTGCACCAACGTGTACTGCCCTGGCTGCCATACCAGCGCAACGATGGCGAACCGCCCTTTCGGATCGGCATGCAGAATATGCCTGGTATACGACGACGCAGAGCCTATACGATGCTCGGGCCGCAGCAGCGATCCCGCCGCACTGCATTCAATCAACGCGCCGCCAACTTCCGCCGGCAAACTTGCCACCGCCCCCATACATGCCGCCTCCACTCGTTCCACGAGCCCTCGCAGCAACGACGACGTCTCCACATCCTCGTTTCCAATCTCGATCATTTTTTTCTCCGTTCTTAATCGATGAAAACAGAATAGCAAGAGGCGAAGGAAAATTAATTACCAATATTGATCACCAACACAGCGCAGGCGAAATTATTTTCCACATATAAAGTTCCAGCAGGATTATTTTTCTTTGCAGCGTAAACCAATCTATTTGTTGCCCTGACGACGGCTCAAAAACGCATGCCGCGCCCGTACTTCAATCGGGAGCGGCATGCGTAATTGGCGAGCCTTTTCGTTCTGAATGTCGTCTTTGTATGAGGGCGTTCGTCACCTCCCGGCGGACATCGCCGAGCGTATCTTTGCGCTGGCGCCGCTGAGCTCACCGAGTTTCGCGCCGGCCCGCACGGCAGCTTCACGTTCGGCGCCGTTTGCCTGGCGCCGCAGCGCTTCGCGGGCGATTGCCTCGGCTTCGTCGCGGCGCAACACCAGCACGCCGCTCTCATCGGCCAGCACGACATCGCCGGGCAACACCGGTACGCCACCGCAGGAAACCGGAATATTCAAACCGCCGCCAAGATTGTAGAGACGCGTTGTAATGGGCGAGATACCGCGCGACCATACCGGGAAATCCGACTCCTGGATTTCGGGTAGATCGGTGCAAGGCCCGTCTACCACGCCGGCGAGCGCACCGGCGGCCTTGGCCGCAATGGTGACACCACCGCCCCAACAGGCATGCCGCTGATCACCCATACGGTCGACCACGACGATATCGCCGGGGCGCAACAGCCCTGTGGCGTGATGCAGAAGGGTGGAATCGGCACCCGGGATCGCGACCGTCACGGCAGTGCCAACGACGCGTTTTCGGGGAAGCATAGGCTGCACCCCCGGATCCATGAAACCGTACAGATGCCAATGGCCCACCGTCGCGGTTTCGACCCGCGACAGCAGCTCGGCCAGTTCGGCGGGAAGCGGCGGCGGCATCTCCCTCAGCGTGTACATGACGCCTCCTGAATTGCGTGCATGGGGATCAGCGATCTGGCCCGGGCAATCTGGGCGCGCTCGAGCCGGGCGGACACAAACCCCACGCCATCGGATGCCTTGGCCACCACATGCCCCCAAGGATCGCAAACCAGCGAGTGGCCGTACGTCATGCGGCGTTCGCCGTTGATCAGATGGGTGCCGGTCTGGCCAGGCGCGAGAAAATATGTTTGCGTTTCAATCGCCCGCGCCCTGCAAAGCACCTCCCAGTGATCCTTGCCGGTTTGCAACGTGAATGCTGCGGGGAGCGCGATAATGTCTACATTGCGCCGCATCATCTCTTCGAAGATGGCGTAAAAGCGCAAATCGAAACAGATTGCCCCGCCAATGCGAAACCCCTCGAGGTCGTAAGTCATGATCTCCGTACCGGGCTTCACAGTTGCGGACTCACGATACTGCGTACCGTCCGGCGCCACGATATCGAACATGTTGATTTTGCGGTAGCGGGCAACCTCGCGACCCTCGCGGTCAAACACCACGGTCGTGTTGTACACCCGCGCGTCGCCGGGAATCCGCTCCACCAGCGAACCGGCATGAACCCACACTTTGTGCCGAATGGCGAAATCGCGCATCCGCGTATAGGCCGATCCGCCCGGCGCATCTTCCGCCAGCGTCAACTTCCCTTCTTTCTCGCCGGCATAGAAATCGAAGTATTCGGGAAGGATGATGAGATCCGGATGATCGGCTTGCACAGCCGCTTCCATCAAACGGGCAGCCTGATCCAGATTTGCAGCGCGATCAGCGCCGGAGTTGGTCTGAATCAGGGTAACTTTCAATTCGTCTTTCATGGCATTCCTTGTTCCTGGGAGGCGATCGCCGTACTCAGGCAATTCCTTCCGCCTGCAATGTCCGTTGCAGGTTCTCGATGCCAGTTCTGATCAGCATGAACTGGGTAGACACAACCACCTCCTCCGCTCCGTGGGCGACGGCCAAGGCGCGCTCTTGAGGTGTCCAGCCGGGCATGATCCATGTTTTCCCGTTCTGGCGTGCCGCATTGGCACAGCGGATAATGGCGGCCTGGTCAACCTCGTCGAAGCGGTAGCTGCCGCGGCCGCTGGACAGGCATAGATCGCTGGGCCCCGGAAACAGGCCATCCACCACGTCCAGGGCGGCAATCGCTTCAATGTCTTCCAGGCTGGTGGGGGTTTCGATCAGCGGATAACAGCGGATGCGGCGATCTTCATTCTCATAGAACGAGCTATCGGGGCGGCGGTAGTTCACGGGACGTCCGCCGAAATAGCTGCGCACCCCACGTGGCGGAAACTTTGCGACCGCACATATCTCGGCGGCGTGCGCAGCGTCAAGAATATGAGGAATGATCACCCCGTCGGCGCCACAGTCCAGCGCCTGCTGAATGGCCTCGGGCTGCGGGCCCGCCACTTTTGCCAGAACACGCATCCCTTTGGATTTGGTGAATGCGAGGAAGCGATCCAGTGCATCCAAGGGAAATATCCCGTGTTCGATATCGATCACCAGGTTGCGGACGCCGCACGTATGAGCGATCTCGACATAGACAAAGTGCGGCTCCGACAACCAGAGCGAATAAGGCAGCATGTTGCTTCTCCAGATTGGTAAGACTATTTCTGAGACTTGTCCAGCGACTCGGCAACCGCAGTCAGCACCTTGCCTTCGGCCAGCAGGCGCGCCGTCGTATCCTCGGGCGTGGAAAAAACCGGTGTCATGCCCGCTTGGATCAGCCGGTCGCGCACGACCTTGTCTTCAAAACCTTTGGTCAGCATGCCGTACAGGGCATTGACGATCTGAGGCGGCGTATCCTTGGGCGCCGACACGCCGAACCAGGCCACCGACTCAAACGGCAACCCCAACTCTGTGGCGGTTGGAACCTGCGGCAGTGCGGGCGAACGAACCTTGCTTGTAATGAACAGCGGACGAATACGATTCGAATCGATAAGCTGCTTCAACGCCTCGACGTTTGTGATCACTGCGTCAACGTGCTCGCCCAACAGATCGGTGATAGCTTGAGAGCTGCCCTTGTAGGGCACGGAAGCCAACTGAATACTCGCCGCCTTGTCGAAGAGCACCTGGGTAAGGTGGCCATGGCTGCCATGGCTGGCATTGCCAACACGCACCACGCCCGGATTCTTCTTCGCATACTCGATAAACTCGGACAGGTTCTTGGCCGGGAAGTTGTTATTGACCACCATGACGAACGGGACATCCACCAGCACCGTTACATGCGCCAGGGTCTCGTTCGGCTTGAAGTCCTTATAAACAGCGGGCGCAACCGAATTCACTCCGCTGGAGTTCAGCAGCAGTGTGTAGCCGTCGGGCTGGGCGCGCACCACCTGCTTTCCGCCTATCGATCCGCCCCCACCGGGCTTTACTTCCACCACCACTGGCTGCCCGGCCTCTTTACGCAGTACATCGGCTACAATTCGCGCCAGTGCGTCGGCCGTTCCGCCGACGGCGTAGGGCGCCACGATAGTCAATGGCTTGTCCGGGAAATGTTTGTCCTGGGCGTGGGCTGAAAATGCCGCCACTGCTGCTATCAGGCAGGCCAATTGCCGCCCAAGGTATCGGCCGAAAGAATTCATGTTTGCCCCTTTGGAAAATAAACCCGAGCGCCGCGTCTTGTCATGGGCTCGTCAACGTTTTTCTGAATAGAAGCCACATCCTATAGACCGGCGGCGGCGGCGTCCAAACAGTTATTTTTATTGAGTCATAAATCGCCACGCCATCCCGGCCCCAGCCATGAATATTCGCTTCCTCGAGACAGCCGTCTGGCTCGCGCACTACAGAAACTTCCGCCTCACGGGAGAGCGCCTGCACCTGACCCAGCCGGCAATATCCAGCCGTATCCAGCAGATCGAGCAGGAGTTGGGGTTTCGGATATTTGAAAGACAAGGGCGCGAAGTGACGTTGACGCCAAAGGGAGAGGCGTTCGTCGCCGACGCCCAAGAGGTCGTGCGCCGGTATGAAACCTTAATGAGTCGCCATCGCCCCGCCAAGAACCTCGATGGCCTGGTGCGCATGGGGTTGGCATCCAGCATGGCCCATCTGCTGCTGCCCGACATCATCCAGCAGCTACGTGAACAACACCCTGACGTCCGCCTCGAAGTCTTCACGGGCGACACCAACGACAAGCTGGCCATGTTGGCCGACGGCAGTATCGATATCTGCCTGATGGCCAACCATTTCAATGTAAAGGATCATCTGAAGATCCAGCCGCTGTGTAGCCTGGATATGGTGTGGGTCGCATCGCCCTCGCTGGTTTCGAGCTCGAACTACACCTATACGGCGGCCGATCTGAGCATGCTGCCCATCATTACCTACGCCGCCGGCACCCTTAACGCCTCACGTACGAACGCCTTCTTTGGCGCGCACATGCACGATATCCGCCAACTGATGACGTCCAATTCGTTGGGCACGTCGATTCATATGGCCATCAGAGGAATCGGCGCCGCCGTGTTGCCTGCAGCACTCGTGCAGTCAGAGCTTGCCGCTGGCAGCTTGGTCATGCTCAAAACCAGCCCCATATTTCCACCGACAGACTACGCCGCCGTGTGGCTGCAATCCTCGCGCAACCCTAATACCGAAGCGGTTGCATATCTCGCATCGGAGTCAGCGGGCCGATTAATGGCGCAGTTCAGCTCGGACCTCGTACGGGTGGTGTAGCGCGGCGGCCGCCTTGGCCTGGCCACACGACGGCCACAACGGCGCTAGACCAACCCCGACACCGTATTGGCAACAGCCAGCAGATAGGCATCTTCCCCAAACCCGCCAACAAGTTGCACCCCCAGCGGAAGGCCGGTAGGCCCGGTGCCGCAGGGGAACGACACGGTGGGTACATGCAGCATGGTCCACAACGCGCCAAAACGGGGATCGCCGGCTTCATTGTGGCCCGCCTCGGCCTCGCCGGCCGCGGCGGGGTACAGGATCGCATCGACGCCGCGCGTCAGGTGCGCGAACTGCTGCCGTCCCCGCTCTATCTGCTGTCGCAGCGACATATATTCTTCCATGCAGACAGTGTCGGCTGCCTCCAGCCGGCTTCGCAGGCGCGGGCTCAAATGCTCGCGACATGTCTCGTACTCGTAAGCCAGATTCTGGCGTGCCTCGAACATAAACAAGCGCGGCTGGCTCTCGGCAAGCAGCTCCAGCTCTTCAGGCAAACGGAGCTGCTCCACGCGCCCGCCCGCCATCTCGATGCGCGTAGCCAGTTTTTCGATCGCGTTATATGTGTCGGAAGAAATGTAATCCCATTGGCGCGAGCGGCACAGCGCGATCCGCGGCCTGGACACACCTTGCATGATAGGACGCGTACCGTGCAGGCCGAGCGTAAAGAATGCTACATCGGCCACATCGCGCGCGATGACGCCAATCGTATCCTGTGTATGGCTCAGCGTCTTCATGCCTGCGGCGCCGATCATACCGAAGCTGGGCTTGTAACCCACCACACCGCAATAAACGGCGGGCCGCACGATCGATCCGGTAGTCTGGGTGCCAAACGCCACCGGCACCATGCCAGCCGCCACAGCAGCGGCCGACCCGCTGGAGGATCCGCCGGGCGTATGTGTAGTGCGCAAGGGATTGCGCGCAAGGCTGGGCGTCTGTGTCGCAAACTCGCCGGTTGCCACCTTGCCCATGACCACCGCCCCCTGCCTCCGCGCCAGCCTGACGCATGCCGCGTCCAAACGTGGTTGATGCCCGGTGTAGATAGGCGAGCCGTAGGCGGTCGGATAATCGCTGGTATCGATGACATCCTTGACTGCAAATGGTACGCCAGCCAACAGGCCGTCGGGGCACGACCCCGCATCAACGCGTGCGGCTTCCGCCAGCACCTTGGACGGATCGATCGCGACAAAGGCCTTGACCTCGTCGTTGCATGCCTCGATGAGATCAAGGCGCGACTGCGCAACCGCTGTCGCCGTCGTTTCACCGTTTTTGATCGCGAGCGCCGTCTCCAGCGCCCCCAGCTCATTCAATTCCAGGTATGTCGTCATTCCAGTGAAATCCCCGCCTGCTTGATCAATGCCGCCCATTTGTTGTGTTCGCGTCGTACAAACGCATCGAACGCCTGGCTGGAACCGCCATCCGGCTCGGCACCAAGCGTCAGCAGCTTTTCCCGGGTTGCCGGTGCCCTCAGGATCTCCTGCACCGCGTTGTTCAAGCGCTCGATCACCACATCATCGGTGCCAGCCGGCGCGAATAGGCCAAACCAGCCTGATACGTCGTAACCGGTAAGACCAGACTCATCCATGGTGGGCACATCGGGCAGCAGCGTTGAACGCTTCGCCGTGGTCACCGCCAGGGCACGCAGCTTGCCTGACCGGATATGCGGCAGGCACAGCGGCACATTACAGAACATCATCTGGACGCGGCCGGGAAGCAAGTCGGCCAAGGCATCACCACCGCCTTTATAGGGCACATGCAGCATTTTGCCGCCGGCCATGCTTTTGAATAGTTCGCCCGACAAATGCATGCTGCCCCCATTACCTGTCGAGGCATACGACAGCTCGCGCTGGCGCACCACCTTGATCAGCCCCCGCACGTCCTGCGCATTGACATCAGGATGCACGACCAGCACATTTGCCGACTTTGCGATGTTGGTGATGGGCCGGAAATCCTTGAGCGGCTCAAAGCGCAGATTCTTGAACAGGCTTGGATTCACCGCGTTCGTGCTGGTGGGCCCCACCAGCAGTGTGTAGCCGTCGGGGTCTGCCCGAGCTGCCTCGGCAGCACCAATATTGCCGCTCGCGCCGGGCCTGTTCTGGACGATCACCGTACCACCCAGGCGCGCCGCAAGGCCATCTGCAACCACCCGAGCCAGCGTGTCCGTTGTACTGCCGGGGCCGAAAGGTACGATCAAGGTAATGGGGCGGGCCGGATAGGCGGCCTGCGCCTGCGCGACGGCCGCCGCGGCCAGCAGCACCGCAAGCAGGCAGGCACCGCCCAGCGCCCGAAAAGGGGCAAAACATCGATGCATGGCGCAGGCCTCCTTGGAACAATGATGCGATTCGTTCGCAACGGCGCATTGGCAAAGGTATGGATTCTGTGACAGCGTAACGGTGTTCGATATTGTCGTCCAATACTATTAAATAGACGTATTAATATCTATTTTGAACACAATAATAGTTGGAGACCGCCGTGTTTTTTCATTCTCGCGCGTTGCACGCTTTTCTGATCGTGGCCGAAGAGCTGCATTTCGGCAATGCCGCCAAGCGGCTCAACATAAGCCAACCACCGCTTAGCCAGATGATACGGCGCTTCGAAGCTGAACTCGGCGTAGCGCTTTTTACCCGGAGCACCCGTGCCGTACAGCTTACGCCGGCGGGCGAACTGCTTCAGCAATGGGCCAGGCGGCACAATGCGGACAGCCTTGAACTAATACGGCAGCTGCAGCGCGTCGCCGCCGGCGAAAGTGGGAAAGTGGAGTTGGGATTCAGCAGCTCCGTCGCCTACCGGCTGCTGCCCCGCCTGCTGGGTGCCGTACATGCCGCCAAGCCCGGGCTGGACGTCATCCTGCACGAAGGGCATTCACAAAGCCTGATCGAACACATCCACGATTCACGGCTTGATATCGCGTTGCTGCGCAGGCCCGCGGCAGCCAGCATCGAAGGCATGATCTTCAACCTGGTCGAACGCGAACCCTTTTATGTCGCGCTACCTGCGAGGCACCCCCTGGCACGCCGACCTACATTATCAGTGCATGACCTGCATGGGCAACCGTTCATCGACTATCAAGGCCACACCGCCATGTATTTCCGCGAACGCACGCACAGCCTGTTCGCGCACTACCAGGTTCACCCCACCATTGTTACCGAAAGCGCCATACCCACCGTACTCGCACTGGTGCTTGCCGGCGTGGGCCTGGCACTCGTGCCGGCTTCCGCGCAGGTGCTGTACAGCAAAGAAATCCAGTACCGGCCCCTCGCAGAGGACAGCCCGCTGTGCATGGTGGAGCTATTCAGCGTACGCAAGCAAGGCGAACCCCGCGCGGCCGTGCATGCGCTGGAAGCCTTGCTGCATGAGTGCGCCTTAGGGGCGTAGCGGAATGAGCTTAGTGGTTTCCTTTAACGCACCGTCTTTTCCGCAATCAAGGGCTGACCAGTTTGCTCCAGCAGAGGCCGCATTTCTTTGTAGCCCTGTGACAGTTTTTTCGCATAGCTATTTCCTGACAGCCAGACAGGGTCGATCCCCATATTGCTCAGGCTTGCAACCAGGTCCGCATCCTCGGCGGCCGCCTTCAGCGCCGCTTCAAGCCGTGCACGTATTGCGGTGGGGGTTCCCGCTGGCAGCGCGAGGCCCAGCCATGATTCAATCTTGATGTTGTAGCCCGCCTCGCCCATGGTAGGCATATCGGGGCGGTCGTGCCATCGATCAGGGCTAACCGAGGCAAGCAGCCTAACCTTCCCGGACTCAACGAACGGTTTGATCTCCGACGGGGTTTGAATTGTCGCGTCGACCTGTTTGGCAGCGACAGCGCTCACACTTTCCGTGCCTGATTTGTAGAGCACCTGTTCGAGCTTGGCACCCGAAGCACTGGCTAATTCGAAGAACGCTATGTTGTTGGGCGCCCCCGGCACACCAAAGAACAGCGGTTTGTCCGAGCGTTTGGCTGCCTCCACGAAGTCCTTGACCGAGTGGTATGGCGAGTCGGCCTGCACCGCAAAACCATATCGATATCGGCCAAACCCACCAATGAAGTCAAAATCCTTGGCAGTGTAGGGAACGTCGATAAGGTGCGGCGTAATAGCGATGGCCGAGTATGTAATTACCCCCAGGGTATAGCCGTCAGGCTTTTGCCTGGCCACAAAAGCCGGCCCCAGCGTGGCTTGCCCCCCAGGCTTATTGACCACCACGACCGACGTACCGATCTGTTTCTCGAGCGCCTTCGCGAGCAAGCGCGTTGCCACATCAGTAACGCCACCCGCACCATAGTTGACGACCACTTGGACTTCCTTGGACGGGAACTTTTCAGCGGATACCTGCGAGGCATAGGCGAAGCCGATGCCACAGAGTAAAGCGTTAAGTACCTTGAGCGTTTTCATTTATGTCTCCTCACTGTTTTCGTGAAATTCTTCGTATGCACAACGCTGCATGGATAAAACGTTTTCCGTGCAGGACCCTTACAGCACTAACTCATAAAAGACCCACCATTTACATCGATCGTTGCACCGGTAATAAACCCCGCGCCATCCGACGCTAAAAACGTCACCGTTTCGGCGATGTCTTGCGGCAGACCGAGCCGATTAACCGGGATCCGTTTGAGGTACTGTGCATTGGCTTCCTCCCCCGCTTCCGCCGCCATCGGCGTCATGATGCGGCCTGGCGCAACGCAGTTGACCGTAATGCCAAAGACCCCGACCTCTGCGGCCAGGGTGCGGGAGAACGCAATGATGCCCGCCTTCGATGCGGCGTAATGCGCACCCGCGATGGTCGACACCGTTCTGCCCGCTTGGGAAGACATATTGACGATTCTGCCCCACCTACTGGATTTCATCGACGGCAAGCACGCCTGAGCGCACAGGAATACACCGGTGAGATTCACATCAATGACCCGCCGCCACTCATCAACCGAAACGCTCGCGACCGTCGCACTCTTGCCATCGCGCTTGGGTGATATTCCGGCGTTATTGACCAGAATATCAATACGCCCGAATCGATCCAGCGACTGCCGCACCGCGTTGTCGACCTGCTCCTGGCTCGACACATCCGCCGCGATCGCCAATACACGAGTACCCGATTTATCGAGACGCGAAGCGGCTTGCTGCGCGTGCTCTAGGTCAACATCAAGCAGCACCAAATTGTTGCCCTCGGCATACAGTCGCTCAGCTACCGAAAAGCCTATGCCGCGTGCAGCGCCGGTAACGAACGCTGTTCTCGGCGTGGTCCTTTGTTGAATAGCATCCATGTTCTTATACCGTTGCAACAGGAGTTACAGGAGATCCGAAAGACCCTGGCAATCTGAGGGGCGGGCACGTCAACATGAAATGGTGCCGCTTGCTCTGGCGCAACCAGCGGGCAAGCGGTGTGAGATACCACAACTCGCCAAGATTGATACCAAGACGGAAGAGACACGCCTGGTGCAGGGGCAAACCTTCGCAACTGACACAGTCACCGTGATCGTAAGGGTATGCCTCAACCGCGAAATTATCCGCAATCAATACTGATATCCCGCTGTCGGCAATCCATTGCTTCAATGCCTCATCACGTCCATCCAGAACCGCGCAGCTATGATGCAGAACATAAGGGTCAGGCTTGCCCTGCATATCGACAAGCTTCTGCGCGAAGCCTGTGTGCAGGCACAACATGTCGCCCTCCTCGATAACGACACCATCCTTGTCGATAACCTGCTTCAGCAGATCCATACCCACAAGCGTACGGGCGTCGCCGAAATGCGCATGCAGGTCCAGCAACACGCCGCGACCCTGCACCCCGGTTTCCGCCATCTTTTCAATGCCCAGCCTCAACGCCACAGGCCCCTGCCTGTCATCCGGGCCAAGGATGTCCAGGCCACCGCGAAACCCGTTGTAATAGGTTGGCTGCGCATTACCGTTACCCATACCGTCGAAATGCTGGCCTACATGCGCAAGGGCATCCCACTGGGTTGAGTACTGCGTGAACAAGGTAACGGAATCATCGCATGAGCAGTCAACATAACGCGCATCTTCCAAATGCAAGGGGTAGTTGACGCTAGGCAAACCCTGCTTACGGATGGCCACGTGCCTGACTGGCGGTTTGCGATTTGGGTTCAGGTCTGTACCACCCGGCAGGTCCAGCGGCAAGCTCAGGCAAAATGCCTCCCCGGTTCGGATCTCCCTGGCTGCCTTGACCCGCTTGTCGGGCGTAATCAGGTTCAACCTTCCAATTTCATCATCAGGCCCGAAATCCCCCCAGTTCGAATTCTCAGGACGAACCTTCCAACGCTCCAGCATAAATGCCCCCTTTTGCTTGGTTTCCCTATCCAACCCTAATGCCGTTCAGATGTTCGTGCTATGGCATCACGGCACTACTCAGGCACTACTCAGGCGCCACTTAAGCATCACTTAGGCGTCACTTAGGCGTCACTTAAGCGTCACTTAGGCGCCCGCAGGCCGAAGTATCACCTTCGAAACTTCACGTTCCAAACAGCGCCGGAAACCCTCCTCCGCATCCTTGAGGTCAAGCTCGGCTGAAATCATTGGCCTCACAGACTCTGGCTCGTTAGCGATGCGTTGCGCGATCACCTCCCAGGATCGCCGACGCGACCCATGTGCGGCGCGCAACTGCTGCTGGTTGCGAACGAACATCGTCAAATCAAAGGAGACAGGCTGTGAGTGAATACCTGCGGTGACCAATACCCCACCCTTGCGCAGTACAGACAGACCGTCAGAGATGCTGGATGCGCGACCTGTGGCCTCTATCACAACATCAGCCAAGGCACCATCCATCAGCGCCAGCACGCCTTCCTTTAGCGAAGGCGTCGCTGCCAGATCAATGACGTCTGTCGCACCCATTGCCGCTGCGGTGCGCAGCCTGGCCTCGTCGTTCATGCCAACAGCAATGACACGCGTGGCGCCACGCCATCGCGCCGCGCGTATGATGGCCTGGCCAATCGTCCCTGGCCCCAGCACAATAACTGTGTCACCAGAGGCCACGCCACCAACCTCAGCTGCGTTGTCACCAACGCTCAAGGGTTCGATCAATGCGGCAAGGACAAGGTCGGTGCCAGTAGCGAGCTTGATACAACTTATGGCCGGCACATTCACGTACTGGCTGAAGGCGCCGTCACGTGTCAGCCCCACCGTCTTGCGGTCCATGCACAGGTGCGCGTTGCCGGCCAGGCAACGCGCACAACGCAGGCAACTACTGGTCGGCATGACGGCCACCCGATCCCCCATGGAAACACTGCCAACACCAGCGCCCATGGCCACGACCTTGCCGGAAAACTCGTGCCCCAGCGTCACAGGCAGCCGTGAGCGCATGAACTCGTAACCCGCGCTCCATTCGTACACATGGAGGTCCGAGCCGCAAATTCCCGCCGCATGAACCTTTATCGTCACTTCATCCACTTCCGGTGCAGCAGGCGCCGCCACGTTCTCGACACTGATGCCCGGAACAGGACCGATTTTCCTCACAGCAAGCATAGTTACTCCCCTGTTCCGCACCCTACGTTTTCAATGCCCGACATTTGCACGTTCTCCCCAGGCAGGAAGCGGAACAGTGATCTTCTTGGTCAGCCCGAAGGTCTCAGGAAAGATTGTCCTGATCTCCTGATCCTGCCATTGATCGATCATCGGGAACGCCCGGGTATTGTTTCCAGTGGCTGGATCAAATTTCACGCCCCATCCCACAATGGTCGACCCCACGGGCTTGTCCAACGCCAGCAGCGTCTCGCGCACCTTCTTCGGGTCGGTTCCGCCCGCGGCCGGCAAAACTTCCGACAGCACAACCCACATAGCGTTGAACCCCATCGCCGAGTGAGCCGAAGGCTTGCGATTGAACTTCTTCTCGTATTCGGCATGGAAGGTTTTGAATAGCGCAGCTGCTTCAGGCGTGAGGCCTTCGGCGCTGAAGTAAGCCGATGTGCCCGCATTAAAAATGCCGTTCACGTCATTACCCAGAGCCTTCGCAAAGTCAGGTATGTTATGCGCGCCGCCGTTCCCCACCAACGCCTTCAGATTGAGATTGGCTTCACGCGCCTGCCGCCAGAAGAGAATTCCGTCCGGCGTATAGGAGCAGGCGATCAGTATGTCAGGCTCGGCAGACTTCAGCCGTTGCACGATCGAGGAAAGGTCCGTCGTCTTGTAGCTGTACGCAGCCTGCGCAACGACCTGCGCGCCTTTTTCCTGCAACCATTTTCGCGCCCCTTCGGCCACCGCTGCGCCGTACGAACTGTCCTCGTTCATGATCGCAAAACGCACCTTTTCGAGCGGAATGCCCAATTGGGGCACAATTTTGTCTGTGGCATACTGCGCGCCGCCCTTCCCCAGCTCTGTTGCGGGGTAAATGAATCTGAACAGATTCTTGAATCCGCGCTTGGTGATATCGTCAGCCACAGCCCCCTGTTCGATATAGATGACGCCATTGCGTTCAGCAACCTGGCTCGCCGCAAACGAGATCGAACTCGCGTACGAGCCCAATATCACGTTAACCTTGTCGCGGGTAATGAGCCTATTGGCCTGCGACGTCGCCTCGTTGGAGCCAGGCACATCCGCGGTTGCGAACGTCACCTTCTCGCCGTTGACACCACCCTTTGCATTGATCAGATCACGCGCCAGTTCGAAGCCCATGTTGACGTCGTTACCCAGAGATGCCAAGGGCCCCGTCAACGGCAGCAGAACGCCGAGCTTGATTTCCGCCTGTGCGGGCGCTGCGGCGCACGCCATGGCGAGCCCCATGTAAAGCAGCACTTTCTTGTACATATATGTCTCCCTTGTTGTTGATGGCCTCTTATCGGGGTCTTGTGCAGCGGGGCTGTACTACATCCCCAGATAGGCCCTCTTTACTTCCGGGTTGTCGTTCAGGTCCTTGCTCGGGCCTTCCAGTGCAACCTTTCCATGATTGATTACATACCCTCTATCGGCCGCCTGGAACGCCAGCCTGACGTTCTGTTCGACCAGGATGATAGACGTTCCTAAACGGCGGATTTCCGCAATCGCCTCGTACACCTTCGAGACAATGACCGGCGCCAACCCCAGTGACACCTCGTCAATCAGGAGCAGGCGTGGCCGAGACATAAGGCCTCTTCCAATCGCACACATCTGCTGTTCGCCGCCGGATAACGTGCCGGCCAGTTGCCCCTCACGCTCCGCCAGTTTGGGAAACAGGCCATAGACGGTTTCGAGGGTTTCAAGCATCTTCGGGCGCGCATGCTGCGCATAGGCGCCTAGCTCTAGATTGGTGCGTACGCTGAGCCGCGGAAACAGGCGGCGCCCTTCCGGCACATAGACGACGCCACTCTCCACCGCACGGTGCGCCGGCATGGCAGACATATCTGTTCCGTCCAGCTTGATCACGCCCTGCTTGCCGTGATGCAGGCAGGCCAACGCCTTCAGTAACGTTGTCTTGCCTGCGCCGTTCGACCCCACAATCGCAACGATCTCGCCCTCGCATATGTTCAGATCCACCCCGAACAGAATGTCGGTGTCTCCGTAAGAGACATGCAGGCCACTGACTTCAAGCAAAGGCATACGCTTCCCCCAGGTATGCGCCGATCACATCCTTTTCACCCAATACCTGGCGGGGAGGCCCATCGGCGATCTTCTTTCCCTGGTCCAGAACAACGATACGATCCGCTACATTCAGCACGGCTTCGATGTTGTGCTCCACGAGCAGCACCGTCATGCCGCCTTCACGCAGCTTGCGTATCAGATCCAGCAGCCGGTGCACCTCTGGTTGATTCAGGCCCGCCATAACCTCATCCAGAAGAATCATGCTCGGCCGGGTTGCCAGCGCGCGGGCGATTTCGAGGCGCTTCTTACCACTGATGGTCAGCGTGGAAGCCGCATCGTTCTTTCTGTCTCCCAACCCCACAAGGTCTAGCACCTGCGCTGCGTTCCTGCCCGCTTCGTCTATAGACCGTGTTCTTGTTAGCGCACCAATCATCGCCGTTTCGAGTGCAGTCATGCTTGCAAACAGCTGGGGGATCTGAAACGTTCGTGCCAGGCCCAGTCGGCTGATCCGGGCACTGCCCAATCCAGATATGTGGCACCCATTGAATGTGATGGCGCCCTGATCTACGGGCAATACCCCTGCAATCAAGTTGAAGAGGGTTGTCTTGCCCGCACCGTTCGGTCCGATCAGCGCCACGATCTCGTTCTCGGCAACTCCCATGGACACATCGTTGACTGCGGTGAGACCACCAAAACGGCGGACGACATTGCGAACATCAAGCATGGCGTCGGCCTCCTACCGAGAATCTGCGCAGTTTGCGCCATACACCCATCACGCCTTCGGGAAGCACCATGACGATGACGATGAGGATCAGCGCATAGACCACCAGGTGCGCCCCGGCGCCGTATGGGCCCAGCCAGTCTTTGAGAAACTCCTGCAGCGGCAAAGTGACCACCGCGCCAATGAGCGGGCCGAAGATGGTACCGATGCCGCCGAGAATGGACATCAGCGCCACGTCGATGGATATGGTCAGGCTGAAAACCGTAGCCGGCTCGATGTAGAGCACATATTGCGCCATCAGCGTGCCCCCAATCGACGTCAGCCCCGCACTCAGCAAGAAGGCGATCAACTTGTAGCGGCGCAAGTCAATACCGACGGACTGCGCCGCTTCTTCGTTATCACGCAAGGCTCGCAGATAGAAACCTGTCCGGGTCCGCATAAGCATGTAGCAGATGGCCGAGCTGAGCAGCATGAATGCGCCGCCGAGCCACGCATAGCCACGGGTGTCGGCAAATATCATGTTGGCGAACGCGGGTTCGAAGTTGACGCTCAACCCATAGGGCAGATCCAGCCTGGCGCGGGCCCACAACAGCGTGATTCTGACGGTTTCTCCCATTGCAATTGTCGCCATGGCAAAGAACACGCCCCGCAACCTGAAAACCGGGTATGAAATCAGAAACGCGAGCAGAAGCGACAACAGTACGCCGAGGCACATGCCAAACCACGGTGAAACGCCAGCCATGGTGTAGAGCAGTGTGGACGCATAGGCACCGATGCCAAAGAAGGCCGTATGCCCCAGCGAAAACTGGCCCGCAAGGCCGCCCAGCAGATTCCATGCAGATGCCAGGCCAGCGTACAAAAATACCAGGAAGACCAGGTTGAGGAAGAACTTGTCATCCAGAAACAGCGGGACGGCAATCACTGCCCCGGCCAGCCCAGCTGCGGCGATGGCGTCCGCACGCTTCCAATCCAGCCAGGAACAGGTCATTTCAGCCCCTCCTTCTCCGCGCCTTTGATGCCGAACATCCCGCTGGGTAGGAACGCAAGCAGCAGTATCAACAGAACAAAGTAGGTGGCCTCTTTCAAGTCGGGCTCTATGTACCCCGCGATCGTTTCGATCACACCGAGCAGCAAGCCCCCTGCGACGGTGCCCGGCACATTACCCAGCCCGCCCAGCACGACGACCACAAAGGAGATCAGCACGAAGCTGGAGCCAACCGTGGGAAACGCATAGAAACTCGGCACCAGTACACATCCGGCAAGCGCGGTGAGGCCAATACCTATCGCAAAAGCCACGATCAACACCTTGTGAACATTGATCCCTACCAGCCGGGCGGCGGTCAGATCCTGAGACACTGCCTCGATGGCCTTGCCTATGTAGGTTTTCTTCAGGAACAACATGACCAGGGCCATGGCCGCCATCGCAAACAGAAACGACATGAGGCGGGTCGTGCTTATATATGCACCCATGAACGGGATGGAATCATTGCCAGCTGAAAACACCTGCACAGTAAGGTAATCGGCGGAGAAGGCCATCAACGCGAGATTCTGCAGCAGTATTGCGACGCCCAACGTTGCAAACACTTGGGTGAGCTCGGTTTTGTATATGGTGAATCGTATCAGCCCCAAATAGAACACCACACCGACCAGCGCCCCCAGCACGAACACTAGCACTGCGCCCCAGTATGGGTTGATACCGAAATACACGGAGAACCCATATGCTGCATACATCCCCAGCATTAGAAACTCCCCGTGGGCGAAGTTCACCACCTTGGCAACCCCAAAAATCAGGTTTAAACCCATTGCGGCCAGCGCGTAAATGCCGCCCAACAACAGACCCGATATCACCAACTGAAGCGTCGCTTGCATAGCCGCCCTCCTCTACCCCACAGGCTTCTGTCGCCCGTCAGTTGGCTTCGTACCAGGTTACGGGCGGGAACGCTTCCGGATCAGTGACCACGTCGATCACCGTAACGCGGCCGCTGCCAGCGGCTTCGTCCAGTGCGGGGCCAAGATCGGTGCAGTTTTCAACGCGCACACCAACCGCGCCGACTGCACGCGCAATCGCCGCATGGTCGACCGGCACAAATGCGCAGGCATCGGTAAACTCCCCAAACTTGATGTTTTCCGCGTGCTTCTGATAACCAAGAATTCCATTGTTGAGCACGACCAACACCACCGGCAGGCGCATGCGCACTGCCGTTTCGAGCTCCGCCCAGGCGTGTGCAAAACCGCCATCGCCCACCACACAAAAGACCGTAGCATCCGGTTCGGCGACCTTCGCCCCCAACGCCATGGGCAGTCCCCATCCCAGCCCCGCCAAGCCGCGTGGTGTGATGAAACGCATGCCGGCCCGACGCGATTGCAAATAGTTCGCGATCCAAATGGAGGAGTAACTCGCGTCTGCCACCACGATAGAGTTGGCTGTGAGGCGGCGATCGATCTCGGCCATGACGCGTTCTGGTCGAATCGGCGACGCATTGCTCCCTGTCAAGTCGGCGGCTTCCTTGCGATGCGCGGCTTTACCATCGGCGATCTGCTGCTCAACCAATGCGCGGGCGGACGCTCTCGTCGCCAGGTTGGTGTCCCTGAGTGCCGCAATTAGCCGTTCAAGCGTCACGCGGGCATCGCCTGTCAGACGCACCTCTGCCTCATAGTTGCGCCCGATTTCCTGCGGATCGATGTCGATGTGAATGTACCGGGCATTGCGCGGATAAAGAGCCCATGAATCCGTGCCGTTCTGGTTTGTTCGATTGCCCACGAGGACGACAACATCGGCATCGGTGATAAGCGGCTTCAAGTGCCGGGTGCTGCCGTTATGTCCCATAAAGTATGACGCCACGCCCACTGAAAGTGGATGTTGCTCATCCACGGAACCTTTGCCCATCACCGTGGTAGCAACCGGCAGATGCGCGAGTTCTTGCAGTTGCGCCAATGTTTCCGCCGCGCCCGACAAATGCACCCCGCCCCCCGCAATCACAAGGGGGCGTTGCGCGCTTGCAAGCAAGTCGGCAGCCTGCTTGATGCTTGCCTCATCAGGGGCTGCTCTGTCGAGGGGATATCGACCCAACGCCTTCTTGCGTACATTTTTGGCCGTCGTGGGCTCCTGCAGCAGAAGATCCGCCGGAAGCAGTAGCGCCACAGGCCCAGGGCGACCCGAGGTTGCCGCAGTGATGGCCATATCGACATAATCATCGATGCGATTGGGATCAATGACACGGCGCACCCATTTCGTCACAGGCCGGAACATGGACTCATGATCCAGCTCTTGAAACGCATTGCGATCTGTCTGGTCGCGGTTCACATCCTGAACCAGGGCCACGAGTGGAATAGACGCCTTAAGCGCCTCACCCATGGGTGCCACCAGCAAGGCCGCAGCCGGGCCGTTCTGGGCCGTCACCACCCCCACCTTGCCGCTTATGCGCGCATAAGCATCCGCCATGTAGCCGCCGGTGTTTTCTTGCCGGTAAGCAACTTGTTTAATACCAAACTTCTTGCCAGCCAAGTGTATGAGCGAGGGAAGGCTTTGGCCGAACATGTGCGTGACTTCATGCCGGGCCAGACTCTCCGCGATGCGGTGAGCAACGCTGTGCGGATAGAGCAGGCCTCGGGATTGAAGCGCTATTTCGGCGGCGGGGGAACGCATACTTGTCTCCTGATCTAAGTGGTTTTTCGTATATTCTATAAAATATATAATTCTGTCAACCAAGACATGCATGGAGTAGAATCTGGGCAAAGCAAACGAGGCATATTTTGTCGACTTCCGTACAGCACTCCCTGCCAGCGCCTGTTGAAGGGCGAATCACCCACCTCAGCCTTTCCGCCACCGTCTATCAAACTGTGCGCGAATGGCTTTCAGGAGGTGAGCTGCTGCCGGGACAAAAACTGACGGGGCGCGTTCTGGCTGAGCGGCTTGGCGTCAGCCAAACCCCCGTACGCGAAGCAATGCTGCAACTCGTGGCCGAACGTGCACTCAATATGAATCCGAACCGGTCCGTCACGGTGCCCATGCTGGATCGTGAGAAGTTCATTGAGCTACGTGATATGCGTGTAGCACTCGAGGGCTTGGCTGCCCGCTGCGCTGTGCAGCGCTGTGTCGAAACCGGATTGGGCGCAGAGCAGATCGGCGCCATCGCCGTGCTCCACCGTCAGATGATGGCCGCCAAGAAGCGCCGGGATTATCGTACAACCCTGAGGCTGAACCGTGCCATCCACTTTTCCGTGTACGAACTCAGCGGGCGCCACGAACTCGTTGCCACGATACAGTCACTCTGGGCCAGAACCGGGCCCTATCTGAATTTTCTGTACGAGAAAGCAGGCCCCGCCGCCAACGGGGCACACCCCCACGAATCCCTGCTAGATGCATTAACACAGGGCGACCCAGACATGGCAGAAGCTGCAATTCGCCACGACATCCTAGACGGCGGAAGAGCAATACTGGATGCGTTGCCCTCTGCGGAAGAGGGATAAGGGTCGATCATAGCCGGCACACAGCGCTAGTTGCCGAAAGGGGCATCGTGTCGGTTTCAAGGCATTTCTTGCCGTCGCACGTACATTCAGCTTCAATCACGCCGCGGAACTCATCCATCTTTCGCAGCCGGCCTTGAGCGCAAATATCCGCCGGCTGGAATAAATCATCGGCGCGCGCATGAGGGAAATCGTGGCCGGCAAGCACGGACAGCTTGGGATTGCCGTAGCGCCGTCAACCGCCACCCACGCATTGCCCGGCATCCTGATGCACTACAAGGCAGCATACCCCGACACCTTACTGGACAATATGCATCAGCCGGCCCAAGACACGAACAAGCCCGCCGGCAGCAGCAGCGTTTGTGCAGATGTGCAAGGAGCACGGGGAGGCGGTCACGGGACGATAGCTCTGCTACATGGCGTGCAACGGGAGAAAGCGTATGCCCTAGACCAAGCTACCTGTCCCTCCGCGCGAGCGGACTGCCACTGTACCCGTGCGCAGCCCAAGACTATTATTCTCATCCATGAAAGACAAAAACCCACCCAAACGAACCGCCTTCAAGTTCTTCCTGTCCCTGGGCACGCGATGGATGGACAACGACGTATACGGGCACGTGAACAATGTCACCTACTACTCGTACTTCGATACGGTGGTGAATCGCTATCTGGTCGATAACGGGCTGCTGGATATCGCGCGCAGCCAAGTCATTGGCTTGGTGGTCGAGACCGGCTGCCGGTATTTCTCATCAGTGGCCTTTCCGGACACGCTGGATATCGGCCTGAAGGTTGCACATCTGGGCAACAGCAGCGTGCGATATGAGATCGGGGTGTTCAAACAAGGCGAAGAGGCGGCGGCAGCGTGCGGGCATTTTGTGCACGTATACGTCGACCGCGAAACCCGAAAGCCTACGCCGCTGCCCGCAGCGCTCAGGGAGACGCTGGGGAGAATTATGCTGGTGGATGCGCCGCTGTAAAGCCTTGCAGGCGTTCGTGTGGCAGAGCATCTGGCTGAACACGCGTTATCGGCAACCGGGCCCGCGGTAGACACTCATATGTCGCGAACGCCATTTATCTTTCGCAAGGCTGCTGGCGGGAATAAGCAGGCAGCCAACTATGCACAGAGTTCGGATATCTCTATCATACCGGTTTTATGCCGGCCGCCTGGATGATGGATGCGTAACGCGTGGTCTCTTCACGACAGAAGTTCGAGAACGCCTGAGGATCCTCGCCGCCGGGGTAGGCCTGTATCTGCTCCAGCTGCTTGATGACAGCCGCGGCGGTCAACGCTTTCTTTGCGTTGGCGTACACCGCCTGCACAATAGCCTCAGGGGTATTGGCGGGTGCCCACAGGCCGTACCACGTGCTTAGATTCAAGGTGGGGTAGCCGAGCTCCGCGAATGTCGGTACGTCGGGCAGGCTGGGAACCCGCTCGTGGGCGGTAACGCCCAGGGCCCGCAGTCTTCCGCTGCGCACGAAGTTGATCGACGATGGCATGGAGTCGAACATATAGCTTACTTGGCCGCCGATGACATCGGTCAGGGCCGGTGCCGACCCTTTATACGGCACGTGGGTAATGTTGCGTTTAATGGCCTGTTTGAAAAGCTCTCCCGTCAGATGACCGGGCGCGCCGATGCTTGAGGAAGCGAACGTATATTTCTCGGGATTGGCTTTAACGGCCGTGACGAGATCCTCGAATGTCTTGAAGGGCGAATCCGCGCTGACGACCAGTTGGATGGGCGTGGAAGCAAGCTTGGTGATCGGCGTGAAATCTTTCAAGGGATCGTCCAGCACTTCTTTATAGATCAGCGGGTTGATGACGTGCGCGGAGACGTTCATCAGAAGCGTTGAGCCGTCCGCTTGCGCCTTGGCGACGGCATTGGCGCCTATCATGCCGCTCGCGCCGGATTTGTTGTCGATGACGTAAGCGCTGCCCACCTGTTCGCCCATGGCCAGGCTCACGATGCGGGCGATCATGTCCGTAGGGCCGCCCGGAGGAAAGGGAACGACGACGCGCACCGGCTTGCCGCGCGGGTTGGCGCCGTAGGCTACCGCACCTGTTGCACTGGCCACCGTGGCCAATGTCGTTGCAAGAAAGTGGCGGCGCGTGAAGAGCGTCCGCTTGGGGGTTTGGGATTGCATAATGTCTCCGATGGTTATTTTGCTTTCATCTATCTTGCTTTCTTGTATGACATCCCTTCTTGCATAAGGGAGTGCTACGCCTCATGCAAACCGATCACACCGCGTTGTCGCAAACCGTCTATCGTCTCTGGGTTCAAACCCAGCACGGTGCTCAGCACCTCATGCGTATGTGCGCCGAGTGTGGGCGGTGCCCTGCGATATTCGACGCCCGTGCGCGACATATGCAAAGGGCTGCCCACCATAGCCGCTTCGGTCTCTGTGCAACCTGGAATGGGCACCTTCATTTTTCTGTGTATGACCTGCGGATGGTCGAACACCTCTCGCAGTTCGTTCACCTGCCCGCACAGTACGGCGTGGTCGGTCAGCACACGCAGCCAGTGGCTTGACGGGTTTTCGCGCATGCGCTGAGAGATCAGCGAAATAAGCACTTGCCGCGACGCCAGGCGTGCGGTGTTGGTTCGAAAGCGTGGATCGTCAGCCCACTCCGGCGCCCCAAGGGCGTCGCAAAAACGCGCAAACTGGCCGTCGTTTCCCACCGCGACAACGACGTAGCCGTCTGAAGTCGGGAAATCCTGGTAGGGCACGATATTCGGATGGGCGTTGCCGTAGCGACGAGGCTGCTCTCCCGTTGCCAGGTAGTTCATAGCCTGATTGGCAAGGGTTGCGACCTGCACATCCAACAGTGAAACATCAATGTGTTGGCCTATTCCAGATCGATCTCGCTCCGCGAGCGCGGCAAGTATGCCGACCGTGGCATAAAGCCCCGTCAGGATGTCGGCGACCGCGACGCCCACCTTGAGCGGCCCGCCGCCCGTCTCCTCATCGGGACGTCCAGTGATGCTCATCAATCCGCCCATCGCCTGAATCAATAAATCGTATCCAGGGCGTTCCGCATAAGGCCCTGACTGTCCGAAACCAGTGATGGAGCAGTACACGATGCGAGGATTGGCCTCGCACAAGCTTGCGTAATCAAGCCCGTATTTTTTCAGGTCGCCAACCTTGAAGTTTTCGATGACGACATCACTTTCCGCGGCAAGCTGGCTGACAATCTGACGGCCTTCCTGGCTAGACAGATCAACGGCCATGGAACGTTTGTTGCGATTCGCACCGGCGAAATAGGCCGATTGCGGCATGGATTCCTGGTGCGGCACATCCATCCAGGGCGGCCCCCATGCACGCGTATCATCGCCTTGGCCCGGGCGTTCGATCTTGATGATGTCAGCCCCCAGATCACCCAGAATCTGGCTGGCCCAGGGGCCAGCCAGGACCCGTGTCAGATCCAGTACGCGCAAATGCGTCAGTGCACCCACAGAGCACCTCTTCTCAACGTAAGCGTTACCGTGCGCGTCATCCCCTCGTTGATGAGGGAGTACTCATACGGCGGCATCATGAGGCCCGCTCGGTCAGAAGAGACACGATCTGTTTGGCCGCTACTTCAGCCTTCTGACGAAGCACCTCGTCGCTGTTGTTGGAAATGGGGTGATCGATAACAGCAAATGGATACCCCGGCAAGCCGTTAAGCTCACCCATCAACTCCGCACTACGCACGAAGCGATCAGTCATTATGCCGACGGCGGGAATCCCCAACCGCTCAGCTTCAATGGCGTCATGCAGACTGCACGACGAACAAGAGCCTCAGTCACCCATGGCGGCGAGGACAGCGTCCGCGCCGGCAATGCTCGCCAAAAGGTCGGGAGGAACGGGTTTGGTTGCATCGGGTTTACGCACGCGCAAGAACTCCCTCGCCCCGTACTGCGAACGGAGGATTTCCGCCAGATGCGTGAAAAACTGGGCGGTGCCGATCTTGCCGTTATCAATCATCCCGATCACCGCACCCGCAAGCGACTTGAGCGGCGGGGCCAGGCGAAGCGCACCCCCTTCCGCTGACGCGCGTGGGTCTAGAACTCGCAGTGTCATGGTGTTCTCCTTTATGTAAAACGTCTAGCGATGTGTAAAACGTCTAGCTATGCGGGGAATCGTCATGCGGCTCAGTCGGACACCTGCACAGTGACCGCCAGAGATCTGCTGCCTATCCAGGGGGGCGCAATCACCCCGAAGCCGCCCGCCGGCCCACCCGCGGCGACAACGAGCAAGTCGTCCGGCGAGCGCAAGGCGCAATACTCCTTCTCTTCGTCCTTGAGTGAGGCAATGGACGCTTTGCCAACGTCGCGCCACTGCTTTCGTCGTACGCGGCAGCGCTCGAACATATATTCCCGTATGTCTTGCTTGGTCCAGCCCGCGTTGTTGAAAACATCGCGATGCTGCTTGGCCACCACCATGGCATAGTTGCCCGCCCAGATCGAGTATTCGAGCATATTGCTACGCACGGCGGCGGCGTAGGTTTCCAGCAGCTCCTTCGGATCATGCGTCCATTCATTCATGACCTGATGTGGAGACACAGCAGACATGACGGTTACCGCGGATGCGCCCGCAGCAATGCCCCGCTCCTGCGCCAGCGGCAGCCAGCGGCTGTCTTCCTCATCTTCGGCCAGGCAAAATGTGAACTTGCCGGGGTGTCCAAATGTGGCCCTGTCGAGCTGCCCTGGTATGCCGCCAAGCACATTCAGCAGAATCAGCCGGAGCGTACGCCCTATCGTTGCGTTTGCACGGCTGGCATTAGCCAGCGCATTATGTGTGGCATTCATCCCGATCTGTTTGCGGACCGGGCCATTGACAATGATCATGGGTGCCGCGCCACCCGTGCTTGCAGTGGAGCCGTGCAAGCCAAACTGCGGTTCGCAGATCGCTTCGACGATGGCACGCACCACCGGCATGTACTCGGGAAGGCAGCCAGCCATGACGGCCGCGATTGCCACCTTTTCAGCAGTGAGATTTCGGCGCCGCACAGGTTCGGTGCCAATCACATAGTCTGGATCAAGCCCCATCGCCTGGACGAAGCGCAACATGCGCGCTTCGGTGGGCGCCACGATGGGCAGGCCATCCGTCCAGCCTTCCTGCTGGAAACGTTCATTTGCCTCGGTTTCATCCTCAAATTCCAGGATGCCGCTGGTGACAGATGTGTTCATACGTTGATCGCTGAAGGTCGTAGAGAGAGGCGGCGTAGCCATCGTGCAATCAAGCGTAGACGCTCGGGATACAGGCGACAAGCACAATCTATTTCCGCTGACGATTGCGCTTTCCGCATAAACCGAGATGCAGCCGATAACGGTGGCAGATTCAGGCATATGCTGCGAAAGAAACGCCAGGTACCAGATCCACATGCCAGGCCGCGGCGGTTGATCCAAGCGAAGAATAATTGCCAGTAATGCAATTGAACATTGAGATAATCTGTTCTTGTAAAAAATATCGAACCTCAATACGCTGTGTTCCATGAACACATGGCATCCAACGCGTTGATTTTTGCGCACCCTTGCTCAAAGAAAAATATGGCACAGAAATTTGATCTGGTTGTTGTGGGCGAAGGCATTGCCGGCCTGACATGCGCATCCCACGCGGTAAACGCGGGGCTTGACGTGGCAACAATCGAGGCCGAGTTCTTCGGCGGTTTGGTTGTGAACATCAACACACTGGAAAACTTCGAGGCCGCGCAGGGCGAATCGGGGATGACGTTTGCGGGCATGCTCGCGACAGCCAACAAAAAAGCGGGGGTGCACAGCATCTCTGCCGAGGTGGCCGCCATCGACGCCGTTGATGGCGGGTTCGAAGTGCGGACAGAAACTGGCGTGTATGCCGCAAGGTTCGTCGTCATTGCCAGCGGCGCACGCTGGAAGACGCTGGGCATTCCCGGCGAGGCAGAATTCAACGGCCGGGGCGTATCGCACTGCGCCGATTGCGATGCGCCTATGTTTACCGGCGAGGCCGTCGTGGTGGCGGGCGGTGGAAACTGGGCACTGCAAAGCGCGCTGCTGCTCGCCGAGGAATGCGATGCGGTGTCGATCATGGACATGCGCGCCGGCGCGGACGCGTGCGAGGAATACCTTTCACGTGTGAACGCTGATCCCAAAATAAGTCTTTACCCAGAACTCAGTATCACGGAGATCGTTGGAAACGAAGCCGGCATGACGGGCGTGCGTGTACGGGATGCGCGCGGCGCAGAGACAGAAGTCGCCGCGTCGGGGTTGTTCGCAATGGCGGAGCTGGTGCCCAACGGCGATATCGCACCGGTCCAAGCCCAGCGCGACGGGGCTCGCTTCCTGATCGTGAACGACGACATGGAAACGAATATTGCTGGCCTGTTTGCAATAGGCCAGGTGCGGTCGGGGTTTCCCGGATGGCTGAATGACGCGGTGTCCGATGGGCAGCGCGCGGCACAGCGTATCCGGGTCCTGGCTGGCTAGGCTGATCATGAAGGAAGGGATACGTTCCCGGTGGGACGGCCGGACTTCAAATCCGGTTGAGGTTGCGTGGCAATCTTGCGTGGGTTCGACTCCCATTCTCTTCCGCCACTTATCAAGCGGCCTGCACGGCCGTTGACGGCATGATGACGCCGATGCACTTGCTTTGGCACGGCGTTTCGCAGGCGGTTCGGCGGGAGGCCTGAACGTGATTATCGCTACCGCGGGGCATATCGATCATGGGAAAACACGCCTCGTCAAAGCGCTGACGGGTCTTGATACCGATCGTCTCCCTCAAGAGCGCGCGCGTGGAATCACCATTGATCTGGGCTTCGCGCATCTTGACCTTGGCGCTGGCCTGCGCATCAGCTTTATCGACGTACCAGGCCATGAGCGATTCATTCGCAACATGATTGCGGGGGTTTCAGGCATTGACGCTGCATTGGTCGTGGTGGCAGCCGACGACGGCGTCATGCCGCAAACACTGGAGCACCTTAATATTCTGGATCTGCTCGGCGTACGCCGCGGCGCAGTCGCGCTCAGCAAGACAGACCTGGTGCCCGCAAAACATGTGGATGCGGCCGCGTCTGAAATCAGGGCAGTGTTGGCGGGTACCGGGCTTGCGGGGGCGCCGGTGTTTCCCGTGTCCGCAGTGTGCGGGCACGGCTTGGACGCGCTGATCGTCTGGATGAAAAGCCTTGCCTTGCAACAGGCGCACGTCAAGGATGAAGATCATTACTTTCGACTGCCGGTGGATCGTGCCTTTACGATCTCCGGCAGTGGTACTGTCGTGACCGGCACGGTCCGGGCGGGTGCGGTCTCGGTCGGCGATCATTTGCTTGTGTCGCCGCGCCAGGAAGCCGCACGTGTGCGAGGCATACAGATTCACGGCGCGGCGACGGAGACGGCATCACGCGGACAGCGCTGCGCATTAAACCTGGCAGGCATCGGCCTAGACCAGATAAAGCGAGGCGATTGGGTTGTGCACCCAGCCGCCCATGAACTAACCGAACGATTTGATGTTCGGATACATGTGCTCGCCAGTGCCGCGCACCCGCTTGAACACAGGACACCAATACAGTTTCACCACGGCGCGGGTAGTATGCCGGCACGTGTCGTATTGCCGGGTGCGGGGCGGATTGGCCCCGGCCAAACCGGGTTTGCCCGACTGCTTATGGAGAGGCCCGTGGCGGTGTGGCACGCGGATCGGTTTATCGTGCGCAGCCAGGATGCACACCTTACGGTAGCGGGCGGTGTGGTGCTCAACCCATATGTATCCGCGCGCAAGCCGCGCAGCGGCACAAGGATGGCCGAACTACAGGCATACGAACGCGCCACCCCCGAGCGAACGCTTGCAGGCTTGCTCGAGCTGACCGAGCGTGGCGTCGACTGGCCGGCGTTTGTGCGCGCGATGAATCTAACACCTGCCGCCGCCGAGGCTGTGCGGCGTGGCGCAGGCGCCATACAGTTAGGCAAGGAAAGCCCCGTCACCATCAGCCGTACCATGGCCGAGGCACTTACGGCGCGGCTGATGGCAGCGCTGCGCACGTACCACGCACAAAACCCGCGAGCGGCGGGCGCAGCGATGGCAAGCCTTCACGCGAGCCTTGCGCCGCGCATGCCGGCCACAGCATTCCAGGCGTTCGTGCGCAGTTTGGCAAACCGCAAGCTTATCGTTCTATCGAACGATGTGGTGCGTCTGCAAAGCCACGAGGCATCCTCTAATCCAATGGACGACCAGCTGTGGAAGCGTGTCCATGATGCACTGTATCCACTGGGCGCACACTCGCTCTCGCTCGCCCAGCTCGCTGCACACCTCGGCCTCGCGGAGCATGCTGTACGGGACTTTCTGCACCGGAAAAGCCGCACCGGGCTGATTTGGCGTGTTACAGATGCACGCTTCTGCCTCCAGGAAACGCTTGTATCACTTGCTGCTACTGCCGCCGAACTGGCGGCGGAGAAAGACGACGGCCTATTTTCGGCCGCCGATTTTCGGGACGTGATCGGCACAGGGCGAGGGCTCGCCATTCACTACCTGGAGTTCTTTGATCGCGTTGGCATCACACGGCGATCCGGGGATCGCCGGAGCATGGGCATCGACTTTCGCAAAGTGTTGATGCCTGGCGACACCGACTCGGTGTAGCCAATGGCTTTATTACGCTATTGCCCGTCGTTCCAGTTAGCCCGCAAGTGCGCAAGAAAGCCGGCCGCCGCCGGCGCGGGTGATCGGTGCTTGAGCGATAGAACGCCAATGGCGCGTTTCAACTGCGGTTCGATCAGTGGGCGCGAGATAAGCCCGACGCTCAACGCAGCGGGCACAGCGCCGCTGGGCACAAGGGCAATGCCAACCCCTGCCCGCACACACTGCATCATCGTGGCGAACTGATTCACCGTAATGGCATGATGAAGCCGCATACCGGCAAGTGAGGCCAAACCGTCGAGCAGCTTGCGGATATGAGCCGCCCTGGGCATAGACACCAACGCGGTATTGGCAAGGTCTTCAATACGTACGCCATCCTTGCCGCTCAATGGGTGGTTTCGAGGCATCACCAGGTGAAACACCTCGCTGCCCAGTTCAACTGCGGCAAATTCTTTCGGGATGCTGTCGAGATACGTAATGCCAAGATCCGCTACGCCGCTTCGGACATCGTCCATCACGGTGCCATGGATACCTTCGCGCAGGTGAATCTCGATATTGGGCCGGCGGAGCCTGTAACTTGCCACGATTTTTGGCATTTGCGTATAAGCAACCGACATGACTGCGGAAATAATAATGCTACCCCGGTGCTCGTCGGAGATGGCCTGCATGTTCTCATACGAAATACGCAAATCGGACAGAACACGATTTGCCAGATCGACGAACTCCTGTCCCGCCGGCGAGATTTCGACTCTGCGCGTCGAACGTCTGAACAACTCCAGCCCCAATGCACTTTCGACCCGTTGAACAATACGGGTCAACGCCGACTGCGAGATATTCAGCGTTAACGCGGCCGCCATGAAACTGCCGCATTCGGCGACGGTGCAAATTGCCTGCAATTCGCGCGAGCTGAGATCAGGAACAGTGCCAGGCTGTAGCAGGCTTGTGCTTGTCGTGGTTTTTTGCGGCACCTACTATTATTTCTTGTCGAGGGTTGATGGGCTGGACGGACTGGACAGGACCCGCCCGTTAGCTACCGAAAACGGTGGGCCAGCGATACGACACTATAGGCGCCGACCGCAAAAATGCCAATAGCCACGGCATATTCCGATCAGCTGTCAAAATATCCCCGTCGAATTAATTGGCAGCACTATTTCGGGGCAGGATACTGATCGACCGGGGTAAGCAAAAACCGCACTTTAAACCCGCGCCCCCCTCTACCATATGCACCGCGTTCGTGGATAATCTGCATAATTGCGCGATTGCGATATATACGCTGTGGCTTTGCTATCCAAAAAATCAGGCTGACATGAATAAAAAACACATGAATAGCTGTTCCATAGTCGCACTATTGCTGACGAGTGCATGCTTGTTCACCGTCCATGGTGGCACCGAAGCCGCCGCCCTGTCGAGTTGTGAGCAAAAGCTTTCAGGCTACGAAGCAGTATTGTCCAACGCCGCATCGGGCTCGGGAGCCAATGGTAGCGATAAGTCGTCAAGGCAAAAAGTATCAGCGGCAGTATCCGGCTTGAAAGCCACCGCGCCGTACTGTGACGACCAGCGCCTCTCGCCGGGGCATCTGCTGAACTCAGCAGTCCATTTGGCGCATTTTCTGCCCCACGAAGCCCAAGCCATCACCAAACTTTACTTGGATTACGTAAATCGATACCCGTATGCGTCCACGCAAATCGACACAACGCATATTGAGTGGATCCAAAAGGTGAACGCCGAGCACGCGCGGCAGCTATTTGATATAGCAATAGAGCGCGGGATAAGCTTTGTCGCCAGGCTCGACGAGTATATAAACATCGCCAACGCCAATTCGAACACGCCGCTGTCCAGGTTGTTCCGGACAAAGAAGACGCAATTGGAGCAATTGAGGCCGATCCTTCTTTCAGCCGAACGCAAAGCGGTAGCCGCGGCTTGTCCAGCCAATACATGCAACCCGGAGGTTTTTAATCTCACATATGCGCAAGAGCTGCGGCGTTTGGGCTATGGCGATACCGCCCGAGCGCGCACATCTGAAAACCTGGCATTGATTCTTGCAAACAAACCGCCGCTAACCGCCCAGAAAACCCAGGTACAGCAAGGAAAAGATGCCACCGCGTCCAGTTCAGGTTGCCGGACTGAAATCGCAAACTATTGCCAAGCGCGCATGGATGGCCAGCGCAGAAGACCGCACGATTACATAAATTTGACTTACGATGAATGCCTTGGCCTGGCTGCGGGTTGGGCCAACTATGACCTGGAGGATAAATACTTCACAGACACCATCCAGGCCGACGCAGCAAGCACCTCTCCAGAACGCCAACTCACCGCAAAAACCATGCAATGCCTGCGACAGGCAAAGAAAACCGGTTCCAATCTGGTGGCGGCCGCTTCCCCCTCCTCCACAACAAACAGTTCTGGCGGGAAATCGGGGAGTGATAACGGGCGGAAATCGGGCGTGCGCCCTGGCGGCCAAGGGGCCAATACGCAAGCCTCGGGAGCAAGCCTTGCGGGAAGCAGCGGCGGCACGTCCGCCAAGGGCAAAGATGCGCCCTCACCCAGTAATCAGAAAGAATATCGCCTGGCGGCGCAATGCGTCAGTTTTAAAACGGCGCACGGCAAGTATCCAAATCGCATATACAACGGATGCGGATTTCCCGTGCTTGTGAAATGGTGCGACAACAAAGGTTGCGGCACCGACTGGGCCATAGACGGGATCAAGCCTGGCGCAACCGTTTCCATTTCAGCAATTAAGAGTGCATACACGTACGCCGCCTGCGAATACCCCGGAAGCCCCCGCGGCGCCAATGGCCGCAGTTGGGCCGGCGGCATGATGGATTACTACTGCCGGTGACTGGCAGCGCTGCGGATCAAGCGGAATCCGTCTCGCGCGGCAGCATCTCCAGCAACAGGCGGCGATGTGCCGATCGCAATCGGGGCAGCACGTCATTCGCATGCTTTTCGTCCTGCAACATAACCAAGACAGCCCCCAGCAAAATCGGCGCATGGATCAACTGCACCATGTCCGTAAGCGCACTGTCGCGCAGCTTCCCCTGATCGACGGCCAGATGCAGCGCCCCCTGTTGTTGCTGCAGCAGTTCAAGATGGCGCCGGCGCCACGCCTCCAGCAAATCGTTCGCGCGCGGCCCTTCTGAAATCAGCAGATGCAAGGTACGAATGAAACGGTCATCCCGCAACCTTGCATAGGCACGATCGAGAAAATCATCAATCAGCACTGCCAACGCCTGCGGCGATTGCCCGCCCCGAAACGAAGACTGGTTCAGTGACTGCTCCTCGAACAACAGGTCAGGCTGCATCATGCGCTGCATGAGCGCCTCGAATAACGCAGCTTTGCCTGGAAAATGCGCATAAAGCCCTCCTTTGGAAAGGCCTGCCCGTGCGGCAATGTCGTCCATCCGCGCAGCGCCGTACCCCTGCCTGGAAAACTCGTAAAGTGCAGCATCCAGGATCTGTTCCTGGCGCTCATGGGCCTGCAAGCGCCGATTTCTGGGGATGCGACGGGCGGGCGCCACCGGCGATTCAAGTACAGGCTTTGTGGAAGACTGGCGTTCTGGCATCAAAGGAGACTCTCGGGGGTGATTCGGGTGCCTCATTGATCTGGGTCATGAAGCATTTTTCTATTATCGACTAAAAAGTCGTTAAGGAGATCTGACATGGCATTTTTTGCGACTGAACATTGCATCGGCACCCGGGCCGCCGCCATCCGAACCCTGGGCGCCGCCAGTCTGCTGCTGGCCCTGGCGGCATGCGTCAATCTGGCCCCGCAAACCGAGGTTCCGCCGCTGCCGGTGGCCAACGCCTGGCCAACCGACACGAACGCTAATACCGCCCAGGCGCTGGCTGACCTGGACTGGTCCCACTATTTCCAGGACGCGGAGATGCGCCGGCTGATCGGCCTGGCGCTGGAACACAACCGTGATCTTCGGTTGGCCGTGCTGCGTGTGCGCGAGGCCGAAGCCGCGTACCGTATACAGCGTTCGGAGCTATTGCCCACGATGGGCGCCCAGGGACAAGGGGTCCGCACGCGCGACATCGCGGCGCCGATACCGGACCAGACGGTGACGCACTCCAAGTACCAGGCCGCTGTCGGCCTGACAAGCTGGGAAATCGATTTCTGGGGTCGCATCCGCAACCTGAAAGATGCCGCCCTGGACGACTGGCTGGCAACCGATGCAGCCCGCCAGAGTGTGCAGATCGCACTGATCCGCCAGGTGGCCGATGCTGTGCTGTCGCTGCGCGAACTGCAGCAACGGGCGCTTCTCGCCCAGGATGCGGTCACCAACCGCCAGCAGTCGCTGGACATCTTCGAGCAGCGCCGAAAAATCGGCTCGTCCTCGGAACTGGAACTCACCCAGGTTCGCACCCTGCTGATCCAGGCGCAGGCACTCAGCGCCCAGATCGACCAGGAGCGCGCTGCCGCCCAGCACGCGCTCGCGTTGCTGGTGGGCACCGACCCAGGGCTGCAACCCGTCAGCATCACCCTGGACACCACCCCGTTGGGTGTCCTTCAGCCCGGCTTGCCGGCCGACGTGCTGCTGGCCCGCCCTGACATCCGGGCTGCGGAATACCAACTGCGGGCAGCCCACGCCAGAATCGGAGCGGCGCGGGCGGCGTTCCTGCCACGCATTTCCCTGACATCGTCCGTGGGGACCGCCAGCACCGACCTGAACAACCTGTTCGAAAGCAGCAGCCGCGCCTGGCTTTTCACCCCCGTCATCGAAGTGCCGATTTTCACGGCGGGCCGGCTGCAGGCGAACCTGGATGTCGCGGAGGTTCGCCGCGACATGGCCGTGGCCACCTACGAAAGAAACATCCAGACGGCATTCCGGGAAGTGTCGGACGCCTTGTCCTCGCGTCAGGGGCTAGCCAAGCAGATGGAAATCGGGGCCCGCATGGCACAGACCCAGGCCGAACGCGCCGCGCTGGCGCAGTTGCGCTATGACAGTGGGGCCGCGCCCTACCTGGAAGTGCTCGATGCCAAGCGCGATTTGCTGATCGCGCAGCAACAACTGGTGCAGGCCCGAAGCGCCTGGCTGTCCAGCCAGGTGGCGCTGTTCGCTGCCCTCGGTGGCGGAGCGGACCCAACATCGGTGGACCTTCGAACTTCAGCCCCGAAAGCATCAGCCCCGAAAGCCGGGATTGCCAACTGAAAATCAGATCAACCATGAACCTGACCGAACATATCAAGAAAAAGCTCCCGCTGATCCTTGTCATTGCTGTGGCAGCCAGCGCCTACGGTATCTGGCGCGGCACTCAGGACAGCGGACCGGGCGCCGGCTTCATGCACGGCAACGGCCGCATCGAAGCAACGGAAATCGACATCGCCACTAAGCTACCCGGCCGGGTCGACCAGATCTTGGTCAACGAGGGCGACTTCGTCAAGGCCGGGCAAGTTCTGGCCGTCATGAACGCGGATTCCCTGCAGGCGCAGCTTGACGAGGCGCAGGCCCGCCAGCGCCAGGCCGAGCATGCCGTTGTCGCTGGCCAGGCACAAGTCGCCCTGCGGGAAAGCGACGTCGCGGCACAACAGGCGGTCGTCAAGCAGCGCGAAAGCGATCTGTTCGCCGCCCGGCAGCGCCTGAAGCGCTCGCAGTCCCTCGCGCAACGAGGCGCCTCGTCGCAGCAGGAACTGGATGACGACCGAGCCCGGCAACACAGCGCCGAGGCTGGCTTGGCGGCAGCCAAAGCTCTGGTGATCTCCGCACAGGCAGGCGTAGCAGCAGCCAAGGCCGATCTCGTTGGCGCCGAATCCGCCGTGGCGGCAGCGGCGGCAACCGCGGCCCGCATCGAGGCCGATCTGAAGGACAGCAGCCTGAAAGCCCCGCGCGACGGCCGCATCCAGCTGCGCGTGGCCCAGCCAGGCGAGGTTCTGGCAGCCGGCGGCCGGGTGTTGAACATGCTGGACCTGGCCGACGTCTCCATGACCTTCTTCATGCCCGAAGCCGCCGCTGGACGCCTGGCGATGGGCAGCGAGGTCCGCATTATCCTGGATGCCGCTCCTCAATACGTGATCCCAGCCGAAGTGTCTTTCGTGGCCAGCCAGGCGCAGTTCACCCCGAAAACCGTGGAAACCGCGAGCGAACGCCAGAAGCTGATGTTCCGCATCAAAGCCCGCCTGCCGGTCGATCTGCTGTTGAAGAACCTGGAGCAGGTCAAGACCGGCCTTCCTGGCGTGGCTTGGGTGCGCACGGATCCCACTCAACCCTGGCCCGAATCCTTGGCTATTCGCCTGCCCAACGTCAAGTAGCCCGAGTAAGTACCCATGACATTGTCTGCTTTCGCGGCCCAGGTCCACGGACTAAGCCACCACTACGGCAAGACCCGGGCGTTGGACGGGATCGATCTGCGGATCCCTGCTGGCCAGATGGTGGGGCTGATCGGCCCGGACGGGGTGGGCAAGTCCACACTGCTCTCGATCCTGGCTGGCGCGCGGGTCATCCAGCAGGGGCGGGTGGACGTGCTGGACGGCGATATGGCGCAGCGTGCCCACCGCAACCGCGCTTGCCCGCGCATCGCCTACATGCCGCAGGGTCTGGGCAAAAACCTGTATCCCACCTTGTCGGTAGAGGAAAACCTGCAGTTCTTTGCCCAATTGTTCGGCCACGACGCCGCCGAACGGCGCCGGCGCATCGACGACCTGACGCGCAGCACCGGCCTGCAGCCGTTCTTGTCGCGCCCCGCGGGCAAGCTGTCAGGCGGCATGAAGCAGAAGCTCAGCCTGTGCTGCGCGTTAATCCACGACCCAGACTTCCTGATCCTGGATGAACCGACGACAGGGGTGGATCCGCTGGCCCGCGCCCAGTTCTGGGATTTGATCGCCCGCATCCGCGACGGTCAACCTGGCATGAGCGTTATCGTGGCTACGGCCTATATGGACGAAGCACAGCGCTTCGACTGGCTGGTCGCCATGGACCAGGGCCATGTCCTGGCCACCGGCACGCCCGCTGAGCTGCTGGCTTCCACCGGCCAGAAAACCCTGGAATCGGCCTTCATCCACCTGCTGCCGCAGTCCCGGCGCGAAGGCTACGCCCCGGTGGAAATCCCGCCGCTGCCCGGGGGTGGCGAGAATGACATCGCCATCGAGGCCGAGGGCCTGACCATGCGGTTCGGCGATTTCGTCGCCGTCGATCATGTCAGCTTCCGCATTCGGCGCGGCGAGATCTTCGGCTTCCTGGGCTCGAATGGCTGCGGCAAGTCCACCACCATGAAGATGCTGACGGGGCTGCTGCCCGCCAGCGAGGGCCGCGCCTGGCTGTTCGGCCATGAGATCGATCCCAACGACTTGGACGTGCGCCGCCGGGTCGGCTACATGTCCCAGTCGTTCTCGCTGTACAGCGAGCTGACGGTGCGCCAGAACTTGATCCTGCATGCCCGTCTGTTCCACGTTCCGTCCGAACGCATCCCCGATCGGGTCCAGGCGATGGTGGAGCGCTTCGGCTTGGGCGAAGCGCTGGACATGCTGCCCGACAGCCTGCCGCTTGGCATCCGCCAGCGCCTGTCGCTGGCCGTGGCCATGGTGCACGAGCCCGAATTGCTGATTCTGGACGAACCGACGTCCGGTGTGGACCCGATCGCCCGCGATGATTTCTGGCGGCTGCTGATCACCCTCTCACGCCGCGACCACGTAACGATCTTCATTTCCACCCATTTCATGAACGAGGCCGAGCGCTGCGACCGCATGTCCATGATGCACGCGGGGCGCGTACTCGACAGCGACCGGCCCGCCGAACTCGTGCGCAAGCGCGGCGCCAGGACGCTGGAAGAGGCTTTCATCGGCTATCTGCTAGAGGCCAGCGGCGAAGCGGCGCAACACCCGGGAGGCGCTGCGCCCGAAACGCCCGGGGCCGATACGCAGAAGGCCCCTGCGGCCACACCCGTCGGCACAACACCTAAGGCCACCGACGCCCCGTCTGCCATCAACAGCCAACACTCCACTGCGCCAACAGCGCACACCGCCGGCAGCATGCCCCACATCCCCTCCTTCAGCCTGGCCCGACTGCTGAGCACCATGCGACGCGAGTCCATGGAATTGCGCCGCGATCCCGTGCGCGGCACGCTGGCCCTGCTGGGATCTTTGGTGCTGATGTTCGTCATTGGTTTTGGCATCAGCATGGACGTGGAAAACCTGCGCTTCGCCATCCTGGACCGCGACAACAGCACGATCAGCCGAGACTATGCACTGAACCTTTCTGGTTCGCGCTATTTCGTGGAGCACGCCCCAATCCTCAACGACGCGGACATGGACCGCCGCATGCGCAGCGGCGAACTGTCGTTGGCCATCGAAATTCCGCCCGGCTTTGGCGCCGACCTGCTGCATGGGCGCACCGCCGACATCAGCGCCTGGATCGACGGCGCCATGCCGCAACGTGCCGAAACCATCAAAGGCTACGTCGAAGGCATGCACCAGCTGTGGCTGCTGCAACAGGCCCGCGAGCGCCTGGGCATGTCAATCGCCCAGCCAGTCAGCCTGGAAACCCGCTTCCGCTACAACCCGGACGTGCGCAGCCTGCCAGCCATGGTACCGGTGGTGATCCCACTGATGCTGATCATGCTGCCCGCCATGCTCACGGCCTTGGCCGTGGTGCGGGAAAAGGAAATCGGCTCGATCATCAACCTGTATGTCACACCGGTATCCCGCGCTGAATTCCTGCTGGGCAAGCAGATCCCCTACATCGGGCTGGCCCTGGTGAACTTCGTCGCCATGTGCCTGTTGGCGGTGACGGTGTTCGGGGTCCCGATCAAAGGCAACCTGCCCACGCTGGCACTGGCGGCTGTGGTGTTCTGCATCGCATCGACCGGCCTGGGCCTGTTGGCATCCGCCATGACGCGCAGCCAGATCGCCGCCATGTTCTTCACCATGATCGCAACCCTGATCCCGGCAGTCCAGTTTTCGGGGCTGCTGGATCCGATCAGCTCTCTGGAGGGGCCAGGCCGACTCATTGGCCAGACCTACCCGGCCGCCTACATGTTCACCATCAGCCGCGGCGTCTTCAACAAGGCGTTGGGATTCCAGGAACTCTGGCCATCCATCTGGCCGCTGGCACTGTCGATCCCGGTGATCCTGGGTGGCGCGATCGCGCTGCTTCGCAAGCAGGACCGTTGACATGAAAATCAGATCCCTCGGAACCATCTGGCATCTGGGCGTAAAAGAACTCTGGAGCCTGTGGCGCGATCCGGTCATGCTGGTGCTGATCGCATTTTCCTTCACCGTGTCGGTCTACACCGCCGCCACGGCCATCCCCGAAACTCTGCACCACGTCCCGATCGCCATCGTGGATGAAGATGTCTCCCCCCTGTCTCAGCAGATCACAAACGCCTTTTACCCGCCGCAGTTCATGCCGCCTGCCATGATCAGCCACAAACAGGTCGATCCAGGCATGGACATCGGCCGGTATTCCTTCGTGCTGAACATCCCGCCCAATTTTCAGCGCGACGTGCTGGCAGGGCGGGACGCGGAGATCCAGATCAATGTCGACGCGACCCGCATGAGCCAGGCCTTTACCGGAAACGGCAACATCCAGCAAATCATCCGGGGCGAGATCACGAATTTCCTTCGCGGGCGCGGCCAGGCCGTCAGCCCGCCCGTCAATCTGGTCCTGCGGGCGCGCTTCAACCCTGGTCTGGAAAAGTCCTGGTTCGGCGGCCTCATGGAGATCATCAACCAAATCACCATGCTGTCGCTAATCCTCACTGGCGCGGCCCTGATTCGCGAGCGCGAGCACGGCACCATCGAGCATCTGCTGGTGATGCCTGTAACGCCGACCCAGATCATGCTTTCCAAGGTCTGGTCCATGAGTCTGGTCGTGCTGGCCGCCGCCGCGCTGTCGCTCAATGGCATCGTGCGGGGTCTGCTGCATGTGCCGATCGAAGGATCCCTGCCGCTGTTCTTCGCCGGCGCAACCCTGCATCTGTTCGCCATGACCGCCATGGGCATCTACCTGGCCACGCTCGCGCGCAACATGCCGCAGTTCGGCATGCTGATGATCCTGCTCTTGCTTCCCATGCAGATGCTTTCTGGCGGGACGACGCCCCGCGAAAGCATGCCCTGGCTCGCTCAGGATCTGATGCTGGCCGCGCCCACCACGCATTTCGTCGAACTGGGGCAGGCGATCCTGTACCGGGGCGCGGGGTTCGGCGTCGTCTGGCCCTCGCTCCTGGCGCTGTTGCTCATCGGCTCCATCATGTTTTATCTGTCGTTACGCCGCTTCCGGTCCGCGATCGGCGGCATGGCCTAAAGCCGCCTCACATTCCAACTGCCTGGCCGGCCGCCTGCTGGCTGGCCAGGCTTGCAGGGCTTGGTTCGATAGCGGGCCGGGCTTCGAGCGAGGCCAGGAAACGCCAGACGAAGAGCAGCGTGGCCAGCAACAGGCCGGGATAGCCCATACCGGCCAGCACGTAGGGAATAGTAGGATCGCCGAGGGCGACCGTATCCAGGTTGAAGCTGAGCAGGCCCAGTGTAATGAAGGCGCCGAAAATCCACATGCTTGTCAGCCATAGGCCTGCTTCCGTGCCCTGCAGCAGGCGGCCCCAGCCGCGCGGTTCCGCCCTCGTGGCATCCGTGCGCTGTCCTGTTGCATTGCGGCTGCGCAGCCCCAGGGTCAGCAGGTCGTAGATCAGCAGGCCTGCACCAGCCAGGAAGATCAAGCCGAACAACGGTACCAACACTTTGTAGAACTGCATCGCGGGAAACACCTCGCCGCCGAACCAGCTCAGCCCCATGGATCGATACAGGAAGACCTGAATGGTGCCGCCGATGGCGAAGGCGAAAGCGATGCCGAGCATGCCGGCAAACACAAGCCAGAAGGCGATGCGGCCCAACCGCTGATCAAAGCTGTTGAGGCCACGCAACAGCGGGATCGCATAGTAAGCGGCCGCAATACCCAGCATGCCGAAGGTGCCGAACAGCGCCAGGTGAGCATGCGCAGGGGTGACCCAGGTGCCGTGCGACCAGACATTGGTCAGGGCGAAAGTCATGGTGAAACCCAGGATGCCAGCGCCGACTTGCTCAAGCACCACTGAGCCCAGGATAAAGTAGAACGCGGGGGCATTTTCCAGGGGACGGCGATCCTGATGCGCATCCAGATAGATGTGCCAGAAGCAGAACACCAGAGGCAACGGCTCCAGGGCGCTGAATAGTGATCCCCAGAATTGCCAGAACTCCGGCGTGCCGATCCAGAAATAATGATGCGCGTTGCCAATCAGGCCCGAGAGCCAGACCAACGCGACACCCCAGAACACGGCATAGCCCACCGTCTTGATGTCGGCCTTGAACATCAGCACCAGCAGGAAGCCGACCAGGCTGATATGGATGACTTCCCACACGCCCTCGACCCAATAGTGCACCACATACCAGCGAAAATACTCTTGTAGGTCCAGGCGTTCGATGAAGAACACGCCGAACAGCCAGACGAAAGTCAGCGCGCAGACGCCTATCGCCAGCCCCCAGTGGATCTCATTCCACTCGCGGCGCGGCGGGAAGGTGCGCAGCACCACCCAGGCCAGAATGGCGAAACCGATAAAGATGATCACATCAGCGGCCCGCCCGGCTTCCAAATACTCCAGCCCTTCCTGCAGCCAGGGCTGCCCCAGCCACCAGCCCGCGATGCCTCGCGTCGCCAGGAATTGCGTGCCAACGTTCCACAGCGTAACAGCCACCAGTGCCCAGAACAGAAAGCGGATCAGCCAAGGGGCGGCCAGTTCACGGTGCGACAGCAGAGGGCCGACAAACAGGATGGTGCCGATGAAACCCGACAGAATCCAGAGAATCCCAAGGTTGGTGTGCTCGGCGCGCAGGACGTTGAAGTTGGCGACGCCCGAGAGCAGCGTCGGATCCATGTGCTGCACAGCAACCACCAGGCCGAGCGCGACTTGGAATCCGAAGAGAACCAGCATCAGTACAAAGAAGCGCAGGCTCAGGCGCTGCGTTTGATAGTCGATCTTGATCATGATGGCTTCCTTTTCACAGGCTGCGCAGATAGGCCACCAGGGCCTTTATGTCGGCCTCGCCGACCAGCGCGTCATAGGACGGCATGACGTGCGGCGGGTAGCCCGTGACAACCTGGGCGTCGGGCTGGCGGATCGCTCGGATCAGGTAATCATCATCCGCCTTGACAGTGGTGCCATCGGCCAGGTGCACCTCCCGACCGGATAAGCCGCCCCAACCGGGGCCCACCACGCGCTTCTGGTCGGTGGCATGACAGGCCGTGCAACCCAGATCGGCGGCCAGTTTTCTGCCGTGTGCCACGGGATCGAGCCCCTGTGCCTGCACGGTAGCGGATGCGACAGCCGCCGTCTGGACAGACGCCGTTTCCACGACGCCAGCCTGCCGCATCTGGCTCGGCATCCGTCGGGCTTCACGCGGCTTGGGCGGCCAGCCCTCGGTGTTCATCGCCGAGGTGTATTTCAGGAACGCGATCAAGGCCGATACCTCATGGGCGTTCAGTGGCAGGTTCGGCATCAAGGTGTGCTGGCCGCCGCGCCGGTCCAGGCGTTCGGCCGCACCGGGATAGCGCTGGCGGTATGCCTGCAGGTCGGCGGTACCCGCGTCTTCCTTGATCGCCGGATTCTGCAGTTGCACCTGTATGGCGGCCGACGTCGGCCAGCCGCCCGCTGAAGGTAGGAAGGCCGCCAACCATGCGGCACCGGCGTCGGCGTGAATGCGTGTCAAGTCGGGCCCGAGGTAGGCGCCATTGCCAACGATAGTGTGACAGCCCATACAGTTATAGGCCTGGAATACTCGCTTGCCTTCCACGGCGTCGATGCCGCTGTACTGGATCGTGTCGGGGATGATCTGCTTGCGCGAAGGCAGGAATGACCAGAAAGACAGCAACAGAAAAATAGCCAGCATCAATGCCAGCACAGCCAGGGCAAGCCGACGCTGGGCCGGTTCGCGGCAGTCGGTTCCGTTCAGGCAACTCATGGCCGTTCCTCCCGAACGCGGCTGTCGCGCCTGGCAGCGGAGGGCCGCACCTGCTCGTCATGCAGGAACAAAGTACGCAGGCTGCCCAGGAATACATAGAACACATAGACCGCCAGGACATAGCCCGCCGCGAAGTACAACCACCACATGGTGCGGGATTCGGGCCAATACTGGAAATCCCGCCAGAAAGGCCAGGACAGCAAAACGCTGACCAGAGCCGCCAGGGCTGACAACACCCCATCGATGATGCGTTGCGCCATAACTGCCTCCCTCAGGATGTGGACGGCAGTCATAGTCTAGGAGCCGAGACGGGCGCCGGCTGTTAATCCACCACGCTGAATGCGGGATATGTCGGCAGCGCCATGTCAGGCGTAAAACATCCGGCGATGATCTTCTTCGTCTTGGCGCGAAGGGCACGAGAGAAAAGAATCAGCCCGCGCCGCCTCGCCCATATGCGGGATAAGATTACATTGATCATTATTTTCAAGGCATTACGCGGGGCATACGCGGCATCGAAAGGCGCGCGAGGGTTCTTCCGTTTTGTCTAAGCAAGCACGGAAGGCCGCTGCACCGAAACAGTTTTATTCTTTGGCGCCTTAATTTGCATTAAGCCCGACGCCGAATCGGGATTTTCCCCCGGTTGCATGGATAACAAAGCTGGCGCCGCACGGCGGAAGAGGCGTTGGCTAAAATGCCGCGCCAATCAATGGCGCAGCACCCATGAGCATCAATCGCGGGAGGCCTTGGTGCGCACGATAATGCCGCTGTAGAAGGCTTTTTCCTTGGCCATGAACTCCGCCATTTGCGCGGTGGAAGAGGCGCGTACGTCCATGGCTTGTGTTTCGATCAGCTTCTGAATCTTGCCCTCGGCCTGGATCTCTTTCATGGCTGCGCCTATCGTATCAGCCGCCTCTTGCGGCATTCCCTTGGGGCCATAAATCGCGGTAAATGTTGTCACGCTGAAGCCCGGTACACCGCTTTCGGCCACGGTAGGCACATTGGGCATTGCCGCCGCGCGAGCGGGGCCAGTCGTGGCAAGCAGTTTTATAGTGCCGCTCTTCACGTTCTCCATCATGCTGTCTACCAGAGATGTGATCATCAGATCCACACGCCCCGCCAGCAAGTCGGTAATCGCCACCCCTGCCCCCTTGTAAGGGATGTGCGTCATTTTGATTCCAGTCGCCTCACTAAGCGCCTCGGCGGAAAGATGCTGTGCGGAGCCGTTTCCCGACGACGCAAAGTTCACCGCGCCTGGATTTGCTTTGGCATAGGAAATGAGATCGGCGACTGAACTGAAACCCTTTGCGGAAGAGGCCAGCACACCCATGGATTGCACCGTTGCCATACTGACCGGGCTCAGATCTTCCAGCACATCATAGGGCGGGTTGGCGTAAAGCAGCGGTGTAATGACGGTGGCGGGGGAACCAAACAACAATGTGTAGCCATCAGAATTCGCACGAATAACCTGCTGGGTGCCGATCAGCGTGCCGCCTCCCGCCTTGTTTTCTACCACAACAGACTGCCCCAGTTTGGTACTCAGCTCTTGGGCAAACATGCGAGCCAGTACATCTGTGGAGCCGCCCGGCGCATAAGCGACCAGCATACGTATGGGGCGCTCAGGGTAGGCAGCCATTGCTTTGCCACCGAGAAACAGGGCCGATGCAGCCGCCAACAGGGCAACAGCGCGTGTGACCCAACGCCTGGAAGGGTGCGCAGTGCTGCCTGCCGCGGTTTTCTTGTATTCATCGTGGTTCATCGTCTTCTCTCTTGATTGATTATGTAAGTAGATTCCTGATGGCTCACACCAACGGGTTGAGGTCGCGGCCCGCCCCTCCTTTCAAGCTGGCCGCATTTTTTTCAAGCCACCGACAAAATATGGATAGTGCAGGCGCCATGGTCCAGCCCGGATACGCCCCCTCCGGTGCAGTGCGTGAGTGCGTTCTTGGCGCCTTTCACCTGCCTCGCACCGGCATGTCCGCGCAGCTGCTCGACCGCTTCGACCACTTGGGCCACGCCAGTAGCGCCCGGGGGGTGCCCCTTTGCCATCAGGCCGCCACTCGGGTTGACCGGCAGCGTGCCGCCGATGGCTGTTGCCCCTTCACGAATCAGGAATTTGGCTGCCCCGCGATCACAGAAACCCAATGCTTCGTAATAAAGCATCTCAGCAATGCTGAATGCATCATGAACCTCGGCCAAATGGATATCGCCGGCTGTCAGGCCAGCTTCGGCATACGCCTTTTCCGCGCAGCGCACACTTATCTCGGGGCTGGTCATGTCACGAAAGTCGCCACGATAGCGGCCGGAACAAAGCTGCGATGCAAGAATGCGCGCCGGCGCGTTTTGGGATTTTCCCGCCCAATCCTCATTCGCGACAATCACGGCCGCCGCACCATCGGCTCTTGCGCAACATTGCAGCAGCGTCAAAGGATCCGCGACGGGGCGCGATGCGAGTACTTCTTCTATCGACACCTCAGCCTGGAATAACGCCATCCGGTTCTCGCGCGCGTGCCGCCGATTCTTTACACATACCTGCGCAAGATCCTCAGGCAGCGCGTCGAACTCGTGCATATACCTGCGCGCGCGCGAGGCATAGGCGGCAGGCGGGCTCATGCCAAGCGTCCCGTCGAAGTCCTCTGGGTGGCGCGGCAAAGGCCCTGCGATGGTGCTCAGCTTATCGGCCCCGACCACCAGTATCGCATCGTGCATGCCTGTGGCAACGGCAGCCTTTGCCAAATGCAGCGCCGTGGAGCCACTGGAGCATGCGTTTTCCACATTGATGATTGGAATACCAAGCATGCCCGTGTACTTGAGCGCACGCTGACCAACCATGCTGCCGCCCCATTGGCTGCCGACATACGCGGCGGTGACTTCATCCCCGCTCATACCGGCATCAGCCAGGGCTGCGTTGATGGCCCTGGCGGCCAGCTCTGACAGCGGTGTATCGGGGTACTTACCGAACGGAACCATTCCCGCGCCGATGACATAAACCTGTCGCATACTCACTTCTCCTCCTGCGCGGGCTCAAAACGAAAACACTTCACGTCCACACCTTCCTTATCCTTGTAAAGCGTCGTCTCGTGAGCGCTCATGGGCATGCCGATTTGCAGTGCGCCCGACTCCGTTTCGCTGATATGGCCGCATACCCGTACGCCTTCCGGGTAATCGACATAGCCAATCGCATAGACCTTTGGCCAAACGCCGCCGCTGCCATGCACAATGGTGTAGGTGTACAACGCCCCTTGATGCGATAACGGCAGATCGCGAAATGTCGTTCCGCTGCACTGTACGCATGTCGCGATCGCCGGCAAATAGCCGGCGCCGCAACTTGTACATTGCTTCGCCGTCAACACAGCTTGCCCGGCCTTCGACGGCGACCAGTACTCACCGTGCAATCGGCGTGTGCCCGGCTCTGTTGGGGTGTTCTTTGACTGCATTACATCTCCTAAGTGATTATTTCGATTCCACAACGCCGGACACAGAGTGCTGATGCTGAAACATCGCCAGGCCGATTGCAGATACGGGGCAATCCAGTGACGTGTTCACGATCTCATCCCATAAGCGCGCGCTATACTCGCCCAGCCCTGCGTGTTCCAAACAGCCGTCGACTTTGGATCTCAACCGCGCAAAGTACGCCGAACCCAGCCCCCTTCCGGGCAGTGCCGTGATCGTTTCTGAAAATCGCGTGCCATCAGCCAGGCTGATTGAAACCCGCGCGCTGCGATCCGGACCGAGGTTCGGCGTCTCGCTCACAAGGGTTCGCGCCATCAATCGCTGGATTGCCTCCCGCGCAATCGACGCACCGGTAAAGCTTTGCAAACGGATCGAACCATCGACCAGCGCACTGGCAACGCAGAACGCCGCGCTGAACCTTGCCTGGTCCGCATTCTCCGGCGCCCCCGCGCGCAGGGGCGTGTGTGATCCGGGACTGCCTTCCACACAAATACCGACAATATCCGACCCGTTTACTGCAACAGGCATGCGCAGTGCCAACGCTGCCTCAATCGCCCGATGTGTGGCATAGCATGATGGATAGTGCTTGGTATCGACCCCTGGGTTCAGAACCGCGAAGGCTCCGTTTTCTTCAGTGGGTAACGACAGCTGAAGCGGCAACGTACCGCTATAAAGCGCACAGAACCCCGCGCGCCCCGTCAATGCATCGCTGGACGCCTCTACCCCCAAGGCTGCCAGCCGTACTGCACGCACTGCGGAAGATGCCGCAAACCCAACCTGGAATGGTTTTGTCGACGTGCCGAAATTGGATTGCACACCCGACGCTTGCGCGATGGCCAAGCCGAGCGCATGGCGCGTCTGGGTAACATCAAGATTTGCAATACGCGCACATGCAGCCGCTGCAGCGATGACGCCTACGGTACAAGTTGCGTGCCAGCCAGCGAGATAATGCCCCGGTTTTAAACAGCCACCTATCTGCGCACCAAGCTCAAAGCCGAGCACGTATGCATCCAGTACGTCCACGAGCAAACGCCCGGATGGAAGATCGGGCGCCTGCCCGGACGCCATCGCATAGAGTGCCGGCCACATAACCGCGCCCGGGTGCCCTCGCCAAGCCTGGGTCACATCGTCGTAATCAAGTGCATGCGCACTGACGGCATTGAAGAGCGCGGCCGCTTCAGGTTGATAATACGCGCCATCAGCCCAGCCGAGAACGCCGCCCTGCTCCTGACTGCGTGCGGACGACACGTACGCGGCCGCCAGCTTTACTGCTGGCTCGCGGCACCCCGCAATCGATACCGCAATCGTATCGATCAGGCTTTCTCGTGCAATCGCCCGCGCCTCCGCCGAAACAGCGTGGCGCGGGAAATGAACAATGAACGCAGCCAGTTGCTGTAGCGCATGCCCCATACCGTCTTGACCCGTGGTTTTCTCTTATGCTTGCCAGCATATAATATATTTGATCAAATATCAAACATCTACAGACAATCAAAGATCCATCGTTTTCCAATCACATCAAAGCTCGTGCGGCATGAATGGCGCGCCCTCCGCGCATCATCCCGCACCCGCACGCATCACCTTCAAGAGGAGCACCAAGCATGAAAGATCTACCCGGCATGACGCACACTGAGGCACCGCCGCAACCACCTTCAACAAACGCACATGAAGGCGAAGGCGCGCTTGCCGGTGTACGGGTGATCGACTTAACAAGAATGCTGTCGGGCCCATACTGCACAATGCTGCTTGGCGACCAAGGGGCCGAAGTAATCAAAGTCGAATCCTTGGATGGCGACACGAGCCGCGGCCATGGCCCCTATCGCACCGACGACCCCGACCACAGATTTGGCGGCTACTTCCAAAGCGTCAATCGCAACAAGAAAAGCATTGTGCTCAACCTCAAGGACGAGCAGGCGCGAGACGTACTACGCAAGCTCGTCGCGACCGCTGACATACTGGTGGAAAACTACCGATCAGGCGTCATGGAACGTCTCGGACTGGGGTATGAAGACCTACGCGCGATCAACCCCAAGCTCGTCTATGCCGCCATTCGCGGATTCGGTGACGCACGCTCCGGCGCCAGCCCGTATGAGTTTTGGCCCGCCTATGACGTCGTCGCACAAGCAATGGGCGGGATCATCGGCATCACCGGGCCGGGGCCTGGCCAACACGTGAAAATCGGTCCCGGGGTCGGAGACATTTTCCCCGGGACCCTCACCACCGTCGGCATCCTCTGCGCACTGCATCGGGCGCAACGAACAGGAAAGGGCCAGTTCGTCGATGTAGCGATGTATGACGCCGTCCTTGCGCTTTGCGAACGTATTGTTTACCAGCATTCTTTCGCCGGTATTGAGCCGCAGCCCGAAGGTAGCGCCCACCCCTTCTTCAGCCCCTTTGGGCTTTACGAAGCAGCGGATGGATGGGTCACCATTGCCTGCCCTAACGATGGATTCTGGGCAACCTTGGCCCAGGCTATGGGCCGCCCAGAACTCGTGGACGATGAACGAACCAAACTCAAGGTTTCGCGCGCCCGGCACGCATCCTTCGTCAATGACATCGTGCAAACATGGACGCGCCAATATACGAAATCAGAATTGGCCACACTGCTGGGAGGAAAAGTACCGTTTGGGCCCGTGCATACGGTCACAGACATCTTCGCAGACCCGCATGTGCACGCACGAGGCATGCTGGCAGAAGTGGAACACCCGGGAGCCAGCCAGCCCTCGATCGTGGCAAACACGCCCATCCACCTATCCGAAACCCCGGGTGGCGTACGCGCTCGCGCACCCTACTTTGGCGAGCATACCGTCGATATCCTGCAGCAGTTGGGCTTCGGCGGGGACGTGATTACTGGCATGCGCGAAAGAGGGGCACTGATCGACCATGACACCCAGCTTCCGGCCTGAGCCTTCGTAAACAGCCATAACCGCCACAAACACGGGAGACGCAGGCCGACACGCACGCCTGCTCCCCGCCCAACTCATTCAACCCGCATCAGGCTCCGCCAACATCGGGAGCTGGCTTTCCGCTATCTGCTTCTCCCAACTGTCCATGGTGTGCTGCCTATGGATAAGTAGTGCATGGCGAACTTGCTCGATGGAACCTGAGCGGAGCGCAGCCAAAATCTGCGCATGCTCTTCGACCGCAGCAGGCATGCGAACCGACGAGCGCTCAAACACAGAACGCTGTTGCGTGCTCCATACCTTGTCCCACAGCGCATCGATTTCCTGCTTCAGGAAGGCGTTACGGCAAGGCGTATAGAGCTGCACATGAAACTCACGATTCAATTCACTCGCCCGCTTTGAATCCGTCGCTTTGCTGAGCTGTTTATTGATCCGCTCAGCCTTTTGAAGGCTCGCCGGCGTGTGATGCTGCATCGCCTCGGAAATAGCCAGCACCTCCAGGAACGTCCGTGTTGCGATAATCTCGACCACCCGCGCCAGCGGCACAGCGGTCACCGTCGCCCCCCGGTGCGTTTCGAACTTCACCAACCCGTCCGCCTGCAGGCGCCGCAACGCCTCGCGCACAGGCATCTCGCTGGTTGTATAGCGCGCCGCGATCTCCGCAAGCCGCAAGCGTTGACCAGGCTGCAATCCGCCAGCCATGATCTCGGCATGCAGCACCTGATACACATACTCTGTCTTAGTAGTGGGCGGCGGCAAACCACTCTGAACTGCATTCATGCGCTTGCCCTCCCCTGGTCGCATCATGAGACGTCGATAATTGATCAAATATCGGATTTTAGTCGATGACACGACTCAGGCGTGCTCGCGGCCATGCTTTTGATGCTGGTGCGAAGCAACTTAATAGCGCTGCCTCTGTGTAATAGGCGATATCCGCCGCATTGGGAGGTGTTCCTTGTGTTGTGGTTGTGGGGTGCGCTTCCCACAGGAGCGGCTGATAACTCATGCCCCACATCACGGCAAGCATAAATAGTAGATTACAGAATATTTTTTGCGTATCTTGTGCAAAAACTATATCTTGACGTAAAATTTATCAATGCTAATCGAGTTTTCAGTCGCCAATTACCGATCTATTCTGGAGCGTCAGACGCTCAGTATGGTCGCGTCCACCTATTTCAAAGAACTGGAAACCCTCAATACTTTTGTCCCCGATCAGCACGTCGGCTTACCCCGCTTGCTTCGCTCCACTGCGTTGTATGGCCCCAATGCCTCTGGCAAAAGTACGCTGATTCAAGCACTGCAATTTGTGGAAGGCCAAGTGCTTACTTCCCAGAAGGAAAGCCAGGCCGGCGACGAGATCGACGTAGTGCCATTCAAGCTGACGGCAGCGTCACGGGAGGCGGATAGTGAGTTTGAAGTCACCTTTGTCGAACAAGGGGTGCGCTACGAATACGGCTTCACCTGCAACCGTAAACGTTTTACGGAAGAATGGCTCATTGCCTACCCACTGGGGCGCGCACAAAAATGGTTTCACCGTGTCTTTGACGTTAAGGCCGGAAAAGATGTCTACAAGTTCACCACATCGTTCCATGGTGGGCGCCAACGCCATACCTGGGCTACGCAAACACGCTCAAATGCGCTTTTCTTTTCAACCGCGATTCAGCTAAACAACGAACAACTCAAACCGGCATTTGACTGGTTTAAGTCGCGATTGCGGGTGCTTCGTTCCGTGAGTGGGTTTAATGCCGGCTACACCCTGCGGCGCTGTGCCGATGAGGCAGACCGGTCTCGTATTGTTGCATTCATGAATTCAGCTGATTTGTCGATCACCGACATTCGGGTGAAGGAAACAGTCTTTTCCGCAGAGCTTCTTCCCAAAGACATGCCCGCCTCTATTCGAGATGAGTTTGTCAAAAATATGGCCGACAAGAAACTGGTCGAGCCACGCTTTTTCCATAAGGATGTAAACACGCAAGAAACAGTGGAGTTTGACGAGACAGAAGAGTCTGACGGCACTCGCGCGTTGTTTGCGTTTGCAGGCCCTTGGATGGACGTGCTCGAAAACGAACGGGTTTTAGTTGTCGATGAACTGGACACCAGCCTGCACCCATTGCTAGTGCACCACTTGGTAAAGCGGCTGCATCACGAAGGCACGCAGGCGCAACTAATTTTCACGACGCACGACACAACACTACTCAGTCAAAAACTGCTACGCCGAGACCAAGTGTGGTTTATGGAAAAAGACGAAAACAGTGCCTCTCGTCTGTACCCGCTATCCGACTTCAGCCCGCGCGACAATGAAGCTATTGAACGCGGCTACCTGAACGGGCGTTACGGCGGTATTCCGTTCTTGAAAGACTTGGACTTTTATGGGGCATGACGATCTGTTTCGCAAACGCAAGGCGCGTACCAGCACTGCGTTGCAGCGTAGGAAGCGCGAACGTGAGCGAAGCAAACGATACCTGATCGTCTGCGAAGGGACGAAAACAGAGCCTCAATACCTGCGAGAATTGCTGCACGACTTGCGTATCCGCCCACAGTTGGTTCGCGTTGCCCCCAATGATGGCGCATCACCTGATCGCGTGGTAGCGCATGCACTGTCGCTATATGACGAAGATGCGCTCACCGGTGATGTCTTTGACCAAGTGTATTGCATGTTTGATCGGGATCGTCACAGCACCTTCGACGGTGCTGTGACGCGCGTCAAGGATTTAGCTGCTGCCGGAAAACCATTTGCGGCGATCACCTCAACACCTTGTTTTGAGGTTTGGCTGTTGCTGCATTTTCGCTACTCTGATCAGCCGTTCCATGCTGCTGGAAGAAAGTCAGTTGGTGACCAGGTCGTTTCAGTCTTGAGAACCATGCCAGGGTTTGAGAAATACGGTAAAGGGCAGAAAGGGGTTTACGGCAAGCTGAAGGAAAAACTGGCCAATGCGTTTATCCATGCAGAACGCCTGCGAAGACAAGGCGCAACCATCGGTAGCATCAATCCGGCAACAAATGTTGATGAGCTGATAAGAGCGATACAGGCTCTGGCAATAAGGTGAGCCCGCGCTCGGATCGGTACAGTAACCGCCTGGCCGACCGTTTCTGCCTCGCCATTCGCAGTGTTTAACACCTGAATCTGGCGGCCATTCTGGAGGCCGGTTTCACACTATCACCCTGCCGTAAGCCAGTTCCGCCTGAGCCCGGGTGATTACGCGTTCCTGGATGTCCTGGTCGATCTCGGCCGTAATGCGGGCCTCGGGCGTACCGTAGCCTCCACCGCCGGGCGTAACGATTTCGATAACGTCACCCCCTAGTGAACTCGCGATGGCCGTCTGGAAGACGAACGCCATCACGATACAGATCAACCGAACTTCCAGTACCGGCACCGCCACCGTCTACACCCCACGGTACGGAGTGTACACGTGATACGTTGCTGAGGGTCATGCGACAGTCGTCTTCGATCAGATACCCCTGGTCGCACACCGAGCCAGCCTTCCCTATACAAAACTCATCGAAAGCACCTTCGAAGAATATGGGGTGCATGCCACACCCGCCATAACGCTCAATCATTCAGTAGCGCAATATTCCACCGTCAACGCGGGCTATGGCGCGGCATCTGCCCCCGCACCCCGACCGTTATACGACACCCGCGTCATGCAAACCGGAGATCTCGGGTTCGGAGTAGCCTAGCGCCTGAAGTATCTCATCGGTATGGGTACCCCAACCCGGTGCGGGCTCACGCACTTCCGCTGGAGTGCGGCTCAGCACAACGGGCTGTTTTACGAAAACACACGGTGTTCCGTCTTCCGCCACATGGCTCGCAGTTACGTCCAAGTGACGCACCTGCGGATCATCAAATACTTGCGGAACGGTATATACAGGGCCCGCCGGCACACCAGCGCTATTCAGCAGCGATACCCAGTGCTCCATAGTATTGCCCGCGAAAATTTCCTGTATCTTTGCATTGACGCTACTACGATTGGCCACCCTTAGTTTCTCAGTCTGAAAGGTCGGCTCGTCGAGCCATTCCGGCTTTCCCAATGCAGTGCATAGACGCACCCAGTTTCCTTCGCCGGCCGCGCCCAGGTTAATTGGGCCATCCGAGGCATGGAAAAGTCCCATCGGGCAGCTCGTCGGATGGTCATTACCCACCTGTACCGGCGTGTCACCGTCATTCAGATAGCGAGCCATCTGAAAATCCATCATCGCTATCTGCGCATGTAGAAGGGAAACTTGAACCCATTGCCCCACACCCGAACGCTCACGCTCAAGCAGCGCGGTGAGTATGCCAACGGCAGCATACAGCCCAGAACTGGAGTCTGCGACTGCGAGCCCCGCGCGAACCGGACCCTGGCCCGGCAGGCCGGTAACCGACATCAACCCGCCCATACCTTGAATGATCTGATCAAATCCCGGTCGCTTAGCATAAGGCCCCGTCTGCCCGAAGCCAGAAATGCTTGCCAGGATAATGCGCGGGTTTATCGAACGTAATGACTCATAGTCCAGCCCGAATCTGTCTTTGACGTCGGGCCGCCAGTTCTCAACAATTACATCGGCGTCCCGCACCATCTTGCGGAAGATCTGCAAGCCATCGGCTTTTTTTAGATTCAACGTCATTGACCGCTTGTTGCGATTGAGATTCTGGAAGTCTCCACCCGTACGATCGGCAGCGAACATCGCCTCGTTCGGATCAATCCCCTGAGGAGGTTCTACACGAATAACATCCGCGCCGAAGTCGGCCAATATGCGCACGCATGTCGGGCCGGCGCGGACACGAGAAAGATCAAGAACCCTGAAGGGCTGCAAGGCACGGGAAGCATGAATAGCGGGCATAGTTTTTATACAGTGAATAGATTGGGAGAATTGGCGCCTGTTACAGGCATGCCGTTATTCGGAGCATGCAGATCCGCACACCGCGCGTTACAAGCGAATGCAATAAGTGTGGCGTCGGCCCAAGGGCGACCAATGGCCTGGATACTGATTGGCCGCCCTTTTTCATCTTTCCCGATGGGGAAGACAATAGCTGGCAAGCCAAGGTAATTGACAAAGGAAGTCCAACTAAACAAAGCGGACAATGCACTTGAACGGTAGTGTGGCGAGTTTGTACACACCATGTCCCAATCTGGCACGCCGTGCGGCAATACCGGCGTCAGCAGGATATCGTGGTCATGCAACACGTTTTCAAGAAAGTTCGCGCGCAATTGTTCTTGGTTCGCAAGCGCCGCCCTGTACCAGGCTGCAGGTATAGCCGCCCCGGGCAGGGCTACGGCCCGAGTTATGGGGGTCAAACCAGGCGCTGCACCGCATAGCGCACGGGCATGAACAACGGCTGATTCCGTATGCAATACCGTACTGGCGCTTCGGATCAACGTTTGCAATCCAGGAAGAGTTGGCAACGCGTGCGCAGCATATGTATGCGCAAAATCTAACAGAACTTTGCGCTGTGTTGGCGCGGGATCAAACAGTGGATATGCATGCTCAAATGCAAAGGCGATTCGTTCCCTCGCAGGCATCTGCTGTGCAATGTGTGCAGGCCACGCATCAATATCTTTGATCGAGCGGGGTATGTCATATCGCGGAAGCGCCTTCTCTCGCCGATGATCAGTTAGCGAACAAGCATAGATATAGGCTGCGTCGAGTGTCGAACGCGCCAGCACTCCCACGGTGTCCAACGTAGGCGCCAAGGGGAAACAGCCCGACGTCGACAATGCCCCATGCGTGGGCTTCAATCCGACAATACCGCAACTGGCCGCGGGAATGCGTACGGAGCCGGCGGTATCCGTTCCCACGGATCCGTAGCACAGTCCTGCGGCAACTCCTACCGCAGAACCACTTGAGGATCCGCCAACGGCGGCTCTCGGGTCGATAGGGTTGACTGGTCTAGCCAGGTGCGGATTTTCTCCCGTTACCCCTGCGGCGAACTCCGCCAGCGCAAGTGCCGCCAGCGTCATCGCGCCAGCACGCTCGAGCGCTGCGATGACAGGACTACCCCTTCGCTCAAGCGCTTGCGCCTGCGGTGTTCCGCACAGCGGCAACCGCCCCCGCATAGCAAAGATATCTTTATGCGCCAAGCCTACTCCGGCCAAGGGCAGACGGTGGTCCACACTATCTTGTTGCTCAAAAACGTGCGTTAGACAGCCCCACTGCCGCGCTGAGTCAGCACGCACTATGGCGTACTGCGCCGTACTGGCTTGATCAACGGTGATATCCCCGGCCAGAATCCGACGTCGCAAGGACAATACCGAATCCATCACATTGTCCCCATTACCGGCTGCCCGCCGGGCACAACTCTGCAGCATCAGGATTCAAGCGTTCCAGAAGCTTAGCCACCAGTCTTGTCTCCTCAACGCTCACAGTGATTCCCTGCAGTTCCAATACCTGGTGCACAGCACACGCAAGCTTTTCCAGCTCATTGTCTCCTCCTCGTTTAGCTGTGTTCATATGACACCAAACAGATATATTTTTAGTTCCATACAATATAATTAGCACATGAAAATCAGTGAAACCATTCGCCGTTCCATCGAAGACGATATTCGCAGCGGAAACCTGCTCCCCGGCGATGTCATCGACGAAACCCTAATCGCCAAAAAGCTCAAGGTTTCCCGCACGCCAGTACGGGAAGCCCTGCTGCAACTGGAAGCTCAAGGCATGTTGGTCAGCCAGCCCAGGCAGGGCATGGTCGTTGCCAAGATGGATGTTCAACAGCTCCTTGCCATGTGGGAACTGCTGGCCGAATTGGAAGGCATCTGCGTGCGGCTGGCTTGCGAACGCATGAGCAACGAAGAAGTTGCCGATCTGGTACGCGTACATCAAGAATCCGAGAAAATAGCCAGCGAAGCTGATGCCGATGATTGGCACGTTGCCAACGAGGCATTTCACGAAATTCTGTATAGCGGTTGCCGCAACCCGTATCTGCGCCAGGAAATTCTGCAATTGAGAGCAAGAACCGGCGCCTACTTGCGACGCGCCTTCGGTTCTCTTGGACGCACGCGGCAGTCTTTTGAACAGCACGGCGATATCGTCAATGCCATCCAAAACAGAGACTCGCAACGAGCATATGAAATGATGATGCATCATATTAGTTTGGCGCACGGCGCACGCGGTCTCACCAACTTCCTGATCAACCTTCCTCGCTCTATGCTGAAAGAATGAGGCGCGGCCTCAACGCGGCGCTATGTCTCCCAATGCAGATCCACTCATGGAGCGTGGATCACGCATAGGCCATTTGCCCAGCTCGCTGCGATGGAAGAGATCCTCCGCAAGCATGTTGAACAGTGCTGGCTCTTCCAGGTTCGGCGTATGGCCTGTGCAGGGCAACGTAGCCATGCCGCATGAAGCGATATGTTCCTTCATGAACAAACCCGGTGTCAGGCATCCTTGATCTTCATCGCCGTTCACGATCAATACCGGCACAGTCAATGCACGAAGCCGATCGGTCATATCCCACAATGACGGTCGCATCGCCTGGACACCAGCCATTGTCCGAGCAGAGCCTATCGTCGAATGCGTCGCCAATGCCTGCTCAAACTCAGCAAATCCGAGCGGATCACTACCTTCAAACTGAACGCGGGCAGGGCCGCGAGCATACTGCGGTGCAATGGCTTTCATGCCCTGCGCCTCCAGCGTCTGTGCGAGCGTCTGCGCATCTTTCTGGAACGCGGCGCGGCGCGCGGGCTCGGCACCATATCCACATCCAGCCAGTAACAGTGAAACCGCCCGTTCGGGATACTCCAAGCCAAAATGCAACGTCGCGAAGGCTCCCATAGACAGTCCCACAACATGGGCTCGCTCAATGCCCAGGGCATTCATGACATCGCGAATATCGTCTCTTGCCCGGCTTTGCGAATACAGATCAACATCATCAGGCGTGTCAGAGGGCGAATACCCACGCGCGTTGAACGCCACACAACGGTAGCGGCGCGCAAAATGGCGTATCTGCAGATGCCAGCTTCGCATGTCGCCTGCAAACTCATGGACGAACACAATAGCGTCGCCCGAACCGTGCTCGGTCACAGCGAGTCGAACTTGATCAGATGTCGTAATAGTTTTCATGTATGCCATATGAATAAGAAAAATGGTTCAAGCCCGACGTCATCAACCGATCACGTAGCCCCCATCCACCAAGAGCGTCGTGCCCGTGATATAGGAAGCCGCCTCGGAAGCCAGGAAAACCATGGCGTAGGCAGGCTCCTCGGGCTGCCCCCAGCGACGAAGGGGAACCCGTTCGATTCCACGCCCCGGACCACCTTGCTTGGCGGTCTCGGCTGTCATGCGCGTATAACACCTGCCCGGGGCGATACCAACTACTCGCACGCCAGCTGGCCCCCATTCAGCTGCGGCTGATCGCGTGAACTGGATCATTGCGGCCTTTGCGGACGCATATAATGCACGCCCTTCACCTCCAGATAATGCTGTTTGTGAAGAGACATTGAGGATCACACCTGTACGGCGAGCTACCATTTTCTTGCCGACCAACATAGATAGCCCAAGCGCCCCCAGCGCATCGACCCCAAAGATCCTGGCGGCATCACGCGGTACGCAATCCAACAAAGGCTTCGCCAACAACACACCTGCGTTGTTCACCAGCACATCGACATCACCTAGCCGTTCAACCAGGTACTCTACTGACTCCGGATCGGCCTGGTCATAGACCAGCGCATGCGCACCGATTCGCGCTGCCATCTCGGCGGCGGCCTCGGCTTCCACATCGCAGATCGTCACCCTACCACCCTGCCGGACAAATAGCTCGGCTGCCTTCGCACCAATACCATTTGCACCGCCCGTTATCACAATGTGCTTACCATCGAAACGCAGCAGATCGACGAAATCTGTCATGCCGTACATTCCTTTTGACGTAAATACTCGAGGTAACTCGCCATGCCGGCATCCAAGCCAATGCGTGGCGCCCAATCCAGATCTTTGCGGGTGCTACGGACATCCAGCACACCCATTCTGAAACCGCCGATCGGCTCTACCCTATCGTCGTACTCGACACGCAACGACGGAAGAAGTCGCTGCGCATAAGCTACCACCTCTTGCGTAGTCCAGCCATGCCCATCGGCCACGTTATAAGAGCGAAGCCCGGGCCTCAGCGGCAGACCCAGCGCCGCGACTGCTGCCGTTACCACATCGTCGACATGAACAAATTGGCGAGTGAATACAGGTGCCGGATTCAGTGTGAGCGCGGTCCCCGCTAATCCGTGGGTAAGCAACGTTCGAACTAAACATCTGGTGGTACGCCCAGGCCCATACACACCGGTGGGCCGCAACGCAATGGCACTAATTCCATACAGCGCAGCGTATGTGTCCAGCAGACACTCCCCGGCGGCTTTGGTGGCACCATAAAGGGTATTGGGACGGAGGCGTTGGCTGGGCGGAACCATCGCACAATCAGACTGGTCGCCATACGCGAGTATCGATGAGAACCATACGAACCGCGTGACGTTCATTCGCCTTGCGCAATCGACCAGATTAGCCAACCCGCCGACGTTCACATCGACCAGCGCCAACGGATCATCCACACTTTGCATCGGCCCCGAGTATCCGCCAGCGTGGATCACACCATCAGGCCGATAATGGTCCATAAGTGAGGACAATGCGTTCCGGTCACGTACATCAACGCGCTCGAAGGCATAAGGGAGCGGCTCTGACGTCGGATTGATATCCGTCGCCACCACGCGGCATCCCCGACCGTGCAGCGCATCTGCACATGCACGGCCTATCATCCCTTGGGCCCCCGTTATAAACACCGTTGAACAGCGCTCTTGGCTCATATCAGCATCCCACGAAGTTGGGTGAACGCTTCTCCATAAATGCACAAACACCCTCCTTGTAGTCATCACTATGCAAGGCGGCATATGACATGCGCTCGACATCAACCGCGGTGGACTGACACTGAGCAGCCCTCAGAGCGAGTTTGGCCCCCCTTACAGACATTGGTGCATTCCGCGCAGTCGCCTCCGCCAGTGCCAGCGCCGACGAATAGGCATCGGACTCGACTAGTTCATCTACCAAGCCAATGCGCAACGCCATGTCGCTGGACAAGATCTCGCCTGTGAAAAGAATACGCTTGGCCCATGCATGACCCACCGCATCGGCTAGTAGCCTGGCTTCCCAGGCGCTATAAACCAACCCTATCCGACTCGGCGTCACGGCAAACCTAGCGTCCCGTTGCGCAATACGTATATCGCAAGCCAGCGCCACATCGACGCCGCCACCCACACAAACACCACCAATGGCAGCGATTGTAGGAACAGGTAAATCAAGCAACGCCTGTATAGCCTGTTCCACGGTCGCCTGATACTGCAGCGCCTGCTCCGGAGTCGCCCGCAACGTCGAAAATTCACTTATATCCGCGCCTGCGCAGAAGTGCCCACCCTGCCCATACACCAGCACCGCGCGCATACTGCTGCGCCCCGCGAGCGCTTTGCACACACGTCCCAAGCCGCGCCACATGTTCAGCGAAAAGGCATTTCGCTTGGCCACGCGATCAAACACCACAGCGAGAATTCCCGGCGCAACTTCGTGCAGTGCGATGCCATCGGGCAATACACCTATATCTGACATATGACTCCCCTAGCGCTTTTCTGTACATAACGCCATATACTTACAGCCACATCAATCTTGACTATGCCTCATTATTAGTATTTTTTTAATAGTTGTAAATATATTTCTTTTTTATAAAAAAATATGTAGAATCCGAACAGCCATAAAAAATGGCCGCATTGGCAGTGGTACCAATCATCGGCGTCACCGCTGCTAACCCTGCACGGAGGAGACATATGAAAAAACTAGTGCTTAAGCACCTATCGGCCCGCTATGCGCGCCTGGCGGCAACAGCCGCAATTACGCTAGCGACAGCGGGGGCCTATTCCAACGCAATAGCGCAATCACCCTCTGAGTACAGAATTGGCGCGCTCAATCCGATCACTGGCGCAGGTGGGCCTTACGGTGCAGGCATGTTTGCCGGCATCAAGCTTGCAATAGAGGACGTCAATCGCCACGGCGGCGCTGGTGGCCGTACATTGAAATTATTTGCCGAAGATTCGCAAACCAAGGCAGACGCCGCAGTCTTGGCAGCCAAGAAGCTGATTGAAGTTAACAAGGTCGATGCCATTGCCGGCATGTGGGCGTCGTCGGTTACCCTGGCAGTCATGCCCATTGCAAGCGCCGCGAACATTATCCAGATGCACAGTTCCGGCGCTCCCGAAATCATGCGCGCCAACAAGGCGGGGCTGGCTTGGGGGTTCCAATCGCCAAACACCGTCTTCGGCTGGACATTCGCGCAAACCGCACTCAAGTATGGCTTCAAACGCGCCGCGACACTGTCATATAACAACGCATCGGCACTTGGACAAGCTGAATACTTCAAGAATGCATGGGAAAAGGCCGGCAACAAACTTGTCGCTGAAGTCGTTTATGAGCCTAACCAGACGAGCTATCGCACCGAGCTGCAACGCGTGCTCTCCACCAAGCCCGACGTCATCGTCCTGGCGAGCTATACGCCCGACGCCACGATTATCCTGCGCGAGTGGTATCAGTCTGGCCAGGATGCGAAATTCATCATGCCGGGATGGTCAGCCTCCCCGGATCTGATCAAAGCGCTCGGCCCCACCGTAACGAACGGTATATTGTCGGTTCAAAACGTGCCCGCCAGTGGCTCCGCCTATGACCGCTTCAACGAAGCCTACAAGAAAGCGAATAAGGGCGTCGAGCCGCACATCTATTCGGCCGAAGTCTATGATGAAATCATCAGTCTGGCATTGGCTATCGAGGCAGCGGGACCTGGTGCAAGCAACAAAGAAATAAACGCAGCCATCAAGCAAGTCACGAATGCCCCGGGCGTCAAAGTTTCTACTTTCGAAGAAGGAGCCAAGCTGCTGCGGGAAGGCAAGAAAATCAATTATGAAGGCGTATCGTCCAGCGTCGAAATGAGCGACGAAGGCTTCACCGTACCAGACTTCGGTGTCTATGAAATAGAGAATGGTCAGCTTGTCCGAAAAGACACGATCCATTATCAGAACACCAGCGGCAGCTAAGAAGGGGAACGCGTTGGAACTTGTGACCTTAGCCAATGCGATATGGAACGGCCTGGTCCTCGGTTGCCTGCTGTCGCTTCCCGCCATTGCAGTGACACTCATATTCGGTGTCGCCCGGTTTCCGAATGCAGCAACTGGCGACATGATGACAGTCGGCGCCTACACCGCACTAGCCTTGAAGCTGTCTTTGGGCGCATCACTCGTGGCCGGCGCGGCGTTCGCAACGCTTGCAAGCGCCCTGCTAGCTGTTCTGTTCTATCTCGTTGTTTTCAGCAAGCTCGAAGGCCGATCTCCCGTTTCGAACCTTGTTGCCTCAATTGGAGTGGCATTTGCCGCCCGCAGCACAATTACCTTTTTTCTAGGCTACAACCAGTACTCCCTTGATCTGCCACTGATGCGAGCATGGAACTTCAATGGCTTCGTGATCCTCCCCACTGATTTAGCCTTGGTCGCTGTTGCATTGATCTGCCTTGGTGTGGCGTTCTTTATCCTGCACCGCACGTCAATAGGGCGCCATATGCGATCTGTAGCCGACAACCCTGAGCTGGCGCGAGTAAGTGGCATCAGTCGACGAAAAGTGATGTGCGTCCTGTGGGCAATCTCTGGCGCGTTTGCGGGGTTGGGTGGAGTGCTTATGGGAGCCAAAGCGGTCGTGATTCCCGAGCTTGGGTGGGAACTGCTCATGCCCATTTTCGCCGGTGTAATTGTCGGGGGTATCGGCAGCCCGATCGGCGCCGTCATTGGGATGTGCGCCTTCGGTGTAGCGATGGAACTTGCAACTGCTTTGTTCAGCCCCTCTTATCGCCTGCCTTTGTCATTCTTCGTCGTACTCGTTCTGCTTCTGATCAGGCCCAGGGGTCTGTTCGGAAAAATCAGCGTGGAGCGCTGACATGCTTGATTACTTTATTGCCATATCCATAATCACGCTTATTTACCTGCTGCTGGCATCTGGACTCAATCTTCAATATGGATTCACCGGCCTCATCAACTTTGGACACGTAGGCTTTTTCGCGATCGGTGCTTATACATCCGCTCTGCTATCTCTCCAAGGCGTGCCGTTGATTATCTGTCTTGTATGTGCAGCCACGGCAGCGGCATTGTGTGCCTATCCCATCGGTCTGGTCGCATTACGACTGCGAGACGATTATCTCGCCATCGTTACCCTGGGATTCTCCGAATCGCTGCGTATGCTGCTTCAGGAGGAAAGCTGGCTCACGCGGGGCGTGCACGGCATCCCGGGGATACCCAGGCTATTTGCCAATACAGCAGCCAATGAGTCCGCGGACTTCTGGATCATGATGGCCTTGTTTGCCGTCAACGCCCTGGCGCTATTCATGATTTATCGTATTGTCACCAGCCCATTTGGCCGGATCATTGCATCTATACGAGACAATGAGATTGCGGTGCGAGCACTTGGCAAAAACCCATCCAGCTACAAGCTGCGATCGCTCATGCTGGGTGCGGGGCTAGCCGGTATCGCGGGCTTCTTCTACGCGCATTATCTGACCTTCATCGTACCTGAGCAGTTTCTGCCCTTGGTAACTTTCTACGTATGGATAGTCGTTATCATGGGTGGCGCCGGACGGCTGGGCGGAATGGTCGTAGGCACTGTATTGCTGATGGTATTTCTCGAAGGCTCCCGCTTCATCCGGGACTTTCTTCCGGGTATTGCTGAATATCAGATGGCAAGCGCCCGACTGTGGATCATCGGCATTGCGCTAATTTTCTTCATGATCTACCGGCCGCATGGCATGTTCGGTGACTTTACCCAGCGAAAGGCCAAATCATGACCATTCTTTCAGCTCAAGACATACACGTCTCATTTGGCGGCATCAAGGTGCTGGACGGTGTTTCCCTCTCTCTGAAGCGTGGCGGACTTACCGGATTGATCGGTACGAATGGCGCAGGCAAAAGCACACTGTTCTCCGTGATCTGTGGCCTGATCAGACCCGACTCGGGGAAGGTCATGTTCAACGATGAAGACGTGCATGCCGCTCCTGATTACACCCGCGCTCACCGCGGCCTGGTGCGCACATTCCAGGTGCCCCGCGAGTTCTCCCACCTCAGCGTGCTTGAAAACATTCTGGCGGCAGGAAAAAATCAGCCCGGCGAAAATTTGCTTGACGTGTTTTTTCGCCCCCGACTTGTACGGCATCATGAAGAGACGCTACGCGAACGCGCCGAAGGCATACTACAGTTCCTGAACCTGTCTAAAGTCGCGGGGGAGAATGCAGGCCGCCTATCTGGTGGGCAGAAGAAGCTACTGGAGTTAGGCCGCTTGCTGATGCTAGAGCCCACATGCATTCTATTGGATGAACCCTTCGCGGGCGTCAACCCCGTTCTTATCCAGGAACTTGCGGAAAGAATCACGGATCTGAATACCCGCGGCATATCCATACTGATCATCGAACACAACCTTCACGCACTTTCGCGTCTGGTATCGGATATGTATGTAATGGATCGCGGGCAAATACTAGCACATGGCAACCCCAACACGCTGCTGGAGGACGAGTCTGTGCGCATGGCATACATGGGCGGAGTAGTATGAGCGACAGGCTTACAGTAAGAGATCTATTTGCCGGGTATGGTGAAATTGATATTATCAAAGCCATAGACCTGCACGTAAAAGAAAAACAGATCGTCACGATTGCCGGAACCAATGGCGCAGGTAAGTCATCGTTAATCCGAGCCATCATGGGACTTTTGCCTCGCACCCGGGGTGAGGTCATTGTCAACGGCCAGAATATTTTGCAGGAGCCTGCGGAAAAGCGCCTGCTGCGAGGCATAGGCTACGTACCACAAGTACACAACGTCTTCGGGTCGCTGACCGTACTTGAGAATCTTCAAGTTATCGAGCATGTCGATAACTCATCTCAAAGTATTGCGCGAATGTTCGATCTTTTCCCCGCACTCAAAGCTCGCGCACGGGTACCCGCCGGTTATCTCTCGGGTGGAGAAAGACAGCAACTCGCGTTCGCAAGAGCATTGATATCGTCTCCTAGCTTGCTACTGCTTGATGAACCCTCTGCAGCCCTATCACCTACGCTTGTGGAGCAAGTATTCGCTCGCGTGCGCGCATTACCTGATCTCGGCGTATCCGTCCTGATGGTCGAGCAACGAGCCCGCCACGCTCTCGCGTTCAGCGATTACGGCTATATTCTTGATGGCGGGAGAGTGGTGCTGCAGGGGAAAGCCGAGAAATTACTAAATGATGAGGATATGGCGCGACTTTACTTGGGACACGGAGAGTAAGAGAAGCAAGCATCGCCGTGGACGATCATCGCAAACCAGCTGCTGCTCGAGCACTGGCATGTTCGGATTGGGGGCGCCACCGTCGAGGGCGCCGTTCTGAATCGTCGAATGCAGCACCACTATCGCTTAACGCTAAAGCGGTGTTTTTCTGCGCCGAGTAAAGCAAACAGCCACTAAAGAAAGAACCAAACCGATCCGTTGTGACTGATCGCTTTAGAGTTGACCAGCACAACACTACCTCCTGTGCAGCGGCCAGGTTCAGCCGAGATCATCGGTCACGTTCGCCGATATACGCACTTACCGGCATCAGGTCTACGTCACTACTGACCGCGTCAGTTTTAGTGGCGATTTTTTTTGCACGGTCACACAACGTGCATGAAATGAGCTGAGCCGTCCAGAACACTCATGCAGAAAATCTAAACGCTAAAAGTAGTTTGGCTTTCCCCTGGCCTCTTCCCAAACCCGTAAAGTGTCCGCATTGCAACGCCAGAGGCACATGGGCATGAACAAAAAAGAATGGGTCTTCGCCGACTTCCATCTGGATCAACAATTTACTCCGTTTCAATATCGCATCGGCGCGGCTGAGAGCGACGATTTCATTGCCACTTTCGATCACGGGCCTGTGCTGATCAATGGGCACGCCTTGGCCGTAACGCAAGAGCCGCGCAACACTGTCAGGTCAGTGCATCCAACTCTTGTGGGCAGTTTTCAACCTCAGCACGCGGCATTCGCGTGGCCGACGGGTGTACTGCATGCACGCGAGAAAATAAGCCTTAGCGCACCGGTGTACCCCGGCGAGATGCTCGAAGCGCACATTAAGGTGAAAAACAAGTTTGTCAAAAACGATAAATATTTCGTCGTATTAGAAATTGATATCCGCAAACTAGAAAACGACTGCAAAGCGATGACTGTAGAGCGCACGCTCGTATGGCCGCAGTGAGGCAGGCACCATGTCATTGAAGAAAAATCATCGTTTTCAAGCCTCCCTTCGCGCTGCGCAACAGCAGGACATAAACCACTTCGGTGCATTACATGGTACTACCGGTAAGACGCATACCGACCCTGAATTTGCCCGGCAGAACGGCTTCGGCGGCGTCATCGTCCAAGGCGCGCTCATTATGGCGCCCGTGATGGACATCTGCCACGACATCCTTGGCGACGCGTGGCTGCATGGCGGAGAAATCGAAACAAAGTTTGTTGCCTATACGCGACCGGACGATTCCATCACCGTGCAATTCGAGGTTCAGCAGTGCGCACCCGATCGGCTTCAGCTTTCTTATGTCTGCACCCTGCCCGACGGGAAAGTAGTGCAGACGGGCACCGTAACCCAGAGCCGCACATGATCCAAGCGCTGCTACTACTTATCAGGAGACAAAAATGAAACGCATCCTCTACAGCATGGCATGCTCTGCCATGGTGCTAAGTTCGGCCTTTGCTGCTCCCCCCACTTACCCTGATAAACCCTTACGCTTGCTAGTGCCAGCTGCACCCGGAGGGGCGGCGGATACCCTGGCGCGGGCGATAGGCCAACGCCTCGGTGACAAATTCGGTCAGCCCGTGGTGATCGAAAACAAGCCGGGCGCAGCAGCCATTATCGGCATGACCGCCATTGCCAACGCACCGCCAGACGGCTACACCCTAGGCATGACGTTCTCCGGTGCGATGTCCATCAACCCATCCTTGTATAAATCCCTCCCGTACGATCCACTTAAAGATTTCGATCCCATAGCCATCGTCGCCATTTCACCCTTGGTCATCGCGACAACCCCTGAGCTTGGTGTCAAGAACCTGAGCGAATTATTGACGCTGGCCAAGAAATCGCCTGACGCACTGACGTTCGGCTCAGCGGGTAACGGTTCCACACAGCACCTTTCAATGGAGATGCTTAAAGCTACCGCAGGGGTGAATATGCTGCATGTCCCCTACAAAGGCAGCTCCGCCGCGCTGATCGACGTACAGTCGGGGCGCGTCTCAGCAATCAGCGACAACGCGATGACACTCATCCCACTGATTCAAGCCGGAAAGCTAACGCCCATCGCAGTTGAAACAGCGGAACGCGTACCGTCTCTTCCAAATCTGCCCACCGTAGCGGAATCCGGCTACCCCGGCTATGAGGCTGCAGGCTGGTACGGCCTGATCGCACCAGTCGGGACCCCAAAACATATCGTCTCCGAGCTTAATACCGCCATCGGCGACATGCTGAACAACACCGATTTCACTAACTGGCTGCGTCAACAAGGGATGGAGCCCAAGGCGGACAGTGCTGACGGCTTCCGCGACTACATTCTCAAGGAGAAGAAAAAATGGGCGCAAGTTATCCAAACCGCCCAGATTCCCGCCCGGGAAACCCGCTAAGTACGCATAAACGGTTCAAAACATCATGATCAACCGAAAACCGCCTTTGTCGGGCATCCGTGTGCTCGATATGACGCGCATCATGGCCGGCCCATGGTGCACGCAGAACCTCGCGGACCTTGGCGCCGACGTATACAAGATTGAGCGCCCTGGCGTTGGTGATGATACCCGCGGCTGGGGTCCGCCAAACCTGAAGGACAAAATGGGTAATCCAACCGGCGAATCCGCTTACTATTTGGCCGCAAATCGTAACAAGCATTCAGTGGTGCTGGATATCGCCAGCGAAGCAGGTGCACATGCCGTACGCAAGCTGGCCCTCAATTGCGATATATTTGTCGAAAATTTCAAAGTTGGCGGACTTAAAAAATACGGGCTGGACTACAACAGCCTGAAAGCCAATAATCCCCGCCTCATATACTGCTCGATCACAGGCTTCGGTCAAGATGGACCGTATGCTGAAAAGCCGGGCTACGACTTTGTTATCCAAGCGCTTGGCGGCTTGATGAGCATTACCGGCGAACGCGACGAGCTGCCTGGCGGCGGGCCTCAGAAAGCCGGTAACGCCGCCGCCGACCTGATGGCTGGCATGTACGCCACCAGTGCCATACTTGCCGCGGTCTATGAGCGTACCCGTAGCGGCCAAGGTCAGCACATCGATATCTCTATGCTGGACTGTCAAGTCGCAGCACTTGGCGTCCAGAATTTCAATTATTTTCTGTCTGGCCAAGTGCCCCGGCGCGAAGGCAACGCTCATGTGAATCTTGTCCCGTACCAGGTTTTCGAGGTGGCCGACGGGCATATCGTACTAGGGGTAGGAAACGACAGCCAGTTTCATCATCTTTGTATAGCCGCCAACTGCGCAGAGCTGGCTGGTGACCCACGCTATAAAACCAATACCGGCCGTGTGCTGAACAAACACACTCTGATTCCTGAGCTGCAGCGCCTCTTTCTTACTCGCAACCGCGTGACTTGGATAGCACTGCTCGAACAAGCCGGGGTTCCTGTAGGCGTGATCAATGACATTGGACAGGTTCACAAGGACCCTCACGTACTTGCGCGCACGCTGGCATTCGACATGGAGCATGCTGTGGCTGGTAGCGTGCCACAGATACGCAACCCAATGCGCTTCTCAGACAGCCCAGTAACCTATCGCCTAGTTCCGCCTCAACTAGGCGCCGATACCCACACCGTTCTTCGAGAGATCGCAGGATATGGCGACGTTGAACTAAAGGCAGCAACCGACGGCATGAACTAATAGCGAGCAGAAACGAACTCATGAAGGCTTGCTCGCTTCCGCAAGCAGCCCATGCAACTCACGCACCAGCGGTGCGCGGATCGATTGGCGATTCCATAATAACCCGACGCTGCGGAAATAGTCGTTACCCGGAAGAGGCAACTTTTTGATTGGAAGGTCAACCGGCAACTTACCAAAAATGTCAGGCACCAGGGTTACACCAAGCCCCTCCGCAACCAGACGCGCAATCAATTCAACCGACGCCGTCTCAATGCGAATCTTAGGACGAATGCTGTGGTGGCGCAGATAGGTATCCGCCAGTTGGCCGCCCCAGAGTGTACGGTCATAGCAGATAAGAGGATTTGCCCGCAAGACCTGATTCGGATCGTGCTCGCCCAACGCGATGGGAGCAAGTACCACCAGTGCTTCATCACGCACACGTCGCCATTCCAAATTCTTTGGCATTTGAAAAAGTGGCTGCAGAATTAGCGCAGCATCTATCTCTCCATCACATACCTGGTTGTACAGTTGCGACGAGTATCCTTTCGATAAGCTTATCTCCAGGTTTGGATGCCGGGCGATCAAACGCGTCATCAACGACGGTATCAGTGTGTTCATCGCCGAGTCAAAAGCGCCTAATGCCAAATGACCGAATATCACAGGTCCGTGTGAAGTAGCGCGCAGATTTCGAACTTCTTCCATCACGCGCTTTGCCTGCGCCAACACCTGTATCCCTTCTGCCGTTGCCTGAACGGTTCGACCTGCGCGGCATACCAACCGCACGCCAAGGTCTCTTTCTATTTTCTTGATACGTAGGTTCACCGCAGCTGGAGTCAAGCCGCTCTTTCGAGCAACGTGCGCAATTGAGCCTTCCTCTAGCACGTCAATGACATCCTGCAAGTACGCCGTGTCCATCGTATTGTCTCCTTCGGTCAAGGCACAAGCGGCATGCTGCCTGCCATACCAGAACAAAAGGGCGCCGCACCAAGCAGTGCGACGCCCACCCTTAAAAATGCGAAGTTATTGGATAGTGACATGAGCTCTAGTAATAACCTCTTTCCACTTGTCCAGCTCAGCGGTAATGAACTTTCCGACCTGATCGGGCGTCAGCTTGGAAGGTGTTGCGTTGTTATCGGTCAGCCATTTGATGTTAGCGCCCGTATTGCTGCTTCCAATGGCGATCTGACTTAGCTTCGCCGAAATGTCCTTCGACAAACCGGCCGGAGCGAACAAGCCGATCCAAGCCTGCGACTCATAACTGGGATAGCCAGACTCGGCCACGGTTGGTACATCTGGCAGGCTAGGCAAACGTTCCTTCGAAGTCACGGCGAGCGCCTTGACCTCACCCGAGCGAATGAACGCCGCCGCAGACGTGGCATCCAGAAAAGCCGACGGAATCTGCGCCCCCACCAGATCCGTCATGGCATTGGCTGCGCCTTTATATGGAACGTGCTGCAGCTTAGCCCCTGACACCATTTTGTAAAGCTCCCCGGACATATGCGCCGATCCGCCCACACTGCTGGATCCGAACGACAGTCCTCCCTCCCGCTTGTTCGCATATGCGGTGTACTCCTTGGCATTGGTAATCGGCGATTTGGCGGGCACAAGCAGCACATTCGGTGCATAGGCCAGGATGGAGATGTTAGTGAAATCCTTCTTGGGGTCGTATGGCAAATCGGATTTCAAGCCAGGATAAATCACATGCTGCGTTGCGGTGACCAGCAGGGTATAGCCATCTGCCTTCTCGCGTGACACGAAAGCTGTGCCGATCTGGCCGCTCGCGCCGGGCTTGTTCTGCACCACAACTGTCGTATTCAGTACCGTCCCCAGGTCATTGGCGAATCGGCGAGCGATCAGGTCAGTAAACCCGCCTGGAGAAAATGGAACAATGATGGTGATAGGCTGCCCGCTGGGCCAATCACTGGCCATCGCATTTGTGGATGTCCCGACCAGCGACGCACCTAAGGTAAATGACACAGAAAGGCTTACCAAGCTATGTCGAAATAGGTTTTTATCGAACATGAAAGTCTCCTCTTGAGTTATCGTTCAAAGAATCAGATTGTCTGTCAGGGCATTTGCCTCGGCTTCCGGCCACCCCAGAATACCCTGCAGGATTTCCTGGTTGTGCTCACCCAACCGGGGCGGAGCGTGAGTGTATGAGACTGGAGTTTCGGACATCCTTAGCGGGCTGCGCACCGTAGGACACGCAGTGCCATCCTCTCGTGCGATGGCCCATTGCAATTCACGATGCTTCACCTGCGGGTGGTTCAGCACGTCTCTATAGTCGTTGATGGGCCCGCATGGGATACCAGCCTGCTCAAGGCGCTCAATCCAATCCGCAGTGGTGCGTGTGCGCATCTGCATATCCAGGATAGGCACCAATTCACCACGATGTTCCAGCCGCCCCGAGCCGGTTCGAAAACGCGGGTGGTTCCCAAGTTCAGGACGGTCGATTGCTTTGCAATACGTCCGCCACTGGCGGTCGTTGCCAGCCGCCACCACGATGTGTGAATCGGCGGTTGCAAACACGTTATACGGCACCATGACCGGATGCGCATTGCCGTGCCGGTATGGCACTTCCCCCGTAATCACGAGATTGGTCACGTGATTGGCACCCGCAGCAACGACGCAGTCGAGCAACGAAATATCCACGTGCTGGCCCATACCGGTACGCTCCGCGTGACGCAAAGCGCCCAGCACGGCAACCGTCGCATACATGCCTGTCATGACATCGACAATGGAGAGCCCCGAGCGCATGGGGCCGCTGCCAGGCTCACCATCACAATGGCCGGTCACGCTCATAATCCCACCGATGCCCTGAAAGATGAAATCGTAACCAGGCTTCGCGGCATGAGGTCCACTTTGCCCATAGCCCGTTATGGAGCAATACACCAGCGCCGGGTTGATCGCCTTGAGCGATGCGTAGTCGAGACCGTAGCGCGCCAAGTCTCCTACTTTAAAATTTTCGACCAGTATCTGCGACTGCTTGGCCAGATCACGCACCACTGCCTGCCCTTGCGCCGATGCGATATCCAGTGCGAGTGACTTCTTGCCCCGGTTAGCGATGGAGAAGTACGCCGCATCGCGCTGCTCAGTGTGCGCATAGGCGGGTTGCCACGGCGGCCCCCAAGCGCGTGTGTCGTCACCCGTTCCAGGCCGTTCTACTTTGATGACCTCGGCACCCAAGTCTGCAAGGTTTTGCGTGCACCATGGACCTGCCAGAACACGAGACAAATCCAATACCCGCACGCCAGCCAACGCCACCGTACCTTCGCAACTCATTATCATGTCTGCCCTTTCATGTTTTACATTGCTACGCGTTGGCGACCCTGCGCCGGCCGGGCAGGTGTATACAGCCCGGCACGCTCGCAGGGTTCAACTATTCGGTGTAAAAGCCCCGACCGCTTTCCGCCAATTCGATCAGCAGGTCGGCAGGCCTCCAATAGATCGCTCCGTGCTCGGCCTGATACTTGCGCAAGCCCTTGAGTACTGTGTCCAGGCCTATCCGATCGGCATAGAACAAAGGACCGCCGCGATACGCGGGAAAGCCGTAACCGTTCAGCCACACCGTATCGATATCCGATGCACGGGCGGCAACACCTTCTTCGAGTATGTAGGCCGCTTCATTAATCATGGGGTAAAGGCAACGTTCGAGAATTTCCTGGTCGGATATATCACGCGGAGTGATACCGGACTGCGCGCAGTGGTCCGCCACCACAGACGCAGCCGCAGCCGAAGCCGTGGCCTTGCGATTGGCATCGTAGTCATAGAATCCACCGCCGGTCTTCTGGCCCAACCTATTCGCCGCGACCATCCGGTCCAGAATGTCGCAGCTCTGTTCGCGGGGCGTTAGAGTTTCCAAACGTCCCTGCCGATTACGCCACCCCACATCCAAACCCGCCAAATCTGCCATGGCAAACGGCCCCATTGGCAAACCGAACTCCTGTAGCACGCGGTCGATCTGATATGGTGTCGCACCCTCCTGAAGCAGGAAATAGCTCTCCCGCGTGCGTTTACTCAACATGCGATTGCCCACAAATCCATCACATGATCCAACCAGCACCGCTACTTTTTCCAAGCGTCTCCCCAGCTCCATGACGCTGGCACACACCTCGTCCGAGGTTCGCGGTCCACGCACATTCTCCAGCAAGCGCATTACATTGGCAGGGCTGAAAAAGTGCATACCCACAACATCCTGCGGACGCTGCGTCGCCGACGCTATCGCGTCAATGTCCAGATAGGATGTGTTCGTGGCCAGAATCGCACCTCGCTTGCACACGCGGTCCAACTCCTTGAACACAGCCTGCTTCACCACCATATTCTCGAAAACCGCCTCAATGACGATGTCCGCTTTACCAAGATCCTCAAACTTCGTTGTGCCTTGAATCAGAGCCATGCGGTTAGCCATAGCTTCGTTGGTCAGCTTGCCGCGACGCACAGAGCCGTCGTAATTGGCCTGAACCTTGGCGAGCCCTTGTTGCAGCCGCTCCTCATCCTTCTCCAGCAACTGCACAGCAATGCCGGCGTTGGCGAAGCACATTGCGATACCACCTCCCATGGTGCCCGCTCCAATTACAGCAGCGCACTCAATACGGCGCGGTGTCGCGGAGAAGCCCAGCTTTCCTGCCTCGCGCTCAGCAAAAAAGGCATGCCGCAGAGCGTGCGACTGCGGAGATGCTTTCAGGGCAGCAAACAGTCCGCGTTCGGTCGCCATACCTTCGGAAAACGGTTGTTCAAGCGCTGCGCGTACTGCATCAATGCACCGCAGCGGCGCCTCATATCCGCGCTTTCGCGCGTGTATGCGCTGTTCAGTTTCGGCAAGAAGCTTGCGATCCAGAGGTGGTGCTGGAAGCTGGCTGGTGCGGCGCAACGGGCGTTCCTGATCAACCACCCGCTCCGCAAACGCTGCGGCCGCGGCAAACAAATCTCCGTCGGTCAGCTCATCAACAAGCCCCGTTTCCAGCGCTTTGGGGGCCGTAATCGCGTTTCCTTCCACCACCATTTCCAACGCTGCCTTTAAGCCCACAAGACGCGGCAATCGCTGTGTACCTCCTGCACCTGGAAGCAGGCCCAGCTTAACCTCGGGCAGCCCCAGCCGCGCCGTCGCATCGGCAATCCGAAAATGGCAGCCCAGTGCGATCTCCAACCCGCCACCCAGCGCGGTTCCATGAATAGCCGCGACCACTGGTTTTATGCATTGCTCTATACAAAGAATGACATCGACCAACCTTGGGTCCTGCGGTGGTTTGGCAAACTCCCGAATATCCGCGCCCGCAAAGAAAGTCCGCCCTTCGCAGATCAGTACGATGGCCGCTACCGAGATGTCTTCCTGAGCTTTTTCAACTGCGTGTTGAATCCCTGCACGCACCCCCTGGGACAAGGCGTTGACGGGAGGGTTATCGACCGCAATACGCGCGACACGCCCGTGTACTTGATATGAGACAACAGTCTTTTTGGCTGCCGTGGTCATGCTTTCTCCTGCTTGCTTGTCTGTAATTAGAGGGTGCTACTCGCACCCAGGATGGCAGTTACCTGACTGGCGAGTTGACCGCCATTACCGTGCGCCAGGGCCAACTCTGCGCCTTCCACCTGGCGGTCGCCGGCAGTGCCGCGCACTTGATGCACCGCTTCGATTGCCGCAAAAATTCCGTACATACCTGGGTGATTGCACGACAACCCTCCCCCGTTGGTGTTAACGGGAAGCGTACCGCCCGGAGCAATGGCGCCCGAAGCAACGAACGGCCCGCCCTCACCTTTTCTGCAATAACCCAAGTCTTCTAGAAAAAGTATGGTGTTGATCGTAAAAGCGTCGTATAGCTGTAGAACATCTATGTCGTTCGGGCCGACGCGAGCCATCTCAAATGCACGGTGGCCGGATTGGGCGGCACCCGTCACCGTAAGGTCGGCCATCGCCGACACTTGACGATGGGTGGTGGCTTCGCCCACCCCCAACACATAGGCAGGCGGCTTCGGGTAGTCCCCGGCGCGCTCGGCCGCCACGAGAATCATGGCACCTCCCCCATCAGTCACCAGACAGCAATCTCGCAAGGTCAGCGGGGCCGAGATGGGACGCGAGGCCAACGCATCCTCCACCGTCAGCGGGCCACGCTCGTACGCAGCAGGATTGCGTTGCGCCCAGCGGCGCGCCGAAACCGCCACATGCGCCAAGTGTTCGCGCGTAGTGCCGTATTCATGCATGTGCCGAGCCGTCGCAAGCGCATAGCCGCTTATGGGGTTGCGCGGGGAATATGGCAGCTCCCACGGCGAAGGTTCCGTCAACGTACTGAGCTTTCCACCCGCTGACAATTGATTTGAGCCGTAGCAAATACATGCTACACGGCACAATCCGGCCTGCAGTGCCAGCGTTGCGGACAACAGATGAGCCAGGAACGATGATCCGCCGATATTGGTTCCGTCCATATACGATGGATAGATGCCAAGATACTCCGCCACAGAGAGCGCCGGCATGAAATGCGCAAGCGTCGACGTAAACAGTCCGTCTATATCGTTCACGTGTATGCCGGCATCGTCGGCAGCCGCCTGAACTGCAATACCCAGTTGGTCAAGTGCGGAATAACCAGGACTGTTCCAACTTGACGTCGTTCCCACACCTACGATCGCTGCGGCACCTCTTACAGTATTTGTCATCTTCCTCATTCCGTTATCCATCGAAGCCCACATGCTCAATACGCCATCACAAACACCACACGCGGCTCTCCGTCATGCGTACGCCTCACCTCAGCATGAACCGACATACCGATACGCACGTCCGCCGGATCTATATCCACGACAGTGCTCATCAGACGCACTCCTTCCTCAAGGTCTACTAGCACTATGCTGTAATCACCACCCCGGTCCTCGCGACGGTGCACAGTCGTCACGGAATACACCGTTCCGCGTCCGCTTGCGGGCTCCCAACGAAGTGGCCCGCCACCGAAAGGCGAGACGACACGCGGATAAAATACGGCTCTCCCCGTCCGTTCACAACGCTGGATCATGAACTTCCCCTGCTCCAGCATTTTTCGAAAAAACTGTTCAGGCCCTACTTCCATTGCCACTGGCGCTGAGTCGCATTCAATGGTCTGTTGCATATCTACCCCTCATGAACTCAATGTCGCGCATGCACATCGGCCACCATCACCGTAGTGCCATCATCCTTGACCCAGCTCACGCCGAACTTGATCCCTTCGGCATTCACCTCCTCGACACGGGCGGTGAGCGTAATGGGCTCATTCAGACGGGTAAATGAAATGATTTTGATCACCACCCTGGACTGGCGCAACCAACGATCTATGCCCAGCAGCCGGACCATCAGTTCGTGCAGAGGCGCCATGACTAGCCCGCCCTGCACCAGTACGCCCCCCGCAGGCGAAGCGGCCGCCCATTCTGGGTCGGTATGAATACGGCCAGCTGTCCCCATCAGACGCCCGAACGCATTCACTTGTTTTTGACACGCGCCAGGCATGCGGGCACGGTACTGCGCTCCCACGTTGAGTTCCATCACACCCCCTCCTTCTTTATCCAGCACAACGTGCGATCAATCTCCATAACCAACTCGCCCTTCTCTCGGATGATGTGATGACGAAAAACAATGAACGGTCGTCCGTTATGTTCGTATTTGTCCAATACGGACAATTTCACACTCAGGCGATCCGACACATAAGCCGGCGCATGCATGTGCAGCGTCTCCCTCGCGTGCAGCACGCCGTCGGGCATGCCAAACGATGCCCGTATTGCGAGAAAGCTATTAAGGGAGAACGGCGAAACCACTCCCTCGTCACAGCTCTGCTCGTCGTCTCGCTCCCAATCAAAGCTGCATTCGTAGCTAGCGCGATGGGCCGCTATATCGTCGGCGGAAATTGAACACTCATATATCGGGTACGACTGCCCGATCTCGAAATCGTCGTAGTACAGATTCACACTCCCCCCTTCTCGCTCGTATAAAACCGGCGGCTAGCAGTTGATGTTGGCCGCCGCCTCATGGCAACTCGCAGATGGATCCACGATGTGAGAGAAATGGTAGACTCGGGTCGATGCGGCACACAATTAACAAGTTTCTAGAGGTGCCATAGCAGTTCGGCATACCTCAAACTGGAGACTTGGCGTGGATATCAAACAGCTACGGACCGTTTTGGCTATCGCGGAAACCGGCAGCCTTACCCGCGCAGCAACGCTATTGCATGTGGTGCAACCCGCGCTATCGCGGCAATTGCGTCAACTCGAAGAAGAACTTGGCACGCCATTATTCGAACGCAACCGCCTAGGCATGGTGCTTACCGCACCTGGCCGGCGGTTTCTCGATCAGGTTCGCGTGTCCCTGCAGGCCCTGGACCAGGCCAAAGCGGATATCGCCGTGTCAACGACCGGCCTGAGCGGCGCGGTCTCTATTGGCATGCTGCCCAGTCTTGCTTCAGCACTCACCGTGCCTATCATCACATCGCTTCGTCGCCAACACCCAGATTTGAGAGTAAGCGTCACCACCGGCTTCACGCCGGCGCTTCAGGACGGGCTAGAACGCGGCCAACTCGACATCGGACTGCTGGGGGATTACCGCCCATCAGAATTACTCAGCGTCACGCCAGTATTGCGCGAGCCGTTGCACGTGGTTGGCCTGCCATGCTCCGGCTTACGCATCACCGATCCGGTCACACTCGCCAGCGTAGCCCGCATGCCACTGGTTGTACCCGGCGGATCGCAAGGCCTCCGCCATTTGATTGATCGGGCCTGCACCATCATCGGCGTCAATCTAAATATCGTCGCCGAATCAGATGACACATCGCTTCAGCTAGAACTCGTCGAACGCGGTGTCGGTTATGCGATTCTTCCTGTCATGGCGATCGCGCCCGAGCTTGCGGCAGAAAGGCTAATCGCCGCCCCCATCATCACACCAGAACTTCATCGCACGGTGGTAATTGGCCAGCCGATGATGAGTCGCTACCCCCTTATCGCAAACACCCTGCAAGCGGAATTTATGACGCACCTGCGACCGGTTGCGCTCGCACTTGAGCAAGCGGGGGTTCAGTGGCTAGCGAGTACGCCATGAGCGCAGACAAAACATCGCAACCGCAAACAGCCCATCAAAATTCTGTTTTGCTTGAGCGTGCGTGTTAAGCCCCCCCGCTAAGCGCTCGTTGTGTGCTCATTTTATTATTCAGCGCTTCGTATATACGGATTGTCTTCTCGCGTTGTAACAACAAGCACTTCCGCGTCACCTTTGCTGGTGGTGCGGAGCTGGTGTGGAAGCTCGGCATCAAAGTAGATGGAATCGCCCTTTGCAAGGTCGAACTGCTCGCCACCGATCGAGATCGACACGCTTCCTTTCAGGATCAGCATGAACTCTTCCCCCGAGTGAGGGAAGGAGTCTGGAGCAGCCTGGTTTTCACGCGGGGGATGGACGATGAACGGGTTCATCGATTTGACGAGACGTTTGCCGGCGACCGCCTCATAACGATAGCCTGCTTTCGACCCATGGCGATCAAGGGGCGTACGTTCGTGGCTGCGAACGACACATATGTTATTGCTGCCTTCCTCGCCCGTGCCCATAAGCTCGGCGATACCGATACCGTAGGCCTCCACAAGTTTGAGAACCGTTGAAATGGAGGGTTCGCTGATACCACGCTCCAGCTTGGAAAGATAGCTCTTGGTTAAGCCACTGCGCTGTGCCAGTTGGTCAAGCGAGAGCTGGTGCTGTCTACGCAGGGCTTTTAGTCGGTATGGCAGGTTTTGCATGGACGGAACGGATACAGGGATGACTCCAACTATTAAAGTATGCCTGATTTCCGTGCGTCTACGCCTCTCGAAGAGCACACCGGACCGCAGGCCCGGCGCTGGCGCGCAATATCATCTTACCGAAGTACGTCGGGGTGGCGCGCCAAGGCTTTGCGGGCGTAGTACTCAAAGCCGATTTGCGTACGGCGCGGCTTCAGGATCCAGTCATGCGCCTCGCGGCCAAGTTCCGGTTGTATGGGCTTGATAGAGCCCGCAGCCATTGCCAGAAGCTGCATTTTTGCTGCCCGTTCGAACTGTAAGGACAGAATGCAAGCCTCTTCTACTGAAGTTGCCGCGACTAGCAGCCCATGATGCGCCAAAAGGATGGCCCGCTTGTCGCCCAGCGCCTGGGAGATCAGCTCACCCTCTTCGTTGCCGACTGGCACGCCGGGCCACTCTTGCAAAAAGGCACAGTCGTCATACAAGGGACAATTATCCATATGAGACACCACCAACGGCGTTTCCAGCATCGATAGCGAGGCGGCATGAAGTGGATGGGTATGCACGATACATTGCACATCTGGCCTATGCCGATAAATCCATGAATGAAAACGGTTGGCAGGGTTGGGCATGCCGTGCCCCTCAAGGACGTCGAGGTCCTCATTAACCAACAGGATGTTGGAGACTGTAATTTCGTCGAATCCCAAACCGAGCCGTTGCGTATAGTACGTGCCGGGTTCTGTGCCGCGTGCGGTGAGCTGGCCCGCCAAGCCCGAATCGTGTCCACCGTCGTACAGCACCCGGCTGGTTATCGCCAATTTTTCGCGAATGCTGCGCTCGGGTATCGTGAAAGAGTTCTGCATCCGAGTTTGAGCCTGGGCCACCAGTTCCTGCTTGGTCATTTCCATTGTGCTTGCCATAATCGCCTCTCCATAGCAGCTCATACATAACGTAAAGGGTTACTGCTTCTTTGAACAAAAACCGTTGATTCAAGCGCTGGCTGAATCGCCTTCGATAAGCGGCGTGTGGCCGGGCAGGCTGCGCATTCTCAATAGCCATTCCGACATCTGGTCAAACCGCGCCAGATCATAGCCGCCTTGGTGCGCCATTCGGATGTACGGATACAGTGCGACATCTGCGATGGTTGGTTGATCCGAAGCTACGAACGCATGGTGCCCAAGCTGTTTGCTCAGCACTTCCAGGGCAGCATAGCCTCGAGCGCGCCAGCGTTGCGCCCGTGGATCGTCTTGGTCCATGCTCTGACGCAAGGCAATCCATAGCCGCGGCTGAGCAAGGTTCCACATAAGCTTGGTTTGCTCGAACATCATCCACTGAAGGATCTGTGCCCGTTTCAGCACGTCATCGGGCAAAAATGCGGATCCCTCCCCGAGATACCACAAGATGGCCGACGACTCGGCCAGCCATATTCCCTCACGAGTTCTCAGTGCGGGAACTTGGCGCAGCGGATTGATTGCCGAAAATTCAGCGGTTTCCAGATCCCCATCAACAATAGACAAGGAGCGTCGTTTCAGGGGTATGCCACAGTAACCTGCCAACAGACGCACTTTCCATCCGTTTCCGGATAGCAGCGTATCGACCAGTTCTAATGGTGGCACGCCTGAAGCCGAAGTGGCATTGCGTGTAACGTCGCTACACTTCAAGGGAGTGGGGAGCGTCATATCGAAACCCATAAAAGAATAATCAGAAATGTGGCATTTCGCTGGCGTACTCAAGGCAGTGCGGCAGTGATAATGATCTCTACGAGACGGTCTTGCTGTGCAAGCTCCGCCTGGCATGTCGCCCTGGCAGGGGTGCTGCCCGGCTTGAACCATGCCTCCCATACCTCGTTCATCCCGCTATAGTCTCGGGCAATGTCCTTGAGCCACACTTGAGCAGACACAATGTGATCCCAGTCGGTGCCAGCCTGCAGCAGATAGCCGTCGATGCGCTCAAGCACTTGCCGCGTCTGCCCCTTGATATCGAGAGTGCCGTCATGTGCCGTCAAGCCGGCCACTGAAACGGTGTTCCCGTGAATTACGACGCGACTCATTCTTTCATTGGTATCGATGCGCAATAGGTTTGCCATGGTTTTTCTCCTCGGGGCGGCGACGCATCCAAAAAGAACGTCGCGACATGTTTCGGTGCTTGTTGGTTGAAATCGCTGTTGTGCAGGGTCATGAAACAAGATTAGAATCTTCGTGTCTGTATGGACACATCGTGTCTTATAAGATATTCTATATCTTATTGACGATTTCTGGAACAGCGCAGTTTTAGAGTTTTAAAGGTTGCCCCGTATGGCAGCTGACTGGAAATTAACAAGCATCCATGGATAACAATCATTATGGTGATGGACTCCTCCACGTTCGGGCGCGTAACACACTTGTGCAGCTGTCCTAGGGCTTACTTGCCCATGCGGTACTTCGATTCGTTGAAGCTGATCGAAGGCGTGGGCATAGAGGGCGATCGCTACGCAAGCGGCATGGGGTATTACTCGGACCGGCCCGAAGAGGGACGTCAGGTAACGCTGTTCGAGATCGAAACACTCGACGCTTTGAAACGCGATCACAGTGTCGACCTCGAACCGCACGAGCATAGACGCAACATCACAGTCAGTGGCGTTGCACTCAATCATCTCGTAGGCAGGCAATTTTGGATTGGCGATGCTTTGCTCCAGGCCACCCGGCTATCGACACCTTGCAAGCATCTGGAAGAGGTCACGGGAAAGCAGGTATTTGCGACGCTGATCAATCGAGCAGGATTGAACTGCAAGATCCTGCGTACAGGTGTTATCCATGTTGGTGACACAGTCAGGCCTGCAGGCGCGTTTTGGAATAAGAACGAGCCATGATTGAGCAATCAACCCCAATACGTTATGTGCAAACGGTCATCCATGCAATTTATGATGTACATAACATACGTGTTCTGTGCTTGCGTGATCCGGACGGTTGGGAGCTTCCCGCCGCCAGTCCAGGGGCCCATATAGATCTGTACTTGAATAATGGCCTGACCAGATCCTATTCGCTTTGCGGCGACTCTTCATTGAACATTGAGTACACCTTGGCGGTGAAGAGACAGAACAACGGACGAGGTGGCTCGCGTTATATACATGATGTGCTGCGTGCGGGAGATAACCTGCGCATTTCGTTACCCCGCAATACTTTTCCGCCGATCAAGCCAGGTCTTTCTTATATTTTTATCGCCGGCGGCATTGGCGTGACACCTTTCATTCCGATGCTGCTCCAGCTCGAGCATATGAGGGCACCATACCAGATGCATCTGTTCTACCGGAACGAACCGCCGTTACGGGATATGTTGGTGAAGTTGGGAAACAGTGGCGATCTTGTGTTGCATGATCGCGCCAACAGCCACAACACAACAATTGCAGACCTTCTATGCGAACCCGATGACGACACCCACGCCTTCTTCTGCGGCCCATTGGCGATGTTGCAGGATTTCACTACAGCCACCACAAACTGGGCACCCGGAAATGTCCATAAAGAATTCTTCGCCCCTCCTGAGATACCCGTCTCGGGCAACGCTTATACGTTGACACTCAGAAGGTCAGAACGCCGGATAGACGTGCGGGCGGGAGAAACGGCGTTGAATGCATTACAGCGGGCCGGCGTATCCGTCGCCTCTTCCTGTGAGGGCGGTATCTGTCGTGCATGTATGGTGCGTTGGTTGGATGGTGAACCCAAACACCAGGATCTCTGCCTGACAGATCAGGAACGCACCGAATACTTTACCCCGTGTGTCAGTGGCTGTGCCGGCGCAGGCTTGGTGATTGACCTATAGCGGTTCCATACCGTGCTTGTATGCGGCCAGCTCGGTTGGTCGGTACTTTTCGGAAATAAAAAATCTAAACCGTTTGCGCGGTACCAGTTACTTATACAGAAACGGACCCGCGAACAATAATGGAGGAGAGACTATGAACACGCTTACGAAACCCATGGCTTCCGTGTTGGCTGCCATCGCGCTGTCCGCTGCCACTTTATCGATGCCAGCGACAGCCGCATATCCCGAGGCCCCCATCCGGCTGATTGTTCCCTTCGGCGCGGGCGGCATCACCGACATTATTGCTCGCCACCTCGGCAAAACCTTGGCGAATGTACTTGATCAAAGCGTAGTGGTAGAGAACCGACCGGGTGCAGGGGGAACAATTGGTGCTATGGCGCTGGCCAATGCGACGCCTGATGGGTACACAGTCTTTATGGGGACCGTGGGCACGCAGGTCGTCAATCCACTGATCATGCAATCCATCAACTACAACCCCGATCGATTCAAGCCAGTCGGCATGGTATCGGGCTCACCTTATGTGCTGGCAATACGCCCTGGGCTCAATATTGACAGCCTGCAAGACCTCGTGAAGTACGCAAAAGCAAACCCGGGAAAATTGACCCACGGCTCGGCTGGTGTTGGGAGTTCACCGCAACTGGGCATTGAGCTACTGAAGTACACCAGCAACATCAACCTGCTTCATATTCCGTTCAAAAGCGGCGGCGAGGCCGTCAACGCGGCACTCGGAGCCCAAGTGGATGTCGTCATGGATGCTATTCCGGTCATCATGCCGCACGTGAAGGCCGGTAAGCTCAAGGCGTTGGCGCTGGCATCAGAGACAGCCTCCGATGCCGCACCCAGTGTGCCTAGCAGCACACAAGCAGGTAACCCAGACCTCAAGATAAGCTCGTGGAATGCCCTGTTTGTTCCTGAAGGCACGCCTGCGAATGTGGTCAACATCTTGAATGCGGCGTTGATCAAGGCACTAGGCGAACCTGAATTCAAGCAGGCGCTCGAGGCACAAGGCAGTCAAGTGTATAAGGGCGATATGGCTGAATACCAAAGCTTTATCGATGCGGAAAAGGCAAAATGGAAAACGATTGTCAAAGAGGCGGAGATAAAAGTTCAGTAGGTCACCAGACTGCACGTGGAGCTATGGAAATTTTCCGTAAACTCTAGAAGTGAATCACTCCGGTTCCGTGGAGGCTGGTCAGTTTACGTAAACCAGGCTCCGCAGCCGCCGTGGTTCTCCAGAGTGCCGACCGACCATGTTGAGCGACGGTTGCAAACGACTTATTGTGCAAGGCTCCCCTGACACTACGCCACCGCCACCCGCAGCATATTCCGCTTCACCTTCCCAGACGCAGTCATGGGCAGCAATTCACAGAACTCAATCATCTTGGGTACTTTGTAAGCTGACATATTCTCCCGGCACCAGGCAATCAAAGCGTCAGCATCGAGCTCATACCCCGGCTTGGGCACCACGAACGCCGCCACCACCTGCCCCTTCGCCGGATCGTCCACGCCGATCACCGCCACCTGCGAGATGCCCGGGTGCACGACAAGAATAGACTCGACGTCTTCGGGAAACACGCTATAGCCCGACACCTTGATCAGCTCTTTCATCCTGCCTGACAACGTCAAGTATCCGTCCGCGTCCACCGAGCCCAGGTCCCCCGTCCGCACCCAGCCGTCAGACAGTGTTTCCGCAGTCTTCTCCGGTTGCTTCCAGTATCCCTTGAAGTTCCCAGGGCTGCGCAGCACGATTTCGCCCGTTGCGCCGGGCGGCTGTTCCTGCCCGGTTTCTATGCTGATGATCCTGCATTCCACTCCGGGCAGCAGCTTGCCGTTGCTGCCCCAGCGCACGGCATCGGGCGGTGTCACCGAATCGAAGGTATGCGTCTCGGTGAGGCCGTAGCCCGCTTCGTATACCAGCGCGTCACCTGTGAATACGCGCCATCGCTCGGCCAGTTCCGGCGTTGTGCGGATCCCGAAGCTGGTGGCGGGGCATTTGCGCAGGCTGGAAAGGTCGAACCCCTGTGCGGCGGGATCGTCCATGATCGATTGCAGCATGGGTGCAATCGCCTTCCAGTAGGTGGGGCGGTATCGTGCAATCGATTCAACAGCAGAAACCGTATTGAAGCGGTAATGCAGAACGATCGTGCCGCCCAGGTAGATGGGGATGTTGATACCGCACAGCATGCCCGAGATGTGATAAAGCGGCGGTATCGCCAGGTGCACGTCCTCCTGCGTCAGGCCACCCGCCATGGCGCCCCTGCGGGCTTTGAACAAGGCGTTGCGGTAGGTAAGCATGGCGCCTTTCGGACGGCCCGTCGTTCCAGAGGTATACGCGAGCAGCGAAACGTCGTCGAGGCCTATGCTTTCGGCAGCCGGCGCGGCGTCGGCGTTTTCCAAACCCATGCTTTCGGTAGCCCGTGCGGCATCGACCTTTTCCAGTTCAGTACAAAGGTCCAAAACGCCTTGCGCCAAGCCACCGCCATGCGGCTTGATGTCCTCCGGCGCGGTATACGCGGGCGTCTGCGGCAGGAAGTCACTATAGCGTGTCGTTACCACATGCTGCAGCGCCGTCTGCGGCCGTGCCGCCTGCACCACGGGCAGCAAGCCATCGGCCGCGACAATCACACGGGCGCCGAGATCCTGCAGTTGATACCCGAGCTCGTGATGCTTGAAGAGAGGGCTGCATGGGCTGACAATCGCCCCCAGTTTCTGGATGCCGAAGTGCGCAATCACGTACTGGCAACAGTTCTGCATGAAAAGCGCTACTGGCTCGCCCCTGCGCACGCCCAGCCTGTGCAGGAATGCCGCGCACTTGTCCGTCAGGCTGTCCAGTTCCGCATAGCTCATCTCATGGCCGTACCACACCAGTGCCGTCTTGTTTGGCGTGGCCCGGGCATGCTGCCTGAGGTATTCATGCAGTGGTTTGTCTTCCATGTTGCCCCTCTTCTACGTTTCCGCGGATCCTCGCGGAGGTCAGTTCATGGCGATTTTCTCGACCTTGATAAGCTGCTCGGCTTCGGCGTACCGCTCCTTCACCCAGGTCTTGAACGCTTCCGGTGTGCCGGCCATGATGGCAAAGCCCTCGCCCGTAAGCCTGTCCTTTACTTCGGGCGAATTCAGCGCGTCCCGCATCGCCTCGTTGATCTTCTTCGCTACGTCGGGCTTCAGGCCTGCCGGCCCCACCAGACCGATCCACGACGTCGCCGTGTAGCCGGGCAGTTGCTCCGACACGGTCGGCACATCGGGCAATTGCTTCACGCGCTCAGTGCTGCCCATGCCAAGGGCCTTCAGCTGCCCGGCCTTGATGCGCTCGACCACCAGCGGGAACGTGGTCACCACGAAATCGACTTCGCCGCCAATGACAGCAGTAAGCATCGGCCCGCCGCCTTTATAGGGAACATGCAGCGTGGACGCCTTGGCGGCCTTGGAGAAGGCCAGCGCGGTAAGGTGGTTCGAGCCACCCACGCCGGAAGATCCGTACGTCACCTTGTCGGGGTTCTTCCTGGCGTAGTCAATCAGCCCTGAAAGCGATTCCGCCGGAAAATCCTTGCGCGTTGCCAGCACCATGGGCGCGCTCGTCATGCCGGTAATGTAGTCAAACGACTCAAAGGTGTCGTAAGGCAGGCTCTTGTTGATGTGCGGGTTCACGGCATGCGTGTCGAACACCATCAGCAGGGTGTAGCCATCCGGATCGGCCCGGGCCACATCCGCAGTGCCTATCGCGCCGCTGGCGCCGCCCTTGTTCTCGATGAATACATTGGTGCCCAGCTTCTTCGCGAATTCCGGGATCACAATGCGGGCGATGTAATCCACAGAGCCCCCGGGGGGAAAGGGTACGACCATGCGCACCTGGCGCGAGGGGTAGCCGTCTTCGGCAAATGCCGCATGCGGCGCAGCGGCGGCCAGCCCAAGCGCCAAAGCAGCTGCCGACAGTATGCGATGTGTTTTCATGATGTCTCCTCCTTTTCGGATTTTGTTGACCTGCTCAGTCCTTCATCGTTACTTCCTCTGTACCTTGCGCATGCAACGCACAATGCGTTCATTCATCATTTCCGGCGTGCCGTCGGTGTAGCAGAACGCTTTTGCCCAGCCCAGCAGCCTGGCAAGGCCTGCTTCTTCCGTAATGCCGTGCGCACCCATCGCCTGCATGCACGCCGAAATGGTCTGCATCGCGTGGTCGTTTGCGTACTTCTTGGCCATGGCGGCAATGGCCTGCGCGTCTTCGCCGGCGTCTATCGTTTGCGCGGCAGCATAGGCCAGCAGGCGCATCGCCTGCAGATGCGTCGCCACATTGGCCAGCGACCAGCCCAGCCCTTGGAACTCGATCACAGGGTTGCCGAACGCCTGCCTCGACTCGGCATAGCCCAACGACGCATTCAATGCACGCTCCACCATGGCGGCGTTCATCGCCGCCACGTGCACCCTCGCCTGGTTTACCCCGCGCATCGCTGCGCGAAACCCATCCCCCGGCGGGTACAGCACTCGCGCGTCCGGGATGAGGCAGTCTTCAAGCGCAAACTGCCCCACTCCCATCCCCTGCGCCGAAGGCGCGTCATACGCCTGCCCGCGCCTGAACCCGGCATCGTCCGCCAGCACGATAAACCCCGCCACGCCCGCGGCACCCTTGTCGGGATCCGTCTGCGCGTAAACCAGAAACACGTCGGCCAGGCTCGCATTGGCAATCCACGCCTTGGCGCCGTTCAGCACCCAGCCGTCCTGCGTTTTCACCGCATTCATGCGCATCGTGGCAAAGTCGCTGCCCGATTGCGGTTCTGTCATGGCGGTGCAGCCTATCGCGCCGCCATCCAGCATTTTTGCCACCAGTGCGTCCTGCAACACGGCCCCGCCCGACTGCGCGATGCGAGACACAATGTTGTGGTGGTTCACCAGCGAAAATGCAAACCCCGCATGGTGGCTGGCGAGCGCCTCGCAAACCCGCATCCTCGTGGAGTACGATGCCCCCGCGCCGCCGAAACGGGCTGGCACCTCGATGCCCGCCAAACCGCGGCGGCAGGCCTGCTGCAGCAGGCGGCGGTGCGTACCAATGTCGTATGGCGTATCGATATCCAGATGCTGCGCGGCGAACTCGCGCGCCGTCTGCACCAGCGCCCGTTCCGCGGGCGCCAGCCCCGCATCAAAAGTGGCTTTGGCGTCCATGTCAGGCCGCCAGGTCAACCACGACACGGCCCTTGATGTCCCCGCCCATCAGCTTGTACGCGTAGTCGATGCTGTCGCCCAGACCTATCGTGTGCGCGATCCCGGCAAGCAACGCCTGGTCGGTCTCGCTCGCCAGGCAACGCCAGGCCTGTTTCCGCAGCGCCTGCGGCGCATAAACACTGTCTATGCCCGCCAGCGTCACGCCTCGCAAGATAAAGGGCGCAACCGTGGCCGGGAAATCCATGCCCTGCGCCAGGCCGCACGCCGTCACCACGCCGCCATACCGCGTCTGGGCGCATACATTCGCCAGCGTGTGGCTGCCCACGCAATCCACCGCGCCCGCCCACTGCTCTTTTTGCAGCGGCTTGCCTTTACCGGACAGCTCATCGCGATTGATGATGCCCTTGGCGCCGAGGGCGTTGAGGCGAGCACTCTCGGCCGGCCGCCCTGTGGAGGCCCATACCTCATAGCCGCGCCGCGCCAGCAAGGCCAGCGCAAAACTTCCCACCCCACCATTGGCCCCCGTGACGAGTACGGGGCCATCGCCCGGCTTCACGCCATGGCGCTCCAATGCCAACACAGACAGCATGGCCGTATACCCCGCCGTCCCGATGCTTGCCGTGTCTTTCGCCGTCAGCGAGGCCGGCTTGCGTGTCAGCCACTTCGCGGGCACACGCGCCACCTGGGCCAGACCGCCCCAATGGATCTCCCCCATACCGTGGCCATTCACGATCACTTCAGTGCCTTCAGGGAAGTCAGCACTGCTGCTTTTCGTCACCGTACCCGCCAGGTCGATACCCGGCACCATGGGCCATTGCCTCACCACCGGCGCGCGGCCCGTAATCGCCAGGCCATCCTTGTAGTTCAAGGTCGAATACGCCACCCGGATCTCTACCTCGCCTTCCGGCAATGCTGTGGGATCCACCGATTCCACTGCCGCGACGGTCGATCCATCCTCCGCCTTGCGTAACATGACTGCCTTGAACATCTCGTACACCTCCGTTAACAATTAGACCGGTCGGTTTATTTCCGAACAAAATTTTTATCGACCAAGATAAGCAAAGAATCCATCCGCAAACGCGCGCATAGGCTGAGACGACCGCGTCAACTTGGCCCTCAGGATCGCGCCTTCCCAGCCAATCCAGAAAAACTCCGCGAGCCCATCTGCGTCCAGCGCAGCGTTGAGCTCGCCCGCCTCTTGCGCCGCCTTCAGGCACCGGCTGGTTTGCGCCTGCCAAAGCTTCAGCACCGCCTCCAGCCGCTCGCGAAACTCATCATCCAGCCCCGCCATCTCCTGCCCCAGGTTGCCCACCAGACAGCCTCGCTGGAATTGATGCTTCTCCATCCCCCGCTCAGCCTCAGCGACGAAGCTACGCAGGCGCTCCAGCGGCGCCACGTCTGGATTTTCGAGAAGCCGCTGCAGCTTGGTACAGAAATATTCGGCGTAGGCATCGATGACAGCAAGGCCAAATTCTTTCTTGCTGGGGAAGTAATGGTAGAAGGAGCCTTTCGGAACCCCCGCGCCGCGCAATACCTGCTCAACCCCGGTTGCCTGGAACCCCGCCTGGGTACACAGCTCTACCCCTACGCGGATAAGGCTATCGCGGGCAGTGCCGCGTTCGGGCTTTTGAATGGCTTGTGGCATTACGGGCGCTTTTTTAACTGGTATGGTACGGAATACTAGACCAGTCTATTAGTTGGGTTCAATCAGGGTTAACAACTATTAACAGCTAGTTTGGCACGCTGAGGGGTTCGCGTTGATATGTTGGAAACACACCTACCGCGAGCACCTATCCACAGGGGAGTTCCAGATTTATGTTCTGGATGCGGTGGGTTCGGGCGCTGATGCGCGCAGGCACAACAATAATCCGATAGATTGCCGGCTTGATACCCGCCAGCTCAATGCGCAGCACCATGGTGAATCGAACCGGGTTTTGAGGAGGCTTCAATTCTTGAGAGAATGGAGTCATGAGCAAGAACAACAAGTTTTCCCCTGAAGTACGTGAACGCGCGGTGCGCTTGGTTCAGGAGCATCGTGATGAGT
>NZ_WWER01000005.1 GCF_009857885.1 Pusillimonas sp. TS35 | reverse complement strand
CTGAACCGTCCGGCGCCTGGCGCCGTGCTGTGTCAGCAGCAGAGAAACGAGATTATGAAGTAGTTTTTTGAGCTTGTCAAATCGACTTCGTTTCGCCCCCACCCCCGCAGCCCCTGGCCAGCGCCCCCTGCCACCGGCGGCGCTCCCCCGGGAGACAACCGCCCCGTAAACCGGGACTTGCGACCCCAACCTTCGGGTTAACCCTGAAAGTTGTTGCTGCGAAGAAACGTAACTATAGCATAGTATTTTTAAGCATTGCAAACCGACATCACCCTGAAACAATAGCCATTATGGCGATGCTCACGCAGTTTTTATTTAATTCATTGATGAATAAGAATAAATTAATTTTGATCCTGCTACTTACCTTACGGAGCAATCTCCGACGTCCCGCTCTGTAGCACCCGATAATATTGGCCACCTCTGGGTCACCGCCCCGCAATCCGCCCTGGCTTGTTCGGCTTTGCCAACAATGCCAACAATGCCAATAGTGCCAATAGTGCCAATAGTGCCCACAGTGCCGACGGCGGTGACAGCACTACGGCCAGCGGCATCGTTGGTCGCTCCATAATGACGGCAGCACCTTCTCACCAGGTTCATGACTGCTGTACTCATTGGCTGGCAAGCGCCGCAGTGTCAACGCTTCGGACTACCGGGTCAGGCACGCCATGCGACGCACGCTATCCAGGGCACACCGTTAATCTGTATAGTGCTCTGTATCGTTGCGCACATCGGCTACGCAGCCTCCCAGCGGGTGGCCGCCTACATGTCCGCAGCTTTTGCAGCCGCATACTATCCACAACAATCCAGTACCTTTTCGCCGATGCCAACCACTAGCTCCAACCCAATGACAGAAGACATCCTGATCAACGTCACGCCTTTTGAAACACGGGTTGCGCAGGTAGAACAAGGGGCCGTACAAGAGATCCACGTCGAGCGCACCATACAGCGCGGCCATGTGGGCAATCTCTATTTGGGCAAGGTCGTGCGGGTACTGCCCGGCATGCAGAGCGCGTTCGTCGACATCGGGCTGGAGCGCGCAGCGTTCATCCATGTCGCCGACTTGCGGCAGAACCGCAATGAGCGCAGCAGTGGCCTTGCCGTGACACCCATCGAAAAGCTTCTGTTTGAGGGCCAGTCGCTGATGGTGCAAGTGATCAAGGATCCTCTGGGCACCAAGGGCGCACGGCTTTCCACGCAGATCAGCATCGCAGGGCGGATGCTGGTGTATTTACCTCATGATCCGCATGTGGGGATATCGCAGAAGATCGAATCCGAAGAAGAGCGGGTGGCGCTGCGCGAGCGTGTGCTCGGCCTGCGCGCACCAGACGAAACCGGCGGATTTATCGTGCGCACACAAGCGGAAGATGCCAGCGATGACGAATTGCGCGCCGATCAGTCTTATCTGCGCACCATATGGGCGGCCATCCAGGACGGCGCGCGGCGCCTGCCCGCCCCGTCGCTGCTCTATACCGATCTAACGCTGGCGCAACGCGTACTGCGCGATATGGTCGGCCCCAAGACGGGGACGATTTTTGTCGATTCACGCACGACAGCACAGCAATTGAAGGCATGGGCCGCAACCTACACGCCTTCAGTACAAGAACGTATCAGGCACTACAGCGGCGAGCGGCCCCTGTTTGATATGGCAAGCGTCGACGAGGAAATCGCGCGTGCGCTTTCGCGGCGGGTAGACCTGAAATCGGGCGGCTACCTGATTATCGACCAGACTGAAGCGCTGACGACCGTCGATGTGAATACCGGCGGCTATGTGGGCGGCCGCAACTTTGACGACACCATCTTCAAGACCAACCTGGAGGCGGCGATCGCCATTGCCCGGCAGCTACGGCTGCGCAATCTGGGCGGCATTATCATTCTGGACTTCATCGATATGGACGACCCCGAGCATCGCAGCGCAGTGCTGGCGGAGCTGAACAAGGCGCTAGCCAAAGACCGCACACGCACCACGGTGAGCGGCTTCAGCCAACTCGGACTGGTGGAGATGACACGCAAACGCACGCGCGATTCGCTGGCGCATCAATTGTGCGAGCCCTGCCCCACCTGTCAGGCCCGCGGCAGTGTGCGTACGCCACGTACCCTGTGCTATGAAATTCTGCGCGAGATTCTGCGCGAGTCGCGGCAGTTCAACCCGAAGGAGTTCCGTATTCTGGCGTCGCAGGCCGTGGTAGATCTGTTTCTGGAAGAAGAAAGCGCGCACCTGGCGATGTTGGGCGACTTCATCGGCAAGCCGATCTCGCTGCAGGTGGAAAACCAATATTCGCAGGAACAATACGATATCGTGCTGACCTGAGTACGACCGGGTACAAGCGCGGTATTGGGCCCGACTGAGTGCGGCCTGGTACAAGCGCAATATTGGGCTCGCCTGGGCGCGGCCTGACACGAGCGGGGTATTGGGCCCGACCGAGTACCGCCTGGCACAAGCACGGTATTGAGCCCGCCTGCGCACGGCTTGGTACAAGCACGGTATTGGGCCCGACCGAGCACGTCGCGGTACGAGCACGGCATTGTGCTGGCCTAAGCACGTCGCGGCATCAGGCTGCTGAAAAACTTCGCGCGCCCGCCGGCCGGATGTCAAACGCGCCGTTACTCTTTTGCTGGTGTTGCGCCCGGGCAAACGCCAGGCTTCATCATGGATGCGAAAAGCTGATCAATGCGTGCTAGCGTAGCGGCGTCGGAATAATAGCTATAAGCCTTGGTCTTGATACGCGGCCCGCCGATGGCGTTGGGCTGGTATTGCACGATATCTACGACGATGGCGCGCTCGTAGGTGGTGGCGTTGGGGTCGATCTGGTCAATCAGCGTGGCGTAGTTGGTTTCACGCTTGTCCATGACGAATTTTGCGGCATGCCCGCACGCTGCCTCGTGCTTGAACAGCGCCTGCTGTATTTGCGCGAAGTTGCCCGGCAGCACACGCTCGCCCCGGTAATGCGACGGCGCGCGCACATCGGACAGCTGTATGCCTCCGCTGGTGCCTGCGCACCCAGCCAACACGGCAACAGCCAGCGCGAGCGTTGCGCGGCGCGCCCAGCGAGTGCCCCCGGGCTGATCACCGTGCGCAATGGGAGCGTCGACGGGTGCGTCAGCCAAGCCACGCTCGCGAGGAAATTTCGCGCAGCCAAGGGCCACCGCAAAGGCATCGGCAGGCGCGCGACCATGGAGGAGCGGACGACCTGTGTGCATTTTGTCGGTCTGTGCCAGGCCGTTGCCGGTTCGAGAACTCATCATATTTCTGCTTCCTGCGATAGCGTTCGGCGCACGCGCCTGTTAATTGCAATGAGAGCGCCGCCCGTTGACCAGCGCTTCATGCGCCCGGCGATATGTTGCGGCGCAGGGATTAGTCTGCGCGAAACTGCATGTGATACAGCGAAGCGTACAACCCGTTCTGGACCAGCAACTCTTCGTGCCGGCCTTGCTCAACGATGCGGCCAGCGTCCAGCACCATGATGCGGTCTGCTTTTTGCACTGTGGACAAGCGGTGGGCGATTACCAGCGTGGTGCGACCCGCCATGAGGCGCTCGAGTGACGCCTGCACCTGCATTTCGGATTCGTTGTCCAGCGCGGAGGTAGCCTCATCTAGGATGAGGATGGGCGCGTTTTTTACCAGAGCCCGCGCAATCGCCAGGCGCTGGCGCTGCCCGCCCGAAAGCTGGCTGGCGTTCTCCCCAACGTGCGTATCGATGCCGGCGGGAAGCGAATCAACAAACTCGAGCAGGTTGGCCGCCTCAAGGGCCGCGCGGATTTCTTCGTGGCTGGCCTCGCCCCAGGCGCCATAGCCGACGTTGTCAGCGATTGTTCCTTCGAACAGCACGACGTCCTGGCTTACCAGCGACAAATGAGCCCGCAGATTATTGAGCGAAAGATCGAGGACATCCTGGCCATCGATCAGCACTTGGCCACTGGCCGGAGTGATAAAGCGAGGCAGCATGTTCACCAGCGTGGTCTTGCCGCTGCCCGAGCGGCCGACGAGTGCAATGGTTTGACCCGGCTCGGCCACAAACGATACGTTGTCAAGGGTTTCGCGCTGCGCATCGTCGAATCGATGATGAATGTTGCGAAACTCGACCCGCCCCTTGACCGGCTCGGCCAGCGCCCCCTTGCCAGTATCGAGCTCGGGGGCTTCGTCGATGAGCGCAAAGACACTTTCGGCCGAGATCAGCATGCGTTGGGTGGCGCTAGCGATCTTGGTGAGGCGCTTCATGGGATCGAATATCTGCCCGAGCGCTGTCATGAAAGCGGCAAAGCTGCCCACCGTAAGGCCGGAGGTATTGGCCTGATAAAGCGCCACAGCGATGACGACCGCCACCGATATAGCGATGGCAAACTGGGACAGCGGAGACATGGCTGCATCGGCAATGGCGGCCCGCATGGCAAAGCGACGAAGGCGCCCGTTGATGTAGGCGAAGCGTTCAGACTCGCGGTGATAGCCATTGAACAACTTTATGACGCGCTGGCCGCTGATGCCTTCTCGCACGACGCGCGTAAGTTCGGCATTCATGCCGATGGTTTCGCGGTTGATGCGGCGCAGGCGCCGGACGAAGACACGCATGATGAGCGTCGAGACCGGTAGCATCACAATCACGATCAACGTAAGCTGCCAGGACATATACAACAGCACCGCAAGCAACGCGATCACCACCAGCGTTTCACGCACGATGACAGTGACGACTTCGGCCGCCAGACCTGTGACCGTGCCGGCGTCGATGGTGAAACGATTGAGCAGGCGACCAGAATCGCCGCGCTTGAAGTCTGCGTCGGACATGCCCAGCAGGCGCTGAAACATATCTTTGCGCAGACCCAACAGCATATTGTTGGCTACCCAGGCCAGCAGGTAGTTACTGCTGAAGTTGCTCAACCCCCGCACCAGCATCAGCCCGACAACAGCCAGTGGCAACGACCAGATATAAGAAGGCTCGGCACCCGAAAAGCCTTCGTCGAGCAACGGCTTCATGATGATGGCCAGGAGCGGCTGCGTACCCGCGCCGACGCTCATTAGCAGGATCGCCAATACAATCGCCTTCCAGTACTTGGCCACGCGATTGTAGATGCGCAGCCAGATGCTGGCCTTGACGGGTTCCGCGTGGGATGCCGCAGCAGTGGAAGCAGACTTCAAAAACGGACTCGCTTATATACTATTGAATTGTTGATTTTAACGTTCCCCCGCATGGCTGCCTGCGCCGCCGGCCTGGAACACTGTTCCGATCTTAACCCACGCCCTGTACGCATGCCGATACCCTCAGCCATTTATGTGCGCCTGCCCAATTGGATAGGCGACGTCTGCATGAGTCTGCCGAGCCTGCAGGCCGTGCTGGACACCGGCGTGCCGGTGGTTGTTTGCGCCCGCCCCTGGGCGCGCGACTTGCTTTCCGCGTACAACCTGGCGGGCTTCGTCGAACTGAAGGGGCGCTGGCGTGAAGACCGCGCGGCAGTGCATGGGTGGCGAAAGCGCGCCCAGCATGCCCGACCTTACGGGCTGCTGCTGCCCGACTCTCTGTCCAGCGCGATGGTATTCAAGTTTGCGGGGATCCCCAGCGCCGGCTACCGCGACGACGGCCGCAGCCTGATTTTGCGATGGCCAGTCAACAAACCTAGCGGCAGGCAGCATGCGGTTGAATCCTGGCACTACGTCACCATGCAGGCATTGCGGCGCTGGGCGCTGCCTGTCGCCCCCCTCCCCCGGCAGCGTTCTCTGGGCTTGCGCCTCACGTCCCGTCATCAGGCCGAAGCCCGCCAAGCGCTCAAGGACGCCGGGCTCACGCCCGGCGGCTTCATTCTCATTGCTCCCACCGCCACGGGCCTGCACCAGGGCCGTATCAAGGTCTGGCCCTACTTCGATGCCCTAACCAGCCGCCTGCAAGAGGCGGGATATACGGTAGCCATGTGCCCGCCCCCGGCCGAAGTGGATGCTGCGCGTGCCGCGGCACCTATGGCGAAATTGCTTCCTCCGCTGAAACTGGGTGCGTTTGCTACACTCACTCAGCTTGCATCCTTGGTCGTATGCAATGACTCCGGTGTGTCGCATCTGGCCGCGGCGGCGGGGGCGCGGCAGCTGACGCTGTTCGGCGTCACCGATCCTGAACGCACGGGCCCGTGGTCCGATCGCGCCGTCTGCTTGGGCGATGCACACACCTGGCCCAGCCTCGAGCTGGCGGCAGAACGGGTGCAAGCGATTCTGACTTCGGACACCGACGCTATCGCATGAGTCTTTCCAGTTTCCTGACCAATCTGGTTATCCCAGTCAACCTGTGCATCGCGCTGATGCTGCTGGGCGCTGTGGCCTACATCGCCCGCCAGCGCAAGACGGGCTTTGCGCTGGCCGCAGCCGGCCTCTCGTGGGCCTTGTTCTGGTCTCTGCCCGCCTCGTCGCTGTGGGCTGGTGGGCGGCTCGAGCAAATGTACCCGCCCGCATCCGCTTCGCAAATGCCATCCGCGGAAGCCATCGTGGTGCTAGGCGGCAGCACCGCCAACAGCAGGGAGAACTGGTTTCAAACCACAATAGGCGAAGCTACGGCATCGCGCGTGGATACCGCCGGCCAACTATATGACGCCGGCCGCGCACCCCTGCTGGTGCTCTCGGGCGCTGCGTTGGACGGCAACGTCAGCGAGGCACGGATGATGGCCAACCGCCTGCGCCAGCGCGGTGTGCCCGAGCAGGCTCTGCTGCTCGAGACCCGCAGCTACACAACGCGCGAAAACGGCGTTTACACCGCCGAGCTATTACAGAAACAACACATCGGCCATGTGCTGCTGGTGACGTCGGCCCTGCATATGCCACGCGCCATGGCAGTGTTTCGCAAGCTTGGGGTCGATGCCACAGCGGCCTCTTCGCCGGCGCAGATCGTCGTACCCGATGATCCTGATTTCGCCTTCTGGCTGCCCAGCATGCGGGCGCTATCCGCCAGCCGCTCGATCGTGAAAGAGTACGTGGCGCTGCTGGTGTACTGGATGCGCGGCTGGATCTGACGTTCGGGACGCATCCCTTGGCTGGCAGGGCGGCTAATCTATCGACGGGGGCTGCAAGCCTGTAAGGTCGTACGATGTTTCGTTGTGCTCACGCACTCTTGCCCGGCCCGCCGCTACCCTGCCGATTCAAGAACAATAGTTTGGTGTAGCGAAAATAACTGCCCACGCCGGCCATGATGGCCAGGATGAAGCCTTCCCTGCCGTCCAGAAAGCCTCGGCGCACGATGTAGTGCCGGACGAACGTCCAGGCCGCATGCCCGACTGCCCCCGACACGCTCGTGGTACGCCCCTTCTCGTGCAGTAGTTGCGCAGCCACGCTGGAATAGTGGTTCTGTTTGGCAATAAAGCTTTCCAGATCCGCATAAGGGTAATGCAGGAAGTGACCCGGCAACACTGCAACTGACCCTTGTGCGAGCAGGCTTTCGTGCACTGCGACTTCTTTGAAACGTGCGCTGCCGCGCCTGAAAAGTCGCACGACATAGTCCGGCCACCAACCACTATGACGTATCCAGCGCCCGCCAAAATTGGACAGGCGGGCAATTTTATAGGCATCGGCGGCAGGGGCCGCCATGGCAGCCTGGATCGCCGCCGCCAACTCGGCCGGGACACGCTCGTCGGCATCCAGAGACAGCACCCATTCTCCAGTGGCCAAATCCAGCGCGCGATTCTTCTGGATGCCGAAGCCGGGCCAGTCATCGGAAAGGGATACCCGCGCACCGCGCGCGGCCGCGATCTCGCGCGTACCATCGGTGCTGCCCGAATCGAGCACGATGATTTCGTCGGCAAAGGCCACGGAATCGAGGCAGGCACCGATATTTGCCGCCTCGTTCTTGGTGATAATAATGACGGATAGCGTCATGGCTTGCGGCGCAGCTTGCGTTTGAGCAGTTTGAAGCGGTTGAAGATGGGCCCGATCAAGGGATGAGCCGCGACCCAGATGCGCCGCCCCACCGATCGACCCGTGGTATTGCGCACAGCAAAGCGCGATATGTGGGCAGGATCCGAGCCCGGGCGGTTGGACCCGAATGCCATGGTTGTGTACAGATGCCTGAAGCCGACGGCATGCGCGAGGTCGATATATTCGGCATCGTAATAGCCCTGCGGCCAGCAATGATGGTCCGACACGCTGCCCAGCCGCCCGCGCAGGGTGTCGCGGGCATGCTGCAGTTCGCGAGCCATATGGGTGTTCTTGTGCGCCGGGTCGGTTTTGTCCCAACGGGTGTGAGTGTCTGTATGGCTGTGGATCTCGAACACGCCATCATCCTGCATGGCCTGAGCCTCGCTCCAGCGGACGATGACTTCGTCCGCACGGCCTTCGGCAATGCGCGCCTCGCAGTCGCGATGATCCGGTGTTTCGGGCAGGCTGGCCTGGCCCAGGTGCGGCCGCAACGGGCCATCGCCGGCCCAGGCGGTAACCAGAAACAGCATAGCCGAAAAGCCATACTGCTTGAGCAGTGGGTATGCGTACACCCAGTTATCCAGGTAGCCGTCGTCGAAGGTGATGAGGACCGCCTTGCGAGGCGCCGCCTCGCCGGCCAGATGGCGCGCAAACTCGGCACTGCTCAGCGAGCGGTAGCCATGCCGGCTGAGCCAGCGCAATTGATCTTCGAAATGCTCAAGGGATACGTTGAGCATGCCGGGCGTAGGGGATACATGGTGATACATCAGCACCGGCACGGTGCGAAAACGGTTCATTGTCAACCTGCGGAATACTGTCTTGGAACCGCAAGTTTACGCGTTTGAGCGCTATGGTAGATTTGTGAGGTTTCTTCGCATGCCCGCAGCGCCCCAAATGCCTGTGCCACGCGGTCCCTGGCGCAAGTGCCCATACGCGCGACACGCTCCGAGCCCTGCTCCAGTTCGCAGACCACTTGTGCAATTGCAGCGGTATCGCCCACCGGGACAACCCAGCCTTCCTGTCCATGACGGACGTTCTCAGGCAGGCCACCGACTCCCGACACCAGCAGGGGCAAACCACAGGCCATCATTTCGAGGCAGGCATACGAGGAGGATTCCGCATAGGAGAGGACGAAACCCGCATCTGAAGCGGCCAATACCGGCCTGATGTCTCGGAGCAGACCCGGGAAAACCACCTGCGCGGACATGCCTTCCGCCATCACCGCAGCCCGGCGCTGTGCGCAGGGCGGATCACCCGCGACGATAATGCGGACACGCGTACGCAGGGCTGGCTCGAGCCCCGCGACCGCGCGAACTAGGTCGATCCAGCCCTTTTCGGTGTCGGTACCGGCCACGCTGCCCAACACCAGCAGGCCTTCATCATCGCCACCGAGGAGCTGCGCGCGTGCAGCGGCACGCTCGGCGGATGAAATCGATGGAAAACGCTGCATATCGATGCCGTGCCGTACGGTAAATACAGGCTTACGAACATAGGGAGAACGCTGCAGCATATCAGCGACATAATCACTTACGGCGATACAGGCGTCCGTGCCGAAACCGGCGCGCACCCGATTGCCAAAGCTGCCGACCTCGCGAGTATTGTGCTTGGTCCAGACAATGGCTGGCCGGCGCCGCATGCCCAGCGTGGCCAGCATGGCATGCCGGTGATCGCCCGGGCCGTTCACGTGGATGACATCGAAGCGCTCGCGCTGAATAAGACGGCGCAGCGCGAAGACCTCGCGCAGGGTGGACGATGCACGGGTAGTGAACATCTGGGCATGCACCTTGACACCCGGCACCTCGGACGCCTGAGCGTACAAGCGACTGGTGGCGGGCGTAGCGACGGCCATGTCGTGGTGGGCCGATAGCCCTTCCAACAAGGTCTTGATATACGTGACGTGACCGCCGCCGTTCAAATTGTGCGAATTAGTAACCAGTATCTTCATGTCGGCAGAATACCAGCCGTATCAATTTCTTACTAGGTTACAGGAAGCTGAAAATGCACGTACTCCCCGGGCCCGAATAGCGACTCACGTGAGAAATTGTATATGGCAAGTTTGCCGGCCTACCCTGGCGTGCGCCCAAGCCAGCGCAAATAGCAGGTTTCCGCCCGCTCCGCCATCTTGTCCGGACCGAAGTTGTCTCCTTCGCGGCAATACGCCAACCCCGCCCGCCCCATGGCTGCACGCAGCGCAGGATTGTCGACTAGACGCAACAGTGCGCTGGTCAGTGCCGGTTGATCATCGAGCGGCACCAGAATACCGGTTTCCCCATCGCGCACCATCTCGGGCACACCGCCCACTCGGGTGCCCACGACTGGCAAGCCTGCAGCGCCCGCTTCCACAAACGCAGTGCCGGATGCCTCGACACGTGTGGCCAAGGCAAAGATATCAAAGCCTTCTAGCAGATTGGGTACGTCGCGACGCATGCCCATGAAGTGAATCTTGCCCTCCAGGCCGAGTTCCCGCACTTGCGCCCGCACGCCCTCGACGACCACCTCAGCGCCTCCGCCGACCAGCACCAAGTGCACGCGCGGCCGGTCTTTGAGGACGGGAGCCATGGCATTGATCAGTTCTTTGTGCCCTTTTTGCAGGCGCATGACCGCCACACAGCCGACGATGATATCGTCCTCGCGCAAACCGAGCTCTGTACGCAAGGTGGAATGCGCGGGGCGGGGCTGCAGATCGACAGCGGGATAAACGGTGGCGACGCGATCAGGCGGCACACCGCGCGCGGTCAACATCTGGCTGACATGGTCGCTGGCAGCAGTGACGCAATGAGGTATGACCGTGTAGGTAAGCAGCGAGCCCACCTTGCGAGCCAAATGGCGGGTGCGCACGATCAGTGGCGTGCCAGCCAGACGCCCGGCAATGCCGGCCACCAAGGTATCACGGCGACTGTGGCAGTTGAGTACGTCAAATTGCCCATGCCGCAGAATGCCGCGAATAGCCCAGATGCTGCGCACAAAATGGAAAGGCGGATCCATGAGCATGGTGTGCACGGTAAAACCGTCGTCGCGGGCGCGCGGCACGAGCTGCGCATGCGGCTGACAAACCAGCTCGAGGTGATGACCGCGCTTGCGCATGGCGTTGAGCATGCGCAGGATGTATTGCTCCTGCCCGCCCATACCTGTTGCAGCTTCGGCGTGAAGAATGCGCAACGGCCGCATCAGTAGTTGATCTCCACATCATCGGGCTGCACCCATCCAGAAAGCTGCTCAAGCAGCGCATCCGCCATGCGCACGCGCCACTCCTCACCCAGCCGCACTGTGCAGTTGAATACATCTCGCTGCAGGCGGATTTCAACCGGTACGCCGGGCACGCCATTCTCGGGCTCGGCCCTGTAGGGGTTGAGCAGCTGCCTGAGCCGCGCCGCATCAGCATTGCCATTGAGCGTAATGCGCAAGCTGCGGGCTCGCGCTTCACGCGCCAATTGAAGGTCGAAGACCGACTCGGCGGATACCCGCAGGCCGCCGGAGAAATCATCGTTGCTGACTTTGCCCTGGATAATGACCAGGCGATCTTCCTTGAGGCGTTCGCGGTGCTGCTCGTACAGTTCATTGAAAATAGCAACCTCGACCTGGGCCGAGCCATCGTCCAGCGTGGCGTACAGCATCTTTCCCCGCCGCGTCATCTTGACGCGCACGGCGGACAGCACGCCAGCGAACCACTGCAGGCCGCGCGCCGGCTCCAGGCGGGCAAGCGGCTTGGGTGCGAAACGACGCACTTCGTCGCGCCAGGCATCGAACAGATGGCCGCTGAAATAGAAACCCAGTGCAGTCTTTTCCTGCGTGAGCTTGGTCTGCAAGTCCCAGGGGGCGACTTTGGCTAGTTCGGCTTCGACGATGTCATTGGCATCGTCGGCGAACAACGAAACCTGGTTGGCGCTGCGCTCAGCCTGTTCGGCTGCTTCGATGGCGCTGCCCACCGACGCCAGCAACGCAGCGCGGTTGTCTTCGATCGAATCGAAGGCGCCCGCGCGAATCAGGGCCTCGATCGTGCGGCGGTTGACAGTATGGCGATCGACACGACGGCAAAAGTCAAACAGGCTGCTGTAGGGGCCGCCTTCTTCGCGCGCCCGAATGATTTCTTCGACGGCACTCTGCCCTGTGCCCTTAACCGCGCCCATGCCATAGCGCATGGTGCGTGGAGGCTCGCCGCGTGCGGTGTATTCGTCCTGTACCGGCTCGAAGCGATAGGCCGATGCGTTGATATCGGGCGGCAGCACCTGCACGCCATTGGCCAACGCGTCTTTCCAGAACGTTTGCACCTTGTCGGTGTCGTCCATGTCGGACGACAGCGTACCTGCCAGGAACTCGGTGGGATGATAGACCTTGAGCCAGGCAGTCTGGTAAGCGATCAGCGCGTAGGCGGCGGAGTGGCTCTTGTTGAAACCATAGCCCGCGAACTTCTCCATCAGGTCGAACAGCTTGACCGCCAGATCGGCATCGTAGCCCTTCTCAACCGCGCCTTTTTCGAACAAGGCGCGGTGCTTGGCCATTTCTTCGGGCTTTTTCTTGCCCATGGCACGGCGCAGCAGATCGGCGCCGCCCAACGTGTAGCCGCCGATGATCTGCGAGATCAGCATCACCTGCTCCTGGTACACGATGACGCCGTAGGTACTGCGCAGCGTGGATTCCAGGTCGGGGTGGAAATAATCGACTTCGGCTTTGCCGTGTTTACGATTGACGAAGTCGAGCACCATGCCGGATTCGAGCGGACCGGGGCGGTACAGCGCGAGCATGGCGATGACGTCTTCGAAGGAGCTGGGGCGCAGGTTTTTGAGCAGCTCTTTCATGCCGCGCGATTCGAGCTGGAATACCGCCGTGGTATTGCCTTCGCTCAGCAGCCTGTATGTGGCCGCGTCGTCGAGCGGCAGCGCCATAATGTCGAAATCGCGCTTGCTTTCGTTGAACTGACGCACGAAGCGCACAGCCCAATCGAGGATGGTGAGGTTGCGCAGACCGAGAAAATCGAACTTGACCAGGCCCACTGCTTCGACATCGTCTTTATCGTATTGCGACACGGCATTGCTGTCGGTGCCGGGCTGGCAGTACAGAGGGCAAAAATCCGTTAGCTTGCCCGGCGCGATCAGCACCCCGCCTGCGTGCATGCCGATGTTGCGCGTGAGGCCTTCAAGCGGCCGTGCCAGGTCGACCAACGCGCGCACCTCTTCATCCTGCTCGTAGCGTTCTTTGAAGGCGGGCTCGTCGGCGAGCGTGCGCTCAAGCGTCCAGGGATCGGCGGGATTGAAGGGAATAAGCTTGGACAGGCCGTCGCACAGGGAATATGGCATTTCGAGCACACGGCCCACGTCGCGCACGACCGCCTTGGCGCCTAGCGTACCGAACGTAGCGATCTGGCTGACGGCCTCTTTGCCGTACTTATGCTTGACGTAGTCGATGACACGTTCGCGGTTGTCCTGGCAGAAGTCGATATCGAAGTCGGGCATGGACACCCGCTCGGGATTCAGGAAGCGTTCGAACAGGAGATCGTAGCGGATGGGGTCAAGGTCGGTAATGCCCAATGAATAGGCAACCAGCGAGCCGGCGCCCGACCCTCGCCCGGGCCCCACCGGCACGCCGTTGTTTTTGCCCCAGTTGATGAAATCCTGCACGATCAGGAAGTAACCTGGAAAGCCCATGGAAATGATGGTTTGGCATTCCCAGCGCAGGCGTTCGAGATACTGCGGGTATTTTTCAATGCGTTCGGCCTCGTCCGGGTATAGCTGCGCCATGCGGCGGACCAGACCCTCTTCGGCGAGTTGCGCGAGATAGTCATCGAGCGAAATGCCGTCTGGTGTGGGAAAGTTGGGCAGTTGCGGCTTGCCAAGCACCAGGGTCAGGTTGCAGCGCTTGGCGATCTCGATGGTATTGGCGAGCGCCGACGGCACATCTGCAAAGCGCCGCGCCATGTCGTCAGAGCTGAGCAAGTATTGTTCGCGTGTAAAGCGGCGTGCGCGCCGTGCATTGCCTAACTGCTCGCCCTCGGCGATACAGGTGCGCGCCTCATGCGCGCGAAAATCACCTTCGTCGAGAAACTGCACCGGATGAGTAGCCACCACCGGCAGCCCCAACTGCGACGCCACCCTGAGCGCCGCCTGAACATAGGCTTCGTCGCCGTCGTGGCCGCTGCGCTGCAGTTCGATGTAGTAGCTGTTGGGAAACAGGCGCCCCCAGCCAGCGGCCAGTGCCTCGGCCTCGGCCGTTTTGCCTGCTTCGAGCATTTGCCCGACATCACCAGCGCGCCCGCCCGAAAGAACAATGAGCCCGGGCTGGTCCTGCAGCCATGCGCGCTTGACCTCGGCCCGGCCGCGGTATTGGTTGTCGAGCCAGGCTTTGGTAAGAATATCGCACAGCGCGAGATAGCCCGCGTGATTGCGCGCCAGCAGCAATAGGCGATAGGGTTTGTCGCGATCTTGCTCGTTCTCGAGCCAGATATCGCAGCCGCAGATGGGCTTGACCCCTTTTCCACGCGCGCCCTTGTAGAACTTGATGAAGCCGAAGATGTTGCTCAGGTCGGTGAGCGCCATGGCCGGCTGGCCGAACTGCGCCGCCCTTTTGATGAGATCCGGGATGCGGCCTATGCCATCCACCACAGAAAATTCGGAATGGACACGCAAGTGGACGAATGAGGGGGCGAGAACGGCTTCGGTCATGGGCAGATTGTACCGTCAGCGCTGCATGGCGCCCCATGCTTTCTGCAACCGTTTCACCGAAACCGGCATGGGTGTGCGAAGCTCCTGGGCGAACAGCGCCACGCGCAGCTCTTCCAGCAGCCAGCGGAAGGTATCGAGCTGCGTATCACGCGCCCCCTTGAGCGTGGACAGTGCGCGCTGATACTGCGTGAGCAGAGGTGCCATCTCGGCCATCAGCCGGGCGTCGCGGGCCGGGTCCGCGCGCAGTTTGTCGATGCGCGCCTGGGCCGCCTTGAAATAGCGGGGAAAATGGCTCAGATGTTCATAGGGCGTGTCGCGCAGAAACCATTTACCCACCAATTGTCCCTGCTGCTTCTGCAGGTCAGCATAGGCTGCGGCATGCGTCTTCGCCTGGGGCAGCTTCTTCTGCAGCGCGGCCCATTCGGCCAGAATCTGGCCGGCCAGGCGCCCTACCTCCTGCGCCAGCAGACCCAGCCTTGCCTTGCCCTCGGTACGTCGGGTTTCAAAACCCTCGGCATCCACCGGCCAGGGCTCGGCCAAGCAAGCACGTTCGAGCGCACAGTCGATGATCTGGTCGCGAAGCTCCTCTTGTGTGCCCAGGCTGATGTACTGCATGCTCATGCGGGTAAGGTCGGGCAGGTTTTTTTCCAGATACTTTACCTGGTCACGCAGGCCAAGACGGAACAGGCGGCGCAAGCCCGCCTGATGGTGCTCGCGCGCCTGGGCCGGGTCGTCGAATACGTCCAGATCGCAGTGGCTGCCCTTGTCAACCAGCGCCGGGTAGCCAATAAACGACTGCCCCTTGCGCTTGATCTCCATGATTTCGGGCAGCGGCCCGAACGTCCAGGCCGTCAGCTGCTCGTGCGCCAGCGCCTGTGCAACGTTCTCGTCGCGCGCCGCAACTTTCTGGAACGATGCCTGCGCCTCGCGGCCATGTTCGGCTTTGAGTTGATCGAGGTTGCGCCCGCCGGAGAGCATACGCCCGTGCTCATCCACGACTTTGAAGTTCATGAACAGATGGGCAGGCAGCGTTTCGAGCTTGAAGTCGCTGCGCTGGGGCCGCACCTTTACCTGCTCCCACATATCGGCGCTGATCGCATCCAGCAGGCCCATCGACGGATTTTGGGCGCGCTCGAACCAACGCTCGAAGAAACCAGCAGCGTAATCGGGCAATGGCACGCAATGGCGGCGCAGCTTCTGTGGCAAGGACCTGAGCAGCAAAAGCACCTTATCCTTGAGCATGCCGGGCACCAGCCATTCGCAGCGCGATGGGTCGATCTGGTTCAGCGCAAACAGCGGCACCGTGAGCGTTACACCGTCGCGCAATGAGCCGGGCTCGAAGTGATAATCCAGCCCCATGCGCACCCCCTGCCATTCAACCTCGCGGGGAAAGACATCGGTAGTGACCCCCGCAGCGTCGTGGCGCATCAGATCGTCGCGTGAGAGCATCAGGGCCGCGGCCTGCTGCTTGTTCAGGCCCTTGAACCATTTTTCGAGCGTGGCGGTCTGAAAGATGCCCTCGGGCAGCTTCTGGTCGTAGAACGCGTAGATGAGCGCATCGTCCACCAGGATGTCGGGGCGACGGGTCTGGTGTTCCAGCTTTTCGATGGAGGCGATCAGCTTGCGGTTGTGCTGCAAAAAAGCGAGGTTCGCATCGACCTCGCCCGGCACCAGCGCTTCGCGGATGAAGATATCGCGCGCCTGCGCCGGATCGATGCGGCCAAAATGCACGCGCCGGCCGTGATACACCGGCAGCCCATACAGCGTGGCACGCTCGTTGGCCACGACCTGCCCCGCCTTCTTTTCCCAGCGCGGGTCGGACCAACTGCGCTGCAGCAGGTGCCCGCCCGCCCGCTCGAGCCAAACCGGATCAATGCCCGCAACGCAACGGGCATATAAGCGTGTTGTTTCCACCAGCTCCGCAGCCACGACCCAGCGGCCTGCTTTTTTTACCAACCGCGAGCCGGGATGGATATGGAACTTGATACCGCGCGCGCCTTGATATGCGCCGGACTCTTCGCTTTTAAGCCCGATATTGCCCAACAGGCCGGCCAGCAGCGCCATATGTGTCTGCTCATACGTGGCCGCCACAGTGTTGACACGCCAACCCTGCTCGCCCACCAATGCGGCGAGCTGGGTATGCACATCATGCCATTCGCGCAGACGCAGGGGCGAGAGGAAGTTTTGCCGCAGCAGCGCAGCCAGCTTGCGCTGCGAGGCTCGATGCTCGACCTGCTCGCCGTACCACCGCCAAAGCTTGAGATAGGAAAGGAACTCGGATTTGTCGTCCGCGAACTTGGCGTGGGCGGCTTCCGAGGCTTCGCGCTCCTGCATGGGGCGGTCGCGCGGATCCTGCACCGATAGCGCGGATGCAATCACCAGAATCTCGGCCAGGCACTGCTGGTCGCGGGCGGCCAGCACCATGCGCGCGATGCGTGGATCGACAGGCAGGCGTGCCAACTCCCGCCCCGTATCGGTGAGCGTGTTGGCATCATCGATGGCACCGAGCTCTTGCAGCAGGTGATAACCGTCGGCAATGGCCCGCCCCGATGGCATGTCAACGAAGGGAAAGCTTTCGATGTCGTTCAGCCGCAGCGCCTTCATGCGCAGAATCACCGATGCCAGCGAGGAACGCAGCACTTCGGGGTCTGTGAATGCCGCGCGCTTGTTGAAATCGTCTTCGCTGTACAGACGGATGCAGACGCCAGGGCCGATACGGCCACAACGCCCCGCCCGCTGGTTGGCAGACGCTTGGCTGATGGGCTCAATGCGCAGTTGCTCAACCTTGTTGCGCCACGAATAGCGCTTGATGCGTGCCAACCCGCTGTCCACCACATAGCGAATGCCGGGTACGGTCAGCGAGGTTTCGGCCACGTTGGTGGCCAACACAATACGACGCACATTGCCCTGGGGCTTGAAGATGCGCTCTTGCTCGGCCTGCGACAGCCGCGCATAAAGCGGCAAGATCTCGCTGGCGGCGAGGCTGCTCTTGCGCAGGCCCTCGACGGTTTCGCGGATTTCGCGCTCACCGGGCAGGAAGACGAGCACATCGCCCGGACCATGGCGGGCGCATTCGCCCACGGCGTCTACCACTGCATCGATCAGATCACGCTCTTCATCCAGGTGCGCGCGGCGCCCGCCTTCGTCGCGCCCTGCATCGCGGCTTACGCCAGTCGCGGCCTTGTCATCGACCGCGTCATCCTGCAGCACCGGCCGGTAGCGCAGCTCTACCGGATACAGGCGCCCGGACACCTCGATCACCGGCGCGGGGCGCCCGGGCTGGCCGAAATGCTCGGCAAATCGCGCGGCGTCGATAGTGGCCGAGGTGATGATGAGCTTAAGGTCGCGCCGGCGCGGCAACAACTGCTTGAGAAAGCCAAGCAGGAAATCGATGTTCAGGCTGCGCTCATGCGCTTCGTCGATGATGATGGTGTCATAACGGCGCAGCAGGGGGTCGCGCTGCGACTCCGCAAGCAGAATGCCGTCTGTCATCAACTTGATGGCCGTGCCCGGGCCGCTGCGGTCGCTAAAGCGTATCTGGTAGCCAACCCAATCGCCGATCTCCGTGTTCAGCTCTTGTGCGATGCGCTTGGCCACCGACGTTGCAGCCAGGCGGCGCGGCTGTGTATGGCCGATGATGCCGCGCCGCCCGCGCCCCAACTCCAGGCAGATCTTGGGCAACTGCGTAGTTTTGCCCGAGCCGGTTTCGCCCGACACAATAATCACTTGGCTGGCTTTGATCGCTGCCGCGATGTCGGCACGGCGGGCGCTGACGGGAAGGTCGTCGGGATAGGCCAGCGGCGGCAGCGGCCTGTCGGCCTGCGGATCGCGGGCTTGCCCGCCCTCTGTGGACGGCGATGCCTTCGCGCCATGGTTGCGGCCTGCGCCGGCGTCACTCGGCTTCTGGCGGTGCGCCTCGGATTTGTTACGCGTGTGTGCGTTTTCCGACAAATTGTCAGACTCTTGCATGAAACTTCTTTTAGGTGGACAGTCCATCATTATAATTTTGACTGCAGCAACTTTCCCCGGACCGCATCGCCCATGACCACGCCAGACGCCGACATCACGTTTTCCGCACAAGACGCGCCCGAGTTCGCGCCGGCTCAGTTTGTGCGATGGTTTCGCGAGGTCGCTCCTTATGTACATGATTTTCGGGGCAAAACCTTTGTCATCGGCTTCGGCGGCGAACTGGTGCGCGATGGCGTGCTCAACGCGCTCATCCAAGACCTTTCCCTGCTGTCGTCGCTGGGCGTCAAGCTGGTGCTGGTGCATGGCTCGCGCCCGCAAGTCAACGAACAACTGCGTCTCAAGGGTTTTGCCACCCAGTTTGGCAGCGGCACCGAGCCCACCACCCCCGAGGCGCTTGAATGCGCCAAAGAAGCGGCGGGTGAAATCCGCCTGGACATCGAAGCCGCTTTCAGCCAGGGGCTGCCCAATACGCCCATGTCGCACGCGCAGATCCGCGTAATTTCAGGCAACTTCGTCACCGCCCGGCCGGTAGGCGTAATCGACGGCGTCGATTACCTCCACACCGGCGCAGTGCGCAAGATGGACGTCGATGCCATGAACAGCATCATGCACCAGCGCGCCATCGTGCTGCTGTCTCCTCTGGGCTTCTCGCCCACCGGCGAGGCGTTCAACCTGGCCATGGAAGACCTTGCCACCAGCGCCGCGGTTGCACTGCGCGCCGAGAAACTCATCTTCCTGACCCAGGATTGCACCATTCGCAATACCGACGGTTCAGTAGATACAGAGCTCGCACGCGAGGATGCGGACAAGCTGCTGCTGGCCGGTGGCGCGCTGGACGACGACACGGCAAGGTTTCTGACCCACGCCTCGCTGGCCGTAAAGCGCGGCGTGGCACGCGCACACTTGGTGCCCTATACGCTGGACGGCTCCGTATTGCTGGAGATCTTCACCCACGATGGCGTCGGCACAATGGTGGTCGAAGATACGCTGGACGATCTGCGCCCGGCCACCGTCGACGATATTGGCGCGATCGTACAGCTTATTGAGCCGTTGGAGGCCGACGGCACGCTTGTGCCGCGCGGCCGTTCAGTCATCGAGCGCGATCTCGAACGCTTTACCGTACTCGAACACGACGGCGTCATCTACGGCTGTGTGTCGCTCATCCCCTATCTGGAAGACGACATGGCCGAGATGGCCTGCCTCATCGTACATCCCGAATGGCAGGGCACCGGCGAAGGTGAAATGCTGCTGCGCCACACTGAAAGCCGAGCGCGCGCCATGGGCGCCAAACGGCTGTTCGTGCTCACCACACGCACGTCGCACTGGTTCATGAAACGCGGCTTCGTGCGCGGTGGTGTGTCGGACCTGCCCAAGGAGAAGCAGGCGCACTACAACCGTTCGCGCAACAGCCTGGTTTTCATCAAGAAGCTGTAGCGCCGCTGCGGACGGTAAAATGAGGCATACTTTGGCGCACGCCCAGGCATGGCGCATAGCGCGGCACGCACCGCCGCGCCATGCATAACGTGCAATATAAGCGCAATGCGTGCTCGTTTACGCGCCGGCTGGCTTATCAACCCCCAATTTGCAGAGGTATATCCGACATGGCTCGCATGGTTCACTGTGTAAAACTCAAGCGCGAGGCCGAAGGGCTGGACTTCCCCCCCTACCCCGGCGATCTAGGCGTACGCATCTGGCAAAACGTGTCCAAGCAGGCATGGGCGCAATGGATACAGACGCAAACCCGCCTGGTAAACGAAAACCGCCTCAACCTTGCCGATGCCCGAGCCCGCAAATACCTGGCCCAGCAAATGGAGAAGTTTCTGTTCGAAGATGCAGACGTCGAGGCACAAGGCTACGTACCGCCATCCGAATGAAGCGCTAACACGCACACAGAAAAAGGGGGCATGCCCCCTTTTTATCGCCCATCAACCGCGTGTGCCACGCGAGTGCGGAGCCGTTCTGCGGCGGTAAGGCGGCGCAGGTAGCCAGCGCCAGCGCGCTTGTGCCTGCCGCTTCTCAGGCCTTGTCGTCTTCGTCGGCTGACTCGCCGCGGGCGACACGCTCGGTGGCTTTGACGCCGGTGTGGCGGACATCGTCGCCGTGCACCATGTAAATGACCCGTTCGGCCATATTCTTGGCGTGGTCGCCGATGCGCTCAAGGGCGCGCGCGATGAAGATGAGATCAATCGAGCGCGAAATGGTGCGCGGATCTTCAATCATGTAGGTGATGATGTGACGCAGCGACCCCTTCCATTCGCGGTCGACTTCCTTGTCGTTGCGCACGACGGTTGCCGCGTGGATTGGGTCCATGCGGGCAAAGGCGTCAAGCGCATCGTGGATCATGCCCGCGACGCATGTGGCCATGTGGCGCAGTTCGACGACTGGCTCGTAGCGCTCGTTGCTTTCATGCAGACGGCGCGCCATTTTGGCGATTTTCTCGGCCTCATCGCCGCAGCGCTCCATGTCGGTGAGCATCTTGGATACCGACAGCAACAGGCGCAGATCGCCCGCCGTAGGCTGATTGCGGGCGATCAGCAGGCCAATACGCTCATCGATTTCGACCTCAAGGCGATTGACTTCTTTTTCGCGTTCGCGAACCGTTTCGACCAGGCTGAGATCACCGCTTGCCAGGGCATCCATACCCTCCCTGACCATGGACTCCACCAGCCCGCCCATCTGCAGAAACAGTGAGCGCGTGGTTTCGAGATCGGAATGAAACTGCTTGTTGGTGTGCTCAGTCATGGTGGCCTCTGTACAGCAATTATATGTGTGCGGCCAGGCGCGATGCGCGGCACAATGCGCACCTCGATCGACCCGGCAATATCAATACGCAAGCATATAACAAATTTATGACATGATGATGACCGGCATCACGCGCCGGCAGGCACCATGCGCCGCACGCCTGATTGGCCCGACACCAGCGCGATATTGGCGCCCGACAGAGCGAACAGACCGCAACTGACAACGCCAGGGATGTTGTTGATGCGGCTTTCCATGACGTCGGGGTCGTGAATATCCAGGCCCGACACGTCAAGGATTTCGCAGCCGTTGTCGGTAATGAAGCCTGTACGCAGTGCAGGCTGGCCGCCCAAGCCGGCAAGACGGCGGGCAACGGCTTCGCGCGCCATGGGGATGACCTCGATCGGCAGCGGGAAGCGGCCCAATTGCCGCACCACCTTGGACTCATCGACGATGCATACAAAGCGCTCCGCTACCGAGGCAACGATTTTCTCGCGGGTCAGTGCGCCGCCACCGCCTTTGATCATGTTGAGCGCGGCATCGACCTCATCGGCCCCGTCGACATAGACGGGCATGCTATCGACCTCGTTCAGATCGAAGACATCGATGCCGTGGCCCCGCAGGCGCTCGGCGCTGCGCTCGGAACTGGACACCGCGCCCAGAAAGCGCCCCTTGTGTACGGCCAGCGCATCAATGAATAGATCGACCGTGGACCCGGTGCCAACCCCAATAATGACGCCGGGCGCCAGCATGGGGAGAATATATTCGACGGCAGCGTCGGCCGCATTGCGTTTGAGCTGTGATTGATCAAGCATGATAGTTGGCGGTTCAGATGAAGCGCTCAGTGTACTTCTTGTCGGAAAAGCCCACACTCACACTGCCCTCGGCATCCACGGCGACGGGCCGGCGCACCAGCGCGGGAAACTCGGCAATGAGCGCCAGCCAGTCTTGCGCCGAACCGGGCGCTTTACGCGATTCGGGCAGATTGCGCCAAGTCATCGAGGCCCGATTGACGAGCTTTTCCCAGCCGCCCAGTGCCTGCGCCCATTGCGTGAGCGTAGCGGGCGGCACTGGATGGTTGCGGTAATCGACGAACACCGCCTTCACGCCGTGGTTCGCGAGCCATGCCCGCGCCTTGACACAAGTGTCGCATTTTTCCAGCCCGTAAAGCTGAACACCTTGCATGGATAAACTCCTGTTATTCAGAGACCCTGGCGGCACGGCGGATCTGGATGCGGTTCGCCACGATCACGCAGATGCCCACCGCAAGGATGAACAAGGTTGCCAGGGCATTGATCTCGGGCTTGAGCCCCAGGCGCACCCGCGAAAACACCTCGAGTGGCAGTGTGGTGTAGCCCGGCCCTGACAGAAACGACGCGATGACGACGTCATCGAGCGATAACGTGAAGGCGAGCAGCCAGGCGGCCATCAATGCCGGAAAGATCAAGGGCAGCGTAATCACGAAAAATACCTTGAGCGGCGTGGCGCCCAGGTCGAGCGCCGCCTCTTCGAGCGAGCGATCGAGATCGCGTATACGCGACTGGATAATCACCGCCACATACGCCATGCAGAGCGTCGTGTGCCCTACCCAGATTGTGAAAACGCCATTGCCCGCCGGCCAGCCGAGAATATCGCGTATTTCAACGAACATCAGCAGCAGCGAAATGCCCAGCACGACTTCCGGCATGACCAGCGGCGCGCTCAACATGCCGATATAAAGACCAAAGCCGCGAAAACGACCCATGCGCGCCAATACGTAGCCCGCCCAAGTCCCGATGGCGACTGCGGCCGTCGCAGTGAGCGCCGCAATCAACAGCGAGAGCCTGGCCGCACTGAGCAAAGCGCTGTCATTGAACAGCGACACGTACCAGCGCAACGAGAAACCGCTCCATGAAGTGACCATGGCCGAATCGTTGAAGGAAAACACCATCAGCGACAGAATTGGCAAATAAAGGAAGGCAAAACCCAACCCAAGCGCCAGTGCGCGCCATACGGGATGCGGACGCGTCATCGCTCACCTCGTGCGCGGCTTTCGATCTGCCGCACCTGGTTGTACTGGAACAAGACCAACGGGATCAACAGTAAACCGACCATCACCACCGTTACGGCAGCCGCCATGGGCCAGTCGGCATTGTTGAAGAACTCGTTCCACATAACGCGACCCATCATCAGGGTATCGGCACCTCCCAGCATCTCGGGAATGACGTATTCGCCCACCGTGGGGATGAACACCAGCATGGCACCCGCCACTACGCCCGGCATAGACAGAGGCAACGTGATCGTGAGAAATGCGCGCCAAGGCCGCGCGCCGAGATCGTAAGCAGCCTCGAGCAGCCGCACATCCAGCTTGACCAGATTGGCGTATAAGGGCAGGATGAAAAACGGCAGATAGGCATAGACCAGGCCGATGTAAACCGCCAGGTCGGTACGATAGATTTCAAGCGGCGTATCGATCACGCCCAGCCACAGCAGCAGGTTGTTGAGCAGCCCGTCGTTGCGCAAAATACCCACCCAGGCATAAACCCGCAGCAGCAGCGATGTCCAGAATGGCAGGATTACGCCCAGCAACAGTACATTGCGCACAGAGGGGCTCGAACGCGCAATGTAATAGGCCATGGGATAGCCGATCAGCACGCAACAGGCCGTGCTGATCAGTGCCATCTTCACAGAATTGAGATAGGTGGCGATATACAGGCTGTCGGTGAAGAGCAGCGCATATCCGCGCAGGCTCAACGCAATGGTGAGCACTTCGTCTTTGAGCGCCGCCAACGGTGTGTAGGGCGGAACCCCGAACTGCAGATCGGCAAAGCTGATCTTGAGCACCAGCAGGAAAGGCACCAACAGGAACAGCGACAACCAAGCGTAGGGCCCCGCGATGGCGAGCCAGCGCCGCCCCCGCGGCAAGTGCCAGTCGGGCTTCTTCATGACGACAATACCGTTGCGCTGTCGCTGGACCAAGCCAGGTACACCTCTTCATCCACACCAGGCGCGTCGGCCTGGGCCAGCAACTGGCTCGGCACATGCGCCTCCACGTTCTGGCCGGCATCCAGCCGCACCTGGTAGCGCGCATAGGCCCCCATCCAGGCCACGTGCGTGACCATGCCGTGCCCCCAATTGGATTCAGTGTCGGGGGCGTGGCGCAGCACCCGTATGTTTTCGGGCCGCACCGACACGTGGATGTCCATGCCCAGGGGCTCGCTCACGCCGTGGTTGACGTACAGCGGGCGTGTGAGCTCGGGGCTTTCGATCAGAACGTGATCGGGCTCATCGACCGTGATGACACCGGTGAACAGATTGGTAGACCCGATAAAGCCGGCCACGAACCGCGAATTTGGAAACGCATAGACATCGTGCGGCGTGCCGCACTGCACGATCTGCCCATCTGTCATGACGGCCAGACGATCGGCCATGGTCATGGCTTCTTCCTGATCGTGCGTCACCATAATGCAGGTTACCCCGACCTGTTCGAGAATCTTGACCAGTTCTATTTGTGTTGCCTGGCGGATCTGCTTGTCCAGCGCCGACATGGGTTCATCGAGCAACAACAGCTTCGGGCGCTTGACCAGGCTGCGCGCCAACGCGACACGCTGCTGCTGGCCGCCCGACAACTGATGCGGCTTGCGGCGCGCATAGCCCGCCAATTGCACCAGATCCAGCGCTTCAAACACGCGCTCGTGGATTTCGTTGGCGGGTACCCCTTCCTGTTTGAGGCCGAACGCAACGTTGGCTTCCACCGACATGTGGGGAAACAACGCGTAGGACTGGAACATCATGTTGACCGGCCGCTTGTAGGGCGGCAGGCTGGTGATGTCTTCGTTGTCGAGAAAGATACGGCCCGACGTGGCCTCCTCGAAGCCCGCCAGCATGCGCAGCAATGTGGATTTGCCGCAGCCCGAACTGCCCAACAGCGCGAAGATTTCGTGCCGGCGCACGGATAGATTGACAGACCGCACGGCGACGGTGTCGCCAAAGATCTTGACGACATCCTCAATGCGGACGAACTCATCCGCATCGCCCGACCAGGGAACAGAGACAGAACGAGTATCAGACATAGCGGCTAGCGGCCCGACTTGAGCTCAGCCCACATGCGCGTCTGCAGGCGCTGCAGACGCAGGGACTGGGGTTTGATAACGTAAAGCGTTTTGGCAACGGCCTCGGACGGATAGATCATCGGATTGTCCGCCACCTCTTTGACCACATGTTTGCGCGCCTCTTTGTTGGCGTTAGGGTAGAACATGGTGTTGGTGATAGCCGCATGCACCTCGGGGGTCTCAATGTAGTTGATGAAGGCATGAGCCTCATCGACGTTGGCCGCATCTTTAGGAATGGCCATGGTATCGAACCAGATCGGGGCGCCGCCCTCGGGAATGTAGTAGTCGATCGTGTAGGACTTGCCGGCCTGCTTGGCGCGACTTGCGGCAATCATGACATCGCCTGAAAAGCCGTAGACCATGCACAGATCGCCGGCGGCAAGCTCATCGATATAGCCCGACGAACTGAATTGGCGCACATAGGGACGGATGGACTTGAGCAGCTCCAGCGCGGCCTTGTAGTCGTCGGGGTTGCCGCTATTGGGATCCTTGCCCAGGTAGTGCAGCACCGCGGGGAAGACCTGCGCCGCCTCATCGAGAATCGAAATACCGCAGGCTTTGAGCTTCTCGGCATTTTCAGGCTTGAACAGCATGTCCCAACTGCCCAGCTTGGCGTCGGCGCCCATGATTTCGCGCACCTTGGTGACGTTGTAGCCAAGGCCATTGGTACCGTAGCCCCACGGCACAAGATACTGGTTGCCGGGATCGACTTCGGCAACGATGTCCATCAGGCTCTTGTCCAGATACTTGAGATTGGGAAGTTTGGACTTGTCCAGCTTCTGGAACAACCCGCCTTCGATCTGGCGTGCTGCATAGTGCGTGGAAGGCACCACCACGTCGTACCCGGATTTTCCGGTAAGCAGCTTGGCCTGCAAGGTGTCGTTGCTATCGTAAACGTCGTAGCGCACCTTGATGCCCGTGGCTTTCTCGAAGCCCGAAATCGTGTCGGGCGCGGTGTATTCGGCCCAATTGTATACATTGACGACTTTGTCCTGCGCCGCAGCCGGCGCGATCGCCGCCGCCGTCAAGGCGCTTGCGAGCAGAGTTTTCATCACAGCGTATGTCATTGCCAGCCTCCCCGGACGGTGCAAAAAACCCAAAAGGCGAGATCATAAAGCCTTTTCCGGCGCAGGTGTTGCACTTTGCCGTTTTAGGCGGAATCTCGGGCACGGGCGGCCGACGGCGGAACCCGCCTCAGGGCAACGGCTTTGCCTTGCCGAGTTGGGCATAAGCGTGGTTGAGCGCCTCCCACCAGGCAACCCCTTGCGCGCCGGCCACCTTGGCCAGCGAACGGCGCAGACGCAGCAAATTGCCTTGACGGCGCTCGGCGGAGAGCATCGACCGCACACTGCCCTTGTCGAAATCAATAAGCCATACCTTGCCTTGCTGATCAAGCAGAATATTGTAGGCGTTCAGGTCGGCATGCCAGACACCCGCTTCATGTATTGCGAAAACGGCCATCGCCACCTCGGCCGGGGACGCGCTGCCCAGGCATCGCGCCAGCGGGGCCGTGCCGGCCAGCCGCTGCACCAATATTGCTGCGCGATAAGTGAGGCCCTGCCGCCAGTATGCCGCCGCAAGCGGGCGCGGCACCGCCAGGCCACGTCGATACAAATAAAGCAGCACGTCGAACTCGAGAAATGAACGAGTGCTTCCCTGCCCGCCCCAGACGTAGCGGTCGTTGCTGAGCCGCGCCATCATGCCACCGCGCCGGTAGCGCCGCAGCACCGCCTGGCCGAAGTCGCCGGATACAAACCAGGCCGCCCGCCGGCCACCCTCTGCTACTGGCTGCGCAGCCAGCCTGGCATCGGCCGCGTCGAACAGCCAGCCACCCGGCTCGGTGATGACACTGGCGTCAAAGCGCATGGCGCCAGCGCCCGGCAGAGGGAGCTCGCGTATCGGTGCGGCGTGGTCGGACAATGCGGACATGGTCATACTTTCAGGAGCAACAGGCCCATGATAACCACAAGCATGCAAGCAAACATCAGTTTCAGGCGCGGCTCTGGCAAGGCGTAGGCCAGCCGAACGCCATAGGGCACGAACAGCAGGCTGCCCATTGCCAGCGGCACACCCACCAGCCAGTCCGCCTGGCCGTGGGCGGTGTAGGTAAACAGTGCCACGATAGACCCCGGTATCACCATGGACAATGCAATAGCCTGCGCCCCCGTCTGGCTCAGTTGCATGGCGGTCGTCATGAGGGGCACCACCAGCACGGAGCCGCCCACACCGAAAATACCACCCGCCAATCCGCAGACCACGCCCAACAAGGCGAACCAGCCCTTATGAAACTCTTGCGGCTGCCGTCGCGGCGCCTGCGGCCGGCGGGCGTGAGCCCCCCGGTATGCCTGGTGAAAATAGAACAGAGCGATGGCCAGCACAAACAGTGCATAGATGATCCGCAACAAGCCCGAATCCATGCCCAACGCCAGCCTGGCGCCCACCCAGGTGAAGCCGACGGCCCCCGCTGCGCCCGCACCCGCCGATTTGAAATCGATAGGCGAGTTCTGATTGTATTTGCGCAAGGTAAGCAGCACCGCGGGCACCACCATGACCAAGGCTGTGCCCTGCGCCATCTGCTGGTCCATGCCCAGCACCAGACCCAACAAGGGGATGGCCAGCAAGCCGCCCCCAATACCCAACACCCCGCCGGCAAACCCAATTGCCCCGCCCGCTGCCAACGCGCCCGCCGCCACGATATACCACATCATGAGTCAGCCAAGCTCCTTCACCTTCGCAAGCGCGGCATCGATGCGATCCACCGCGACTATCTGCAAGCCCTCGATGGGCTGGCGCGGTGCATTGGCCTTGGGAATGAGCGCAATACTGAAGCCCAGCTTGGCAGCCTCGCGCAGACGCTCCTGCCCGCGCGGTGCGGGGCGGATTTCGCCCGCCAGCCCGACCTCGCCAAACGCCACCAGGCCGCGCGGCAAAGGCTTGTTGGACAAAGACGAAACGATGGCCAGCAGCACCGGCAAATCAGCGGCCGGCTCGGTGATCTTGACGCCACCGACGGCGTTGACAAACACATCCTGGTCGTACGTGACCACGCCGGCGTGGCGATGCAGCACCGCCAGCAGCATGGCCAGGCGGGTGCTTTCCAGGCCCACGGTGAGGCGCCGCGGATTGGGCGCGTTGGCGCTGTCGACCAGTGCCTGCACCTCGACCAGCAGTGGCCGCGTGCCTTCTTGCGTTGCCATGACGCAGGACCCCGGGACGTTTTGCGCGTGCTGCGACAGGAACAACGCTGACGGATTGCTGACACCGCGCAGCCCGCGGTCGGTCATGGCGAAGACCCCGAGTTCGTTCACTGCGCCGAAACGGTTCTTGAACGCACGCACGAGCCGGAACGATGAGTGAGTATCACCCTCGAAATACAGGACCGTGTCGACGATATGCTCGAGCACGCGCGGGCCTGCCAGTGCGCCGTCTTTGGTCACGTGGCCGATCAGCACAATGGCGGTGCCCGTCTGTTTTGCAACGCGGGTGAGCTGGGCCGCGCATTCGCGCACCTGGGACACGGAGCCCGGCGCGGCGGTCAGTTCGCTGGAGTACAGCGTCTGGATGGAATCGATGACCGCCACGGCGGGTTTCTGCTCGGCCAGCGTGGCCGTGATGGCTTCGAGGCGAATTTCAGCCAACAGGCTGACATCGCTGGAAGCCAGCTCGAGGCGATGCGCACGCAGCGCCACCTGTTCGGCGGATTCTTCGCCCGTAACGTACAGCACCTTGGCAACATGCGACAGTGATACCAGCGCCTGCAGCAGCAGCGTAGATTTTCCTATGCCCGGATCACCCCCGATCAGCACCACCGCGCCTGTCACCAGGCCGCCGCCCAGCACACGGTCGAATTCGGCAATGCCGGTGGGTTGGCGCGGCAACTCGCGCGCCTCGATGTCGGACAGGCTGCGTACCGAGCTGGATGCCGCCAGCGGTGCATAGCGATGCTGCTGCGCACCTGCGTCGGGCGCTTCTTGCATGGTGTTCCACGCACCGCAATGCGGGCATTTGCCTGCCCATTTGGGGCTGTCGCCCCCGCATTCGGAACATACGAACAGGGTTTTCGGTTTTGCTTTGGCCATGCGCGAGTGTAACGTCAGCGCCCGGCCAGACTGCCGCCGCCATCTACCCCCAGCACTTGGCCGGTGATGAAGCCGGCGGAATCACCGAGCAGAAAGGTGACCGCCGCCGCCACATCGGCCGGCGTGCCGAAGCGGCCCATCGGGATGGAGGCCAGCGCGGTTTTTTCGGCATCGCTGCCTGCAGGATGATTGGCCCGGAACAGTTCTGTTTCAACTGGCCCTGGCGAAATGGCGTTGACCGTGATGCCATAGGGAGCCAGCTCGAGTGCCCAGGTGCGCGTGCAGCCGATCAGGGCGCTCTTGGCGGCCGAATAGCTGGTGCGGTTGATCGCACCATGCGTCACCCTGCTGCAAATATTGATGATGCGCCCTTCTTTGCGAGCCTTCATGGAGGCAACGAAAGTTTGGGTAACCTGGACGGCCACGCGCACGTTCAAGTCGAGAACCTGGTACAGGGATGCCAGGTCGACCTCGCCCAAGGGCTCGGGTTTGATGGCCCCGACATTATTGACGACCCCATCCACCGGATACTTCTCGCGTATCACCCGCAGGACCTCCTCGGTTTCGCCGGCATTGGCCAGATCGCAGGAATACAGATAGCCCGGAAAGTCGATGTCTTGCGTGTTGCGTGCAAGGCCGACGACATGGCAGCCAAGGTCGGCCAACTGGCGGCTGATGGCCCAGCCGATGCCTTTGGTTGCGCCGGTGATTACTACGCACTTGTCTTTCATGATTGCTCCGTATTTGCCCCCTGCCCTACCAAAGGAACGACCGACCGGCCCACGCGCGGCGCCACCGCGCACAACAGCTCGTAGCCGATGGTGCCCGCGGCTTGCGCGACCTCGTCGACAGACGGCCCGCCTTCGCCCCACAACACTACAGGCGCGCCAACACCCGCACCCGGTACGGGCGTGAGGTCGGCCACCAGCATATCCATGGATACACGGCCCAACACGCGCGTGCGCACCCCGTCGACCGTAATGGGCGCGCCCGTGACCGCATGGCGCGGATAGCCGTCGGCATACCCGCAAGCCACCACGCCGATGCGCATGGAGCGGTCGCAATGAAACAGGTGCCCATAGCCCACGCCCGCGCCCGATGGCACCTCGCGCACACTGATCAGGCGCGAGGTGAATGTCATGGCTGGCCGCAGCCCCAGGCTGCGCGCGGGCCTGTCGGCGAAGGGAGACGCCCCGTACAGACAAATGCCGGGCCGGACCCAATGCGCCTCACCGCCCTGCACCGTGGACCACAACCCCGCAGTGAGACTGCCTGCAGAGTTGCAAACGCTGGCCGGGCCGGGCAGGCCTTGGGTGATTTCGTTGAACAGGGCCACCTGTGCATGCGTGACAGAGGGGTCGTCATCCGCCCGCGCAAAGTGTGTCATTTTACCGACGGTGCCGAGTACCCCCGCCTGCTGCAGCGCCTGCGCCCGGGCGAAGGCCGCACGGTATTGCGAAGGCGCGAATCCAAGGCGACTCATGCCGGTATCGAGCTTGACGAAAACATCCAACGCGGGGCCGTCACGCCTTGCCGCCTCGAGCATATCGAGCTGTTCAGTGCAATGCACGGCGGTATGCAGGCCGTATTCACGCAGCACGGGGATGTCTGCGGGCTCGAAGAAACCTTCGAGCAGCAACAGCGGTTTGCGCCAGCCGCTTTCGCGGCAGCGCACCGCTTCGTCGAGATCGAGCATGGCCAAGCCATCGGCCTGGCTGAAAGCCTGCACGGCGTTTTTAATGCCGTGGCCATAAGCATTGGCTTTGATAACCGCCCACACGGCGGGGCGAGGCGCCCCTGCGGGCGCCCCGGCGGGCAACAACCCACGGGTGACGGTTGCAAGATTATGGCTCAGCGCCGGCAGGCTGACCGTCGCTGTAATCGGGCGTGGCATGATTTCTCCAATCGAAGAAACAGAAGTCTAACGCATGCGGCTGCCTTATACTCGCCGCCATGTCCGTCGACCATTACGAAAACTTCCCCGTTGCCAGTCTGCTGCTGCCGCGCCGCTTGCGTACGGCGGTGCGGGATATTTACCGTTACGCCCGCACTGCCGACGACATTGCCGACGAAGGCGATGCGCCCGCCGGCGTGCGCCAGGCCGCACTGGCAGGCTACCGCGAGGCGTTGGCGCAGATTGAGGCGGGCGGGCTGGCACTGCCGCCTGATGACCCGCGCGCACCGGTTTTTGTGCCGCTCGCCGACACGATCAGACGGCACACGCTGCCGCTGGCGCCGTTCTTCGACCTGCTATCCGCATTCGACCAAGATACCCGCGTCACACACTACGAAACCGATACTGAGCTGTTCGACTATTGCCGTCGCTCCGCCAACCCAGTCGGGCGTCTCATGCTGCACCTCTACGGCGCCGCCACGCCCGGCAACCTGGCCCAGTCCGATGCAATCTGCACAGGCTTGCAACTGGCTAATTTCTGGCAAGATGTTGCGTTGGATTGGCACAAGGGGCGGATGTACATCCCACGCCAGGCGCTGGAGCGCCACGGCGTCAGCGTCGCCTATGTCGCCAATCGCGCCGGAGGCGGCTCTGTTACCTCGCACGCGGCCTGGCAGGCCTTGATGCGCGAGCAGGTGCAACAGGCGCGCAGCCTGCTTTTGCGCGGCCAACCGCTCGCGCGCCGACTGCCTGGGCGCATCGGGTTCGAATTGCGCCTGGTGGTGCTCGGGGGATTGCGTATCCTTGAACGCCTCGACCAATTACACTATGACGTATTTCGGCAACGCCCCGTGCTGGCCAAGAAAGACTGGGCGCTGCTGCTCTGGCGCGCCTTGCATTGACGGCGCACCGGACCCGGGCGGCTATCACGCCTGCGCATTATCCTACACCCCTGAATTACATGAGTCCTGACGAGTATTGCCAGAACAAAGCCGCACAGAGCGGTTCCAGTTTTTACTACGCCTTCCTGTTCCTGCCACCGGAACGGCGCAAGGCCATCACGGCCCTGTACGCCTTCTGCCGCGAGGTGGACGACGTGGTGGACGACTGTACCGAGCCGTCCGTGGCGCGCATGAAGCTTGCCTGGTGGCGCACCCAGGTCGACACGCTGTATGAAGGGCATACGGAACATCCTGTCATGCAGGCGCTGGCGCCGCACGCTGCTCAGTTCGGCCTGAAGCGCGAAAACCTGCTGGCGGTGATAGATGGCATGGAAATGGACCTGGACCAAGGTCGCTACATGGATTGGCCTTCGCTATCGCACTACTGCTGGCACGCTGCGGGCGTGGTGGGCCATCTGTCGGCCAGTATCTTCGGCTACACCCAGCCGCAAACGCTCGACTATGCCGAAAAACTCGGCCTGGCGTTCCAGCTCACCAATATCATTCGTGATGTTGGCGACGATGCCCGGCGCGGCCGCATCTACCTGCCTGTCGACGACATGCAGCGCTTCAACGTCACCGCGGATGAAATACTGCGGCGCCAGCACTCCGATCGGTTCGTCGCGCTCATGCAGTTCGAAGCCGAGCGTGCACGTCAGTTGTATAGCGAAGCTGTGCAGGCGCTGCCCGCCGTCGACCGCCGGGCTCAGCGCCCCGGCCTGATGATGGCGGCAATCTATCACACACTGCTGCTCGAAATCGAGCGCGACGGCTTCCAGGTGCTGGATCAGCGTATCTCGCTCACCCCCATCCGCAAGTTCTGGCTGGCCTGGAAAACCTGGGTAGGCGGCGGCGCGGGCGTCATTCGTCGGCTACGCCAATGACACCCCCGCCCCGGCGTTACGCCGTCGTGGGCGCAGGATGGGCCGGGCTGGCCGCGGCGCTCGAGCTGCGCCGCAGGGGCCATGTGGTACATCTGTACGAAGCGGCTCGCATGCCAGGCGGGCGGGCGCGCCGCGCCGCAGGCACGAAAGACGGCGCCGCGCTGGACAACGGCCAGCATATCTTGCTGGGCGCCTACAGCGCCACGCTGGGCCTGATACGCGAGCTTGGCCTGGACGCCGGCGCGCTCCTGCACCGCGAGCGCCTGGCACTGTGCGCGGCGGACGGCAGCTTTGCCTTGCGCGCGGCGGCGCTGCCCGCCCCCTTCCATTTGCTTGGTGGCCTGGCGCTGGCGCATGGGCTAAGCGTGCGTGAGCGCATTGGCGTTGCACGCCAGATCGTGCGTCTGCGGCAGGCAGGCTGGCGTGCGGGCAACAGCGCGGGCAGTGGCGGCGTCAGGGACGGCTCGAGCCGCAGCGAGGGGGGCCGCATGGGTGACACAATCTCCGCCATCAAGGGCAATGCCCTGTCCGCCGAGCAATGGCTGCAGGCGGGCGGCCAGAGCCCACGCGCTATCGAGAGGCTCTGGCGGCCACTGTGTATAGCGGCGCTCAACACACCACCAGCCGAGGCCAGCGCCCAGTTGCTGGCCAATGTGCTGCGCGACAGTGTAGGCACCGGCGCCGCCGCCTCCGACATCCTGATCCCGCGCGTGGATCTGTCCAGCCTGTGGCCTGATGCAGCTATCACCCGGCTTGGCGCCGGGTCGATCCCGAGTAGCTGGGCTGGCGCTCATGCCGCCGCCCCCGCCATGAGTGCCGTGTTCATGGGGCGCACCGTGCGTACCCTGGCAGCCGCCGCCGGCAGTGTGCTGGTTGATGGCCAGCCCTACGATGGTGTGGTGATCGCCGCCAATGTGCCGCCTGCTCGCCGCCTGCTGCATCAGTTGCCGGATACGCCGGGCGGGGCGGCCTTTCTAGCCATGCTGGATGCTTTTGATTTCATCCCTATTGCCACGCTCAGCCTGCGCCTGGCCCGCCCCTGGGGTTTGCGGGCGCCCATGCAGATGCTATGGGAGGATCCGACGCGGCTGGCATTCGGCCAATGGCTGTTCGATCACAGCGCACTGCGCACGACGCGTACCCAGGGTCATCCGAGTGTGCACATTGTGGTGAGTGATGCCCGGGCTCTGTTGCGGCATGACGCAGATGCAGTGACCCGCGGCATCATCGCGCAGGTGCGAGAACAGGCCGGTGCGCAGGCGCCCATGCCTGAGGTGATGGCAGACACGCTGATTGTAGAAAAACGCGCCACCTTCAAGGCCGCACCTGGCTTGGCCCGCCCGCCAAACACCACACCCTGGCCTAACGTTTGGGTGGCTGGAGACTGGACGGACACGGGCTACCCTGGCGTGCTGGAAGGTGCTGTGCGCAGCGGCCAAGAGGCCGCACGCCGGGCAAGCTGCCCTCCCAGACGCGCCTAGCCTGCGCTCGCGGCGTGCTCGGTGATGTATTGGCGCACGCGGTCGGCCTCGCAGGGCATGACGGTGACACGCTGAGGCAGGCTGGCCAGGCTTTCGAGGCCGGCGGGCATAGGCGCAGGCTTGCCGGTGGCTTCTAGGATTGTTTCGCCGAACTTGGCAGGCAGCGCGGTTTCAAGCACCAGCATGGGAATGCCCGCCTCGACGTACTGCGCCGCAACCTTCACGCCATCAGCCGTATGCGGGTCGATCAATACGCCATTGTCGTCGAGCACGGTGCGAATGGTGCGCAGGCGATCAGCATGCGTGCTGACACCCGCCACAAAGCCATAACGCGACTCGAATTCCGGCTTCAATGCGCTGAGGTCGAACTGGCCGGTGGCTGCCAGCGTCGCCCAGCATTCACGCACTCGTGCCGCGTCTTCGCCCAGCAGGTCGAACACGAAGCGCTCGAAGTTGGATGCCCTGGAAATATCCATGGACGGACTGGAGGTGGCGTGCGTCTGGGCCGCGGGCCGAGGCCGATACACGCCGGTGCGGAAGAACTCTTCGAGCACGTTGTTTTCGTTGGTGGCCAGAACCAGACGGCGGATGGGCAAACCCATTTTGCGGGCGAAGTGGCCAGCCAGGATATTGCCGAAATTGCCTGAGGGAACCGCGAAGGAAACTTGCTGCCCCGGCCCCGATGTGGCCCGCAGCCAACCCCAGAAGTAGTACACGATCTGGGCCGCGATGCGCGCCCAGTTGATGGAATTGACCGCGCCGATCTGGTAGCGGCTCTTGAACGGCAAATCACCCGCCAGGGCCTTGACAATGTCTTGGCAATCGTCGAACACGCCCTCGATGGCGATGTTGTGGATATTGGGATCCTGCAGGGTATACATCTGGGCGCGCTGGAAGTCGCTCATGCGGCCATGCGGCGACAGCATGAAGACCGACACCCCGCGCTTGCCGCGCAGCGCGTATTCGGCGGCCGAGCCTGTATCGCCGGAGGTTGCACCCAGGATGTTGAGCGTGGCCCCGCGCTTGCCCAGCACGTATTCGAACACCTGGCCTAAAAACTGCATGGCCATGTCTTTGAAGGCCAGCGTGGGCCCCTGCGACAGGCCCAGCAGCGACATGCCCCGCCCCAGCTCGCCCTTGCCCAGCGGCTTGAGCGGCACGATGTCGTCGCTGCCGAACGCCTCGGCGGTATAGGCGGCATGCGTAAGGCGATCGAGGTCGTCGGTGGCGATATCGTCGATAAACAGGCCGAGAATGCGCGTTGCCAGATCGGCATACGACAGGCCCCGCCAGGATTCAAGCGTATCAGCGTCAATGACGGGAACGCGTTCGGGCATCGCCAGGCCACCATCGGGCGCCAGGCCTTCGAGCAGAATGTCGGAGAATGCCTGGGGCGCCATGCCCCCGCGCGTTGAACGGTATTTCATTGGAAGTACTCCGGGAGCCGGCCGCGGCGGGCCAGCATTCGTCAGATCGTCAGGACAGGGTTTCGACGCGCAGCCGGGTGACGCCCGAATGCACGAACGGCAGACCAGCGATGCGTTGCAGGGCGTTGTCGATATCGCCTTCACGCGCTTCATGCGTCAGGAAAATGATGTCGGCTTCGGTTTCGCCGTGCGGCTGCTGGAACATGGAACCGATAGAGATGCCGACATCGGCCAGGATGCGGGAAATGTCGGACAGCACGCCGGGGCGATCCTGGACACGCATGCGCAGATAGTACGACGAGACCACATCGGCCATAGGCAGGATGGGCGTGTCGATCATTGCGTCGGGCTGGAAAGCCAGATGCGGCACGCGATGGTTGGGATCGGCCGCCTGCAGGCGCGCTACATCGACCAGATCAGCCACCACCGCCGAAGCGGTGGCCAGCTCGCCAGCCCCCTTGCCGTAGTACAACGTGGGGCCCACCGCATCGCCGACGACCAATACCGCATTCATGGCGCCTTGTACATTGGCCAGCACACCACCCGCGGGGATAAGCGTAGGGTGTACGCGTAGTTCAATGCCTTCGGGGCGGCGGCGTGTGATGCCCAGCAGCTTGATCCGATAGCCCAGGCGTTCGGCATGCACGATGTCTTCGACCGCCAGGCGGGAAATGCCTTCTGTGTAAGCCTTGTCGAACTGCACCGGGATGCCGAAGGCCAACGAAGCCAGCAGCGTCAACTTGTGCGCAGCGTCGATACCTTCGATGTCGAAGGTGGGATCGGCTTCGGCGTATCCAAGGCGCTGCGCATCGGCCAGTGCCTCGTCAAACGATTGGCCGGTTGCCTGCATCTCGGACAGAATGAAATTGGTGGTACCGTTAATGATGCCGGCCAGCGACTGGATGCGGTTGGCGGTGAGGCCTTCGCGGATCGCCTTGATGATGGGGATGCCGCCGGCCACGGCAGCCTCAAAGGCCACCATCACGCCTTTTTCGAGCGCGGCGGCGAAGATCTCGTTGCCGTATTCGGCCAGCAACGCCTTGTTGGCCGTTACCACATGCTTGCCGTTGGCGATGGCGGCCATGATCAGATCGCGCGCAACCGTGTGCCCGCCTATAAGTTCGACCACAATATCGATGTCGGGGTGGTTGACGATCTCCATGCCGTCCTGCACCACCATGACGCTGTCGCCGACCAGGCTGCGCGCCTTGTCGATATCACGCACGGCAACGGCGGCGACCTCGATGCGGCGCCCCGCGCGGCGCGCGATTTCCTCCGCATTGTTTTTCAGAACCTTCCAGGTGCCGCCACCGACAACACCGAGACCCAGCAAGCCAACTTTGATCGGACTCATCTATTAGTTACCCAAACCGTCTTTGCGGAACATTTCTTTGATGCCGCGCACCGCTTGGCGTGTGCGCTGCTCGTTTTCAATCAGTGCGAAACGCACGTAGTCGTCGCCGTAATCGCCGAAGCCAATGCCGGGCGATACAGCAACCTTGGCGTCGGCCAGCAGGCGCTTGGAAAACTCAAGCGAACCCATCTGGCGGTATGCCTCGGGGATCTTGGCCCAGATATACATGGATGCCTTGGGGATATCAACCATCCAGCCCGCCTCATGCAGGCCCTTGGCCAGCACATCGCGGCGGCTGCGGTATTGCTCGACGACTTGCGCGACGCAGTCTTGCGGGCCTTCGAGGGCCGCGATGGACGCCACCTGAATAGGCGTGAACGTGCCGTAGTCGTGGTAGCTTTTGATGCGCGCCAGCGCATTGACCAATTGCTGATTGCCCACCATGAAGCCGACGCGCCAGCCGGCCATGTTGTAGCTCTTGCTCATGGTGAAGAACTCGACCGCCACATCGCGTGCGCCCTCGACCTGCATGATGGACGGCGCCACGTAGCCGTCGAAACAGATGTCGGCATAGGCGAGATCGTGCACCACCAGAATGTTGTGCTCGCGCGCCAGCGCAATAATGCGCTCGAAAAAGGAAAGATCGACACACTGCGCGGTGGGGTTGCTGGGGAAGCCCAGAATCATCATCTTGGGCTTGGGAATGGCCTCGCGCACTGCGCGTTCGATCTCTTCGAAAAAGTCGAGCCCGGGCGTCATGGGCACGGAACGGATATTGGCCCCGGCGATGACGGCGCCGTAGATGTGGATGGGGTAGCTGGGATTGGGCACCAGCACCGTGTCGCCGCGATCGAGCGTGGCAAGCATAAGGTGCGCCAGGCCTTCCTTGGAGCCTATTGTGACGATCGCTTCAGAGTCGGGATCGATCTGCACGTTGTAGCGGCGCTCGTACCAGCCCGAAATGGCCTTGCGCAGGCGCGGGATGCCCTTGGATACGGAATAACCGTGTGTATTGGGCCGTGACGCGGCTTCGACTAGCTTGTCGACAATGTGGCGCGGCGTGGGCCCGTCTGGGTTGCCCATCGACATGTCGATGATATCCTCGCCGCGCCGCCTGGCGGCCATCTTGAGCTCACCGGTAATGTTGAAAACATAAGGTGGCAGGCGCTCGATGCGCGGAAAGCTTGTCATGATGATCCTGGGGATGGCAAAACGGGATGGTGTCGGGATGATATCGGGACAATGCAAGGGTAAACCCGGCGGAATCGTTAAGTTTAATGCATTCAAAAAAAACAGGAAATCGCGATCTGGCAACAGCCGTTTGCGCTATGATCGAACATGATTTCAGGAGATCACGTGCAACTTCAACGCGAATCCAATTCCGCCTTCAACACCGTGACCGCCTATGGGTCGGACTACATCGAAATCAACAAAGTGCCGTACCGCCATCCGGTGTATTTCGCGCCAGAGGGCGACATCCACGACTGGAACGTCCTGCAGCCCGCCGACATCACCGTCGAGGCATTGCGCCAGATCGCCGGTCTCGAGGCGCCCAAGAACGACCCTATGGCTTTTCTCGATGGCGACGCCGCACCCGCCAGGCCCGACAACGCCCCCGAAGTCGTACTGATCGGCACGGGTGCGCGGCAGCATTTGCTGTCCGCCGATGTCACGCGCCCGCTGTTGCGCGCCGGCATAGGCATCGAAGTCATGAGCACGCAGGCGGCTGCCAGAACATATAACATCTTGATGTCCGAAGGACGACGCGTCGTCCTCGCCCTGCTCCCCCAGAAGGAGGCCGCATGAGCCAGATTGCCGTTGGCAAGCCCGTTCCCGCTTTTTCCGCTGCCAGCACCCAAGGCGAAACCAGCCTGAACTGCCTGAAAGGCCATAAGGCGGTGCTGTACTTTTACCCCAAAGACAATACACCGGGCTGCACCACCGAAGCCCAGGATTTCCGCGACCTGTACCAGCAGTTCGTCGACGCTGGCTGCCAGGTCATCGGCATCTCGCGCGACTCGCTCAAGTCGCATTCGGGCTTCACCGAAAAGCAGGCGCTGCCTTTTCCGCTGATTTCCGATCCCGACGAAACACTGTGCGAGCTCTTCGGCGTCATGAAGATGAAGAATATGTACGGCAAGCAAGTGCGCGGCATCGAACGCAGCACGTTCCTGATCGGCACCGATGGTGTGCTGCTGCGCGAATGGCGCGGTGTGCGCGTGCCCGGGCATGCCGACGAAGTACTGCAGGCCGTGCAGGAACACACCTGAACCCTCGCCATAACGCACCGATTCGCCCCCCCACACCAGGAGCAAGCCCGCCATGCCCTTACCCAAGCTGCCTACACGCATGGGTGCCACGGTTTCCGCACACAAGCTGACTCAAGACGCAGTCGTCACCGCCATTGCCCCTGCGGCGCCTGCCGCGACGGCAAGCGCCGACAAGCCGGTGTCGCGCGCCGCCGCGCCCCGCGCGGGCGCCACTCAGCGCAAGCGCGCCGAACCGTCCAGCAAGCCAGCACCAGACATCACCAAGGCAGCCATGCCGGCAGTGCCCGATGTGCCGCCCGCGCTTGCCGTCGTGCCGGCCACGCGCGTGGCAGCCGGCCGTAAACCCCGCCTGCACGCAGACCAGCGCAAGCTGTTCGTTCTCGACACCAATGTGTTGCTGCACGACTCCAACTCCCTCTTCAAGTTCGAAGAGCACGACGTCTTCCTGCCTATGATGGTGCTCGAAGAACTCGATCACCAAAAGAAGGGGATGTCCGAGGTCGCGCGCAACGCACGCCAGGTCAGCCGCTATCTCGACGGCTTGGTCGAAGGCTGCAATGATTTAGAAAAGGGTGCCGAGCTCGACACCTTGGGCAACCAGGAAGCACTGGGCAAGATCCATTTCCAGACCACTGCGCTGCACTCCAAGCTGCCGGTCGAGCTGCCATTGGGCAAGGCCGACAACGCCATCCTGATGGTGGTGCGCGCCCTGCAGACGGTGTACCCAAAACGCGAAGTCATCTTGGTGTCCAAAGACATCAACATGCGCCTGAAGGCCCGCGCACTGGGCTTGCCGGCCGAAGACTACCTCAACGACCACGTCCTCGACGACTCCGATCTGCTCTACGACGGTGTCATGCCGCTGCCCGACAACTTCTGGAACAAGCATGGCAAGGATGTCGAGTCTTGGCAACAAGGCGGCACGACCTACTACCGCATCAAGGGACCGCTGTGCAGCGAATTCATTGTCAATGAATTCGTCTACTTCGATGGCGAAATGCCCATGCAGGCACAAGTCAAGGAAGTCTCAGGCAAGAGTGCTGTACTGGCCACGCTGCGCGACTACAGCCACGGCAAGAACAATGTCTGGGGCGTCACCGCCCGCAACCGCGAACAAAACTTCGCCCTCAACCTGCTCATGAACCCCGAATGCGATTTTGTCTCGCTGCTGGGGCAGGCGGGTACGGGCAAGACATTGCTGGCACTGGCGGCAGGGCTGACGCAAACCCTCGAAACCAAGCGCTACAACGAAATCATCATTACCCGGGCCACAGTGCCGGTGGGCGACGATATTGGCTTTCTGCCGGGCACCGAAGAAGAGAAAATGCTGCCCTGGATGGGCGCGCTGGAAGACAATCTCGAGGTGCTGCACCTGGGTGCGGGCTCGGGCGCGGCCAGCGACCTGGGCGGCCAAGACTGGTCCAAGAACTCCACCATGGAATTGATCCGCTCGCGCATCAAGGTGAAATCCCTGAACTTCATGCGCGGCCGCACCTTTCTCAACAAGTTCCTGATCATCGATGAGGCCCAGAACCTGACGCCCAAACAGATGAAAACCCTGGTGACGCGTGCGGGGCCGGGCACCAAGATCGTCTGTCTGGGCAATATCGCCCAAATCGACACCCCCTATCTCACAGAGGGCAGCTCGGGCCTTACCTACGTGGTCGACCGTTTCAAGGGCTGGCCGCACGCGGGTCACATCACCCTGCAGCGCGGCGAGCGCTCGCGCCTGGCCGACTACGCCAGCGAAGCGCTGTAAACCATGCACAATGCGCCAACCGGGCCTTGATGGCCAGGCTGGCGCATACTCATGCATGATTCCGGCACGAAGCCGCGCGGAACGGCCCAGCCACCTCTACTCGGGAGTGCCAACATGAATGCTGCATCTTCTCCGCCCATTGGGTTTACCATGGGCGATGCGGCGGGCATTGGGCCTGAACTCATTGTCAAGCTCTTTGCCGCGGGCCTGCCCCACCCTGCCTTGGTCTATGGCGACGCGGGCATCCTGGACGCCACGATCTCCCGCCTGGGCATGGACGACAGGCTGCGTGTTGAAATCATCAGCGACGCGCCGCTTGCAACCGGCGTGCAGGGTGTAATCCCCGTGCTCAATCGCTGGCAGGCGCTGCCGCCGGATCTCCCGCCTGGGCAGCCCAGCCCCCTGGCAGGCCGTGGCGCCTACGAGTACCTGTGCCATGCCATCGACGATGCGCTGACCGGCCGCCTGCGCGCCATCGTCACGGCGCCGCTCAATAAAAAAACCATGCAGGCCGGCGGTGCCGACTACCCCGGCCATACCGAGATCCTGGCCGAGCGAACGGGCACCCACGACTACGCCATGATGCTTGCCAACCAGGAATTACGCGTCATCCTGGTTACCATCCACGTCGCCCTGAACGACGTGAGCCGGTTGATCACGCCAGAGGCTGAGCTTCGTACGATCCGCCTGGCGCATCAGGCCTGCAGGCTGGCGGGCATAGCGTCCCCACGCGTGGCCGTAGCGGGCCTGAACCCCCATGCGGGCGAAGGCGGCCGCTTCGGGCGGGAAGATATCGACATCATCGCACCCGCCATTACACAGGCGCGCGAAGAAGGCATTGCGGCCAGCGGCCCTTGGCCGGGTGACACCATTTTCATGCGCGCTCGCAAAGGCGAGTTCGACATTGTGGTGGCCCAGTATCACGACCAAGGCCTGATACCGGTGAAATACATGGGGATAGACGAAGGTGTGAATGTCACCGTGGGCCTGCCATTCGTGCGCACCAGCGTCGATCACGGCACCGCCTTCGATATTGCGGGGCAAGGCATTGCCGACCCCGCTTCGCTGCGCGCCGCCTACAACATGGCGCTGGCCATGACAACCGCGGGCGATGCGTCAAACTGACGACGCACTGGCCACCACTGCGCCACTATGGGGCCATGGCTGCGCCACCGCTGTGCGACCGCAGGGCCGCGCCGGGGGCGTCTTCGCCATTGGCGCCTCACGGGGCATAAACCGGCCTAGATCGCCGACGTATAGTTGAGGAAGCGCGTGCTGGCGCCCTGGAAGGTCAGGCGCACTGTGCCGATGGGGCCGTTACGCTGCTTGGCAATAATGATCTCGGCTGAGCCTTTGTCGGCCGATTCGGGGTTGTACACTTCGTCGCGGTAAATGAATAGAATCAGGTCGGCATCCTGCTCGATGGCGCCCGATTCGCGCAGGTCGCTCATCACCGGCCGCTTGTTGGGGCGTTGCTCCAGGCTACGGTTCAACTGCGACAGCGCAATGAGCGGGCAGTTGAGTTCTTTAGCCAGGCCTTTGAGCGAGCGGCTGATTTCGGACACTTCCGCCGCACGGTTTTCGCCACCCGAATTGCCCGACATCAACTGCAGGTAATCGATGATGATCAACCCCAACTGGCCGCACTGACGCGCCAGCCGCCGCGACCGCGCACGCACTTCCATGGATGTGAGCGCAGGCGTTTCATCGATATAGATCTGCGCCTCCTGCACCTGCTGCACGGCATGGGTCAAGCGCGGCCAATCGTCGGCCGTGAGCTTACCTGTACGCATGCGGTGCTGGTCCAGCATGCCCACGGAGCCGACCATACGCATGGCCAACTGCACCGCCCCCATTTCCATCGAAAATACCGCAACCGGCAGCCCTTGTTCGATCGCGACATGTTCGCCGATGTTCATGGAAAACGAGGTTTTACCCATGGACGGACGGCCGGCCACGATAATCAGATCGCCCGGCTGCAGGCCGGAGGTCATGCGATCCAAATCAGTGAAACCCGTGGGCACACCTGTGATGTCGGAGTCGCCTTCGCGATGGTAGAGTTCGTCGATACGTTCGACCACCTGGCTCAGTAGAGGCTGGATATCCTGGAAGCCCGCCGAGCCCTTGGCCCCTTCCTGGGCGATCTGGAATACCCGCGACTCTGCCTCGTCGACCAGTTGCCTGGCCTCTTTACCCTGGGGATTGAACGCGCCCGCGGCAATTTCGTCGGCAACGGTGACCAGCTTGCGCAGCATGGAACGCTCACGCACGATTTCGGCGTAGCGGCGGATGTTAGCCGCGGATGGCGTGTTGTGGGCCAAGGCATTCAGGTAGGCCAAACCGCCCACGTCGTCGGATTTTCCGGCGCTGGCCAATGACTCATGGACAGTGACGACGTCAGCCGGACGCGCCAGGCCGATCAGGCGCGCAATGTGTTGCCAGATCAGCTTGTGGTCGTAACGGTAGAAGTCTTCATCATCAAGGAGATCTGTAACGCGATCGAACGCGGCGTTGTCCAGCAGCAACCCACCGAGCACGGATTGCTCGGCCTCGACCGAATGCGGCGGGACACGCAGATAATCAAGTTGCGTATCGGTTTTCGTGTTCATGCTGTCCAAGCCGAGGCTCCGGAGGCGGGCTGGCCGCGTGCGCGCGGCGCCAGCCGGCGCGGTTGAAAATGGCGAAAAGGAAAAAGCCGGCTTGCGCCGGCTTTTTCACTGCGGAGCGCGATATAAACATCCAGGGGATGAATGTACCACGCAACCTGCAGCGCATTGAATCAGGCGATTTCGCCTTCGACCACGATGTTGATGTCTGACACCACATCTGCGTGCAGGACAACCTGAACCGGGTACTCGCCAATGGCCTTGAGGGGGCCATCGGGCAGGCGAACCTGGGCCTTCTCGATGGTGTCGAAGCCTTGCTTGTGCAGCGCGGCGGCGATGTCCATCGTGGTGACCGAGCCGAACAGGCGGCCGTCGACGCCAGCCTTTTGCTGGATGGAGACCGAGACGCCGGAGAGTTTCTCACCAACGGCTTGCGCGGCAGCCAGCTTATCGGCCTGCAGCTTTTCGAGCTCGGCGCGGCGGGCTTCGAATTCTTTCAGGGCCGCATCAGTGGCGCGGCGGGCGATTTTCTGGGGAATCAGGTAGTTGCGGGCGTAGCCGTCGCGCACACGGACGACGTCACCGAGGTTGCCCAGATTCACGACTTTTTCGAGCAGAATGACTTGCATGACGATAGGCCTCGGATTAGTTGTGGTTGTCGGTGTAAGGCAGCAGGGCCAGGAAGCGCGCGCGTTTGATCGCGGTGTCGAGCTGACGCTGGTAGTGTGCCTTGGTGCCGGTCAGGCGTGCAGGAATGATCTTGCCGTTTTCCTGGATGAAGTCGCGCAGCGTGTCCAGGTCTTTGTAGTCGATTTCATCAACGCCGGCGGCGGTGAAACGGCAGAACTTGCGACGCTTGAACAGCGGGTTCTGCTGCGTGAATTTGCGTTTTTCCTTGCTTTTCTTGAAGTAAGCCATGATGTGCCTCTTTGCATGCCCGGGACCATGCCCGAGCGGTATATTTCATGCGCCTCGCGCCAGGATTGCCTGTAGCGCGCGCGCCCCATGTTGCATGATGTGCGGATAACCCCGCTAAACCACGACGCTTGCGCCGCCCGGATACGATCTGTTGGCCTGCTGTATATGCAGCACCAGCTTGACCGATCCTTTACGCGCCGGCGCCAGAAAACCTTCGACCGACATGGCTGCCCCCAGAGGGGTATCAGCCAGCAGCAACGCCACATCGCCCAGCGCAACGGCAGAGATAGTGAACTCTACCTTGCGCACCAGCCCCGCTTCGAGTGCATCGGAGGCGTGCCCCAGCAACATCTCGACGGCGGGCACCCCTGCGGGCGTGTACCGCAACGGCTGCACCTCGAGGGCGGTGGCGGCCAAGGCCAGGTGATTCACGGGTGTGTGGCGCCCCTGCCCGGTCACTCGGTCTGGCTGGCGGCTGCGGCTGCGTCGGCGCTGGCCTTGCGTGCCTCTTCGCGTTCGACGGATTTCATCATGACGGAAGGTGCAGTCTGGACCTTCTTGGTCTTGATGACCAGGTGACGCAGAATGGCGTCGTTGTAGCGGAACGCGTGTTCGAGGTCGTCGAGCACGGCCTGGCTGCACTCGATGTTCATGCAGACGTAGTGTGCCTTGACCAGCTTCTGGATGGGATAGGCGAGCTGGCGGCGGCCCCAGTCTTCGAGGCGATGCACTTGGCCACCGTTACCGGTGACGGTGGATTGGTAGCGCTCGATCATGGCGGGCACTTGCTCGCTTTGATCGGGATGCACGATAAACACTACTTCGTAGTGACGCATAAAACACTCCTTGTGGATGTCTTGCGGCCATGCGAATGCCGCAAGGGACAGCCCGCCAGGTTTCTACACCCAGCCACGCAACCGGAAAACCGGCCCCGCAGCCAAGCATGCCGCCGCCAAAATGGCAACGCAAGAACCCTAGTCGAGCAAGAAACCAGAAATAATAACAGTTTTATCAAATACCTGGCAAGTCGAGCAGACGGCAAAGTGATCCGTGCGCTGGAAGGGACGATGCCCAGCATCGCTGCCAGAGACGCCGCCGTCCGTCTGTGTCTTGCCCGGGAAGGCTGGTGCCATCCCGCCGGGCGGACTCAACCTTCGATGACTGCGTAAGCCGAATGATTGTGGATGGATTCGAAGTTCTCGGCGACGACGCGATAATTTCGCACACCGGGTACTGCGTGCAGTGCCTGCGCCACGTCGCGCACCAAGTCTTCGACGAACTTGGGGTTTTCGTACGCACGCTCGGTAACGAATTTTTCGTCGACACGCTTGAGCAGCCCCCATAACTCGCACGACGCCTGGTGCTCAACGCTGCGGATAAGCGCATCGGCATCCACAGGCGAGCCTGGTTCGTATGCCACGGTAACGGTCACGTGCGAACGCTGGTTGTGCGCGCCGTAGTCAGAGATTGCCTTGGAGCACGGGCACAGACTGGTGACCGGCACCAGCGCCTCGAGCGTGAAGGTGACATCGGCCTTTCCACCTTCTTGCACGGCGCGCGCCGTCCAGCACAATTCATAGTCCATGAGGCTGGCCACGCCGGACATGGGTGCGATTTTTTCAAGGAAATACGGAAAGCGCACGGAAATATCACCGGCATCGGCGTGCAGCAGTGGCAACATCTCGGCCGCCATGCGGCAGAAGATCGCGGGCGTCATTGCCACACAGCGATAGCGCTCCAGCAGCGCCACGAAGCGCGACATGTGGGTGCCCTTTTCGTGCGCAGGGAGTGCAACGGTGAGTTCCCAAGCGCCGACAGTTGGCTGCGCCTCGCCACCCGTGTTTTCAACCAGCATGGGGTGGCGCACCCCCCTCACCCCCACTCGCTGAATGGCGATATGACGGGTATCAACCGAACTTTGAACGTCTGGCATGACGGCGGGGGAGTCGTACAGAGTATTCATGAGCTTGCCTGTTCCACACGGCCTGGGCCGGGTATTCCTTAAGAAAGATCAATTATGAGGCATGTTGTCGCAAATGCCTCTTAAGCTTTACACAATAACAAACCGACCGGAAAACGGCTTGGACCATATACTGGCCGAGGCCTTGCAACCTCGGCCGCCACCCGCAAGGCAGCGTGGCGTATGAGTGTATTCGTGGGCCGGTACGCACGATTGGACGACGCCCGCGCATGTTTCGTTCCCGAGCGCAGGGCGGCACCCATAAAGCCGAAACAACGTTACGACGCGGCGGCGGAACGACCGCCCATCTGTGCCAGGCTATCAAGCTGCGTTCTGATCGCGGACGCAATGCCGGTGCTGTCGAGCCCCAACCCGGCCAGAATAGCCGCCTGGTCGCCGTGATCGACGAAAGCGTCGGGCAGGCCCAATTGCAACACGGATGCCTGCAGCCCGTGGGCGGCAAGGCATTCGAGCACAGCGCTGCCCGCACCGCCCATCACGGCTGCCTCTTCGACCGTTACGAGCAGATCATGCGATTCGGCCAATTGCACAACCAGCGCCTCGTCCAACGGCTTGACGAAACGCATGTCGGCCAGGGTAGCATCGAGCTGTTCGGCTGCCTCGAGCGCAGCGGGCACCAATGTACCAAAGCCCAGGATGGCCACCCGCCCGCCCTGCCGGCGCAAAACCCCGCGGCCCAGTTCTACCACGTCCAGCCCCGGATCTACCTCGGCCCCACACCCGGCGCCGCGCGGATAGCGTACGGCGGCCGGCCCGCTGTGACGATAACAGGTGCTCAACAGCAGCCGCGCTTCGTTTTCATCGGACGGCGTGGCAACAACCATATTGGGGACGCAGCGCAGGAAAGCGATATCGTAATTGCCTGCATGGGTGGCGCCGTCGGCGCCGACAATGCCAGCGCGGTCGAGCGCGAACGTGACGTCGAGATCTTGCAGCGCTACGTCGTGGATGAGCTGATCGTAGCCCCGCTGCAGGAAGGTGGAGTAGATCGCCACGACCGGCTTTTGGCCCTCGCAGGCCAGGCCAGCGGCAAAGGTTACCGCGTGCTGCTCAGCAATGCCGACGTCGAAATAGCGGTCGGGATAGCGCTTTTCGAACTCGACCAACCCGCTACCCTCGCGCATGGCGGGCGTGATGCCATACAGACGGCGGTCGGCGGCAGCCATGTCGCACAGCCAGCGCCCGAACACTTGAGTGAAAGTCTGGCGCGATGCCGTGCCGGATTTCTGGATGCCCACTTGGGGGTCGAACTTGCCCGGGCCATGGTACAGGACGGGATCGGCTTCGGCCAACTTGTAGCCCTGGCCCTTGCGCGTAACGACGTGCAGAAACTGCAGGCCGCCAAGCGCCTTGAGGTTCTCGAGGGTGGGAAGGAGCGCGTCCAGATCGTGGCCATCGATGGGGCCGACGTAGTTGAAACCGAGCTCTTCAAATAGCGTGGCGGGCGACATCATGCCCTTGGCATGCCCCTCGAAACGACGAGCCAGCTCGAGCATGGGCGGCACGTGCTGCAGCACTGCGCGGCCGACGTTCTTGGCTGCCGCATAAAAACCGCCAGACATCAGGCGCGCCAGATAGCGATTGAGCGCGCCGACCGGCGGCGAGATCGACATATCGTTGTCGTTGAGCACAACGAGCACATTGACGCCGGGCGTGACACCAGCGTTATTGAGCGCTTCGAACGCCATGCCGGCGGTCATGGCGCCATCGCCGATCACAGCGATATGCTGGCGATCCACCCCCGCGTTGCGGGAAGCGACCGCCATACCCAGCACCGCCGAGATCGACGTGGACGAATGCGCCGTGCCGAATGCGTCGTACTCGGATTCGCTGCGCTTGGGAAACCCGGAAATACCACCGTGCTGACGCAGGCGCGCCATGCCTTCGCGCCGCCCGGTGAGGATCTTGTGCGGATATGACTGGTGGCCGACGTCCCACACAATGCGGTCGTGGGGTGTATCGAAAACGCGGTGCAGCGCAATGGTTAGCTCAACCGTGCCCAGATTGGACGACAGATGCCCGCCCGTTTTCGAGACCGACTGCAGAACGAACGCGCGCAGTTGGTCGGCCACCTCGCCAAGCTGCGAGCGATCCAGGGCGCGCAGGTCCGCAGGCGAATTGATGTCTTCGAGTGAAACAGTGGTCATACGGTTCAGTTGGTTTGTTCCCATTGCGCATTTTAGACCGCAACGACTAGCGGTCGCGTCCCACGATGTAATCGGCAATGCAGGCGAGGTGCGCGGCAGGCGGCCCCAATGGCAGCAGTGCTGCGTGGGCATCCTCGTGCAACTGGCGCAACAGTGCGCGCGAGCCTTCCAGGCCCAGGGTGGATACATAAGTAGGTTTGTCGGCCGCGGCATCTTTGCCAGCGGTTTTGCCTAGCGTCGCGGTATCGGCCGTAACGTCGAGGATATCGTCAACTACCTGGAATGCCAGGCCAATGGCGGCAGCGTATTTTTCGAGCCCCTGGCGCGCCGCCGAGCCCGCTCCGGCGACGATGCCGCCAAGCAGTACGCTGGCCTCGAGCATGGCGCCGGTTTTCATGCTGTGCATCTGGCGCAGGTCATCGGCCGTGAGCCGGACCCCCACACTGGCACAATCGATGGCCTGGCCGCCGACCATGCCCAAACTACCCGCCGAGCGGGCCAGCAACTGCGTAGCCTGCACGATGAGCGCCGGCGCAATCGGCATCATGCCCAGGAGCTCAAAGGCCAACGGCTGCAACGCATCGCCGGCAAGCATGGCTGTGGCCTCGCCATAGCGCACATGCACCGTGGGACGCCCGCGCCTCAGCGCGTCGTCGTCCATGCAGGGTAGATCGTCGTGCACCAGCGAATAGGCGTGGATGAGCTCGACCGCCGCTGCCGCGTGATCAAGGGCAATATGCTGCGGCGAGGCGGCCGTGCCGGATGGCAGAGAGGCTTCGCCCGCAGCGTACACCAGCGCTGCGCGCACCCGCTTGCCACCGCCCAGCACGGCGTAACGCATGGCCTCGTGCAATTCGGCCGGCAATCGCGAAGCCGGCGGCAAAAACTGATCGAGCACCGACTCGATATGGCGTACCCGATCGCCCAACCAGGCCGGAAAATCTATGACACGTTTCGTCATGCGCCGCCCTCAGCCTTCGTCCGCCGTGTCATCCGCCTCGGCCGATGACGTATAGGGCTTTAGCAGATTGCCCTGCAGCACCTTTACCTGCTGCTCGGCCAGATCGAGGCGACGCTGGCAAATGCGTGCTAGTTCGACCCCTTTTTCGTATGCGGCGATGGACTGATCCAGCGGCAATGCGCCGCTTTCCATCTGGCCCACCAGCGCCTCCAACTGCGCCAGCGCGGTTTCGAAATCTTGCGGCAAATCCTGGGCGGCATCATCACCGGCCTGCGTGGCCGGATTTTTTTCATTCATGGCGTAATCCGGAAAATAAGCAAAAAGCGCCCGTTGGCGCCCGCGGGCCCCTTATACCCTGAAAACAGGGTGGCGCCTTGTATTTTGTGAGGAGCCCTGACCCTTCGGCCCTGACCGCTTCGCCACAATACGGGGCCGTCGACGCTGGATGAGCATGGGCCCGGCCCGCCCCGTACCGACGGACAGGGGCTTGCGTTCGGGCGTGTAGTCATGAACGGAATTGTAAGGGATGCGGGCCGATGGGGGAGTAACAATTTCACCGGACAGGCGCGTGCGGCTGGCCAAGGCTGACATCTCAGGTATAATGCCGGGTTCCTGAAAATTTCATCGGCCAATCCGTTTTTCTTCGCACCAGGGGCCGGAGCACACGTTCTTCCTGGTTCATCATCGCGGGGGGGAATCATGACCGACATCGGTCGCCAAGCGCATATCATGCCTGCGCAGACCCAGCTTCCAGTCAGCAGCTACTTCGACGAAACCCTGTTTGCGCTCGAGCGCGAGCGCATCTTCGGCAATGCCGCACTTTATGTAGGCAACGAAAAATTCACGCCCGACGCCGGCGATTGGCGCACACTTGCCCATGAAGGCGCGGGTCGGGTACTGGTACGCAACCCCAACGGCGTCGAGCTGATCTCTAATGTATGCCGCCATCGGCAGGCCATCATGCTGGGCGGCAGCGCCAACGGCGTGGCCGGCAGCCCTGCCAGCGGCAACCTTCGCGATACGGGCGGCAATATGGTCTGCCCCGTACACCGCTGGACATACAACAACCAGGGCAAGCTGCTGGGCGCACCGCAATTCCCGGCCACACCCTGCCTTGACCTGCGCAAGTTCCCGCTGCACAACTGCCACGGCCTGCTGTTCGAAGGCGGCCGAGACCCTGCTCGCGACATGGCGAGCCTCTTCGAACGGCCCGAATTCGACTTCTCGGGCTATGTACTTGATCACATCGAAGTACACCGTTGCAACTACAACTGGAAGACCTTCATCGAGGTCTATCTCGAAGACTACCATGTCGCGCCCTTCCATCCCGGGCTTGGGCATTTCGTCACCTGCGACGATCTCACCTGGGAGTTCTCCGATTGGTACAGTTGCCAACGCGTCGGCGTGCACAATGCCCTGAGCCAACCGGGCTCCGAGGTGTATCGCGCCTGGCACGACCGGCTCATGGCCTACCGCGACGGCGATGCCCCCGAGTTCGGCGCGGTGTGGGTCACGTACTTTCCCACGCACATGATTGAGCTATATCCGCATGTGCTGGTGCTGTCTACCCTGCACCCAGTCAGCCCCCAGGAAACCGTCAACATCGTCGAGTTTTACTACCCCGAAGACATCGCCGCATTCGAGCGCGAGTTCGTCGAGGCGCAGCGGGCAGCCTATATGGAAACCGCCATCGAAGACGACGAGATCGCCGAACGCATGGATGCCGGACGCAAGGCATTGATGAGTCGCGGCGTCTCCGAGGCCGGGCCGTACCAATCGCCCATGGAAGACGGCATGCAGCACTTTCACGAATGGTATCGCCGCTTGATGGGGCCGGACGCATTGCCCGATTGAGGGCGGCGGGGGCAGGGGCGGCGCGGGCATCACCAACAGCGCAGCGTCGGCTAACGCATACGCGCCGACGCGGGCGCTAGGCCTTGGCCGCCGGGGCCTGCGTTACCGCCCCATTACCTCGAAGCACTCGGTTTTCGGTGTAGGTGCGCCAGGTCGACAACAGGCCCGAGGCAATGATAAGCGCCATGCCCGCCCAGGCCATCACATCGGGGATGGTGCCCCAGAACACATAACCCAGCAGCGCGGCAAAGATGATGGTGGTGTACTGAAGCGCGGCGGTAAGCAAGGCAGAACCCAGGCCAAAGGCGCGCGTCATGGCCAACTGGCCGATCAGCCCCAGCACACCAACCCCTACCAGCGCGGCCCAGCCCCCCGGGCTGACCGAAGCCACGCCTTCCACGGCCAGGCCCGGTATGCTGGACAGGCACACACAGCACGAAAAGATGAACACAGTGCGCCATTCAGGCTCGCCCACCCTGCCCAGCTCACGGATCTGCATCATGGCAATAGCTGAGAGTGCGCCCGCCCCCAACCCGCTGGCCGCTGCCAGCACGTGTTGATGCTCAAGGCTGGGACGCAGTACCGCCAACACGCCTATGAAACCCAGCACCACCGCAAGGATGCGCACCGAATCGCGCTGGGAGCCGCCCCAGCCCAGCATCCAGCCAGCGATGAACAGCGGCGCCGTATAGTTGAGGCTGATGGCAGTAGAAAGCGGCAGGTTGGAGATGGCGAAAAAACCCAGCCACATGGAAAAAATGCCCGATACATTGCGCCACAGGTGCAGCTTCCAACTGGTGGGCGCGAGGCGGCGGCGGGTACTGAGTGCCCAGCCAAACAGCAGAAGGACGGACGGGATGCCGCGAAACAGCACGACGTGCGAGAGCGATGCCCCCAAGTCCGAGGAAACCTTTACACAAGCCCCCATGCCGGCGAACATCAGACTTGCCAGTAGCATCCACAAAGACTGCATGCGTAATCAACCGAAATAAGTAATCGACGCGAAGCCGATACTATACTCCGATGCCCGATCCAATTTCCCGGCAGGTACTTTAAAATCGCCGTTTCACCCCCATTGTTTCGCGGTAGGCGCTCGTTGTCGCCGCTTTGTGGAATCCCTATTACATGAAACGTATAGTTCTCTACCTGCTGACCAACTTTGCCGTGGTGATTGTGCTGAGCGCCTCGATGAATATCCTGGGCGTGGGCCGCTATCTCAGTGCCAACGGCATCGACTTCACGCAGTTGCTGATTTTTTCGGCCGTCATCGGTTTCGCGGGTTCCATCATTTCACTACTGATGAGCAAATGGATGGCCAAGCAAAGCACCGGCGCACGGGTCATCGACCCGCAGCGTCCCGACAATGCGCGGGAAGCCTGGCTGCTCGATACCGTGTATCAGCTGGCCGATCGCGCCGGCATCGGGCGCCCCGAAGTTGCCATTTACGAAGGCGCGCCCAACGCATTTGCCACGGGAGCCTTCCGTAACGAGGCGCTGGTGGCGGTTTCCACAGGCTTGCTGTCCAGCATGAGCGAAGAAGAAATCACGGCCGTGCTTGGGCACGAAGTCGCACACGTGGCCAACGGCGACATGGTGACGCTCACCCTGATACAGGGTGTGGTCAACACTTTCGTCATTTTCTTCGCACGCGTGGTGGGCTACTTGGTGGATCGCGCCATCTTCAAGAACGACCGCGATATCGGTCCGGGCTATTACATCACGGTCATCGTCTGTGAGCTCGTGTTCGGCCTGCTGGCCTCGCTGATCGTCGCTTGGTTCTCCCGGCAGCGCGAATATCGTGCCGATGCGGGCTCGGCCCGTCTGCTCGGTTCGCGCGAGCCAATGATCCACGCGCTCGCCCGACTGGGCGGGCTCGAGGCCGGTGAACTACCCAAAACCTTCGAAGCCGCGGGCATTTCAGGCCGTCGTTCGATCAGCGCCATGATGGCTTCCCATCCGCCCCTCGAGGCGCGCATCCACGCGCTGCAGAGCATGCAGCACCTTTAAGGCGGAAGAAGCGACGGGCTCGCCACCCGGCCTCCCCCCGCCCTTCTCGCAGGCCCGGCGCACAATGCCGGGCCTCTTTATTGCCTGCGGGCCCGCAGGGCCCACAGCTATCAGCGAGGTATGATCCGTTCATGAGAGAAATCTTTGCCCTGCTTAACTTCGGAGGCTACATTGCCCTGTTGCTGTGGGGCGTGCACATGGTCCAGACCGGCGTGCAACGGGCATTCGGCGCCGCGCTGCATGTCTGGATGGGTCGCGCGCTGGGCACGCGCGCCAAAGCATTCTTTACCGGCATGGGCATTACCGCAGCGGTGCAGAGCAGCACTGCCACGGGGCTGATGATCAGCAGCTTTGCAGCGGGCGGGCTGCTTGCGCTGGGCCCTGGCCTGGCGGCTATGCTGGGCGCCAACGTAGGCACGACTATCATTGTGCAACTGCTGTCATTCAAGCTCACCGCGTTGGCGCCCCCCCTCATTCTGCTTGGTGTCTGGCTGTTTCGGCGCAATCCGCCGGGGCGACGGCGCGACCTTGGCCGCGTGTTTATTGGCCTGGGCCTACTACTGCTTTCTCTGCACGAACTGACGCTGCTATTCAAACCCGTCGAGCATGCACAACTGCTCAGGCTGCTGATCGAAGCCCTATCAGACCAGCCCGTGGCAGCGATGGCGCTGGCGGCGGTGCTCGCCTGGGCGTCGCACTCCAGCGTCGCTGTTGTCGTGCTGATCATGTCACTGGCGCACCAGGGCTTGATCGGCGCTTCACTGGCAATTGCCTTAGTGCTGGGCGCAAACCTCGGCACAGCCGTCAACCCTTTGCTGGAAACCGCCGGCGGCAACGACCCAGCCACACGCCGGCTGCCGATCGGCAACCTGGGCACCCGCGTCGCAGGCTGCGTGATCGCCCTGATCACGCTCCCCTGGCTGCCCGCGGTCATGCAATGGTTCACAAGCGATCCCGCACGAGGTGTCGCCAACTTCCATACCTTTTTCAATATTGCCGTGGCGCTGATCTTCTTGCCGCTGCTGACGCCCTATGCCCGCCTGCTGCGCCGGCTGCTGCCGCGCCGCACCGATCCGAACGATCCGTCTCAGCCGCGCTACCTGGATGCGTCCGCCCACGAGGTACCGGGCATCGCGCTGGGCAATGCCGCCCGCGAAGCGCTGCGCATCAGCGACATGGTTCAGAATATGCTGTCGATCACCCGTACGGCGTTCACACGCGACGGCCACCCGCTGCATATCCAGGCCCGCTATCTGGCCAACGCAATCAACCAGCTGGACAGCCATATTGCCGCCTATTTGGCCACCTTGGATCAGGAATCACTGAACAAGACCGAACACCAGCGGCTGGATGATATCGTCGCGTTTTCGTCGAACATGACCCATGCCGCCAATATTGCCGCCAACGGCCTGATGACGCACATCGCGACGCTGCGCAAAAAGGGCTGGTCGCTGAAGCCCTGGCAGCAGGAGCAGCTTGCCGAGACAATAGACCGCCTGATCCGCAACCAGCGCCAGGCCGCCGCGCTGTTCATGACCGAAGACCTGCGCAGCGCCCGGGTTCTTGCATTCGAGAAAGGGAGTTTTCGCGAACTTGAGGCGCAGGCGGTGGAGCAACACCTGCGCACCATCAAGGCCGGCCGGCTGGACGACGTCGACCAGGGTTCGTTCTACTTGGACATCTTGCGCGACACCAAGGCCATCAACGCCTGCATGGTGGAAGCCACGGCCTATCCCATCCTGGCACGCCACAACGCGCTGCTGCCCAACCGGCTGCGCGACATCGAGCCCAGTGACAACTGACCCGCGCCAGGGCCGCGCGCGGTAACGGCGACGGCGGGCGCATCACCCGTAGCGCGGGGCACGCCTACAGATGACGCTCGAACCAGTCCAACGTCTTCTGCCACGCATCAGCGGCATCTTCGGCGTTATAGCTGGGGCGATAGTCGGCAAAGAAAGCATGACCCGAGCGATCATACACTTTCATGTGCGAGGCTTTGGATGCGGCCCCCCCTTCTTCGAGCGCGGCCTCCATGCGCCACACATCGTCCAAGGGTATTCCCGTGTCTTCGCCGCCATACAATCCCAACACCGGCGCGAGCAGATCGCGGGCAACATCGAGCGGGTTGCGCACCTGCAGCGGCCCATGCCCGCGCGTGAGGCGCCCGTACCACGCTACCCCTGCCTTGCAGGCGGGGTTATGGGCGCAGTACAACCACACAATACGCCCGCCCCAGCAGAAACCCGTTATCCCAAGCCGGGCGCCATCTCCACCCTGTGCCACCGCCCAGCGCGCGGCCGCGTCCAGGTCGGTCAGCACTTGCTCGTCAGGCACACGGGCAACGATGTCCTCGATCAAGCGGTTCATCTCGCTGTATGCCGAGGGGTCGCCCTGGCGCTGGTAGAGTTCGACCGCAACGGCCAGATAGCCCTCATGCGCAAAGCGACGACAAATATCTTTGATGTGCTCATGCACGCCGAAGATTTCCTGCACCACCAGGATAATGGGTGGGTGCGCCACGCCTTCGCGGACCGCGTAGTAAGCCTGCAGGGCGGTATCCTTGGCGGGAATCTCCACCACGCCTGCACGCAGGCCTTCAGCCGGGGTGTGGATCGCGGCAGCGGTACTGCCGGTAATGGTCGAATAAGACATTGCACCTCCTCTTAGGTCGCTTGCGGATGGGCGCCGCACCGTTCAATGACGAACCGGCCGTTGCAGGAGCGCCCGGATGTAATGTTCGCCCCCGCACGGGAGCAAGCAGCAAGCGCCGGGCCTCAGTGCGCCTGCTCCCAGTTTGGTCCGACTCCGACTTCGGCCACCAGCGGCACGCTGAGCGACGCCACACCAGCCATCAGCTGCGGTAATTGCCGGGCCACGCGATCGACTTCGTCGGTCGGCACGTCAAGCACAAGTTCGTCGTGCACCTGCATGACCAGCAGTGCTTTCAACTTTTCCTGCTCGAGCCAATCTTGCACCTTTACCATGGCCATCTTAATCAGATCCGCCGCCGTACCCTGCATGGGCGCATTGATGGCTGCCCGTTCGGCGGCAGCCTGACGCGGCCCCTTGGCGCCGCGCAAGTCGGGCAGCCACAGTCGGCGCCCGAACACGGTCTCGACATAGCCCAGCTCTCGCGCCATCGCCTTGGTCTGCTCCATATAGGCCGCAACACCCGGATAGCGGGCAAAATAGCGATCAATGTAGGAGCGAGCTGCGTCGCGGGTGATGCCCAGATTGGCCGCCAGGCCAAATTCGCCCATGCCATAGATGAGCCCGAAGTTGATCGCCTTGGCGGCACGGCGCTGGTCCGCCGTGACGTCATCCTGCGCAACACCAAACACCTCGGCCGCCGTGGCACGGTGGATGTCATCGCCGCGCTCGAAAGCGGCACGCAGGTTTTCGTCGTCGGAAACATGCGCCATCACGCGCAGCTCGATTTGCGAGTAATCCGCCGAAACGATGCTGCCGCCGCTGGCAATGAAGGCGGTGCGCACGCGCCGCCCTTCGCCGGTGCGCACAGGTATGTTCTGCAGGTTAGGATCTGAGGACGCGAGCCGGCCCGTGATGACGGCCGCCTGTGCATAGCGCGTGTGCACTCGCCCCGTCCTGGCATTGATCATGCGCGGCAGCTTGTCGGTATAGGTGGACTTGAGCTTGGCCACCCCGCGATAGTCGAGCAGCAGGGCTGGCAAAGGATAGTCGCGCGCCAGCTTGCTTAGTACGTCCTCGTCTGTGGAAGGCGCGCCACTGGCGGTTTTGCGCACCACTGGCAAACCCATGCGCTGGAAGAGGATCTCGCCCAATTGCTTGGGCGAGTTGAGGTTGAAGGGCTGGCCGGCCAGGGCATAGGCCTTTTGCTCGAAATCGATCAACTGCCGGCCAAGCTCGCTGCTTTGCGTCGCCAGCACACCTGCATCAATGCGCACACCATTGTGCTCGACAATGGCCAACACACGGGAAACGTCGATTTCGAGCTTGTAGATGAACTCCAGGCCAGGGTCGGCTGCCACGCGGGGCCGCAGTGTATGGTGCAGTTGCAGGGTGAAGTCGGCATCTTCGCTGCCGTATTGGGTGGCTTTGTCGACCTCGACTTCATCGAAGCAGATTTGCTTCGCACCCTTGCCGCACAAGTCTTCATAAGACAAGCCGGTACGGCCCAGCCAGCGCTGCGCCAGCTCTTCCATGTTGACGCGGCGGTGCGATTCGAGCACGTAGGCCTGAAGCATGGTGTCTTCGGCGACGCCGGCCAACGCGATGCCCTCGTTGAGCAATACATGCGTATCGTACTTGGCGTTGTGCAGCAGTTTGCGGGCGCTGGCGTCTTCGAGCCAGGGCTTGAGCCGTGCCAACACCTCAGCCTTGGGTAGCTGGGCCACTCGGTCAGGCCCCCGATGAGCCACCGGTATATAGCAGGCCACACCTGGCTCGACAGACAGAGACATGCCCACCAGGCTGGCGCACATAGGGTCAAGCGAGGTGGTTTCAGTGTCCAGCGCCACAAGATCGGCAGTGCGAATGCTCGCCAGCCAGCGCTCGAACGCATCCCAATCGAGAATGGTTTCGTAGCGGGTTTCGGCGGGTGCCTCCGGCTGCCCAGGCGGCTGGCGGCTATCCTGGGCGGGGATGCGCGTGGGATCGCCGGTGAGTTCGCGCAACCACGTGCGAAAACCAAATTCCTCGTAAAGCCGAACCAGAGCATCCTTGTCAGTGGCGCGGGGAACCAAAGCGTTCAGATCAGGTCCGATATCTGGGATGCTGCAATCAGTTTTTACCGTCAGCAGTTCACGCGTCATGGCAAAGTTGGGGATGGCTTCGCGCAGGTTTTTGCCGGCCACACCGTTGATGTCTTCGGCATGGGCAACCAGCTCATCCACCGTTTGGTACTGGCTCAGCCATTTGGCCGCCGTCTTCGGGCCTACTTTGGCCACGCCCGGCACATTGTCCACCGCGTCGCCAGTCAGCATCAGAAAGTCTATGATTTGCGCTGGGCGCACCCCAAACTTGCGAATGACCCCATCGACATCCTGCGTTTCGCCGCTCATGGTATTAACGAGCTGCACATGTTCGTTGACGAGTTGCGCCAAGTCTTTGTCGCCCGTGGAGATCACCGTTTGCACACCCTGTTGCGTGGCTCGGACGGCCAGGGTGCCAATAATGTCATCGGCCTCCACCCCTTCCACCGACAGCACGAGCCAGCCCATGGCTGAAACCGCCTCGTGTATGGCGGGAATCTGCGCCGCCAGTTCCTCAGGCATAGAGGGGCGGTTTCCTTTGTACAGCGGATACAGATCCTCGCGGAATGTCTTGCCGCGTGCATCGAAAACGCAGGCGGCATAGTCTGCCTTGTAATCCTGGATCAGTCTCCGTAACATAGAAATGACACCATACAGGGCGCCCGTCGGTTGCCCGCTGGCATTACGAAGATCCGGCATTGCGTGATAGGCGCGATATAAATAGCTGGACCCATCTACAAGTAACAAGGTTTTTTTCATGTCAAACAATAAAATAGTCCGTCTGACCGCTTCACAGCAGATCCCGGGGATTATGTCAGAGTTGCAAACCGCGGCCGACACCCTAAAGGAAATCGGCTGGGGGGTCAGCATTTTCGGCAGTGCGCGCTTGCGCCCAGATTCTCCTTATTACCTGCTCAGTGAAACCATAGGCACCCGCCTGGCAAAGGCCGGGTTCACCGTCATTGCCGGCGGCGGCCCCGGCATCATGGAAGCCGCCAACAAAGGCGCCTTCGAGGCGGGCGGCAAAAGCGTAGGCCTCAATATTAAACTGCCTCACGAAACCAGCAACAATCATTACCAGACGCACAGCCTCAATTTCGAGTATTTCTATTCCCGCAAGGCCACTTTCTTCATGCACAGCGCTGCCTATATTGCGCTGCCAGGTGGCTTTGGCACCCTGGACGAATTGTTTGAAGTCATGACACTTGTACAAACCGGCAAGGTGCCGCCGGCGCCCATTATCCTGATCGGTACCCACTTCTGGGCTGGCCTCATCGACTGGATCCGCAGCCAGTTGCTCACCCACAAGCTGATTGGGCCCAATGACATCAACCTGCTCATGATTACCGACGATGTCGACCTGGCCATGCGGCGTATAGAGATGTTCTGCGCCCAATTTTCCCACGAACGCGAAACGGCCCCGGTACTTCCGGAATAAGCCGTCCCGAAAGGCATCGGCATTTACCCTTAAGGCCGGAGGCCGCTGGCGCTGCGTACGGCATGCCGTACACAGCGCCAGCCCAAGATATTGAGACATTAAGCAGTCCAAAGGCGAAAAACTGGTTCTATAGAATTAAATCTTCTGGACCTAGTCGCAAACGGGATCAATGTTCACTATCCTTTCCATGGGCGGCGTCGCGAGCAGAAAAAACACTTATGCCGCTTCAACCTGAATGGAGACAACCATGATCCCGGTAATTCCCCGTGTACGCAGGTTTGCCATGTTCGGTCTGGCCGCTGGGGCACTCGCCCTGGCCGGTTCAAATGCATTGGCCCAAACCAAAGTTGTCGTCGGTTATCAGCAAATCGTCGGGCCTTTCGTCAGCAGTATCGCCGACGGCAGTTTCGACAAGGCACTCAAGGAGGCCGGCTACAAGGTCGATTGGCGCCAGTTCAGCTCGGCGGGCGACATTTCGAGCGCCTTCGCGTCCCGTGACGTACCGGTGGGCGTGCTGGGTTCCACAGGTATTACGGCGGCCACCACGCGCGGCGTGGACATGCAGCTGTTCTGGATCCTCGACAACATCGGCAAGTCTGAAGCGCTGGTTGCCCGCAACGGCTCGGGCATCGAGAAACCCCAGGACATCGTGGGCAAGAAGGTGGGGGTGCCGTTCGTCTCCACCTCGCACTTCCACCTGCTGGTGGCAATGAAGGACATCTGGAAAATCCCGGCCAAGGATGTACAGATCCTGAATATGCAGCCGCCGCAGATCGTCGCCGCCTGGCAGCGCGGCGACATTGATGCCGCCTATGTCTGGCCGCCTGCGCTGACAGAAATCCAGAAAACCGGCAAGACGATCGCGGATTCGGCCGAGATCGGCGCCAAAAGCGTGCCGACCTTTGATGGCCTAGTGGTCGACAAGGAATGGGCGGCCAAGAACCCGAAGTTCATGGCCGCATTCACCAAGGTTCTGGCCGAGTCCTATCGCGACTACAACAAGAAGGCCGCCACCCTCACGGCTGACTCTCCCGAGATCAAGGGTATTGTCAAGATGATCGGCGGCAAGCCCGAGGACATTCTGTCCGCGCTCAAGCTGCTGATCTTCCCCGATGCGGCAGAACAGGCTTCCGCCACTTGGCTGGGCGGCGGCAAAGACGGTGGCGCAGCCAAGGCGTTCACCGCCAGCGCCAACTTCCTGAAAGACCAGCGCCAGATCAACAAAGCGCTGGACGACTACACGCCGTTTGTGAATGCCTCGTTTGCCGAAGCCGCGGCCAAAGAAGTGAAGTAATAAGTAAGTAGAAAGCCGCCGCCGGGGCTTCCCGGCGGACGGATTCATCAACAAGGAGACACCATCATGACAGCACCCACTTCCATGGGGCAGTCCATGCCTGCCATGAGCATCAAAGGTGTAAGCGTCACTTACCCTGCTCAGCAAGGTGGGGGTTCGGTGACCGCGCTGCAGAACGTCAACCTGGAAATCCCGCCCGGCGAATTCGTCGTCGCGCTTGGGGCCTCTGGCTGCGGCAAAACCACCCTGCTCAATGTACTGGCCGGCTTCCTGTCGCCAACTTCCGGCGAGTTGCTGCTGGGAGGCCAGCCCGTCGTGGGGCCGGGCCCGGACCGCGGCGTCGTGTTCCAGAAACACGCCCTGCTGCCCTGGCTGAATGTGATCGACAACACAGAGTTCGGCCTGAAACTACAGGGTGTGGACAAGAAAACCCGCCATACCATTGCCGCGCGCAATCTCGAACTGGTCGGTCTGCAGGATTTTCACCGCCATATGATTTACCAGTTGTCTGGCGGCATGCAGCAACGCGTGGGGATCGCCCGCGCGCTTACCTGCAACCCGGCCATGCTGCTGATGGATGAGCCGATGGCCGCGCTGGATGCTCTGTCGCGGGAAACCATCCAGGAACTGCTGCTCGATGTATGGCAGCACACCCACAAGATGTTCTTCTTTATTACGCACAGTGTGGAGGAAGCACTGTTTCTCGGGTCCAAGCTGATTGTGATGTCGCCTCGCCCCGGACGCATCACCAATATGTACGAACTGGACTTCAACAAGCGTTTCCTGGAATCGCGCGATGCCCGCGCGATCAAATCCAGCAAGGACTTCATCCAGATGCGCGAAACAGTATTGGGAATTATCTATGGCGACGAACGCGAAGCCGGCGAACCGGCCCTACTTCATGTCTAAGCAAATCACCCCCTCGCACGCTCGCGGCCTGTTTGCCCGCAAGCCCGCCACGCCGGGGAAAGTCTATGGCGCCCCGGGCGCTGGCTACAGTGGCTTTATCAGCTTCATGACAGCCGTGGCACTGATCGCGCTGTGGTTTCTCGTGACCAGCATGGGCTGGATCAAGCCGATTTTCCTACCGTCGCCATTCGCGGTATGGGAAAAATTCGTCGAAGCCGTCACGATCGGCGTCGCGAACTCCACGCTTTTCGAGCACACCACAGCCAGCTTGGGCCGCGTCATGGGCGCATTCTTTCTGGCACTGGTCACTGCCGTGCCGATCGGCATCCTGATGGGCGTGAACCGGGTCGTGCGCGGCCTGTGCGATCCGGTGATCGAGTTTTACCGTCCCCTGCCGCCCTTGGCTTATTTGCCGCTGGTGATCATCTGGTTTGGCATTGGGGAGTTTCCGAAGGTCTTCCTGATTTATCTGGCGATCTTCGCGCCGATGGCGATTGCCGCTCGTGCGGGGGTCAAATCGGTGTCCATCGAGCAGATCCACGCGGCATATGCCATGGGCGGATCTAGCCGCCAAATCATCTTCCATGTGATCCTCAAGGCAGCCTTGCCCGAGATTTTCACGGGTATGCGTATTGGCATTGGGGTCGGTTGGACGACGCTGGTGGCGGCCGAAATGGTGGCGGCGGCGCGCGGCTTAGGTTTCATGGTACTGAACGCGGCACAATATCTCGCCAGCGACACTGTAATTATGGGCATAATAGTGATAGGCTTTTTCGCCCTGATTTTCGACTTGTTGCTGCGCTATCTCGAGCGCGTACTCATACCATGGAAGGGAAAAATCTGACCACTTCTCCTGCACCTCAGGCGGCCGTCAGTTCGACGGCCGCTGTGCAATGGCAGCCTTTGTTCGATCGTGTCAGTGATCCGAACCTCAGCCTGCAGGGCCGCATCCGGCAAATGCTGGTGTCGGCGATCCTGAGCGGCCATCTGCCAGCGGGCACGCCGGCGCCATCCAGCCGACAGTTGTCCGACAGTCTGGGGGTGGCGCGCAACACGGTTGTATTTGCCTATCAGCAGTTAGTGGCCGAAGGCTATCTGGTGTCACGCGAGCGCAGCGGCCATTTCGTGGCCGACGACGTGCTGCGCAATCATGTGCAAGGTGAGGCGCCACGCCAACCAGAACCAGCCGAGCAGCCCTGGCGTGTGGCCACTTGGCATCAGCGCCTGGTGTTCCACCCGTCGAGGCAGCGCAACATTGTCAAGCCCGAGAACTGGCAAAGCATGCCCTACCCGTTTGTGTATGCGCAGTTCGACCCTGGGCAGTTTCCTACTGCGGAATGGCGCGAGTGCTGTACGCGGGCGTTGTCGGTACTCGATATCAAGAGTTGGGCGCCCGACCTCATCACCCATGACGACCCGGCGCTGATTGAGGAAATCCGCAGCCAGGTGCTGCCAAGACGGGGCGTGTGGGCGGAAGCCGACGAGATTGTAGTCACGGTGGGCGCGCAGCACGCGCTGTATCTGTTGGCCGACTTGCTGATGCACAACCATACCGTGGTGGGTATGGAAGACCCCGGCTACCCTGATGCACGCAATATTTTCGCCCATCGTACGGAGCGGCTGCTGCCGCTGCCCGTTGATGAGCAAGGGCTATGTATTACCCCGGCGCTGCGCACCTGCGACTATATCTTTGTCACACCCAGCCACCAATGCCCCACGTCGGTTACGCTGCCCATGGAACGGCGCGTAGCGCTGCTGGAGCTGGTTAGTCGCTCTGACGGCATTGTGATCGAGGACGACTACGAAACCGAAAACCGCTACGATGGCCAGCCATCACCAGCGCTCAAGAGTCTGGATCGCCACGGGCGGGTTATTTATGTTGGCAGTTTGTCCAAGAGTTTTGCACCAGGCTTGCGGCTGGGCTATATCGTGGCGCCGCGAGAGCTTGTGGCAGAGCTGCGTGCGCTGCGTCGCCTGATGCTACGTCATCCACCAGCGTATACGCAGCGGGCCTTTGCGCTGTTCATTTCGCTGGGGCACCATCATTCGCTGCTTCGGCGCCTTTCGGTGCTGTATGCGGAGCGCGCGCAGGTGCTTACGCAGGCGGTGGCGGAGCATCTACCTGAGTTCGAGCTGGTACCGATCAGCGGTGGCTCGTCGGGCTGGATCAAGGCACCCGAAGGCACGAACACGACTCGGCTGGCTGAGGCTGCTCTGCAGCAAGGGGTGGTAATCGAGCCGGGGCATGTGTTTTTCCACCGGGCGACGCGTACGAACCAAAATTACATCCGGGTGGGTTTCGCCTCGATCGATAAGGCGCGCATCCCGGAGGGCATACGACGCCTGGCGGCTGTCTACCGGGCGCTGACGGACCCGTCATAGCGTGTGCTTCCTGCTCCGTTCTTTAGCTGGGGGGCTTTGCTTGCGGGCTGTTTGAATTTTTTAGGCGGGAGCTTGCTTTTCTGTGCTTGCGGCGAGCTCAAGGCGCGCCCAACCTGCCTCGCCACGGCGCCTCTCACAGCACGCGCCAGACGTCAACAAAATGCCCGCAACCGGGCAAAGCCAGTTGCGGGCATTATTTATGCGTGGAAAAAGAAGCTCGTCAGAGCACCTCATCGCGCAGATAATAGTATTTGTACAGCATCGCCTGCCCAAGCCGGCGGAACGGCGCAAACAGGTGGCCTGGAAGCGGCGAGTTGTAGATGGGCAGATCCCAGTGCTTGCCCGCCTTGCCCACTACGCGTTCCGCCAGGCGCCGCCCTGCCGCCGCCGAGAACGACACGCCATTGCCGCCGTAACCGAAGGCATAAAAAATGCTCTGGTCTGGATCCGGCTGAACAATCCGAGGCATCATGTCATGGCTCACATCCACCCAGCCCCACCACGAATACGCAATCGGGATATCGCGAAGCGTGGGAAACTTGCGCGCCAAGCCATGCTTGAGCAGCTCGAGGTGACGGCTGTTCTGCGCATCCGCGCCTGTGAGCGCACTGCGGCTGCCGATCTGCATGGAACCATCCGGCAGCAGGCGGTAATAAAAGCGCAGTGTACGGGTATCCGTAATGAATGTTGTGCTCTTGAGGCCCGCCGCCTCGCGTTCCTGCGTCGTCAGTGGCCGCGTAACCATCGAGTTGGACAGAATCGGCATGATCTTGCTCGTGAGCGACTTGTGCAGCCCCTGCGGCGTGTAGCCGCCTGTGGCCACAGCTACCCGCTTGGCGCGCACGATGCCACCCGGCGTGCGCAAATGATGCACACCGCCTACCGTTTCCCAGCCCTGCACCGGGCTGCTGGTATAAACCTTCACGCCCAGCTCGCGCAACTGGCGCAGGTACCCGAAGGCCAGCTTCACCGGATGTACACCCACACCGTCGGGCTCGTGCAGTGCCCCGCACGCCTCCTGATCCGCGACAAAGCGCTCATGCAGCTCTTCACGGGTGAGCATGCGTGTGCCGTAGCCAAAAGTGTCGCGCATCACGCGGCACTCGTTTTCCAGAAAAGCCATCTTCTTCTGGCGGTGGGCTGTATAAAGATGCCCGCCTGGCTGCGCATCACAGTCAATGCCCGCCACCAGGCTCTTCCAGTACTCGAAGCCTTCATGGATCTCGGCATCCAGCCGCTTGGCAGTTTCCAGGCCCCAGCGCTGGATCCACTGCGAACGATACAGGCGCCCCGAGGCGTTCTGGCCCTGGCCGCCATTGCGGCTGGTGCAGCCCCAGGAGACGCGATTGGCCTCCAGCACCGCAACCTGCACCCCGTGCTCGCGCGCCAGATTCAGTGCAGTGACCAGGCCGGTGAACCCGGACCCGATGACCACCACATCCACATTCATATCGCCGGTCACAGGGCCGTCATCGGCGGGCGGAGGCCCGGCGGTGGCAACCCAGTACGTGGGCGCGTAGGCCTGACCGCGCCCAGTGGGCGTGACCAGCGGATCGTAAAGTGGATCGTAGGGGCTAGCCGGGGCGGCGCTCACAGGCGACGGCTCGGTAATGACAGGATTTGCAGCCATCATGACTCCAGAATCAATGGTCGTGGCATCAGTAAAACAAACAGGCGCTCGCGTACGGAGGTGCGGCGCTCAACCCTTGGCCGGCAGGTGGGGCCGGTTTTTGCGGAACGCGTTCTTGAGAATGATCTTGCCATCGCGGAATTCGAGCAGGTCGACCATATTGGCTTCGATGCGCGACCCATCGGCGGATGTGCCGGTAAAGGTCGACTCCATCACGCCCCGGTTGCCATGCCCCCAGCAGCGCGCATTGAGCCAGCTGGCATCGGGAATGGTCTGCCAGGCAGCCTCGAACGCCTTGCGGACGGCGGCACGCCCTTCGTGGCGCGAGCCGTAGGCCTGCGGGCCGGCAACGGTTTCAAAGACGCAGTCGTCGTGCATGAACGACATCAGTGCGTCGATATCGTGGCGGTTCCAGGCATCGCCGAACGCCTGGATGGTGGCAACGAGCGCTTCATCGGACATTTCGACGAGGGTGTCATCAGACATATGTTTATCTCCTTGGGTGCAGCCGGTCGTTGCGTTGCAACGCCCGAATAGTAGTTACGGGCCGTAGCTGTAGATCATCTACGAAAAACTTGATCGTGAAAGCGACCAGCCTAAGGTAGGAGATCGGCCCGCCCCGGTCTAGGGCCAGAACAGACGTTTCGCATAAGCCAGCACATTCTCTTATGCATACAAACCCTAAAAGCGAAACTTTTTGTTCCGAAAATGTATTTTTTAGATTGACTTTAGTTTGAAGGCGGATAGAATTATCGAAAAAAACAAATAACGGAACAACTCATCTCAATTTTTAGACAGCGAGACGCCTTATGGACACGCTCAACCGCCAACTCCCGACCTCTGGAGACGCCATGACCACCGATACCCGCACCCCTGTAAGCGGCGTGCAAAAAATGACCCCCTCCGAAGCCTTTGTCGAAACTCTGGTGGCCAATGGCGTCACCGAAATGTTCGGCATCATGGGCTCGGCTTTCATGGACGCGATGGATATCTTCGCGCCCGCCGGCATTCGCCTGATTCCCGTCGTCCACGAACAGGGCGCAGGTCACATGGCCGACGGCTATGCCCGCGTGAGCGGCCGCCATGGCGTTGTAATTGGCCAGAACGGCCCCGGCATCAGCAACTGCGTTACCGCTATCGCGGCGGCCTATTGGGCGCACACGCCCGTGGTCATCGTCACGCCCGAAGCCGGCACCGGCGGCATCGGCCTGGGTGGCTTCCAGGAAGCCAACCAGTTGCCCATGTTCCAGGAATTCACCAAGTATCAGGGCCACGTCACCAACCCCGCCCGCATGGCCGAATACACGGCACGCTGCTTCGATCGCGCCATGTCCGAAATGGGCCCCACCCAGTTGAACATCCCGCGCGACTATTTCTACGGCGAGATCAAAGCAGAGATCCCCCGCCCGCAGCGCCTGGATCGCGGCCCCGGCGGCGACAAGACGCTGGACGAGGCTGCCGAACTGCTGTCCAAGGCCAAGTTCCCCGTCATCATCTCCGGCGGCGGCGTGGTCATGGGCGATGCCGTCGAGGAATGCAAGGCGTTGGCCGAGCGCCTGGGCGCCCCCGTGGTCAACAGCTACCTGCACAATGACTCCTTCCCCGCCAGCCATCCACTTTGGTGCGGCCCCCTGGGCTACCAGGGCTCGAAGGCGGCCATGAAGTTGATTTCGCGCGCTGATGTCGTGGTGGCGCTGGGCACTCGCCTCGGCCCCTTCGGCACGCTGCCGCAGCATGGCATGGACTACTGGCCCAAGGAAGCCAAGATCATCCAGATCGACGCCGACAGCAAGATGCTGGGCCTGGTCAAGAAGATCACCGTCGGCATCTGCGGCGACGCCAAGGCCGCCGCCGTGGCGATCAGCCAGCGGCTGGACGGCAAGACGCTGGCCTGCGACAGCACCAAGGAAGAGCGCGCCGCCCAGATCAAGGCTGAAAAAGACGCCTGGGAACAAGAGTTGACTGAATGGACCCACGAGCGTGATCCGTACAGCCTGGACATGATCGAAGAGCAGAAGAACGAGGACGGCAGCTACCTGCATCCGCGCCAGGTTCTTCGCGAACTCGAAAAGGCGATGCCCGAAGACGTGATGGTGTCCACCGACATCGGCAACATCAACTCGGTCGCCAACAGCTACCTGCGCTTCGAAAAGCCGCGCAGCTTCTTCGCACCGATGAGCTGGGGCAACTGCGGCTATGCGCTGCCCACCATCATCGGCGCCAAAGTCGCCGCACCGCATCGCCCCGCCATCGCCTATGCCGGCGACGGCGCATGGGGCATGAGCATGTCCGAGATCATGACCTGCGTGCGTCACGACATTCCCGTTACGGCTGTGGTGTTCCATAACCGCCAGTGGGGTGCCGAGAAGAAGAACCAGGTTGACTTCTACAACCGCCGCTTCGTCGCAGGCGAACTCGATAACCAGAGCTTTGCCGGCATCGCCAAGGCCATGGGCGCAGAAGGCATCGTAGTCGACAAACTCGAAGACGTCGGCCCAGCCCTGAAGCGCGCGGTGGAAGCGCAGATGAAGGAAGGCAAGACCACGGTCGTGGAAATCATGTGTACGCGCGAACTGGGCGACCCGTTCCGCCGCGATGCGCTGTCCAAGCCGGTGCGCCTCCTCGAGAAGTACAAAGACTACGTCTGAGCCACCGGAGCCGCCCTACCATGCAATTGCTTGATCGCATTTACGATAAAGCACGCCGCCAGCCCATGCGGATCGTCTTGTGTGAAGCAGACGACCCGCGTGTGCGGGAAGCCGGGCGGCGCGCCGCCGCTGACGGCCTGGCACAAGTGATCATGGTGGCGCCCGCGCCGGAAGGGGCGGCGTCGCAAGACGCCGCCTCGCCGGCCGGCATGACGTACGTAGACCCAGCTACTTCGCCGTGGTTGCCTGAATTGCGCGATACCCTGCTGGCGCTGCGCGCCAAGCGGGGCATGACAGCAGAACAGGCAGCCGGTGCGGTGCTCGACCCCCTAGTGTTTGCGCAGCTTATGGTCCGCCAAGGCTACGCTGACGGCTCGGTGGCGGGTGCCGTCCACACCACCGCTGATGTCGTCCGCAATGCTTTGCAGATCATCGGCAAACGCGCGGACACCCGCCTGGTGTCGAGTTTTTTCCTCATGCTGCGCGAACAGCCGCTTCACGGCGACACGCAGGCCATGATTTTCTCCGACTGCGGGCTGGTCATCGACCCGGACGCGGAAGAACTTGCTGAAATTGCACTGGCGGCGGCGCAGAGCGCCCGCACGCTGCTGGATGCCGAGCCTCGGCTGGCCATGTTGTCGTTCTCGACAAACGGCAGTGCCTCACACAAAGAAGTAGAAAAAGTACACCATGCCACACAGTTGGTGCGCGCGCGGCAACCTGAGCTCGCCGTTGATGGCGAAATCCAGCTCGATGCCGCCATCGTGCCCGCGATTGCACAACGCAAGGTTCCGCAATCCAACGTGCATGGGCAAGCCAATGTGCTGATATTTCCCAATCTGTCGGCCGGCAATATCGGCTACAAACTGACCGAGCGCCTGGGCGGCGCAAGTGCCGTCGGCCCCCTGCTGCAAGGCCTGAACAAGCCTGCCAACGATCTGTCGCGCGGGTGTTCCGCCCAAGACGTGTACAACGTGATCGCCATCACTGCGGTGCAGGCGCAGGGTACGCAGCGCTAGGGCCGGCCCGCACGCCACATCAGTCCACACTCAGGCACGCTTGCGACGCGCGCCCAGCAGCTTCACCAACTCATCGAAAACCGCGTTATCCAAGCCCTCGGACAAATCCACCGCCAGCGATCGCGTGTAGTAAGGGCTGAGGTCCAGCCCCACACCCAGGCCGATGATCTCGATACCCTGCTCGCGTTCCTGTTGGCGCACCACCGCACGCAGGTGATTGTCCAGATAGAACGCATCATTGGCGAGGTTGGTGGCGCTGTCCATGGGGCAGCCATCTGAAATCACCAGCAGGATGCGGCGCCGGCGCTCACGGGCCAGCAAACGCTGGCAGGCCCATTGCACCGCCTCGCCATCCACGCCTTCGCGAAACAGATCGGGTTTCATCAGTGCGCAGATGCTGCGGCGGGCGCGGCGCCAGTCGGTGTCGGCGGCCTTGAACACTAAATGGCACAGCTCGTTCAAGCGCCCCGGGGCCGGCGGACGGCCTTGCGCCAGCCATTCGCGGCGCGCCCGACCGCCGTTCCAGGCGCGGGTGGTAAACCCAAGGATCTCGGTGGCAACGCCTGCCTGACCCAGCGCGCGCATCAGGACGTCCAGCAACATCGCCACCGGCTCGCCATACTGCTTCATGGAGCCAGAGCAATCGACCAGAAAGCTTACGGCACAATCGGAGACAGGTACATGGCGATCCTGCATGAACAGGCGCCGCTCGGTCGGAGAACTGACGAGCTGTGACAAGCGACGTCCATCAATCACCCCTTCTTCTTGCCCGAAATTCCAGCCTTCGCGCTGCGGACGCGCCAGCACGGCCCGAAGCATGCGCGCCAGCCGACCCGTATTGATCCCCTGCTTGGCGACCCGGACGTCCAGCCGCTCGCGAAACTCGGCCAGCAGTGCCTGCCGCACCAGCGTATCGGCGGGCTGTTCCACATCGTGGCGACGCGTGAATACGCGGTATTGCCCGCGCGCGGCGCGAAACGCCATGCTCTCACCGCTTTGCACTGTCTGAAAGCCCACCTCCGGCGCATCATCGGCATCGAGCCAGAGAGAAAAACCGGCCTGCCGGCGCTTACGAGCGTCGGGCGGGCTGTCTTCGTATTCGGCCTGCACGCGCGCCGCGATCTCCCTCGCCACGGCCAGTGCGTGCTCGGCATATGCGCGCTGATCGTGGCGCATCCGGCGCAGGCCGGCCAGATGCGCGCCCAGCGACGCGCCCAATGCAACGCGTGTGGGCTCAAGCAGGTCTTCGACATGTTCGGGCAGGCGCAGGCCGGTAAGCCGGCTCCAGGCCATCTGAGAGAACGTGAACAGCAAAATGCCGATGCTGGTTTCAGTGGCTCCCGAATCCAGGAAGGCCGCCGACCAGGCTTGATAGTGCCGCGCCATGTTATCGCGCACACCAGGCAGATGAGCAGGTGCCAGCGATTCAACTCGCAGTTGCTCCAGCCATTCGAACACCAGCCGGGCGATGGGCTCGGGCGGCGTCAGCTGCGCGTGCAGCGCCGCATCGGAATACAACATGCGCAGGGCCAAGCCGTCGGTCACACCGCGATGGGCCTCCAGCGCATCCAGCCCCGGCTGCGGGCGCAAATGCGGAGCGTATGCGGCAAGCGCCCGCTCGCCGTCATACACCCGCCCACCCTCGAAATGCAATGCGGGGCGACCCGTCAAAGCCCGCATGGTGGCCGCGGACCGCTCTTCGTACTGCTGGCGGCGCTGGCGCTCACGCGCGGCATTGAGCGCGGGCTGATTCATGATGATGCCTCCTTGGCTCCCATTGGGCCATTGCGGGCCGTTCTTGCCATATCAAGCGTTCTGGATCTGCCAGGCTGGATCAACGCTGTTCGGATACATACAGGGCGTACTGTGCCGGCCCCTGCCCGCGCCACCTTGGTGGCGCCCACCTGCTGGCTTCTGCTCAGGCCACGGCCTGCTCTAAGCCAGGCAGATCCTCACCAAAGCAGCGTTGATAATATTCAGCGACGATGCCGCGCTCGGCTTCATCGCACTTGTTCAGGAAAGAAAGCTGGAAAGCCAAGGCCTGATCACCAAAAATGCATGTGTTCTCGGCCCAGGTAATGACGGTGCGTGGGGACATCAACGTGCTCAGGTCGCCCACCTCAAAGCCCTTTCGGGTCAGGCCAGCCACTGCAATCATGGCCGCCACCATGGCCCGCCCGCGTTCGTCGTCCAGCGCGGGCACACGCCCGGCCACGATCGCCAGTTCGTGCTCGGGCGCCAGATAATTGAGCGTCGCCACGATATTCCAGCGATCAAGCTGGGCATGGTTGAGTAGTTGCGTGCCTTGGTACAGGCCGGTGGTGTTGCCCAGCCCCAGCGTATTGGCGGTGGCAAACAGCCGGAAGCCCGCATTCGGCGTGATAACCCGGTTCTGGTCCAGCAGCGTGAACCGCCCATCGCGTTCCAGGATGCGCTGGATCACGAACATGACATCGGGCCGGCCGGCATCGTATTCGTCCAGAATCAGCGCCACTGGCCGCTGCAAGGCCCAGGGAATGATGCCTTCCTGGAATTCTGTGACCTGCATGCCTTCGCGCAGCACAATGGCGTCACGGCCCACCAGATCCAACCGGCTGATGTGGCCATCAAGGTTGACGCGCACACAGGGCCAGTTGAGCCGTGCCGCCACCTGTTCGATATGGGTGGATTTGCCCGTGCCGTGCAGGCCCTGCACCAGCACGCGCCGATTGTGCGCAAAGCCCGCCAGGATGGCCATCGTGGCGGCGTGGTCGAAGCGGTAGGCAGTATCGATTTCCGGTACGTGCTCATCGCGTTCGATGTACGCCGGCACCTTCAGGCTGGTGTCCAGCCCAAACAGATCACGCACCGGTACTTGCTGCATAGCCGGCGCGGCGGTGCCCTGGGCGGCCATGGACGGAATGGGGGCGTGCTGCATGAGTGTCTCCTTGATCTACGCCTTACGGGTGTCAGCCCGCCTGCGGATTGTCGTCGGGCGGATAATTGCCGGCTTCTATCCTGGCCAGCGCCTGAGCGGCCCGGCGCAGCGCGGGCAGGTGCTGCCGCGCTTTCTCGGCCGGCATGCGCATAATGGGCGCCTGGATGGCCACGGCCATATTGGATTTGCCCTGCGTGGACGGCACCGCCACGGCGATGCACAACAGCCCCGGCAAGAACTCTTCGTTGTCCATACCGTAACCGTTGCGACGCACGGCTTCTATCTCGGCCTCGACGGCCTCGGCAGAAGTAAGTGTCTTGTCGGTATAGCCGCTGAGCGTGGTGGCAGTGAGCAGCCGCCGCCGCTGCGAGGGCGTCATCTGCGCCATGAACAGCTTGCCGCTGGCAGAGCAATGCAACGGCACGCGCGAACCAGGATGCAGATAGAAGCGCAACGGGGCCAGCGTTTCCACCCGGTCGAGATACAATACCTCATCCCCCGAGCATGTGGTGATGTTGCAACTTTCGCCCACCTCTTCTACCAGCTGGCGCAGCACCGAATGCCGCGCGCCATGCACGGTATTGTTCAGCAGCAGGTTCTCGGCCATGCGCCGCAAACGCAACCCGCTGCTGTACTGGCGCCCGTCTCCGTCGCGCTGGATCATGCCTGCGCCTTCCAGCTGCTGCAGCATGCGGTGCAGTGTGGGCTTAGGCAGGCCCAGCTCCTCCACCAAGCCTTGCAGTGAAAAGTACTGGTCTTTCTGGGCAATGACCTCAAGCAGGGCGAACAGCCGCATCGTGGGCGTGTTGCCATCGATTTTCAATTCGCTTGATATTTCTTGTGGACGCGCTGCCATGATCGCTCTATATTCCAATAATAGGAATAAATTGTACCGTTTTTTATAAAGTTTGGATGAAAAAAATGAATATCGGTATTGCCGGCGCTGGTGTCCTGGGCCGTTTGCTTGCTTATTTGCTTACCCAACAGGGCCATGCTGTCAGCGTGTTCGATCCCGCCGACGGCCCGCAAGGCCGGGGCGCGGCCGGCTGGACGGCCGCCGGCATGCTCACGCCCACGGCCGAACTCGAATGCGCCAACAGCAACGTCTTCAGCCTGGGCGTGCGCTCGCTTGACCGTTGGGCGCAGATCATTCCCACGCTACCCGGGCAGGTGTCGTTCTCGCGCGAAGGCAGCCTGCTGCTGGCGCACCGGCAGGATACCGGCGCCGCCCAACGCACTGTCGGCCTGCTGGCCGAGAAGGCACCTCAAGCATATCGACCTGTGCGCATCGCTATCGATGAGCTGGCTCAGCTTGAACCCGACGTGCGCGGCCCCACTCAGGCCTGGCTGCTACCGCACGAAGGGCTGCTCAATTCCGTCGAAACCATGCAGGGTCTGTACGAAGGCGCCCGCGGCGTGCAATGGCACTGGGGCAGCTCGATCGACCGCGTTCAACCCGGCCTCCTGGGCGTGGGCGATCAGGTGTGGGAATTCGACCACGTATTCGACGTGCGCGGCCTGGGCCAGCGCCTGCCGGGCGCACCCGATCTGGGCAACGAAATCTCCTGCCGCAATGTGCGCGGTGTGCGCGGCGAAATCTTCTGGCTGCATGCTCCAGGCGTGCGGCTGAACCGCCCGGTGCGCCTGCTGCACCCGCGTCATCGCGTATACGTGGTGCCACGGCGCGGCGACATCATCGTGGTGGGCGCCAGCGAAATCGAAAGCGAGGATCGCTCTCCCGTCTCTCTGCGCGGCACGGTAGAATTACTGGCGGCGGCGCACAGCATGATGCCGGCACTGCTCGAGGCACGCGTCGTGCACAGCGAAACCAATCTGCGTCCCGCCCTGGTCGACAACCTGCCCCGCATCGAGCAACAAGCCGGCCTTACACGCATCAACGGCCTGTTCCGCCACGGCTGGCTGATTGCCCCGGCAATCGCCGAAGACGCCATGGCCCAGGCTTTTTCCCACGATCCCCTGATCCGGGCATAGCAAGACAGTGAGCACCATCGATATTCTTTTTAACGGCCAGCGGCATACGGTTGCCCAGGGCTTTACGCTCGACGACGCCATGCGCGCCTTTGCGGCCCGCGCCATGCAAGACGGCGTACCCGTTGCCACTGCGGTCAACGGGCGTCATGTCGCCCGCCAGGCACGCGCAGATATCGTCCTCAACAACGATGACGCCGTCACCACGTTTGAACCCATCACCGGAGGCTGAACCCAGATGTCCTGGTCTATTGCCGGCGTAACGCTGGAAAGTCGTTTCTTCCTGGGCACTGCGGGCTATCCATCGCCCATGGTGCTCGAACAGGCCATCGAGGCATCGGGCGCCCAAGTTGTCACCGTCGGCCTCAAGCGCCAGATGGCGCAGCCAGGTGGTGACACGCAATCGGGCGGCCAGTCCTTCTTCAGGCTGATCCGCCAGAGCGGCGCACACCTGCTGCCCAACACCGCCGGCTGCCATACCGCCGCCGAAGCAATCGCACTGGCCCACATGGCGCGCGAGGTATTCGATACAAACTGGATCAAGCTCGAAGTCATCGGCGACCAGTACACCTTGCAGCCCGATCCCTTTGAATTGGTGCAGGCCGCAACCGAGCTGATCAAGGCGGGCTTCGAGGTCTTTCCCTACTGTACGGATGATCTCGTCACCTGCCATCGCCTGCTCGATGCTGGCTGCCGCATCCTGATGCCCTGGGGCGCCCCGATCGGCTCGGGCCAGGGGCTGATCAACCCCTACGCCCTGCGCACCCTGCGCGACCGCATCACTGACGTGCCGCTCATCATCGATGCCGGCATCGGTTCGCCCATGGACGCCATGCAGGCCATGGAGCTGGGCTTTGACGGCGTACTGCTGAATTCCGCTGTCTCGCAGGCGCATGATCCGGTACTGATGGCCGAGGCCTTCAAGCTCGCAGTCGAAGGCGGCCGGAAAGCCTGGCAAGCCGGCATCATGGCCGAGCAGGACATGGCCGTCGCCACCACTCCCGTCATCGGTCGTCCCTTCGTCTTGTAGCAGCCAAGCCCGGCATGAAAAAGCCGTCTCGCCGATCAAAGCGGCGAGACGGCTTTTTCTGAGTGCCTGAAGGTCCGGGCCCCGCAGGCGCGAACGCATTCCAGGGCCGATATCGCTACCAGCGATGGGTGTACGCAACCCGAACTGTTGTCCCCGAGCCTGGCAGCCGGCTGGCGTTGTTGTTGCTGCGCATCAACTGGCTGTAGAGCGGGTGGTAATCGCGATTCAGGAGATTTTCCACGCCCACCGAAATGCGGCTGTTTCGGTCCAGCTTGTAACTGCTGACCAAGTCGAGCAGTGTGTACCCGTGGGTATCCCGGCGCCCGAATGCGCCCCTACCGTCGAGGCGGTAGTCTTTCGACGCGAACGAGACAAGCTGCAGCCGGTGCTGCCAGCGCTCGCTGGGGCGGTAATCGACATAGGCGCTCAATTTCAGGGGGGGTATGCGGTAGCCCGTCATGTCGCGGTAATCGGCGCTGCCCTGCGGGCGTTCCCGCCCTTGCATCCAGGCAACAGAACCGCCCCAACCCCAGCGTTCGTCCGCGGTCAGGTAATCCAGGCCGGCTTCGATGCCGCGGATGCGTTCGCGGTTGCGCTGCAGGGTTAGACCGAAATCCGTTGTCTGCACGGCACCCAGGTCGGACCACGACTGGAAGGCCGTGACGAAGGCAGACACCTCTGAAAACTGCCCGCGCCATCCCAGTTCGACAGTGCGGGTCTTGATGGGCTCGAGCGACGAGCTGCCGATGTCGAAACCCGGGCGTGCATTGCGTATCTGCAGGCCGACATCCGGCAGCTCGAACCCTTCGCTGTAAGACAGATGGACATCGTGTCCGCGAACAGGCGTGTAGACCAGCCCCGCGTTGTAGCTCCACCCATGATAGCTGACGTTGCCGCCGCGCACGGACTGCGGCGAAGAGGCGCGCAATTGCGACAGCGGCTGGAAGTCGTCGAAGCTTACCGCAGCGCGATCGTAGCGGATGCCACCCTGTACGGCCCACGATGGGCTGAAGCGATGCTCGAGCTGTGCGAAGAGGCCGCCGATCGTTGTCGTGACAGGAGGCATATAGGTCAGTTTCCCGGTCTTGCGATATACCAGCCCGCCGCTGACATCGTATGCGCCCCCGTCGAAAATGTCGAGCGGCATATCGCTGCGCTCACGGCTCACATCACCGCCCCACGTCAACATCGTAGTACCGCTTCCGCCCAGCGGCGTCTTGATGGTCAGCCGGCCTCCGAGCACGCTGGAGTTTTGCTGGGCCTGGTCGACATGGTTGCCCCGCACACTGATGGCACGCGCGTCGAACGGTCCAAAGCGGGTGAACATGTCGCGGTAGTAGATTTGCGCGGCGAGCGTGCTGTCGCCCAGGGCACGATGCTCGTAATCGAGTGCCACCATCTGGTTGCGCAAGGCATTCTGGCGATCCAGTTCCAATCCGCGCAAGGGCCGCGCCGATACGCTCCCGGGTGGCAGTCGGGCGACGGCGGGGTCGGACACGTAGTCCGTATCCTGCTGGATGTCCTGGTAATTCACAGACAGTTGCAGGCGCTGGTCCGCATCCATGTTAAAGCCCAGTTTTCCGGCGACGCTGTAAGAGCGGGAGTCGGCCCAGTCGCCCTGACTTGGATCTGGCGCGATCCGCCGCCCATGTGCGTCGAATGATGCGCCGGTCAGGCCCGCACCGACGTTCAGTGAATAATCCAGGGCGCCATTCGCGCCCGAAAAATAATGCTGCAGCTCGCCCCCCAGGCCTGCGGCGCCGGGATTGGTCAGCGACGAAGTACCCGACACCGTCGTCTCGGAGATGAATCCGCCTGTGGGTCGCCGCGTGCGGATGGAAATGATGCCTCCAGAAGCCTCGGCGCCATACAGCGCACTGCTGCCGCGCAGGATCTCGATTTCTTCGATATCGGCCATATTGATGCTGGCCAGCGTGCGGGACGCATTGCGGTTGGTATTCAGCGGGATCCCGTCAACGAGCACCAGCATGTTGCGGCCGCGCAAGGTCTGGCCGTAATCCGTTGCGGTGCGGCTTGCGTCGGACATGCCTGGTACGGCTTTGGCCAGGACGGTCGCGAGACTGTCCGATCCGCGTGACAGGACATCCAGCTGTTCTCGATCGAGGGTGAGTGTGGACTGCACCGGCGGCATGATCTGGCTGCCAATGCGGCTCGATACAGGAATCGGGGCGAGCGTCTGCACGTCCTGACCAGGGGCGGAGGAATCGGCATGGGCTGCGAGGGGCAGGAAGCCAGTGGCTGCGAGCGGGAGTATCAGGGCAGCGATGCGCCTGGGCATGGCCCGGGCGGCGCCTGGCGCATCTCCGGGAACGGAATAGGGTTGCATGAAAGCACCTTGTTGGTTGTCATGGATGAAAGAAACAGGACAAACCAACAAGCCGCGCGCACCAGGCGCGCAATCGCAGCAGCAATGACATGAGGGAGTGGTGTGCCGACAGCCGGGTTGGGAGCACCGGCTGCAAGCTGGGCTATATGAATAAAAATCTTAATAGTAATTATTGTATTTTACATATAGAAGGTAGTGCTGTAGACACTCACATGTATGCATGCGGGCACGTCGATGCTTCTGTGCTTCGATGCTGTGTACCTTCCTGACGCAGCACGGCAGGGCAACATCGGACAGCAAGTGCGGAGTGTGCCGGCGACCTCTGCGGACGTCTTGCCGAAGTCGTCGCCGGGCCGCTCGTTGCCTTCTTGCGCTGACAATGTTCGCCCTTGGCGATCAGCAGGCGCCGCGTTCTACCTGAACAGCCTTGTGCTGTACAAACGCCATCGTAGCCTGCATCAGCGCAGCCACCTTATATGCGTCGCCCTCGCCCACGTACGCGCGGATTTCACCCGTGCACACCGCAAGCGTCCTGCCCGCGTTGTGCACCTTTCCTACCGCCAGGAAACGCTCGCCAACGGCCGGGCGCAACATATTGATCTTGAATTCGGCGGTCACCACCTCGCACTCCGGCGGCGCCTGCGTCAAGGCCGCGTAGCCGCAGGCCGTATCCACCAACCCCGCCACTGCGCCACCGTGCAAAAACCCGTGCTGCTGCGCAATATGGCGAGAAAACGGCACGGCAATATGCACCTCGCCGTTCTCCACCAGCACTAACTGCGCGCCGAACGTTTCCATCAAGCCCTGTGCGCCAAAGCTGGCGGTAATCCGCTGCCAGGTGGTTTCCATGCGTCGATCTCCAAATTGTTGTCATTTATCGCGTGCATTGCCTGCCATCGTCTACGGCAAGACCCCACGCCGGAAAACAATGCGCGTCCCAGTGTAATCCGGCAATACTGCCTCTTGGGCGGCGAAGAGACAAGTCTTGTGATCGTCGAGTGCTACCGTGTGCGGGGACGAGGCGGCGACGCAGATTGATAGCCATGCTTCCTCGATTCGAGGCGTCGCACGACGGACAGTTTGAACTGTTGATCGTACTTCGTCATGAAAAACACCCCAAAGGTTGGATCGGTGTCCAACTTTTGGGGTGCATTTCAGCCGGGTTCAGTCGGCGAGCCGTTTTTTATCTTGCCATGCCCCGGCGCCTTGAATGCAGGGCGCGGGCCGGCATATGCGCGCTCAGACCGCGCCTTCGCGCGCCATGCGGCGACGCTCGTGCTCTTGCAGGTAGCGCTTGCGCAGGCGGATCGACTTGGGCGTGACTTCGACCAGTTCATCATCGTTGATGAACTCGACCGCATATTCAAGCGTAAGTTGGATGGGCGGCACCAGGTCGATGTGCTCGTCCTTGCCCGAGGCACGCACGTTGGTGAGCTTCTTTTCTTTGATGGGATTGACGACCAGATCGTTGTCGCGGCTGTGAATGCCGATGATCATGCCTTCATACAGAGCATCCTGCGGCGACACGAACATGCGACCGCGATCCTGCAGCTTCCACAAGGCATAGGCCACGGCGCCGCCTTCGTCCTGGCTGATCAGCACACCGTTGCGACGCTCGCCCACGCCACCTTCGCGCATCGGTGCGTAATCGTCGAAAATGTGGCTCATCAAGCCCGTGCCGCGCGTCAGCGTCATGAATTCGCTCTGAAAGCCGATCAAGCCCCGCGCGGGAATGCGGTACTCAAGGCGCACACGGCCGCGGCCGTCAGGCTGCATGTCCTGCAGATCACCCTTGCGGCGGCCCAGCTCTTCCATCACGCCGCCCTGATGAGATTCTTCAACGTCCACCGTCAGCAGTTCGTAGGGCTCCAGCCGCACGCCGTTTTCTTCCTTGAACACCACGCGCGGGCGCGACACGGCCATTTCGTAGCCTTCGCGACGCATGTTCTCGACCAGAATCGTCAGGTGCAATTCGCCCCGGCCGCTAACTTCGAAAACGGTATCGTCATCGGTATCCTTGACGCGCAGCGCAACATTGGACTTGAGTTCGCGCTCAAGGCGGTCGCGCAGTTGGCGGCTGGTGACGAACTTGCCTTCGCGGCCGGCCAGCGGCGAGGTGTTAACCATGAAGTTCATCGTCAGCGTGGGCTCATCGATGCGCAGCAGCGGCAAGGCCTCGGGCTGGGCCGGATCCATGACCGTGCAGCCGATGCCGATTTCTTCGATGCCGTTGATGAGTACGATGTCGCCGGCCTCCGCCTCATCGACCAGTACGCGATCCAGGCCATGGAACTGCAGCACCTGATTGACACGGCCCTTGATGGGCGCACCCTCGGGGCCAAATTTGACGACCACGTCCTGCCCGGCGCGCAGTCGGCCGCGGTTGATGCGGCCGACGCCGATCTTGCCCACATAGCTGCTGTAGTCCAGCGAGATGATCTGCATCTGCAGCGGGCCATTGGGATCGTCTTCGCGCTGCGGCACGTGCTTTAGAATGGCCTCGAACAGCGGACGCATATCGCCTGAACGCACATCATCGGTCAGGCCCGCATAGCCAGCCAGCCCGGACGCGTAGATCACCGGAAAGTCGAGTTGCTCTTCCGTCGCACCCAGCTTGTCGAACAAATCGAAAGTGGCGTTGATGACGTAGTCGGGGCGAGCGCCGTGGCGGTCGATTTTATTGACCAGCACAATAGGCTTCAAGCCAAGCGCGAGCGCCTTCCTGGTGACGAAACGTGTCTGAGGCATAGGCCCTTCGACCGCGTCCACCAGCAGCACCACACCGTCCACCATGGACAGCACCCGCTCGACTTCGCCGCCGAAATCGGCGTGCCCCGGCGTGTCAATGATGTTGATGTGCGTACCTTCGTATTCAACGGCACAGTTCTTGGCCAGAATCGTGATGCCGCGTTCTTTCTCGATATCCCCGGAATCCATGACCCGTTCGGAAATCTGCTGGTTGTCGCGGAACGTGCCGGACTGACGCAGCAACTGGTCCACCAACGTAGTCTTGCCGTGGTCGACGTGGGCGATGATCGCCACATTGCGCAAAGCGCGATTCATAGTTCATCCTTTTGTTGATCAGTTTCCGGCAGCAGGCCGGCGGGCAACGCATTCAGTGGGATCAGCGCCACTTTGGGATCGGGCAGCCCCTGCAATGCCTCCAGGCCGATCGCATCGTCGATGCGGAAAGGGCCGGCCTGTGTGCGCCGCAGGCGCTGCAGATGCGCCATGCAGCCCAATGCCCGGCCGATGTCCTGCGCCAGGGTGCGTATATAAGTACCTTTGCTGCATTGCACGGCGATGTCGGCTTCGAGTCCGTCGTCGCTCAGGCTCAGCAAATCCAAGTGGTGTATGGTGATCTGGCGCGCCGGGCGTTCGAGCTCGATGCCTTGTCGCGCATACTCATACAGCGGTTTGCCGTCGCGCTTGAGCGCCGAGTACATGGGCGGGATCTGCGAAATCTCGCCGCGAAAGCCTTCCAGCGCCTGCTCGAGTGCGTCGCGCGCCACCCCTCTGAAGCTTGCATCGGCGCGCGCCACAATATTGCCTGTCAAGTCGCCAGAATCCGTTTCTTCGCCAAAGCGCAGCGTGGCCACGTAGCCCTTGTCGGCATCGAGCAAGCGGCCGCAAATTTTGGTGGCCTTGCCCAGGCAGCAGATAAGCAGGCCGGTTGCGAAGGGGTCGAGCGTACCCGTGTGCCCGGCCTTGCGGGCATCAAGGGTGCGCTTGGCGCGCTGCAGGGCGTGGTTGCTGGACAGGCCCTCGGGTTTGTCCAGCAACAGGACACCGTCGAGCATCTGCCCGCGTCGGGAAGCCATCGTTCTTGAAGTCCAGATAAAAACGACAGCCCTTCAGGGCTGTTCGTCGGGGTCCTCGGGTTCCGAGGGTTTGAAGACGCCGGGATCCGGGCGATTGGCGCGGTCGATGAGCTGCGAGAGCTCGATACCGCGTGCGAGAGCATCGTCGTGGACGAAACGCAGAGTTGGTACGGTGTGGATGTGAAGCAGCTTGAACAACAGCGAATGCAGCCACCCGGCTTTTTCGTTCAGCGCGGCTGTGGCGGCCTCCGGGGTACCGCCGATGACGGTGAAGTACACCTTGGCATGGGCGTAGTCCGCCGACAGGTCGACGCTGGTGAGCGTGACCAGGCCGGCGCGCGAGACGTCGATCTCGCGCTGGATCAGCCCAGCCAGATCCTTCTGGATCTGGTCGGCCAGCCTGGTGTTGCGCCCCGGATTAGGTTTGGATTTGTGTCGGCCCATAATCGCTTACCGCTTACAGAGTGCGGGCAATCTCTTTGATTTCAAAGAACTCGAGCTGATCGCCGATTTCGATTTCGTTATAACCCTTGAGGGTGATACCGCAGTCGAAGCCCGACTTGACTTCTTTGACATCGTCCTTGAAACGGCGAAGGGATTCGAGCGAGCCCGTCCATTGCACCACATGATTGCGCAGCAGGCGAACCTGGGCATCGCGTCGCACGAAACCATCCGTGACCATGCAGCCAGCGATATTGCCGATGCGCGACACATGGAACACCTCGCGGATCTCGGCCATGCCGATGACCTCTTCGCGCTTCTCGGGCGCGAGCATGCCGGACAGGGCATTGCGTACATCATCCACAGCGTCGTAAATGATATTGTAGTACCGCAGGTCGATGCCGTTGTGCTCGGCCAGCTTCTTGGCGCTTTGCTCGGCGCGAACATTAAAACCAATCACCACCGCATGCGAGGCAATCGCCAGGTTGACGTCGCTCTCGGAGATGCCACCTACGGCGGCGTGGACCACTTGCACACGCACCTCGTCGGTGGACAGCTTGACCAGCGAAGACACCAGCGCTTCCTGCGAGCCCTGCACGTCAGTCTTGATGATAAGTGCCAGCGTCTGCGTGCCTTCGCCGATGTTCTCGAACATGGACTCAAGCTTGGCGGCCTGCTGCTTGGCGAGCTTGACGTCGCGGAACTTGCCTTGGCGGAACAAGGCGATTTCGCGCGCCTTCCGTTCGTCGACCATGGCAATGACCTCGTCGCCCGCCGCCGGCACCTCTGTAAGGCCTTGGATCTCGACAGGTATCGATGGGCCTGCAGAGGCAAGCGGCTTGCCGTTTTCATTCAACATGGCGCGCACGCGGCCGTAGCTGGCGCCTGCGAGCAGCGCATCGCCGCGATTGAGCGTACCGCTTTGCACCAGCACGGTGGCCACCGGGCCACGGCCCTTGTCCAGACGCGCTTCGATCACGATACCCTTGGCTGGCGCGTCGACAGGCGCCTTCAGTTCGAGGATTTCGGCCTGCAGCAGCACGTTCTCGAGCAGATCATCAATACCCTGGCCGGTCTTGGCAGACACACCAATGAACGGCACATCGCCACCGTATTCTTCCGGCACTACCTGTTCGGCGACCAACTCTTGCTTGACGCGTTCGGGGTTGCCATCGGGCTTGTCGATCTTGGTGATCGCCACCACCAGGGGCACATTGGCTGCCTTGGCGTGGTGGATGGCTTCCTTGGTTTGCGGCATAACGCCGTCATCGGAGGCCACCACGAGAATGACAATATCGGTCGCCTTGGTACCACGCGCACGCATAGCGGTAAACGCCTCGTGGCCCGGGGTATCCAGGAAGGTGACCATGCCGCGGTCGGTCTTGACGTTATAGGCGCCGATATGCTGCGTGATGCCGCCTGCTTCGCCGGAGGCAACCTTGGTGCGGCGGATATAGTCGAGCAGCGAAGTCTTGCCGTGATCGACGTGGCCCATGACCGTGACGACCGGCGCGCGCGGCAAGGATTCGGCCTCGGAACCTTCAACCGTATCGAGGAACGCTTCGGGATCGTCCAGCTTGGCCGCAATGGCAGCGTGACCCAGTTCTTCGACCACGATCATGGCGGTTTCCTGGTCCAGCACCTGGTTGATGGTGACCATCTGGCCGAGCTTCATCAGATGCTTGATGACCTCGGATGCCTTGATGGACATCTTGTGAGCCAGATCAGCCACGGAAATCGTTTCGGGCACGTGTACCTCGCGCGAGATGAACTCGGCCTGTTGCGGCTCTTTGCGCTCGGGCTGGGCATTGCGACCACGGCCGCCCTTGGCGCCCTTGGCGCCCTTGCCTGCTTTGCCGCCGGCACGCCAGCCGTCACGGCTGGGCGCCGCGGGTGCGGCGTCGGGACGCGCCGCCGGCTTCTTGCGGCCAGCGTCATCGGACCAGGACGAGGAAACCTCGGCGACCTTGATGGTTTTCTTGACCTCACCGCCGGCCTTGGTTTCTTTCTTGCCCTTGGCGCCGGCTGGCTTGTGCAGCGTGCCCGAAATACCTTGCTGTTCGGGCTCGGGCGCCTTCAGCACCTTGCGCGGACGCTGCAGCATTTCGCGCAGCGCAGCCGCTTCGGCCTCGGCGGCGCGGCGAGCGCGCTCGCGATCACCGTCGGCGGCCTTGGGCGCTTCTGCGGGCGCCGCGCGGCGCGGTGCGGTTGCACTGCGCACAGGCGCCTTGACGGCACGATTTTCTGTGCGACCCGGTGCAGGACGTTCAGCGGCTTCGGACGCGGCTTCGGGCTGTGCGGCAGCAGATTGAGCGGACACGGGAACCTCAGGCTCAGCCTTGGCGGGCGCAGCTTGCGCGGGCGCTTCAGCCCCGATGGCAGGTGCTGTCGTTTCAGCTTGAGACGGCGGTGCTTCGGGCGCTGCGGGCGCCGCTTCAGCGGCCTGCGCCGACTGTGCGACCTCGCTGGCCGACGGCGCTAGCGTCTCGGCCAGAGGCGTCTGAGCCGGCTCGGATGCAACAGGCGCTGGCTCGGCATGTGCAGGCGCGGCAGGCTCGGGTTCGGGCTGCGTCACTGCGGGTTCGGCCGCTGCCTGGATCTCTTGCACGGGTGCAGCCTCCGCCGCCTTGACAGGCGCCTCGGGCGCAACCGTTTCCGGCGCTTCAGCCTGCGATGCGGGCATAGGCTCAGGCATGCTGGCAGCCGCCGGCGCCTCGGCCTGTGCGCGGGCTTCGGCCTGAGCCCTGGCTTCGGCAGCCAGTTCGACCGGATCGCGCTTCACGAACACACGCTTCTTGCGCACCTCGACCTGGATCGTGCGGGAACGGCCCGACCCATCGGCCTGCCGGATCTCGGAGGTCTGTTTGCGGGTCAGGGTGATCTTCTTGCCCTCGTTCCCACCATGCGCGCGGCGCAACGAATCAAGTAGTTTCGCCTTGTCCGCATCGGTGACGACGTCGTCGACCGACCTGAGTTCAACGCCAGCGCCACGCAGCTGCTCCAGCAGCGCGTCCGCAGGCATTTTCAGTTCAACGGCGAACTGGGCGACGGTGTTACTTGACATTCGACTCTCTCTTGCTTTTTCAGCTACTTATCGTTAAACACATCCTGACTCATATAAGCATATGCGTCAGGCCTCGTCGTCAAACCAGTGGGCACGCGCGCGCATGATCATCTGGCTGGCCTCTTCTTCCGACAGGCCGCTGATCTCGGCCAGTTCATCGGTTGCCAGCTCGGCCAGATCATCCAGCGTGAGCACTTCATTTTCGGCCAACTTGGATACCAGCTCGGGCGTCATGCCTTCAATCTCGAGCAGGTCTTTGGCGACGGACTGAGCGCGCTCTTCCTGGGCAATGGCTTCGGTGAGCAGCGCGTTGCGGGCGCGGGTGCGCAACTCGTTGATCGTGTCTTCATCGAAGGCCTCGATCTCGAGCAATTCCTGCATCGGCACGTAGGCGATTTCCTCAATGCCGGTAAAGCCCTCATCGATGAGAATATCGGCCACTTCCTCGTCGACATCCAGCCGCGTGATGAAGGTCTGGCGCAGTTCGGCGCGCTCTTCTTCCTGGCGGTTCTGGTTCTCTTCCGGCGTCATGATATTGATCTGCCAGCCGGTGAGTTCGGATGCCAGGCGCACGTTCTGCCCGCGCGCACCGATGGCCTTGGGCAGGTTCTCGGCATCGACGACGACATCCATGGCGTGCCTGTCTTCGTCAACCACGATGGACTCAACGTTGGCCGGCGCCAGCGCGCCGATGACGAATTCGGCCGGGTCTTCTGCCCACAGTACGATATCGACCTGCTCGCCACCCAACTCATTGCGCACAGCGGTGACGCGTGAACCGCGCATGCCAACGCACGTGCCGATAGGGTCGATGCGCTTGTCGTAGGCCACCACGGCGATCTTGGCGCGCACGCCGGGATCACGGGCGGCTGCCTTGATCTCGAGCAGGCCTTGCTCGATCTCGGGAACCTCGTTCTCGAACAATTGGCGGATGAAATCGGGCGCGGTGCGCGACAGGATCACCTGCTGACCACGCGCGGCGCGATCCACCTTGAGCACCCAGGCGCGCACGCGATCACCCACCCGGATGTTTTCTTTGGGGATCATCTCGCTGCGCGGCAGCCGGGCCTCGATCTTCCCGGTTTCGATGATGGCATCGCCTTTATCCATGCGCTTGACGGAACCGGACACGATGTTTTCGCCACGCTCGAGGAAGTCGTTGAGCACTTGTTCGCGCTCAGCATCGCGGATTTTCTGCAGAATGGCCTGCTTGGCCGCCTGCGCGCCGATGCGGCCGAATTCTTCCGGCTCGAGCGGCTCTTCGATGTATTCGCCCACCTCTATGCCGGGAATGATTTCCTGGGCCTCGGAATACAGCTCCTGCTGGTCGGGTTCCTGCAGGCCCGCATCGTCGGGCACCACCAGCCAGCGGCGATAACCTTCATGTTCGCCAGTGTTGCGATCGATGGTGACTCGGATGTCAGCGTCTTCTTTGAAGCGCTTTTTCATGGCGGATGCCAAGGCGCTTTCCAGCGCGCCGAACACGACTTCGCGCTCGACGTTTTTTTCACGCGCCAGGGCGTCAACCAGCAAAAGAATTTCGCGACTCATCGCTTTCTACCCTTGAAATCGAGAATGGGATCCAGTTTGGCGCGATCGACCTCTTCAAAGGTGAACGCAATTGACGCGGGTGCGCCCTTGGCCTCTTCGAGCTCGAGGCTGAACGTAGGCGATGCCGCCGCGTCCGCGCCTTCGGGCGCGCGCAGAACGCCGACGAACACCTTGCGATTATCGATCGGATTGCGCAGCCGCACCTCGACGCGCTCACCGGAGAACCGGATGAAGTCGGCAAGCCGCTTGAGCGGCCGATCGGTACCGGGCGAGCCAACCTCCAGTCGCTTGTAATCGATGTTCTCGACCTCGAAGACGCGCGAAAGCTGCCGCGAGACGTACTCACAGTCTTCAATGCGCACGCCGTCGGGCCGGTCGATGGTGACACGCAACAGCCCCAGCGGCGCGCGCTCGACGTCGACCAGCTCGATGTCTGTGCCAGCCAGCGCTTCTTGTGTCAAAGCAAAGATATCCGCCATAAAATCCAAAAAAAATGGGCTGTACGCCCCAGCCCACTGTTGTCGCTCTTTGCCGCATACGGCTCGTTCGTGCCCCGCATGCTGCCATGCACGGAGCCTCGACTTACCGTCGCCACAAAGACGCATTCGAAAATGTGCCGCTAGTATTGCCAAGTCAAGGTTACCGCATGACGAAAACAATATAGCTGTAAAGCCCTACATTCTAACAGAAAAATTAAAATTTTCCTGTAGAGTCCGGGCCTTACACGAGAAAAGCAACAATCGCCATGCGCATGGCGGCCCGCAGGCCGCCGGTGGCGCGCCACACCTTGCCAGGTGAAGCAGGACGGTGCCCTGCGCAATGCGATGCGCAGGCGCGGCGTGGTGCCTCCGCACCCAACAGCATTGACGCAACACCAAGCCACCCCATCCCAGGCGAAATACGCCTGACTGACGCTATCCGAAGCGTACCGGCAGCATCGTATACCCGCTGGCGGGATAACAAGCTTGCCGGGCGCCCTCCTCAACTGGGTAAATCCGCGCTTCGCGCGCCAGCAGTACCTCAATGAGCACACGCAGCTCGAGGCGGGCCAGTGCCGCACCTGGGCATACATGAATGCCGGCGCCGTAGAGCAGGTTGAGCGCCGGGTCGCGATCGAGCCTGAATTCGTCCGGATCGCCGAACACTGCTTCGTCGCGATTGGCGGAAGCCCATAGAATGGTTAGCCGATCGCCCTGCCGCAGGGCCTGGCCGCCGATATCGACAGGCTGGGTAACCGTACGGCGGTTTGCGATCAACGGCGCATGAATGCGCAGGATCTCGTCGATGGCCGCCACCAACCTGGAGGGATCGGCACGCAGCATGTCCTGCACATCCTGGCGCTCGGCCAGGAACTGCACCACGATACCCACGGACGCAGCCATCGTGCCCAATTCGCCGACCGTCCAATTGCGCAATATGCTGATCACCTCTTCGTCTGTGATGGGACGGCCGTCCACCGTTTCATTCATCAGCTGCGTCGTGAGATCGTCCGGCACAGCGTCGCCAGAAGATCGGCGCGCTTCGAGCAGCGCACGTATACCGTCGTCGAAGGCATAAGCACAGGCCGCCAGCGCCGCGCGATCACCCGCCAGTGTTGCCGCCTGCTGGCGGTGCACCCAATCGAGCAATGGCTGATGCACGCTTTCGGGCCACCCCATATAAGTACCCTGCGTAATCACCGCGTAGGGGCGCGCCAGAGCCTCCATGATGTCTGCCTCGCCGTTGCGCGGCAAAGCGCCAACCAACTGGCCGGCAATTGCGCGGCATGCCGGCTCGAACGCCTGGACGTGCGCCGCGCTCAGGTAGGGTTCGATCAGCGCCCGAAAAGCCGTATGCAGGGGCGGGTCCATGCCGTTTGGCACTGACACGTGGCGCGAAACCTGGTTACTGAAGGTATCGTGGTCGTTGAGCACGCGCACGACATCGGCGTGCCGGAACAGCGACCAGCCCAGGTAATCACTGTGCGCAATCGGGCAGCGCCGCCGCATGTCGTCATAGGCCGCAATCTGGTCGTCGAGCACATCGGGGGAGCGGGGATCCCAGTCTGCCTGGGGCTTGTCGCAATACATAGAGAATGTTTCATCCTTGAGAATCATGCATGCGCGCGCCTACGCCTCGCATACCTTGTCGAGCGCGCACAGTCCATTATTGTCCGCGCGCAAGCACGGTGATTTCAATGACAAAGATCAAGCATTCATGCCCATGCAGGCACGACAACCTCGGGGGCAACGCTACCCGCCACCGGCTGCCGATGCCCGGCAGCCGGTATTTTGCTCCCGCGGGTGGCGACTGCGCACCGGCTTTTCATATCCGGCTTCGGCCGCAACAACGCGGGAAACACGCGAGACAAATCAGCGTCCGCGACCCAGCTTGCCTAGATGGGATTCGTGGGCTGAGGCACTGCGCGGCTGCCAATCGTCCCCACGCTGCGTACGGCTCCGCTGGCCGCCCTTGTTGCCGCCGTCTTTGCTTTTGCCCTTCTGGCCGCCCTTGGCGCCGTAACCTTTGCCTTCGTTCTTGGGGCCTTTGCCCGCGGTCGGGCGCTGGCTCGGGCCGCGACGACGCTGCTCGCCCCCTGCCGCCCCCTGACCGCCCTGCCCCTTATGCCCGCCTTTGCCACGCCCACCTTCCAGGGGGTGGCCATTCGGCAGCCCGCCACTGAACATCAGCCCGGTACCGTAGGGATCGGAGGGATAAGCCTCACGGGCCGCGCCCGCAACCTTGCGGCCGCCGGAAAGCTTGCCCCGCCGACTGATCTTGGCACCATTCATGCCATTGCGCTCGAGCGTGCCGAAGCCGGGTGGCAAGGCGCTGTCATGCGACAGCGGCTGGCGCTCGCGCTGGCCACGCACCCCTTCAGTGTCCTCGTCGCGGATCAGGCCCAGTTGCACCATCAATGCGCTCACCAGATTGCCGTCCAATTCTTCCCAGCGGCCACGTCGGAGATTGCGCGGCAGCACCACATCGCCGAACCGTGTTCGGATCAATCGGCTTACCGTGACACCCGCCGCCTCGAACATACGGCGCACCTCGCGGTTGCGGCCTTCTTTCAGGGTGACGCGATACCAGCGGTTGCTACCCTCGCCACCGATGTACTCCAGCACACCGAAACTGGCCAGACCATCGTCGAGCTGTACCCCTTTGAGAAGACTGGCTTTCTGCTCGTCGCCCAATTCGCCCAGCACACGCACGGCATACTCGCGCTCGGCGCCGTACCGCGGATGCATGAGCCGGTTGGCCAGATCACCTGATGTCGTGAGAATAAGCAGCCCCTCGGTATTGAGGTCAAGCCGCCCCACCGACAGCCACTTGCCCGACTTCATTTTGGGCAGTCGTGCAAACACATTGGCGCGGCCCTCAGGATCATCATGGCTGACGATTTCGCCCGCGGGCTTATGGTACAGAATGACACGCGGCGGCTTTTTGCCAGAGGCGCGCACGATCAGGCGGCCATTGACGCGCACTTGATCATTGGGCCCGACCCGCTGGCCGATGTGCGCCGGCTCGCCATTGACCGAAACGCGACCAGCAATAATGAGCTCTTCCATCTCGCGGCGCGAGCCAATGCCAGCTTCTGCGAGCACCTTGTGCAGTTTGGGCTGCAGCACGTCGCTATGCAGGTATTTGTCGAGTCGTTGTGTCATGCGGGCTGTGCGCTCCAGGTAAGACAATGCCATATCGGCGTCTTTTTCATTTTCGGCGCTCTCCCCGCGGCGCCCGTTGCGGTTGCGCCCACGGCCGTTCTTGGCCGGGCCGGCGTCACTACGCGCAGCGGCATCCGCGCGGCCTTGCGGGCTAGGCTTGGGCGTGCCTTCTTGCGTCTGGGCGGCATTGGCCGCATCACCCGCCTCGGCGCCGCGCGCCTCGGCGGCGTCGCCGCGACGGCGGCGGAACGGCGTGCGCAGCTTACGCGTACGGCCCTGCTGGCCACCGGGGCGCTCGCCGCCAACATTGCGGCCCTCCGCACCCAAAGCACCCACGCCAGCATCAGCCGACGCGGCGTCTTCAGGCGCGCCCCGCGACACGCGGCTATCAACGTATGCCGCGCCGGATTCCCGCGCGGCATCCGATACTCGATCCGAAACAACTGCGGACACCTCCGATACCGGCCTTGCAGCCGCGGCCGCGAAAGAGAATGAGGCCTCGGCTGGCATAGCAGCCGGCGTCAGCGCCTCGGCTGCCACCGATGCGCCGCCTGCGGCCATATCTTCGGATCGTGTCTCGGCCGATGCCTTGCCGGTGCGACGCACCGCGCGTTTGCGCTCAGGCTTGGTTGCCACGGACGCAGCGGGAACCACAGGGGTAGCGCGGCCGGCATCATCGCCAACAACCGCCGCTTCCGCCACCGCGTCAGCCACAGCCGTCTTGCGCCGCGCGCGCGGCTTGGCGGCGGCAGGCGCTTCGCCAGCTATCTGCGCAGAGGCAGCTTTGGCCCGGGTGCGACGCGCTGGTGCCGCTGTGTCAGCAGCCAGGGCCACATCGCCAGCCCCGCCTGCCGCAGCCGCAACTTCCGCGACAGCACCGGTTGGCGTGAACGCGTCAGCTTCTGCGGCTGCTACGCCAGCGGCGGCAGCAGAGGCACCCGCCGTACGGCGCGGGCGTTTCAGCGCCACACCATCCTGACTTGCATTGGCCGTTGTCGCAGCACCGCGACGCGCACGGGATGTCGGCGCCGGCGCATCTGCGTCGGCAGCTTTTTTCACGCGCCGACGCGGTGCTGCGGCCTCAGGCGCCGATTCCGCGACAGCAGCGGCCGTCACGACATCATCCGTCTTCTTGCGCCTGCCACGTGCGGCAGGCCGGGACCCAGTGGCCGCATCGACTCCGCTCTCAGCGGGTCGGTCAATCAGAGGCAGGTCGTATTGCTCGTTGGATTCAGTCATTTTGTTTTAGGTACTCCGTATTTATATCTTCTTGGGGCATGGCCAGCGCGCCCGTATCATCATTGATTGTGTCAGTTGATACGCGTGGCGTACCGGCATCAGACGAGCTTTCCCCGCCCATATCCGTGTTCAGTGAGCCCGCGTCCAGCGCGGCCGAATCTTCCGTATCCGTGTTCAGTGTGCCGGCGTCCAGTGCAGCCGGCTTGCCGGTATCGTCGCACGATGCATCCGCACGCATGGCACCATTGCCCTCGCCCGGCCCGCCATCGCCATCGCTCTCCAGAAGCACTGTCTCGTCTTCAGGCACTTCCTCGAGCGCGAGGCCTGCCAGCGCTTCGACGGCATCATGCGTGGCGAGTTCCGGCAGATCGTCGAGCGCCTTAAGGCCAAGATCATCGAGAAACTGACGCGTCGTGCCAAGCAATGCTGGCCGGCCAGGCGCATCTCGGTGACCCAACACCTCGATCCAGCCCCGATCTTCCAGCGTACGCACGATCTGGGACGATACAGTCACGCCGCGTATGTCTTCGATGTCACCACGCGTGACAGGCTGGCGCCAGGCGATAATTGCCAGCGTTTCAAGCACCGCACGCGAATACTTGGGTGGCTTCTCCGGGCTGAGGCGCCCGAGATAGCGTTGCATCTCGGGCCTGCTCTGAAACCGCCAGCCGCCTGCCAGGGCGACAAGCTCAAGCCCCCGGCCATCCCATTGTTGCCGCAGCGTTTCCAGGTGCCCGCGCAGCTCGTCGTGTGTAAGGTCTTCAAGCGCAAACAGCTTACTCAGCTCGCCTGGCGCCATAGGCTGGTCGGCGCACAACAGCGCGGTTTCCAGCACTCGGATGATCTCTGTTTCCGTCATCAAAAAATTTCAGCCTTATTTACAGCGTTTTCTTTGCTTGGCTTGCACAAACCAAAAAGTTGGGTTAATATTCTTCTTCTCCAGACGCGGGGTGGAGCAGTCTGGCAGCTCGTCGGGCTCATAACCCGAAGGTCACAGGTTCGAATCCTGTCCCCGCAACCACATCCCCAAACGGGCCGGTTTCGCAAAGAAACCGGCCCGTTTTCTTTGCCTTGTGCAGCAGCGCGATCTACGCCCAATGCGGTCAAACACAACGACCCGCAAGATACGGACGACACCCGGCGATCTTCACGGCCAATTGCAGCACCCGACACAGCAGCACCCGACACACGGCTGGCATTGGCCACGTGGCGCTCGCTCACCATGGGGTTCTTATCGGCAACCATAAACCCGCGCGCACTCACGGCTATACATGCGCCCCATGCTTGCCTGCCACGGGCGTCCGTTACACCGCCTACGTCCGTTGTTGCACGCTGGCCGGTTCGCAAGGCGCGGCCAGGCCATAACGGCGAACGTGCGCATTGCACGGTGTTTCTCGGCAAACAGAGTATGTGCGGAATATGTGCCATTAATCCCGTCGGGTATGCAGCAGCCAGCCCTGCCACCGATGACAGGCGCTAGACGAGGCTAGCTGCGAAAAGGCGGCTGAAAGCCAAATCAAGAGAAAATTCGCATGCGCATTTCTCGCTCGCCAAGCCGAAACGCGGATGCGAAAACGGCGGCGCAACGGAGCGCGCTTGCACAAAAATTGTTCAATTTATATTGCAGTAGCCCGCAATTGAAATACGAGGGGCCAAGCCAGCAGGCGCCAGGATGCGTAAAGAAGACAATGTGGGCGTGGGCAGCCAGGCTTCTGGCCGTGCGCCCGTCCTGTGGCGTATATGTTCTATTACACCATCAGGATGCGGCTATTGCAACAGGTGTTACCGCCGAGTTGCGAAGAGGCGACAATCATTGCGCCCCCGGCGGCAACAGGCGCATGACGCGCTGGCGCAGCCTGGCATCCTCGCCCACCGCCATACGCGCATCCGGCCCATGGCCTCGGATACCCCGCTCTGCATGTCGAAAAATAATTACCAGTGCCGACGCCGGCGCCCCTGCGCCTGCGGGGCGCGCGACAAGTGGATAGCACACACCATGTACGGCGTCGAGGTCCCAGGCTTGCGCATCGTCTTTGAAGTATAGTTCGCCTTTGATGCGCAACAGGCTGGCGCCGGCGTCTTCCTGCAACGCCACGATAGCGCGCAGCAAGGCCGTGCGGTCCAGCGGTGCCTGCCAGCGCACCACCAAGGCCTGCACCGCCGGGCCATGCAGCCCCGCAGGGCGCCCGCCCCCACCTGCTTCGCCGAACAGCCCCTCCCGCTGCCGACGTGCATCGGGCCTGCGCCCGGCACGCCGCAGCGCATGCGGCTCGCTCAGCAACGCCCGAACACCGTCCAGATCGCGCCCTTCAAGGACGTGCGTGCCGGGATATTGCTGCGTGAGCCCCGCCCTCAGCGCCCGCACATCATCCGTCGAGACCAGGTCTGCCTTGCTGAGCACCAGCGCGTCGGCCAGCGCCGCTTGCCGCAGGGCCTCGGGCTGTGCGGCAAGACCGGCCAGCCCCTGCTGACTATCCACGACCGTCACGCAGCCGCCGTAGACATAGCGGTCGCGCAAGAACGCATCGAACTGCAGGCTGTACATGACCGGCGCTGGGTCGGCCACGCCGGTGGTTTCGATGATGACACGCGCAAAAGGCGGGATGGTACGCCGCAGCGCGGCCATAAAGAGGTCGCGCAGGGCATCCACGAGTTCGCCGCGCACGGCGCAGCACAGGCAGCCACCTTCTATCAGCACGATGCGATGCTCTAAATGCCTTACACGCGCGTGATCCAACCCGACGGCGCCAACCTCGTTGACAAGCACCAGCGTACGTTCGGGCGCATCGCCAAAGCCAGTCGCCAAGAGCCGGTTGAGCAAGGTCGTTTTGCCACTGCCTAGAAAACCGGATATCACCGTAATCGGTATCTTCACACCCATCTCACACGCTCAGCTCAAACACGACGGCCGCACACGACGATCCCACACACTCGTTCCACACACACTCGTTCCACACACACTCGTTCCACACACGCTCGTTCCACACACGCTTGTCCCAAACACACTTGTCCCAAACACGTTCGTTCCAAACGCGCTGCCATGCTCGTCACGCGCGCCCGTCACCCGCAATGGTCCGGTAAAGACCCGGCAATGGCCGGGTAAGGTCAGGCAAAGGTCGGGTAAGCGCCGACGGCGCGGCGTGCGCCGATTGACGCTATCATAACTTCGGGGCCTACCAGCCTCCCTGCAATATCCTGACACCCCGCTCTTATGCATGGCTATCAGCATGACCCCTCCGCAGCCCGCCACCAGCCCCACCTCTCTCACCCCCGTCTCATTTACGCTGGTAGATGGGCCGTGCGACATCGATGCCGCACAATGGGACGCGCTGGCCGGCGGGCAGCCATTCATGCGCCACGCCTTTCTGCGCCTGCTGGACGAGCATGGCTGCGCGGTTGCCCGCACCGGATGGTCGCCGCGCTTTCTGCTGATGCATCGCGGCGCTACGCTGGCGGGAGCCATGCCGCTGTACCTCAAAACACATTCGCGCGGCGAATATGTATTCGACTATGCTTGGGCCAATGCGTTCGACGCGCACGGGCTGAAGTACTACCCCAAGCTACTGTGCGCAGTCCCTTTCACGCCTGTGCCGGGGCCGCGGCTGCTGGCCGCCTGCCATGAAGACCGTGTCGCCCTGGCGCGCGCGGCCGCGCAGATCGCCGACGACAACGGCTTATCTTCGCTGCACGTGCTGTTTCCCAGCACCGAAGACCAACGAGCACTCGAAGATGCTGGCTTCATGATGCGCGACGACATACAGTTCTGTTGGATCAACCGGGGCTACGAAAGCCTGGATGAGTTTCTGGCCAGCCTAAACCAGCCCAAACGCAAGAAGCTGCGCCAAGACAGAAAAAAAGCCATCCAGGCCGGTGTTGATTTTCGGTGGCTGCAGGGGGCCGACATCACCACCGATGTGCTCGCTTTTTTCTTCAGGTGCTACCAACAAACCTATCTGGAGCATGGGCACCTGCCTTACTTGAACCATGCCTTCTTCAGCGCCCTGCATGCCACCATGCCTGAGGCGATGGTGATGGTTCTGGCCGAACGCCAGGGGCAACCCATCGCCACCGCGCTGAATCTACGCGACGATAACACTTTGTACGGGCGCTATTGGGGCAGTGTGGACTACATACCGGGGCTGCATTTCGAAACCTGTTATCTGCAGGGTATTGAATTTTGCATCCAACACGGCCTGCAACGCTTTGAGGGTGGGGCGCAAGGGGAACACAAGCTGTCGCGCGGCATGATGCCGGCGAGGACGCGATCGGCGCATTGGATCCGCGACCCGCGCTTCGCCGCAGCGATCGAAACATACCTGGCTCGCGAAACCGCCGCAGTGGATGCCTGGCAGGACGAACTGGCCGCGCATAGCCCCTACCGACGCGAAAACCCCCAACACTGACCACAAAGCAAGGCATTTACCCTTGTAACTGCCCGGGGCGAAGGCATCGGGAATGGGCCACCAGGCTACCAGACCACGAAAAAAAGCACCCAGGCTGTACAAAATGGCACCAGCCCCACCATGGCACAGGTCAGGGCAAGCAGGCGACGCCACAGGCCAGCATTGGCCTGGGCACTGATGCGCCAGAATAAATACAGGCTCCAGATGAGGCCTGCAGCCAAACAGGCCAGTCGAACCGCCAGTGCCCACGACGTTGCCACCCCTTCGTGCTGCAACAGCGTGATCGTGGTGGCGGACAGGCCCAGGAATACGCCCACCCCCGCTGCTGGGATGAATGCTTGCGCAAGCCGGTCGACCCCGATTGTGCGCGCTACCATACGGCCTTTCGCATCGCGCACGGCCGGCCGCTGCTGGGCGCCCCCGCGGCGAAGGGTGCACCCCGCCAGCCATAAGCCGACACAGAGCGTGCCGCCCACAATCACCAGCGAACCGAATATGAACAACAGGATGACCTCGCCATCTAACCAGCTGAAGCTATCGTTGACCTCGGGATAATGGGTAAGAACGAACCACGGGGCGTTATCGGCCAGCGGCCAGAAGATATCGTGCTCGACCAGCCAAGCGGCCTGTACTTGCTTGAGTGCCACGAACCACGGGCTTGCACTCCATAGAAACGCGCCGACCGCCAAACCCATCAGGCCAAATACGATCAACATCGTCTGCCAGCGGTCGCCGGCGGCAATATCAACGATCTCGGCAGCCGGCGAACGCGGCGTCAGTTGGATGGCACCGCGATAATCACTGCAACGACCGCACATATGGCAGTCGGACGCACCCTGCATATGGCGCAGAGGCATCAGCGGCGCACAGTTTACTGACTTGGTGCGGCGCTGTGGGTTTCGCCAGGCCTCTTCATCGACGCGATAGTGCCAAGGCGCCAGTTTGGCCAGCAATTGGAACACCCCGTTGACCGGGCAGAGATATTTGCACCAGACACGCTTGTTGCGGCCATATAGCCAGCCCACGATCATGGCTGCCACCGTGGAACCGCCCAGCACGGCCAGCACGGCCAGCGGGTACTGATACACGCTGACAAGCTGGCCATAGACGGTGGTAAGTGAAAATGCCACAAAGGGCCAGCCGCCCCAGCGCATCCATTTTGGTATGGCGCGCCCCCGACCGTGCCCGCTTGCCCATTCGCTAAGCATGCCTTCGGGACAGAACCATCCGCACCAGGCCCGCCCCATCAATGGCATCGAGACCAGTACAAACGGCCACCATACGCCCCAGAACGCAAATTGCGCAAAGATAGTGAGGTTGTTGAAGACTGACGCGGTACGGCCGGGCAAGGGCATGGCCGCCGGCACGATCAACAGTGTGACGTAGAACAGCACGATGAGCCACTGCAGCCGCCGCAGCCAGGTTTTGTGGTCGCGCAGAAAATCGCCGAACCGCGCCGTGCCGGCGCGCAATGCGCTGGATGTCATGGCATCAGGCCCTGGCACCCCCCGACGCCACGCGCGCGCGGCCTGCGGAAACGTCGACACGCTTGAGCACCACAATGGCCACCACCCAATACAACGCCCATAACAGCACTTGCGTCAGAGATGGCATGGCGCGATAACCGGCGAAATCGGCCAGAACCTTGCCCAGCCCGCCTTGTGTATCGAGCAGCGCGGACGTGTCCCAGACTGGATCAACCAGCGTGGGAAGGGCATCGAGCGAAATGAGATGATCCATGCCCGAAACCAGCAGCGCGCCGGCCAGCAGGAGCAGCATGATCTCGGTAAGCTTGAAGAAACGCCGCCATGTGATCAGGCGCCCGCCGGCCTGCAGCAGCCAGAATGACAATAGCGCAGCGCCAAAACCGAGCGCACCGGCCAGCGCGAGACGCACGGCTGAGCCCTGCGCAGCGCCCGCGGCAATGCTGCCGTATAGAAATACGACGGTTTCGCTGCCTTCGCGCGCCACCGCGATTGCCACAAGCGTCAGCAGCCCCCACCAGTTGTCGGCTTCGAGATCACGGCTGGCGCCCTGCTCAAGTTCGCGCTTTAGCGTTCGGCCATGCAGCCGCATCCAGTAGACCATTTGCACGATGAGTGCGCAGGCCGCCAATGCCATGATGGCCTGGAACCACTCCTGACCGGTATCGGATAGCCACGACGAGATGCCCAACAGCACGAGCGCAAGCAGAACAGCCAGCCCCAGGCCTGCCGCCACCCCGGCCCATAACCAGGGCAACCCCTTGCGGCCTTCGGGGCTGGCTCGCAGCCACGTGAACAGGATACCGACGACCAGCATAGCCTCGATGCTTTCACGCCATACTATGAATGCAATTTGTTGTTCCATGATGCGCCTGCTCAGGGCTTGGGCACGACGACCAGTATGCCTTTGACGTCTTGGTGAAAATCGTCAAAGAAGGGATACTCGCCAGGGCGCTTGATGGTCAGGACCACGAAGGAGCTTACGCCTGGGCCCAGCACCTTTTCTTTGCGCAGCGGCAGGCTTTCGAACTCGACCGGCTGCTGGCTTTCGTTGATGAGCTTGATCTTGAAGCGGCCGGCTGGCACTTCGAGCCGGGCTGGCTCGAATGTGCCGTCGGGCTTGAATCGCAACTCGAAGGTTGGCAGTTCGTCGGCGATGGCCGGCGCGACGGCCAGGCATACTGCCAATGCGACCGATGCGGCCCGCAGGCCGCTCCCGGCAATACGCAGCACTGGGCGCATCAATACCCCCCTTTCTTGCCTGTGCCGGCGAATACGAACTCGTACGAGACATCAAACGGCTTGAACCACGGCGCAACCCCGGTTTCTTTGTCGATGTGACGCCCGAAGTGGTTCATCTTGGCCGCCTCGGGCGAGGCCACCGTGAAGGTAAGCGTGTATTTACCCGGGCCATCCAACTTGACGTTGTCGCCGTAATGCGGGCCGTCGTTGGCAACCATGGGCATGAGGTCGCCTGAAATGACTTTGTCGCTGCCTTTTTTTTGCAACGTATAACGGATGTTGAGATACGGCGCCCAGGCGCCTTCGGGTAGGCCGTTGATATTGCCGGCCGTGGCGTGGATATCGGCTTCGAGGTGGATATCGGATTCGCGCGCGGGCCGCATCATGCCCTCTGGCGCCATTTCGACCGGTTGCAGATAGACTGCCGCGATTTCGAGCCCGGCGTGCTCGCTGGGCTTGCCGATCGGATATTCAGCCGCCGCGGCGGACAGTGCGAAACCCATCGCGGCTATCGCGATCGTCAGCTTTTTGTACATGAATGCCTGCTCCGAAAAACGGGCAGCCACCCATTGGTGGCTTGCGCCCAATAACAAGATCGATTCTCATTATTATGAAGCAGGATAACTTACAGTGGTCTGAATAACCCTTAAGAACGCCGGGGTTAACCTGGCCGCGCGCGAATGTCGAACGCGGCATTGCCGCGCCAGGCGATCATTCTTTCTTTTTATCGTTGCGCGGCTGGGCGAAGGGAAATACCGAGAATATATTGCGCGTCTGATCCTGCATCTGATCCTGCATCTGCACGAACAGGTTTTTGCTTTGGTCGACGTAGTTGCTCATCATGTTCTGCAGCATAGGCGCCTGCACATTCATGAACTGCGTCCACGCCTCCGGACCGAACTGGGTGCCGTACAGGCTCTTTGACTGCTCTGCCATGCGCTCCTGGATATCGATGAAGGCCTGGATGTTTTTTTCGAGGTAGGCCCCCATCACCCCCTGCATGGCGTGGCCGTAGAAGCGGATGATCTGCGACAGCGCCGTGGCTGAAAACATGGGCTTGCCGCCGCTTTCTTCTTCGAGAATGATTTGCAGGAGGATGCTTCGGGTAAGGTCTTCACCCGACTTGGCATCTACCACCTGGAAGGCCTCGGCATCAAGCACGAGCTGCTTGACATCCGTCAGCGTAATGTAGGTGCTGGTACGCGTATCGTACAAGCGTCGGTTGGGATACTTCTTGATGAGGCGCGGGGTAGTGGTGTCTTCGTTTTGCGTCATGACTGTTGCCAAGCTGTAATGTCTTTTATGGAATGGCGAATTTACCGGGACGACATAGCCGCATTGTGAGCGGCCGGGCGCTTTCACGCGCAACTATACGCGTGCCACCGCCCGGCCGCAGCTAGTTTTTACCAGAGCCACGTCAACTCATGTGCAGGCCGCCGTTGAGGGAGAAATCAGCCCCCGTGGCGAAACCCGCGTCATCCGACGCCAGCCAAGCGACCATGGCACCGATTTCCTCCGGCGTGCCGAGACGGCGAACCGGGATCGTGCCAATGATTTTTTCTAGCACATCGGGGCGTATAGCTCGCACCATGTCAGTACCAATATAACCCGGGGACACGGTATTGACCGTCACGCCCTTGCTGGCGACTTCTTGCGCCAGCGCCATGGTAAACCCATGGATGCCTGCCTTGGCGGTAGAGTAGTTGGTCTGGCCGAACTGCCCTTTCTGCCCGTTTACCGAACTGATATTGATGATACGGCCCCATTGGCGCTCGACCATGCCATCAATCACCTGCTTGGTAACGTTGAAGAGGCTGTTCAGGTTGGTATCGATGACCGCCCGCCAATCGTCCAGGCTCATTTTGCGGAATACGCCGTCGCGCGTAATGCCGGCGTTGTTGACCAACACATCCACCATGCCGTGGCGGTCCGTCACATCCTTGAAGGTTTGTACGGTGGAGTCCCAGTCCGCCACGTTGCCAACCGACGCGTGGAACGTAAAGCCCTGCGCGGCCTGTTCATCGAGCCATTGCCGGTAGTTGCGGCTGGGGCCGCACCCTGCGATGACCGTGAACCCACTTTTCGCCAGGCGTTGGCAGATTGACGTGCCTATGCCCCCCATGCCACCCGTTACATAAGCCAGTTTGCCGTTCATTTTTACTCTCCCTTAGACCTGTAGTTGTTGCGTACCAACAATGCCCCGAGTAAACCCGCGGCAGGCGCCGATTCAGTCTTGGAATCCGGGCTGTGGGCGTCCCGTCCGCTACGGCATCGGCGCTGCCGGTGCCGCCCCTGATAGCATCTATCGTTACAGGGCGCGCGTGCGCACGTAGCGCCCGGGCGCGGGTTCGACAGGCTTGTATCGCGCATTGCCGCGGCGTGTCGGCGCGCGACGCTCGCCGCCCCCCTGCTCTGCCAGCCAGGCGGCCCAATTCGGCCACCAACTGCCGGGCGTATTCGTGGCGCCATCCAGCCAAGCCGCCGGTTCGCCCTCGGGCGCTGCATCGCTGGCCCAGAAGTTACGCCGCCCCTTGGCTGGCGGGTTGATGACACCCGCGATATGCCCAGACGCGCCAAGCACGAAACGCACCGGACCGCCCAGCAGATGGCTGCTGGCATAGGCTGACTGCCACGGCACGATGTGGTCCTCGCGCGAACCGTACACATAGGCAGGCATGTCGAGTGAGCCCAAATCCAGCGCCTGCTCGCCCACCTTGACGCGGCCAGGAACCTTGAGGTTGTTCTCAAGATAGGTATTGCGGAAGTACCAGGTGAAGAACGGCCCAGGCAAATTGGTGCCGTCCGCGTTCCAGTACAGCAGGTCAAAAGCGGGCGGTGTGCCGCCCATCAGATAGTTGTCGCGCACATAATTCCAGACCAGTTCGCCGGGGCGCAGGAAGGAGAATGTGGTGGCGAGCTCTCGCGCGGACATCAACCCGCCGGCGCCAAGCTGCTGATCGCGCAACGCAGCATGCTGCTCATCGACAAAAACGTGCAGCACGCCCGCGTCGGTAAAATCGAGCAGCGTGGTAAGCAGGGTAAGCGAGGCCACGGGGTCTTCGCCGCGGGCCTTGGCCAACGCCAACGCGCTGGCGAGAATCGTGCCACCGACGCAGAAGCCCAATGCATTGACCTGCTCTTCGGCGCAAATGGTGCCTGCGGCATCCAGCGCCATCAGTACTGCGTCGAGATAATCGCCCCAGGAAGACCTGTCGACGCCGTCTGTGTCCTCCGTTCCGGGGTTGCGCCACGACACCAGAAACACGGTATGGCCTTGCTCGACGGCATAACGCACGAACGAATTGTGCGGCTGCAGGTCAAGGATGTAGTACTTGTTGATGCAGGGCGGCACCAACACCAACGGCCTGCGATACGTGCGGGTGGTAAGCGGCGCGTACTGAATCAATTGGAACAACGGCGTTTCTAGCACGACATCACCCGGCGTAGTGGCCAGGCTGACACCTACTTCGAATTGCGATTCATCGGATTGCGTCAGCCTACCCTGCCGCATATCGTGCAGCAGATTGCCGATGCCTCGGCACAATGACTGGCCGCCGCTATCGATGAGGGCCTGCTGCGCTTCGGGGTTGGTGGCCAGGAAATTGGCAGGCGACATGGCCTGCACCCACTGCATGGCCGAAAAACGCAGACGCTCGCGCAAAGCCTCGTCGACTTCGGCGGCTTCGACCATTTGCTCGATGGTTTCGGACGCAATGAGATAAGCATGGGCCACATAGGCATGCGCCGGGTTTGCGGACCACGCCGGCGCCTGAAAACGTCTGTCTTGTGGCGCGGCAAGCGCACCCTGCTGCGCCTGCACAGCCACGCGCATCAATGCGTCGGTGAAACCTTGCTGTATCTGCGCCAGCTTTTGTGGCGGAATCGTGGCCTGAGCGATCCAGGAAGTAGAAAACAATGGATTATTCATATGAGCCCCTCCTTCCGCTCGTGTTGCCTTTGCCGCCTGTAATGCTTGTGTTGCGTGCTTCTTGGATTCATGGTGTCCGGCAACACTCGGTGTGTCAATAGGTAAAGTCGCTAGCGATGTGGCGGGCCGCTCAACCAAGCCACGGTGGCCATGCGCCCTGTGGTTGCATCACGCCTATATGAATAGTAATGTTCCGATGTTACAGCTGCGCATATGCCGCTGAGCTCAATATCCCTGACACCAGCGCGGTACAGGCGCATCCGTGCAAGGCCAGGCAGATCGGCCAGCCACTTGGCCTCGCCCCCCAGCGGCCGCGCGGCAAAATACATGGCGGCCTGCGCATCGCCATCAACAAAGGCACGGTAAACCTCGGCGCCTACTTCAAAGCGGGCTTGGCTGATCGCCGGGCCTATCCATGCCCGCCAACCCTGCGCATGGGGTGCGCGGGCACGCAGCGCCGCCATCACCTGCTCGATCACACCCTCCGCCAGGCCACGCCAGCCCGCATGCGCCACGCCCAGTGCGTTTCCACCTGTATCGGCAATGACCACGGGCAAGCAATCGGCTGTCATGATGGCCAGTACACGCCCCGGTCGAGTCGTCACGGCCGCATCTGCCTCGGGCGGTTGCGCGGGGTAGCCTGCGCCGAAAGTATCCGCATCGCACACCTGCGCACCGTGCACCTGGCGCAGCCAGAGCGGCTCATCGGGCAGCGCGGCACGCAGCACCTGCCTGTTGGCCTGGACGTTAGCCGGCTCGTCGCCCGCATGCAGGCCGAGATTGAAGGACGTCCATGGCCCACGGCTCACGCCACCCTGCCGCGTGGTGCAGAAATAATCGACGCCCGGCCATGGCTGGCCCGATACGAACTGGGGCGCCCCGGATTGTTTCAGTTGTCCCATGCGATCGTATCCAATACCTGTTGATAATCGGCGGGCAGCGGCGCCTCGAAGGCCACTCGCTCACCGCCGGAGTAGTCGTCGAAACGCAGGGCGCGCGCGTGCAGCATCTGGCGCCCGGCCCCGGCAAGCGGCCGGCCGCCGTAGAGCACATCACCCACCAACGGATGTCCGATGCTGGCCATATGCACGCGGATCTGATGCGTGCGGCCGGTTTCGAGTACACACTGCACCAGCGCCACGTGTTTGTCTTCGGGTGTCAGGCCGTTGCGCAGCGGCGCATAATGCGTGATGGCGGGCTTGGGCGCAATAGGCCTTTCGGCCGACATGCGCACAGGTACGCGCGGGTCGCGCCCGATGGGTGCATCAACCGTACCAGCCTGTGTCAGGCGACCGTGCACCAAGGCAAAGTATTCACGGCTTACGGTACGGGCCTGCAATTGCCTGACCAAACTGGTTTGCGCCTTTTCGTGACGCGCCACAACCAGCAGCCCTGACGTGTCTTTGTCGAGGCGATGCACGATACCGGCACGCGCCACGCTGGCAAGTTCGGGATAGCGGAACAGCAGGCCGTTCAACAACGTGCCGTGCCAGTTGCCGGCGCCCGGATGCGTCACCAAGCCTGCAGGCTTGTCAACCACGATCCAGTCGGGGCTGTCGGCCACCACGGTGAAGGATATGTCTTCGGGTACGAAAGCCAGCGCCTCGGGCGGCGACTGCGCCCAGACGGTAATGGCATCGCCGGGGCCCGCCATCTGCTTGCGCGAGGCCGAGCGGCCATTGACCAGCACGTGGCCCGCTTCTATCCATTGCTGCAGACGACTGCGGGAGTGATCGGGCAGCAAGCCCGCCAGCACCTTGTCAAGGCGATCGGGCCGCGCGCCCGCGCCCAATGTAAACTCGACCGGCTCGCCGGCCGGGAGGGCGTCTTTGGAGATATCCGTGTCAGGCATGGCGACAAATCATATAATCAGCGTGCAATGCTAACATCAAGGATGTTTTTGTGACTCTCAACGATTTCAACACGGCCGGCTTACGCGGCCGCCTACGGCAGGGCCTGGCGGTATTCGGGCTGCTGGCCGTCCTGCTGGCCGCCGGGTGCGGCAGCATCAAGCCTGAGCAAGACAAAACTGCAGGGTGGAGCGCCGACCGGTTGTACCAAGACGCCAAAGCCGAAATGACGGCCGGCAACTGGACCGATGCACGCAAGCGCCTGGAGGCTGTTGAAGCCCGCTACCCTTTCGGCAATTACGCGCAGCAGGCCCTCATTGATCAGGCCTATGTAAACTGGAAAGACGAAGAGCCCGAACAAGCGCTGGCCGCCATCGATCGGTTCGAGCGTCAGTACCCCAATCATCCAGGCACAGACTACATGCTGTACCTGAAGGGCCTGATTACCTTCACACCGCCCAGCGCCGCGTTCTCGAAATTTACCCGGCAAGACCCGAGCGAGCGCGATCCCAAGGGCCTGCGTGAATCGTACGACGCCTTCAACGATCTGATCAAACGCTACCCCGACAGCCGTTATGCCGCCGACGCACGCAAGCGCGTAGCGTGGCTGGTGAACACCATTGCCGAAAACGAAGTGCACGTGGCACAGTATTACTATGAGCGCGGCGCCTATGTTGCGGCGGTCAATCGTGCCAAAACGGTAATCACCGACTTCCAGGGCGTGCCCATTGCCGAAAAAGCCCTGTACATCATGGTGCTGTCGTACGACAAACTGGGCCTGACCGCCTTGCGCGACGACAGCAAGCGGGTGCTGGACACCAATTACCCAGACAGCAAGTATTACAAGCAAGGGCTGGACGAGCCCAGCGGCAGCATGCTTAACCCGTTTAACTGGCTATAGGGCAGCCGCCCTGCAAAAGGCGTAGCGAAAAGGCGCGCGCGGCGCACGCCCTGCAAAACCGGGCGCCGCCATTGCTTTATTTCGCCGCACCCAGTCTGCCATCGCGACCGCAGGGCGGGTTATGCAGGCTCGGTGCTGGCCTGACGGCTACGCAAAAACGCCAGCGCCTGCGCGGCTTCCCGCGTGCGGGCAAACGGCGGCAAACCGCGCCACAGAAGGCGCCCGTAGGGTTTTTCAACCATACGTGTATCGCCCACCATCAGCACCCCCCAATCGCGCTCAGAGCGGATCAGACGGCCTGCGCCCTGCTTGAGCGCGATGGCGGCTTCGGGCAACTGATATTCCATGAAAGGGTTACCACCCCGGATGCGGCATTGGTTCAGGCGTGCCTCAAGTACGGGATCATCAGGCGGGGCGAAGGGGAGCTTGTCGATGGCCACCAATGTGAGTGCGTCGCCCGGTACGTCGATGCCTTCCCAGAAACTGGCGCTACCGACCAGCACCGCATTGCTGCCGCCGCGAAAACGCTCGAGCAGCACACGGCGGGAGCTTTCTCCCTGCCGCAGCAACAGGCGGTCGATGCTTTCGTCATCGAAGCGTTCGGACAGCAGATCAGCAATCTGATCGACAGCGCGCAAGGTTGTGCACAACACCAGTACACCGCCCGACGTAGCGCGCACCAGCGGCATGAGCGTATCGACAAAGCATTCGTTGAAGCGGCGATCGTTGGGAAGGGGCAGTGTCTTGGGTACGTACAGCACCCCTTGGCTGGGGTAGTCGAAGGGGGATTCCCATTGCATGGTGTCGGCATCCCACAACCCCAGTTGGCGGACGAAGTGACCAAAATCGCCCTGCACGGACAGCGTTGCAGAGGTAAGCACCCAGGCCTGACCGCGCTTGCGGCTGCGTGAAAACAGCCGCGCCACCGACAGCGGCGCACTGTGCAGGCGCATGTAATGCGTGCCCTGCTCTACCCACCGTACCGACGGTTCAGTGGCATCCGCATAGCGGGGATCATCGGTGGTGCCTGTATCTTGCGCGCCATCGGGCTCGGCGAGATCGCGACGCTTGTTTTCGCGCATGCCATGCGCTGCGGAAGCGCCATGGGGCGCATGCCCGCCTGGCTCATCGGCGGCATGCGCCTCGCCCTCTGTAGCAGCCTGCTGCGGGGCCAGAGCGTCAGGCGCGAGCGCGTTGCGGCCTTGCCTGTCGGGTTGGCTCCAGCGGAACAAGCGAGCGCGCAAGTCTTGGCAGGTGTTGAGGACAGCGGCAAGATCTGGGTGCTTTTCCGCGACCACGCCCAGCAGCCGTGCGGTTTTGTCCAGCCTTTCGATGAGGTCTTCGAGTGCCTGGTCGAATTCGGCGGCATTGGGCATGGCTTCGAAAGTGGCCTTGTGGCCGGGCAGGCGCTCGACCGGTGCGGCTGCAAGGCGCAGCGCCCGGGCCGCGCTTTCGATGCCTTTGCCCGCTTCGCTCCAGTTGGTGGATTCGCGTGCATGGGCGAGCCCCGCCGCCTCGACCGCACGGGACAGATCAAGCAGGTGATGCGACGACACACTGCTGCCGAGGAAGCGTGTGGCGATATCGGGCAACTGGTGGGCTTCGTCGAAGACGACCAGATCGACCTCGGGCAGTAGATCGGTGATGCCTTCTTCGCGCAGGGCGAGATCGGCCATGAACAGCGCGTGGTTCACGACCACGATGTCGGCATCCTGGGCCTGGCGGCGGGCCTTGTTGACAAAGCAGTCTTTGACATGCGGGCATTCCTGCCCCAGGCAGTTTTCGCGCGTGGAGGTGACGCGGTTCCAGATATCAGCGTCTTCAGGGACGTCGGCCAGGTCGCCGCGGTCGCCCGTGCGGGACTCGAGCGCGAACATCTGGATACGGCGCAACTGCCCGACCTCGGCCCGCGACTTGAGCGCGCGGTCGTCGCCGGAGAGGCGGCCGAGATGGTAGTGGCACACATAGTTGCCGCGCCCCTTGAGCAACGCGACGGTAACCGGCAGGCCCAGCGCATCGCGCAGGCGCGGGATGTCGCGGCGAAAGAGCTGGTCTTGCAGCGTGCGCGTGCCGGTTGAGATAAGCGCCTTGCCACCGCTGATGAAGGCAGGCACCAGATAGGCCCAGGTTTTCCCCGTACCGGTGCCTGCCTCGGCCACCAGAGCACCGCGCGCCTGCAGCGTTTCTTCGATGGCGCGGGCGAGCTCTTGCTGCGCCTGGCGCGGGCGATAACCGGGCACCGCCTGGGCGATGGGCCCGTCGGCGGCGAAGATTTCGGAGATTTCCTGGAATAACATGGTGAATGGCGCACAGACGCAAGGACTGGATTTTCGCACAGTATCCGCACCCGCGCCATCGGGGCATGGCCGATTTTCGCCCGTGCGCCGATATGGCACAATGCGCCGCGTGATTGATCGTTTTTGAGCACCAAGCATGACCGAAACCCTAGCTTCTGCCGTTTCCACCGCCTATGCCAGCGACCCTGCCCGCATCGTCGCCATGTTGGCTACCGAACTGGGCGTGCGCGCGGCGCAGATCGCCGCTGCGGTCGAACTGCTCGACGATGGCGCCACCGTGCCTTTTATTGCGCGCTATCGCAAAGAGGCGACTGGCGGGCTTGATGACACCGTGTTGCGCAACCTCGAAGTACGGCTGGCCTATGTACGCGAGCTTGAAAGCCGGCGCAGCGCCATCCTCGAGTCGATCGCACAGCAAGGCAAGCTCACCCCCGAGCTCGAAAAAGACCTCCTCGGCGCGGACACCAAGCAACGCCTCGAAGACCTTTACGCCCCCTATAAGCCCAAACGCCGCACGCGTGCGCAAATCGCGCGTGAGGCGGGCCTGGAGCCGCTGGCCGACGCCATTCTGGCCGATACAGGCTGCGATCCCGCCGCGCTGGCCCAGGCCTATATCAACGAAGAGGCTGGCGTCAAAGATGCCAAGGCAGCGCTCGACGGCGCGCGCGACATCCTGGCCGAGCGGTATGCCGAAAACGCAGATCTGCTTGCAGATCTGCGCGAGCATCTCTGGAATACCGGCATGCTGTACGCCAAAGTGGTGGAAGGCAAAGAAGCCGAGGGCGATAACTTCCGCGACTGGTTCGATTTCAACGAACGCCTGCGTTCGCTGCCCTCGCATCGCATGCTGGCACTGCTGCGCGGCCGCCAGCAAGGCGTGCTCGACCTGCGCCTGGGCCTGGATGCCGAACTCGAGGCGCGCACGCCCCACCCTTGCGTCGAACGCGTCGCCCGCTTCCTGGGCGTCGATGCCGATTTCGCCCTCGACGCCGCCCCGCGTGGCCGCTGGCTGGGTGAGGTCTGCCGCTGGACATGGCGGGTCAAGCTGCTTACCGCTTTTGAAACCGAGCTCATCGGCCGCCTGCGCGACAACGCGGAGGAAGAAGCCATACGGGTATTTGCCGCCAACCTGAAAGACCTGCTGCTCGCCGCACCGGCAGGCCCCAAGGCCGTACTGGGCCTGGATCCCGGCATACGCACAGGCGTCAAGGTAGCCGCCATCGACGCAACCGGCAAGCTGCTCGACACCGCCACTGTTTATCCCTTCGAGCCCCGGCGCGACCGCGAAGGCAGCATCAACACCTTGGCCGCGCTAACACTACGCCACAAGATCGCGCTGATCGCCATCGGCAACGGCACCGCATCACGCGAAACCGAAAAGCTGGTTGCTGACATGTTCGAGCGCTTTCCCGACCTGAAAGTCACCAAGGTCATGGTGTCCGAGGCCGGCGCATCGGTGTATTCTGCGTCCGAGCTGGCGGCGGCCGAGTTCCCCGACCTCGACGTCAGCCTGCGTGGCGCCGTATCCATTGCCCGCCGGCTGCAGGATCCGCTGGCAGAGCTCGTCAAGATCGAGCCCAAGGCCATCGGCGTAGGCCAGTACCAGCACGACGTCAACCAGCGCGAATTGGCGCGTTCGCTCGATGCCGTGATCGAAGACTGCGTGAACGCGGTGGGCGTCGACGTCAACACGGCGTCCGCGCCGCTGCTCAGCCGGGTGTCGGGGCTGAATGCCACACTGGCCCGCAACATCGTCGCGTGGCGCGATGACAAGGGCGCCTTCCCCGATCGTAAAGCGCTGCTCAACGTGCCTCGTTTCGGCGACAAGGCATTCGAGCAGGCAGCGGGGTTTCTGCGCATACCCAATGGCGCCAATCCGCTCGATGCCTCATCCGTCCACCCCGAAGCCTATCCAGTGGTCGAGCGTATTCTCGCCCGCATCCAGGCCGATGCCCGCCAGGTCATGGGCCGCCAGGGCGCGCTCAAAGGGGTGTCACCGGCCGATTTCACCAACGAACGCTTCGGGCTGCCCACCGTGCGCGATATTTTCCAAGAGATCGAGAAACCCGGCCGCGACCCGCGCCCCGAGTTCAAGACGGCCCAGTTCAAGGAAGGTGTCAACACTTTGGCGGACTTGCACACAGGCATGATCCTGGAAGGCGTGGTCACCAACGTTGCCAATTTCGGCGCATTCGTCGACATCGGGGTGCACCAGGACGGCCTGGTGCATATCTCGGCCCTCTCCAACACCTATGTGAAAGATCCGCGCGATGTCGTGCGTGTGGGCCAGATGGTCAAGGTCAAGGTTCAAGAGGTCGATGCGGCGCGCAAGCGCATCGGCCTGACCATGCGCCTGGACGACGACGCCCCACCCGCGCGCCGTGGTGGCGACCGGCCTGCATCCCAAAGCCGGCGCGGCGATGGCCGACAGGGTGGGCAAGCACAGCAAAGCGCAGGCACAGGTGCCATGGCGGCCGCCTTTGCCAAACTCAAAAGGTAAGGCATGAGCACAACCTCGTTGGATGACACCACACGGCAATCGATGTTGCAGGCGCTGGTGCGCATGCTGTCGTGCGACGACCTGGACCCGCATGAGGTTTCGCGGGTGGTGGACATCTGCCTGCAAGCGGACGCCGACCCAGCCGGCACGCTGCGCACCTATTACGGCAACAACGCCGCCAATGTGGCGCAGTACGACCCAAAGGGCGTAACCGCCTATATCGTGTTTCTGGAGCTCGAAGACTATTTCGCCGTGTCCGATACGGTCGATGAGCTTTATGAACAGATCATCGATGCCTTCGAGCAGCCTCAACTGCCTGAGTACCCCTACGAAGACAACGATTTCGAAACTGTTGCCGACTTTTATCGCTGGGTTGACGCGCAATTACTGGCGCATCACCCGCGCTACCAACTCATCAGCTTTGGTGAAAGCTACACCAACGATTTCCAGGTAGTCCTGGTCTATCGCGAGCAGGCGGCCGACATTCTCGACCTGTGCGCCCGGCTGTCTCTGGCGGCGGGACTCTGCCTGTAGGGCGCAGGCATCCAGAGCCTGCACTGACGCCAGGGCGCTCCTCTCGCAAGGCATATGAGATGAGGTGCTTGCCACGTCCGAGGGCGACGGCCTGGGCGCTCGGGCCACCCCTACCGGTAGCCTTGCGCACATTCAATCCTGCTGCAGCGCCGCGATAGCCTCACGCACCAAAGGCAGCGCCGTGGCCTCGACGTGGGCAACAACATTGCCCTGCACGGTAATTGCCACACCCCCCTGCACCTCGGCGGCCAGCGCGTCGAACGGCTCGCGCTTGAGCGCGGCCATTGCCACGCCGGCCGCCTTGGGTTCATCGAAAGCTTCGGACAGCAACAGCTCCTGCCCGTCGCCTGCTATCAGGCGAAAGCGGAATTTGCCGTCTTCGTCGCGAAAACTGACAAAGCGCGCAAGCTTGCCTTTTTTTGCCCCCACTGTGGGCGCTGCCGCGACTGCAGGCTTGGATGCCGCACGCAGCCCGACTGCCTCGCGCAATTGCTCCATGAACGGGTGCGACAGCTTGCGGGCCTTGGCGGCGCCAGCTTGCAGGATGTCTTCGATGCGGTCGGGCTGGGCGGTGAGCGCCATATAGCGTTCGCGCATAGGGGCCAGTATGCCTTCCAGATGATCGAGCAGCGCATTCTTGGCGTCGCCCCAACCCATGCCGTCTTCAAGCTGTTGGCGGAACTGCGCGGACTGCGCTGGCGTGGCAAAGGCGCGGTAAATGGTGTAAAGATGAGAGTTCTCGGCGTCTTTGGGTTCGCCAGGCGCGCGCGAATCCGTGACAATGCGCATGACGGCCGTTCGCAGCGCCTTGGCGCCACCCTCGAACAGCGGGATGGTGTTGTCGTAGCTCTTGGACATTTTGCGCCCGTCCAGCCCCGGCAGCGTGGCCACCTCTTCATCCACCTGCACCTCAGGCAGCACGAAGAAGTCCTCGCCCCGACCATATAGATGGTTGAAGCGCTGCGCGATATCGCGCGCCATTTCCAGGTGCTGGATCTGATCGCGACCCACTGGCACCCTGTTGGCATTGAACATCAGGATGTCGGCGGCCATCAACACCGGGTAAGAGAACAGGCCCATAGTCACGCCGTCGTCGGGGTCGATGTCGCGCGCCGTGTTCTGGTCAACCGCCGCTTTGTAGGCGTGTGCGCGATTCATCAACCCCTTGGGTGTAACGCAGTTGAGCATCCAGCACAACTCAGGGATCTCGGGAATGTCGGACTGGCGATAGAAAGTGACCTTGTCCGGATCCAGCCCAGCCGCCAACCATGTGGCGGCGATCTCGAGGCGAGATCGTGCAATGCGCTGCGGATCGTCGCATTTGATCAGCGCGTGGAAGTCGGCCATGAAATAAAAGGCATCGACGCCGGGTTGGGCGCTGGCCTCGATCGAAGGGCGGATAGCGCCAGCGTAATTGCCCAGGTGGGGCGTGCCGGAAGTGGTGATGCCAGTAAGGACGCGGGTATTCATAGGCTAGGCTTGTAAGGTGTGCAGGGTGCGGGTGCGGGCGCGGCGTGCGTAGCCCGCAGCGGCGCGAGCCGCATGTGAGCTTATAGTGTAACGGCCTCGCGTCGCGCTTCTTCGAGGTATTCGCGCGATTGCATTTCGAGAATGCGCGACACAGTGCGATGAAACTCGTTGGACATGGGCCCTTTGGTGTAGAGCGCTTCAGCCGGGCACTCGGCCGACATCACCAACTTCACCTTGTGATCGTAGAATACGTCGATCAGCCAGGTGAAGCGCCGCGCCTGCGACGCATCGCGCGGCGCCATGCGAGGGACATCCGACAGTATCACCGTCTGGAAGCGGCTGGCCAGGTCCAGGTAATCGTTCTGTGAGCGCGGGCCACCACACAAGGTTGCAAAGTCGAACCATACAATACTGCCGCCAAGCGCTACCGCCCGCAGCTTGCGGTTTTCCACGATCAGGTCGGGTTCCATCGGCGCAGTATCCAGCAACCGATCGAAGATAGCACGCAGTTCGGCGTTGGTATCACCGGTAATGGGAGTCAGGTACATGCGCACCTGCTCGAGCGCGCGACGCCGGTAGTCGGTGCCAACGTCGACATTGAGCACATCCATACGCTGCTGGATGAGCTTGATCGCCGGCAAAACGCGGTCTCGGTGCAGGCCATCGGGATACAACGTGGACGGCTCGTAGTTGGATGTCATCACGAACGACGTACCGTGCTTGAACAGGCACAGCAAGAGCCGATACAGTATCATGGCGTCGGCCACGTCCGACACATGGAACTCGTCGAAGCAGATCAGCCGGTAGCGCTTGGCAATGCGGCGCGCCACCTCGTCCAGTGGATCCTGCTGGCCACGCACGGCGTCCAGTTCGCGATGCACGCCGCGCATGAATTCGTGAAAATGCACACGCGTCTTGCGCCTGACTGGCACCGTGAGATAGAACGCATCCATCAGGAAGCTCTTGCCCCGGCCAACACCGCCCCACATATATACCCCGCGCGGTACCGGCGGGCGGCGGAAAATCTTCTTCAGCGCCGATGAACGCGCCTTCTTGAAATTGATCCAATCATCGTAATAGCGCTGCAGGCGCTCAATAGCGGCCTCTTGCGCCGCATCGGGCCGGTAGCCGCGCTCGTTCAGCGCCTGATGGTAATACTCGCGTACATTCATAAAAAGGGGCTTTTCAAAGTAAAAAGGGCGAGCCGACCGCCCGCCCTTTTACATGGTCGTGCTGTGCACGAACCGCGCAGATCAGAAGTTGAGCGTGCGCTTGTCGACGGCCAGCGCCGCTTCTTTCATGGCTTCGGACAGCGTGGGGTGCGCATGGCAAATGCGCGCGATGTCTTCGGCCGCGCCGCGGAATTCCATAATGGTAACCGCTTCGGCGATCAATTCGGAAGCCATGGGCCCGATGACGTGCACGCCCAGTACTTCATCCGTCTTGGCATCGGCAATCACCTTGACGAAACCGGTGGTGTCACCCAGCGCGCGAGCACGGCCATTGGCCATGAAGGGGAAGTTGCCGGCCTTATACTCACGGCCTTCGCTCTTGAGCTGCTGCTCGTTCTTGCCTACCCAGGCGATCTCGGGGGAGGTATAGATCACGGAAGGGATAGTGCCGAAATTGACGTGGCCATGTTGCCCCGCAATACGCTCAGCCACCGCAACGCCTTCTTCTTCAGCCTTGTGAGCCAGCATGGGGCCGCGCACGACGTCACCCACCGCCCAGACGTTGGGCAGGTTGGTCCTGCACTCGTCGTCAACCACGATAAAGCCGCGCTCATCGCGCTTCAGGCTTACGGCATCGACACCCAGGCCCTCGACATTGGGCACTCGGCCGATCGAAACGATCAGGTTGTCCACGGCCAGCTTCTGCTCGGCGCCAGCAGCGTCGGTATAGTTGACGGTAACGGTCTTGGCGGTCTGTTTGACCTCACCGATCTTCACGCCGGTCTGGATATTCAAGCCCTGCTTGGTGAATGCCTTGAGGGCTTCCTTGGCAACCTGCTGATCGACCACGGCCAGGAACTCAGGCATCGCTTCGAGCACGGTGACTTCGGCACCCAGGCGGCGCCAGACGCTGCCCAGCTCGAGGCCGATCACACCCGCCCCGATCACGCCCAGTTTCTTGGGGACAGCGGGAATGCGCAGCGCGCCATCGTTGGACAGAATCTGCTTTTCATCGAACGGCAGTCCAGGCAGCGCACGCGGCGACGAGCCCGTAGCGATGACAACATGTTTGGCGACCAGTTCTTCTTCGGCCTTGCCCGACACCTTGATGCTCCAGCCGCCGTCGACCTGTGCCGCGAACGAACCCGTGCCGTGGAAAAAGGTGACCTTGTTCTTCTTGAACAGGTACAGAATACCGTCGTTGTTCTGCTTGACGACGGTATCCTTGCGGCCAATCAGCGTGTCCAGCTTGAGGCTCACGCCTTTCATCTCGATGCCGTGCTCGGCGAAATGGTGATTGGCCTGCTCGAAATGCTCGGACGACTGCAGCAGCGCCTTGGAGGGGATGCATCCCACATTGGTGCAGGTGCCGCCGGGGGCTGGCTTGCCGTCGCTGGTGCTCCAGGCATCGATGCATGCCACGCTCTGGCCAAGCTGGGCGGCACGGATAGCCGCAATATAACCGCCGGGGCCGGCACCGATAACGACTACGTCAAATTGTTTTGCCATGTGATTCTCGATAGATGGGTTGGCGCGGGCACGCGTGGCGCCCGCGAGGCGCGGCACCGCCCACGCCCGCATGGGGCGCCGGCGCATCCGCGTCCGGACAGTACACTCGAAAAGGCCCCGGCCGGCGCACGCAAGACTGCATGCACCCCGGGGCCCGTTCAAGCCCTAGGCCTCATGTGCTCAGATATCCAGCAGCAGGCGTTGGGGATCTTCGAGCGCTTCCTTCATGGCCACCAGGGCCAGTACGGCTTCACGGCCATCGATGATACGGTGGTCGTATGACAGCGCCAGGTAGTTCATCGGGCGGATGACGATCTGGCCGTTCTCGACAACCGGGCGATCCTTGGTGGCGTGAATGCCCAGGATGGCCGATTGCGGCGGGTTGATGATGGGCGTGGAGAGCATGGAGCCAAACACGCCGCCATTGGAAATGGAGAACGTACCGCCAGTGAGCTCTTCAAGGCCAAGCTTGCCGTCGCGGGCGCGGTTGCCGAAGTCGGCGATCTGCTTTTCGATGTCAGCGATAGAGAGCTGATCGGCGTTGCGCAGGATGGGCACCACCAGGCCGCGTGGGCTGCCGACAGCGATCCCGATATCGAAGTAGCCGTGGTAGATGATGTCTTTGCCATCGACGGAGGCGTTCACGACAGGATACTTCTTGAGTGCCGCAACAGCGGCCTTGACGAAGAACGAAGTAAAGCCCAGCTTGACGCCGTGCTCTTTTTCGAACTGGTCTTTGTATTGCTTGCGCAGGTCGAGAATGCCCTGCATGTTGACTTCGTTGAACGTTGTCAGGATGGCGTTTTCAGCTTGCGATTGCAGCAGGCGCTCGGCAACGCGGGCACGCAGGCGGCTCATCGGCACGCGCTGTTCGGGACGGCCATCCAGCGACAGTGTGGGCGGCGCAACGGGCGCAGCAGCTTTCTTGGCGGGAGCGGCACCCGCTTCCAGTGCGTCGCCCTTGGTGATGCGGCCACCGCGGCCGCTGCCTTCGACCGCCGAGGGATCGATACCTTTCTCGGCCAGGATCTTGCCAGCGGCAGGCGAAGTGATCGCCGACGCGACGGGCGCGGCAGCGGCAGCGGCCGGCGCGGCTGCAGGCGCTGCCGCTTCGGCGGCCGGCGCTGCGGCAGTGGCTTTGCCTTCGGTATCGATGCGTGCAAGCACATCGCCCGAGGTGACGGTGCTGCCGTCGCCCTTCACGATCTCCTTGAGCACGCCAGACGCAGGCGCGGGAACCTCCAGCACGACCTTGTCGGTTTCGACTTCAATCAGGATCTCGTCGGCTTCGACCGCTTCACCGGGCTGCTTCTTCCAATTGAGCAGGCTTGCCTCGGAGACAGACTCGGAAAGCTGGGGAACGAGAACGTCAGTAATTGCCATGATGATTATTCCGTGGTGTAAGTATTGGATGCGTGATTACTTGGTCAGCATGAAGCCCTTGAAGCGGGGCGCAAACGCCTGCTCGATCAGGTTGCGCTGCTGCTCCTGGTGCTTGGCGAGATAACCGACCGCGGGCGACGCGGACGCGGGGCGGCCCGCATAACCAAGCTTCTGGCCGTCTGCCATATTCTCGTACAGGTGATGCTGGATGTAGAACCAGGGGCCCTGGTTCTGGGGTTCATCCTGCGTCCAGACGATTTCACGCGCGTTGGAGTACTTCTGCAGCTCGGCCTGGAACGCCTTGTGCGCGAACGGATACAGCTGTTCAACACGAATAATGGCAACGTCCTTGCGGCCGGCTTCGTCACGGGCATGGACCAGGTCGTAGTACACCTTGCCAGAGCAGACGAGCACGCGCTTGACGCCTTCGGCGTCCAGCGTGGCGTCCTGCTCGCCGATGACGGGCAGGAACTGACCGGTGGCCAGGTCGGACAACGGCGACGTGGCCGCCTTGTTGCGCAGGAGCGACTTGGGCGTGAAAATGACCAGCGGCTTGCGGAAGGGCCGGATCATCTGGCGGCGCAGCAGGTGGAAGATCTGCGAACCATTGGTAGGCTGCACCACCTGAATATTGTTGTCGGCGCACAGTTGCAGGAAGCGCTCGATGCGGGCCGAGGAGTGCTCGGGGCCTTGGCCTTCATAGCCGTGCGGCAGCATCATGGTCAGCCCGCACTGGCGGCCCCACTTGGCCTCGCCAGAGGTAATGAACTGGTCGATCACCACCTGGGCGCCGTTGACGAAGTCGCCGAACTGAGCTTCCCAGATCGTTAGCGTATTGGGTTCGGCCGTCGCGTAACCATACTCGAAACCCAGCACTGCCTCTTCGGACAGCACCGAATCGATCACGGTGAATGGGGCCTGGCTGTCGGACACGTTCTGCAGCGGGATATACGTGCCGTCGTCCCAGCGCTCGCGCTTCTGGTCATGCAACACGGCGTGCCGGTGCGTGAACGTGCCGCGGCCCGAGTCCTGGCCCGTGATGCGGATAGCGTAGCCACTGGACACCAGCGTTGCGAATGCCAGATGCTCACCCATGCCCCAGTCAACATTGATCTCACCGTGGGCCATTTTGCGGCGGTCGGCCAGCAGCTTGTTGACCAGCATATGCGGCGTGAAGTTCTCCGGCACCATGGTGATGCGCTCGCCGATGCGGGTAAGCTCCGCCAACGGCACCGCAGTGTCGGCAACATCGGTCCATTTGGCGCCCAGGAAGGGCGACCAATCGGTAGCGTGCTTGTTCTTGTAGTCGGTAAGCACGGGCTCAATGGTGCGCTGGCCATCCTCCATGAGCTGGCGGTAGGCCTTGACCATCTGCTCGGGCTCGTCTTCGGCCAGCACGCCTTGGGCGACGAGCTTGTCGGCATACACCTTCCGGGTACCGGGATGCTTGCCAATGCTCTTGTACATCAGCGGCTGGGTGAGTGCGGGGGTGTCTTGCTCGTTGTGGCCCAGCTTGCGGAAGCAAACGATATCGACCACGACATCGTGCTTGAATTTCATGCGGTATTCCAGCGCCAGCTGGGTCACGAACACAACCGCTTCGGGATCGTCGCCATTGACGTGGAAGACCGGCGCCTCAATCATCTTGACCACATCGGTGCAATACAGCGTCGAACGCGTGTCGCGCGGATCAGACGTGGTGAAACCAATCTGGTTGTTGATGACGATGTGCAGCGTGCCGCCCGTGCCGTAGCCACGCGTCTGGGCCAGGTTGAGCGTTTCCATGACCACACCCTGTCCGGCGAAAGCTGCGTCACCGTGCACCAGCACGGGCAGCACCTGCGAGCCATCCTCGTCATTGCGACGATCTTGGCGGGCACGCACGCTGCCCTCGACCACGGGATTGACGATTTCGAGGTGGGACGGGTTGAAGGCCAGCGACAGGTGTACTGGGCCGCCGCGCGTGGACAGATCACTGGAGAAACCGTTGTGGTATTTCACGTCGCCATCGGTAAGGCCTTCGGCGTGCTTGCCTTCGAACTCGGCGAACAAGTCGCCGGGCATCTTGCCCATGATGTTGACCAGCATGTTCAGGCGGCCGCGGTGGGCCATGCCAACCACGATTTCCTGAATACCGTTTTCGCCGGCATTGTGCACAACCTCGTCCATCGAGGCAATGAAGCTTTCTCCGCCTTCGAGCGAGAAACGCTTCTGGCCGACGTACTTGGTGTGCAGGAAGCGCTCGAGACCTTCGGCTTCGGTGATCTGCTGCAGGATATGGCGCTTGCGGTCGGCGTCGAAAGCCGGCACGCCCAGCGTGGACTCGAGGCGCTCCTGGATCCAGCGCTTGGCGGTCGGATCGGAGATATGCATGAACTCGGCGCCGATGGAGCGGCAATAGGTGTCACGCAAAGCCTTGAGCATGTCGCGCATGGTCATGGTATCGGCTTTGGTGAAATACGTGTTGGTGGCAGCGTATACCTGGTCAAGATCGGCTTCGGTCAGGCCGTAGAACGCGGGATCGAGTTCGGGGATGATCGGGCGGTCGCGGCGCTTGAGCGGATCAAGCTCGGCAAACCGTACGCCCAGCGAACGGTAGGCGGCGATAATGGACTGCACATACAGTTGCTTACCGGCAATCGCCAGGTCGCTTTTGTTGACCTTGGCCAGGAAGGCATTAGCCTTGGCGCGCTGGGCAAAGGACTCGACAACCGGCGCATGGGCCTGGTCGCGCGTGGCCTCATTGCCGTCGGTGGCAGGCTGATGCTGGAGCTGGTCGAAATATGTGCGCCATTGTTCGGCGATAGAACCTGGATTATCGAGGTAGGCTTCGTAGAGCTCCTCGACATAAGGGGCATTGCTGCCGAACAGGTATGAATTGGATAGGAGTTCTTTTTCCGATGACATAGATATACGCTTCACCTAACCGAGCGTCTCGCTCGTTACGATGCAGGACAACCTTCCGCGACACGGCCAGACCGGATAGCGGATAGCGGGGCAGAAGGCAACGTGTACGACGCCTTGAATAGCCGTAGTGCGGCTAGTATACCCTTGAAGCGGTGAAGGGATAAGCCTGCGGTTCGAAATCCAGGATTATTCTGGTAAAGCGCCGACTGTGTGTTGGCTATATCAAACACAGCGCGGTTTTCTCGAGCATGGCGTGGCTTTATGCATTATGCATCATGTGCTCATACGCCATGTGCCGTATTACTATTTCTATTGCTTTCCTTGCCGCCTCCTTCTGTATAGTATCTCTCCCGGCTCAAAATACGCGCACGAATCCGCGATTTTTTATGCAGCAATGCGGCATATTCGATGCATATTTATGTTTCTGCATTTTTGGGTGCAGAATAAATACCGAACAGCACTATATTCATTCATTTAGCAACTCGAGGAGTTTTCCCATATGGATGCCAAAGCCGATCTGGAGAAGCGGGCGCTGGATTACCACGCCTATCCGTCCCCCGGTAAAGTTTCAGTCGTCCCCACCAAGCCGCTGGCCAACCAGGACGATCTGTCCCTCGCCTATTCTCCCGGCGTGGCATACGCTTGCACAACCATACACAGCCAAGGTGAAGACGCGGCCTCGATGTACACCTCCCGCTCCAACCTTGTGGGGGTGATCACCAACGGCACCGCCGTGCTGGGCTTGGGCAACATTGGCCCGCTGGCCGCCAAGCCGGTCATGGAAGGCAAGGGTTGCCTGTTCAAGAAGTTCGCCGGCATCGATGTTTTCGACATCGAGCTGGCCGAGAACGACCCGGACAAGCTTGTTGACATCATCGCCGCGCTGGAGCCCACGCTGGGCGGCGTCAACCTCGAGGACATCAAGGCGCCCGAATGCTTCTACATCGAGAAGAAGCTGCGCGAGCGCATGAAAATACCCGTGTTCCACGACGATCAGCATGGCACGGCCATCATTTCGTCCGCCGCAGTGCTCAACGGCCTGAAGGTGGTCAACAAGCAGATCGGCGACGTCAAGCTGGTATGCTCGGGCGCCGGGGCGGCCGCCATCGCCTGCCTGGACCTGATGGTCAAGCTGGGCATCAAGCGCAGCAATATCTTCGTGGTCGACTCGCGCGGCGTGATCCGCGAGGGCCGCGAAGAAAACATGGAGCCCAACAAAGCCCGCTATGCGCAAAAGACCGATGCGCGCACCCTGGCCGATGTCTGCGTGGACGCCGACGTATTCCTGGGCTGCTCGGCGCCCGGCGTACTCACCGCCGACATGGTCAAGACCATGGCTGCCAGCCCGCTGATTCTCGCGCTGGCCAACCCAGAGCCCGAAATCCGGCCTGAAGTCGCGAAAGCAGCCCGCCCTGATTGCATCATTGCTACCGGCCGCTCCGACTATCCCAATCAAGTCAACAACGTTCTTTGCTTTCCGTTCATCTTCCGCGGTGCGCTTGATTGCGGTGCAACCGTCATCAATGAGGAGATGAAGCTCGCCTGCGTCAAGGCCATCGCCGAGCTGGCCCAGGCCGAACAAAACGATGAAGTGGCCATGGCCTACGCGGGCCAGGACTTGAGCTTCGGCCCCGATTACATCATCCCAAAACCCTTCGACTCACGCCTGATCGTCAAGATCGCACCCGCCATTGCCGAGGCCGCCGCGGCGTCGGGCGTCGCCCGCCGCCCCATCGAAGACCTGGAAGCCTATCGCCAGAAGCTGATGACGCTGGTGTATCACACGGGCCAACTCATGCGCCCGCTGTTCCAGCAGGCCAAAAGCGCCCCCAAACGCGTCATCTATGCCGACGGTGAAGACGAACGCGTCCTGCGCGCGGCCCAGACCGTGGTGGACGAGAACATTGCCCGCCCCATTCTGGTCGGACGCCCCACTGTCATTGACATGCGTATCAAGAAGTTCGGCCTGAGACTGGCTGTGGGCCGGGATATCGAGATTGTCGATCCCGAGGACGACGCACGCTTCAATGAAACCTGGTCGGCGTACTATAAGCTCAAGGGCCGCGATGGTGTCACACCCGATATCGCCAAGGCCATGATCCGCAAGCACAACTCGCTGATCGGGGTGATGCTGCTGCAGCGCGGAGATGCTGATGCCATGATCTGCGGGGTCAGCAGCCGCTTCGACAACCAGCTCAAGTATGTGGACGAGGTGATAGGCCTGAAGCCGGGTGTGAAAACCTATGCGGCCATGAACGTGCTGATGCTGCCCACGCAAACACTGTTCATCTGCGACACGCATGTCAACGAAGACCCCACTGCGGAACAGATCGCCGACATGACCATCCAGGCTGCGGCAGAGATGCAGCGCTTCGGCATCGTCCCGAAAATCGCCCTGCTCTCGCACTCGAACTTCGGCAGCCGCGTAAGCGCATCGTCGCGCAAGATGGCCGAAGCGCGCAAGATCCTGGCCGAGCGCGCGCCCACGCTGGAAGTCGACGGCGAAATGCATGCCGACTCCGCGCTATCGGAGCAGATCCGCCTGAAAGCCTTTCCTGACTCTACGCTCAAGGGGCCGGCCAATCTGCTGATCGCGCCAAACCTGGATGCCGGCAACATTACCTACAACATGTTGAAGATGACGGGCAGCCACGGCGTCACCATGGGCCCCATCCTGCTGGGCGCCGCGCGTCCCGTGCATATCCTGACTACTTCCTCCACCGTGCGTCGCATCGTCAATATGACGACGCTCGCAGTCGTGGACGCGCAGCAGGAAGCTGGACAGGTCACGCTGTAAGCGTATAAGCGCAGAGGTGGCGGCTGTCTGTGGCAGCCCCCCTCTGCCAAGGCTGCTGCGCAGCCATCATCGAGCCTGCAAAAAACCCGAGCGCCACCAGGCGCTCGGGTTTTTTGCGGGAGCGGATGCACCCCACGCAGACCGCCAGGCTCGCGCCCGGCAGGCCGGCAATGGCTTAACGCGAGCCTTTGATGTCGCGCTCTTGCGCGCCAACGTACAGCTGGCGCGGACGGCCGATCTTGTAGTCGGGGTCGGACAACATTTCGTTCCATTGCGCAATCCAGCCCACGGTGCGGGCCAGCGCGAAGATGGCCGTGAACAGCGAGGTGGGGATGCCGATGGCGCGCTGGACGATGCCCGAGTAGAAGTCGACATTGGGGTACAGCTTGCGCTGGACAAAGTAGTCGTCTTCGAGGGCGATGCGTTCGAGCTCCATGGCCAGCTTGAACAGCGGATCATTTTCCAGGCCCAGTGCGGACAGCACTTCCTTGCAGGTTTCCTGCATGAGCTTGGCCCGGGGATCGTAGTTCTTGTAGACGCGGTGGCCAAAGCCCATCAGGCGCACGCCCGAGTTCTTGTCCTTGACCTTTTCCATGAACTCGCCGACCTTGGCCACACCGCCATTCGCCTGCAGTTCTTCGAGCATCTGCAGGCACGCTTCGTTGGCGCCGCCGTGGGCGGGGCCCCACAGGCATGCCACACCAGCCGCAATGGCGGCAAACGGGTTGGTGCCCGAGGAGCCGCACAGACGCACTGTGGAGGTGGATGCGTTCTGCTCGTGGTCGGCATGCAGAATGAAGATGCGATCAAGCGCGCGCTCGACAACTTCATTCACCTTGTACTCTTCGCACGGGGTGGCGAACATCATGCGCAGAAAGTTGCCGGTGTAGGACAGGTCGTTCTGCGGATAGATGAAAGGCTGGCCCTGCGAGTACTTGTACGCCATGGCGACCAGCGTAGGCATCTTGGCGATCAGGCGGATGGCCGAGACGTGACGATGGTGCGCATTGGTGATGTCGGTGGAGTCGTGGTAGAAGGCGGACAGCGCGCCGACCAGGCCGGTGAGCACGGCCATGGGGTGCGCGTCGCGGCGGAACCCGCGCAGGAAGAAATGCAATTGCTCATGCACCATGGTGTGGTGCGTGACCAGGGAGTCAAACTCTTGCTTCTGCGTGCCATCAGGCAGGTCGCCGTTCAGGATCAGGTAGCAGATATCGAGAAAGTCGCATTTTTGCGCCAATTGCTCGATCGGATAGCCACGATACAGAAGCTGGCCCTTGTCGCCGTCGATATAGGTAATGCCCGATTCGCACGAGGCTGTCGAGAGAAAACCGGGATCGTAGGTGAACATCCCGCTCTGACCGTAGAGCTTGCGAATGTCGATGACGTCTGGCCCTACCGTACCCTGGTAGACCGGAAACTCGATTGATGGGCTGCCGTCGGTGAACGACAGCGTCGCCTTCTTGTCTGACAATTGCATTAGTAGCTTCCTTATAAATTACGACTCTTGCATCTGCTTGATCATCCTGTGCAGCGGAGGGATGTCATAACAGCCTTCCAGCTGTGAACGGCCAAGCAGGATGTCGAGCAGTTCGTTGTCCCCCATATCGAACAGCAGCGTCAACGCGGAAACGTCTTCATCGGTCAACGATGCCTCGTAACGATCGAGAAACCGCGTAATGATCAGATCGTTCTCCAGCAAGCCGCGGCGGGCTCGCCAGCGCAACCGCGCGCGTTCGAGTTCGGACAGTTGTTTCATGGGTGATTCTGCCTGCTAGATGGTGCGACGGACCAGCATTTCCTTGATCTTGCCGATGGCTGCGGACGGGTTCAGACCCTTGGGACAGACATCGGTGCAGTTCATGATGGTGTGGCAGCGGAACAGGCGGTACGGATCCTCGAGGTTGTCAAGGCGCTCACCGGTGGCGGCGTCGCGCGAGTCCACGATGAAGCGGTAAGCCTGCAGCAAGCCCGCGGGGCCCACGAACTTGTCGGGGTTCCACCAGAAAGACGGGCAGGCCGTGGAGCAGCATGCGCACAGAATGCACTCGTACAGCCCATCGAGTTCTTCGCGGGCTTCGGGCGACTGCAGGCGTTCGCGCTCGGGCGGCGGCGCATCATTGATCAGGAACGGCTTGATCGAATGATACTGGTTGAAGAAGTGCGTCATGTCGACGATCAGGTCGCGCACCACGGGCAGGCCGGGCAGCGGACGCAGAACGATAGGCTGCTTCAGGTCGCGCAGGTTGGTGATGCAGGCCAGGCCGTTCTTGCCGTTGATGTTCATGGCGTCGGAGCCGCACACGCCTTCGCGGCAGGAGCGGCGCAGCGCCAGGCTGTCGTCGACATCGCTCTTGATGCGCACCAGCGCATCAAGCAGCATCTTGTCGGTGGGCTGCAGCTCGACCTCGAGCTTCTGCATATAAGGGCGCTCGTCCTTATCGGGATCGTAGCGGTAGATTTCAAACTTGACGATACGTTTTTCGCTCATTTCACTATCCTGCTTAGAAGGTCCGGGCCTTGGGCGGGAAGCTCTCGACAGTCATCGGCTTCATCTGCACAGGCTTGTATTCAAGGCGGCTGCCCTCGGAGAACCATAGCGTGTGGCGCAGCCAGTTCTCGTCGTCGCGCTCGGGGTGGTCGTCGAGCGCATGTGCGCCGCGGCTTTCAGTACGGTTGGCCGCCGACTTCGTGGTGGCGCGCGCCACTTCGATCATGTTTTCCAACTCGAGCGCTTCCATACGCGCGGTGTTCCACACCTTGGACTTGTCCTTGAAGTAGACGTTCGCGACGCGCTTGGCGATTTCTTCCATGTCGGACACGCCTTCGTTGAGCAGCTTGAGCGTGCGGAACACACCGCAGTGCGCCTGCATGCTGTTGCGCATGGCGTTGTGCACCTCGTAGACGTTCTCGCCCGACGTGCGGGTTTCGAGGCGGTCGACGCGGGCCAGCGACTGATCGATGGACGACTGGGGGATGCTCTGGTGCGAGTGCTGGCGCTCGGGGTGCGTGCCGACGATGTGATTGCCGGCGGAACGGCCGAACACGATCAGGTCAAGCAGCGAATTGGTGCCCAGGCGGTTGGCGCCGTGCACGGAGGTGGCGGCGCATTCGCCGATGGCATACAGGCCCTGGATCGGCTTGCTTTCGCCATTGACCCAGTTCATGACCTGGCCGTAGATATTGGTGGGGATGCCGCCCATCTGGTAGTGGATGGTGGGCACGACCGGAATCGGTTCTTTGATCGGATCGACGTTGGCGAACTTGATGGCGATCTCGCGGATCGAAGGCAGGCGCTTCATGATGGTCTCGGCGCCCAGGTGATCGAGCTTGAGCGTGACGTAGCTGCCGTCACCGCAACCGCGGCCTTCTTTGATTTCCTGGTCCATCGAGCGCGACACGAAGTCGCGCGGCGCGAGGTCTTTCAGGGTGGGCGCGTAGCGCTCCATGAAGCGTTCGCCGTCTTTGTTGAGCAGGATGCCGCCTTCGCCGCGCACGCCTTCGGTGATCAGCACGCCCGCGCCGGCCACGCCGGTCGGGTGGAACTGCCAGAACTCCATGTCTTCGAGCGCGATGCCGGCACGCGCCGCCATGCCCAGGCCGTCGCCGGTATTGATGAAGGCATTGGTGGATGCGGCCCAGATACGGCCGGCGCCGCCGGTTGCCAGCACGGTCTGCTTGGCTTCAAGCACGTAGATGTCGCCGGTTTCCATTTCGAGGGCGGTGACACCCAGCACATCGCCGGCTTCGTTGCGCAGCAGGTCGAGCGCCATCCATTCAACGAAGAACTTGGTGCGAGCGGCAACGTTGCGCTGGTACAGCGTGTGCAGCATGGCGTGACCGGTGCGGTCGGCCGCTGCACAGGCGCGCTGGACGGGCTTTTCGCCGAAGTTGGCGGTGTGGCCGCCGAAGGGACGCTGGTAAATGGTGCCGTCGGCGTTGCGGTCGAAGGGCATGCCAAAGTGCTCAAGCTCGTAGACGGCATGGGGCGCTTCGCGGCACATGAATTCGATGGCGTCCTGGTCGCCCAGCCAATCAGACCCCTTGACGGTGTCGTACATGTGCCAGTACCAGTTGTCTTCGCTCATGTTGCCCAGCGAGGCACTGACGCCGCCCTGCGCGGCCACCGTGTGCGAGCGCGTAGGGAACACCTTGGACAGCACGGCCACGGACAGGCCTGCCTGCGCGAGTTGAAGGGAGCAACGCATGCCGGCTCCGCCGGCGCCCACGACCACTACATCAAACTGGCGGCGTGGTAAGGAAGTATTGACAGCAGCCACGGCTTATAGACTCCAGATAATTTTTGCGAAAAAGACGATCGAGGCCACTAGCCAGAGGACCGTGAGCACCTGCAGGAACAGGCGCAGACCTGCGCCGCGGACGTAGTCCATCCAGATGTCGCGCACGCCGATCCAGGCATGCCAGCACACTGCCAGGAAGGCGAGCGTTGCGAGCAGTTGGCCGACGGGCAATGCGCCCCAGGTGAAGGAAAACAACTTGCGCCAGCTTTCGAAGTTGAGCTCGGGGGTGAACAGAATGCCCAGCCCAAGTACGACGGTGTACACCGCCATGATGATGGCGGTGACGCGCTGAACGAGGAAATCGATCGTGCCGTAGTGTGCGCCCACGACAAGGCGCTTTGTGCCAGTGAGTTCTTTTGCCATTACCAGGCCCCAAACAGTTTAAGACCGAAAACCAGCGTCAGGGCGAGGCTGACGCCGAACACGATACCTGCGGATTTCTGCGCGGTATGCTTGTCGTTGCCGATGTGCAGATCGAGCACCAGGTAGCGAATGCCTGCGCAGAAGTGATGCAGGAAACCCCAGATCAGGGCCAGCAGGATGATCTTGCAGATCGGGCTGGACACCCAGGCGCTGATCCCGGCAAAGCTTTCGGGCGACGTGAGGCTGGCCGACAACAGCGGCAGGATCACCAGAGGAATACAGAGGAAGATCAGCGCGCCGCTGACGCGGTGGAGAATCGAAGACTTGCCGGCCAGCGGCAGGCGATAGGACATGAGCTGCGACACGCTTAGATTGCGGTACTGCGGACGCGGCTTGGTGGCAGAGTCGGACATAATGGCCTCGAGTTAAACAAACGTAATCGGTACGACAAATGGCAACCGGTATTTTCACCGATTTGGCGGGGTGGTATCAAATGACCACCCGGCGCGCCGAGTTAATTCAAGCTGTTTCGATAGTGGAACCGTTCGGTGAGATAAAGGCCGCGCCGCACTTCCATGGGCCGGTCGCCGTAGGTGAAGGAGACGCGTTCGACACGCAGCAGGGAGGTGCCCGGCGCCACCTGCAGTAGCGCGGCCTGCTCTTCGGTGGCGGAAACGGCCTTGATTTTTTCTTCGGCACGCACCATGCTGACGCCAAACTCGCTTTCGAACAAGGCGTAAAGCGGGCTGCGGTAGCGCTCGAGCGAATCGGCTGTGAGCCCCTTGAACACGGCGCCGGGCAGCCAGATGTCGTCAAGTATGGTGGGCGCATCGTCGAATGACAAGACGCGGCGTACATTTACAACCGGGTCGCCGTTGCGCAGGTCGAGCAGTGCGGCAATGTCGGCCGGCGCCTTGATGCGGCGGCAGTCGAGGATACGGCTGCCCGAGACACTCTGGCGCCCGTCGTCGGGCGTGAGGCGCAGGAAACGGAAGCGTACACGGGCCTCGTGATGAGTGGCCACGAATGTACCCTTGCCCTGCCGGCGCAGCAACAGGTTTTCGGCCGCGAGTTCGTCGATTGCCTTACGCACAGTGCCCTGGCTGACCTGGAAGCGTGCGGCAAGGTCGAGTTCGCTGGGGATGGCTTCGCCGGGCTTCCATTCACCCCGGTCAAGGCTTTGCAGCAGCAAGGCCTTGATCTGCTGGTAGAGCGGGCTGAAGGCCGCGCTGCCGGCAGAGCGATCGTGCGCAAGGCTACGATCTGGTTGGGGGGAATCGGACATGTTTCTATCCAGGCTGAGCAAACTTTATAATTTTCGCATGTTGACGCATTTCTGTCTAACACTCTTCTGTCTTATATAAGACATAAGACGTTTGACCACGGCACAATTATTCGCTACTCTTTTTGGCTGTTTGCGCATAACGATGCACCGACGTTTCGCGCCAAAAGAATTAAACTGGCGGCTGTCCTTACATCGCTAAATGTAGCGTCGATTCCTCATCCAATATCGGGAGATTCTCAATGTCCAAACCCGCCATGCGCGTGGCCGTCACCGGCGCGGCCGGCCAGATCGGCTATGCACTGCTGTTCCGTATCGCATCGGGCGAAATGCTCGGCAAAGACCAGCCTGTCATCCTCCAGCTGCTCGAAATCCCCAACGAGAAGGCCCAGGCCGCGCTCAAGGGCGTGATGATGGAACTGGACGATTGCGCTTTCCCGCTGCTGGCCGGCATGTCGGCACACAGCGATCCGCGCGAAGCCTTCAAGGATGTCGACGTCGCCCTGCTGGTCGGCGCACGCCCCCGCGGCCCGGGCATGGAGCGCAAGGATCTCCTGCACGTCAACGCACAGATCTTCACCGAGCAAGGCAAGGCCCTGAACGAGGTCGCCAGCCGCAACGTCAAGGTGCTGGTGGTCGGCAACCCCGCCAACACCAATGCCTACATCGCCATGAAGTCCGCGCCCGACCTGCCCGCCAAGAACTTCACCGCCATGCTGCGCCTGGACCACAATCGTGCCCTGTCGCAACTGGCAGCCAAGTCCGGTAAACCCGTGGCCGACATCGAAAAACTCATCGTCTGGGGCAACCATTCGCCCACGATGTACCCCGACATCCGCTTCGCCACTGTTGGCGGCCAAAGCCTGGCCAAGCTGATCAACGACGATCAATGGAACCGCGACACCTTCATCCCCACAGTGGGCAAGCGCGGCGCGGCCATCATTCAGGCGCGCGGCTTGTCGTCGGCCGCATCGGCCGCCAATGCCGCCATTGATCACGTGCGCGACTGGGTGCTGGGCTCGAACGGCAAATGGGTCACCATGGGCATTCCCTCCGACGGCTCCTACGGCATCCCCGAAGGCATCATCTACGGTGTGCCCGTCATCACCGAAAATGGCGAATACAAGCGTGTCGAAGGCCTGGAGATCGACGCTTTCTCGCGCGAGCGCATGGACTTCACGCTGAACGAGCTGCTTGAAGAACGCGAAGGCGTTCAAGAGCTGCTGAAGTAAAGCAGCACGTTTGCGTCCGCACACCAGAAACGGTGTGCGAAGCGCAGGATACGGGCAATGAGGCATCCCTCATTGCCCGTTTTTTTATGCCGCGGCGCTGTCTCGGTGGCCCGCGATTTTCCAGCCTTCTCGAACTGGGCGTCACATACATAGGGCGCCTCTACTGCCGCTACGTATACGACCGCAGTTTGCGCCACAGTGTGGTGCGGCTGATGCCTAACGCCACCGCAGCCTGCTCACGGTTGCCGCCGCATGCGTCGAGCGCCGCCAGGATGCGCACCCTTTCTGCCGCGTCTCGGCTGCTGCGCAGATCGGCGTGCATGCCACCCTCGCTGCCTGGCTCCTCATCCCGCAAAACACGCCCAGCGTTTAGCTGTGACGCACCACCAGCGGCAAACGCGAAGGACACGGCCGCGTCGCCCATAACCATTGCCGCTGCTTGCTCGCTTGCTCCTGCCGGCACAAATAGTTCAGGCGCGATATTGCGCAGTGCAGCGCGGGCCGCATCGCCACCGCCCCCACCCACCGGCTCGTAAAACACCATCGCACGCTCGATCAGGTTTTCCAGCTCACGGATATTGCCCGGCCAGGCATAGTTTTTTGACGCCTCGACAATGGCGCGCACCATGGCATCGCGGGCGGCCGCCGTCCCGGGCGACGGATCGGCCGTGCGCAGGCGCGCTGCGATCTTGTCGCGCAAATGCGCGGCCAGCAGCGGCACATCGCCCTGGCGCGCCCGCAGGGGCGGCAGTTCCAGGCGCAAGATGTTCAAGCGGTAGTACAGATCGCCGCGAAAGCGGCCATTGCGCGCCAGACTGCCCAGGTCCTGGTGCGTAGCGGCAATGACCCGCACATCCACAGGAGTGGGTTCGGTGGCGCCAATACGCAGAATCTCGCGCTCCTGCAGCACCCGCAGCAGACGCGTCTGCAGCGACAGCGGCATTTCGCCGATTTCGTCCAGAAAAATGGTGCCGGTATGCGCCGCCTCGAAAAGGCCAATTTTTCCGCCACGGCTTGACCCCGTGAAAGCGCCGTCGACATAACCGAACAACTCGCTCTCGAGCAGCGCATCCGGAAATGCGGCACAGTTGATCGCCACAAAAGGCTGCGCACGCCGCGCGCTGGCGTTGTGAATGCCTTGCGCCAGCAGCTCCTTGCCCGTGCCACTTTCGCCACTGATGAGCACAGTCGCGTCATGGCGCGCACAGACGCGGGCATGATCGCGCACGCGCGCGGTAGCCGGGCTCTCGCCAATAATCTGGTCCAATCCGTAGCGGGCCGTATTGGTGCGCGGGCGGCTGCGCGAGCGCAAGCTGCGATCTAGCCGCTGAATGGCCACCGGGTCCTGGCAGACCAATACCGCGCCCGTTTGCCTGCCCTGCTCCAGCACGGGCAGGCGGCTGAGCACCACTGTCTTCCCGCCCAACTGCGCCACGCACTCCACATCGGGCTGGCCGGTGCGCAGGGTCTCTTGCAGGCTCAGGGCGGTGTTCACGCTGCTCAGGCGCCGCCCCACCACCGCTTCGGCAGGCTGGCCGATCAGCACCGTCATGGCAGGGTTGACCGTTTCAACCCGCTCTTCCAGGTCAACCGCAATCACACCGTCGCGCAGCCTGCCCAGGATGCTGTTGAGCTTGTCACGCCGGGCGGCTTCCAGGCGCGAAATGCGTGCCACCTCAATCGCATCTTCAATCGCCTCACGCACGGCGCCCTGCGAATACAACAGAATGCCTTCCATGCCGTAGGAGCGCGCGAGGTCAACAACCAGGCCATGGCCGACGACTGCATCCACCCCCAGCGCCAGCAATTCGCGCACACAGGCTTCGGCTTCGTCTTCTGTGGTGTAGGCACGCAATTCGAGCGCCAGGGAGAATAGCTCGTTGAAATGACGCAGCTCGGTGGGTACCGAGCCATAGGACACCAGCGCAATGCGCCGGGCATCCCGGGATGCCTGCGCCAAACCGCGAAGCATATCGAGCCCGCCCGCCTTGACTAGCACCACGGGGATATCCAGATGCTGGCGCAGGAACGTGCCGTTGGAGCCCGCAGACACAATGGCGTCGATGCGGCGGGCCTGGCGCATGGCCGTGATGCCGTCCACTGCCTCGCCATATGCCTTGTCGAGCACCGCGATCTCGGCCACCGTACTGTATTGCGGCGCCAGCGCCTCAAACAATAGCCGCACTTCGTGCATGCCTACGGCAACCAGGCGTAGCCGCGCATCGGGGGTGGGAGCGAAAACAGCAGCCATATATAACTTACCTTTTATGCCTGAATGCACGGAAACCAGCGCGCCTGAAGCGCCACGAAGCTTGAAACGCCCTTGAAACGGAAGTGAAACATTATTATTCCATAAATGAAACACAATAAATTGCCCGCATGCATCTACCGTTCGCCCATCAGCACCTTGCACAGCGATTCCGCTTGCACGCAAGCACCATATCCTTTCCAATCAATGCATTACACCGGGTGCGGCGCCCCCACCACCCCGCTGGGCGGCCAGTCATTCAAACTGGCATGCCCTTTGCTTACTAGAGGCTACCAACAGCTGATGCGCCACTGATTGAACGCGATGCGCGCCGGGCTTCCGCAGCGGGCAAAGTGCCGCAGTATGCACACACGACGCTCATCACACGACAACACACCGCAAGACAAGGACCTTACCGTGACCACACCCACTTCGACACTCGCTACAGCCGGCGCGCGATTTCGCCAGGCACTCCGTGAAGAACAGCCCCTGCAGGTGATCGGCGCCATCAACGCCAACCATGCGCTGCTGGCCAAACGCGCCGGCTATCGCGCCATTTACCTGTCGGGTGGCGGCGTGGCCGCGGGCTCGCTGGGCCTGCCCGATCTTGGCATCAACACGCTGGATGACGTACTTACCGACATTCGCCGCATCACCGATGTCTGTGACCTGCCACTGATGGTAGACATCGATACCGGCTTTGGCCCCTCGGCATTCAACATCGCCCGCACCATCAAAAGCCTGATCAAGTTCGGGGCCGGCGCCTGCCACATCGAAGACCAGGTCGGCGCCAAGCGCTGCGGCCACCGACCCGGCAAAGAAATCGTTTCCGCCGGCGAGATGGTGGATCGCATCAAGGCCGCCGTCGATGCGCGCACCGATGACAGCTTCTTCATCATCGCCCGCACAGACGCCATCGCGGTCGAAGGCGTGGACAAGGCACTCGACCGTGCGCGCGCATGCGTAGAAGCCGGCGCCGACGGCATTTTTGCGGAAGCCTCGTATGACCTGGCCACTTATGAGCGTTTCAAGAAAGAATTGAACGTCCCCATCCTCGCCAACATCACCGAATTCGGCAAGACGCCGCTGTTTACCCGCGACGAACTGGCGGGCGTCGGCGTGGATATTGTTCTCTATCCGTTATCTGCCTTCCGCGCCATGAACAAGGCGGCCGAAACCGTATACGAAGCCATCCGCCGCGACGGTCATCAAAAGAACGTGCTCGACATGATGCAGACGCGCGACGAACTGTACGACCGTATCGGCTACCACGCGTTCGAATCACGCCTGGATGCCCTGTTCCAGCAGAACAAGGGCGGCCAATAAGTCGGCGCATGCCGGAATGAGCGCCGGCATTACCGATACGGCAAGGTACGCGCGCCGGAGCGCCGACGCGCCCACCCACGCGTTATTCGGCTATTCTTCAAATGTTTGGCCAGCGCATTTTTCGTCCCGCCAGACGACGTCCGGGCGGGCTTCAGGATTCTTAGTTAACCCAGGAGTTGAGACATGGCAACACGTGCAGCAAGAGCAGCAAAATCGACGCAAGCGGCCCAGGCCGCCGCGGAACAGCAAGTCTCCAGCCAGTCGGCCGCCGCTCCGGCGGCCGGGCCCAAGCCCAAGAAGTCGGTCGCACTGTCGGGCGTGGTCGCCGGCAATACCGCGCTGTGCACGGTAGGCCGCAGCGGCAACGATCTGCACTACCGCGGCTACGACATTCTCGACATCGCCGACACCTGCGAGTTTGAAGAAGTGGCTCACCTGCTGGTGCACGGCAAGCTGCCCACCAAGAGCGAGCTGGCAGCCTACAAGGCCAAGTTGCGCAAGCTGCGCGGCCTGCCGGCACAGCTTCAGTCAGCCCTTGAAGCGCTGCCTGCCGCCAGCCACCCGATGGATGTCATGCGCACCGCGGTGTCCGTGCTTGGCTGCGTGCTGCCCGAGAAAGACGATCACAACCTGCCCGATGCACGCGACATCGCCGACCGCCTGATGGCCAGCCTGGGTTCGGCCTTGCTGTACTGGTACCACTTCAGCCACAATGGCCGCTACATTGACGTCCAGACTGACGACGACAGCATAGGCGGGCACTTCCTGCACCTGCTGCACGGCGAAAAGCCCAGTGACGAGTGGGTGCGGGCCATGCACACGTCGCTGATTCTCTACGCCGAACACGAGTTCAATGCGTCCACCTTCGCCAGCCGCGTCATTGCAGGCACAGGCTCCGACATGTACTCCGCCATCGCTGGCGGCATCGGCGCACTGCGCGGGCCTAAGCATGGCGGCGCCAACGAGGTCGCCTTCGAGGTCCAGAAACGCTACGAAACCCCCGACGAAGCCGAGGCCGACATTCGCCGCCGGGTGGAAAACAAAGAGGTCGTCATTGGCTTTGGCCATCCGGTCTACACGGTTTCCGACCCGCGCAACAAAGTGATCAAGGAAGTGGCCCGCAAGCTCTCCAAGACACAAAGCAGCATGAAGATGTTCGACATCGCGGAACGCCTTGAAACCGTGATGTGGGACATCAAGAAAATGTTCCCCAACCTGGACTGGTTCTCCGCCGTGTCGTACCACATGATGGGCGTGCCCACGGCCATGTTCACGCCGCTGTTCGTGATCGCACGCACGGCCGGCTGGTCGGCGCATATCATCGAGCAGCGCGTCGACAACAAAATCATCCGGCCCACCGCAAACTACGTCGGCCCCGAAGACAAGAAGTTCGTGCCGCTGCGCCAGCGCAAATAAGCGCTGCGCACTCCACACCGCGCGCCACGTGCCGGCCGCCTTGCGCAGGCCGCCGGCACCCGCGCATCCGGCGGCCACCCGCACTGACCATTTCTGTTTTTCGCACACCATGAACACTGCATACCGCAAACCCCTGCCAGGCTCCGGGCTGGATTACTTCGACACGCGCGAGGCGGTCGATGCCATCCGGCCGGGCGCTTATGCCACCCTGCCCTATACCTCGCGCGTGCTGGCCGAGAACCTGGTGCGCCGCTGCGATCCGGCCATACTGACGGATGCGCTGCGCCAGATTATCGACCGCAAGCGAGAGCTGGATTTCCCGTGGTATCCGGCGCGCGTGGTGTGCCACGACATTCTTGGCCAGACAGCATTGGTAGACCTGGCTGGCTTGCGCGATGCAATTGCCGACAAAGGCGGCGACCCTTCGCAAGTAAACCCCGTCGTACCCACCCAACTGATTGTTGACCACTCGCTGGCAGTGGAATACGGGGGCTACGACAAAGATGCCTTTGCCAAGAACCGCGCCATCGAAGACCGCCGCAACGACGACCGCTTCCACTTCATCAACTGGACGAAAAAGGCGTTCAAGAACGTCGACGTCATCCCGCCGGGCAATGGCATCATGCACCAGATCAATCTGGAGCGTATGTCGCCGGTCATCCAGGCCCGCGACGGCGTGGCCTTTCCTGACACGCTGGTGGGCACAGACAGCCACACGCCGCATGTGGATGCGCTGGGCGTGATTGCCATCGGCGTGGGCGGCCTGGAAGCGGAAAGCGTGATGCTCGGCCGCGCGTCGTGGATGCGCCTGCCCGATATCATCGGGGTCGAACTGACGGGCCGGCTGGCGGCGGGCACCACCGCCACCGACCTGGTTCTGGCACTGACCGAATTCCTGCGGCAGCAAAAGGTGGTGTCATCCTATCTGGAGTTCTACGGCGAGGGCGCCGCCAGCCTGACGCTGGGCGACCGCGCCACCATTTCCAACATGACGCCCGAATACGGCGCCACGGCGGCGATGTTCTACATCGACAAACAGACCATCGACTACCTGCGCCTGACGGGCCGCGACGATGAACAGATCAGGCTGGTGGAAACCTACGCCAAGCAGGCCGGCCTGTGGGCCGACAGCCTGCGCAGCGCCGAATACGAGCGCGTGCTGAAGTTCGACCTGTCCACCGTTGTGCGCAACATTGCCGGCCCGTCCAACCCGCATCGCCGGGTGCCAACCTCTGAACTGGCCGCGCGTGGCATCGCCGGCAAGGTCGAGAACGAGCCAGGGCTGATGCCCGACGGCGCGGTGATCATTGCCGCCATCACCAGTTGCACCAACACCAGCAACCCTCGCAATGTGATTGCCGCCGGGCTCCTGGCGCGCAACGCCAACGCACGCGGCCTGACACGCAAGCCCTGGGTGAAAACCTCGCTCGCGCCCGGCTCCAAGGCGGTACAGCTTTATCTGGAAGACGCGGGCTTGCTGCCCGAGCTGGAGCAATTGGGCTTTGGCATTGTCGGCTTTGCCTGTACGACGTGCAACGGCATGAGCGGCGCGCTCGATCCGGCGATCCAGAAAGAAGTCATTGAGCGCGACCTGTACGCCACGGCGGTTCTGTCAGGCAACCGCAACTTCGATGGCCGCATTCACCCCTATGCCAAGCAGGCCTTCCTGGCCTCGCCGCCGCTGGTCGTCGCTTACGCCATCGCAGGCACGATACGCTTCGATATCGAGAAAGACGTGCTCGGCACAGACCGCGAAGGAAAGCCGGTCAGGCTCAAAGATATCTGGCCCACCGACGCCGAAATCGACGCCATCGTCGCGGCCAGCGTCAAACCCGACTACTTCCGCAAGGTGTACGAACCCATGTTCGGCGCCGGCGTGCGCAGCAATGAACAAATCAGCCCGCTCTATGAATGGCGGCCGATGAGCACCTACATCCGCCGCCCGCCCTACTGGGAAGGCGCACTGGCGGGCGAGCGCACGCTCAAAGGCATGCGGCCGCTGGCTGTGCTGGGCGACAACATCACCACCGATCACCTGTCTCCGTCCAATGCCATCCTCGCCAACAGCGCGGCGGGCGAGTACCTGGCGAAGATGGGCCTGCCCGAGGAAGACTTCAACTCCTACGCCACACACCGGGGCGACCACCTCACCGCGCAGCGCGCCACCTTTGCGAACCCCAAGCTGCTCAATGAGATGGTGCGCGAGAACGGCGAGGTGAAGCAGGGTTCGCTGGCCCGCGTCGAGCCCGAGGGCAAGGTGACCCGCATGTGGGAAGCCATCGAAACTTATATGGAGCGCAAACAGCCGCTGATCATTGTGGCCGGGGCCGACTACGGCCAGGGCTCTTCGCGCGACTGGGCCGCCAAGGGCGTGCGCCTGGCTGGCGTGGAAGCCATCGCCGCGGAGGGTTTCGAACGCATCCACCGCACCAATCTGGTCGGCATGGGCGTGCTGCCGCTGGAATTCCTGCCTGGCACCAACCGCAAGACCCTGGGCATTGACGGCACAGAAACCTATGATGTCGAGGGCACGCCCGCACCACGGGCCAAGCTGACGCTGGTCATCCACCGCCGCAACGGCGAGCGCATTGATGTGCCCGTCACCTGTCGCCTTGATACGGCCGAGGAAGTGTCCATCTACGAGGCCGGCGGCGTGCTGCAGCGCTTTGCGCGAGACTTTCTCGAATCCTCGGCGGCTGCCGGCAAATCGGCCGCCGCCCAACGCTAATTGGCATCACTGCAACCATGGCACACCCACCGCAAATCAAAATACCCGCCACCTATCTGCGCGGCGGTACCAGCAAAGGCGTGTTCTTCCGCCTGCAGGATCTGCCCGAGGCCGCGCAAAAACCCGGCCAGGCGCGCGACGCCCTGCTGCTGCGCGTCATTGGTAGTCCTGATCCCTACGGCAAGCAGACCGACGGCATGGGCGGGGCCACCTCCAGTACCAGCAAGGCAGTCATCATTGCCAAGAGCAGCCGGCCCGATCACGACGTCGACTATCTCTTCGGCCAGGTATCCATCGACAAACCATTCGTGGACTGGAGCGGCAACTGTGGCAACCTGTCGTCGGCGGTGGGCCCTTATGCCATCAGCAATGGCTTCATCGAGTCTGCACGCATTCCGCGCGACGGTATGGTTACCGTACGCATCTGGCAGGCCAACATCGGCAAGACGATTGTCGCGCACGTGCCCGTTGTAGACGGACAGGTGCAGGAGACAGGTGATTTCGAACTCGATGGTGTGACGTTCCCGGCAGCCGAAGTTCAGCTTGAATTCATGGATCCTGCCGCCGATGATGGCGACGGGGGCGGTGCCATGTTTCCCACGGGTAATCTCGTGGATGAACTCGACGTACCCGGGATCGGCAAGATCAAGGCTACGCTGATCAACGCCGGCATTCCGACTGTATTTGTGAACGCGACGGACATCGGCTATACCGGCACGGAGCTGCAGGAGGCTATCAATGGCGATCCCGGCGCATTGGCCAGGTTCGAAACCCTGCGAGCCTACGGCGCGTTGCGCATGGGGCTGATCAAGCACCTGGATGAGGCGGCGCAGCGCCAGCACACGCCCAAAGTTGCATTTGTCGCACCACCGGCTGATTATGTCGCTTCCAGCGGTAAACAGATCGCCGCCGGCGACATCGATTTATTGGTGCGGGCACTGTCCATGGGCAAACTGCACCACGCCATGATGGGCACCGCCGCCGTTGCCATCGGCACCGCCGCAGCTGTTCCCGGGACGCTGGTCAATCTGGCTGCCGGCGGCGGCGATCGCGAAGCGGTGCGCTTCGGTCATCCATCCGGCACCTTGCGCGTTGGCGCTCAGGCAGCAAAAGAAAATGGCCAGTGGGTGGTGCGCAAAGCAATCATGAGTCGCAGCGCGCGCATATTGATGGAAGGCTGGGTCCGCGTTCCCGGCGACACGTTCTAGGACAGCAAAGCCTTGCGTCTGGTGCGCACTACCTGAATCATCCGAAGTAATCGCAGTATCCGCGCATTTGTAGTGCTCGCAGTATGTCCATATTCGCATCGCCGCAGACATAGACGCCTGCGGCGATGCCTCGTCTTTATCTATCCAGCAACACAGGAATTATTATGTCTGCGCCTATTTCCAACGTCCGCCCCGCTCCCGATCAGGTTCTGGTCGATATCGTCGACTACGTGCTCGATTACCAGATCACCAGCACCCTGGCCTACGAAACTGCCCGCCACTCCATGATCGACGCATTGGGCTGCGGTTTCGAAGGCATGGCGTACCCTGCCTGCACCAAGCTGCTCGGCCCCATCGTGCCCGGCACCATTGTCCCCAACGGCGCCAAGGTGCCCGGTACGCAGTTCCAGCTCGACCCGGTGCAGGCAGCGTTCAATATCGGCGTTATGATCCGCTGGCTCGATTTCAATGACACCTGGCTGGCCGCCGAATGGGGTCATCCCTCGGATAATCTGGGCGGCATCCTGGCCATGGCCGATTGGCTGTCGCGCACAGCTGTCGCGGCCGGCAAGGCGCCGCTCACCATGCGCGACGTGCTCACCGGCATGATCAAGGCGCACGAAATCCAGGGCTGCATTGCGCTGGAGAACGCGTTCAACAAAGTGGGGCTGGATCACGTCGTCTTGGTCAAGGTGGCGTCCACCGCAGTCGTGTCGCAGATGCTCGGCCTGAACCGCGAGGAAATTATCAACGCCGTGTCGCTGGCATGGGTGGACGGCCAAAGCCTGCGCACCTACCGCCACGCCCCCAACACCGGCAGCCGCAAGAGCTGGGCGGCGGGCGACGCCACCAGCCGCGCCGTGCGCCTGGCCCTGATCGCGCGTACCGGCGAAATGGGTTATCCATCCGTGCTCACCGCCAAGACCTGGGGCTTCTATGACGCCCTGTTCCGCGGCCAGTCCTTCAAATTCCAGCGCCCCTACGGCAGCTACGTGATGGAGAATGTGCTGTTCAAGATCTCTTACCCGGCCGAATTTCACTCGCAAACGGCGGTGGAGTTGGCCATGCAGATCCATGAAACGCTCAAGGCATCGGGCAAGACCGACGCCGACATCCGCAAGATCACCATCCGCACCCACGAAGCCTGCATCCGCATCATCGACAAAAAGGGCCCGCTCAACAACCCCGCCGACCGCGACCACTGCGTACAGTACATGGTGGCGGTGCCCATTATTTTCGGGCGCCTGACTGCGTCCGACTACGAAGACGCCGTGGCTGCCGATCCGCGCATCGACGCGCTGCGCGCCAAGATGGAATGCGTGGAAGACCCAGCCTTTACCGCGGACTACCACGACCCCGAAAAACGCTCCATCGCCAACGCACTGACGGTCGAGTTCAACGATGGCAGCAAGCTCGACGAGTTGGTGCGTGAATACCCGATCGGCCACAAGCGCCGCCGCGCCGAAGGCATCCCGCTGCTTGAGGAAAAATTCCGTACGAACCTGGCGCGTCATTTTCCGACCAAGCAGCAGCAGCGCATTCTCGATGTGTCGCTGGATCAGAAGAAACTCGAAGCAATGCCTGTGCACGAATATGTAGACATGTTCGTCATCTGATATCGTCGCACCACGCCGGGATCGGCGCGAGCACGCCAACCGGGCGCGGGGGTTATCCCCCGCGCCCGGTTTTTTTGTTCGTCGGGTCCGTTGCACTGGTTGCCCCTCTTGCGTACCCCTCCCCTTTCGCTCCCGATAACGACAAATCCACAACAATCGTGGAGGCAGTCTGAAAATTCCTCTGGAAAAATCGGAAACGCTTATGTACTATAGTACTATATAGTTCATAAATGAAAATACACCTGCACGGAAAGAGGACGACATCGTGAAACAAGGCAAAAATCTCATCGTGTTCATGTCGGATGAGCACAATCCCAAAGTCCTGGGCAGCTACGGCAACACCCTGGTCAAAACGCCCAATCTGGACGCCCTGGCCGCTTCGGGAACACGTTTCAGCGCTGCATATTGCACCAGCCCGGTCTGCATTCCCGCCCGCGCATCGTTCGCGACGGGTAAGTACATCCACCAGGTTGGCTATGCCGACAACGCCGACGCCTATGACGGCAAGGTGCCGAGCTGGCACCACATCCTACGCGAGCGTGGGCACCGCGTGGTCTCTATCGGCAAGCTGCACTTCGTCGGCATGGGCGTGGACCACGGTTTTTCCGAAGAAATCATCCCCATGCATATCATCGAAGGCAAGGGCGATCTGATGGGCTTGGTACGCTCCGATCTGCCCGTGCGCAAGGGTGCCTACAAAATGGCCAATCTGGCCGGCCCGGGCGAAAGCCAGTACACCTTCTATGATCGTGAGATCGCGGCGCGCGCCCAAGTCTGGCTGCACGAAGAAGCGCACAAGCACAGCGACAAGCCGTGGGTACTATTCGTATCGTTCGTCGCCCCGCACTTCCCGCTCACTGCGCCGCCCGAGTTCTACTATCAGTATTACGGCAAAGTACCACTGCCCAAGCTGTATAGAAAGGAAGAGCGCCCGCAACATCCCTATCAGCGCGATTACCGGGGCAGTTTCAATTACGACGATTATTTCGACGAAGAAAAGCTCAAACGGGCTCTGGCGGGCTACTACGGCCTTTGCTCATTCCTGGATCACAATATCGGCCTGGTAATGAATGCCCTGCGCGAAACGGGGCTTGATGCCAACACCGACATCATGTACACCAGCGATCATGGCGACAACCTCGGGACGCGCGGAATGTGGGGCAAATCCACGCTGTTCGAAGAGGCGGCCGGCGTACCCCTGATCATCGCCGGGCCTGATATACCCAAAGGCGTGGTGGTCGATACCCCCGTCAGCCACGTCGACGCTTTCCCGTTCATTCTGCAGACCACTGGCGTGCGCGATCCCGCGCTGACGCGCGGCTACCCGGGCGTGTCTCTGTTCGACATCGCCAACGGCGCCCTGCCCGACCGCAACGTCGTCGCTGAGTATCATGGCATGGGCTCGGCCACAGGCGCATTCATGATTCGCCATGGCCGCTACAAGTATATTTACTACGTCGACTATCCAGCCCAGCTGTTCGATTTGGAGGCCGACCCCGAAGAGATCCACGATCTAGCGCTGGATCCCGCCCACCTGAGCACTCTCCATGAATGCCATCAATGCCTGCTGGCGATCTGCGATCCGGACGAGGTCAACCAACGCATTCGTGAACGCCAGACCGAACTGCTCGCCCAGAACGGCGGCCGTGAAGCGGTGATTGAACGCGGCGACCTTGGCTTCAGCCCCGCTCCCGGGGCCGCCATCGTCTTCGACTGACGTGCCGTGAACCCGCACCGGGCGCATGCGCCCGGTGCGGTCAATATATTTCAGCGAATAGGCAGGGCACCGCACCCGGGTGCCTTGGCGGTCGCCGTCGCCGATGGTGCTGTCAGATATGATGACGGCTAACGAGCCCTGCAGCGACTACCGATGCGAACGCCAAGCACCAGTGCCGCGAACGCCAAGCTGGCATCCGCGGCGCCGCAATGCGTACGGCGCAGATCTAGTTGACCGTTATCCCACTCTCTTTCTGAACCTTCGTATAGCGTGCTTTCTCGGCGGCCAGAAACTGCCGGAATTGCACAGTCGAGTTCCCGATGGGTTCAATCCCTTGCTCTTCCAGCTTCTTGCGCAGTTCGGGTGTGCTCAGCGCCGCGTGAAAGGCATCCGCCAGCTTGTCGATCACGGGCCTGGGCGTACCGTGCGGCACATAAACCCCGAACCAGTTGGTGAAGCGATAGCCCGCAAACCCCGACAACTCCGCCACGGCGGGCACATCCGGCAGAACAGCAGTGCGCTTCTCACCTGTCACGGCGATGACCTTCAGCTTGCCCGCCCGGTGCGCCGCCAAAACAGGCTGGAGGCCCACCACAGCGGCCGGAATCTGGTTGCCCAGGAGATCTGCGACGGCGGGCGCCGCGCCGCGGTATGGAACATGGAGTATTTTCCCGCCGCTGGCCAGATTAAGCTGTTCTCCCGCAAACTGCATACTGCTGCCGGTTCCGGGCGTTCCATACGATAGCGCGGCGCCTTGCTTCTTCGATGCCGCCAGTAGCGCCTCGACACTATCGATGCCGCTGGCCGGGTTGACCACAATCGCCAGCGGCAGCTCTCCCGCGAGAGTGACCGGCTCCAGATCCTTGTCCGGATCGTAAGACGTTTTCTGGCCCGCAATACGGCTGACCAGCACCTCGGCCGGCGAAGCGAACAGAACGGTGTACCCATCGGGCGTGCTCTGCGCCACTGCCTGCGCACCAATCGAACCCGACGCGCCTGTCTTGTTTTCCACAATCACCTCTCGACCCAGGCTGGCCGACAAACGCTCTGCAATCAGACGGGCGGCGAAGTCCGTCCCACCACCAGCCGGATACGGCACAACCAGCCGCACTGCCCGTGCAGGCCACGCTTCCTGTGCCTGCGCCACCCCCATGCCACAGGTGGCCAGGGCGCCCAGCGTCGCGGCCATCAGCATCCGACGTTTCAATACCCTCATGCATGTCTCCTCGTTGTTGAACGATCGTTCGTGATACTTGATGTCTTTAGTCTCTTCTTGATCGTTGATTGTTGATCCTGGTTTATTTTGAACTATACAGGACTATAGTTAACGGGAAAACTATTGAATCATGAATATTTTTATGGAACGACAGCCGCGCAACGAACAAGTGAATAGCCTGAACGCGCCCCGCTACGCCTCGAATCGGCATGGTGCGGTATGCTTGCCTGCTGTCGATCGAAGTCGACGGGATGCCTTGCCCATGAACAAGCCATTTTGCCTATAACCCACAAGGAGGATTTCCCACGATGCCTACCATCAACGTCCAGCTTTTCGAAGGCCGCACGCTTGAGCAGAAACGCGAATTCGTCACTGCGGTCACCGAAGCCGCTTGCCGCACCCTGGGCTGCAAGCCGGAAGCGGTCGACGTTATCTTTCAGCATGTCAAGCGGGAAGACTGGGCCAGCGGCGGCAAGCTGGCCTCCGACTAAGTATCATTGGGCGGGCCGCAATGGCCCGCGGCAACGCTTGTGGCAAAATACACGGCTATGCTGATTACATTCGTTCATTACGCACTGCCCTTTGCTTTCACCCTTCTGGTAGCCTGCGTGTTCACCTGTCTGGTGTCGGGTATTTTCCTGGCGATGTTCCGCCTGCGCCTCATCAACCAGGCCATGCAGCATCCCTACCTCAACCACCAGGCCTGGGATCGCTATCCCTTCCCTATCCGACTGGCGATCCTGCTCGACTATTTCCTGCGGCTCACTTTCCCCAAAAGCCGCTTCTGGATCATCGGCAATGCCAATCGTCTGCTGGCGCACGTCCAGCCCGAAAAAATCCCCACCCGCATCAAATGGCCGTTGCTCGGCCTCTGGGGCGGCTGTTTCGTCGGCATCATTGCCATGGTGGCCCTGTGGATACTCTTGCTGCTCGCGGGCACGCTCTAACCCAACCAGCGCCCGGCACATGATTCCGGGCACCTTGCAACGCAACAAGGAGCAGGCCATGAGCCGGTCTATCAAACACAACCCAGATGCCAATCGCTTCGAATACACCGAAGACGGCATTCTGTGCGTGCTGGATTACCATCTCCAGGACGCGGTGATGACCATCACACACACTGGCGTGCCAGCGCCCGTGGGTGGCCGCGGCATCGCCAGCGATCTCACCCGGGTCGCGCTTGACACCGCGCGCGCCCAAGGCTGGGTGGTTCGGCCGCTGTGCAGCTACGCTGCCGCCTGGATCCGCCGCCACCCCGACTACCAAAATCTCCTGGCGGGCTGACCAAGGGGTCGCCCGCACGCAATGCCTTCCCTGGTACGCAGCCAAACCGGCGCCGTCCCTTCGCTGGAATGCAACACTCGCCCGCGCAAGTCTTATATAAGATATAAGACGTTTGCCTGCGCCCGTGCTTTGCTTCTACAATAACGATATAAATCAACCGCATTTCCACAGTCTCGTGGTTCCTGGATCCGGCGCCTGCGCCGATCCTCATTACCGATAAAGGCACATCATGCTGGAATCCTATCGCCAACACGTAGCCGAGCGCGCCGCGTCCGGTATTCCTCCCCTGCCGCTTACCGCGCAGCAAACCGCCGACCTCATCGAACTGCTCAAGGCGCCGCCCGCTGGCGAAGATGCATTCCTGCTCGAGTTGTTCACGCATCGCGTGCCGGCCGGCGTCGATGACGCAGCCAAGGTCAAGGCCTCTTATCTGGCCGCCATCGCACTGGGCAAGGAAACCTGTGGTCTCATCGACGCCCGCCACGCCACTGAGCTACTGGGCACCATGCTGGGCGGCTACAACATCAGCCCCCTGATCGACTTGCTCGATAATGCCCAGCTGGCACCCGTCGCCGCAGAAGGCCTGAAGAAAACCCTGCTGATTTTCGACGCTTTCCACGACATCCGCGAAAAGGCCGAAAAGGGCAACAAGTACGCCCAAGAAGTGCTGCAAAGCTGGGCGGACGCCGAGTGGTTCACCAGCCGTCCCGAAGTACCGCAAAGCCTGACGCTCACCGTCTTCAAGGTCACGGGCGAAACCAACACAGACGACCTCTCCCCCGCACCCGACGCGTGGAGCCGGCCCGATATCCCGCTCCACGCGCTGGCCATGCTCAAAAACCCGCGCCCCGGCATCGAGCCCGATGAGCCCGGCAAGATCGGCCCCATCAAGTTCCTGCAGAGCCTGAAAGCAAAGGGCAATCTGGTCGCCTACGTCGGTGACGTGGTCGGCACGGGCTCCTCGCGCAAGTCCGCCACCAACTCGGTGCTCTGGCACACGGGCGAAGACATCCCCTACGTGCCCAATAAACGCTTCGGCGGTGTGTGCCTGGGCAGCAAGATCGCCCCCATCTTCTACAACACCATGGAAGATGCTGGCGCCCTGCCCATCGAACTCGACGTATCCCAGATGAACATGGGCGACGTCATCGAGCTGCGGCCCTATGAAGGCAAAGCCCTGAAAGACGGCAAGGTAATCGCCGAGTTTTCGCTCAAATCCGACGTGCTGCTCGACGAAGCCCGCGCGGGCGGCCGTATTCCGCTGATCATTGGCCGCGGCCTCACCGCCAAGGCGCGTGAGGCCCTGGGCCTGCCCCCCTCCACGCTGTTCCGCCTTCCACACGACCCGGCAGACACCGGCAAGGGTTATACGCTGGCCCAGAAGATGGTCGGTCGTGCATGCGGCCTGCCCGAAGGCAAGGGAGTGCGCCCCGGCACCTACTGCGAACCTCGCATGACGTCTGTCGGCAGCCAGGACACCACCGGCCCCATGACGCGCGACGAGCTGAAAGACCTGGCCTGCCTGGGCTTCTCGGCCGACCTGGTCATGCAATCGTTCTGCCACACCGCCGCCTATCCCAAGCCCGTAGACGTCAAAACGCACCACGAGCTGCCCAACTTCATCAGCACGCGCGGCGGCATCGCCCTGCGCCCCGGCGACGGCATCATCCACTCGTGGCTCAATCGCATGCTGCTGCCCGATACCGTCGGTACCGGCGGCGACTCGCACACCCGCTTCCCCATCGGCATCAGCTTCCCCGCCGGCTCAGGCCTGGTCGCCTTTGCCGCCGCCACTGGCGTCATGCCACTCGACATGCCCGAATCGGTGCTGGTGCGCTTCAAGGGTGAACTTCAGCCTGGCGTCACGCTGCGCGACCTGGTCAATGCCATCCCGCTGTATGCCATCAAACAGGGTTTGCTGACAGTCGAAAAGCAGGGCAAGAAGAACATCTTCTCGGGCCGTATCCTCGAAATCGAAGGTCTGCCCGACCTCAAGATCGAACAGGCCTTCGAACTTTCCGATGCCTCGGCCGAACGCTCCGCCGCTGGCTGCACGGTGCGCCTGAACAAAGCGCCCATCATCGAGTACATCACCAGCAACATCACGCTGCTCAAGTGGATGATCGCCAACGGCTATGAGGACGAGCGCTCGCTGGGCCGCCGCATCAAAGCCATGGAGGCCTGGCTGGCCGACCCGCAACTGCTCGAACCCGACGCCGACGCCGAATACGCCGCCGTGATCGAAATCAACCTGGCCGACATCGCCGAGCCCATCGTGGCCTGCCCGAACGATCCCGACGACGTCAAGACGCTGTCCGACGTCGCCGGCACCAAGATCGATGAAGTCTTCATCGGCAGCTGCATGACCAACATCGGCCACTTCCGCGCGGCGTCCAAGCTGCTCGAAGGCAAGCGCGACATCCCTACCAAGCTGTGGGTGGCGCCGCCCACCAAGATGGACCAGCACCAACTCACCGAAGAAGGCCATTACAACACGTTGGGCACCGCTGGCGCGCGCATGGAAATGCCGGGCTGCTCGCTGTGCATGGGCAACCAGGCCCAGGTGCGAGAAGGCGCCACAGTCATGTCCACCAGCACGCGCAACTTCCCGAACCGCCTGGGCAAGAATTCCAACGTCTTTCTGGGTTCGGCGGAGCTGGCCGCAGTGTGCTCGCGCCTGGGCCGCATCCCCACGCGCGAGGAATACATGGCCGACATGGGCGTACTGGCAGAGAACAGCAGCCAGATCTATCGCTACATGAACTTCGACCAGATCGAAGAGTTCCGCGAGATTGCCGACACGGTAGGCATCTGACGCGGTGATCCGGCCCGGTCCGCGAGGTCTGTGCCGGCCCTTCCCCCGTCAAGGCGCGCCTGCTGGGCTCGCCGCAGTGCGGGAGAATCGCGCACGGGCGAGGCTGCGGCCTCGCCCGTGCGCTTTTTCCCGGGTACAGGGGGTACACTAGCTTATTGATTACTTTCACGCTTGCCGTTGCATATGTCCGCACCTTCGCCCTCTCGCTTTTCCCGCGATACCCAACGCCTGCTGGCCCTGGCCGCGGCGCTTGCCCGCTCGGGCAGTCGCCTCGAAGACGCCTATTGGGAAAACCTCCTGGGCGTCCAGCTGAACAAGCTGCTGCTGGGCAAGAAGAATAAATACATCGAAGCTGCGCTGGATCACCTGTCGGCCACCGACTCCAACGCCTACGAGATCCTGATCGAGCAGGCCGAGACCCTATCCGAATCCACGCAGATCCAGGTCGAGGGCGTCGAGTACGACGTCCTGCTGTTTTCTGCTCCGCTGGTGGCCTGGACACGCTACAAGATGCCTGGCATAGCACTGACCGCCGATCAAAACGCGCAGCTGCTTGCTCACGTCAAGGCGTACATCGCAGCGCCCGCTGCTAAAGTCGCGCTGCTGCCCGCGCTGGTGGGCTTCGACCAAATGCCGCAAACCTTCCAGGAAACCCGGCAATGGACGCAGCGGCTGGCGCAGCAGGCGTTGGGCGTACCCGCCGAAACCTGTACTCTTCACTCGCCCACCGAGCCCGACACCCTGCTGGCCGATGCTCGCTTCGTCGTCGGGGCCATTGCCGTGCCCAAGGGCGAGGCACTGTTCCGCTGGCAGACGCCTCAGGCCGAAGACGGGCAGGCCGGCAGAGACCTGGTGCGCAATGCCTGGATCGACGCGGCAAGCACGGTTATCTCCCCATTGTTCACGGGTTGCCAGGTCGAGTTCCTGCAGCCTGATGCGTATTACATCAATAGCCGCGAAGCCGACCGCCGCATCCGGCCGCTGGCGCTCAAGGCCGCCATTACCTGGCTCCAGGCAGCCGTGCACCTTACCGGTGCTGAATTGCGCGCAGTCATCGCGGGTTGCGGCGAAAGCGCGATCGAGGAATACCGGGTCGGCTTCTCCACGCGACAAAATAACGATGTCATCTATGGCTGTGTCTGGCCGGTGCTCAGCCGCGAAGAGGCGGTGGCGGACGGCATGGAATCGGGTGAGATCGATGTGCCCGACGAAATTGCCGCGCTGCTCAAGGAGCAAGGCGTGGGCGACGTGCGCCGTCTGCCCGGCCTGTATCCGATCGAATTCTGCGACGACTGCGGTGCGCCACTGTTTCCGAATGCGCTGGGCGAAATGATGCACCCCGAGCTGCCAGAAGAGGCAGACATGACGCCCATCCACTTCCACTGACGCGCAGGGGTTCCACCTTAGGGATGTCTGCCCTGACCTTCGATATCTTCTGCCGGGTCATCGACAACTACGGCGATATCGGCGTGTGCTGGCGCCTCGCGCGCCAGCTTGCCGCCATGGCCCGGGTCGGCGCTGTGCGACTCTGGGTGGATAACTTGCACAGCTTCGCTCGTATCCAACCTGGGGTGGATACAGGCGCGCCCATCCAACACGCGGCGGGTGTGGAAATCCGGCACTGGCATTCGAGCGCCGATCTACCGCCGCCTCATGACGTCGTGATCGAGGCCTTCGCCTGCGATCCACCGGCCGAATTCATCCACGCCATGGCCCAACGCGGCAGTGATTGGGTCAACCTCGAATACCTCAGCGCCGAAGACTGGGTACGCGGCTGCCACGCCCTGCCCTCCCTGCAGCCCAGCGGCATCCGCAAAGCGTTCTTTTTTCCCGGCTTCGTGCCTGGAACCGGCGGCTTGCCGCGCGAGCCCGGCCTGCTGCAGGAACGCGACCGCTGGCTGACACGGCCAAGCGAGCGTGCCGCGCTGCTCAACGCCCTGGGGCTCGCAAGTACTGATGTAGAAGCGCTGCTGGAAGGCCGTGCGCGGCAGGTGATGCTGTTCTGCTACCCAGATGCGCCGGCACGGGCGCTGCTGAAGGCCTTGGCAAGCCGCGCCGTGCCAAGTATTGTGCTGGTGCCAACCGGCGTTTGCCCAGGCTTGCCGCGGGGTACGCATGGCGCTGTGCGGGTACGCGACATCCCCTTCATCGATCAGCGCGGTTTCGACCGGCTTCTATGGAGCAGCGACCTGAACTGCGTGCGCGGAGAGGACTCACTGGTACGCGGGCTCTGGGCTGGCCGCCCGCTGCTCTGGCACATCTACCGACAACAAGATGAGGCCCACCTGCTCAAGCTGGACGCCTGGCTGGCTTGCTCCCCCTTGAACGATGCAGTGAAACAGGCCATGCGGGCCTGGAACACCAGCGATGAAACCAGTCTGTACGCCGCACTCGCACCGCTGCTGGCGCCGGCGCCGTTGGCGCAGTGGTCCTCGGCCATGGCTGGCTGGTGCACCACATTGGCCGGGCGTACCGACCTGGCCACCACTCTGGTGGATTTCGTCTCCACGCAACGCCAAGCCACCGTGCGCTCCCCTTGACGAACATCATTTTTGAACCGCAACTAGCCGTCCGATAAGCGAAAATCTGTCGAACGCGTTAAAATACCACGCTTTGCAAGTCTGCTCCGGCCCACACCCCCCTCTTGGCGGAGCATCCATACCGGAGTTTTATATTTCATGAAAACCGCACAAGAATTACGTGTCGGCAACGTTGTCATGGTCGGCAGCGACCCGCTCGTCGTGCAAAAGGCCGAATACAACAAATCGGGCCGCAACTCGGCCGTGGTCAAGCTCAAGTTCAAGAACCTGCTGTCGGGGTCGGGCAGCGAGTCCGTCTACAAGGCCGACGAAAAGTTCGAAGTCGTGGTGCTCGACAAGAAAGAATGCACATATTCCTACTTTGCCGATCCCATGTATGTCTTCATGGACGCCGAGTACAACCAGTATGAAGTCGAGGCCGAGAGCATGGGCGACGCCCTGAGCTACCTCGAAGAAGGCATGCAGGTCGAAGTCGTGTTTTACGATGGCCGCGCCATCTCCGTCGAACTGCCCACCATCGTTGTACGCGAAATCACCTACACCGAACCGGCTGTCAAGGGCGACACCTCGGGCAAGGTACTCAAGCCTGCCAAAACCAACACCGGCATGGAAGTCGCTGTCCCGTTGTTCTGCAACATCGGCGACAAGATCGAAATCGACACGCGCACGGGCGAATACCGCAGCCGTGTCATGTAACGGCGTACGGCTCCCCACCAAACGGGGTACGCCGCCGCAGCATCCAAAAAAAGCCGGGGCGCTTCACATGCGCCCCGGCTTTTTTATTTCATATACCCGGCTATTGCAGCCGGTCGTCGTCGAGGAAATCCGGAATAGGCATGACTGCAATGCCGTCGGCGGCCAACGCTTCGCGCTCTGACGGCGTGGCAGTGCCTCGTATAGCGCGCTCTTCGGCTTCGCCTTCATGCATGCGACGGGCTTCCTGGGCGAAGCGGTCGCCCACGTTTTCGGTTGCACGCACGATTTCGCGGATGCGCCGCATGACTTCAGCCTGGATCTGCGCCACGTGCGCAGCCTGGGGCTGCTCTGCGGCGGCCTGGGGCGCGGCGCTACCGCCCGACCTGGCATGCCCGACATTGAGCCGTGGCGCGGACAGCTTTTTACTGACTTGCTGGCTGCCGCAGACGGGACAAGCCAGCAGCCCGCGCGCGCGCTGCGATTCGTAGTTGTCTTCCGAGCCGAACCAGCCTTCGAATACGTGGCCGTGTTCGCACTCGAGATCGTAAACTTTAAGTGCCATAAGGGTAATATGAGGGCGCACGCTTCGCGTTCAAGCCCTACAGACGCGGAACGGCGGCCAGCAGGCGGCGGGTTTCGGGGTGCACCGGCTGTTTCAGTACATCCTGCGCAGCACCCTGTTCCACTATTGTACCCGCGTGCATGATGGCAATCCGATCTGCCAAGTATTCCACTACCCCGAAGTTGTGCGTGATGAACAAATAGGCGATTTTCAGCTCGACCTGCAGATTCTGCAGCAAATCCAGTATCTGCGCCTGCACTGAGACGTCCAGCGCCGACGTAGGCTCATCGCAGATCAGCACCGCTGGCTGCACTGCGAGCGCGCGTGCAATGGCAATGCGCTGGCGCTGCCCGCCCGAGAACTCGTGCGGATAGCGGCCTACGGTATCGCGCGGCAAACCGACTTTGTCCAGCAACCGGCGTACTTGATTGCCGCGCTGCGTACGCGAGCGCTCGGGATGCAAGGCCGCGAGGCCTTCGTCCAAGATCTCGCCGACCATCATGCGCGGATCCAGCGACGCATAAGGATCCTGGAACACAATCTGCATGGACTTGCGCAGCACCTTCATGCCACGTCGGCGCGCGGTCAGCACGTTATCGCCCTTGAAGAACACTTCGCCGCCCACCTGCGCCTGTTTATCGAGCAAACGCAGCATCGCCTTGGCAATGGTTGTCTTGCCGCAGCCTGACTCACCCAGCAGCGCCAGCGTTTCACCCGCCGCCAGATCAAAATCAACGCCTTTGACGATGCGCACCGGCCCGGGTCGGTGGCGCCAGAAGGGCCCGCGCCGGGCATAAGCAACAGTAAGGCCGCGTACCGACAACAATAAGCCACCAGCCGTTGGTACAGTGGGGGCGCTTGCATCCGGCGTTACGGCCGCTTGCTGGCTGGCACTGGCTGAGAGCGGCTGGCCGCGTTTCTCGAACGTGGGAATAGCCGCCAGCAGCTCGCGCGCGTATGGATGACGCGGCGCACGGAAAAAGGTGGCGGCATCCACGGTTTCAACGATTTCACCGTGACGCATCAGGGCCACGTGGTCGGCAACGTGCTTGACCACGGCCAGGTCGTGAGTGATCAGCAAAATGGCCAGGCCCATCTCCCGCTGGATGTCGGCCAGCAGCTGCAGAATTTGCGCCTGCACCGTAACGTCCAGCGCGGTGGTAGGCTCGTCGGCAACCAGCAGCCTGGGTTCAGCCGCCAGCGCAATGGCGATCATGATGCGCTGCTTCTGCCCGCCCGAAAACTGGAAAGGGTAATCATTCAGGCGTCGGACGGCATCGGGAATACCAACCCGCTGGAGCCACCACGCGGCACGCTCCTTCAGCGCCTGGCCGCGATGACGGGTATGTGCGCGCAAAGTCTCGTACAACTGTTCGCCCACCGTCATCACCGGGTTCAGGCTGGTGGCGGGCTCCTGGAAAATCATACCGATCGCGCCGCCGCGAACAGCGCGCATGCCCTGCTCGGGCAGGCCGTTCAGCTCTGTACCGCCCAGCATGATCCGGCCGGCAACAATGCGGCCCGCCTCGGGCAGCAGCCGCAGCAAGGCCAGCGCCGTCATGCTTTTTCCACAGCCCGATTCTCCTACCAGGGCAAAGGTTTCGCCGCGCGCGATGGTCAGGCTGAGAGCCTTGACGGCCTCGTTGACCCCCGCTTCACCGGAAATCTGAACTGATAGCGCCTGGACGTCCAGGACCGGCTCCGCTTGAACACCGTTACCCTGCCCCTGAGGCGGCATACCGTACGTCGCGCTCATCGCAGGCCTCCATCCGACGCGCCGCGCGCACCTGCCGCACGTTCGGCCGTACCGGCGGCGCCGAGGGACACAGCCTGCACTGCCCCGCCCGGCCGGGCTCGAAAGCGTCGCATGCGGGGATCGAAGGCATCCTGCACCGCATCGGCAAAAATGTTGGCCGACAGCACCAAGGCCAGCAGGAAGACGAATGCACCCAGCAAATTCCACCAGATCATCGGATCGCGCGACATTTCCAGCCGCGCGGAATCGATCATGGTGCCATACGAGGGCGTACTAGGATCCACACCTATGCCCAGATAGGACAGAACCGCCTCGTACAGCACCAGCCCGGAAAACTCAAGCACCAGCGTGATCAACACGATGTGCATGACATTGGGCAGCAGATGCCGGCGCATAATGCGCCAATGACTGATGCCGAAAGCCCGGGCGGCCTGCACGTATTCGAGTTCGCGCAGCTTCAAGGTTTCGGCGCGCAGCAACCGGCACAAACCAGCCCAGCCCGTCAGGCCCAGGATCATACAAAGCAGGAACAAGCGCAGGTCGGCCCGGGAAGCCACGGTGTCGAAGAGGTCGGGATTGTTGTCGATATATACCTGCATCATGAGCACACAGGCTGCGATCAGCAATACGCCGGGTATGGATGTGAGCGTGGTGTAAACGTACTGGATGATATCGTCGATACGGCCTTTGAAGTAGCCCGCCGAAATGCCGAACACCAGCGCCGGTGGCAGCATGGCAAGCGTAGTCAGCGTACCAATTACCAGCGCGGTGCGTATGCTCTTGATGCACTGCCACAGCACATCGTTGCCGGTGCGGTCGGTGCCCAGCACATGGTAATTAGTGCTCAGGGCCAGCGCGACGCTGGTGAGCAACAAGAGCACGCTGAGCGTGAGCCACATGGCGCGCCAGGGCATGTCGGCCTCGCCGCGCCACCAGGTTCGCCAGGCTGCGCCCGTGCCTCGACCGCCGCGTAGATGCGCCAGCGTCAGCAGCCCCGCCACAACGGCGCTGGCGGCAAGGCCTATTGCCAAGCCCGTCGCAAGCCGCCGGTATACGTCCGCGTGGTGTGTGGCGCCGTCTTCCACCCCCTGGCCGGCGTGCTTCAAGCGGGGATAATCACGCACTGGCTCGCCGTCGATCAACTCGGTTTCCTTGGTGAAACGCCGAATGGCCAACGGAGCCGAGTACGTTTGCTCACGCGCGGAAAGATTGGTGAGCACAAGCAGATCGTCCAGCGCCGAGCGCAGCACGGGCGAATAGACCGGCGTGCCCGCCTGCCCCGCCACGGGTGGCAGCAGCGGCCGATAATGAATGGAATCAAGCAATCCGGCGCCGGCAAAGAAAACCAGCACCACCGCCGCGCACATGGCTGACGTTGTACGGCCGATGTGGGCCCAGGCCTGGCGCAGCGAAGCACTGCGCCTGACACGCCAAGCATAAGCCAATATCCCCGCCGCAAGCAGAAGGATGAAAACGTCAGTCCAGAGAAACACAAACTTGGGCATGGCGCGCTCACTCGAATCGTACGCGCGGGTCGGCGAGCGTATAGGAAATATCAGCCAGTATCAGCCCCACGATATAGAGGGCCGAGCCGAGAAACACCATGGCGCGCACAATGGAAAAATCCTGGGCGTTGATGGCATCGATGGTGTAACTGCCCAAGCCGGGTATGCCGAAGAAAGACTCGGAAATCAGGCTACCCATGAACAACAATGGGATGGCCGAGACAGTACCAGTGAGGATGGGCAGCATTGCATTGCGCAGCACGTGCCGGAACAGCACCGCGCTTTCGCGCAGGCCCTTGGCGCGAGCAGTGCGCACGTAATCCTTGCCAGCCTCTTCCAGGAACAAGGTACGGTAAAAGCGCGCCTGTGACCCCAGGCCAGAAATAATGCCGACCAGCACCGGCAATACCAGAAAACGTACGCTGGCCCAACCATCTACATACCCGGAATACGGCACCCATTGCAGCACCTTCGCAAACAACCACTGCCCGGCAATGATGTAGAACAGGCCCGAGATGGACAGCAACACGACACAGATCACCACCCCGGCAAAATCAAGCTGTGTGCCCTTGAAAAACACCAGCAGCAGCGAAAACGCGATCGATACCGCCAACCCGAGCACAAACGTGGGTAACGCAAGGGCGAGGCTGGGCACCATGCGAGCGCCAACCTCGTGGCCGATGTCGCGCCCTTGATCGGAAAAGCCGAAATCAAAGCGCAGGAGCGGCACAGAGCGCTGGTAAAAAACTGTATTGGTCCAGGCGCTTGAGCCGGTTGCCTCGGCGTTGAAGAACAGCGGCTTGTCATAGCCGCGCTCGGCCTTCCAGCGGTCGATGGCAGTTTGGCTCACGCGCTGCCCCCCGATCGCCAGCCGCGCCATGTCATCTGGCGTGTTGACGGCGAAGAACAGCACAAATGTGAGCAGGTTGACGCCAACCAGAATGAGCGCACCGTAGAGGAGCCGCCGTAAAACATAGCGCGTCATGATGAGTCTCCGACCCGCGCGCCGCTGGCCGCGAGGCGATCGCGCCGCTTGGCGGCGCGCCACACGTAAACCATGCCGGCAGCAGCCAGCACGCCCAACAGCCATAGCGGCCACCACACCGGGCGGTTCCAGGCGTCTATTTTGCGTGCCCGCATGCTCGGATCGATGCGCAGGTACTGCAGCGTGTTGCGCACCATCTGGGTGGGCTTGGCATTGTGCACCCAAGCCTGATAAGCGCCGCCCGACTTGGGAAACCAGCCGAACATCCAGGGCGCGTCATGGCGCACGATATCTACCATCCGATGCACCAGCGCTTCTTTTTCGGGCCCGTCATCCAGGTAGCGCATCTGCTCAAACAGGCGATCGTACGCAGGGTTACTGTAATTAGAGGCGTTTTCGCCGCCTTTTCCGGCCTTGGCGTTGGGCCCATACAGCAGGAAGAGAAAGTTTTCCGCATCGGGGTAATCCGCCACCCAGCCCCACATATACATCTGCGCGGTGCCGTTGCGCATTTTGTCCTGGAAACGGTTGTAGTCGGTGGCCCGCACTTCGAGCTGTATATTGATTTCACCCAACTGGCGCCGCATCCAGTCGAGCATCGCGCTGGAGCCCATACCGCCGGAAGAGTCGAAATACAGGATCAGGGGGCGCCCGGTCTTGGCATCGCGGCCGTCGGGGTAGCCTGCCTCGGCCAGCAGCCGCTTTGCCTCACTGATAGGTTTGCGTACCGCATGGCCGCCCTCCACCTGGTAGACGTTGCGGTTGATGCCTGCCGGCGGCGGCTGGTAGCCCAGCACCCCAGGGGGAATGGGCCCCTGCGCAACCTGTGCCTGGTCGTTCTGGAAGATTGCCACAAACTGCTCCCAGTCGAAGGCAATACTGATGGCTTGGCGCAGCTTGCGGTTTTTTTGCTGCTGCGCTGGCGTATCGCCCTTGCCCACCACGGGATCAAGCCAATTGAACCCCAGGTAGAACAGCTGTGCCTCAGTGGCGCTGCGCAATTGCAGGCCATGATCCGCATACAGGGCGGCTTTTTCAGCGGAATCCGACGCGGCGACCGTCATGGCCACACCATAATCGCCAGCCGCGGCGTCGGGTATGTCGTAATAGCCTTGGATGAACTTGCCCATCAGCGGCACGCTTTCCTTTTCAAGGGAAAACACGATGCGGTCGATGAACGGCGTGGGCTTGCCGCAGTCATCGAGCAGGCCGGCTTCGCGATCGCCTGGTTCACCTATACAGGGGTAGGGCTCACCGCGAAAGTTGGGATTGCGCGCCAGTACGTGGCGGCGGTTGACGATAGACTCGACCAACATATAGGGGCCGGTTCCGGCGGGCCAGGTGTTGAGCGATAGATCGTGCTCCGCCATGCCCGGCTGGTGGTAAAAGCGGTCTGCCTCCCAAGGGATGGGCGCGGTAAATGTCATCGACAGCCAATATTTGAACTGTGGGTATTTGCCGATGACTTTTATGCGCAGAGTATGGTCATCCAGTGCTTGCACACCATCGAACCCTTGGGCGCGCAAGTCGAGCCAAGGCCGCATGCCGGTGGACGGATCCGGCTTGACGGCGGCTTCGGCGCGCTTGAGCGCCTCGCCGTATTCGCGCATGCCGACAATATGCTCGGCCATCGTGCCATATATGGGTGACACGACACGGGGACTGGCCAAACGGCGGAATGCATAGACGTAATCGGCGGCGAGTAATTCACGGGTACCGGTCTGCGCAAAATCGTTCAGCCCGAATTTGTTGTCAAGCTCGCCGGGCTTGAGCGGCCAATATACATAGCTGTCGTGGGCACCGCGCGCAAAGGCGGGGTGGGGAGCATAGAGAATGCCGCGCTTGATGGGGACGTCGTAGATGCTCACCGCCACTTGTTCGCCCGGCGCATCATCCGGCAGCCGCTTGCCTTCGCTGTCATAGTAGGCGGGCGGCGAAACGGCCGCGGCAGCGCGCGGTATCAGTTTGTAGGGCCGCGCCAGGTAATCGTAACCGTACAGCGGCTCGTAGATCGAATATGTGAACGGCGTTTCGTCGGTGGAATAGGAACTGGCGGGATCCAGGTATTTGGGCGAACGCTGCGTGAAAGCGGTGTACAGCACGTTTTCACTGATTTTGTCGCGCGCGTAGGGACTGTTGATGGGTTCGCGCGAGCACGCTGCAAGCAGCAGGACGAGGGCCGCCCCCAGCAGGGGGCCGATTGCGCGCAGCAGCGCCGGCGTCATTCGTGCGCGCCCTGGCACTGCTTTTGCCGCCAGCACTGATAACGCCACTGCCAGGGGCGCACTGGGTCACGATCCTGCCAAAGGCCCAGGCGCTGGCGACGGGCATGCTCCTGCAGGCGTGGCAAGGCGTCGTCTCGCATATACCGGCCTCGGCCTTCCATATTGGCCCAAGCCATGCCGCGGGCGACCTGGCGGCGATTAGCGGTGTCACCATCGGGCAGCGGCACGTCGCAGATGTTGCGCTTGTAGCGATCGCGTTCGTAGCAGCGCAGAACCAGGTTTTTGCCCGCCACCATATCTGCCAGTGATTCGCGCGATGCCTGCGCGTAGGGCTGGCCTGGCTGCCGCGCGTCTTTGGTGACTTCGGGCGCATCGATGCTGGCCAGCCGCACCTTTTGCTGCCCGCCATTGACCAGCAAAGTCAAGGTATCACCATCGGCCACCCGTACCACGCGGCCGGCAAGCTCATAACCACCACTGGGCAGTTCGGCACGAGGCTGGGCAAACACGCTGCCCGACAGGCCCGGCAACAGGCCGGCCACGATCAGGCCAAACACCGCCTGCTCCAGCGCACTGCGCCATGGGCGACAAACAAAGATTGTGCGCGCCCAGGCGCGCACCACAGTATTCCGGACAATATTCACAGGCTTCCCGCATTCTGCATATATACCCGCCTACATCCATGGTTATGGGATCCGGGCCGAACGATTATAGGGTGTCGCGGAAAAGCGCGTTACCCGGGTATTACCCCGTGACGACTGAGCCTGAACGACAGAACAGGCCCCAGGCCTATGGCTTGCGCCCAACAGGCCTGACAGGGCGCCGGAGCGGCCAGAGTGATGGTCCACGCCCCACCGCCCCGGCGGCGGTGGCCGCTGGCGACGCATGCACTGCTGCGGGCACCCGGCTTGCCCATGACGCACGCGGCGATCCCAGTTGCGCCTCAAGCCGGCCAGGCGCGGTCGATAAGTGCACGGGCAATGGCACCGGATGGCGCCCAGGCGCCGAATACACCCTGCCCCGCCGGCCCGAAGCGCGACTGGATAAAGGCATCCGCCACGAATTGCGGCGCATGCGCACGCAGCAGCATGGCCTGTGTAAGCAATACCAGGCTGCAGGTAACCTCCCGTGCCCGCGCAGGCAAAGCCTGTTGGTCAGCCAGCGCTTGTCCCACAGCCTTCGCACGCGCCGCAGTCCGGCTGTCGCCGGTACTGTCGCGCACCAGCGCCTGCACCCTGTCGACCGCACTAGCGTCACGTTGCAAGGCGCGCAGCACATCCAGGCACATAATGTTGCCCGAGCCCTCCCAAATGGCGTTGACCGGTGTTTCGCGATAAAGCCGTGCCAGCGGCCCTTCTTCAATGTAGCCGTTGCCACCCAGCACTTCCATGCATTCAGCGACGGCCTGGATGGCGCGTTTGCAGACCCAGAACTTCGCAGCCGGCGCCATCAGGCGCCGCCATGCATCCTGATCGGCATCGCCCCGTGCATCGAGCGCACCGGCCAGCCTCAGCGCCAGTACCAATGCCGCCTCGCTTTCGAGGATAAGGTCGGCAAGCACGCTTTGCATCAGCGGCTGTTCGGCTAGAAGTTTGCCAAATGCCATGCGATGCCGGGCGTGGTGCACCGCGCGCACCACGCCGGCACGCAGCAGTGCCGCGCTGCCCAGCACACAATCCAGGCGGGTATACGAGGCCATCTCCACCAGCGTGGCCACACCCCGCCCTTCCTCGCCCACCATCACGCCCATAGCGTCCTGGAATTCGATCTCCGCGCTGGCATTGGAACGATTGCCAAGTTTGTCTTTCAGTCGTTGGATGCGGATGCCGTTGCGGCTGCCATCCTCGAGCCAACGCGGCACATAGAAACACGACAACGCGTCATGAGCGCGCGCCAGCACCAAGTGCGCGTCGGACGTGGGCGCCGAGAAAAACCACTTGTGGCCTACCAGCCTGTAATTGCGTCCTTGGCTGCCCTCATGCACAGGCGTGGCGCGCGTCGTATTGGCGCGCAGGTCTGATCCGCCCTGCTTCTCCGTCATACCCATACCCACGCCCATGGCACGTTTGCGCGCCAGCGGTATATCGCGTTCGTCGTAGGTTTGCGAATACAGCAAAGGCTCGATACTGGCAAACCAGCTTTCCTGGCGCAATATCGGAATTGCGGCGGCCGTCATCGTGACGGGGCACAGCGAGCCGGCTTCGATTTGCCCATGCATCAAATAGGCCGCCGCCCGCGCCACCTGCGCCCCGCCCCCCGCCGCCCTCCATGCCGTACCGTGCATGCCCTGCGCATACGCCATACGCAAGAAGTGCAGCCAAGCCGGATGATAGCGAACGCGATCGACACGATAGCCTCGGGCATCAAAGGCCTGCAGCACCGGCCCGCAGCGGTTGGCCTGATCCGCCCATTCCGCCGCCTCTTGCGTCCCCAGCGCCGCACCATACTCCACCAAGCGCGCCTCGTGCGCCGATGCGCCTTCGCGCCGTACGCCCTCGCGCAGCGCCATGTCGGTGTCGTATAGGTTGTAATCAACCAGCTCGGGTGGCTGGTTCGTCACATCGTGCGTGGTCCAGCTCATGATGCGCCTCCCGTCTGCATTGACGGGGCCTACGCCCCGCAGGGTTCAACTGCTACAGTATCGCCTGAATCGGTGCGGGTGCAACTGCCTCGGCGCCGGCACATGAAACCCGAGCCAAAAAGGAAGCATCTCATGCCCACCCGCCATGTTGTGACTATTGCCGCGATCCTCATGTTGCTTGGGGTTGCAGCAGGCGCCTTTGGCGCGCATGGCCTCAAGCGTGTCGTCAGCACAGACATGCTGGGGATATGGCACACCGCTGTGTTGTATCAACTGGTGCATGGCCTGGGCATGCTGTTGGCAGCCCTGCTGGCACAGCAGTTTGGCTCGGCATTGTTCAATGTCGCGGCCACGGTGATGCTGGCCGGCGTGCTGATTTTCAGTGGCAGCCTTTACGCATTGGTGCTGACAGGCGCGACATGGCTGGGCGCCATCACGCCCATAGGCGGTATGGCCTTTTTGGCAGGCTGGGGGATATTGGCCTGGGCTGCCGTGCGATCAACGTGACGCGGCAGGCACGCGGGTATTACGCGCGCACCGCCCGGTGTTGGCGGCGCGGCGCCTTGACGCGCAACCTGCGCCACATCATATAAGCCATCAGCCCTGCGAATATCGCATGCACCAGCCACAGACCAAGGCCGAAACTGAGCACCCCCGCTCCAATCCAGCCTCGCGAAAGATTGATCAGGTTCATGTACAGCAGCCCCACCAGTCCTGCAATGAGAAAATCGCCCGATTTGCCCAGTCGCGGGTTGACCGCGCCCAACGGGATGGCCAGCAGGGCCAGGTTGAGTGCTGCAAGCGGCATGGCCAGGCGCCACATGATCTGTGAACGCGCATTGTTGCTGTCATCGGTTATCAACAACGTGGTGGGGCGCGCCTTGATCTGGCTTTCAGCCAGGCGCCGCACCGCTTCGGGCGAGTTGACGGCGGCATTGCTTTCCAGGCGCATGCCATAACGCTCGAAGTCGGCAAGCCGGAACTCGGCCTGCCCCGGCTTCAGGTCGTAGCGATGGCCGGCGCTAAGCACCAGAAAACGATCGCCATTGGCTTCTGTTTCGATATGGGCACTGTCGGCGGCGATTACGCTGAGCCAACCCTCATCCAGCACGCGCGCCACAACCTTGCCTAGTTCCTCTTCGGGGCGCGTAGGCTCTTCGGCGAAAAACACCCGTGCACCGTCCTCGGTTTCGATGAACTGGCCTGCGGCCACCTTGGACAAGTCGGAGCGCTGCTCGTAGCGCTGACGATACTCGCCAATCTGCCGATACGCCCACGGCGACGCCCCCAAGGTGAGTACGGCAATAAGGAGCGCCACCGGCACCGCGCAGCGCAACACCGGATTCACCCAATCTTTGAGCGACAGGCCGCTGGCGAACCACACTACCATCTCGGATTCGCGAAACGCCCGCGTGATGGTGGTGAGCACGGCAATGAACAGCGACACGGACAGAATCACGGGCAGAGCGGTAATGCTGGAGAACGTGGCAAGGCCCAACACCACATCGGCGCCGATTGTACCGTTGGCGGCCTCGCCCAGCAGGCGCACCAGAAGCACACTGAGCCAGACGATCAGCAGCGTGGAAAACACAATGCCGGCGTGACTCATGATTTCGGAGACAACGGAACGCTTGAATAGAGACATGAGACAATTTGCGGGATAATGCCAGGCATTCTGCCGAATATTCTCGGATCAGATCCGGCCAGACCCCGGGGCCAATGAAAAAGGAAATCTGTATGGAATTTAGCACACTGACAACCGCATCTTTGCATCAAATCAAGACGGCGGCGCTGGCCGTCGGCGTGTTCGCCGATGGCGAGCTGTCGGCGCCAGCGGACGTCATCGACCGTGCCGCGGATGGCGCGCTGCGCGCTGTGCTGAAATCCGAGTTCAAGGCCCGCCCGAACAGCCAGTTGACGCTGCGCAACCTACCCGGCGTCACCGCTGCGCGTGTGGTGCTGGTTGGGCTCGGCAAGCAGGCAGCCTATAACGCCGCCGCTCATGCCGTCGCCGAGCGCGGCTTTGCGCAATATTGCGCTGATGCCGGGCTGGCAGAAGGTGTGAGCACGCTGGCCAGCATCGAGTGCGGCGGTGCCAGCATCCGCGAACGCGCTCGTACTGCAGCCAGCGCTGCAGTGGCTGCGGTATACCGCTACGAGGGTACGTTCGGCAAAAAGCAAGATCCTCGCCCCAAGCTTGGCAAGCTCGCGCACTGGGTCACCCGCGCGCAGGCGGCCCAGGCGCAGGCCGGCCAGCGCGAGGGCCTGGCCATCGGCAACGGCATGAACCTCACTCGTCAGTTGGGCGACCTGCCCGGCAATATTTGCACGCCGGCCTATCTGGGCGACACCGCCCGCAAGCTGGCGCGCGAATTCAAAAGCCTGAAGGCCGAGGTGCTGGACCAGAAACGAATCGAAGCCTTGAAAATGGGCGCCTTCCTGTCAGTGGCCCGCGGCTCTTATGTGCCTCCCGCCTTCATCGTGCTGCGTCACACGGCGCCAGGCAAGGCCGGCCGCAATCGTAAGGCGCCGATCGTGCTGGTTGGTAAGGGCATCACCTTCGACGCCGGCGGCATTTCGCTCAAACCCGCGGCTGCCATGGATGAGATGAAGTACGACATGTGCGGCGCCGCATCGGTGCTGGGCACGCTGCGTGCGGTAGCCGAGCTCGAACTCGACCGCGATGTGATCGGGCTGATCGCGTCCTGCGAGAACCTGCCCAGCGGCCGCGCCAACAAGCCGGGCGATATTGTCACCAGTATGTCGGGCCAGACGATCGAAATCCTCAACACGGACGCCGAGGGGCGGCTGGTACTGTGCGACGCCCTCACCTACGCGGAACGCTTCAAACCTGCCGCCGTCATCGACATTGCCACACTCACGGGCGCGTGCGTCGTAGCGCTGGGGCACGTTAACGCGGGCCTGTTCACCAAAGACGACGCACTGGCTGAAACACTTCTGCAGGCCGGGCGCACCGCCAACGACACAGCATGGCGGCTGCCCCTCGAAGAGCCCTATCAAGAATCCTTGCGCTCCAATTTTGCCGACATGGCCAATATCGGTGGCCGCGATGGCGGCGCGATTACCGCGGCCTGCTTCCTGTCGCGCTTCACCGAAAGCTATCCGTGGGCCCACCTGGACATCGCGGGCACCGCGTGGCGCAGCGGCAAAGAAAAGGGTGCAACGGGCCGGCCGGTTCCGCTGCTGGTGCATTATTTGCTCGGCCAAGCGGGTTGATGACACGGGTCGATTTTGCTTTCGGCGCGGCCGACCGCCTGCGCATGGCCTGCGAGGTAACACGCAAGCAGTACCTGGCGGGGCGGCGCCTGCTGGTCTATACACAAGACGCCTCCCGGCTGGCCAAGTTTGATCGCCTGCTGTGGGGCTTTGACGCCACCGCGTTCATACCGCACGTCGCGGTGGCCGATCCCCTGGCGCCGACCACGCCGGTGCTGCTGGTCGGCAATGCCGATGAACTCGCCCAGGCAGCAGCGCTTTTTGACAAATCGGCGACGCCTGCCGAAGGCGATGCCTCCGCGTGGCTGCTTAATCTCGACCTGTACTGCCCACCAGCACCCGAGCGCTTCGCACGCATACTTGAAATTGTCTCCAACCACACCGAAGACAAAAACGCAGCTCGCGAACGCTGGCGCCAATATCAAGCCAGCGGGCTCTCCCTCCACGCCCACGACGTCTCCGGCCATCAACCGCGCGGCTGAAGAACGCGATACGGAACCTTTACGGCCGCAGCGAGCCAAAAGAACATCGCTGCTGCGAATACCCGTTGCGCATTCAGCAATTTGTCAGCTATTCTTATCCCTAAAGTACTCACCACTATAGGAATACACATCACCATGACCGACTTCCGTCAATCCGTCGCCGACACCGGCCAGTACGGTATTGCTTCGCAGGCCGTCCGCAACCGTGTCATGCGCAACACCTACTGGCTGTTGGCCGTATCGCTCGTGCCCACCGTGCTGGGTGCGCTCGTCGGCCTGAACACCGGCATCAACCAAGTCATGGGCGCCAGCCCCGGCATGAGCGCCATCGTTTTCCTCATCGGCGCGTTTGGCCTCATGTTCATGATCGAACGCAACAAAAACTCCTCCCTGGGTGTTGCCCTGCTGCTCGCGTTCACGTTCTTCATGGGGATCATGCTGTCACGCCTGCTCGGCCACGTGATCGGCCTGGCCAATGGCTCGCAGCTCATCATGCTGGCCTTCGGCGGCACCGCTGCGGTATTCGGTGCCATGGCAAGCGTTGCATCCACCAGCAAGCGCGATTTCTCGGGCATGCAGAAGTTCCTGTTCATCGGCGTGGTAATGCTGATCGTCGCCTCGCTGGCCAACATCTTCCTGCAACTGCCGGCGCTCATGCTCACTGTATCCGTGCTGGCCATAGGCATCTTCTCGGCCCTGCTGCTGGTCGACCTGCAGCGCGTCATAAACGGCGGTGAAACCAACTACGTGTCGGCCACCTTGGCCATTTATCTCGACCTATACAACATTTTTGCCAACCTGCTGATGCTGCTGGGCATATTCGGCGGCGACCGCGAGTAAACTACTCCGTGCCCCTCAACAAACGCCCGGCATGCCGGGCGTTTTTTCATGTACGGGCGCGACGCCGCCATTGGCGTCCGACATCGCCCGCCACCAGCATCACGGAAATCCAGATCGGCACATAGGTGAGCAAAGCCCGCGGCTCCACCGGTTCGCCCAAAAAGAACAGCGCCACACCGAAAAGCAGCACCGGCTCCACATACCCCAGCAGACCGAACAGCCCCAGTGGCAATACCCGGCTGGCCTGCAAGTATGCGGCCAGTGCTACAGAGCTTATCAGCCCGAGTAGCGGCACGAGAATCAGCAAACGCGGATAGGCGGCGAGTTGTTCCCAGGCGTTCATGCCATCGACGGACACCGACAGCAGCGCAAGCGCCACGGGCGCCATGAACAGCATATCGAACCACAGGACACCCAAGGACCCCATATTCAGGTAACGCCGCAAGACAAAATAAGGGGGATAGCCGAACATGACGACCGCGGTGGCCCACGAAAATGCGCCCGTGCTCAGCAACTCGTGGAACACGCCCAACAGCGCGGTATAGACAGCCGCCTGCTGTAGGCGGGACAGGCGTTCGTTGTAGAGGATCCGCCCCACCAGCACCATGACGATCGGCAGTAGGAAATAGCCCATCGACACGTCCAGCGCCTTCTGGTGCAGCGGTGCCCATACAAACAACCAGAGCTGCACACCAATCAATAGCGCGGCAAGCGGCAGCAGCAGCCACAAGGCGCGCTCGCTCCGCAGGCGCGCAACAATATCGCGAACCTCATGCCAGGCGCGCTTGCGCGCGATAATCAACGCGAGCGCCGGCAAGCCCAGAACAATACGCCACGCAAAGACCTGCTCGCCATTGAGCGGCTGCAGAACGGTTGCGTAAAAATAGAGCAGCGCGAACAGGCAAGACGATAGGACTGATAACGCAACACCGTACTTCATGCCGGAACCGGGACAGTGGTGGCTGGTGGCGCGCCCTCACGATCAAGCGCATGAACCAACCGGTTGAAACGAAAGAGACGTTCGCGCCTGAGTATGGTTTCCAGCGCTTCAGGCTCGCGGCCATGCGCCATGGCATACGCGGGCACTGCCGCCAGCATGGCCTGCACAGCCTGTGGATGATGCGCCAGGCAACGGCACAGCAATTGATCCGGGTCCAACAGCTCCAGGCCCAGGTGATACAACTCACCGCGGTGGAAGTCGCGCACATTGCGTGTGACAATGGCCACGCGACGCACGCCAGCCGGGTCACCGGCAGCCTTGCGCGCCGCCGCCACCACGTGCATATCTTTGGGATCGCTGCGCCTCAGGCCCTCCTTCCAGGCCGACACATCACCCAAGCAAGCACGGGGCCAATCGTGCTGCAGGGTATCCCACTGGGCCTGCACGTCTTGTGCGGGCATCGCCCACAGACGTGCCGCATTACGCCGCCACTCATCACCGATGACGGCACTCCAGACGGGCAGATAACAGCCTTGGCGCGCCAGGCTCAGCAAACCTTCGCGCATTACATTGGAAATCAGGACGCATGTATCCAGCACGATCAGGTCAGGCATGAGCTTCAAAATTTCTGCAACTCCATCAATACCTTGCGCGTCTGCAATGGACGTTGCAGCAACGCGTCCAGACGCTCGCGCAACGCTTGGCGCAGAGCTGGCTCCTGCCTGAGATCATCAAAATCGGGGGCGGGCTCGCCCGTACCGTATCCGGTTTCATTGAGCAGCACCCATTCAAAACGTCGCAAAGCGCTGGCGGCCGGCGTATCGCCCGACAGCCGGATCAACGCCGCCTCGTAGGCATCATAAACGACAGGATGCGCGTCCTCGCGCGGCAAGAGCCTCAGCAACAACTCATTCATATACCAAGCCGACATATACGCGCGGCCACCCAGGCGGCGTATGCCCACGCTTTCAGCATGCGTCAGAGTCTTGACCTCACCACCCCCCGACCAGGAAAGCAATAGCGGCTGAAAGGCCGACAGAACGGGCCGCAGCGCCGAATGCGGTCGCTTGGCACCCTTTGCGACCAGCGCCACATTGCCATACTGGCGGGTAAGTACCTGAATGATGAGCGACGTTTCGCGCCATGCCAGCGCATGCAGCAAATAACCAGCGGCATCCTGCACGCGCTGCGCGCGTTTACTCATAGCCGAGTTCGCGCAGGGCACTCTCGCGATCAGACCAGCCCTTGCGCACCTTGATGTAGACATCCAGATAGACGGGCTTTTCGAGCAGCTTGACCATGTCTTGCCGCGCCTCGGTGGCGATGCGCTTCATGTGGGCGCCACCTGCGCCCAGCAAAATCGGCTTGTGCGACTCCCGCTCGACCACCACGCAGGCAGCAATACGGGCGCCTTCGTCGTTTTCTTCCCACTGCTCAATCACTACGGTACAGCCATAGGGAAGCTCGTCGCCCACCAGACGGAAGATCTTCTCGCGGATGAGCTCGGCCACAATAAAACGCATGGGCCGATCCGTAAGGGTATCGGCCTCGAAAATGGGTTCGCCTTCCGGCAGCCTGCTGCCGATCTCGGCCAGAAGATTCTCGAGCTGTATGCCGCGCAGCGCGCTCACGGGTACTACCGCGCCATACGGAAACTGCGACGTAATCTTGCCCACGTAGGCGAACATGTCGTTCTTGCTCTTTAGCAGGTCGACCTTGTTGACAACCAGAATGGTTTTTTCAGGGGCAGGCAGCAGAGGCAGAATCTGCGCATCACCCGACGACCACTTGCCGGCCTCGACCACATGCACCACCACATCCACCTCGGCCAGCGCTTGGGTTACCACACGGTTCATCATACGGTTCATGGCGCCGCCATGACGCGTCTGGAAGCCCGGCGTATCGACAAACACGAACTGATCGTGCTTGCGGGTGAGCACGCCATGAATACGGTGTCGAGTGGTTTGAGCCTTACGCGAGACGATGGAAATCTTGCTGCCGATCAAGGCATTGACCAGCGTGGATTTGCCTACGTTGGGCCGGCCGATGACGGCCACAAAACCACAGCGAAATGGGTCTGTCATGCTATTTGTTCTCCTGGGCGATCGCCACTGGCAGTGTAAGCTGTGCCGACTTGCGGGCTCGATGGCCGCGCGCGCCCTTGGCAGGCGCCAGCGCCAAGATAGCCTCTATGGCCTTCTGAGCAGCCGCTTGTTCCGCCGCGCGGCGGCTGGCACCGCCGGCGGTGACCCGGATATCGAGCTTGGGCACCTGGCACTCAACCTCGAACGTCTGGCTGTGCGCGGCGCCATGTGTAGCCAGCACCGTGTACAGGGGCAGATCCAGTTTGCGGCCTTGCAGCATCTCCTGCAGCAAGGTTTTAGGGTCTTTACCCAGTGTTTTGGGGTCTACATTGACCAGGATGGGCTCGTACTGCTTCGCAATTGCCTTGTGCGCCGCATCGAACCCGCCATCCAGGTAAATGGCCCCGAAAACCGCCTCGACCGCATCGGCGAGGATAGACGGGCGGCGAAAGCCCCCGCTCTTGAGCTCGCCTTCTCCCAGCCGCAGATACTGCGAGAGCGACAGGCGGCCGGCAATCTCCGCCAGCGCGGACTGCTTGACTAGATTAGCCCGCAGCCGAGACAAGTCGCCCTCATCGATCCGCGCAAAACGCTCGTACAGCAGCGCGGCCACCACGAAATTGAGGACCGAATCGCCCAGGAACTCCAGGCGCTCGTTGTGATGCGCGCTGTGGCTGCGATGCGTGAGGGCCTGCTCAAGCAAAGCAATCGCGCCGAAGCTGTGCCCCAGCGAAGCCTGCAGCGTATCGAGTTTGCTCACTGGAACCCGCCTATGCGACCGAGATCGCTGAAATTCATCCATATGAAGAAAGCCCGGCCAACGATGTTGCGATCAGCCACAAAACCCCAGTAGCGGCTGTCCAGGCTATTGTCGCGGTTGTCGCCCATCATGAAATAATGCCCCTCGGGTACCGTGCAGCGCACGCCATTGGGCAGGTACTCGCAACGGTCGCGGTAGGGGTAGTTGGTGATAGCCATGAAATCTTGCGGCGCCTGCGTATTCAGCAGTATGCGGTGCGAAATCGCACCCAACTGCTCGACGTAGCGGCCCACATAAGCCGACCGATCGGGCTCGAAGTAATCGCCGTCACGCGCGCGGGCAACCTCCTGGCCATTGATGGACAGCACCTTGTTGCGATACTCGACGACGTCGCCGGGCAGGCCTACGACGCGCTTGATGTAATCCACACTCGGGTCCACCGGGTAGCGAAACACAAGCACGTCGCCGCGCTGCGGCGTACCCAAGTCGATCACCTTGCGGTCGACCACCGGCAGGCGGATGCCATACTGGAATTTGTTGACCAGGATGAGGTCGCCATTTTGCAGCGTGGGCAGCATGGAGCCTGATGGGATACGGAACGGCTCGACCACGAAGGAGCGCAGCAGGAATACAAACAATATCACCGGGAAAAAACTGACGCAATATTCGACCCACCACGGCGCCTTGTTGGCCTTGTCGTAGGCTTCCTGGCGAATATGACCCGCTTCGTCTGCCGGCAGGCCCTTTACCGCGGGTGCCGTGGCGGCCATTGCGGCCACCGCCGTCGCCCGCCGGCGTTTCCTGAGCCAGACGAAATCCAGGCACCACACCAGGCCGGTCAGTACCAGCAGCACAAAAAGAATCAGCGCGAAATCCCAGCTCATGCCAGCAATACCTTGTTGTTGTTCATATTTATTTATCATCTACCTGCAGGATGGCCAGGAACGCCTCTTGCGGGATTTCGACGTTGCCCACCTGTTTCATGCGTTTTTTACCCGCCTTCTGCTTCTCGAGGAGTTTCTTCTTGCGGCTGATATCCCCGCCGTAGCACTTGGCCAGGACGTTCTTGCGCAAAGCCTTCACGTTCTCGCGTGCGATGACCTCGGCGCCGATAGCTGCCTGGATGGCAATATCGAACATCTGGCGCGGGATCAGGCCACGCATCTTGGAAACCACTTCGCGGCCGCGGTAGCGTGCATTGGCGCGGTGCACAATCATGGAGAGTGCATCGACGCGGTCGCCGTTGATGAGCAAGTCGACGCGCACCACATCAGCGGCGCGGTACTCCTTGAATTCATAGTCCATCGACGCATAGCCGCGCGACACCGACTTGAGTTTGTCAAAAAAGTCGAGCACGATCTCGGCCAGCGGGATCTCATAGGTAAGGTGCACCTGGCGCCCATGGTAGCTCATGTTCAGCTGTACCCCTCGCTTGGCCATGCACAGTGTCATGACGGGGCCGACGTACTCTTGCGGCATGAATAGCGTAACTGTAACGATGGGCTCACGGATTTCAACGATATTGCCCACTTCGGGCATGCGCGACGGGCTTTCGATCATGGAAACCAAGCCGTCACGCTGTTCAACCTCGTACACCACAGACGGCGCCGTGGTGATGATATCCATGTCGAACTCGCGCTCCAGGCGCTCTTGCACGATTTCCATGTGCAGCAGGCCCAGGAAGCCGCAGCGGAAGCCAAAACCCAGCGCCTGGGAGACTTCGGGCTCAAACATGAGCGCCGCATCGTTGAGCTTGAGCTTCTCGAGCGAATCGCGAAGCTGGTCGTACTCGCTGCTTTCCACCGGATAAAGGCCTGCGAACACCTGCGGTTTGACCTCTTTGAAACCGGGCAGCGGCGCGGCAGCCGGCTTGCCAGCCAGCGTGATCGTGTCGCCAACCTTGGCATGCTCCAGCTCTTTGATGCCGGCAATCACAAAGCCCACCTCGCCGGCGGACAATACGTCGCGTTCTACCGATTTCGGTGTGAACACGCCAATCTGCTCGCATAAGTGCGTGGCATGGGTGGCCATGAGCAAGATTTTGTCTTTAGGACGCAGGCGGCCATTAACGATGCGCACCAGCATGACGACACCGACGTAGTTGTCGAACCAGGAATCAATAATCAGCGCTTGGAGCGGCGCATCCGGATCGCCTTTGGGCGGCGGCACCTTGGCCACAACCTGCTCGAGAATTTCGTCGATGCCCAGCCCGGTTTTTGCACTGCACAAAATAGCATCGCCGGCCTCGATGCCGATGACGTCCTCAATCTCTGCGCGGGCATTTTCAGGCTCGGCCGAAGGAAGATCCATTTTGTTGAGTACTGGCAATACTTCGACACCCAGCTCGATAGCGGTATAGCAGTTGGCAACTGTCTGTGCTTCGACCCCCTGCGAAGCATCGACCACCAGCAAGGCCCCCTCGCAGGCCGACAAGGAACGACTGACTTCGTACGAGAAGTCGACGTGGCCCGGCGTGTCGATGAGATTGAGGTTGTAGATCTCGCCATTGCGTGCCTTGTAGTGCAACGCGGCGGTCTGTGCCTTGATGGTGATGCCACGCTCACGCTCGATGTCCATCGAATCGAGCACCTGCATGGACATTTCTCGATCCGCCAAGCCTCCACAACGCTGGATCAGGCGATCGGCAAGCGTGGACTTGCCATGGTCGATGTGGGCGATAATGGAGAAATTGCGGATATGATCCATAAAAGAAGGCGAAAACCTTGAAAATGCTAGAAGATGATGGAAATTGCCGCTTAAGGCATAAAAAAAGGGGGCGTTCGAGGGCGCCCCCTTCTGCTTTACGCCATTTTAGCCGGTTTGATGATTATTTTTTGGGCTTGACCGTGATCCACTGCGACTGATCACCCCGCACCACCAGCAGCGCCGCGGCGCGCGACTTGTCCAGCCCCGCGACCAGCTTGGCATACTGCGCGGGGTCGGTGACATCTGTATCGTTGATAGTGACGATAATGTCACCCGGCTCCAGACCAGCCTCGGCGGCAGGCCCCGTCACATCGCGCACCTGCACGCCGCCCTTAATGGGCAGGCGGGCGGCCGCCGCAGCATCTACCGGCCCTACAGACAAGCCCAGCGCATCGGCAGGCCCCTGTCCGGGTTCGCCCTGGCTGCTGGCCTGCTGCTGCGCATCACCCGCAGGCATCTCGCCGACGGTTACACGCAGCGTTTCACGCTTACCCTTGCGCCAGACCTCGATAGGCACAGTGCTGCCTGGTTTGGTTGCACCCACAATGCGCGGAAGATCTGTCATGTGATCAATGGCACTGCCATCGAACTTCAGGATCACGTCGCCGGCGCGGATACCCGCCTTGGCAGCCGGCCCGCCGGGCTCAACGTTGCTGACCATGGCGCCCTTGGATTCAGGTAGCCCGATCGCCTTGCCTACATCGTCCGAGACAGGCCCAATCTGCACACCGATACGCCCGCGCGTCACCTTGCCGTGGGCCTTGAGCTGCTCGACCACCTGCATCGCCTCGTCGATCGGAATGGCCAACGAGATGCCCATGAAGCCACCGCTCTGGGAAATAATCTGTGAGTTCACCCCGACTACACGGCCAGCCAGATCGATCAACGGCCCGCCTGAATTACCCGGGTTGACTGCGACATCTGTCTGGATGAAGGGTAAGTAGTCGCCCGTATCACGATTGATGGCGCTGACGATGCCGGACGTCACGGTGGAGTCCAAGCCGAAAGGCGAGCCGATCGCCAGCACCCATTGCCCCTTTTTCAGTGACTTGGAATCGCCAATCTGCAGCGCGGGCAAGTCTTTGGCGTCGATCTTGATCAGGGCAATGTCCGTGCGCTGATCGGTGCCGATGATCTTGGCAGGATATTCCTTGCCGTTGGTCAACGTCACGAAAATACCATTGGATTTGGTCACCACGTGGTTGTTGGTGATGATGTAGCCATCCTTGGAAATAATGAAACCCGAACCCACGCCGCGCGGCACCGTACGCTCTTGCTCCTTGGGGGCGGGCTGTGTCGGCGCGCCGCCGCGCTGGTCGGGGCGTACGCCCGGCGGCATGAAATCGGGGCCGAAAAACCAACGGAACATGTCATAAGGATCATTTGGATTCAGCCGCGGGCGCACGGGCACGGCTTCGGTGGTGCGGATATTGACCACCGAATTCTCCGTCTTGGCGACGACCTGAGTAAAGTCGGGCACAGACAGCGTAGGCGTCGGCACCGTGGCACCGCTCTCGACGGACGTGGCCGCGCCGACCGCGGAACACGCCACCAGCAGGCTCACCGACACAACCCCGGCAAACCTTTTTAGCCTGCTGTTTCGCAACTGAGCTGAAAGCATCGAAAACTCCTTATGAATGATTAGTTTTTATGATCGTCCGCAGGCACAAACTGGGTACCCTTGGCAATCTCCAGCAGCGCGTCGGCTGGTACCTCGCCCAGGGCAGTCAGCCAGTAATCCCCAATCCGGGTACGGTAGATATTCATTGCGCCGGTTCTGACGGCTTCGTTAAGCTGCGAAGCACGTTCATCGGCCTTGTGCGGCTCGATGAAGACGGACACAGCCGCCAACCCGTCAGTAAGCAGCAACTGGCTGGCCTCCCGCCCCTTGCGCATGGGCCGCGTCACCTGCATGACCGGCTCGTAACCCGGCGGCGCCGGGATACGCCAGCCTGCCTGTGCGAGATCGACCGGCTTCATCCTGGTTTCGACGACTTTCCAGCCAGCGGTATTCCAACTCGACTCGAGATCGGCCGACGCAACCTGCGCCCCCATCGACAAAGAGTTGAATGAAATCTGGTCGATCAGCCCTTCGGGCCCCACGACCTGTGCCTTGAGGAGCAGACGCGTACGGGTGTCGGCGCATAGGCGGTAGCCATAGCGATAGTCGTCGCGCGGCCGCAGCTCAAGCAGGTTGCATTCGCGGCCAGCCACACGATAGGTGCCGTCATGACGCACGATATCGTAGTACTTGGGAATGTTTGCACCGTCGCCCAGCATAAGCGCCGGGAAGCGATCGCCGCGCTGGCGCTCGATGATGATCGCCTTCTGCTCTGGCACCAGGCACTGTGTGACCTCGTTGTGCCGGATGAACTCGTGGGCCTCGCCGTCCAGCACCTCGATGCGTTCGCGCTCACCGGTGCCGTCCACCATGTGCGTGATGCGGGAAGACTGCATCACGGCGCCCTGCTGATAGGTGTATACACCCGAATAATCGAGTTTGCGGGCCGCATCCTGCATCTGTCGTAGAATCACCAACCCTTGGGCGCCAGCGTCATTCGGCGCCGCCACGACAGGCGCGGCCGCAAGGCCAGACAGCGCCAGGACGAGTACACCAGAAGCGCGGCGCAATTGCCCGCGCGCAAACCGGTTACGCAGCGGACGTATGCCAGTGGCGGATTGAAGCACCAGCATTAGCGCGATACCTCGAACGATACACGCCGCGCGGGGCCGGCACCGGCAAGCTCTTGGTGTGCATACAGATAATCGCCGAGACCGGCTTCTTCGCCAGCATTGGCCATCACCTGTACGTTGGTCGGCGCCTCAGACCCGGCAAGATAAGGCAAGGCCACCCACACCACAGACGCCACGGCTGCCGCGACAGCCAAGCCCGACAAGCCCAGCCGCAAATGATGATGGCGCGCCAGGCGCGGCGCAACGATGTGCGGCTCTGCGTCGATGGCCGCAGAAACACGTGCGTAAAAACGATCAGAAGGCTTGATGGCCAGATCGGGGTTGCGCAGGGTGTCGCCGATCAAGTGGTAGGTTTCCCAGAGCTGACGGCCGTAGGGGGTGTCCAGCTCTTCGGGGCGGATTTCGCCATCGCCGTCGACCCAGCCGGAGATCGAGGCCTCCCAGCCGGAGGTTTCCTGGTCATGGATATGTTGTTGAGCGGCTTGCATTCGTAGCTCCTTACCAGCGACGTTCGGAATCGTTGCCCAGCACGGGGCGCAACTGCGCCGCGATGGCCTCGCGTGCCCTGAAGATGCGCGACCGTACCGTACCGATAGGGCATCCCATGCTCTGGGCAATGTCTTCGTAGCTCATTCCTTCTATCTCGCGTAACACAATGGCTGTGCGCAATTCTTCCGGCAACGCATTTATGGCAGCGTTGACCGTTTCGACAATCTCGCGGCTCGCCACCATCGATTCCGGCGTGCTATTGTCGGTTAGGTTGTCAATTTGGCTAAAAGTTTCACCATCGTCGGATTCGATGGTGTTCAACGCAACCGGACGACGCGCGCTGGCCGATTGCCAGTTGCGCGCGGTATTGATGGCGATGCGGTAAAGCCAAGTGTAAAAGGCGCTGTCGCCCCGAAACTGCGGTAGTGCGCGGTAAGCCTTGATAAAGGCCTCCTGCGCCACGTCTTCGATTTCGGCAGGGTCACGAATAAAGCGCGCCAGCAGGCGCATGATCTTGCGCTGGTATTTGAGGACGAGCAGATCGAACGCACGCTTGTCGCCCCGCTGCACACGGGATACAAGATCGGCGTCGATGTCGCGTTCGCTCATTCGGTTTCCTTGGTCAGGGTACGCCCGGGCATGGCAGCCTGCCTGAGCACCTGGCAACGCAGCGCACGCCAGTCGTCGGGCGGCATGCTTGCGCGCCACACGCATATATCACGCCGGATACCTGTTGTAGCGTGACACAGCCGCAAGGTCAGCCACGCCGGGCCGAACCAGGCGTGTTCGGCATGAGCCAGGAAGGCCTGCTCCGCCGGGCCGGGGGAGCATTCCCACAGCCCTGACGCATGCACGGACAATATACCTGTAAATGGTAAGGGCTTGCGCCCGAGTAGGCGCAAGGCGGCCACCCGGCGTAAGTACCGGGCCGGCCAGGTGCGGGAGCCTGGCCCGGACAGCCTAGAGCCTCCGGACGAGCATGGACCCGTTGGTGCCGCCAAAGCCGAAGGAGTTGGACAGCGCCAGATCGATCTTCATGTCGCGCGCTTCATTGGCGCAGTAATCCAGGTCGCACTCGGGATCCTGGTTGAAGATGTTGATGGTGGGCGGCGATACCTGATGGTAGACCGCAAGCGTAGTGAATACGGCCTCAATACCGCCCGCCGCGCCCAACAGGTGCCCCGTCATGGACTTGGTGGAATTAACCACCAGCTTGTACGCATGATCGCCGAACGCGAGCTTGAGCGCGTCGGATTCGTTCTTGTCGCCCAGCGGCGTGGAGGTGCCATGGGCGTTGACGTACTGGACCTCGTCGGGGTTGACACCCCCATTGCGCAGGGCATTGAGCATGCCTCGGCACGGGCCTTCTTTGTCGGGCGAGGTGATGTGATGGGCGTCGGCGCTCATGCCATAGCCGGCGAACTCGCCGTAAATGCGCGCACCGCGCTTGCGGGCGTGTTCGTACTCTTCGAGCACGAGGGCGCCAGCGCCTTCGCCCAGCACGAACCCGTCGCGGTCGCGGTCCCAGGGGCGCGAAGCGGTGGCCGGATCATCGTTGCGGGTGGATAGCGCCCGCATAGCGGCAAAACCGCCGATGCCCAGCGGAGAAACGGTGGATTCCGCCCCCCCGGCAATCATGACATCGGCATCTCCGTACTCGATCAGGCGCGCGGCGTCGCCGATGGAGTGCAGACCCGTAGTGCAGGCCGAAACCACCGCATAATTGGGGCCCTTGAGGCCCAGCAGGATGGAAAGCTGGCCCGAAATGAGGTTGATCAGCGAGGCGGGGACGAAGAACGGCGAGATGCGGCGCGGGCCGCGTGCAAGGTATTCGGTTTGTGTTTCTTCGATGCGCTGCAGGCCACCAATGCCCGAACCCAGAATGATACCTGCGCGCTCCAGTTGCGCGTCAGTAAGCGCGAGCCCGGAATCACGCCAGGCCTGCAGGCCCGCGGCGAGACCGTAATGGATGAAGGTATCCATCGTCTTGGCATCTTTGGCGGAAATATACTGCGTGACGTCGAAACCCTTGACCTCACCCGCTATCCGTGCATTCATCGCGGAAGCATCAAAGCGCGTAATGCCGGAAATGCCCGAACGCCCGTTGACGATATTGTCCCATGCGCTGTCCAGGTCGTTGCCCACGGGCGACACAATACCCAGACCAGTAATGACGACACGTCGTTTCACGGATGACTCCTGAATGAAAAAGGCGGTTTGCAGTGAACAGGCGCACCGCCCTGCCCTGCCTGACCAGGCCCGGACCGGGTGGCGGGACTATCCCCTAGAAACCGCCTTGGCGCGACGCCGCTGCTGACCATGGCGCCGACCGGAAAGTTGATATTACTGCTTGCTGTGCGAATTGATGTAATCAACCGCCTGCTGAACCGTCGTGATTTTCTCGGCCTCTTCGTCCGGAATTTCGGTTTCGAATTCGTCTTCGAGTGCCATCACGAGCTCGACCATATCGAGCGAATCGGCACCGAGGTCGTCAAGAAAGGAAGATTCGTTCTTGATCTCGGCTTCGTTGACGCCAAGTTGTTCAGCGACGATCTTCTTGACGCGCTGTTCGATGCTTTCCATGCAGATCTCCAAGTAGGGAAAATTCCCGCGAATTATAGCCAAACGAATGAGTCTATTGTGCTGGCCATGCTAAAAAAACGGCATTGCGGCCTGGCCGGCCTGCCTGCGGCAGGCGCTCGGCCAGGGTGCAATACCTCTGGACCGGACAGATTTTACCCTACGGCAGGGCATCTGCCCGGTGAATTACATATACATGCCGCCGTTCACGTGCAAAGTAGTGCCGGTAATATAGCCGGCTTGCGGGCTGGCAAGGAAGGCCACCGCCGCCGCCACATCGCGCGCATCGCCCAAGCGGCCCATCGGTATCTGGGCCAGGATGGCGTTGGCCTGCGCCTCGCTGAGCGCCCGTGTCATGTCGGTGTCGATGAAGCCTGGCGCAACACAGTTGACGGTAATGCCACGGCTGCCCACTTCGCGCGCCAGCGCGCGGGACATGCCCGCCACGCCGGCCTTGGCCGCCGCATAGTTAGCCTGCCCCGGATTGCCGATCGAACCGATGACCGAGGTAATGTTGATGATACGACCCGCGCGGGCTTTCATCATCGGCTTGATGACAGCGCGCGCCAACCGGAAAACGGCCGACAGATTGGTGTCGATGACCGACTGCCAGTCGTCGTCTTTCAGGCGCATGGCGAGGTTGTCGCGTGTGATGCCGGCATTGTTCACCAGTACATGCGGGCCGCCCTGGGCCGACAGCTCGGCCACCAGGGCCTCGCAAGCCTGGGCATCGGTGACATTGAGCACGACGCCGCGCCCGCCCGAGGCAGAGAGCATGTCGGTGATCGACTGGGCGCCCGCCTCGCTGGTGGCGGTACCGATGACGGTTGCCCCCTGGGCCGCGAGCGTTTGTGCGATCGCCTTGCCGATGCCGCGCGTGGCGCCGGTGACCAGTGCGACTTTGCCTTCAAGTTGTTTATCTTGCATAGGGATAATCTCCGTGTAGCATGCGGCGCCGCGGCCTCAGGCCTGGGTGGCGTCCAGCGCGGCCTGCAGCGAGGCCGGATCGGTGATGGCGAGACCGACGAGATCCTTGTCGATGCGCTTGACCAGGCCGGCAAGCACTTTGCCCGGGCCGCACTCGACGACATGAGTAACGCCCTGCGCCTTCATGGCCGCAATGGTTTCGACCCACCGCACGGGATGCCAAGCCTGGCGCACCAGGGCATCTTTGATTACGGCAGGCTCGGACGGGCTGGCCACGTCGACGTTATTGATAAGGGGAATGGTGGGCACCGAGAGCGTGATGCCAGCCAGCGCCTGTTCAAGCACCTTGGCGGCGGGTTCGAGAAGGCTGGCGTGGAATGGCGCCGATACCGGCAGCACCAGCGCACGCTTGGCACCACGCGCCTTGGCCAGTTCACACGCGCGTTCGACGGCGCCCTTGTGGCCGGCAATGACCACCTGCGCCGGAGCGTTGAAGTTGACCGCCTCGACCACTTCGCCTTGTGCCGCTTGAGCGCAAACGTCACGGACGTCATCGTCGGACATGCCGAGTACTGCCGCCATACCGCCCGTGCCAACGGGCACGGCTGCCTGCATGGCGTCTGCACGCACGCGTACGATGCGCACGGCGTCTTCCAGCGTCAATGCGCCGGCAGCGACCAGGGCCGAGTATTCACCCAAGCTGTGCCCCGCCACCACATCAGGGGTGCGGCCACCCGCTTCGATCCAGGCCCGATAGCACGCCACCGCCGCAGCCAACATGACCGGCTGGGTATTAGTGGTGAGATTCAGGTCTTCGGCGGGGCCCTGCGCGATCAGTGCGGCGAGATCCTGACCCAGTGCGCTGGACGCTTTGGCCAGCGTGCCAGCCACAGCGGCGTTGCCGGCCCAGGCGTCGAGCATGCCTACCGATTGCGAACCCTGCCCGGGGAATACGAATGCGATTTTCATGGATGCGAAAACTGGCAAGAAAAAGTTGAAGGGTAGCGGAAGCCTACATGCGGGCCAGCACCGAACCCCAGGTAAAGCCGCCGCCCACGCCCTGCATGAGGACTAGGTCGCCAGCCTTGATGCGGCCGTCGCGGCGAGCTTCGTCGAGCGCCAGCGGCACACTGGCCGCCGACGTATTGGCATGCTTGTCGACCGTGATGACAACGCGCTCTTCGGCCAGACCAAGGCGGCGGCCCAGGAAATTAATGATGCGCACATTGGCCTGGTGCGGCACAAACCAGTTGATCTGATCGAGAGGTACGCCGGCCTGGGTGCAGACTTGCTGCGCCGAGGTAGCCAAGGATGTGACCGCAAGCTTGAAGACGGCCTGGCCGTCCATGCGCAGGAAGGGATCGCCCACCACTTCGCCGTGGGCGACATTGCCCGCCGCGCAGAGGATTTTTGCCTGAGAGCCGTCGGCATTTAGCTGGGCGGCAAGAATGCCGGGCTCGTCGCTGGCGCGCAGCACCACTGCCCCTGCTCCATCGCCGAAAAGCACGCAGGTTTTGCGGTCGTTCCAGTCGAGAATGCTGGAGAACACCTCGGCGCCAATGACCAGCGCAGTGCGCGCGCGGCCAGCCTGGATGAAAGCATCTGCTGTGGCGAGAGCGTAGACAAAACCGCTGCAGACTGCCTGCACGTCGAATGCCGCGCCACCCGGCGCGCCCAACTTGCTCTGCACCAGGCAGGCCGTGCTGGGGAAGACGAAATCGGGGGTAGAGGTAGCGACAATGATAAGGTCGACCTCGGTGGCGTCGATGCCGGCGTCTTTCAGCGCCGCACGGGCGGCGAATTCGGCCAGTTGGCTGGTGGTGACACCCTTGTCGGCGATGTGGCGCTGGTGTATGCCAGTACGCTCGACAATCCAGGCATCAGACGTTTCGATCTGGCGGGTGGCGAGTTCCGCCGCCAGTTCGTCATTGCTGACAACACGCGGGGGCAGATAGCCGCCCGACCCAATTATCTTGGCATAAGGCATGATGGTATCCGTAGACTTGGCTAAGACGCAGGATCTGTAGATGCGTTGGTGAGATCAACCACCTGGGCCGCTTCCCGCAGGCTTTGGCGCAGGTTGTCGATGGCGCGTGTGGTGCCTTCGAGCAGGCCGTTGCGTACGGCGCCGTGGGCGCGTTGCAATGCCCAGCCAAAGGCGTAGGCGTCGGCCGAGCCATGGCTTTTGATGACGATGCCGCGCAGGCCCAGCAGGGCCGCGCCATTGTAGCGCCGGTTGTCGACGCGGTCGCGCAGGCGATTGAGCACGGGCTTGGCCAGGGCGCCCGTAGCCATGGACCACGCATCGCGGGTAAATTCGGCGCGCAGCATAGTGGCAACCATTTTGGCGACGCCTTCAATGGACTTGAGCACCACATTACCGACGAAGCCGTCGCAAACCACGACATCGACGGTACCCTTGCAGATGTCGTCGCCCTCGACGTTGCCGTAAAAATTGAGCCCGCTGGTGCGCAGCAGCTCGGCCGCCTGCTTGACGACCTCGTTGCCCTTGATGACTTCTTCGCCGATATTGAGCAGACCGACTGTGGGCTGCGGAAGACGATCGACGATGGAGGCCAGGGCCGACCCCATGATGGCGAACTGCAACAGGTGTTCGGCCGTGCAATCGACATTGGCGCCCAGATCGAGCATGGTGGTTGCGCCGCCCTTCATGTTGGGAATGGAGGTGGCGATGGCCGGACGATCGATGCCGTCGAGGGTTTTGAGCACGTAGCGTGTGATCGCCATCCATGCGCCCGTATTGCCCGCCGATACACATGCATCGGCGCGGCCGTCCTTCACGGCCTGGGCCGCGACGCGCATGGAGGAGTCTTTTTTGCGTCGCAGCGCGATCTCGACCGAATCATCCATGAGGATGATCTCGGACGCAGGCAGGATTTCGTACCAGTCGCGCTCAACGCCACCAGCCGCCTTGATGGCGGCCTCGATGGCTTCGGGCGGGCCAGCAAGCAGAAACCGCGTATCGGTGTGCTGGCGGGCAAACTCGCAGGCGGCCGGTATGGTGACCGGCAAACCCGTATCACCGCCCATGCAATCGATGGCTATGCGAATTTCAGTTGCGGGCATCGGGTATGCGCAGGCTGTGGTTCTATGCTGCGAATGCGCAGAATCGCGTTATTCGTCGTTTTTTGTTTTGAGGACTTTGCGGCCGCGATAGATGCCGTTGGGGCTGATGTGGTGACGCAGGTGCAGCTCGCCCGAAGTAGGTTCGATTGCGGTAGCGGGCGTTGTAAGAAAATCGTGCGAACGGTGCATACCGCGCTTGGACGGGCTTTTCTTGTTTTGCTGAACGGCCATGATGACTCCTGTTAGCGGACGGCGTATTGTACGCGACAGCCCGCAAGTTGAATGCTGCGTTAAATCAATCTTTCTTGAACTTGCCCAACACCGCGAAAGGCGATGGCCGGGCAGGCTGGCCGCCTTCGGTATCCGTGAGAGGTTCCGGAAGCGACGGACATACATCGTGCTTGGGCACGTACGGCAAGGCGAGAATGAGCTCGTCTTCGACCAGTTCGAGAAGATCCTGGCGGGAAGCCCCCACGATGCGCTCGGCGAAGCTGTCGGTGCCGTCATCGTGGGCCTCGCGGGCCTGGAGTTCGGACTCGGACTTCATGAGCTCAAGCGTGTTCTCGGCGTGCAGCGTACAGGCAAAGGGCTGCATGCAGCGCTGGCAGACGACACAAGGCGCCGCCTGCGCCGCGACATGCAGCCACAGCCTGCCCTGCGCATCGGCGCTGCCCCGCACCGACCACGATACCTGCGCATCGATGGCCTGCTCGGGCAAGCCTTGCAAAAGGCGTGCAAAACCCGCCAGCGGCGCCTCGCCCTGAACCTCGCGACCAAGCCGCGCAAGCTCGACGCTGTCGGCGTACCGTGTGGCGCTGCCACCCTTGCCGCCGCCGTTTACCGTGTTTTTGCCTGCCATGGGTTGCCCCACCTTGCCGTGCTTTCAAGCACAAGGAAAACGTAAGATAATAGCGCGATCTGCCATTTGCAGTCAATGTGTCAGTGTCTTTCAGGGATTTATGCGTATTATCCTGGCCTCAAGCTCACCGTACCGCCGCGAATTGCTCCAGCGGCTTCAGCTACCTTTTACCACGGTATCACCCGGGGTAGACGAAACCCCACTGCCCGGCGAAGCCCCCAGCGCGCTGGCGCTGCGGCTGGCACGCGCCAAAGCGCTGGCAGTGGCGGCAGCACATCCGGGGCACTTGGTTATCGGTTCGGACCAGGTCGCCACCCACAACGGCGAACCCGTGGGCAAGCCCGGCAATTTTGAGCGCGCGGCGGCCCAACTTGCCATGCTGGCGGGGCAGAAGGTGGAGTTCCACAGCGCGCTGTGCGTTACGGACGGCACGCAACTGGTCATCGACGACGTTGTAACTGTATGCCGTTTTCGCGCACTAAGCGAAAACGAGATCACACACTATCTGCGGCGTGAACAACCCTACGATACAGCGGGCAGCGCCAAAGCCGAGAGCCTGGGCATCGCGCTGATGGACAGTATTGAGTCCAGCGACCCCACCGCCATCATTGGCCTGCCTTTGATCGCCCTGTGCCAGATGCTGCGCGGCTTCGGCATCAACCCACTCGCGCCCGCCATATGACATCACGGAGGCTTTACCCTTGAAACCCATAGGCACCCTGCACCTGATCCCCGTCGGCCTGGGCAATGCGCCGACCGAATCATGGCTGCCCGCCGCCGCTTGCGAAGCCGCCGGCAGACTGGACACTTACATCGCCGAAAACGCCAAGACAGCCAGGGCATTCCTGAAGCTGATCGGCACGACCCGCCCATTACAGGAGATCACCATCCATACACTGGATGAGAAAACCAGCGCGGGGCAGATGCGCACGTGGCTCGAGCCCTTGCGCGCGGGCGGCGAGATCGGCCTGGTGTCCGAAGCGGGTTGCCCTGCCGTGGCAGACCCCGGCGCGCGTGTGGTGGCGGTGGCGCACGATATGGGACTGCGTGTGGTGCCCTGGGTGGGGCCCTCATCAATCCTGCTTAGCCTGATGGCCAGTGGGCTTGACGGCCAGCGTTTCGCGTTTCATGGCTATGCCCCCATCGAACCCGGCGAACGCGCGCGGCAGATCAAAGCATGGGAGCAAGCATCGCGCAAGCTGTCACAAACACAGATACTGATCGAAACCCCCTATCGCAACGACGCCATGCTCGCCACCCTCAAGCAAAGCCTGCAAGGAGACACGCGCTTGTGCGTGGCACGCGCGCTCACCACACCCGAAGAATGGGTTCAAACCCACCCGGTTTCGCGCTGGAAGTCGATGGCCGCGCCTGAACTTGCGCGCAAACCCGCCATTTTCCTGTTCCAGGCCGCGCGATGATGGCACGCCTGGCCCGCGCGCTGGCGATCGCCGCGCTGCCCGCCCTGCTGGCCGCCTGCGCGGCCTACGACCCATCCAAACTCGATATCGATCGCAGCTTTACCGCCAAGAGCCAGAACAGCCGGGTAGAGTTCCTGGTCTTGCATTACACCTCGTCAGGCAACGAGGCCTCGCTCAAGACGCTTACCGAACATAACGTGAGCGCGCACTACCTGGTCACCGACGAACCGCGCCCGCGTGTGTACCAGTTGGTCGATGAAAGCCGGCGCGCCTGGCACGCGGGCGTCAGCAGTTGGTATGGCCGCAGCGACATCAATACCAGCTCCATAGGCATCGAGATCGTCAACGCAGGGCGCGGGTACACCGATGTCCACAATAGCCAGCCGCACTGGCAGCAGTATCCAGACGTGCAAATCAAGGTTGTTACCGCACTGATACGCGACATTGCGCGCCGCCACCAGATCAAACCCGTCAACATCGTGGGCCATAGCGACATTGCACCGCAGCGCAAGATCGACCCAGGGCCGATGTTCCCCTGGCGCGAACTGGCCAGGCAGGGCCTGGGCCGCTGGTATGACGAGGATACGGCCCGCGCGCATGCCGCGCGATTCCAGCAAGAGGGCTTGCCCGACATCGCCTGGACGCAGGCGACGCTGGCGCGGCTGGGCTACGAGGTTCCGCGCAGCGGCATGCTCGATAAAGCTACCCGGAATGTAATTGCCGCCTTTCAGATGCATTACCGCCCTGCCCTGTACGATGGCCAGCCCGATGCGGAAACCCTGGGCATCATGAGCGCGATGCGATAGCCGCCCACAGAAAACACCCTCACTTCCAGCCGCAAGACAGGCGCGGCTGGATACCAATATTCGCTTTTGCAGTACAGACGATCGCTGCAGCGCATGCCACTGCCGGCATGACTACGGCACAGCCCGCTACATCAACGTTGCGGGCGCTGCCAGGCCAGCACGCGCAGGCCGAGCAGGAGAGCCAGCACGGCCCCGTAGGCGTAGGGCTCGCCAAAATCGTTCTTGCCCGCGCGCACCAGCCAGAAGTGCCACACCGATAGCACTGCAATCACGTAGACGCTGCGGTGCAGCGACTGCCAGCGGCGGCCGAGGCGCTGCATGGAGGCATGATTGGACGTAATCGCCAGCGCCAGCATGGGCACAAACGCCAGCATGCCCACCCAAATAAAAGTTCGCGTGATGATATCGTGCCACATCCCCGCCAGCGACCAGCCTTGCTCCCAAAGTGCCCAGCCCAGAAGATGCAAGGTGGTATAGAAGAATGCAAATAGGCCCAGCATGCGTCGCACCCCCACTAGCGCGGGCTGACCGATGAGCCGCCTCAGCGGTGTGACGGCCAGCGTGACGCACAGAGCCACCAATGCCCAGATCCCGGAGGAGCGGATAAGGAATTCTGGCGGATTGGCCCCCAGGCCGCCGGCATACCCCAGCCATAGCCAGCGCGCGAGAGGATACATGCAAAACAGGAACACAAACGGCTTGAAGCGGGCAATATCCCGGGATGCCCAGCGTGCCCGTGGCAGTGGTGACGCAGCCATCAGTAATTTCGCCGTAAGTCCATGCCTTGATAAAGCGAAGCCACCTGCTCGCCATACCCATTGAACATTAGCGTTTCAACGCGCGGCGCGAAAAACCCATCGCCGATACGTCGTTCGGTAGCCTGGCTCCAGCGCGGATGCGGAACCTCCGGATTGACGTTCGCATAGAAGCCATACTCGTTGGATGCCGCCTTCATCCAGCTCGTCTGGGGCATTTTTTCGAGCAGGCGGATCCGTACAATGGATTTCCCCGACTTGAACCCGTACTTCCAGGGCACCGCCACACGCAGTGGTGCGCCATTCTGGTTGGGCAGCACCTTGCCGTACAGGCCAAAAACAAGCATGGTGAGCGGATGCATGGCCTCATCCATGCGCAAACCCTCGACATAGGGCCAGTCGAGGATACCGGCACGCACGCCGGGCATGTTGTCCCGCTGCAACGCAGTGGTGAACTCGACAAACTTGGCGTTGCCGGTGGGCTCGACGTGCTTGAGCAGCGTCGAGAGCGAGTAGCCGACCCAGGGGATCACCATGGACCACGCCTCGACACATCGCAACCGGTAAAGCCGGTCTTCCATGGGCGCCAGCTTGAGCAGGTCGTCGATATCGAAGGTGCGTGGCCGGGCCACTTCGCCTTCGATGGAGACCGTCCAAGGGCGTGTCTGCATCTCGCCCGCGTTTTCCATAGGGTCGGTCTTGCCGGTGCCAAACTCATAGAAATTGTTGTAGGACGTGATGTCTTTCTCGGATGTCGGCTTGGCATCGACGCGGAAAGCCTTGTTGGACGTCGGCGCACCGGCAAGAGGGGCAGCGCGCCCGCCCGGATCGACGGCGGCCAACGCAGGGGCCAGCCCACCCGCACCCAGCGCCACAGCTCCCAGGCCCGTCAGCCGCAGCCAGCGGCGGCGCGCCAGCCAGATTTCTTCTGAGGTGATTTCGGACGGCCGAATGTAAGGCGGCTTGATGGCGGACATGCGGATCTCCAGGTTTCAATTGTTGATTATTGATATATGACGTCTGGAGATGCTGATTTGTTCCATACCCCGTGCAATACGTGCACAGACATCCAGGCGGAACCGCGGGCACGACGCGCGCTATACCCGCTCCATCAGCCAGCCGCGCATTTCGGCCACGCTGGAGACCATGACGGTGGGATTGGCCTGCGTCAATGTTTGCGGATCGTGCGCGCCGTATGTAACGGCCATGCTGTCCACACCCGCGGCAGCCGCCATATTGATATCGTGTGTTGTATCGCCCACCATCAGCACCTGCCCCGGCTCCAGCGCCAAGGCCTCCATGATTTCAAGCAGCATGGCAGGGTGCGGCTTGCTCATGGACTCATCGGCGCAACGCGTAATGTGAAACTGCGCCTGCATGCCCTTGGCATTGAGCACACGGTCGAGACCCACTCGGCTCTTGCCCGTGGCCACACCGAGCGACACCTGACGCCCGCGCAGATCGGTAAACAGATCCGTGACGCCGTCGAACAGCTTGATATCGGGATCACGGCTGAGAAAATGGTGACGGTAGCGGGCCAGGAATTCGGGCAGTTGTTCGGCGGTGAGCGTGGGGACACACCGATACAGTGCGCTTTCGAGCGACAGGCCGATGACCCAGGCCGCCTCACGAGCGGACGGTATGGGCAGGCCTACGTCGGTGCATGCCAACTGGATGGCCTGTACGATGGTGTGGGTTGAATCCATGACGGTGCCGTCCCAGTCGAAAATGACGGCGTTATAGCGTTTCATGTTGCGAGTTGGCTCCGGGTCGCGCGCCGGGCAGGCCCGGCGTCGGATGATTGAAGATCGGGATGCTGCTCAAGATAGCGCAGGATCGCCTCACACTCTGGCGGTAGCGGCGCCTCGAGCGCCAGCGGTTCGCCCGATAGCGGATGGGCGATATCGAGCCGGCCGGCATGCAAAAACATACGACGCAGGCCCAGGCGAAAAAACAGCGCACGGACGTCGTCCCGCCCGTATTTTTCGTCACCTACAATCGGAAAACCCGATGACGCCAGGTGCACACGGATCTGATGCGTACGGCCAGTGCGCAATTCCGCCCCCACCAGTGTGTAGTGGCCATAGCGCTGCCGCAGCGTGACAATGGTGTGGGCATGCTTGCCCTGCGCATCTACCCGCACCCTGCGCTCACCCGCCGGTGTCAGGTATTTGAGCAGCGGCTGCCGCAGGTGCTGCCGCTCGTTCACCCAGTCGCCCACTACCAATGCCTGATACTGCTTGCGCCCTTCCCCTTCACGCATCATGTCGTGCAGGCGCAACAACGCCTTGCGCTGCTTGGCAAGCATGAGCAGGCCCGACGTTTCGCGGTCCAGCCTATGGGCCAGCTCGAGAAAGCGCGCCTCGGGGCGTGCCGCACGCAATTGCTCTATGACGCCGAACGAAACGCCACTACCGCCGTGCACGGCGACGCCAGCCGGCTTGTCGATCACCAGCATGGCATCGTCTTCGAACACCACCCGAAAGTCGCCGGCGGGTACGTAACGCGGCGCCTCGGCCTGCGGCAACCGCAGCGGTGGCACGCGCACGATGTCGCCGTCCGCCAGCCGGTACTCGGCCTGGACGCGCCCCTTGTTTACCCGCACTTCGCCATTTCGTATGGCTTTATACAGGTGGCTCTTGGGCACCCCTTTGCATTCGCGCAACAAAAAGTTGTCGATACGCTGGCCGGCCTGCTCGGGGCTGATTTCGATCAGCCGCACACGTGGCCCGGGGTTGATTTGAACAACAATTTTGCGCATAGGGAAAAGGGGAATATAATCGTGTCAGCCTATAGAAGCTGAAACACGACTAACGTAGAGATGCAAATGGTGCGTCTCCGTCGGTCGAACAGGCCGTATTGTAATGCCTTGGTTTCAGCTTCTGGGTCATAAGGTCGCCGGGCCAGCAAAATCTGCCGGACAGTTACAGGGCGAACAGCCCGCTGTCGGCATGCAGCCAACAGCCCGCGTGCGACGCTGAATCTTTTGCCGATGTCTAAGTTTTATGCACCAGGCGCGTCATACCCGCGTCTGCCGTTCCAGCAATTTTCGTCAACACTCATCGTGACCCTGACCTTCCTGCTGACCGAACCGCGTACCTACCTTCCGTACGCCGTGCCCTTCCGACACAGGTGGGGCGCGGACTGACGCCGTCAGCACGCCCCCCAATGCAGATTTAGCGCCACACACCGAGTGACCCGCGGTCGTGCGCCGTATTACGGTGCGCCATGACTACGGAGAATCACCTCATGAAACGGATGTTGTTCAACGCGACGCACCAAGAAGAACTACGCGTCGCCATTGTCGATGGTCAGAAACTGATCGACCTTGACATCGAAACCGCCGGGCGTGAACAGCGCAAAGGCAATATCTACAAAGGCGTCATCACCCGCATCGAACCGGGCCTCGAAGCCTGCTTCGTCAACTATGGCGAAGAGCGCCACGGCTTTCTGCCCTTCAAAGAAGTCGCACGGAGCTATTTCAAGGAAGGCGTAGATGTACGCAGCGCGCGTATCCAGGATGCGCTCACTGAAGGCCAGGAACTCATCATCCAGGTCGAAAAAGAAGAACGCGGCAACAAAGGCGCCGCCCTCACCACCTTTATTTCGCTGGCCGGCCGCTACCTGGTGCTGATGCCCAACAACCCCCGGGGTGGCGGCGTATCACGCCGCGTCGAGGGCGAAGACCGCCAAGAGCTGCGCGAAACGATGGATCAGCTCGATCTGCCGCAGGGTATGAGCATCATCGCCCGCACCGCCGGCATCGGCCGTTCGGTCGAAGAGTTGCAGTGGGACCTTTCCTATCTGCTGCAATTGTGGAGCGCCATTGACATCGCGGCCAACGAAAACAAGGCCCCGATCCTTATCTACCTGGAATCGAGCCTGGTCATTCGCGCCATCCGCGACTACTATTCGCCCGAAATCGGCGAGATCCTGATCGATACCGACGACATTTTCGAACAAGCCACCGCCTTCATGAGCGTGGTAATGCCGGACAATGTCCAGCGCGTCAAGATGTACCGCGACGACATCCCGCTGTTCTCGCGCTTTCAGATCGAACACCAGATCGAAACCGCCTACTCGCGCACCGTGCAGTTGCCCTCGGGTGGTTCAGTGGTAATCGACCACACTGAGGCCCTGGTTGCCATCGACGTCAACTCCGCCCGCTCCACGCGTGGCGCCGACATCGAAGAAACCGCCATGCGCACCAACCTGGAAGCGGCCGATGAAGTGGCCCGCCAGTTGCGCCTGCGCGACCTGGGCGGCCTGATCGTGATCGATTTCATCGATATGGAGGACAACAAAAACCAGCGCGCCGTCGAACAGCGCCTGCGTGATGCCCTGCATTTCGACCGCGCCCGTGTGCAGATGGGCAAGATCTCGCGCTTCGGCCTGATGGAGCTGTCACGCCAGCGCCTGCGCCCGGCCCTGAATGAAGGTTCGCACATCACCTGCCCGCGCTGCAACGGCACCGGCGTGATTCGCGACGCGGAATCCAGCGCCCTTCAGGTGTTGCGCCTGCTGCAGGAAGAAGCCATGAAAGAAGGCACCGCCGCCCTGCACGCGCAAGTGCCGGTCGATGTGGCCACCTTCCTGCTCAACGAAAAGCGCCACGACATCGCCAAGATCGAGTCGCGCCTGAAGGTCAACCTCATCCTCATCCCCAACAAAAACCTCGAGACGCCGCACCACCACATCGAGCGCTTGCGTCACGACGATCCGCGCCTGGAAGACAACAAGACCAGCATCGAGCTGGTCACCCAGCCCGAAGCGCCTACCACCTGGGCCCCCAGCCGCGCCCAAGAAGCAAGTACGCGTCCCGAGGCGCTGGTCAAGAGCATCGCTCATTCGCAGCCGGCACCCCGCCATGTCGAGTCCGCTCCCGCCGCGCCGGTTGCGGCGTCGAAAGCGTCCGGCGGTCTGTTCAAGCGGCTGTTCGGCTGGCTGGCTGGCTCGTCAGCAGCGCCTGCCACCGAGCAGCAGCCGGCCGCTGCCGACACCAAACCCGCTTCCGCCAACCGCCAGCGCGCTGCGCGCGGCAACGAGCGGCGGGAACGCTCGATGGGCGGTGAACGCTCCCGCCAGCGCCGCAACGAGCGCCGCCCCGACGCCGAAGTCAAGGCTGCCGAACATGTCGCGGCCAAGCCGCGCCGGCAGGCCGTGCCCGAGGCTGCACGCCCCCAGGAAGAGCTGCAGCGCCCGGCCGCGGTCGCAGCGCCTCAGGCAGGCGAGGCCGCTAGCGCAACTGCAACAAACGGCCGTGGCCGCAACCGCCGCGGGCGCGGCCGCAACCGCCGCGAAGATGGGGTGAGCGATGCCGCTGACACCGATACCATGATCGCCACAACGGCCGCAGGTGCAGCCGCAGGCACGGTCGTTGCCGCCGAGGCTATGGAAACCGCGATCCCGACGCCGCCCGTCAGCCAAGAGGAGGTTCGCTCCCAGGCCCTCACTGAGCAGCCCGAGGATGACACCTTCGCCACCACTGAGGCGCGCGATGGAGAAGACGGCGAGCAGGTCGATCCCGAGCGCAAGCGCCGCCGCCGTCGCAGCCGCCGCGGCCGCCGCAGTGGCGATGCCACCGACGCAGCAGTAGCGGGCGATACGCCGGCCGAAGGCAGCGACGAAGCCGTGGCCCAGGCAGACGCCATCCAGGCCGAATCCGCCGAAGACGGTAAAGCTACACAAGCAAGCTCGACCGAGGCAGCGCCGGCAGTCGAAACGGGCAGGGGCGCCGAGCCCGTCGCTGTTGCCTTCCCGGCTGAAGCCCAGGCAACAACCGAAACGCCACGCGCCGCCCCTGCTGCAGCGCAGACCGACGAAGTCGTCGCCAGCGAAGCCTCCACGGCTGAAAAGCAGGCAGCCATCAGCAAGCCCGCCTGGCAGCCGGCTGTTGCAAGCGCTGCGGAAAGCGTTGCAACCGCATCGGCAAACGCCGACGCACGTGAGGCAGACACCCCAGCAAGCACCGAAGCATCATATACAGCAGCCGCCCCGGCTAGCACCGGGGCAAGCGACGACGCTGGCGGCGTGGCAGCAGCCCGCACGTCAGTCGTCCAGCAGGCCGCTGAACCCGCCGAGGTCGAGGAAGTTGCCGGATCTGTTGACGAATCGGCCGTTGCTGTCGAACCCGCCGCACTCGCCCGTATTGCCGAAGCCGAAGCCGCCGAGCCCGCACCCGCACCAGCGATAAACGGCAATGCCGCGCCCGTTGTGGCCGAGTCCGAGGTTGAAGAGGCGGAAACCACCGCCGCCGACGACCATCCCGGCCACACCGCCGTCACCGGCGCAGGCTTCGACAAGGTACTCTCCGACGCAGGTATGCAGCTGATCGAAACCCGCTTCGCGCCCGCTCCGGCGGCGCCCGAGCCTGCGGTACGCTTGGGTCGCGCCCGCAAGCCGGTCGCCGCCGTGGCTGACCAGCCCCTGCAACAGGTGGAAACGCACTGAGGTCAGGGCCCGCCTAAACAAGGGGTTTTCAACACCCAATCAATCTACAAAGCGGGCCACTCGTCAAAAACGAAAAGCGGCGCTCCTTTCGGGGGGCGCCGCTTTTCGCTTTATTCATCGTAGTTGCCGGACACACATTCGTCCTTTATCAAGCTCTTCGTATGACACATGTATTTCCGCGTTCTGTGACCCGATAAGCCGCCGAAACTAGCCGATATAAAAATAAAATAAATTATACAAAATAAGGCGCCTGCCCGAACAGTGGATTTCACCTGCACTGCGCTGAAATTTCCCGTATCGTTATAAATTATTATTTTGAACATCGAAGCGCCTGGTATTACAGAAGAAGAGTTGTCAGAGGATTCAGAAGAAGCTTGCACATTGGGCAATGTTGATGAAACGCAAATAATAGATATTGAGCAACAGCGCATGGCTGAATTTCGCGAACAGCTAAAATAACTTATCCACTGTTCTACATTCCATGACCCAAGCTGACGAGCATCGGGCAAAGCAATGCGGATGTCCTTCTTTTTGCCTGGCGCCAAGCTTGTGTGTCTGGCAGCATTGATCTCCTTCATAAGCTCGATTTCGACGCCACAATTTTCGGCAGCTCGCGCAGTCAGATACGCTCCGTAACCAGCCCCTTGAGCCGTCCAGTTTGCCGGGTGCCAGCCCAAAACCGCACCTGTGTGCCGGCAGAGCGTGGGCAACTGTTTTACCAACTGATCATCGAAAATGAAAATCAGATTTATATTCAAAACATGCTCATGGTAGGGCTCCGCACCACATCCCATCCCGTCGACTTAAAACGCTTGATCACATCTGGACGTCCAAAAAATTTCCATCCTCGGAACATGTACGAGTTTTTACACGAATGCGTTTTTTGAGGTGCGTAAGTTCACAAATTGCTTAACTAATGAGGCCTAAATTCTTAGATACTAAAGAATACAAAATGATATAGCTGAACGTGTACGCCCCCCTATGAAAACCCTATCATGCATGGCTGGACAGACGCTGCTGATCTTGACCGAAATAGGGCCAAATCGACAAATATCAATCTATCAGATTAGGATATTGAGGAGCAGAAGCATAAATGAGGGAGATAGCGGCGCCACTCGTATTTGACACCCAAAGCATTGCAAAGCCAGAGCGTTTTGAATTTTGGAACAATTTTATTGCTCGCCGTGTTCTGCGCGTGGCGATGGAGTCACGCCTGCATGAAGATTACAAGGGACATATTGAAGCCCATGACTTGGGGAACGCCACAATAATCTTCCTGCGCGGCGACAGTTGCTCATCGGCCCGCGGGCGGCGCGAGATCAATGCGACGCGTGGCGATATGCCAGATTGGCTGCTTCTCAGAACAAATGTCGCTTGCCGCATAACACATAATGGCCACGATGAGATACTACAGGCAGGAGATCTGATACTTATCGACGCCAGGCGTCCTTATATCCGCGAAGACTCCATACTCGATGTCACGATACTGGCTTTATCCAATGCCACTGTCAAAGACTGGCTTTGCAACCTCGAAACACATGCAGGAAAGCGTTTTTCAGCGGATCACGGCTGGCCCCGCTTGATTTCTGCAATCATGGCTGCCCTGGACCCCGAACTGATATCCACTATCGGTGAGAATCCGGTGAGCCGACAGGAGTTATCCAACCATTTGATCTCACTTGTGATACATATGGTTTCACGTAAATCTTTGGAAGTAGCCATAACCTCATCTGAATATGGACGTTCGGAATGCGCGCGCAAGCATTTATATGATTTGATGCTGCTTTGGATGCGCGATCACCATATAGATCCGGAAGTGAATGCCAAGAAAATGGCTGGGGTTTTTGGTATTTCGATTCGATATATACACAAATTATTCGCCAGCTACTCTGAGAACAGCAGTTTCCTCAAGCGCCTGCAGAATATGAGATTGGAGCGTGTGATCGAACGCTTCAACAACCAAAACGATACTCACCTTACTATATCTGAAATTTCGTGGTGCTCTGGTTTTGCGGATTTTGGATCTTTCTCGAGATTGTTCAAGAAGCGCTATGGCATGCCGCCAAGCGCATATCGCAACCTTTGCAAGGCGAAGTTTCCAGAGATAGGCCGCATGAGAAACGGGCAATAGCAGCACGTGCTCGTTTCAATAATTACCTGAATACACCAGCACCCTGACGCCTCATATCCCTTGAATATTCAGGCTATTAATCTCCTTAATACATAAGAATATTTGACACCCATATCTTTTGGTTCAAGCATCCACGCGTCAAAACAAAATTCATTTGTTGTTATCAATCAACCACCGAACAGCAATATCAGATGCGACGGCCATATGCCAATGACGGGATCGCCGGAATCACAACAAGATGTTGTGGAGGTATTCCAGTTGCCATGATCGGCACGCGTATCAAGGACATGCTGAGACGCGATAAGCCAATAGGCCGCGGGGAATTCGAAGGATTCGCCTGCGGCAATTACCCAACAATCGGCATGGCCAATGCCGCTTCACTCAGCTAGTGTCACCGCATGGAAACAACTCTTACGACGTCGACCGATCTGGCTCTCTGGGTGATCTTCCCCGAGTTTCTGAGCGATGACTGGATTGCCTCGCAAAAACCCACAATACTTAGTATCGTCCGGCGCGTTTACGATAACGCATGCCGGAAGGGAGGAGATGAGGTGATTGTTTCGAGGGATGGGCGCGCTTTCATCCTCCTGGGGATACAAACGGATCTAATCCAACCCATCGAAGATGCATTGATCCGGCGCGGTATGACAGTATTTCAGTGCAAGACGCGTTAGACGACTTCGCGGCGCCGAACGAGCATCTGCCCCCCCCTTATCGCTCCAGCCCCGCTTTGCGCCGCTCCATGGCAATCACGGACAATACGCCGATTTTGCGCATGGGTTCGGGAGGAATCCAATTGGGGCCTTCCAGTTTCATCAAATCGGATAGCGTATCGGAATCTTCGCGGCATGCCAGTTCGGCCAGCAGTTTGCCCTGGATGCTGCCACGCAACACGCCTGCCCCATTGCAGCCGGCCGACGCATACAGACCGGGCCGAACCTCGCCGAAGTACATGCCGCCGTTCAGTGTAAGGGCGGTGCAGCCACCCCACACGTGCTCGAAAACATGCGATCTCATGTGCGGGTAACGATTACGGTATAGCTGGGAGAGCATAGCGCCGACCTGATCGGGCGGCAGTTCCCGTTCGTATGAATAGGCGCTGCGCACCATGAAGCGGCCATCGCGGGTTTTACGCAGCGTGGATCCCAGGCGATGGGCCGGGATGATGCCCCAGGCGGGCACTTTACCCAGCTTGCTTTGTTCTGTGTGGTCAAGCGGCACGGTCAAGCCGGCATACGTGTAAATGGTGATAAGGCGATCTTTGAGTATGCCGAGGCGGCGCGCAAACCCATTGTTTGCGACGATCAGCCGGTCGCATTCGAATGCACCGGCCCGAGTGTGAACAATATGCCGGCCATGTCCATGATCGATGCGGCTCGCTGGCAGGCACTCCACCAACTGGACGTTTTCGGGCAGCGAATCCGCCAGGCCGCGTATCAATGCTGCCGGCTGGACGAAGGTATTGTAGGGCGTCTGATAGCCATACTGGTAATAATCCGTGCCGATCCGTTGTTGCAAGGCGGAAACGTCGAATTCTTCACACGGAACGCCCCAGCGTTTATAGCTGCGCGCCGTCGCTTGCAGGCTCTGCACGCCTGCGGCGGTGGCTGCAGCGCTGAATCGCGGAGACGTCTCATCCCACTCACAATCGATGTTGTGCTCGGCGACCAGTTCGCGCAACCATGTATTGCCGGCCTTGTAGATGCGCATCTGGCGCTGTGCCGCGTCTTCCACCGTGCCATGACGATTGGCGCGCGGCCTGTTAGGCAGCCTGCTCAGAAAACCGGAGTTTCTACCCGCAGCGCCTTCTCCCACAGTGCTTGCATCGATTACAAGCACCTGCTGCGCGGGCTCAAGCTCCGCGAAACGGCGTGCCGCCGCCAGGCCGGTGTACCCGGCGCCAATGACGACAGTCTTGAACCGTCGCGAAGGCGGAAGCCGCGTGTATGCGGCCCTGGGCGACAAAAGCGCGTTCCACCCCGAGGCGGTCAAATAGTCTGGATAAAGATTCTTCTTCGTGAGCATGGCCATGACGCACGCGGACGTGCGGGATCAAACATGAAGGACGCGACGCCCTTCGGTTAAAAATGCCGCCCCGCGAGGGAGCGGAAGCGGCATGGACCGAACAGATCGGGCATCGAGCCTACTGCTCGATGGTGCGGTTCCATCGGGCATTCCAAGTCTGACGGCTCTGGTTGATCGCCTCCCAATCGACCACTTTCACCGTCTTGAGATAATCCTGCACGCGCTGAACCTCAGCAGCGGTTTTCTCGGAGGGTTTCACGGTAGCGTTGGAGGGGATCTCGCCGCCCTGCTCCAGCGCATTCGTTTGCGCCTCAGCGGACAACAGGTACAGAGCTAGCTTCTGCGCCAACTCGGGCTCGCTGTTCTTGGCCAACACACACTCGGTCACCATCAGCAAGGCGGCGCCCTCCTTGGGGTGTGCATACTCGACACCGATATTGCGGCGCTTCAGGCGGCTGACGCCAGTGATATTCATGGGGAAAACCGCCGCTTCATTGGTTTGCACCATTTCCGCGAGCTTGGCGGAGGACGTGATGTATTCCAGAACGTTCTTGCCGATCGTACCCTTCCATGCCTTAAACCCTGGCTCTACATTTGATTCGCTGCCGCCCTGGATGCGATTGAACATCAGGAAGCCATGCAGGCCGAAAGTGCTGCTGGCTGCGGATTGAAAGACCACGTGGCCCTTGTACTTCGGGTCGGCAAGATCCATCCAGGACGCCGGTGGCGCCCAACCTTTTTCCTGGAACATCTTGGTGTTGTAGGCAATGCCCGTCATGCCCATGGTGATGCCTGCCGCCTTGTCACCGGCGATCCGGGCATTCGGGTGCAGCTCCTTGAACACCGGCGAATCGTTCAGTTTGTCACACAGCCCCATAGAGGCCGCGCGCATCATCACGCCGTCATCCAGAAACATCACATGCATCTGGGGGTTGTCTTTATACGCCTGCGCCTTCGCGAGAATATCGGCGGACGTACCCGGCACCACGACGATCTTCACGTTGTTGGCGCGTTCGAACACCGGAAACACATGCTGCGTGAACGTACGCTCCATGTCGCCGCCATTCATGCCGACGTATAGCGTTTTCTGTTCCGCATGGGCCTGGCTCGCCATCCCCATGCCAGCCGCGAGGCCCGCAAGCCACAGCGCGCTAGTAAGCACGCGATTGAAGTTGTTATTCAGAATGCGCACGTTAAATCCCCCTTGTTGGGCATAAGATAGTTGGCATCGCGGCCGTGAAACCGCACACCATGAAAGAAAAACCGTCAATGCTGGCCGACCAGCACTTTGTCCAGGCCGTATAGCTTGTCGAGCAGGTACATCACGACGGCGGTCAGTGCAATCACCAGGGCCGACACCGCGGCCATCATTGGATCGACAGACTCCGTCGCGTACATATACATGCGCACAGGCAGCGTTACGGTGGATGGCGCAGTGATGAAAATAGACATGGTGAGTTCATCGAAGCTATTGATGAACGCAAGCAGCCACCCTCCAGCAATCCCGGGAAGTATCAGCGGCATGGTGATCCTGAGAAACACGGCGGCTCGGCTCGCTCCCAGCGACAGCGCCGCGTGTTCAACGCTTTTATCCAGGCCGACCAGCGCGCCCAGCACCAGACGCAACACATAAGGGGTAATCACGACCACATGCCCAAGGATCAACCAGTTGAAGTTTCCCGACATGCCGAGCAAGGCAAAAAAACGCAACAGCGCCACTCCAAGCACCAGATGCGGGATCATCAGCGGCGACAGAAACAAGGCATTCAACGCATCCCGCCCCGGGAATTGGTAACGCACGATGGCAATGGCCGCAGGAACCGCAAGTGCGGCGGCAATACTCGCCGATGCGAAAGCCAGCCAGATACTGTTGCTGAATGCCGTCAGAAAATCGGGATGCGCAAAGACTGCACGGAACCAGCGCAGCGAGAAGTTTTGCGTGGGGATGCTCAATGTAGTGTCGGGCGTGAACGCGACGACACAGACAATAAGCAGTGGCGCGAGGATGAATGCAATCACCAGGAAGTTGAAACCCAGCGCGATGGGACCATTCTTGAGCATATTGATTACCCCAGGCTTCGTTTGTACGACCGCTCAACAACACGGTTGTAGGTCAGCATGATTGCAACGTTCGCCAGTAAAAGCGCGATGGCGATTGTTGCGCCCAGAGGCCAGTTCAGTTCAGTGAGAAACTCGTCATAAACCAGCGTTGCAACCATCTTGAGGCGCCGGCCGCCCAGCAGCGCCGGTGCGGCGAAGGCACTGGCACTCAGGCCAAACACAATCAGGCTGCCGGACAGGATTCCGGGCATCGCCTGCGGCAGCACAACTCTCAGCAGGGCCTGCAGTCGCGTGGCATTGAGGGAATAGGCCGCGTATTCGACCATCGGGTCCAGTTTCTGCAGTGACGTCCAAACCGGGATGATCATGAAGGGCAGCATCACGTGCACCAGGCCGATGATGATCGCAGTAGGCGTGTAGAGCAGCGGGCCGAGGCCGAGCTTTGCCGCAGCAGCCCCAATCAGCCCGCCCGGGCTGAGCAGCATGCTCCAGCCGAACGCCCGCACCACCAGCGACACCAGCAGCGGCGACAGCACGATCAGCAAAATAATGGAGCGCCACCGCTTGCTCATACGGCTGAGTATGTAGGCCTGAGGTGCGCCGATCACCACGCAGAGCGCGGTTGTCACCGCAGCAATCCAGAACGTGCGCCAAAAAATGCCGAGAAAATAACTGTCGCTGAATACTTGCGCATAATGCAACAGCGTCCACCCCGGCAAAATGCCTTTGCCGTAATCGAATGGGCTGAAGGACAGTGCCAGGGTCAATACCAGTGGCACGATAATCATAACTACGAAGAGCAGCCCCAGTGGTACGGCCCCAAGCGCTGCGAAAGGCCAAACCCAACTGCGCCGCACGGGGCGCGCGCGCTCGCTAGCAGTCAATGCCACGCCGCCGCTCATGCTGCAACCCCGTTCTGTGGGGCAGCCGAAACAGCCGGCATAACGCGAACCGCCTCGGGCATCCAACTCACATCGACCCGCTCTCCGCTCTCCAGCGGCGCATGACCTGAATTGGGCGCCAGCATGGACAACGGCCCTACCTGGCTGTCCAGCTCATAAAGCCATTGACTGCCCAGAAAGAATCGCACTGCCACCGTGCACGCGAGCTGACCGGCGCCCGGCGCCACGGGCAGCAGTTTTTCGGGCCGCAGCGAGATCTGCACCGATGCACCAACATCCCAGGGGCCCGATTCGAGCGGGAAACGCAGCGGGCCGCTTTCAGCCCAGGCATGCGCATCGCCAGCCACGACCACGCCAGGCAGGACATTGGCCTTGCCAACGAAGCGGGAGATGAACTCCGTATTGGGATGTTCGTAGATGCGATAGGGATGGTCAATCTGCGACGCGCGCCCCCCTTCCATGACGACGACGCGATCACTGATGGAAAGTGCCTCCGATTGATCGTGCGTGACCATGATTGTGGTGGTACCCGTCTGGCGCTGAATACTGCGCAGCTCGAACTGCATGTCTTCCCGCAACTTCGCATCCAGATTCGACAGCGGCTCGTCCAGCAACAGGACGGGCGGGCGTATGACCAGCGCGCGGGCCAGCGCGACACGCTGGCGTTGCCCACCCGAAAGCTCGCGGGGAAAACGCTTGCCATGCTGATCCAGCTTGACCAGCGCCAGCGCCTCCCGCGTGCGCTCGACAATATCGCCCGCCTTCATGCGGCGCATTTTCAAGCCGAATGCGACGTTGTCTTCGACCGTCATATGGGGGAACAACGCATAGCTCTGAAAAACAATACCCAAGCCGCGCGTATTGGGCTTTGCATGCGTAATATCACGGCCATCCAGCACAATGCTGCCGCGCGTAACGTCGACAAAACCAGCAATCATCTGCAGCGTGGTGGTCTTGCCACACCCCGACGGCCCGAGCAGTGAAATGAATTCGCCCTTTTCCACCGCCAGATTCATGTTGGCGACGACACATAGATCCCCATAGAACTTGGATACCTGACTTAACTGAAGAAATGACATCGGCACTTGCCTTGATGGGTTGAGGTTGCCGCCGCACCCAGCCAAACCGGGCTGGGCCTACGTACGAACGATGAACAATTCATTGAGCAGTATTAGACCTTTGTCTACTTTTTCCATCTATTCGAATAAACCATTATCAAATTCCATTTTTATGTAAAATATCGATGTTATTCATTAAGTAGATAATCAATAATGAAAAACTTAAACAAAGAGACAAACTCAAACTCCTCCACCAGCGACGCTACGCAAAGCGGCCTGCAACGAGGCTTTGCGGTCATTCGCGCGCTGGCAGCAGCCCCTCGGCCGCTGCGCCTGACCGAGATCGCCAGCCAAACCGGGCTGGCGCAAGCCACGGCGCACCGAATCCTGCGCGGCCTTATTGCAGAACGCGTGGTGGAACAACCCGAGAACGGCAAGGTTTATCGGCTAGCACTGGATTTCTTCACGCTGGCCGCATCCGCCGATAGTGCGCATCCATCCATACGCACGCTGTGCCGGCCAGCCCTGCTGCGGCTGTCCGGCATGCTCAACGACACGATATTTTTATTGGTGCGCACCGGCTTCGATGCAGTGTGCCTGGATCGCGCCGAGGGCCCCTTCCCGATCCGGACACACACAGGCGACGTGGGCGGACGAATCCCATTGGGTGTCGGCCAGGGGGGTATGGCGATTCTTGCGATGCTGCCCGAGCCCGAACGCGAAGAGATCATTCGGTTCAATGTGCCGCGCCTGCGGGATCTCGAATATTTCGACGAGATTTATGTACGGACGACGATCGCCCAGACGCGGGAATTGGGGTTTGCGACAGGGGTCACACCGCTCGCAGGCATGGCGGGTGTAGGTGTGGCCATCATGGATAGAACCGGCTACCCCGTGGCGGCGTTGAGCATAGGCACATTGGCCGAGCGTGTAAACGAAGCACGCATGCCGGCCATTGTCGATGTTTTACGGCGCGAGGCCGACCGGATCGGACAACAGATCCATCCGTTCGACACAACGATTTGGTAGCCCTCTGCGCGGATCTTAAAACCCGCGCGGCCATGCCGCCTGGCTCAAGCCTTGGCGATGACGTCGGCAGGCTGCCGGCCGAGCAGGGCCAATAGGTGGGCGAGCTCGTTGCGCATCTCGCGTCGATCGACAACCATGTCGATGGCGCCTTTCTGAAGCAGGAACTCGGCGCGCTGGAAACCGTCGGGTAGTTTTTCGCGTACGGTCTGTTCGATGACCCGCGGGCCGGCGAAGCCGATCAAGGCTTTGGGTTCGGCGATGACCACATCGCCCATGAAGGCAAAGCTGGCCGAAACGCCGCCCATGGTGGGATCAGTGAGGATGCTGATAAAGGGCAGGCCGTCGGCGGCCAGGCGCGTGAGCATGGCGTTGGTCTTGGCCATTTGCATGAGCGAGAACAGGCTTTCCTGCATGCGGGCGCCGCCCGATGCTGCCACACAGATGAACGGGGTGCGGTTCTTGATGGCTTCTTGAACGCCACGTGCAAAGCGCTCGCCCACCACCGAGCCCATGGAGCCACCCATGAAGGCAAACTCGAAGCACGCCAGCACCACAGGCACGGCCTGGATGGTACCGCTGGCCACAACCATTGCTTCGCTTTCGCCGGTTTGCTTGACGGCCTCGGAAACGCGCTCGGGATACTTGCGCGAATCCTTGAACTTCAGGGGATCCATGGGGCGGGTGTTCTGCCCGATCTCGACGCGGCCGTCGCGATCCAGCAGCGCATCAATGCGCTCGCGCGCGCTGATGCGCATGTGATGGTCGCACTTGGGGCACACATTGAGCGTGGCCTTGAGATCTTCTTTGTAAAGCACCGACTCGCAAGACGGGCACTTTACCCAAAGACCTTCGGGCACGCGCCGCGCAGTGTCGCCACTGCGGTTGATGCGTGGAGGCAGAATTTTGTCGATCCAACTCATGGTTCGTTCCTGTTAGCAGCGGCCTGTGCCGCTATTTTTTGCTGTTGTACTGTTGGCTTGCGGCATGCCGCAAGCGATGCTGCTTTTGTGTCGCGTTGTGTCGCGTTGTGTCGCGTTGTGCTGTATCGTGCGCCGCGAGACCGCACGTATGGCGCCCAACCGGCTTGCCGGCTATGCCCTTGCGGGCAATGCCCTGCGAACGTCGGCCAACCAAGCGGCGGCCGCGCCCACGGCCTTGGCGGCAGCTTCTTCGCCCTGCAAGCCGGACTGCTCGGCTTGGCTGACAGCGGCTTCCATGGTTTCGATCAGTTTGCTGCCGATCACGACTGCATCGGCGCACCCCGCAAGCCGCCGCGCACTATCGGCGTCGCGTATGCCAAAGCCCACACCGACCGGGATGCGGACGTGCTCGCGTATACGCGCAAGCTGGCGCGCAACGTCATCGGTATCGATGTTGGCCGCGCCCGTAACGCCTTTGAGCGATACGTAATAAACATAGCCGCGCGCCACCTGGGCAATCTGGCGGATGCGTGCCTCGGTGGACGTGGGCGAGAGCAGAAAAATCGGGTCGACCCGCGCCTCGCCCATGGCAGCGGCAAAATCCGCAACCTCTTCAGGCGGATAATCCACCACCAGCACGCCGTCGACACCCGCCGCCGCAGCGGCCTGGACAAAAGCGCGCTGCCCCATGTGTTCGATAGGGTTGGCGTAGCCCATCAGGACCACGGGTGTCTGCACATCCTGCTGGCGAAAGCGCGCAACAATGTCGAGCACCTGCTTCAGGCCCGTGCCGCGCGCGATGGCGCGCTCGGCAGCGCGCTGGATGACCGGGCCGTCTGCCATCGGATCGGAAAACGGCACGCCCAGCTCGATGACGTCTGCGCCAGCCTTGACCAGTGCATGCATAAGCGCGGGTGTACTTGCGATGGAAGGGTCGCCCGCCGCAATATAGGGAATGAGCGCCGTGCGCCCCTGCGCGCCCAGCTGTGCAAAGGTGTCCGCCAGGCGTTGATTCGATGTTGTCATTGTCTGAGGCCCGCCTTAGAGGGTGATGCCGCTGTATTCGGCCACGGTATGCATGTCTTTGTCGCCGCGCCCCGAGAGGTTTACGAGGATGATCTTGTCTTTGGGCAGCGTGGGCGCCAGCTTGACGGCGTGGGCGATCGCGTGCGAGGACTCGAGCGCGGGCATGATGCCCTCGCACCGACAGCACTCGTGAAAGGCGGCCAGCGCTTCGCTGTCGTCGATGCCAACATAAGTAGCGCGACCGCTGTCTTTCAGCCAGGCGTGCTCAGGCCCGACGCCAGGGTAGTCGAGCCCGGCGGAGATGGAGTGCGTTTCGGTGATCTGGCCGTTTTCATCTTGCAATATATAAGTGCGGTTGCCGTGCAGGACCCCGACACTGCCGGCATTGAGCGAGGCGGCATGACGCTTGGACTGCAGCCCTTCGCCGGCGGCTTCGACCCCGATCAGTTGCACGTTGTCGTGCTCGATATAGGGATGGAAGATGCCCATGGCGTTGGAGCCGCCCCCCACCGAGGCAACGACGTAATCCGGCTGGCGGCCGGCGTCCTGGGGCATCTGCTCGAGGCACTCTTTGCCGATGATGGACTGGAAATCGCGCACCATTTGCGGGTACGGATGCGGCCCTGCCACCGTACCGATAATGTAGAAAGTGTTTTCGACGTTGGTGACCCAGTCGCGCATGGCTTCGTTCAGGGCGTCCTTGAGCGTGCGCGAGCCGGATTCGACCGGCACCACCGTGGCGCCCAGCAGCTTCATGCGATACACGTTGGAGGCCTGGCGGCGGATGTCTTCGCTGCCCATATACACCACGCACTCCATGCCATAACGCGCCGCGACCGTGGCGGTGGCCACACCGTGCTGGCCCGCACCGGTTTCAGCGATGATGCGGGGCTTGCCCATACGGCGAGCCAGCAGGATCTGGCCCATGCAGTTGTTGATCTTGTGTGCGCCAGTGTGGTTGAGGTCTTCGCGCTTGAACCAGATTTGCGCACCGCCCAGTTTTTCGGACCACCGCCGTGCATGATAGACGGGGCTGGGCCGACCTACGAAATGCTTCAGTTCGTAGGCAAACTCGGCGAGGAAATCCGGATCATTGCGATACTTGAAATAGGCATCGCGCAGCTCGTCAAGGACGTGGACCAGGGTTTCCGCAACGAACGAGCCGCCATACTGGCCAAAATGACCGGTTGCGTCGGGCAGTGTGTAGGATGTCAAGGCGTCACTCTCTCACAAGGAAACCGCGCGGCCCAGATCGGGCCTTCGCAGGATAAACAAGCATTTTACCAGCCTGCGCCGCGCTGGCGCCGTATCGTTACTGACGCGCCGCAGAAACGCCCGAAAGCTCATTGAGCGCCGTCAGCGCCCGCGCGATCTGCTCGCCATTGCGCACCTCGATCGTAAATACCATATGCGCCAGCGAACGACGGCTATGGGTATTGACCCCCACCACCTTCAGGCGCAGCTTGGCGAACACATCGGACAAGTCGCGCAGCAGATTGGCTCGTTCGGGCGCATGAATGGCAATATCGATCGGATACAGCGCGTCCCCTGTATCGCCCCAATCAACGTCTATCAGGCGTTCGGGATGGCGCGCTGCCAACACGGCATACGACGCGCAGTCTCGGCGGTGGATGGACACCCCACGCCCGCGCGTGACGAAACCCACGATTTCGTCGGGGGGCGCGGGGCGGCAGCAACGCGCCAGTTGCGTCAGCAAGGCATCCACACCCACTACCAGCACGCCGCTTCTGCCTGTGCGCGCTACGTTCGCAGTGCCGCTGGCGTAAACGCGCGCCTCGTCCGCCCCTTCGTGGAGCGCCTCGGCGGCCTTGCCCCGGCCGGCCAGCAGATTATCGATATTGCGCAGGCTGAACTCTTCTTTCGCCACGGCCACATACAGATCATCAGCGCGTGCGAACGCCAACTGCTGAGCGAGCTGCTCAAGGTTGACCGCCGTCTTACCCAGCCGCTGCAGTTCTTTTTCGACCATGGCCTGGCCTTGCGCGATGCGCTGCTGCAGCTCCACGGCATTGAACCAGGCCCGGACCTTGGCCCGCGAGCGTTGGCTGGCCAGGAAACCCAGTTGCGGATTGAGCCAGTCGCGCGAAGGGCCGCCCGACTTGGTGGCAACAATCTCGACCGTCTGCCCTGTCGTGAGCTGCGTTTGTAGCGGCACCATCTGGCCATCCACCCGCGCCCCGCGGCATCGATGGCCCAGGTCCGTGTGCAAATGGTAGGCAAAATCCACCGGTGTGGCGCCTGCCGGCAATTCGATCACCCGCGCCTGCGGCGTGAGTACGTAGATACGCTCGCCGGATGCTGGCTCGTCCGCCTGTGCGCTCTTGCCGCCGGCGCGCGTGGCCGGACGGGCCTGCTCCATGGCGCCCAACGGGGCGGCATTGCCGGCTTCAATGGCGGCGCCTGCAACCGCCTCGCCACCGATCATCGCATCGCGTGCGCCCTGGGCGCCACTTTCGGCGTCCCCCGGCAAGGCGGTATCCCAGGCCAGCAATTGGCGCATCCAGGCAATCTTCTGGTCGTAGGCCCCCGCCGCCGACACCTGCCCACCCCGCGCGCCGGCCTCCTTGTAGCGCCAGTGCGCCGCCATCCCGTATTCGGCAAACTCGTGCATCTCGCGCGTACGGATCTGAACCTCGAATGAGCGACCCAGGTCGTCGGTGACCACCGTGTGCAGCGACCGATAGCCATTGGGCTTGGGACGCGAAATGTAGTCGTCGAATTCGTCCGACACCGGCGTCCAGAGTGAATGCACCAGCGCCAGCGCACCGTAACAGGCACGCTCATCTTCGACGATCACACGCAGTGCGCGCAGGTCGTAAAGCTGGTTGAATGCCAGATGCTTGTTGCGCATCTTGTTATAGATACTGTAGATGTGCTTGGGCCGACCATGCACCTGCCCCGCGATGTGAGCATCGTGCAGCGCCGCGCGCAGGCGTTTTACCGCACCGGCGATGAAGGCCTCGCGTTCCGCGCGTTTTTCTTCGAGCTGGCGGGCGATGCTTTTGTAGGTATCTGGCTCAAGAAACCGGAACGCCAGATCTTCCATTTCCCACTTGATCTGCCAAATGCCCAGGCGGTTGGCCAGCGGGGTATAGAGCTCCATGGTTTCGCGGGCAAAGGCGCGCGGGCACGGCGTGCGCGTGGACGCATACCAACGCAGCGACTGCAGGCGTGAAGCAAGCCGCATCAGTACAATGCGCAGGTCTGCCGCCATAGCCAGCAGCATTTTGCGCTGCATTTCCTTCTGCTCAGTGCCCGAGGCCGCGCTATCGCTGGCGTTCACGGCCAGGCGCCCCAGCCGCAGCAGCGCCCGCGTGCCCAGGACCAAGGCCGTGACATCTGGCCCGAAGGCCTTGCGCAGGACATCCGCGCCCACGCTCCCTGCCCGCCCATCTTCTGGCAACACCGCCAGCAGGCTGCTGGCGCGGGTTTCGGCGTCAGCCCCCATTTTCGCCAGAATGCAAGCGACCGCGGCGCTGTGATCGGCCAACAGTTCGCCAGTGCTCGCCGACTGGCCGGCCAGCCGGTCGCCGACACACTGCACAGCCTTGTCAAGCAACGCGCGCCCGGCATCGTCCAGGCCAGCGCCGGCTTCGGCCAGCCACGAGGCGCCAAAGGGCGCAGATTGGGAAGCAGAGGTGTGTATCATGGAAACGTTGCGAAGCAATACACCGATATACTACCGTGTCCTGCCGGGCATCCGCGCTTATGACTACCGACGCCCCTCTTACGCTACTGATCGTGTGGCATTCACGCACCGGCGCGGCGCGTGCGCTGGCCCACGCCGGGGCGCGCGGCGCCCTTGCCGTGGCCGCCGAATTGCAGGCGCAAGATCGCCTGAATATCGTCCTAAAGCAGGCAGACCAGGCCGAGGCCGGCGACCTGCTCACCGCAGACGCCTACTTGTTCTGCGCGCCCGAAAACCTTGCTACGCTGAGCGGCGCCATGAAAGAGTTTTTCGATCGCAATTATTACGCCGTACTTGACCAACTCAACGGTCGACCCTACGCGCTGGCCATCAGTGCCGGCTCGGACGGCCAGGGCGCCGCGCGCCAGGCTGAGCGCATCTGCAAGGGGTGGCGGCTGAATGCCGTGGCGCCGACGCTCATCGTCAACACCGACGCGCAAACTGCCGAGAAAATCCTGGCCCCCAAGACGCTAAAGGCTGACGAATTGGAAGCGGCTGCCACATTGGGCGGTACCTTGGCCGCTCTGCTGCTGTAGAGCCGTGCCCGCGCCAAAGCGGGCACGCACGCAGTGTTTTGCAGGGCGGGACGCCAGGCCCTTGACGTGCCCCCCACCCGCCGAGGCAAGGCGTCAGGGGAGCGCCGCCGTCACGACGATTTCTACTTTATAGCTGGGGTTGGCCAGGCGCGCTTCGACCGTTGCCCGGGGCGGCGCGTTGCCGGCTGCCACCCATGCGTCCCAGGCCTTGTTCATACCGTCGAACTCTTTCATGTTGGCCAGGAATATCTGGGCCATCAGAATGCGCGACTTGTCTGTACCGGCGGTCTCGAGCAAGCGGTCTATCGTCTGCAGCACTTGCCCCGTCTGGCCCTGGATATCGAGCGAACTGTCATTTGGCACCTGCCCCGCGAGATAGGCAACACCATTGAAGATGGCCATGTCCGACAAACGCTTTTCGACGTTTACGCGTTCTATTTCTTTCATTGTTTTTACTCCGTTTTGGAAAAATCTGTCTGTGCGAGGCCGCCATGTGCATCGCCTCGTTATGGCTGGCACCGCACCGCCCCACTGCCGCACGCGGGGCGGCTGGACAGCGGGCGATACATGGTTCAGCAAGAATCAAGCCGGGGGGAGCTGGAACACCTGGCGCAGGTAGGCCAAGTATGCAGGATCGTCGCACATGGTTTTCTCCGGCGAATCGGACACCTTGGCAACCGGCTGCCCGTTGCAACGGACCATTTTCATGACGATCTGCAACGGCTCATGGCCCAGATCGTTGGTGAGATTGGTGCCGATCCCGAACGACACCCGACAACGCCCTGCAAAGCGCTTGGCCAGGTCGATGGCGCGGGGAATCGTGAGCGAGTCGGAGAATACCAGCGTCTTGGTGCGTGGGTCGGTGCGGTTGGCGGCATAATGCGCCAGCAGCCGTTCGCCCCAAACGAAGGGATCGCCCGAATCGTGCCGCGCGCCGTCGAACAGCTTGCAGAAATACATATCGAAGTCGCGCAGGAAGGCGTCCATGCCGTAGACGTCGGACAATGCGATACCCAGGTCGCCACGATACTCCTTGGCCCATACCTCCAGTGCATACACCTGCGAATCGCGCAGACGCGGACCCAGCGCCTGGCAGGCCTGCAGATATTCGTGCCCCATGGTGCCCAGGGGTGTCACGCCATGCCGCATCGCAAACAGCACATTGCTGGTGCCCGCGAAATTGCTGCCCATGTTCGCTTTCATGGTCAGCACGACTTCTTCGTGCCACTGCTTGGAAAAACGCCGGCGCGTGCCGTACTCAGCCACGCGGAAGTCAGCCAATTCAGGATCGTCCGTCACGAGCCGCATCTTGCGGCGCAGCCGCTCGCGCCCTTCCTCCCAGGCAGGTTTGCGGCAGACGTTGCGAAAATACACCTCATTCACGATGGCCAGCACCGGAATTTCGAAGAGGATAGTGTGCAGCCAGGGGCCTTTGACGGTGATCTCGATTTCGCCCGGAATCTCGCTCGCGCTGACCCGTATGCATTTCTCGGGCAGGTGGAACAAGCCGAGAAAGTCGACGAAATCGCTCTTGATAAAGCGCAGCCCCCGCAAATAATCCAGCTCTTGCTCGGTGAACTGCAGCTTGCACAGGTGGCTGATTTCGTCGCGGATCTCGTCCAGATATCGCGCAACATCCACCCCCCGATTGCGGCACTTATAGCGATATTCGACATGCGCAGCCGGAAAATGATGCAACACAACCTGCATCATGGTGAACTTGTACAGATCAGTATCGAGTAATGAAGTGATGACCATTGTGCAGTGCCAGCGGCTGGATGAACAGGTTGTGTCGGGGGCCGCCCGGGCCGGCGCCCGCAACTTGCCTTACTGATGAATCTTAGTATAAGCGGCGCAGTGTATTCCATTTTCCATGTACGCCCCATAGGTATGGGGGGCAGCGGGACGCATATTGGGTAAAATCGGGATTGTCTGTAGTTGGAGCCCTGAAATATGACTCACGTAGTCACCGAAAACTGTATCAAGTGCAAGTTCACTGACTGTGTCGACGTATGCCCGGTGGACTGCTTCCGCGAAGGCGAGAACTTCCTGGTCATCGACCCCGACGAATGCATCGACTGCGCCGTCTGCGTACCCGAATGCCCCGCCAATGCCATCTTCGCCGAAGAAGATGTACCGCAGGATCAGCTTCAGTTCATTGCCCTCAACGCTGAGCTGTCACCCGAGTTTGGCCCCATCAATCGCTCCAAGAAGCCGCTCGAAGGCGCGGACGACTGGAACGGCGTGCCTGACAAGCTCCAGCACCTCAAACGCTGATTGCATGAACTCACGCGTGGCGCGAAACTCATAAGTGTTGCTTTCGCGCCAAACTTTACAGTAATTATGAATCTCTAATCCCTAGGAAGGGGTCAAATCAGCAAATAGCCCGTTGTTTTGGATCCTTGAAAGGTCTATAAAATAATACAACACAAAGAAATAGGGCTTTCTCTCTATGCTGTACGACCTCCATGAGCTCCAGCGCGCATTTCTGAGCCCGCTGGCTGCGTTTACTGAAACCGGTTCCCAACTGTTTTCGAATCCACGCAGCCCCTTCACCTATACGCCCTTTTCCAGGCAACTTGCCGCTACGTATGAACTCGTGCATCGGCTGGGCAAAGATTACGAAAAACCCGAATGGGGGCTGGCCAGCACCCGGATCGGCAGCCATCATGTGGAAGTTTCCGTCCACGTTTCGATGAGCAAACCGTTCTGTAATCTTGTGCATTTCGAACGCGCGGGGGTAAAAACCGGCGCCGATCCGCGCGTCCTGCTGGTGGCGCCGATGTCGGGCCATCATGCCACCCTGCTGCGCGACACGGTACAGGCGCTGTTGCCCGCCCACGACGTCTATGTCACAGACTGGATCGATGCGCGCATGGTGCCGCTGTCCCGGGGCGGCTTCGGCCTCGACGACTACGTCCGCTATATCCGGGAATTCATCCAGCATCTGGGGCCCGACCTTCATGTCATCTCCGTCTGCCAACCCACGGTGCCGGTACTGACCGCTATTGCACTGATGGCGGCCGACGGTGACAACGCTCTGCCGCGCAGCATGGTGATGATGGGCGGCCCGATCGACGCACGCAAGTCGCCCACACAGGTCAACCGCCTGGCTACTACCAAACCTTATGCCTGGTTCGAAGACAACTTGATCCACCGGGTACCGCCGCGCTACCCAGGCGCCGGCCGGGAGGTCTACCCGGGCTTTCTCCAGCATGCTGGTTTCGTGGCCATGAACCCCGATCGCCATCTGCGCTCGCATTACGATTTTTACATTGACCTGCTCAAGGGCGACGATGACGACGCCGAGGGGCACCGACGCTTCTATGACGAGTACAACGCCGTGCTGGACATGAGTGCCGAGTTTTATCTCGACACCATCCGCAGCGTATTCCAGGAATACGAACTGCCACGCGGCACACGTGTGGTGGACGGACAAAAGGTGGAGCCGGCGGCCATTCGCAAGGTGGCCCTGCTGACCATCGAAGGCGAGCTGGACGACATTTCCGGGCTGGGCCAGACGCATGCCGCGCATGAATTGTGCCGCAATATTCCCGCCACCCGCCGGGAGCAGTACACCGCGCCAGGCTGTGGCCACTATGGCATTTTCTCGGGTCGTCGCTGGCGCGAAATGATTTGCCCTAAAATAGCGGCATTCATCCGCCAGGCAGCCTAAGGCGCCGCCTGGCTCCACGGGCGCCGTGCGCTGGTGCGGCGGCCTGCCCCTGCGCGCAGTCATGGGCGCCCCGCGCTCCACGCGGTTGCACTGTGCTTGCCACACGCGCAGCCGCCGGCGCGGCCTGAACGGTTTGCCATGTCCCTGTCATCCACGATAGACCGCATCGATGCGGTACTGCCCCAGACCCAATGCACGAAATGCGGTTTCGATGGCTGCCGCCCCTATGCGCAAGCCATCGCTGAAGGCCGCGCGGCCATCAATCGCTGCCCGCCGGGCGGCGCTGACGGTATCCGCGCGCTGGCAACACTGCTGGGCGTACCCGAACTTTCGCTGGATACAAGCTGCGGCGAACACGCTCCACCGCGACTCGCGGTGATCGATGAAGCGCATTGCATCGGCTGCACGCTATGCATACAAGCCTGTCCCGTCGATGCCATTGTCGGGGCGAACAAGCTCATGCACACTGTGATACCGGACCTTTGCACCGGCTGCGAATTATGCGTGGCGCCGTGCCCGGTGGATTGCATCAGCATGGCCCCCGATCCGCATGCCTGGACGCCCGAGCGCGCCGACGCGGCCCGCGCGCGCCATCAGCACCGCCGCCAGCGGCTCGATACTCTGCATCACGAAGATGCGTCGCTGGCTGCCCGCACCCTGGCCAACAAAGCACCCGTGGCGTTGGCCGCCGCCGACAACCCCGACGCCCGCCACGCAGCGATCGCGCGCGCCCTGGAGCGTGCCCGCCAGCGGCGCCAGAATCATGAATAACGCCAAGCGCATCGAGATCTATACGCGGCTGCGTGCCGCCAATCCACACCCCACGACCGAACTCGAATATGACAGCACTTTTCAGTTGCTGATCGCCGTGATTTTGTCGGCCCAGGCTACGGACAGGTCGGTCAACCTTGCCACGCGCACGTTTTTCCCCCAGCATGGCACGCCCAGGGGCCTGCTGGCGCTGGGCGAGGAGGGGCTGGCTCAATACATCAAGACCATTGGCCTATACAAAACTAAGGCCGCCAATGTCATCAAGACGTGCCGGATGCTGATCGACTTGCACGACGGGCAGGTTCCCAATGACCGTGCCGCGCTTGAAGCCCTGCCTGGCGTGGGTCGCAAGACAGCCAACGTCGTGCTTAACACCGCTTTCGGCCATCCCACGATTGCGGTCGATACGCATATCTTCCGCGTGGCCAATCGAACCGGCTTGGCGCGGGGCAAGACTGTCACTGAGGTCGAACGCAAACTCGAAAAAACCACGCCCAAGGAGTTCATCCACGACGCACATCACTGGTTGATCCTGCATGGGCGGTATATCTGCGTGGCACGCAAACCCAAATGCCCTCTGTGCGGCATCGCAGACCTGTGCGAGTTCAAGGAAAAGACCACATGACTGCCGCATGACGTATTCATGCCGATGATGCTGTGCAGCACCTATGAAAAACCCGCATGGCGCGAGAGGGACCAAGCTAGCATACTGGGTGACATTCAAAGCCTGAACTCTCAAAAGAAAAGAAACGCCGTATGGACGACTACATCCTGGAGACAAAACATCTCACGAAGGAATTTCGCGGTTTCGTTGCGGTGGACGATGTCAATCTGCAGGTTAAGCGTGGCCACATCCACGCGCTGATCGGCCCCAATGGCGCCGGCAAGACCACCTGCTTCAACCTGCTCACCAAATTCCTCGTCCCCACCGCCGGCCATATTTATTTCGACGGAAAGGAGATCACCCACCAGGCGCCGGCGCAGATCGCCCGTCAAGGCATTGTCCGCTCGTTCCAGATTTCCGCAGTGTTTCCCCAGCTCACCGTGCTCGAGAACGTGCGTGTGGGCCTGCAGCGCGCCACGGGGACATCCTTTCATTTCTGGCGCAGCGACAAGCTGCTGCGCACACTGAATGGCCGCGCACAAGAACTCCTCGAAGAGGTCGACCTGGGCAAGTTCAGCAATGAAATCACCGTCAACCTGCCCTATGGCCGCAAGCGCGCCCTCGAGATAGCCACCACGCTGGCGATGGAGCCCGCGCTTATGCTGCTGGACGAGCCCACGCAGGGCATGGGCCACGAAGACGTCGACCGCGTCACTCAGTTGATCAAGAAGGTCAGCGCGGGCCGCACCATTCTGATGGTCGAACACAACATGAACGTGGTAGCGCGCATCGCCGACCGCATCACCGTGCTTGCGCGAGGCTCAGTGCTCGCGGAAGGCCCGTATCAGGAAGTTTCACGCAATGCTCAGGTCATGGAGGCCTATATGGGCACCAGTGCCGGCGAACTCGAGGGAGCACACTGATGACGACACGCGCACTCGACATCAAAGACCTTAACGCCTGGTACGGCGAATCGCATGTACTGCACGGCATCACGCTGCACGTCGACAAGGGCGAAGTGGTAACCCTACTGGGGCGCAACGGATCGGGCCGCACCACCACGCTGCGTGCCATCCTGGGTTTGACCAGCGAGCGCAGCGGCTCGGTACGCATACAGGGCACCGAATCCATTGACCTGCCTACATACCGCATCGCGCACCTGGGGATCGGCTACTGCCCTGAAGAACGCGGTATTTTTGCCGGCCTCACATGCGAAGAAAACCTGCTGTTGCCACCCGTGGTCGGCGACACGCTGGGCGGAGGCATGTCGCTCGCCGAAATCTACGCCATGTTCCCCAATCTGCATGAGCGCAGGCATTCACCAGGCACCCGGCTCTCGGGTGGAGAGCAGCAAATGCTGGCCGTCGCGCGCATACTGCGTACCGGCGCAAACCTGCTGCTGCTCGACGAAATTTCCGAAGGCCTCGCACCCGTGATCGTGCAGGCACTGGCGCGGATGATCTCCGCCCTGAAGGAAAAAGGCTACACCATCGTGATGGTCGAACAGAACTTCCGCTTCGCGGCGCCGCTGGCGGACAGATTCTACGTCATCGAACATGGTCAGGTGGTCGAAGAAATCGCCGCCGCCGAACTCGAATCCAAACAGGATACCCTCAATACGTTGCTGGGCGTATAAACCTGGCGCGGCCATACCGGCCGGCCGGGCATCACAAAAACAGGAGATATACCCATGAAATTGCGCTCCCTCCCCGCTGCCTTTGCACTTGCAGGCCTTACTCTGTCAGCGCCAGGCCTGGCGGCAGGCATTTCCGATGACGTGATCCGCATCGGTTTCATTACCGATATGTCCAGCGTGTACTCTGACATCGATGGTCCGGGCGGGGTTGAAGCCATCAAGATGGCCATTGCCGATGCCGGCGGCGCCATCGACGGCAAAAAGATCGAGCTGCTGGTCGCTGATCACCAGAACAAGGCCGACATTGCCTCGTCGCGGGCCCGCGAATGGTTCGACGAGCAAAAACTCGACATGCTGCTCGGCGGCACCAACTCCGCCACTTCCCTGGCCATGGCCCAGGTGGCGAAGGAGAAGCAAAAGCCCTTCCTTGCCATTGGTGCAGGCTCATCCAACCTTACCAATTCGCAATGCAGCCCCTACACCATCCACTATGCTTATGACACTGTCGCACTGGCGCGCGGCACCGGCTCGGCGGTGGTGAAGAATGGCGGCAAATCCTGGTTTTTCCTGACGGCTGACTATGCCTTCGGCCACTCCCTCGAGCGCGATACCGCCGCCGTGGTCAAGAAAGCCGGCGGCGACGTAAAGGGCCAAGTGCGCGTGCCACTGGGCACATCCGACTTCTCCTCCTTCATGCTGCAGGCGCAGTCCTCGGGTGCCAAGATCCTCGGGCTGGCCAACGCTGGCGGGGACTTCGTCAACTCCGTCAAAGCCGCCAAAGAATTCGGCGTCACGCAAAGCATGAGCCTGGCTGGCCTGTTGGTGTTCATCAACGACGTTCACGCGCTGGGGCTGGACACCACCCAGGGCATGTACCTCACCTCGGCCTGGTACTGGAACCAGGACGACGCATCACGCAAGTGGGCCGCCCGCTTCAAGGAAAAGGTCAATCGCATGCCATCCTTCCTGCAGGCCGGCGACTACTCGGCCGCATCGTATTACCTCAAGGCCGTCAAGACGAGCGGCACCGATGACGCCGATACGATCATGAAGTGGATGAAGTCGAACAAAATCAACGACTTCTTCGCCCACGACGCGGCGGTGCGCGAAGATGGCCGCGTGCTCAACACCATGTACCTGATGCAGGTGAAGAAGCCATCCGAATCCAAGGGCGAGTGGGACTACTACAACGTCGTATCCAAGTTGCCCGGCGACGAGGTCTACACAACACCCGCCGAATCCACGTGCGAAATTTTCAAGAAGAAGTGATGCCGGCCGGGGCGGGGCTGCCCGCCCCGCTCCTTGCCGGATCGCACAGGATACTCTCTTGGATAACGTGACTTTATGACTTCACTATTCGGCGTTCCCGTCCAGGCGCTGCTTGGGCAACTGCTGCTTGGGCTGGTCAATGGCTCTTTCTACGCGGTACTTTCCCTCGGTCTGGCCGTTATCTTCGGCCTCCTGAACATCATCAATTTCGCGCACGGCGCCCTCTATATGCTGGGCGCCTTCGTGGCATGGATGGGCCTGCAGTACCTCGGCCTCAATTACTGGGTCATGCTGATCGTGGCGCCTATCATTGTTGGCCTGTTCGGCATCATTCTCGAGCGCCTCCTGATTCGCCACCTCTACAAGCTCGATCACCTTTATGGGCTGCTGCTCACCTTCGGGCTGACGCTGCTCATCGAAGGGCTGTTCCGCAGCCTATACGGCGTGTCAGGGCAACCCTATGCAACGCCCGCATTACTGCAGGGCGGTGTCAACCTCGGCTTCATGTATTTGCCCGTCTATCGCGGCTGGGTCGTCGTGGCCTCGGTCCTGATCTGCCTGATGACTTGGTTTGTCATCGAAAAAACGCGGCTAGGCGCGCTGTTGCGGGCCGGCACCGAGAACCCCAAACTCGTCGAGGCCTTCGGTGTCAATGTGCCGCTGCTGGTCACCCTGACCTATGGCTTCGGCGTCGCCCTCGCCGGTTTCGCTGGCGTACTGGCGGCCCCCATCATGCAAGTGTCGCCGCTGATGGGCTCCAACCTCATCATTGTGGTGTTCGCGGTGGTCGTTATCGGCGGCATGGGCTCCATCATGGGCTCCATCCTCACCGGCTTGGGCCTGGGCATCATCGAAGGCTTCACCAAGGTCTTCTGGCCCGAGGCCTCCAATACCGTCGTGTTCATCATCATGGTCATCGTGCTGCTGCTGCGCCCCGCGGGCCTGTTTGGAAAAGAGAAATGAATCGCGAACTGATCGCTTACCTTGCCGCCGCCATTATCATCGCCCTGCTGCCGATGGCAGGCGCTTATCCCATTTTCGTCATGAAGGTGATGTGCTATGCGCTTTTTGCCTGCGCCTTCAACCTCTTGCTCGGGTTCACTGGTTTGCTTTCCTTCGGACATGCCGCCTTTCTCGGCGGCGCCGCCTATGCCACCGGCCACGCGCTGGCGGTATGGGGCTGGTCCACGCCAGTAGGGCTGTTGTTCGGCACCGTCGTCGCAGCGGCCATGGGCCTGGTCATGGGCGGGCTTGCCATCCGCCGCAGCGGCATCTACTTCGCCATGATCACGCTGGCCATGGCTCAGATGGTGTTCTTCTTCTTCCTGCAGGCGCCCTTCACGCATGGCGAAGACGGCCTGCAAGGGATACCACGCGGCACCTTCTTCGGGCTTGATCTTTCCGACGACCTGAACCTCTACTACGTGGTGATGGGGATCTTCTTCTTTGGCTACTTCGTCTGCTGGCGCGCCATCAACTCGCCTTTCGGTCAAGTGCTCAAGGCCTTGCGAGAGAACGAGCCGCGCGCTATCTCGCTGGGCTACAACGTCGATCGGTTCAAGCTGCTGGCCTTCGTCCTGTCGGCGGCGCTGGCGGGCCTGGCGGGCGCCACCAAGTCGCTGGTGTTTGTGTCCGCCACACTGTCCGACGCCACTTGGCAGATGTCCGGCATGGTGATTCTGATGACGCTGATCGGTGGTCTGGGCACATTCGTGGGCCCCGTGCTGGGTGCGTGCATCGTGGTCATTCTGGAAAACAAAGTCGGCGAGTTCGGCCGTTTCCTGGCCCAAAGCACCGGACAAGAATGGTTCCGTTCGCTGGGCGAATCGGTCACGATTGTGATCGGCCTGATCTTCGTGTTGTCCGTACTGGCCTTCCGGCGCGGCATCATTGGCGAACTGCTGCATTGGCGCCGCAGCCGCGGCGCGACCGTGCAGGGCTGATACGGCACGTCCAGGCGTGCCCCGCCACCCCCTGCACCAAAAAGGACGCAAAATCGTGCGTCCTTTTTCTATGCCTTTGCCAGGCGCCCTAGGCAGCGGGGCTATGCCGGCACCGGCTTCCCTTTGCCCAGCCCCAGATAACTTTCAATCACGCGCGGGTTCCCGGCAAGCTGTGCTGCAGGCCCTTCTAACACAATTTCGCCGGTTTCGAGCACGTAGCCGTAGTCGGCCACTTGCAACGCAGCGCGGGCATTCTGCTCCACGAGCAGAATGGATACGCCGGTGCTGCGCAGGCGGGCAATGATCTGGAATATCTCTCGCACGATGCGCGGCGCCAGGCCCAGACTGGGTTCATCCAGCATCAGCAGCCGAGGCTGCGCCATCAGAGCGCGGCCCACAGCCAGCATCTGGCGCTCTCCCCCCGACAGGGTGCCGGCCTCCTGTATGCGTCGTTCACGCAGGCGCGGAAAGAGCTCGTACACGGCTTGCATCGTGTTGCGCCAGCCAGGTTTGCCGGCGCGATAGAGCCGGAATCCGCCCAACAGCAGATTGTCTTCGACCGTCATGCTGCCAAACAGCTCACGCCTTTCAGGGACCAGCGACATACCGCCCGCCACACGCCGCTCTACTTCCCAGCCCAGGATTTCGTTGCCCAGATACTGGACCGAACCGACGCTGTTTCCTGTAGCCGGCAAGGCGCCCATGATGGCGTTGAGCAGCGTAGACTTGCCCGCGCCATTTCCACCGATGACAGTAACGATACTTCCCGGCGGTACTACGATAGCGGCCTCACTTACAGCGTTTACCTTGCCGTAGCGCACCGACAAAGCATCGACGCGCAGCAGAGGACTGCCTGCGCTGTGTGTGCGTTCGCTCATGACGGGCTCCCTTGCAACGCGGCGGCGACATCGCCGGGCAGATCCATCTCCAAGTCGTCATCTATACCACCCAGATAGGCTTCCAGCACCGCCGGATTGCGCTGCACTGCATCAGGATCGCCTTCGGCGATCTTTGTACCGAAGTCCATGACGACGATATGATCGGTCAGGTTCATCACGAAATCCATATCGTGCTCCACCAAGAGAATGCTCATGCCTTCCTGGCGCAACTGATCGAGCACTGCGGCCAGATTCTGCTTTTCTTTATAGCGCAGGCCCGCGGCAGGTTCGTCCAGCAGCAGCAGCACTGGATCCGCGGCCAGCGCGCGGGCGATTTCGACGATGCGCTGTTGGCCGAGCGCCAGATTGCCGGCCTGTTCATAGAGGTAATCACCCAGCCCGACCCGCTGCAATTGGCGCGCGGCCTCATGCAAGAGCTCCGCTTCCGGGCGCCGATCGGCTCGCAACAGCGCCGGCAGCACACCGACCCGGCTGCGCAGGTGCGCACCCAGCGCAACGTTTTCAAGCACTGTCATGCCCGGCAGCAATTGCACGTGCTGAAAGGTGCGCCCCACGCCAAGGCTGGCAATCGAGCGGGCGTTGAGCTTGTCAAGCCGCTGGCCGCGAAAGTTGACCTTGCCGCGTGTGGCGGGCAACACCCCTGAAATAAGGTTGAAAGTAGTGCTCTTGCCCGCGCCGTTGGGGCCGATCAGGCCCATGATTTCCCCCGCCTTGAGCGTAAAGCTGATGTCGTTCACAGCCACCAGGCCACCGAACTCCTTGCGTACGGCGTCGACCTCCAGCACGGTAGTGCCCTTCTCAGGGCGTGGACGCAGTGCAAGCAATGGCGCGGCCGGCGGCGCGGGCAGACGGCGCGCATCGGCCGTGCCGGCCACCGACGACCACCACGACGCGAGCAACGGCCATACACCGTGCCGCGCATACTGCAGCACCAGAATCATCAGTACACCAAAGACGATCAGCTCGAAATTGGCAGTGGTATCCAACAGTTTGGGCAGCACGTTCTGCAACTGATCCTTGAGGGTGAGGATCAGGCCTGAACCCAACACCGCCCCCCAGACGCTGCCCGCGCCGCCCACCACCGCCATGAAGAGATATTCAATGCTGTAGTTCAACCCGAACGGACTGGGGCTGACCGCGCGCTGCATATGCGCATACAACCAGCCCGACAGGCTGGCCAGCAGCGCCGCATACACAAACACGATGACCTTGTACGACGCCATATTGATGCCGAACGACTCGGCCATGCCACTGGTTCCGCGCAGCGCACGGATCGCGCGGCCTGGCCGCGAATCGAGCAAATTGCGCGTGGCCCACAGTGCCAACAGCACGCACAGCCAGATCAAATAGTAGATATGTCGACCCCGCGCGAGCGAGAGGCCAAAGATCTCAATGGGCACGATACCGGCGATGCCGTCGTACTGCCCCAGGAAGGCGAGGTTACCGAAGAGGTAGTACAGCGCCAGCGACCAGGCAATCGTACCCAGCGGCAGATAGTGGCCAGACAGGCGCAGCGTGATCGCGCCCAGCAGGTAGGCGACGACGAAAGTGACGGCCAAGCCCGCCAGCAGCCCGAGCCAGGGCGACATGCCCATGGCGGTGGTGAGCCAAGCCGACGAATATGCGCCGATACCGACGAATGCGGCCTGGCCGAAAGAGGTGAGCCCGCTGACGCCGGTAAGTACGACCAGGCCGAGCACGACCAGGCTTGCCAGGCCGATGTAATTGAGATGCGTGATCCAGAACGCGGGCGTCGCAGGGAACAGTGGCAAGGCTGCCAACACCACGATGACGGCCGCAAGCAGAAGACGATTGGCGGTGCGAGTACGGGTCATGGCATCACTCCTCATCGTCGGTGGAATGCACACCAAAAGAGCGCCACAACAGCACCGGAATGATCAGTGTGAAGACAATCACTTCTTTGTAGGCACTAGCCCAGAACGAGGCAAATGCTTCAAGGATGCCGACAAACAGCGCGCCGCCAGCTGCCAGGGGATAGCTGACCAGGCCACCGAAAATGGCCGCCACAAAGCCTTTGAGGCCAATCAGAAAGCCAGTATCGTAGTAAATGGTCGTGACCGGTGCGATCAGCATGCCTGACAATGCACCGATGGCGGCCGCGAGCGTAAAGGTAAGGCTGCCCGACATATTCGTGCTGATGCCCACCAGCCGCGCACCACGCCGATTCACGGCTGTGGCGCGCAGCGCACGGCCATAAAGCGTTTTGCCGAAAAACAGCCAGAGCGCCACGATGAGCGCCGCGCAGGTGCCCAGCACGAAGAAGGTTTGTGCAGTCCAGTTCACCGGGCCCAGTTGCACATTGCCTTCCATGAAAGGCGGCGTGCGCCAACCTTCGGCACCGAAAAAGACCAGCGCCAGCCCGGTGAGCGCGAAGTGCACCGCCACCGAAATGATCAGCAGCACTAACACACTGGCTTCAGCCACCGGCTGGTAGACCAGACGATAAATCATCGGCCCCATCGGGATCACCAGCACCAGCGAGAACAAGACATTGAGCCAGAGGGGTGTGCCCTTGGCCACCACAAATGGTGCGAGCGCACACAGCGCCACAGGCAGGCAAAGCGTCCACACGGCGGTGCGCCACAGGCTCCTGGCGCCGCCTCGCCGCACGGCCGCCAGCGCCTCGACGAGAAACGTAAGCGCGCCCATGAGCAATAACAGCGTTACCGTTCCAGGCGTGCGGCCATTGACCAGGTAGGCGAGCGTGAGCGCCCCGAATGCAACGAATTCGCCCTGGGGGATGAATATGACGCGGGTAACCACAAACACCAGCACCAGCGCCAGCCCCAACAGGGCATAGATGGCGCCGTTCATGACGCCATCCTGTAGAAGGATAAGTATTATTGTCAGGTTCATCGAGAACTGCTCTTTGCTTCCAAGCCGGCCCTGCGCATGCCCATCAGCGCACGGGTACTGCATCGCGGGCGCGAAAAACCGGCCCTCGGGGCCGGTTTCCGGCATGCCGCCATGTCCGGTATGCCTGCCATTAGATCATGAGATCCGCGAGCACACGCGGAAAACCCGCGTGGGCTCGCACACGCCGCATCAGAGGTCGGGCTGGTAGGTCCACTTGCCGTCGACGACCTTGACCATCACACGCGCGCGCTTGTCGAAACCAGCGTGATCCTTGGGGCCCATGTTGAACACGCCCTGCGATGCGGAAAGATCCTTCACGCTTTCGATCCCATCGCGCAGGGCCTTGCGGAACTCAGGCGTGCCCGGCTTGGCGCCGGTTTTGAGCGCTGCGGGAATGGCGTGCGCAATCAGCAGGCCGGCGTCCCACATATGGCCCCCGAAGGTATTGATCGTGCCCGCACCGTACTTGGCTTCGTACTTGACCTTGTATTCGAGCGCGGTCTTCTTCACCGGGTTGCTGTCGGGCAGTTGATCGGCCACCAACAGCGGGCCGGCCGGCAGAATCATGCCTTCGCAATCTTTGCCGCATACCCGCAGCACATCGTTGTTGGCGGCGCCGTGAGTCTGGTACATGATGCCCTTGTAGCCGCGGCTTTTGAGCTCGGACTGCGGCAGCGCCACAGGCGTGCCGGAACCCGCCACCAGTATGCCGTCCGGGTTGGCGGCAATCAGCTTCAACGCCTGCCCAGTCACGCTCGTGTCGGTGCGGCCGTAGCGCTCCACCGCCACCATCTTGATGCCTTTGGCCTTGGCGGCCTCTGTCATCACCTGGAGCCAGCCTTCACCGTAGGCATCGGTGTAGCCAATGAAACCGAGGGTCTTGACGCCCTGCTTGGCCATGGCATCAGCGAGCGCACTGGCCATCAACTGGTCATTCTGCGGCGTTTTGAATACCCATGTGCGCGGCCCTTCGACGGGCTCGACAATCTTGGCATTGGCGGCCACACTGATCATGGGTGTCTTGGTTTCGCCCGCTACATCGACCATGGCGAGCGAACTGGGCGAAACGGACGAGCCCACGACCACATCGACATTATCGTCGGTGATGAGCTTGCGCATGTTCTTGACGGCCACCGTAGTGTCCGTGCCGTCATCCAGCACGATATACTCAATTTTCTGGCCTGCCACCTCGGTGGGTAGCAGCGACACGGTATTGCGCTCGGGGATCCCCAGCGACGCCGCCGGGCCGGTGCTGGAAATCGTGATGCCGACCTTGATCTGCGCCATTGCCAGCATCGGCAATGCCAGGGCCACTGCACCGGCCAGGGTTGAAAGGCGGGCCGCCTTGTTGTTCACCATTGTTGTCTCCATAGTTGAAACCGGCCCCCCAAAAGTGCAAGGGTACTGAACGTGCGTGCACCTTGTCCGGCCATTCTTTGACGTTATACAGTTTCTGACACCTTACGCAATTAAGCGTATCACTTCAGGCCTCAAGCACGTATTAGTATTTACCAGATGCTTGAAGCCTGTATGACCACAGGCGTCAAAATCATCGACAATCCGGGAACCTGACGCGACTTTGAAAGTCGATTAACATGGTGCATGTACTATTCATTGCCGTGCCAATGCGCAGCAATGGCGTATCCAACTTTTATCGGGCCGGCGGGCAAGCCGGCTCCTGGCCAGACAGATGGAAAAAATCACCAAGAGCGACGCACAGTGGCGCGCGGAGCTCACGCCTGAGGAGTACAGCGTCGCTCGGCTCAAAGGCACCGAACGCCCCTTTACGGGCCGTTACTGGAACACGACTGAGGCCGGCATTTACCGCTGTGTCGGCTGTGGCACGCCGTTGTTCGCCTCCGACACCAAATTCGATGCAGGCTGTGGTTGGCCCAGCTACTTCGAGCCGCTCAACCCGGCCAACATCCGCGAAGAAACCGACACCACCCACGGCATGATCCGCACCGAAGTGCTGTGCAACATCTGTGACTCACACTTGGGGCACGTCTTTCCCGATGGCCCACCGCCCACCGGTCTGCGCTACTGCATCAATTCGGTGTCCCTTAAATTCGAGCCTTCCACCCAGACCGGCCAATGAAGAAATTCCTGTTCGACCTCTTTCCGCTGCTGCTGTTCTTCGCGGCGTTCAAACTCTCGGACATCTTCACCGCCACTGCCGTCGCCATGGTGGCGGCGGTAGGCCAGATGATCTGGCTCAAGGCCCGGGGCAAGGCGATCGAAGCCACGCATTGGATCAACGTTACCGTCATCACGGTATTCGGCGGCGCCACGCTGCTGTTCCATAACGAGGCGTTCATCAAGTGGAAGCCCACGGTGCTGTACTGGCTGTTCGGCGCCATCCTGCTGGGCGCACGGGTATTCTTTGGCCGCAACCTGATGCGGCGGCTGATGGACGGCAAGATCTCCATGCCCGACGGGGCCTGGGACAGGCTGAACCTGAGCTGGGCAATCTTCTTTCTGGCCTCTGGCGCACTCAATCTGTATGTCGCGTTTTCCGGCCGCTTCACCGATGCACAATGGGTAAATTTCAAAGTATTTGGCCTGATGGCCTTGCTGCTGGTGTTCGTGATTGTGCAATCCCTCTGGCTGGGGCGCCACATGCATGACGACGTCGGCGCACCCCAACCCTTGCCCAAGCCAGAGGATCGCACCTGATGAACACAGACCGCTCCACCCTGCTGCGAGAACGCCTGCAGGGGCTCTCTCCCATTGTCCTGGATATCGTCGATGAGTCGCACCTGCATGCAGGTCACGTCGGCGCGCGCGGCGGCGCCAGCCACTTCCGCGTAAGAATATGGTGCGATGCATTCACCGGCTTGGGCACTGTTGCCCGCCATCGCCTGGTGTACGATTGCGTTCGCGATCTCATGCCCTTCCCCATTCACGCCCTGGCGATCGACGCCCGGGACGCTACCTGAATCTTCCATACCGACCCAAAAGGAAATCCATGAAACGACTCGCAGTATTCGCCGCCAGTTGCGCCATCGCCCTGCCCGCATTCGCGCAGACCGTGGCCACCGTCAACGGGCAAGACCTCACCCAGAAGCAGGTCGATCAGTTCGTCAGCCTGCTCATCAAGCAAGGCGCCCAAGACACACCCGAACTGCGTGCACAGGTCAAGCAGGAGATGATCCATCGCCTGGTGGCTGTACAGGCCGCCGAGAAGGCAGGCATTGCCAAGAAAGCCGATGTCCAGCAGGAAATCGAACTGGCTCGCCAGGGTATCCTGGTACGGGCCCTGATGGCTGATCACCTTGAAAAGAACCCGGTCACCGACGACGCCATCAAGGCTGAATATGAGCAGATCAAGAAGGCCCAGGGCGACAAAAAGGAATACAAACTGCGCCATATCCTGGTGGACGATGAGCAGAAGGCCAAGGATCTGATCGCACAGATCAAGGCCAAGAAGGTTTCCTTCGATGAAGCCGCCAAGAAAAACTCGAAAGATCCCGGCAGTGGCAAGAACGGCGGCGATCTGGGCTGGGCGCCCACCAGCAACTATGTGCCCGAGTTCGCCCAGGCGGCCGAGAGCCTGAAAAAGGGCGAAATGACCAGCGCGCCGGTAAAGACGCAATTCGGCTGGCATATCATCCAGGCCGAAGACACGCGCACGGCCACCTTCCCGCCGCTTGAGGAAGTAAAGCCCCAGCTCGAGGAAATGATGCGCCAGCAAGAGTTGGCCACATTCCAGGAGCAATTGATGAAAGGCGCCACCATCAAGGAAAACGGCAGCAAGGAAGCCAGCAGCAAGTAAACCGCCACGGCCGGGGAAACCCGGCCCGCGCGGATACATACAGCACCCTGGCTCGCAAGGCGAGCGGCAGACGCCCGCCGCCTGGCCAACGCAGCTACACCCCCAGCAGTTTCTTCAGGCCGTCTTCATCCAGCACGGGCACGCCGAGTTCTTCAGCCTTGGCAAGCTTGCTGCCCGCCTCTTCGCCCGCCACTACATAGGCGGTTTTCTTTGACACCGACCCACTGACCTTGCCGCCCGCCGCCAGGATATGCCGGGTGGCCTCGTCGCGCGTCCAGTTGGGCATGGTGCCTGTGAGCACCAGTGTCTTGCCGGCAAGTGCCTGCCCGCCGCCGGAGGGAGCAGCCTCAACCGTAGCGTGAACGCCCGCGCGCGCAAGCTCGGCGATGACCTGCCGATTGTGCGGCTCGGCAAAAAACCGGGCAATCGACCCAGCCACTACCGGGCCGACATCGCGTACTTGCAACAACGCGTCTTCGCTGGCGTCCATGACCGCGTCGATCGTACCGAAATGCAGCGCCAGATCACGAGCCGTGCTCTCGCCCACATGACGGATGCCCAACGCATAAAGAAGGCGCCCAAGCTCCGGATGGCGTGCCTGATCCAGCGCCTGGATAAGATTGTCGGCTGATTTGCGGCCCATGCGGTCGAGCAGCAGCAGTTCTTCGGCCTTAAGCCCGAAAAGATCGGCCAATGAGCCAACGCGGCCACTATCGACTAATTGATCGATGAGTTTTTCGCCCAGCCCTTCGATGTCCAGCGCCTTGCGGCTGGCCGCATGGCGCAGGCTCTGCTTGCGTTGGGCGGCGCAGAACAGACCGCCGGTGCAGCGCGAAACGGCTTCGTCCTCGGGACGTTCGATGGCCGATCCACATACCGGGCAGTGTGTCGGCATGATGAACGCACGGGCGTCATCCGGCCGCAACTCCAGCACCGGGCCCACCACTTCGGGTATCACGTCGCCGGCACGGCGGACAATGACTGTATCGCCGATACGCACGTCTTTGCGCCGCACCTCGTCTTCGTTGTGCAGTGTGGCATTGGTAACCGTGACCCCGCCTACAAACACAGGCTGCAGGCGCGCTACGGGAGTGATCGCCCCAGTGCGGCCAACCTGCACCTCGATGTCCATCAAGCGGGTGGTTTCCTCTTGGGCGGGGAATTTGTGCGCCAGCGCAAACCGCGGCGCGCGAGCCACAAAGCCCAGCACGCGCTGCGCCGCCAAGGCATTGACCTTGTACACCACGCCATCGATGTCGAAAGGCAGATCAGAACGCTGCGCGCCGGTATCCGCGTAATACCCCAATAAACCCTGCACACCGTGCACGATGCCACGATGGGGGCTGACCGGCAGGCCAAGCTGCGCCAGCCAATCGAGCATGGCGCTGTGGGTGTCGCACGGCAACACCGGTGCACCGGAGTCGCCGGCCTGGAAAAGATCGGGCTGTGTCGCATTGGAACCCGCTTCGCGCGGCGTGCGGACCCCGCGCAGTTCACCCCAGCCATACGCATAAAAACGCAACGGCCGCTGCGCAGTAATACGCGGATCGAGCTGTCGCAGGCTGCCGGCAGCGGCGTTGCGCGGATTGACGAATATTTTTTCGCCCCGCTTGCGCTGTGTGTCGTTGAGGCGATCGAAATCGGCGCGATTCATCAATACCTCGCCGCGCACATCGATGACTTCCGGATAATCGCCGCGCAGCCGCAGTGGCACGTTGCGCAGCGTGCGGATGTTGGCCGTGATGTCTTCACCGGTACGCCCGTCGCCGCGTGTGGCGGCCTGTACCAGGCGCCCGTCTTCGTAGCGCAGGCTTACCGCCAGGCCGTCGAACTTGAGTTCGGTTTCGTATTCAACCTCGCCCTCCGCACCAGCCAGGCCCGCGTCGCGCAAGGTATCGGCGACTCGCTTATTGAATGCTTCGATGTCGCTGTCGTCGAACGCGTTGCCCAGCGACAGCATGGGCACCGCATGGCGCACACTGGCAAATGCCGCAAGCGGCTGCCCACCTACCCGCTGCGTGGGAGAGTCGGGCGTGACGAGATCAGGGTATTCCTGCTCCAGCGCCTGGAGCTCGGTCATCAGGCGGTCGTATTCGGCATCTGACACAACCGGCGCGTCAAGTACATAGTAGCGGTGACTGTGCGCCGAAATCTCTGCCCGCAACTGATCGATGCGCTGCGCCGCCGACGGCGCGCCGTCCGCATGCGTCACGAAAACATCCTTACCGTACGTTCGGCACCTGCAGGAAAACCGGCCTCGGATAGCCGTGTGTAAAGATCGAGCAATTGCTTGTCGATAGCCAGGTCGGCGCCATCAGCCACCGGACGGCCTTGATCATCGAGCAGTTCGGCGCCCAGACGGCGCGCCAGATCGCGCCCCACGCTGGCCATTCGACTGAAGGCTTGCTCGTCGGCTGGACTGTTGGGCAGGTCGAGCAGCAGGTCAATACGCTGGACACCATCGGATTGCACTTCGCGCAGTTGCCTGCCGTCGAACAGTGCCGTGAAACGCGGGATGCCTTGGTCTGACATCCATGCGAGCTGGCCGCCATGGGGCAGAAAGCCGACATCCTTGAGTACGCGCGAGACCTCGGAGATGGCATGCGTATCGACCAACCGCAACACCAGACCCACCTGCGCATCCAAGCCCGCACAGAGCTCGTCGAGCGCTTGAGCCTGCCGCAACACAGGCTCCTGTTCGGGGCCTTCGATGGCGCCGTCGAAGCGTTCGGCCAGCCCCTGAGCAGCCGCCCACAACTGCGACCATTCGATGTCGGTAAGCGGGCCGCCTCGGTTGGCGAGCAGAACGGCCAACTGCATGGAAACGTAGGACTCTTGTGGACGCAGGCGAGCACGGTGGCCGCCACCCTCGCGCTCGGCGAAGATGCGTACCGGTTTGCCCCCCACGCGACCCAGATGCTGCAGGGCCTGGTACAGGTTTTCAGAGGAGACAGGCTGCGCGAACGCGATATCGATAACCGCCTCGGTGGCCGGATCGACTTCGGCGCTGTCGTCGCCCGATGCTTGTTCGTCGGCGGCGCGCCCGCCCAGCCCCGGTTCGCGGCGCTCGCCCACGGCATGCACGGCCCCCATGAGCGGATCATGCTCACGCTCAGGGAAGTGCTCTTGCATTTTTTGCCGCACGCGACGGTCCTGCCACCAGTTGAACAGAAGCACGACCAGTATCAATACAACGCCAAGGAGAATCAAACCAATCTGCAAGTCACTCATTGTGGAGCCCCACCGTTACGCCCGCTGCCCTTTTGTTGGAATAATTGCGCCCCATGTGCCACCGCGCCCTTGATCAGGCGTCTGCCAGTTGCAGCGCCGATTCGATATCGACCGCCACAATCCGTGATACGCCTTGCTCCTGCATGGTAACCCCAACCAACTGCCTGGCCATCTGCATCGCAATTTTATTATGGGAAATAAACAAAAACTGTGTCTGATCGCTCATGGAATTGACGAGATTCGCATAGCGTTCGGTATTGGCGTCATCCAGCGGCGCATCCACCTCATCGAGCAGGCAGAAAGGCGCTGGATTCAGCTTGAACAGAGCGAACACGAGCGCTGTGGCCGTGAGTGCTTTTTCGCCGCCTGAAAGCAGATGAATGGTGCTGTTACGCTTGCCTGGCGGCTGCGCCATGACCTGTACACCGGCGTCGAGGATCTCGTCGCCAGTGATCATCAGCTTCGCCTCCCCGCCCCCGAACAGACGCGGAAAGAGCTCGCCGAAATGTCCATTGACGGTATCGAAGGTAGCCTGCAGCAGTTCACGGGTTTCACGGTCGATCTTGCGAATTGCATCTTCCAGGGTTTCGATGGCCTGGGTGAGATCCTGATGCTGAGCATCCAAGAAGCCTTTGCGTTCGCGGGCTGTGCGCAATTCGTCCAGCGCTGCCAGATTGACGGCGCCCAGGCCTTCAACCACACGAGAAATGCGCTGCACCTCGGCCTGCAGCCAGTTGGCGCGCTGCCATTCTTCGGGCTGCTGTGCGAGTGCCTGCTTCAGTGCCTCACGGTCCACTTCGTGCGCGTCGAGCTGCTCGGCGAACTGCTCCACCGCGAGGCGTGCCGCCTGCTCCTGCAGCTGCAGCTCCATAATGCGTGCGCGGCGCGGCTCAAGTGTGCGTTCCTGCGCCATTCGCGCCTCATCGGCGCTGCGCAGCGACGCAGCCAGATTGTCGAGTTCGATGCGCGCGCGCGTAAGCGCTTCTTCGCGTTCGGCGCGGATCTCCAGCGCCTCCTGCAGCCCTGCCTGCGCTGCGGCGTCGTCTAGCTCGAACAACTCGCCCTGCAGGCCCTCGAGCTCGGCGTTGGCACGCTCGGTCTGATCTGCGGCCAGCTTCAGGTTGCGCGTGAGGTCGGCGATGCGAGACTGCAGCGAACGCTCTGCGTACTCGGATTCATGTGCGGCACGTTCAAGGTCGCGCAGGTGTTGGCGGGCCTGTTCGGCCTGCGATTGCAGATCCTCGCCTGATAATTCGGCATCGGCAAAGCGGGACTGATGTTCGCCGAGCTGGATATCCAGCGTTTCGAAGCGGGCCTCGGCCTCTTCTTTGCGGGCGCGCAGCGCCTCGGCCTGTGCACCGATCTCGTCGAGCTCTTCGCGAATACGGCTGACGCGTTCACCAGACTGTTCAGCACGCTGGCGCAGCCGCGAGTATTCCAGCTGCACGTCGTGCAGCCGGCGCGTGAGCTCGGCGACGCGCTGACGCACCGGCCCCATAGACTGCGACACCTGCTGCCACGCTGCATCGGCCCGCGCCGCAGCCGTGACAGCTTCGTCGGCGATAAGCTGACGTGCCTTGGCATCGCGGCGCAGGTTTTCCATTTCTTGCTGGCGCGCGAGCATACCGGCCTGCTCGGAGTCGGGTGCATAGAAACGCACACTGTGCCGGTCGACCTGATGACCTTCGCGCACCACGAACAAGCCGCCTTCGGGAAGGCTGCCGCGCGCGGCCAGCGCCGCCCCAACGTCGGTGGCCGTATAGACATTATTCAGCCAGGCATTGAGCAACGTGCGCAACTCAGGATCGGTGACCTTGAGCAGGCTGGCCAACGAGACGAGACCGGGGACAGCCTGAGGTGCGGGCGCCGCCGGGGGCAACTGGTAAAACGCGAGCCGCGCCGGTGGCGCGTCGCTCGCGAAGGCGCGCGCATGTTCGATCTGGCGCAGCTCGAGGCCGGTCATACGCTCGCGCAGCACGGATTCGAGCGCGGTTTCCCAGCCCGCGTCGATATGCAGCTTTTGCCACAGGCGGCCCAGGCTGCCCAATTCGTGGTGGGCTAACCAAGGCTCGAGCGCGCCCTGTTTCTGTACATCTTCCTGGAGCTTGGCCAGCGCGGCCAGCCGTGCGTCGATTCGGCCTGCAGCCTGGCTTTCTTCTTGGGATGCAGCATGCGCATCGCGCCGCTGTACGTCAAGTTCGGGCAGGCGCTCTTCGAGCTCGGCCAGCTTGCCCTGCGCTTCCTCGAGCTGTTCCTGCATGGCGGCGCTGTCACCGGACAGCCGTTCGAGCTCGGCCGGGTCAGGCGCATCCATATTGCGCAGCTCTTGCTCGAGACGCTCGCGGCGCAGCTCAAGCGCCTGCAGTTGGCGATCAGCGTCGCGCTGCGACTGCGCCGCCAGCGCGAGCTCTTGCTCGACCTTGGCCAGGCCGATGCGCATTTCATCGCGCGACACAGCCGCCATGCGCACCCGGTTTTCGATGTCAGGCAGGCTGGCATGGGCGTCATCGACGGCGGCGCGCGCCTCTTCGCTGCGCGCCGCCGCAGCTTCGAGATCGGCCTCGGCCTGAGCGATCTGATCTGTGCAATGCGCTTGTTGATCGGCCCACTCCTGCATCTGGGCCTGAAGCTGATTGCGGCGCGCCTGTACGCGATTGCGCGAGTCGACCACATGGCGGATTTCGGCTTCGAGCCGGCTCACCTGCGCACCTGCCTCGAACAGCTGACCTTGCGCGGCGTGCACGGCATCGCTGGCGGCATAATGGGCCTGCCGACGCGATTCAAGCGCGGACTCGCCCGCCCGCAGGCCGGCTATGGCTTCCTCGAGTTCAGTCTGGGCCTGTTCGATCTGCAGAAACTTTGCGCGTTGGTCTTCGCGCGCCTTGGTTTCGCGGATCAGCCACAGCGCATGCTGCTTGCACTCACCTTCATCCTGCAGGGCGCGGTATTGCTGGGCGACCTCTGCCTGGCCTTCCAGCTTCTCGAGCTGGGTGGTGAGTTCGCGCAGGATGTCTTCGACGCGAGTGAGGTTTTCGCGCGTATCGGTGAGGCGGTTCTCGGTTTCGCGCCGGCGCTCTTTATAGCGTGACACGCCGGCGGCTTCTTCGAGATAAACCCGCAACTCTTCGGGACGCGCCTCGATCAGGCGGTTGATCATGCCCTGACCGATAATGGCATAACCGCGCGAACCCAGCCCCGTACCCAGGAAAATATCGTGGATGTCGCGGCGCCGCACCTGCTGGTTGTTGACCATATAGCTGCTGGTGCCGTCGCGTGTTAGCACGCGGCGCACCGCGATCTCTGAGTAAGTGCTCCACTGACCCGCGGCGCGCCCTTCGCTGTTGTCGAACACAAGCTCGACCGAGGCGCGGGCGGCGGGTTTGCGGTTGCCCGAGCCATTGAAGATGACGTCCTGCATGGATTCGCCGCGCAGTTCGGAGGCGCGGGTTTCGCCCAGCACCCAACGCACAGCATCGATGATGTTGGATTTGCCGCAACCGTTGGGCCCCACCACCCCGACCAGTTGGCTGGGCGTGGGAATGACTGTCGGTTCGACAAACGATTTGAAACCGGCGAGTTTTATCTGGGTAAGGCGCACAATGAACGGATAAGGGTAAGAGACAGGTCGGCGGCCGCGGCCGCGACGACAGCGGCATTACCGTGCGAAGATCGTGGCGGGCGGCCATGTCGATACAACCGGCATGTATGATAACGCACCCGCTGGACAGCCTCTGGGCTGACCCGCAAAACACGTTATTATTTCCAGTTCCAACCGCTGATGCGGCTATACTCGTAACATTTTTGCCACCCCGCCTGCCCATCTGGCAAAAAGCCGGGGCTGCCGCAACGTATCAACGGACCTTTCCATTGAAAAAAGGCTTTTATCTGGTCATGGCAGCGCAGGCGCTTTCGTCGGTCGCCGACAACGCGCTGCTCATCGCCGCCATTGCGCTGATAGCCGATTTACATGGCCCGCATTGGATGGCGCCCATGATGAAATGGTGGTTCGCGCTGGCGTATGTTGTTTTGGCCGCCTTTGTCGGTGCATTTTCCGACGCCTACCCCAAGGGCCGGGTGATGTTCATCACCAATGCGGTCAAGATCGCCGGCTGCTTGATGATGTTCTATCACGGCAGTTTCGGGCTGCTGGCGCACCACCAATTGGTGCTGGTCTTCTGCGCCTACACGCTGGTGGGCATAGGCGCCGCCGCCTACTCCCCCGCCAAGTACGGTATCGTCACCGAAATGCTGCCACCTGAGCTGCTGGTCAAGGGAAATAGCTGGATTGAAGGCCTCACAGTCCTGTCCATCATTCTCGGTACCGTTCTGGGCGGGCTGCTGGTCAGCCCCGATGTCTCGTCCGTCCTGCTGGAGCACGCCATCGTGGGCATGCATGTCCAGTCTCGCAGCGAGGCCGCAATCCTCATCATTTCCCTGATCTACCTGCTGGCGGCCCTGACCAATCTGCTGATACCGCGCACCAACGTGCGCTACCCGAAGCAGGAGACCAGCCCTGCGAAGCTGGTGCAAACCTTTGCGGGCTATGTGCGCATTCTTTGGCACGACAAGCTCGGCCAGATATCCCTCGCAGTCACCACGCTGTTCTGGGGAGCGGGCGCAACGCTGCAGTTCATCGTCATCGAATGGGGCGCCCAGCACTTGGGCTATCGCCTGGATCAGGCCTCTCTGCTCATGGGTGTCGCGGCGCTCGGCACGGTGGTAGGGGCCATTCTGGCCGGCAGGGTGCCGCTCAGGCGCGCCCTGGCGGTGCTGCCAGTGGGCATTGTGATGGGGTTCTCCGTCATGCTGTTGCCGATGGTCTACAGCCAATGGGCGGTGTATTCGGTTCTGCTGCTGGTGGGCGCGCTGTCGGGCTTTTTTGTAGTGCCCATGAACGCCCTGCTGCAGCATCGCGGCCATGTGTTGTTGTCCGCCGGGCATTCAATTGCGGTGCAGAACTTCAACGAGCAGCTCAATGTCTTGTTGATGCTCGCCTTCTACAGCCTTCTGCTTTGGCTGCGGCTGCCGATCAACGCCATTATCGTGTTCTTCGGCCTGCTCGTGGCGGGCCTGATGTGGGCGATCATCCGCTGGAACCGGCTCAATCATATTGCCAATCCAGCGCTGGAGCACACCATCGGCCAGCACGGCCACGGCCAAGCCCTGCGGCAGCCGCATCGGCTCTGAGACGCCGGCCAGCCCAACTCAGCGCTGCGCCAGCACGCTATCGCAGCAGTGTACGCGCCACGTTCAGGTCGGCCCAGGCATCGGCCTTGTGTTGGGGGCGCAGCAACAGGGCCGTGGGATGGTAGGTAACCACCACCGGAATATCCGCCCCATCCTCGCTGCGCACATGCCGCACCGCACCGCGCAGCGTGTCGATGTCTTCTTCCGTACCCAGCAAAGCCTGGGCGGCCTGCGTGCCCAAGGCCAGGATGCGGGCCGGCCGGATCAGCGCGATCTGGCGCTCCAGATAGGGCTTGCAAGCTGCGATTTCTTCGGCCGACGGCGGCCGATTGCCCAGTGGGCGACACTTCACGATATTGGTATAAAAGACGGGCGCGTCGGCGCCGATGCCGATGGATGCGAACATTGCCTGCAGCAGGGCACCGGATTTTCCCTGGAATGGCAGCCCTTCCCGATCGTCCCGATTGCCAGGCGCTTCGCCGATAACCATCCATGCAGGAGCATCGGCATGGCCGGCCCCGGGCACTGCCTGGCTGCGGCTTGCGTGCAGCCCGCAGGCTTGGCACGCGTAGATATGGGGGGCCAGCGCTGACAAGGTGTCGGGGATGGGGCCGCGCTGCGCCGGCGGCGCAGCGGATTGCAATGCCGCGGCATTGCCAGGCCCGTTTACGCCTGCCCGTTTGAGCGGCCCCGCCGCGCCTTTTTCACGCCCATGCGCGCCGACCAGCAAGGCCAGCGCCTCGGCCGTCGGCGCAGGACGCAGGCCTTCGCGCATCGCAGTGCCACTGCCTGGGCTGTTCTCTGTTTTGCGCGCAGCGCGGCTGCCCGCTCCGCCTGCCGGATGCGCTGCGGCGGCATCGGCCGACTCCATGGCCGCGATGTCAGCCTTGCCGGCCCCCACCCCAGACGCCGCACTGCCAATGCCGGCACTGGCCGCGCCTCCCGGCACGCGCAATGCCCCGGCGGAATCGTGCGAAGTGGCTGGTGGCGCACTGACGAAAGGCCCCGCATCCGTCTCGTAGAACGCCAGCATGCGCTTGTCGAGACCGATTTCCTGGAGCCAAGCAAGCTGGACAGGGCTAAGGGTAAGGGACATAGCGGGCGCGTTCAAGAAGCTGCCTCTGCATCAAGGCGCTTTTCCATGAGGTACGCGTCTTCGCGCCGCCCGTGCCCCGCCGGATAATAAGCTTTGCGAGTGGCGATGGTGTGATAGCCTCGCGCGGAGTAAAAACGTACTGCATTGGTATTGGAGGGCCGCACCTCCAGCAGCACGGAAGCCAATCCATTTTCCCGCGCTTCCTGCTCACACTGCGCCAGCAACATGCCGCCGGCGCCGTGCCGCTGGCTATCGGGGCGCACCGCGATAACCAACAGGTGGGCGATATCGGGTGCCAGCATCACCATGGCGAAACCCACGACCTCGCCGCCTTGCTCCGCCACCCAGGCGCTGTAACCCGCCTTCAGGCCGTCGGCGAAATTACCGCGCGTCCATGGGTATGATTGAACCGCCCGCTCGATATCCGCGACAGCGTCAAGATGCGCCTCGCCCATCGCGAGCAGAACAATGCCGTCGTCCAGCGCGGCGGCACGCGGGTTGCCGCCAGCGCCATGTTCCCGTTCAGCAGTTGTAAACGCAACCTTGTCGCGGACATAGAGTGGCGCCGCTTGGTCGGCCGGGGTAAGCCTGCCGGCGTGCCAGTCGCCCAGCGCCAGGCTGGCCACTGCTGCGGCATCGGCCCGGACGGGAGGCCCGATGGTGAGCCATGGGCGGCTTTGATGCAGCGCCGCCAGCAACGGATAGGCCTGCAGCGCGTCGCCCAGCAAATGCATGGGCCGCCCCAGCGCGTGCCGCGAACGGTCGAGCCATACCGCAACGTCGCGAACAGCAACCAAGACCGGCGGCTGGACCGCCAGCCACTCGGTGGCTGTACAGCCTTCGGCGCCATGCACGACGGCCGAGCCCGCAGCAGAGGCGGGAGCGGGCGCCGGAACAAGTGAATAGGCGGCTAAATAGACCTCTTCCATGCGTGCATCCTGCACCGCAACATAAATAGGCGCCTGAGGCCCGCACATGGCGGCCGGAAGCACACCCGCATCGGCCGCGCCTGCGGCGCGTGCCGCCGCCGCAAGCAGCGATGGCACCGGGATGACTGGAATACCCAGCGCCAACGCAATGCCTTGCGCCACGCCGCATGCCACCCGCAAACCCGTGAACCCGCCCGGCCCCTGCCCGAACGCCACCGCCCGCAAGGCACCACGGCCAACCCCGGCCTGCGCCAGCAATTGGTCGGCCATGGGCAGCAGGCGTTCCGCATGCTCGCCGGTCGCGTCATGCTCGAGCACGCGAAGCGTCGGTGCACCAGTGTCGACTGACAGCAGCCCCACGCCGCACAGGCTGGATGAGGTTTCCAGTGCAAGAATATGTATGGTCATGGGATGCATTTTAATCGCTGTGCGGCGTAATTCCCCGTCTTGTGGACTAGTCCGTTGGAAGGTTTAAAAAGATACCGTTTTGTGACGTGAGTAGCTAAAATGAAGACGCGGGTATGGTGTCGAACGCACCACAAGTGTGCGGCGCGCTGCATCCGACGGCCCGTCAAATGTATCTGCAGGTGCAGCCCCTCGTGTGTGTCTGTAACCTTGGCCATACCGAAAGAATAAGATGTAATAAGTTGTAACGGCCCACTATACGGGTTAACTCTACCCTGTTACATTTTTCTCTCATGAACACTCAGAACCAAACTCTCTCGCGCAAAATCCTCATCGTCGATGACGATCCGCGCCTGCGCGATCTGCTGCGCCGCTACCTGTCAGAACAGGGTTTCAATGTTTTCGTCGCCGAAGACGCCAAGGAAATGGGCAAGCTCTGGCAACGCGAGCATTTCGATCTTCTGGTGCTCGATCTCATGCTGCCCGGAGAAGACGGGCTGTCCATCTGCCGTCGCTTGCGGGGCGGGCACGACAATACCCCCATCATTATCCTCACAGCCAAGGCTGAGGAGATCGACCGTATCGTGGGCCTCGAAATGGGCGCCGACGACTACCTCTCCAAACCGTTCAATCCGCGCGAACTGCTCGCCCGGGTCAACGCCATCTTGCGCCGCCGCGGCACCGAGGAGCATCCGGGCGCGCCCAGCCAAGAAAACGAATCCATCGAGTTCGGTCCTTACGTACTGAATCTCTCCACCCGCACCCTCACCAAAAACAACGAGCCCGTACCCATCACCACCGGCGAGTTCTCCGTACTGAAGGTGTTCGCGCGCCACCCCAAGATACCACTCTCGCGCGACAAGCTCATGGAACTCGCCCGCGGCCGCGAATACGAAGCCTTCGATCGCAGCCTCGATGTCCAGATCTCTCGCCTTCGCAAGCTGGTCGAACCCAACCCCTCCAAGCCTGTCTTTATCCAGACGGTCTGGGGCCTGGGATATGTATTCGTACCTGATGGGGGCCACTAAGATCCTGCGTTCGCGCAGCCCCTTGCATGGCCCCTAAAAGCACTGGCAACAAGCAATCACCCTTCCGGCTCGGGCTGTTCAGCCGCTCATTCCTGCTTCTCGCGGGCCTGATGCTGGTCAGCCTGGGCGCGTGGCTGCAGGTATTTTTCAGCATGGAAGAAGGTCCGCGCGCCACGCAGATGGCACAGCGCGTGGTCACTGCCGTCAGTATCACGCGGTCGGCGCTCATCTACGCGCCGCCCAGCGTGCGCCCCGCTCTGCTCCTGGATCTGGCCACCAAAGAAAGCCTGCGTGTCCAGCCGCGCGAAAACAGCGATACGCTCCAGCCACTGCCCAACTCCAATTACTGGAACCACGTAGCGGCCGAAATTACCGACCGCTTGGGCGCCGACACCAGCGTCATGTGGACAGTCAACCAGACGCCGGGCGTGTGGGTAAGTTTCGAGATCAACAATGACGAATACTGGCTGGTATTCGATCGTGAACAACTTGGCCTCACCGCCGGCGCCGAATGGCTGGGCTGGGGCGCTACCGCACTGCTGCTGGCGTTGATAGGCGCGGCCATCAGCGTACGCTTCGTCAACCGACCGCTGGCGCAGCTCGCCAAAGTGGCGCGCCAACTCGCGCGTGGCGAAAACCCTTCTCCCCTGCCAGAAAAAGGGCCGGCGGAAATCCGCGACATGAACATCGCCTTCAACCGCATGGCGCGCGATATCCGGCAAACAGAAGCCGACCGCGAGATCATGCTTGCGGGCATCTCGCACGATCTACGTACGCCACTTGCGCGCATGCGGCTCGAGATCGAGATGAGCGCCGTCAGCGACGAGGCCCGCCAGGCCATCGACGAAGACCTGGCCCAGATCGACCACAGTATCGGTCAACTGATGGAGTACGCCCGCCCCGCCGGCATGGTGCCCGAACAGGGCATCGACGTATCATCGGTGCTGCACGACCTGTACGAGCGCGAACGCAGCCACACCGAGTCGCTGGGCGATGTGCTTACAGGCTCCATCGAGCCCAATCTATATGCCAAGATCAATGCCCACGATCTCAAGCGTATCGTCGGCAACCTGATTGAAAACGCCCGCCGCTATGGCCGCTCGCCATCCGACAACAAGGCCCGCATTGAGCTGTCGGCCCGCCAGCAGGGCAATATCCTGTCCATCGAGGTACGCGATCAGGGTACCGGCATCGCTGCCACTGACGTACAGCGTCTGCTGCGCCCGTTTTCTCGCGGCGAATCCGCCCGCACAGGCGTAAGCGGCGCGGGGCTGGGCTTGGCGATTGTCGAACGCCTTCTCGGCCACGTCGGCGGCCAACTGCAATTGGTATCCCGCCCCACGGGCGGCCTGATCGCGCGCATTGAAATACCCAAGGTGCGCAGCCGCAGCTACCAGGCCGAACAGCACCCACCCGCCAGGGCCTGAAGCAGCGCTGGCGCCAGCCTTTAGTATGGGGCCTGGCGCGCCGGTTATCGCGTAGAATCAAATCAAGGCCGCCGGGGCGGCCCGTCAAACCGCAACAGGATCCACAATGAAAACCATAGGCGACAAACTCGAACCTTTCAGGGTGATCGGCGTCAAACCCGGCTTTCTCCAGGCCGAGGAGAACGGCGTATCCGCCTTTGAAGACATCACCGAAAGCTCATTTCCCGGCAAGTGGAAAGTCATCTACTTTTATCCCAAGGATTTTTCCACCGTCTGCCCTACTGAAATCGTAGGCTTCAACAATCTGGCGCAAGATTTCGAAGACCGCGAAGCTATCCTGATGGGCGGTTCGGTCGACAACGAATACGTGAAACTGGCCTGGCGCCGCGAGCATCCCGACATGGCCAAGCTGGGACATTACCAGTTCAGTGATACCGCCGGCATGCTGGTGGATCAACTCGGCATCCGCGACCGCACCGAAGGCGTGGCCTACCGCGCCACGTTTATCGTCGATCCCGACAACCTGATCCAGCACGTATCAGTGAACAACAAACAAGTAGGCCGCAACCCCGAAGAGGTGCTGCGCCTGCTCGACGGCCTGCAGACGGAACGACTGTGCCCCTGCAACCGTGCCGTGGGCGGCGCCACGCTGTAAGCAGCGGTGAGCATTTGCATGCGTGCGGCTGCACCACCCGTGCAAGCGGGTGGTGCAGCCGCTTTGCACCCGCGCTGCTCCCCTGGACGGCTGCGCTCTGGCCTGCGCCTAGGCGGCCGCCAGCAAGGCCACGACCGTGGCCGCAATACCTTCTTTACGCCCGATGTGCCCCAACTCTTCGTTGGTTTTGGCCTTAATATTGATGCGGCCGGCGGGCAGATTGAGATCGTGTGCGATATTGGCCACCATAGCCGCGGCATGGGGGCCTATTTTGGGCGCCTGGGCGTGGATAGTGGCATCGATGTTTACGATCTGCCAGCCCGCCTGCACCACCAGCTTCCAAGCTGCGCGCAGTAGTAACCGACTGTCCGCACCCTTGTAGGCTGGATCGGTGTCGGGGAAGTGGCGACCAATGTCGCCCAGGGCCGCTGCGCCAAGAATGGCATCGGTGATGGCATGCAACAGTACATCGGCGTCTGAATGGCCCTGCAGGCCGTGCGTGTGCGGGATCGTAACGCCGCCGATGATCAGCGGACGGCCCTGCACCAGGGCATGCACGTCGAACCCCTGCCCAATACGAAACGGAACACTCACAGCCATTTCTCCATCAAATCAAAATCGTCAGGCCAGGTTACCTTGAAGTTGCGTACCGATCCCGGCACCAGGCAAGGCGCATAGCCGGCCAGCTCCATAGCGCTGGCTTCGTCGGTGACAGGAGCGCCGCGCGCGCTGGCGGCATCGAGCGCGGCCAACAAACGACCGGCCGGAAACATTTGCGGCGTTTGCGCCAGCCACAGGCCCTCGCGCGGCACCGAGCACGCCACCACTTGTCGGCCGTCGCCCTGGCGCTTGACGGTATCCGCGACAGGCTGGGCCAGCAGGCCGCCCGATTGCTCCGCAAGGCAGTGGTCGATCAAGCGGGAGAGATCAACCCCGGTCAAGCCCGGACGGGCTGCGTCGTGGACCAGCACCCAGTCGTCGGGATCGAGCGCAGCATCGCGCAGTGCCGCCCCTACGGTCGCGGCGCGCGTGGCGCCGCCGCAAGGCCGCCATACGGTGCGGGGTAGCCCGGAGAGCGCCTGAGCCACCCACGGGTCGCCAGGGGCCACGGCAACGCGTACTTGCGCAATGCGGACATCCGCCAGCAAGGCTTTGACGGCGCGCCTGAGCATGGGTTCTCCTTTGAGCAGGCGGTATTGCTTGGGCAGCGCATGGGCGTCGAGCGCCGCCCCGCTTGGGCCGGTTGCCTGGGCGCGCGCGCCGATGCCAGCGGCGGGAACAATGGCGACGAGTTTATGGGGCATGGGGCTGCGCAGGCCAATGGCCCGAACCGGCGGTACAGCAACCGACCGGAGCGGAACATCGCCAACGTTCAGGACGATCCGAAAGAAGACATTTTATAATGAGCGCCTACATGGCTACAGATACCTCCCCCTCGCTCTCACTTCCCTCCATCAACGCGACGCTTTCCTCCCTCAGGCCCGGGCAACGGCACAGCCAGCCCCAGCCGCCGGGTTCGGGCGACGCGTGGCTGCTTGCGGACCTTGCCCGCGCCTCTGGCCAGGCGGTCATTGTTATTTGTGCCGATCCGCTGGCGGCCCAGCGCTTGGCCGACGAAACGTTGCTGTTCGCGCCCGATCTGCGCGTGCGCCAGCTGCCCGATTGGGAAACCCTGCCCTACGACAGCTTCTCGCCGCACCAAGACCTGGTGTCCGAGCGCCTGCGCGCCCTGCATGCGCTGATGCGCAACAGCGTCGACATCTTGACGGTGCCGGTAACCACCGCGCTGTACCGCCTGGCGCCGCCCGAGTTCATGGCCGCCTACACATTTTCGTTCAAGCAGGGCGATGCGCTCGACGAAGAGGGCCTGCGCAGTCAACTGACACTGGCCAATTACAGCCACGTCACCCAGGTGACTTCGCCGGGCGAGTTTTGTATACGGGGCGGGCTGATCGACCTGTTTCCAATGGGTTCGGTACTGCCCTACCGCATCGATCTATTCGACAACGAGATCGAATCCATCCGCAGCTTCGATATCGACACCCAGCGCAGCCTCTATCCGGTCAAAGAGGTGCAGTTGCTGCCTGGGCGCGAGTTCCCCATGGACGAAACGGCGCGCAATCATTTCCGCGCACGCTTTCGCGAAACCTTCGAAGGCGATCCGTCGCGCGCCCTGCCCTACCGCGACATCGGCAACGGCATCGCATTCGCAGGCATCGAATACTATCTGCCGCTGTTCTTCGAACACACAGCAACACTGTTCGATTATCTGCCTGAGCGGTCCATTATTGCCACACTAGGCGATATCGGGCAGGCCATCGACCGCTTCAAAAACGATACGCACAGTCGGTACCAATTTCTAAAGAGCGACCGTGAACGGCCTGTCCTGCCGCCCGAGACACTGTTCCTCGACCAGGAAACGCTCTTCGGCCGCATCAAACCATTCGCGCGCCTGGCGCTGGCTGCCGGAGAACCGCATCCGGACATCCATGCGGCACCGCAAGTTGCTGTCGCGCGCCGCGCCGAAGACCCACTCGCCAGCCTGCGCCGCATACTGGGCGAGGCCAATGGTCGCGTCGTCCTGTGCACGGACTCCGCCGGCCGGCGTGAAACGCTCCTGCAGATGCTGGCCGAGTTCGGCATCATGCCCGATTCGGGTGTCGAAAGCCTGCAAGGTTTCTTTGCGTCGGATGCGCGTTTTGCGCTGGTGGTGGCGCCGCTGGATACCGGCTTCACGCTTGTCGCGCAAGGCATCACGCTACTGACCGAGAACGACCTCTATCCCACGCAGGCCCGCACCAGCCGGCGCGGCAAGCGCGGGCATGAACGCGTCACCGATGTCGAGGCCATGGTTCGCGATCTGTCCGAACTGCGCGAAGGCGATCCGGTCGTCCATGCCCAGCACGGCATCGGCCGCTACCGGGGCTTGGTCGAAATGGATCTTGGTGAAGGGCGTATGGAGTTCCTGCACCTGGAATATGCCAACGGAAGCACGCTGTATGTACCGGTCGCACAACTGCATGTGATCGCGCGCTACAGCGGTGCCGATCCCGATCAGGCGCCGCTGCACCAACTGGGGTCGGGCCAATGGGACCGCGCCCGCCGTAAGGCCGCCAAACAGGTGCGCGACGCCGCGGCCGAGTTGCTCGCGCTTTATGCGCAGCGGGCTGCCCGTGAAGGCTACCGCTTTAAACTCACGCCCGCTGACTATCAGGCTTTTGCAGAAGGATTCGGGTTCGTAGAAACACCGGATCAGCAAGCAGCCATTGACGCCGTGATCGGCGATATGACTTCAGGACGCCCCATGGATCGCCTGGTGTGCGGCGACGTCGGCTTCGGCAAGACAGAAGTCGCGCTGCGCGCGGCCTTCGTTGCGGTGCTGAACGGCAAGCAGGTGGCGCTGCTGTGCCCCACCACACTGCTGGCCGAGCAGCACACGCAAACCTTCAATGATCGCTTTGCGGACTGGCCTGTCAAGGTGGCCGAGCTTTCGCGCTTTCGTTCTTCCAAGGAAGTCGCCGCCGCCGTCGAGGGCCTGCGGGAAGGCCGAATCGACATCGTCATCGGCACCCACAAGATTCTGTCCAAGGATGTACAGTTCAAAAACCTTGGTCTCGTTATCATTGATGAAGAACACCGCTTCGGGGTGCGCCAGAAAGAAACACTCAAGGCTCTGCGTGCCGAAGTAGATGTGCTAACACTAACCGCCACGCCCATACCCCGCACGTTGGGCATGTCGCTGGAAGGTATACGCGACTTCTCCGTTATCGCCACTGCGCCACAAAAACGCCTGGCCATCAAAACCTTCGTGCGGCGCGAAGACGGCAGCACCATTCGCGAAGCCATTCTGCGCGAGCTCAAGCGCGGCGGGCAGGTCTACTTCCTGCACAACGAGGTCGAAACCATTCACAACAGACGCGCGCGGCTCGAAGAACTTGTGCCTGAAGCCCGTGTGGCCGTCGCCCATGGGCAGATGCCCGAGCGCGAACTCGAAGAAGTGATGAAAGGCTTTTACCAGCAGCGTTTCAACGTGCTGCTGTGCACCACGATCATCGAGACCGGCATCGATGTGCCCAGCGCCAATACCATCGTGATTCACCGCGCGGACCGCCTGGGCCTGGCGCAGTTGCACCAACTGCGCGGGCGCGTTGGGCGCTCCCATCACCAGGCGTATGCCTACCTGCTCACTCCAGGCGAGGATGCGATGACCTCAGGCGCAAAGAAGCGTCTCGAAGCGATCCAGGCCATGGAGGAGCTGGGTGCTGGCTTTTTCCTCGCCATGCACGATCTCGAGATCCGCGGCACTGGCGAGGTGCTGGGCGAATCGCAGTCGGGCAATATCCATGAGATCGGCTTCTCGATGTATGCCGACATGCTGAACGCAGCGGTGCGCGCCCTCAAATCGGGCGAAGAGCCCGATCTGGAATCACCGTTCGCAGCCATATGCGAAGTTAATCTGCACGCATCGGCCCTCTTGCCGGCAGACTATTGCCCAGATGTACATGCACGCCTGGGTATGTACAAGAAGCTGTCGCACGCCGCACACGAAGACGATCTGATTGTGATCCAGGAAGAACTGATCGACCGTTACGGCAAGCTGCCGGAAGCGGCGCAGACACTGCTGGCGACACACCGGCTGCGCATCGCGGCAGAGCCCCTGGGCGTCACCAAGATCGATGCCAGCGAAACCCAGGCGTCGATACAATTCAGTGCCAAGCCGGCAGTGGATCCGCTGCGCATCATCGAACTGGTGCAGAAACGCCGCGACGTGAGGCTGGCGGGGCAGGATCGCCTACGGGTGGATATTGCGCAAGGCCAGCAGGTCGCGGCTCGAATCGAAGCAGTAAAAGCAACACTGCGCGCGCTGGCCTGAGGCCCGTGCGCGCACTGCGGGCCGGATCAAAATTCAGTTTGAGCCTTGTGATCACTCCTGGAGCGGGACCGCGAAGCGGGCCGCCTTGCGGCAATACATGATGCCCAAAAACGCATCAAGCCGCGCAGACATCGGGCAGGCGCCAGCCCGCAGGGGCGTCAATGTCAGTGGGACATGCGGAACCAATTCAGCACCGCATCGAGCGGGCTGAAATTCAGCGAGAAACGCGCCTGCAGGCGTACGACCGGCTTGGCGCGATAGGCTACCGAATACCCGGCGCCCGCCATCATCTTCAAATCGTTGGCGCCGTCGCCGATGGCTATGATCTGCTCTGGCGCAGCGCCCAGACGCTCGGCCAGTGCGTTGAGGTGATCGGCTTTGCCTTGGGCATCAACGATGTCGCCCAGCACGCGGCCAGTGAGTTTGCCATTGTGAACTTCAAGCACATTGGAATGCGCCTCGTCCAGCCCCAGACGCGCTTTGAGTTTGCCCGTGAAAAAGGTGAAGCCGCCCGAAACCAGCAACGTCTTGAGACCATGCGCCTTGGCCGTATCGATCAGGCGTTGCGCACCGGCATTCAGCCGCAGGCGCTGTTCATAAACCTGGCCCAGCGCTTCTTCGGGCACGCCCTCCAGCAAGGCTACACGGCGACGAAGGCTTTCGGCAAAGTCAGCAATCTCGCCCCGCATCGCCGCCTCAGTGATGGCTGAAACCTCTGCCTTCTTGCCCACCGCTGCGGCGATCTCATCAATACATTCGATATTGACCAAGGTGGAGTCCATATCCATGGCCAGGATACGGCAATCGCGCAGCAGCGCGATCTGGTCGATGAAGGCGTAATCCATGCCGGCGTCGAAGCACAGATGCTCCAGCGCCACACGTTCGTCTGTATCGACATCCAGCAGACGAACCGCAGTCGGCCCGAGTTCTTGAATACCGCCGGCACGTGCGATGGCGGCCACTTTCTCGATGCGGGAGGCGTCCAGATTAGGCGCCTGGAGAATCAGTTGAGTCATGATGAAACATGCGCGCCGCGCGCGCGCTTGTGGCGCCGCAGCAAATAGCGGAACACAAAACCGGGATAGCCCAGTACCAGAAACAGGCTAAGCGTGATGGCGTAGAACTCCCAGGTTTGCGCAAAGCGGTTACCCAGATTGCCTTCGAGCGCAAAGCCCAACACGCCGACCAGCCCGTAGAAGACCAGCGCTTCGACCAGGCGTGCGAAGAAAGATTTTTCGACTGTTCGCCCGCGATTGCGCCAGCCTGGATACGCGAGCAACAGCAACACGGGCGCCACAGCCCCCGCCATCCGCACTCCAAACATGGCCAAATCGGCGACGTCGCCACCGAGCAGCAGGCTCCCAGAGATAAGCCGCCATCCTAGCCATGCAGCGCCGCCAAGCAAAACGAAAAACAGCAGCGACAGCGCCACCCGGGGCCATACGCCCATCGGTGCTTCGCCCTGTTGTCCCCAAGGCAGGACAACGAAGGGGCGCTGTATGACAAAGGGAAGATTGGCCGTGGTCAACGCTACGATGATCACTAGCCACACAGCAAAAGACTGACTCATGCCTGCCTTGCAAATAAGAACCGCAACGGCCGCGCCGCGTCACTACGCACGAGCGCGGCCATTGCGGGTTGCACTTACTGGAAGCGCAGCGAGTTTTCGATCACGCTTACGCACAGCGCCATCAGGCCGCCGGGCAAAATGCCCAGGCCGATGATGAGCAAGCTGTTGACCGACATCACGCCACGCGTGATGGCGCCTTGCGCCACCTTGGGATGATCGAACTCGGGTTCGTCGAAGTACGCAGCCTTGACTACGCGCAGGTAGTAGAACGCGCCGACCAGCGAGAAGAGCACAGCAACCACCGCAAGACTTACGTAGCCTGCACCGATGAGGGCCTGCAGCACCGCCAGCTTGGCGTAGAAGCCCGCCATCGGCGGAATACCCGTGAGCGAGAACATGGCCAGCAGCAGCATGCCTGCCATCAGTGGATCACGCCGGTTCAGGCCCTTCAGGTCGGCGATCTGGTCGCACTCGAAGCCACGGCGGCTCAGCAGCAGGATGAGCCCGAACGTAACCAGCGTAGTCAGCACATAAATCACGACATAAAAAAGTGCCGCGCCATAGGCGATCGAGGTCTCGCCCTGCCCGCCCACGCCCGACAGCAGGCCCAGGAAGACAAAACCCATCTGGCCTATTGTGGAATAGGCGAGCATACGCTTGAAGTTGCTCTGGACGATGGCGGTAAGGTTGCCGATGGCCAGCGACAGTACCGCGAGGATCATCAGCATGGGCTCCCAGTCCAGCGCAATGCCGTGCAAGCCTTCGATGAGCAGGCGCAGCGTGATGGCAAACGCCGCCAGCTTGGGCGCGGCGCCAATGATCAGGGTGACCGAGGTGGGTGCGCCCTGGTAGACGTCGGGCGTCCACATATGGAAAGGCGCGGCGGTGAGCTTGAACGCCAGGCCGGCAACGATGAACACCACGCCGAACACCAGCGGCAGGCGTTCGGCATTGCCGCTGCCAATCACCTGAGCGATCAAGCGCAAGTTGAGCTGGCCAGTGGCACCGTAGATCATGGACATGCCATAGAGCAGCACACCCGAAGCCAGCGCGCCCAGCACGAAGTACTTCATGGCAGCTTCAGTGGCCGCCACGTCGTCGCGGCGGATAGCCACCAGCGCGTACAACGCAAAGGACATGAGCTCGACACCCAGATACACCGTCAGCATGCTGCCGGCCGAGATCATCACGAACTGCCCAAGCAAGGCGAGCAGCGACAGTGAATAGAACTCGCCGCCATGGCGCACCATGTCGCGCTGCTCGACATAGTCGCGGCCGTATATAAGCGTGACGGCGACGGCGATGCAGGAACCGAGCTTCAGGAAGTGGGACAGCGAATCGACCACATACAGGCCGCTGAAAGAGTTACCGGCTACGCCCGCCTGCCACTGCAGCACAGACACCACACCCAGCACTACCACGGTCAGCAGGCTGAGCAGGAACGTGCCGTGACGCGACTCGGATTTGTTGAACGCATCAGCCAGCAAGACCACGCAGGCCAGGATCAACAACAGAATCTCAGGCGCGGCCAGGGCGAAATTGAATTGGTTTTGCATGATAGTTCGGGCTTACAGTTTCGAGACGGCTACGTGCTGCAGGAGGTTTTCCACCGACACGTGCATAACGTCTGTGAACGGCTTGGGATAGATGCCCATGTAGAGCACCGCGATCGCCATGATCCCCATGATGAGGAACTCGCGCGCGCTGAGGTCAGACATACCACGCACGTTATCGTTGGCGATGTCGCCGAACGCCACGCGCTTGAGCATCCACAGCGAGTAAGACGCGCCCAGGATCAGGGCAGTGGCGGCCAGCAGGCCAATCCAGAAGTTGTACTCGACCGCACCCATGATGACTGTGAACTCGCCCACGAAGCCACTGGTGGCTGGCAGGCCGGCGTTGGCCATGGAAAACAGCACGAAGTACGTCACGAAACGGGGCATCACATTGATCACTCCGCCGTAGTCGGCAATGCGCCGGCTGTGCAGGCGGTCGTAGAGTACGCCGATGCACAGGAACATGGCGCCTGACACGAAACCGTGCGAGATCATCTGTACGATGGCGCCTTCGACACCCGCCGTATTGAAGATGAAAAAGCCGAGGGTGACAAAGCCCATGTGGGCAACCGACGAATACGCCACGAGCTTCTTCATGTCGTCCTGGACGATCGCCACCAAGCCGATGTAGATCACGGCAATGAGCGAGAGTGCAATGACCACGCCCGCCAGGCTGTGCGACGCATCAGGCGTGATGGGCAGCGAGAAACGCAGGAAGCCGTATGCACCCAGCTTCAGCATGATGGCCGCCAGCACCACCGAGCCGCCCGTCGGCGCCTCGACGTGGGCATCGGGCAACCATGTATGCACGGGCCACATTGGCACTTTCACGGCGAATGCGGCAAAGAGCGCGATGAAGATCAGGATCTGCGGCGTAAGATCCAGCGGCAGCTTGTGCCATGTGAGGATGTCAAACGAACCATCCGCAGCGTGCCACAAGTAGATGAACGCGACCAGCGTCAGCAATGAACCCAGCAGGGTATACAAGAAAAACTTGATGGCGGCGTAAACGCGATTCGGGCCGCCCCACACACCGATGATCAGGTACATCGGAATGAGCGTGGCCTCGAAGAACACGTAGAACAGCATGCCGTCTAGTGCAGCGAACACACCGACCATCAGACCCGACAGAATCAGAAACGCGGCCATGTATTGCGCCACGCGGCTGGTGATGACTTCCCAGCCGGCCATGATCACGATGACCGTGATGAAAGCCGTGAGCAGCACGAACCAGACCGAAATCCCGTCAATGCCAAGATGGTAGTTAATGGCAAAGGTTTCGATCCAGGGCGTGAGCTCGACGAACTGCATGCTGGCCGTGGTGTTGTCAAACCCGGTATAGAGCGGGATCGTGACCAGGAAGCTCACGATGGAGCCGATGAGGGCCAGCTTGCGGGTCAGCCCCGGACGGTCGTCGCCGCCCAGGAGCAGTACGATCAGCCCCGAAATGATGGGAACGAAGATCGAAAGCGTAAGCCAGGGGAGATTAGAAGACGCCATATCGCCAGCCATCATTGAACCGTCAGTACGAAAAAGGAGATTAAAGCCATGATCCCGACGATCATCGCAAAGGCATAGTGATAGATGTAGCCGGACTGCAGGTGACGGCTGACGGCCGCAACCCAACCCACCAAACGGGCGCTGCCGTTGACGATCAAGCCGTCGATCAGGCCGCGGTCGCCGGCGTGCCAGAAGCCCGTACCCAGCATGCGCGCGCCGCGCGCCACCACTTGCTCGTTGAACCAGTCAGCGTAGTACTTGTTCTCGAGAATACGGTTGATAAAGGAGAGATTGCGGTAGACCGCCGCCGGCACGCGCGGGTTGACCACGTAGCAGTACCACGCCACCACAAAACCGGCCACCATCAGCCAGAACGGCAGCGTGCTGAAGCCGTGCAGTGCGTAAGCCACCCAGTCGTGCCAGTGGCCAGCCAGCTCGGCCATGGCCGGATGCTGGGGCAGATTGGCAATGGCACCCTTGAAATAGCCATCGAACAGCAGCGGATCGATGAACCAGGCACCCGCGATGATCGAGGGGATGGCCAACAGCACCAGCGGCAGCGTGACCACCCAAGGAGTTTCATGCGGGGTACCGCCGTGATGACCATGGTCATCGTGCCCCTTGTGATCGTGTTCGCCATGGCTGCCCAGTGGGAAGCGCTCTTTGCCATGGAAGACCAGGAAATAAAGGCGGAAAGAATACAACGAGGTGACGAAGACACCGATCAGCGTCGCGTAGTAAGCGAAGCTTGCGCCCCATACATTGGCCGCGCCCGCCGCCTCGATGATGTGCTCTTTGGAATAGAAGCCGGCGAAGAACGGCGTGCCGACCAACGACAGTGTGCCAATCAGGAAGGTGATCCAGGTAATGGGCATGTACTTGCGCAAGCCGCCCATATTGCGGATGTCCTGGTCGTGGTGCATGCCGATGATGACCGAACCCGCGCCCAGGAACAGCAGCGCTTTGAAGAACGCGTGTGTCATGAGGTGGAAAATCGCCGCCGAATAGGCCGACGCGCCCAGCGCCACGGTCATATAGCCAAGCTGCGACAACGTGGAATACGCCACCACGCGCTTGATGTCGTTCTGGATGATGCCCAGGATGCCCAGGAACAGCGCGCCAATCGCGCCGATCACAATCATGACCGACAGCGCGGTGTCTGACAGCTCATACAGGGGCGAGAAGCGGGCCACCATGAAAATGCCGGCCGTCACCATGGTCGCGGCGTGGATCAGCGCCGAGATCGGCGTCGGGCCTTCCATGGAGTCGGGCAGCCAGGAATGCAGCGGCACCTGCGCCGATTTGCCCATTGCACCCACGAACAGACACAAGCAGGCCACCGTCAGCATCTGCCAATCAGTGCCAGGGAAGATGATGCCAGAGAGCTTGTCGGACTGTGCGAACACGTCGCCATAGTGCATGCTGCCCGTATATGCCCACAGCAGGCCGATCCCGAGTATGAAGCCGAAGTCGCCGACGCGGTTCATCAGGAAAGCCTTGAGATTGGCGAAGATCGCCGTTGGGCGGGTGTACCAGAAGCCAATCAGCAAGTAGGATACCAAGCCCACTGCTTCCCAGCCGAAGAAGAGCTGCACCATGTTGTTGGACATGACCAGCATCAGCATGGAGAAGGTGAACAGCGAGATATACGCGAAGAAGCGCTGGTAGCCCGGGTCGTCGGCCATGTAGCCGATGGTGTAGATGTGCACCATCAGGGACACGGAGGTGACCACGACCATCATGAGCGCCGACAGCGAATCGATCAGGAAGCCCAGCTCGATACGGGTTTTGCCTATCACACTCCAGGTATAGAGCACACCGTCATAGGTGTGGCCGTCCAACACCTGGAACAGCACGATGACTGAACCTGCGAAGGAGATTGCCACGCCGGCGATAGTGATGACGTGTGCGGCAGAGCGGCCGACCGCCCTACCCAGGAAGCCCGTCCCGAAAAAGCCGGCCAGAATGGCACCGACCAAGGGTGCCAGCGCGATAAGCAGATAGAGATTAGGTGAAGTCATGATTTGTGCTATCCCATCAACCCTTGAGCTGGTCAAGTTCTTCGACGTTGATCGTTTTCAGGTTGCGGAACAGCAACACCAGGATCGCCAGGCCGATGGCCGCCTCGGCAGCCGCGACTGTCAGCACAAAGAACACGAACACCTGTCCGGCCGCATCGCCCGCCCAAGTGGAGAAGGCGACGAAGTTCATGTTGGCCGAGAGCAGAATGAGCTCGATGGACATGAGCAGGACAATCAGATTGCGGCGATTCAGAAAGAAGCCAAAGATACCGATGGCGAACAGGATCGCGCCCAGTATCAGATAGTGAGCAAGCGTCAGAGTCATTTTTTGTCCCCTGTGGCGTCAGCGACAGCCGCTTCGGCGGACGCTTCGGTTTGCGACGGGATGTTGACCAGGCGCACACGATCTTGTGCACGTACTTTGACCTGGTCGGCCGGGCGGTTGCGCTTGACATCGGCGCGCTTGCGCAAGGTAAGCGCAATGGCAGCGATCATGCCCACTAGCAGGATGACCCCGCCCACCTGTACGGCGAAGCCGAACTCGCTGTACATCAGCGTGCCAAGCGCCAGGGTGTTGTCGTAATCGTCAGCCACAGGCGCGGCCGGGCCAGCGCCGAACCAGGTGCGGCCGATCACAAAGGCCATCTCGAGCACCATGATCAGGCCGATCAGCAGGCCCAGTGGCAGGTAGGTCTTGAGGCCGGCGCGCAGCGTTTCCATACGCACGTCCAGCATCATGACCACGAACAGGAACAACACCATGACGGCGCCTACATACACCAGCACCAACAAAAGCGACAGAAACTCGGCGCCCAGCAGCATCCAGATCATGGATGCGGAAAAAAACGCCAGAATGAGGTGCAGCACCCCGGTGACTGGGCTGGTGGCGGTAATGACGCGGAACGCGGCAACGACCAGGACCAGGGCCAGCACATAGAACAGAACGGTGGAAAAAATCATGGGTGTCTGATCCGCCATCAACGATAAGGAGCATCTTCGGCACGGCGGCGCGCGATTTCGGATTCGTAGCGGTCGCCAACAGCCAGGAGCATATCTTTGGTGAAGTACAGATCGCCGCGTTTTTCGCCGTGATATTCGGAAATGTGCGTTTCCACGATGGAATCGACTGGACAGCTCTCTTCACAGAAGCCGCAGAAAATGCACTTGGTGAGGTCGATGTCGTAGCGCGTGGTGCGGCGTGTGCCGTCATCGCGCTCAGCCGACTCGATGGTGATGGCCAGCGCCGGACACACCGCCTCGCACAGCTTGCACGCAATGCAGCGTTCTTCGCCGTTGGGATAGCGGCGCAATGCGTGCAGCCCGCGGAACCGCGGCGACGCAGGCGTCTTCTCCTGGGGATACCGCAGGGTGATCTTGCGCTTGAAAAAATACTTACCCGTGAGCTTCATGCCCTCGAGCATTTCGGTCAGCATAAGGCTGCCGAAGAAATCCTTGATAGCTTGCATAACTCTAGCCCCTTGTTTCCTATTGCCAGATATTCCAGGGCGTCTGCATCCAGATCGCCACCAGCAGCAGCCAGATGCCCGTGAAAGGAATGAATACCTTCCAGCCCAGGCGCATGATCTGGTCGTATCGGTAGCGCGGGAATGTCGCGCGGAACCAAATAAACATCGACACCACCACAAAGGTCTTGACGCCCAGCCAGATCCAGCCAGGCACCCAGGTGAAGGGCGCGAAATCGAAGGGCGGCAGCCATCCGCCGAGGAACATGATCGAGGCGAGAGCCGACAGCAGGATCATGTTGGCGTATTCACCCAGGAAGAACAGCGCGAAGCCCATACCCGAATACTCGACCATGTGGCCGGCCACGATTTCGGATTCGCCTTCCACCACATCGAAGGGGTGGCGGTTGGTCTCGGCCACGGCCGAGATCACGTAGATCACGAACAGCGGCAGCAGCGGCAGCCAGTTCCAGGACATGAAGCTGATGCCCTTGCCGGCGAACCACCCCGCAGCCTGGCCTTCGACGATGCCGCTCATGTTGAGCGTGCCCGATACCAGAAGCACTGTCACCAGCACGAAGCCGATGGCAAGCTCATAGGACACCATTTGCGCGGCAGCCCGCAACGCACCCAGGAATGCATACTTGGAGTTGGAGGCCCAGCCCGCGACGATCACCCCGTACACCCCCAGCGAGGTGATAGCCATCAGGAACAGCAGACCAGCGTTGACATCAGACAGCACGACTTCGGGGCCGAATGGAATCACCGCCCAGGCGGCCAGCGCCGGCATCAACGTCACCACGGGCGCCAGCACGTACAGCACCTTGTTGGCCTTGGCCGGCATGATGACTTCTTTCGTCAACAGCTTGAAGACATCGGCGAATGGCTGCAGCAGGCCGCGGTAGCCCACACGATTGGGCCCCATGCGCACGTGCATGGCGCCGATCATCTTGCGCTCCCAGTACGTGAGATATGCCACGCACAAAATGATGGGAACGGCAATCACGACAATCTTGATCAGCGACCAGACTACCAGCCACGCGGTCGGCCCGACGAGATCGGTACCGAAGTTGTTAATTGCAGTCAGCCACTCCATCAGGCACGCTCCACCTTAAGTTCGCCAAAGCCGCCGCCCAACGCGACGGTCGCATCGAAGGCCGCCGCAATGCGGACGCAACCTGGGGCAACAGTGTCATCAATCTGCGCCGGCAGGACAATTTCGCCCTGGGCACTGCGTATTTTGAGCGCATCGCCATCCTGTGCGCCCACTTGTGCAAGCGTAGCGGCCGCCATGCGCGCACGCGGCGCCGCCGAGGCAGGCGTTTGCTGCAGGGGCTCGGAACGGCGCACCAGCGCGTCGCTGCGATAGATGGGAATATCGGTAACGCGCTCCAGGCCAGCAGTGTGCTGCGAAAGACCAGGCTGGGCCGCTACGTTGTTGGACAGACGCCCGTCGACGCCACCCACCAGCACAGCATCGCGCACGGACTCGGACGTTTCGTCGTCGAAGCCCTGCAGCTCGAACAGGTTGCCCAGCACCCGCAAGACCTTCCAGGCGGGACGGGTATCGGCGTAAGGGGCGGCGACACCCTTGAAGCTCTGCACGCGGCCTTCGGCGTTGACAAAGGTGCCGGACGTTTCAGTGAACGGCGCGACCGGCAGCATGACGTCGGCCCAGTCTTGCGCGGCGGAGCGGAAGGGGGTGAGCGCCACCGCGAAGGCCGCATCTTTGAGTGCCTGCACGGCTTGTGGGCCGTTATCGCTGTCGAACAGCGGCTCGGTGTGCAGCACGATGTAGGCCTTAAGTGCCTGCTTGAGCATTTGCTCGGCACCCAGACCGCCTGCGGCGGGCACCGCACCTGCCAAATAGCCGCCGACGGTATTGCCGCCGGGTGTCAGGAAACCGAAGCGGGCGCCCAGCGCCTTGGCCAGCACCGAGGCATTGGCGGCGATGAGTGCGGCACGATCGGATGCCGTCGCCATATTGCCGACCAGAATAGCGACGCGCTCGCCCGATGCCAGGCTGGCCGCAATGGTACGTGCGATTTCGGAAGCCGCCACGCCTGCATAGGCGTCGGGAGCGGCCTGGCCGCCTTGCAGCGCCAAGGCCACCGAGACTTCGGCCAGTGCGTTCGGCAGCAGGCTGGGCGCCACGGTCATGCGCGCATGCACAGGGAACAGCGGATCATCGGCCGCCGAATCAATGAACGATACCTGAGTGCCATGCTTGACAGCCTGGCGCAGACGCTGCGCCATGAGGGGGTGGTCCTTGCGCAGGAAGGAGCCAATGACCAGCACACGATCCAGCTTGCCCAGATCAGCCACCGGCATGCCCAGCCAGGGCACACCCGGCAGGGCCTTGTCGAACGCGGCGTCGATATTGCGCATGCGGAAGTCGACGTTTTCGGAGCCCAGCGCACGTGTCAGGCGTGCCAGCAGCGCCAGTTCTTCCGTTGTGGCCGTAGGGCTGCCAATCGCGCCAATCTGCTCGGGACCAGCGTGCTCGCGCACAGTATTGAGGCCTTGCACCACCACTTGCAGAGCGTCGGACCACGAGGCTTCGCGCCACTCGCCGTCTTCGCCGCGGATCATGGGGTGCGCCAGGCGGTCTTTGACGTACAGGCCTTCATAGGAGAAGCGGTCACGGTCGCTGATCCAGCACTCGTTGACGGCCTCGTTCTCGAAGGGCACCACGCGCAGCACGCGGTCCATCTTGGCCTGTACCACGAGGTTGGCGCCGAGGCTGTCATGAGGGCTGACCGAAAAGCGGCGAGACATTTCCCAGGTACGGGCGCTGAACTTGAACGGGCGCGACAGCAGCGCGCCGACCGGGCAGATGTCAATCATGTTGCCCGACAGTTCAGATTCAACGGACTTGCCGACGAAGGTGGTGATTTCAGAGAATTCGCCACGGTTCACCATGCCGATTTCCATCATGCCGCCAATCTCTTCGCCAAAGCGCACGCAACGGGTGCAATGGATGCAGCGCTGCATGGCCTCGGTGGAAATGAGCGGGCCCATTTCTTTGGCCACGACGACGCGCTTGGCCTCTTGGTAGCGCGATGCAGAGGCACCGTAGCCCACGGCAAGATCTTGCAGCTGACACTCTCCGCCTTGATCGCAAACGGGGCAGTCGAGGGGGTGGTTGATCAGCAGGAACTCCATGACGCTTTTTTGCGCGGCAACGGCCTTGGCCGAACGCGTATGCACCACCATGCCGTTGGTAACGGGGGTGGCACAGGCCGGCAGCGCCTTGGGTGCCTTTTCGACGTCCACCAGGCACATGCGGCAGTTGGCGGCCACGGACAGTTTCTTGTGATAGCAGAAATGCGGCACGTAGACGCCCAGTTTATGGGCGGCCTGAATGACCATGCTGCCTTCTGGCGCTTCGGTCTTGATGCCGTCGATGGTGATTTCGACCATTGGAATATCCTGAGCCTACAAATATTTGGGTACCACACAGCTTTTATGCTGGATGTGGTGCGCGAACTCGTCGCGGAAATGCTTGATGAAGCTGCGCACGGGCATGGCTGCCGCGTCGCCCAGGGCACAGATGGTGCGCCCCATGATGTTTTGTGCCACAGAGTCGAGCACTTCCATGTCTTCGGGGCGGCCTTCACCGTGTTCGATACGGTGCACCATGCGATAGAGCCAGCCGGTGCCTTCGCGGCAAGGCGTGCACTGGCCGCAGCTTTCTTCGAAGTAGAAGTACGACAGACGCATCAGCGACTTGACCATGCAGCGGGTCTCGTCCATGACGATAACCGCGCCCGAGCCGAGCATTGACCCCGCCTTGGCGATGGAGTCGTAGTCCATGTTGGTCTGCATCATGATGTCGGCGGGCAGCACCGGCGCGCTGGAGCCACCGGGAATCACCGCCTTGAGCTTGCGGCCGCCACGCATGCCACCAGCCAGCTTGAGCAGCTCGCTGAACGGCGTGCCCAGCGGGACTTCGTAATTGCCAGGCAGCTCTACATCGCCCGAGACCGAAAACAGCTTGGTGCCACCTGCATTGGGTACGCCGATCTCGAGGTACTCTTTGGCGCTGTTGCGGAAGATCCAGGGCACCGCCGCGAAGGTTTCGGTGTTGTTGATGGTGGTGGGCTTGCCGTACAGACCGAAGCTGGCCGGAAACGGCGGCTTGAAGCGCGGCTGGCCTTTCTTGCCTTCGAGCGATTCGAGCAAGGCGGTTTCTTCGCCGCAGATGTATGCACCGTAGCCATGGAAAGCGTGCAGCTGGAAGCTGAACTGGGAACCCAGGATGTTGTCGCCCAGGAAGCCCGCCTTGCGCGCCTCTTCCAGCGCTTCCTCGAAACGCTCATAGATTTCGAAGATTTCGCCGTGGATGTAGTTGTAACCCACGCTGATGCCCATCGCATACGCGGCGATGGCCATGCCCTCGATCACGATATGAGGGTTGAAGCGCAGGATGTCACGATCTTTGAACGTACCGGGCTCGCCTTCGTCGGAATTGCAGACCAGGTATTTTTGGCCGGGCAAGGTGCGCGGCATGAAGCTCCACTTCAGACCTGTGGGGAAACCCGCGCCACCGCGGCCGCGCAGGCTGGATGCCTTGACTTCGGCAATCACGTCATCAGGCGTCATGCCGGTGGTGAGGATCTTGCGCAGGGCCTCGTAGCCACCACGCTTGACGTAGTCTTCGAGACGCCAGTTGTCGCCGTCCAGGCCCGCCATGATCTGCGGAGCGATATGGCGGTCGTGGAAGACCATGCTGCGGGAAAGCTCGCCGCCCGGATTCGGGGCCAACCCTTCCGAAAATTTCTGCAGGACTGCCGCCGCGCTCATACCGACTCTCCGTGCTGTTTGAGTTCGTGAATCATTGCGTCGATGCGCTCGGACGACATACGCACACACATGTGCTTGTTGTTCATGAGGACCACCGGCGCGTCGCCGCAGGCGCCCATGCACTCGCCCTCGAGCAGGGTGAACATGCCATCCGGCGTGGTTTCGTGAAAGTCGATACCCAGTTTTTTCTTCAGGTAGTCGGCCGTCTTGACCCCATCGCGCAAGGCACAGGGCAGATTGGTGCACACAGTGATCTTGTAGCGCCCCACTGGGTGCGTATCGAACATGTTGTAGAACGTAGCGACCTCTTGCACCGCGATGGGTGGAACGCCGAGGTACTGGGCGATATCCTGGATAACGTCAGTCGATACCCAGCCTTTTTCGTCCTGTGCGATCGCCAGCGCGGCCATGATGGCCGAACGCTTCTGATCCGCCGGGAACTTGGTGAGCTCCTGGTCGATTCTCTGGTAGGCTTGTTCGGAAAGCAGCATAGTTTGAATCCGGTATTAACGTTGGCGCGGCCGTCAGCGGTCGATCTCGCCAAACACAATGTCTTGCGTACCAATGATGGTGACGGCGTCGGCAATCATGTGCCCGCGCGTCATTTCATCGAGCGACTGCAAGTGCGCGAAGCCCGGCGCGCGGATTTTCATCCGATAGGGCTTGTTGGCGCCGTCGGACACCATGTAGATGCCGAACTCGCCCTTGGGGTGCTCGACCGCGGCATAGGCTTCGCCTGCCGGCACGTGCATGCCCTCGGTGAACAGCTTGAAGTGGTGGATCAAGTCTTCCATGCCGGTTTTCATGCGCTCGCGCGACGGCGGCGCAACCTTATGGTTGTCGACAATGACCGGGCCAGGATTGTTGCGCAGCCACTCCACGCACTGGCGAATGATGCGATTGCTTTCGCGCATCTCGGCGATGCGCACCAAATAGCGGTCGTAGCAGTCGCCATTGACGCCTACCGGTATGTCGAAATCGAGCCGGTCGTAGACCTCGTAGGGCTGATTGCGGCGCAAATCCCATTCGATGCCGGAACCACGCAGCATAGGGCCCGTGAAGCCCAGCGCTTTCGCACGTTCTGGGCTGACCACGCCGACGTCGACCAGACGCTGCTTCCAGATGCGGTTATCGGTGAGCAGAATTTCGTACTCGTCGACGCAGGTGGGAAAGCGATTGGTGAAGTCTTCGATGAAATCAAGCAGCGAGCCTGAACGAGCTTCGTTCATGGCTTTGAGTTCTTTCTCGCCGCGATACTTGCTGGTCTGGCCATACTGCGGCATGGCGTCGGGCAGATCGCGGTAGACGCCGCCGGGACGATAGTAGGCCGCGTGCATACGCGCACCGGACACCGCCTCGTAGCAGTCCATGAGGTCTTCGCGTTCGCGGAAAGCATACAGAAACACCGCCATTGCGCCGACGTCCAGCGCGTGCGAGCCCAGAGACATCAGGTGATTCAGGATGCGGGTGATTTCGTCGAACATCACGCGGATGTACTGTGCGCGCAGCGGCACCTGGATGCCCAGCAGCCGTTCGACTGCCATGCAGTAGGCATGCTCGTTGCACATCATCGACACGTAGTCGAGGCGGTCCATGTAGGGCAGCGCCTGCAGAAATGTCTTGTGCTCGGCCAGCTTTTCGGTGGCGCGGTGCAGCAGACCTATGTGCGGATCAGCCCGTTGGATGACCTCGCCGTCTAGTTCGAGTACCAGACGCAGCACGCCGTGCGCCGCCGGGTGCTGAGGCCCGAAGTTAAGTGTGTAGTTCTGAATTTCAGCCATGTTTCTAGCGCCCTGCTCCGTAACCTTCTTCGCGGACCACGCGGGGGGTGATGAGCCGCGGCTCGATCGTGACGGGCTGGTAAATCACCCGCTGCTGCTCGGTGTCGTAACGCATCTCGACGTTGCCGGAAAGAGGGAAATCCTTGCGGAACGGATGCCCGATGAAACCGTAGTCGGTGAGAATACGGCGCAAGTCGGGGTGACCTTCGAAGACGATGCCGTACAGATCGAAGGCTTCGCGCTCGTACCAGTTGACCGCCGGCCACACGCCGACGAGCGAGGCAATGACGGGAAACTCGTCGTTAGCCACAAAAGCCCGCACCCGCAGGCGCCAGTTGTGACGCACTGACAACAGATGCAGCACCACCGCAAAGCGTTGCGGATACAGGCCGGGATCGGCCACCAGCGTGGGTGCGCCCCAGCCGGAATAATCGATGCCGCACAGGTCGATGCACATCTCGAAACCCAGGGTTTCGTTGTCGCGAAGGACGGTGCAGGCATCGACCCAGTTCTCGGCGGGCACCTCGAGCGTAAGTTCATTGAGCGCGTTCTTGAGCGAAATAGTTTCGCCGAAGACCGCCTTCAGGTTGTGTTCTAGCGTTTCGAGCCGGGTCATAGTGTGATCAGCGTAAAAAATGGGCAGACCGCGGGGCCTAGCGCGCGATGGTATTGGTGAGGCGGATCTTGGCCTGCATCTGCAACAAGCCATATACCAGCGCCTCGGCAGTGGGTGGACAGCCTGGGACGTAGACGTCGACCGGCACGATGCGGTCACAACCGCGCACGACCGAATACGAGTAATGGTAGTAACCACCACCGTTGGCACAGGAGCCCATGGATACCACCCAGCGAGGCTCGGCCATTTGGTCGTACACCTTGCGCAAGGCGGGCGCCATCTTGTTGCACAGCGTGCCCGCCACGATCATGAGGTCGGACTGGCGGGGGCTGGGGCGAAAGATGATACCGAACTGGTCGAGGTCGTAGCGCGCAGCGCCGGCATGCATCATTTCGACTGCGCAGCATGCCAGGCCAAACGTCATGGGCCACAGCGAGCCCGTCTTGGCCCAGTTCAGGAACTTGTCCGCACTGGTGGTTATAAAACCTTCTTTCATAATGCCGTCGATAGCCATAATTTTGCCTGTATAAGCCAAAGCCCGGCCCGCGTCTTGTGCGCGGGCAGCCCGGGCCAGTGACGGGAGTATCGAAGCAAAGGCGGCCAAGCCGCCTTTGTTTGCACTTACTCCCAGTCGAGCGCGCCCTTTTTCCACTCGTAGATGAACCCTACGGTGAGAATGGCGAGAAATACGATAACCGTCCAGAAACCGACGAGACCGAGCGTACCGTTGGCAATGGCCCACGGGAACAGAAAGGCGATTTCCAGATCGAACATGATGAACAGGATGGCGACCAGGTAGTAGCGCACATCGAACTTCATGCGCGAATCGCCGAATGCCTCGAAGCCGCACTCGTACTGCGAGAGTTTTTCGTCGTACGGGCGGTGCGGGCCAAGCAGACGGCCGGCACCAAGCAGCGCAAAGCCAATGACCGTGGCAACGAGAATAAACAGCAGAACGGGGAAGTACTGTTGCAGGTTCATGCAAAGCATCCAATCACAATGAGTAAACCTTTGGATTGTAGCATTTTGAGAGCGTCATTCTGCTGAATAACCCTGCCCTTCAATTACCACGCTTGGCCCGAAGCTCAGGAGGTTTGACATGGGGCAAACTTTTACCGGGAGGAAGAATCTGAACGTAGATCTCACCCTCTTTGAGCATACCCAGTTCAGCGCGCGCGCGTTCCTCGACCGCCGCCGTACCGGACTTTAGATCCTGCACCTCGGCCTGCAGTGCGTTGTTGCGCGCGAGCAGCGCGGCATTGGTTTCTTCCTGGGCGGCCACCACGCCTTCGAGCTCATGTACACGCAGCCAGCCGCCCTTTCCCCACCACAAAGGGTACTGGATGATGGCTGTGAGCAATACCAGGACGATCAGGAGCAGGCGCATCGGTCGGCGTATGGTCGGCGTGTTGTCGGCATGAACGGCTTGTAAGCGGCGTATGTGCGAGATACGGACGGCGCGTGCAAAACGGCCCGGCGAGCGGCCGGGCCGTTTTGCGTTCAGCGCAGGTTGTAGAAAGCGTCGCGGCCGGGGTATGCAGCCACTTCAGCCAGTTCTTCTTCGATGCGCAGCAACTGGTTGTACTTGGCCATGCGGTCGGAGCGCGACAGCGAGCCCGTTTTGATCTGCATGGCATTGGTGGCCACGGCGATGTCTGCAATGGTGGAATCTTCGGTTTCGCCCGAACGGTGGGAGATCACTGCGGTATAGCCTGCACGCTTGGCCATTTCGATGGCGGCGAAGGTTTCGGTGAGCGTGCCGATCTGGTTGATCTTGATGAGAATGGAGTTGGCAATGCCTTGTTCTATGCCCTTGCGCAGGATGGCGGTGTTGGTGACGAACAGGTCGTCGCCCACCAACTGGACTTTGCCGCCAAGCTGATCGGTAAGCAGCTTCCAGCCTTCCCAATCGTTTTCGGCCATGCCGTCTTCGATCGAGATGATGGGGTATTTGTCGCACCAGCTGGCCAGCAGATTGGCGAAATCTTGCGACGCCAAGGAAATATTGCCTTCGCCGGCCAGATGGTACTTGCCGTCTCGGTAGAACTCAGAGCTGGCGCAGTCTAGGCCCAGCGCGATCTGCGAGCCGGCTTCGTAGCCGGCGTCGGCGATGGCCTGCAGGATGAGCTGAATGGCCGCCTCGTGGTTGGCGACGTTGGGCGCAAAGCCGCCTTCGTCGCCAACCGCCGTGGACATGCCCTGGCCATGGATGATTTTCTTGAGCGCATGGAACACTTCGGCGCCCATGCGCAGCGATTCGCGGAAGCTGGTCGCGCCAATCGGCAGAATCATGAACTCTTGCAGGTCGAGCGAGTTGTTGGCGTGCGCGCCGCCGTTGATGACGTTCATCATGGGCACAGGCATCTGCAGCGGACCGCTGCCGCCGAAGTAGCGGTACAGCGACAGGCCGGAATCGTCGGCGGCGGCGCGAGCCACGGCCATACTGGCTGCCAGCATGGCGTTGGCGCCCAGGCGGCTCTTGGATTCGGTGCCGTCCAGGTCGATCAGGGTGCGGTCGACAAAGGTTTGCTCTTGTGCATCGAGCCCCATGAGGGCTTCGGAAATTTCGGTATTGAGGTGCTCGACGGCGCGCAACACTCCCTTGCCCAGGTAGCGGGCTGCATCGCCATCGCGCAGCTCGATCGCTTCGCGGGAGCCTGTGGAGGCGCCCGACGGTACGGAGGCGCGGCCCATTGCGCCCGATTCCAGCAAGACATCGCACTCGACCGTTGGGTTACCGCGAGAATCCAGAATTTCGCGTCCGATGATATCTACGATTGCACTCATGATGGTTGACTATCCTGCCTGAATAATGGAGAAATGGTGGCGTCGGCGCACCGGCTGCCCGGTGCCGCGGGCTGCGGCGACCCCTGGCCACCACGCGCGCGAATGCCCGATTGTACCTGCGCCCGCGACCACGCGCGAACCATTGCCAAATAAGCAATTTAGAAGAATAGACATTTTAGGCGGCATGCTGCAAGCATGCTTGCAGCCGGTAACCGGCAGACTGCCCGCCGACGGCGGCCCGCTACGGCTCAGGCGCGTCGCTGCCGGTCCAGGCGCTCCTCGACCTCGTGCAGCAAGGTTCTGAGCAGTGCCATTCTTTCTGGCGGCAGATCGCCGAACATTGTGTCCACGAACGCATTGCGGCGCGGCAGCATGCCTTGGATGAGATTGCGACCGGAGTCGGTCAACTCGACATTGGTAAGGCGGTTGTCGGCCGGATCGCTGTGACGCGCCACCCACGCTTCGGCCTCAATGGCTTTGATCTGGCGGGTCAAGGAAGCGGGATCCATGGACAAGCGGACAGCGAGCGCTTTCTGTGACATGCCGCCATGCTGGTAAAGCGCCAGCAGAATCCGCCAGCGCGGCATAGACATGCCGATGCCCGCCTCGAAGGCGGTCATCATGGCGCGGTAGGTGCGCCCCAACTGCTGCACCGTCTGAAGTTGCAGCGACTCGCTCATGATTGCGCATCCTTTTGTTCGCGACCGCCACGCGACAGCCGCACCAGCGGCAGGCGGTATACCCACATCAGCCCGATGAACGCGGTCAGCAACACGGCAACCAGCCCGAGATGCACAGCCGCGACCAGCGCCGTGCGCGCTTGCTCGATATATGCCTCGCCGTAAAGGCCCATACGCTGCAACTGCGCCACGAAATCGCTCTGCACCGCGTGGTTGACGAGCACCTGAGGGTCTTCCAGCATTGCGCCCCAACCCTGCCCCTCGGGCACCGCGGCGCGCACCCCGGCCACATAATAATGCCCAACCAGGGTGCCCACCACTGCAGTACCTATCATGCCGCCTATCATGCGCACCGATTGCAGCATGGCGGTGGAAATGCCCAGCAGCGAGCGCCCGGCGGTTTCCTGGGCGAAGACGGTGAGATTGGGTAGCACGAAGCCCAAACCCAGGCCAGCCATCATCATATAGGCCAGCACCAGCGCCTTTGGGGTCTCGCGATCCATGAACACAATACCCACGCTGGCCGCCAGCATAAGGCCGAAGCCCGCGTAAAGCATATTGTTGGGGCGCGACAGCCTGAGCACAATGCGGGAATTGACAATGCTCCCCAGCGTGATGCACACCACCATGGGTGTGATAAGCAGGCCGACCTCTTGCGGCGACATGCCGAACCCGCCCTGTAGCAGCAGCGGAATATAAAACAGCAGCGCAAACATGATGAAGCCCAGGAACAGCGACAGACCAAACAGTGCAGCCAGGCTTTTATTGCGGAACATTTCCGGCGGCAGCAGGGGATGCGCGCAATGACGTTCGCGGTAGTACAGCAGGCCAAACGCAAGAACAATGGCGGCAACCAGCGCGAAGATGAGCGGAGAAGCGCCTTGGGAAGAAACCAACTGCACGAATGCCTGCAAAGACGCCAGGCCCAGGGCGACCAGGACGGCGCCCAGCCAGTCCATGCGCACCTGCGCGCCACGGATCTGGCGGATATGGGGCATGTAGCGCAGCAGGAAAAACAACGCGATCAGGCCCAGGGGCACATTCATGAAAAACACCGCGCGCCAGCCAAGCTGTTCGGTGAGAATGCCGCCCAGAGTCGGCCCTACGCCGTTGGCTACCCCAAAGGCGGATGACAGCAGCATCTGCCAGCGTAGCCGCACCTGTGTATCGGGAAAGAGGTCAGGCACCGAGGCGAAGGCGGTGCCCACCAGCATGCCGCCGCCCACGCCTTGCAGCGCACGCGCAATGACCAGCTGAATCATGGAGTCGGACAAGCCGCAGAATATGGACGCGGAAAGAAACACCACCACCGACGCCACCACGAAGGGCTTGCGCCCGTATAAATCACCCAGCCGGCCGAAGATGGGGACAGTGATGACGGAAGTCAGCAGATAGGCCGTCGCCACCCAGGCGTAATACTTGAACCCGTTAAGATCCGCAACCACCGTTGGCAGCGCCGTACCGACGACGGTCTGGTCGATCGCCACCATCATGATAACGAAGCACAGCCCCAGCATCGCACGCAATGATTGGCTGACCGTAAGGACGCGGCCGGCGTCGGAGTGTTGCGGCGTAGACATGGAAGCCACTTTCAAAATGCTTGGTAGCACAATAATTGATTGATCAAAAGTTTAGCCTGCCACACCGCCTGCTGGCAACCGATGCCCGCATAACAGGCACGCCTTGCGGTTTCGGCGCAACAGCTGAAGAAAAATAGAGGGAGCGGCACGCCCCTTAACGCCCCAGCGTGCGAGGCTGCGGGTGGCCGCATGGGAGGAGGCCCGCAGCCCTTACGGGACTACGGGCCTCTGGGATGCTGCGCCAGGCCGGGCCCGCAGCGCGGCCCGCCTTGGTTCAGCCCTGCGCCTGGCGGCGCCGAGCCTGGTTTTCGATGGCTGCCCGGATGTAGCTGGAGAACAGCGGGTGGCCATCGCGTGGGGTGGAAGTGAACTCAGGGTGGAATTGCACGCCCATGAACCAGGGATGGTTGGGCAGCTCCATGATCTCAGGGAGATTTTCAGTAGGCGTGCGGGCGCTGATGACCATGCCGGCCTCTTCGAGCCGAGATACGTAGACGTTGTTGACTTCGTAGCGGTGGCGATGGCGTTCGTTGACCTCGGTGCCGTAGATTTCGGCTGCGCGCGTGCCGGGCTTGACCGGGCAACGCTGAGCCCCCTTGCGCATGGTGCCGCCCAGGTCGGAATGCTGGTCGCGGCGCTCGATACGGCCCTCGCGATCTTGCCATTCGGTGATCAGCGCCACAACGGGATGCGGCGCGGCGGGGTCGAATTCGGTGCTGTTGGCACCGCCCAGCCCAGCGACATCGCGGGCAAACTCGACAACAGCGAGCTGCATGCCCAGACAGATACCCAGATAGGGGATGCCGTTTTCGCGTGCGTAGCGGATGGCCTTGATCTTGCCTTCGGTGCCGCGCTTGCCGAAGCCGCCTGGCACCAGGATGGCGTCGAGGTCTTTCAGGCTATCGACGCCTTCGGCCTCGAGTTGCTCGGAATCGAGGTATTCGATCTTGACGCGCGAACGGGTATGGATACCGGCGTGAACCAGCGCCTCGCTGAGCGATTTGTAGGATTCGGTGAGATCGACGTATTTGCCCACCATGCCGATGCGCACCTCGTGCTCGGGATGATTGATGGCTTCGACCAGACGATCCCACATCGACAGGTCGGCTGGCGGCGGCGAGATGCCCAGCGCGTCACAGACGAGGTTGTCCAGCCCCTGGCGGTGCAGCATAGCCGGGATCTGATAGATGGAATCGGCGTCCCACACCGAGATGACAGCGTCGAGCGGTACATTCGAGAACAGGGATATCTTGGCGCGCTCGTCGTCGGGCACCGGCCTGTCGGCGCGGCACAGCAGCGCAGCGGGATAGATGCCGATCTCGCGCAGTTTCTGGACCGAGTGCTGCGTGGGTTTGGTCTTGAGCTCACCGGCCGAGGCGATATAGGGGACCAGCGTCAGGTGCACGAAGGCGGCATTGTTGCGGCCCAAGCGCAGGCTCATCTGGCGTACCGCCTCGAGAAAAGGCAGCGACTCGATATCGCCGACCGTTCCGCCGATTTCAACGATCGCGACGTCGGCCTGGCCGTCCCAGGCCGCCTTGGCGCCACGCGCGATGAAATCCTGGATTTCGTTGGTGATGTGGGGGATGACCTGGACCGTTTTACCCAGATAATCGCCGCGGCGCTCTTTGCGCAGTACGGACTCGTAGATCTGACCGGTAGTGAAGTTGTTGAACTTGTGCATCTTCGTGGACACGAAGCGCTCATAATGGCCCAGATCGAGGTCGGTTTCCGCGCCATCTTCAGTGACGAACACTTCGCCGTGCTGGAAGGGGCTCATCGTGCCCGGATCCACGTTGATGTAGGGATCCAGCTTGAGCATGGTGACCCGCAGGCCCCGCGACTCGAGAATGGCTGCCAGGGAGGCGGCGGCGATGCCCTTACCCAAGGAGGATACGACACCCCCCGTGACAAATACGTATTTGGTCATTGTGAAACGTGCCCGGGGCGGCCGGACAGTAGCGGGAAATTTGGATTATAGCTTGCGCGGCGTCAGATCGGCTCGGTGCGCACCCGCAACCAATTGAGCGCCGCACCTTGCACCAGCGGCGCAAGCCGTGCACGCACCTCTTGGTGATAACTGTTGAGCCAGGCACGCTCGCTATCGGACAGCATTGCGCATTCGATGCAGCGCGTGTCGATGGGACATAGCGTAAGGGTTTCAAACTGGAGGAACTCGCCGAATTCGGTGTGCAGCGCCGGCACCGCCAGCACCAGGTTCTCGATGCGTATGCCCCACTTCCCGGGCCGATACAGGCCCGGCTCGTTGGAGGTGATCATGCCCAGGTCCATCACCGTGTCCGGTGTCTGGCGTGCGCGATAGGAAATAGACTGCGGGCCCTCATGGACATTGAGGAAATAACCCACACCGTGGCCAGTGCCGTGGCCGAATTCGGCACCCGAGCGCCAGATGGGTGCCCGCGCGAGCGTGTCGAGCAGCGAGGCCTGTATGCGGCGCGGGAACACCGCCTGCGACAGCGCGATCATGCCTTGCAGCACAAGGGTGAAATCGCGCCGTTGGTCGGCGCTAGGCTGCCCCACGGGCACAACCCGGGTGATGTCTGTGGTGCCACCCGGATACTGCCCGCCTGAATCGATGAGCAGCAAGCCGTCGCCTTCGATGACCGCGTGAGCCTCGGGTGTGGCATGGTAGTGGGGCATGGCGCCATTGGCATTGAAGGCTGCAATAGTGCCGAAACTGGTGGTGACAAAGCCTGGCTGGCGCGCGCGGGCGGCGCAGATCTTTTCGTCTATGGTGAGTTCACTAATGCGTTCGACACCCTGTGCTGCCTCGAACCAGGAAAAAAACTCGCACAGCGCGGCGCCGTCCTGCTCCATGGCCCGACGCACATTGGCGATTTCGGCCGCGTTCTTGCGCGCCTTCAGACGCTGCGAGGGGTTGAGCGCTTCTGCCTTGCCGACATAGGCCGCCGCGGCCAGCGTTCCGGCTGTGATGCGGGCTGGATCCACCAACAGGGTGTCACCCTCAGGCAGGCAGGCCAACGCGCCGGCCGCTGCCTCGTAGGGCTGGAGGGAAATGCCGTCGGCGGCCAGCGCCTCTGCCAGGGCCGGGCTGACCTTGCCGGGCGCCACGAACAGCGTGGCGCGTTCGCTGGCGATAAGCGCAAAGGCCAGGAAAACTGGATTGTGAGGTACGTCGCTGCCGCGCAGGTTGAACAGCCAGGCAATGTCGTCCAGGGATGACAGCCAATGCCATTGCGCGCCATGTTCGACAATGGCTGCGCGCACCGCCGCGAGATTCTCGGCGCGGGTGCGGCATGCGTAGGGCGGCAGGTGTTCGTAGACGGGAGCGGCGGGAAGCGGTGGACGATCATGCCAGATATCGGCCAGGAGGTCTTGATCTACAACCAGCCGGACGCCAGAGGGCGCCAGCGCCTCTTGCCACTGCCGATACGCCTGCGCCGACATGGCTTGGCCATCAACGCCGACTTTGGCGCCATGCGGCAAATTGGCGGCCAGCCACTGCGCCGGCTCCGGGACATCCGCTTCGCCGGCGCGCATGGTTGCGATACCCGTACCCGCCAATTCGCCCTCGGCCTGCTCCCAATAGCGGCTGTCGGTCCAAAGCCCAGCGTAGGCTTCGGTGACGACGAGCGTGCCGGCTGAACCGGTGAACCCGCTCAGCCACTCCCTGCCCTGCCAGTGTGCCGGCAGGTACTCGGAGAGGTGGGGATCGGCAGTGAGTACGGCGTACGCATCAATGCCGCGCGCCGTCAGGGCTGCGCGCAGCGCGCGCAGGCGTTCCACAATGGGTAGAGACTGCATGCGCGCTCCCGGATGATCAACTGACCGCGGACACGTCGAGCCTGGCCGGTGTCTTGGACTTGATTTCGTCCACCGTGACACCAGGCGCCAACTCGATCAGCCTCAGGCCATCTTCGGCGACTTCCATCACACCCAAGTCGGTGATGATCAAATCGACCACGCCCACGCCGGTTAGCGGCAGCGTGCATTCCGGCAAGAGCTTGAAGTCTTCCGTGCCGTCTTTCTTGCGGGCGACATGTTCCATCAACACCACTACCCGGCCGACGCCGGCGACCAGATCCATGGCGCCGCCCATGCCTTTGATCATCTTGCCCGGAATCATCCAGTTGGCCAGATCGCCTTTTTCAGACACCTGCATGGCGCCCAGTATGGCCAGGTTGATCTTGCCGCCGCGGATCATGGCGAAGGAATCCGCCGAGGCAAAGATGGACGAACCCGGCAGCGTGGTCACGGTCTGTTTGCCCGCGTTGATCAAGTCGGCGTCCACTTCATCTTCTGTCGGGAAGGGGCCGATGCCCAACAGACCGTTTTCGGATTGCAGCCAGACTTCGACACCCTGAGGCACGTGGTTAGCCACCAGCGTAGGCAGGCCGATGCCCAGGTTCACATAGAAACCATCCTGCAGTTCGCGCGCGGCGCGCGCAGCCATTTGTTCACGATCCCAGGCCATGTTCAAGCTCCTTGACCGTTGCGCACGGTACGTTTTTCGATGCGTTTCTCGGGGTGTGCATTGAGCACGATGCGGTGTACGTAAATGCCTGGCAGGTGGATCTGGTCGGGATCGAGCGCGCCGGTATCGACGATTTCTTCGACTTCGACAACAGTGATCTTGCCAGCCATCGCCACATTGGGGTTGAAGTTGCGCGCCGTCTTGCGGAACACCAGGTTGCCGCTGCGGTCGGCCTTCCAGGCCTTGACCAGTGACACATCGGCAACGATGGAGCGCTCCATGACGTACTGGTGGCCGTCGAATTCGCGCACCTCTTTGCCCTCTGCCACCAGCGTACCCACGCCGGTACGCGTAAAGAATGCGGGGATGCCCGCGCCGCCGGCGCGCAGTTTTTCAGCCAGCGTGCCCTGGGGCGTGAACTCGAGTTCGAGTTCGCCGGCCAGGTACTGGCGTTCGAACTCTTTGTTTTCGCCGACATATGAGGCGATCATTTTCTTGACTTGGCGGGTTTCCAGCAACTGGCCAAGGCCAAAGCCATCGACACCGGCGTTATTGCTGACGCAGGTGAGGTTCTGGACGTTGGAATCGCGCAGCGCGGCAATAAGCGCCTCGGGGATGCCGCACAGGCCGAAACCGCCGACGGCAATGGTTTGCCCATCGGCGACGATGCCTTTGAGCGCCTCTGGGGCGCTTGGATAGACTTTATTCATTACTCCTTTCCTTTGTTATGACGATGTGCTTTGGGTTATATGATGCCGCGCATGCGCGAGGACCGTGCCGATACCGCATATGCGATGAATGATAATGCCGGACAGCGCGCCATGGCCATGGGCCCACATTTATACCGGGCCGGCGCCTTCGTACTACAGCGAGGCCAGCAGTGCGCGTTCGGCGTCGGACCACGGCTGCGGCCGCTGTGTGGCGCCGTCTACACCCACGATGGTGTACCGCCCTATCGCGCAGGCCACCCCCGGCTGGTCTTCACGTTCGATTACAGCCTCGAACAACAGGCTGCTGCCGCCGATGCGCAGCAAGGCCTGCTGCACGACCACCGTGACGGGATAATGCAGCGGCCGCATGAAGTCACATTCTGTATGGGCGAGCACAAACGCCTTATAAATGCCGGTTTGAGCCCGCACTTCATCCATAAAACGCACCCGGGCCTCTTCGAAGAAGCGGAAGTACACCGTATTGTTGACGTGCCTGAGCGCATCGAGATCGCCCCAGCGCACCGGCATCGCGAACTTGCGAACTGCCAGGGGCGCAGGGCTTGCTGCTTCACCTGCCTGCATGGTTTGACCGACCTTTGTTGATTGATTGTCATGCGACCCGCCGTGTGCCATCGCACTGCGAGCGCGGCGGCTACAGCAGACCGGGCTCGTCACCGACGCTGTGTTTAAAGTATAACGGCCGATGCTGCACTGCGCCATTCCCGTTGATTCTTGCGGATCGATATCGCGCAGCCCCGGCACCGCGAGCGGTCATGACCAAAGCAGTCTGCAATACAATGGCGCAAGTATTGAGTATTACAAATAGGGAGATCCTTTCAAAATGTCTGAACGCGAATCGATGGAGTATGACGTAGTCGTGGTCGGCGGCGGGCCCGCTGGCCTGGCCGCCGCCATTCGGCTCAAGCAGCTGGCTGCCCAGCGCGACACTGAAATCAGCGTCTGTGTGCTCGAAAAAGGGGCCGAGATCGGCGCGCATATTCTTTCCGGCGCTGTGATGGACCCACGCGCCCTGACTGAACTGATCCCCGATTGGAAAGAAAAAGGCGCCCCCCTCGATACCGAAGTAACAGAAGACAAATTCTTGTTTCTCACCGAGAAAGGTGCACGCAGCACGCCAGGCTGGCTACTGCCCGACTGCTTCAAGAACCACGGCAGCTACATCGTTCGCCTGGGGCATGTAGTGCGATGGATGGGCGAACAGGCCGAGGCGCTGGGTGTGGATATTTTCCCCGGCTTCGCTGCCGTTGAAGTGCTTTACAACGAACAGGGCGCCGTCAAGGGCGTGGCCACCGGCGACATGGGCGTCGCGCGCGACGGTACGCATACCGCGCATTATCAGCCCGGCATGGAGCTGCACGCCCGCTACACGCTGTTTGCCGAAGGCTCGCGCGGCCAACTGGGCCGCCAGCTCATCGCCAACTACAAACTCGACACCGACTGCAATCCGCAAAGCTACGGCATCGGCATCAAAGAAATGTGGGAAGTCGACCCCTCGCAGTCGCGGCCCGGCCTGGTCATGCACACCGCCGGCTGGCCGCTGGATTCCGACACCTACGGCGGCTCCTTCCTTTATCACCTGAACGACAACATCGTTGTGGTGGGCCTGGTGGTGGGGCTGGATTACGCCAACCCCTGGCTCTCTCCTTTCGAAGAATTCCAGCGCTACAAAACGCATCCCGCTATCCGGCCCACGTTTGAGGGCGGCAAGCGCATCGCCTATGGTGCGCGGTCGTTGACGGCCGGCGGCCTGATGGCGCTTCCCAAATTTGTTTTCCCGGGTGGCGCCATGATAGGCTGCGAAGCGGGCTTCCTGAACGCTTCGCGGATCAAGGGCAGCCATGCCGCCATCAAGACCGGCGCCCTGGCCGCCGAGGCCGCCTTCGAAGCCCTGGCTGCCGGCCGCAGCTACGACGAGTTGGCCGCCTACCCCGAAGCCTTCAAGGCCTCGTGGCTCCACGAAGAGCTGAACAAGGCGCGCAACTTCAAGCAATGGTTCAAGAAAGGCCGCACCATCGCCACCTTGATGACCGGCATCGAGCAAAAGCTGCTCAAGGGCAAAATGCCCTGGACGCTTCGCCACAACAAGCCCGATCACGCCTGTCTGCAGCCAGCCGCCGAGTGCGCGCGCATCGAGTACCCCAAACCCGACGGCAAGCTCACCTTTGACCGCCTGAGCTCGGTGTTCATCTCTAACACCAACCACGACGAAAACGAACCCGTGCACCTCACACTGAAGGATGACACGGTGCCGGTGAACATCAACCTGGCCAAGTATGCCGGCCCCGAAGCACGCTACTGCCCTGCCGGCGTGTACGAATTCGTCAAGACGGACGACGGCGCCGACCGCCTGCAGATCAACGCACAGAATTGCGTGCACTGCAAGACCTGCGACATCAAGGATCCGACACAGAACATCGTGTGGGTGGCACCGCAGGGTGGCGAAGGGCCGGTCTACAACGGACTGTAAACAAGCCGGGAAGGCGTTGTTCACACAACGCAGCGCCGCCGCCAGGCGGCGCCCGGGCCTGCCGGGGTGGCCGGTACGCACTTGCCGGCAGGCACGGCTGCTGTTTGCAGCCTGCGCAGGCCTGCACATGCCGCGGGCCACCTGCCCGGGTGCCCTGCGCGGGTCAGCGCATCAACAGCCCGCCATCCACGTAAATCACTTGCCCCGTCATGAACTGGCTGTAAGCTGACGCCAGAAACAAGATGGGGCCGGTGATGTCCTCTGGTGTGGCTACGCGCCGCAGCGGCGTCTGGGCGATGATCTGCTGCCGTATGCTGGCGCGGGTGTCGCGGCTGGCATCGGTGGGCCAGACAAGGCCCGGCGCTACACAATTGACGCGGATACCATATTGCCCCAGGTCGGCCGCCATTTGTCGGCTCAGGCCCTGCAGGGCCGCCTTGCCTGTGGCGTAGTCAGGATATGGCACCACCGCCTGCTCGGTCAGGTCGGTACTGATGTTGATGATACTGCCGCCGGCCTGCCGCTGCATGTGCGGCACCACGGCCTGGCTCGTCTGCCACGCGCTCTTCACCGCCCCCTCGAACTGCCGCTGGCAGGCTTCCCACCCCAATTGCGTAAAACGGAGACGGGTGTCGGGATCAAAGCGATACGGCGCGAATGCATTGTTGACCAGAACGTCGATGCGCCCTGTTTCCAGGACGATCTCGCTCACCATATCCTGGACCGCCACAGCGTCCGTGACGTCGGCCTGCATGGCCCAGGCCTGCCCACCCGCTTGCTTGCAGTCGGCGACCACTTGTTCGGCCGCCTGGGTATTTTGCAGATAGTTGACGATCACCACCGCCCCCTCGCGGGCAAAGGCACGCGCCGTAGCCGCGCCCAGGCCCCGGCCGGCACCCGTGATCAATACGACTTTATCGTTCAGTTTCATTGAAGTTTCCTGACTGGCCGCCGCAGCCAATGCGTGCCACATGCATTGCAACTAACCTGTGGTGCGCCACCACTCATGGCAGCATATCCGTCGCCACCGCATCGCGCAGGTCGAGTTTATGGCCGATCAGCCCCAGCTCGTAATAAGCGTCCGCCGCGGCCTGCAAAGACACCAGATCCAGCGCCCCCAGCCCATGCTGATCGGTATATGCCGAAAGGCTGGACGCATTGCGCGCCTCGATGATCTGCCGATTCAGCACTGGGTCGCGGCCATCGATGGCGTATTTGACCGCGAGACGGGCCGCGTCGTCGGGGTGGCCCATCATCCACTGCGTGCTGGCGCGATAAGCGCGCAGAAATCGCTGCAGCAAGGGTTTGCGCCGCTGATAGTCTTCTTCGCGCACCACGAACAGATCGCTGGAGTAATTCAGGTAATCCGCCACCTTTATCACACCAGGGTTTTTAAGGCCGCGGTATTTTGCCAGCAACAGACCTGTATCCGTGGCCGCGGTGGCGTCTACCTGCCCCTGCATCAACGGAGCAAAGTTCAGCAGACCGGTGACGATGATGGTGACATCACCTTCGTTCAGCCCCGCCTTGTGCAGCAGGATCTGCAGATTCTGGCGCGTACCGCTGGACAGGCTGTACACCCCGATGCGCTTGCCTTTGAGATCGGCCGCGCTCTGTATGGGGCTGCCCTCCAGCGTTACAACATTGAAGACGTTCTGGGGATAGATGTCATAAATGGCGCGCAGCTTCGCCCCTTTGTCCAGGGCCGCAAAGAAGGAGCCCGGATCAGTGAAGGCGACATCCGCCTGCCCGCTCAACAGATTGCGCAGGGCGTCGCCCCCGCCCGCGCCCGGCAGATAATTCAGCGTCAGCCCTTCGTGCCTGAAATGGCCAAGCTCAGGTTCGGCGAGAATCTGAGTGATCTCGCTGATCGGTTTGCTCCAACCAGCCAAGGTGATGGGCTGCGGCGCCGCCTGGGCGAAGGTCGGCACAGCGTATGCACCCAACCCACCCGCCGCGCACAAAGCGGCAATTGCGTGCAGAATTCGGCGTCTAGTATTCATGGGCGCTTGACTCCCGAGTAGATGAATAATGGCGCAGCATAATGTGCTGCAACAGCAGGCTTAGCTGATACAGCAGCAAGCCCAGTATGGTGATCAGCAACAGAACGGCAAACATCAAGGCGGTATCCATAGAGCCCTGGGCGGCGATGATGAGCGCCCCCAGGCCCTGGCTGGCGCCAATGAACTCGCCCACCACGGCGCCAACCAGCGCAAGCACCGCGGCGATGCGCACACCTGCCATGACGCCAGGCATGGCCATCGGCAGCCGCAGCCGCCACAAGGTTTGCCAACGGCTGGCCCCCAGCATGCGGAACAGTTCCAACCTGGCCTGGTCTGTCTGGCCCAGGCCGGTAAGGGTGTTTTCCAACAAGGGGAAGAAACAGACCAGCGCGGTGATCACCACCATCGGCAGCGTGCCAAAACCCAGCCACAGCGTCAGCAGCGGGGCCAGCGCAAGTTTGGGCACGACCTGGCTGGCCAGAATGTATGGCATGAGAACCGCCTGGACAAAACGCGACTGCGCCAGCAATAGGCCCATGCCAAAACCGATGGCCCCGCCGAGCAGCAGGCCCAGCAAGACTTCTCGCGTTGTTTGCACAATGTGCGGCCAGAAATAGCCAGCGACCAGGCCCGACCACAAGCTGTGCCAGACCCGGCTGGGTGCCGGAAGGACCAAGGGCGACCAACCGAATTGGCGGACGGCCGCTTCCCAGGCGGCGATAAGTACGACCAGTATGATTAGGGAGCCGATCCCTGTGCGAACGCGACGCATGGCAAACAACGGCTTCATGGCACCCGCCCAATGTGGCTGCGTAGTTCCGCACATGCGTGATGATAGGCCGGGCTGTCGCGTAGCGCGCTGTGGCGCGGGCGCGGCAGGTTCACCGGCTGGCAATGCGCCTGCCGCCCGTCGTCCAGCACGGTCACCCGGTCAGCCAAGTAGACGGCCTCGGCGATGTCATGGGTTACAAACAATACCGTGCTGCCGTGCTGCCCACAGGTGTACAGCAAGGTGTCCTGCAACTGCTCACGCGTCAGCGCGTCCAGCGCAGCGAAGGGCTCGTCCATCAACAGCAAGGCCGGGCGCATCAGCATGGCGCGGGCGATCGCCACCCTGCTCTGCTGCCCGCCCGAAAGCTGTGTGGGATACCTGTGCGCATGACTGCCCAACTCAAGCTCATCCAGCAGCTGCAGAGCATCGTCGCGAATGGCCGCACCCGCCCGCCCCTGCGCGCGGCCTTTCAGCGAGGCCGGCAACAACACATTGTCCAGCACAGTCAGCCAGTCCAACAGCGTTGGCTGCTGAAATACAAAACCGATCGCAGACGTGGGCTTGAACAGCGGCTTGCCTTGCAAGAGCACTCGCCCGGCCGTGGGCTGCAGCAGCCCCGCCGCCAGCTTGAGCAGCGTAGACTTGCCGCAACCGCTGCGGCCCAGCAGGCAATGAAACTCACCGGCATCGAGCCGCAGATCGATATCGCGCAGGCCGTAATCCGTGCCAGGATATCGATAATCCAGAGCATCGAGGCGCAAAAAGGATGAGCCGGCAGCCGCTTCAATCACGATAACTCGCAAAATCCTGGGCCAGCGTCTCGGCGCTGGCCTCGATGTCGGACATCCGCAGCAGGTCCAGCACGCTGAAGCGGCCATCGTGATGCCATCCTGGTTGTGGGCTGGCCGTGGCGCCCAGTGCGCTTATGCGATTGATGCCGACTTGAGCGAGCGCTTCGGCCACGTCGAACAGGGATTCGGGGCTGGCGGCGACCGCTGCGGTTTGCAAATAGCGACGATACGGCTGCAGCTGGCGCGCAACGACTTCCACGTTGTCCACTGCAATGACCGATACGCTGCGAAACGTAGCGCTGGCTTCTGGCGCAACGGCGTCGTCCAGATAAGCGACTGACCAGTCGGCATCGGCCGGGCCCATCAACTCAAGCGCTTCGCCCCGCAGCGCCCGCAGGCTGAGCGATTGGCGCCACTTTGCGAATTGTGTTTTGTCATCCAAGGGCAATGCCTGCCGTGGGTGGCGGCGCGCCAATGCAGCCAATTCGCCCGCCAGCAGCAGCGCGAAATCTCGTGGACTAACCGCAGCGCCGCGTTGCACATAAATGCTTTGCGGCGCATAACAAGCCTGCTGATCCCACTGGGCAATGTCTCGCGCCGCCAAGCGCGCGCACTGCGCCGCCTGGCGGGTATCCAAGGCCGAGGCTGCAACGAGAGCAACGCTGAATTTATGACCATGAGGGAGGAAGCGCACATGGGGTGGAATCTTGGCCTGCCACGCCCGCAGGGCTTCGTCGCCCCCGTAAACCATCATGACATCGGCCGCGTCCACCAAGGCAGCCTCGCTGCCCGCATCGCCACCCGGCCACCAGACCACCGCCAACGCCTGCGCCAGCTCAGGTGCGGCCTGCGCCAGGCTGTGGGCAAACCAGCTTGCAAAGATGGGCTCCGCGCTGGCCAGCTTGCCCAGGCTGGCGCCTTTGGTCAGCAGGCAGGCCACCATGCCCCACAAGGGGATACCGGGCACATTACCGGCCCAGACCTGCCCCAGCAACCCAGGGCCGTAGGCACGCGACCAGCCCCCCTGCACGCGCGGGCGAAAGCCATCGAGCAGACCCGGGTCGCCGAGATCTTCGCACAGCATGCGCAGCAGTTCGGGGCGCCTGAAGTTGCGCAGGCAATTATTGATGCCCAAGCGCAGCATTTCAGCGTCGTAGCCGGTCTGCGCCAGCAGCGCGGGTTCGTAGCGCAGGCGCAGCGGCTGCCCGGGCTGCAGCATATCGGCGATGCAGCGATCAATGCCCGCTGCGATGTCTAGCACGGCGAGCGGGTGGAGATGAACGCGCGCCTGAGCCTGCAAGTAAGCGCCCAGTTGCCGCAACTGCGCAGGATTCAAGCGAGGCAAAGCCAGCGGAAATGCGCCATGTGGGCCAACCACCTGCCGGGCGGACCATTCGATCGGGCCCAAGTCGGCGCCCGGCGGCAGATAGCCGCAAGCCAGGCTGGCTGTATTCATTGCGCCGCCTGCAGAAAGGCTTCCATGGCCAGCGAACAGCCTTTGGCCGCTGCGCCATCGGCCCGCCCCAGCAGCAGGAAACCACCCGGTACACGCACGCCGAGGTCTTCGGTAAGGATGGCGCACACTGAATTGAAGTTGGCCAGATCCGTGTGGGCCAAAATACCCTCCTCGCCATCAAGCATCTCCTGCCCGGTGACGGGATCCAGTACGCGCGTGCGTGTCCAGTGAGGGCCCGACTTTACGGCCGGCAGCGTGGCGTTGCCGTTGTCGTAGATCTGCGAGCTCAGTTCAGTCATGCCATACATGTTGGTGCAGTGCTGCGGGGGCACACCAAAGCAATGGTGCAGCAAATCGTAAAACTCGGCGGCCTGCATGGTGCGCGACTGGCCTTTGAAGCCGCCGGTATCGAACAAACGGCTGCCCGCGGGCAGTTGAAAGCGCAGGCCGCGCTCGCCCAGAGCGTCCATGACGTGCACAAAGCTGTAGCTGGCCCCCAGCAGCGCAAAGGGTGTGTGGTCGTGTTGCGCCTGCGCCAGCGCCTGACACAGCGCATCGAGCTCTACACCACTTGGACTGACAAAATAGCGGCTGCCCGCGTCGCCGAAATGCTCCAGCGCCAGCGCGAGATAATGCGCCAGCGATGAATTGGGCATCATCTGCTCTGTGGGAAACAGGATGCCCATACGCATGCGGGGCGTGCCGCGCATGAAGCGCTGGCTGAAATACAGGCGCATGGACAGATCGTAGACCTGGAGATGCGGATGATAATTGCGGCCTCGGCGTTCGGCCCGCGTGGTGCCGCTGGTCATGAAGACCCGTTCGCACTGATCGGGTGCGACACAGCTCAGCGTGAGATCCTTGAAGGCATCAATGGGCACAGACGGGATATCCTGCCAGCGCGTCAGCAGGCGCGGCGTCTTGCCCACGAAGCGGCAATAGCGCTGATAGGCCGCATTGTGGCGGAACTGATGTTCGAAGAGGCGCAGCGCCAACGCGTTGAAGGCCTCGTCGCCTTCTTGCGGCTGACGCATGAACTGCTGCAGGTCTGCCAGCAAGGCCTGCGGCACTGCTGATGGTGAGGTAGACACAAAAGCCCTTTCTAAGGTGTAGCGCCGGCACAGGCCGGGGACTGCTCCGAAAGGGATGCGTATGGGATGGATGTGCGCCGCACGGCAACCGCCATGCGGGCACAGTCAAAGCACTCTTCTTACGTCGGTATGAGCCGAATCAAGTTCGCGGGTTCGACCTGGCCATCTCAGTGTTTCAGCACGGCTGCAAACACACCCCGGAGCATTGGGCATTATACATAGCCGGGCCGGCCAAGCTAGAACGTAGCGGCACAGTGCCCGCCGGTGGGCGCCTGGCCTGATCCCGCCGCGATAAAGGGCGGCTCGAGCCGCACGTTGATGGGGGCGGACGACACCCAATCCCAGGCAAAGAACGCGAGCAGCACGATCCAGAAAACGGAAGCAAGCACGGGTTTCTTCATGATGGCCTCCGTTCAGAACTTGAAATAGCGGCGCACGCGCACACCGATCAGCGAACCGCAGAATGCCAGCGGCACCCAGATCCAGCCGTGCAAACTGCCGGTGGAAATGCCGCTGACCATGGCGCCGATATTGCAACCAAAGGCCAGGCGGGAGCTATAGCCCAGCAAAAAGCCGGCAGCGATCCCCACGACCCATTGCGTGCCATTGAGCGGCTTGGTGGTGGCTGATGCAGGTGGCTTGCCGGCGGCAATCCACAAGGCACCAGCCAGAATGCCGATGTTGGTGATGGACGTGACATCCAGAAACACAGACTGCGACAAATTGGTGAGGTTGACCGTCTGGCTCCAGAACGCATTTGCGGCCGGGTCGAAGGCACCGGCGGCGGTGGCGAGCTTGGCACCCCACAGGCCGAAGCCATACACAATCCCCCAAGGCTGTCCGGCAATGACCAGGTTCAGCGTGGCGAATATGGCCAGAAGCACGGCACCAATAAGCAGCCGTTTGTCCAGCCATGGGCGGGTTTTGTCCGAGATGCGCCAGACGATGACGCCCACCGCGGCCAGGCCGGCCAGGGTGAGGGCAAATGCCCCAGGCGCACCGAGCTGGGCCACCAAGCTTACAGGCTTGACGGCGCCCAGGCTCAGCCAGCTTTCAAGGTGAGCGGAGCCCAGGAAGCTGCCGATCGCGAACACCGGCAGAATCACCGTATTGAGTGGGATACCCAGGCCGGCCTTGTAAAGCGTGCCCGAGCCGCAGCCATCGGCAATCTGCATCGTCAGGCCGAATATGAAAGCGCCCACCAGCAGGCTGATGCTTGGCGGCCCCAATGCGGCGATCAGATCGCCGGGAAAGACTGCCAGCAAGGGCATGGCCACAGCGGCAGCGAGGATCAGCAAAGTAATCTGCGCCAGCACGCCACTGGCGTCGCGCTGCTCGATCAGTTTGCGCCAGCCTGTGGTGAAGCCAAAACGCATGCCCGCCAGCACACTGCCCATGCCCAGCCCCACCAGAAACAGGACGGACTGGCGCAGAGAGACGAACCAGATCAGGAAGAGGAAGAACGCAGCAATTGCCGAACCAAGGAAAATACGGTTGCGGGTGACGCGCCCTGCCGGCAGCGACACGGCACCCGCTTGGGTTACGTAAGCAGTACTCATGTAGATAAATCAGGATTTCCCGATGAGGCCTTTGAGGCTGTTGATGATCTGGCTGCCGCGGCTAGGCACATTGTCCATGGGCAGTGCACGCGCCGATTGTGTCCATTCTGCCAACGACGCGGGGTATAGTTTGACATTGTCCAGCCCCACGACCTCCGACAGCGCGAACCAATCTGTAGCGGCCCAGTGACCGGTATTGCAGAACGAAATAGTTTCATCGGCCTGGGTGGCGAACTCGCTGGCGGCGATCTTCTTCGCCGCTTCCGGCGAGACGAACTCAGACGTACCCGGCTTGAACCATTTACTGTGCGGCAGATTGACTGCATTGTGGATGGTGCCCGGCACTTTAGCGGTGGGCGCTTTGGCCTCGCCGGCGAAAAAATTGGCCGGGCGTGCATCAACCAGCCGGGCCTTGGGGTTGCTGACCTGGGATTCGACATGCGCCTGCGTAGCCAGAATCGCTTCGTTCAATGCGGGCGTGTACTGTGTGGCCGCAATCGACGGCACTGCAGTGTCTTGCGGCAGGCTGGCGGCGCTCCAGGCCTTCATGCCGCCGTTGAGTACCGAAAGATTGGTAAGCCCGAGATACTTGAGTGTCCAGTACACCCGCGCGGACGCACCAAAATCGGTGTCATTGGCGCCCGACGATACCACGACGGCATGGCTGTCAGGCTTGAGCCCCAAGCTGCCGATCAACGCCGCAAGCTTGGAGACTTCGGGCAACTGGCCGGGGCTGTTGGCCGGGCCACGCCATTTTCCATACGGTGCCGACACAGCGCCAGGGATGTGATTGGCGCTGTACGCTTCGGGCGGACGGATATCAATGACGCGCACGGCGGCATCCTGGCGAAGGGTATCGAGCTGCGCTGGCGTGAGCAGCGGCTGGGACGCCGGCGCAGCGAACGACGAGCCGGCGGCGAGCAACGCAGCGCCGGCCAACAAAACCGCACCTGCGCGGGAAAGCGAGAATTTCATGAAGGCCACCTTACATAACAGTTAGCTATATGATTTTCTCATGCATAATCCATCATTAAATCAACTTTTTAATTATTTATTTATATATAAACAAGCTATAAGCGGCATCAATAGCGAGAAGCAGTACGAAAATAATTGATCCAGGCTCGGCACGCACATACCCAGTATTGCCACAGAAAACAAAAACCCCGCATATACGCGAGCGCGACAATGCGGGGTTTATATGTGCCGCGGGGTTAGCCGCAACAGCCGTGGGGCGGGCGCGGACAAGCCGCGCCGCGTTCATGCGCCGATCAGCCTTCGCCGCCAGCGGACGGGCCTTGCGGGCCGCCCTGGGCCTCGATGCCGCCAATCGCCTTGACCGACAGGCGCAGACGGCCCTTGTCGTCGGCCTCGATGACTTTGACACGCACCGTTTGGCCAACCTTGAGCACATCGTTGATGTTGGCGATGCGATAGTTGGCGATTTCGGAAATGTGCAGCAGGCCGTCACGGCCGGGCAGCACCTGCACGATGGCGCCGAAATCCAGCAGGCGCAACACAGGGCCTTCGTATTCCTGCCCCACTTCGACGTCGGCGGTGAGTTCCTTGATGCGGCGCTCGGCTTCACGGGCCTTGTCGAGATCGGCACTGGAAATGGTGATCGTGCCATCGTCGCCAATGTCGATCTGCGTGCCGGTTTCTTCGGTGAGCGCACGAATGGTGGCGCCGCCCTTTCCGATCACGTCGCGAATCTTCTCGGGGTTGATCTTCAGGCTGAGCATGCGTGGAGCGAACTCGGACAGCTCGGTGCGCGAGCCTTCGATGGCCTCGCGCATTTTGCCCAGGATATGCAGGCGGCCTTCCTTGGCCTGCGCCAGGGCAACCTGCATGATTTCCTTGGTGATGCCCTGGATCTTGATATCCATCTGCAGGGCGGTGATGCCCTGCACTGTACCGGCAACCTTGAAGTCCATATCGCCCAGGTGATCTTCGTCGCCCAGGATGTCGGTGAGCACAGCGAACTTGCCGCCGTCTTTGATCAGACCCATTGCCACGCCAGCCACGTGATCGCCGACGGGCACGCCGGCGTCCATCATGGCAAGCGAGCCGCCGCACACAGAAGCCATGGACGAGGAACCGTTGGACTCGGTGATCTCGGATACCACGCGAATGGTGTACTGGAAGTCTTCGGGCGCGGGCAGCAGCGACGCGAGCGCGCGCTTGGCCAGGCGGCCGTGGCCGATTTCGCGGCGCTTGGGCACACCGAAGCGGCCGGTTTCGCCGGTGGCGAACGGCGGCATGTTGTAGTGGAGCATGAAGCGGTCGCGGTGCTCGCCCATGATGGAATCGATAATCTGCTCATCCTGCTTGGTACCCAGCGTGGCAACCACCAGCGCCTGCGTTTCGCCACGGGTGAACAGCGCGCTGCCGTGCGCGCGCGGGAGCACACCCAGGCGGACACTGATGGGACGCACGGTGCGGGTATCGCGGCCGTCGATGCGGGGCTCGCCGTTCAGGATCTGGCCGCGCACGATACGCGATTCCAAGGCGAACAGGATGTTGTCGACCTCGACGCTGTCGGGCGCATCTTCACCCTTGGCCGCGGCGTGCTCGGCCAGGCGCGTCTTGACCTCGACATAGACCTCGCGCAGGCGGGCAGTGCGCGCCTGCTTCTCGCGGATCTGGTATGCAGCCTTCAGGCCAGCATCGGCGGCTGCCAAGACGGCGGTTTCGAGCGCCAGGTTCTTGGCGGCGGGCTGCCAATCCCACTCGGGCTTGCCGGCTTCGGCGACCAGATCGTGAATGGCGTTGATGGCGGCCTGCATCTGCTCATGGCCAAATACCACGCCGCCCAGCATCACGTCTTCGGGCAACTGCTTGGCTTCGGACTCGACCATCAGCACGGCGGCTTCGGTGCCGGCCACGACCAGATCCATTTGCGACTGCTTGAGCTGCGTGGAGGTGGGGTTGAGCACGTATTGGCCATTGATGTAGCCCACCCGCGCGGCGCCAATCGGGCCATTGAACGGAATGCCCGAAATGGCCAGCGCGGCGGAGGCGCCGATCATGGCGGCGATATCCGGATCGACTTCGGGGTTGACCGAAACCGTGTGGATAATGACTTGGACGTCGTTGTAGAAGCCCTCAGGGAACAGCGGACGCAAGGGGCGGTCGATCAGACGCGAGGTGAGGGTTTCTTTTTCGGAGGGCTTGCCTTCGCGCTTGAAAAACCCGCCCGGAATACGGCCGGCGGCATAGGTTTTTTCGACGTAGTCAACGGTAAGCGGGAAGAAATCCTGGCCCGGCTTGGGCGTCTTGGCTGCCACGACAGTGGCAAGGATGACGGTATCGTCAATCGAAACCAGTACGGCGCCCGAGGCTTGGCGAGCAATCTCGCCGGTTTCCAGAACTACCGTGTGCTGACCGTACTGAAACGATTTGCTCACTTTATTAAACATTAGGAGGTATCCTTACAATAAAAAAACCGTGTACACCGCGATGGCTATCGCAGTGTGCACGGTTCCAACGCGGGGAGCCAGCCCCCGGTATCACTTACGCAGACCGAGCTTTTCGATCAGAGTGCGGTACGAATCGGGATTGCGGCCCTTCAGGTAATCGAGCAGCTTGCGACGGCGGCTGACCATGCGCAGAAGGCCACGACGCGAGTGGTGGTCTTTGACGTGCGCCTTGAAGTGGCCCGTCAGTTCGTTGATGCGGGCGGTAAGCAGCGCAACCTGCACTTCGGGGGAGCCGGTATCGCCTTGCGCGCGCTGATATTGCGCGACGATGTCAGACTTGTTGATGTCAGAAACAGACATTATTGATCCTCTTTTACGAGCGACAGAGCCGAGGTGCCCTGACGTGGAGTGTTGAACAAACTACAATTTATGCATGCCTTCTTTAGGGCTTGCCACGCATATTTTTACGCGCCTGCCGCAAAGAAGAGAGCATTATACCGGAAAATGCCGGCCCGATCGGAGCCCCCCATGAAATCGCCCCCGCAACCCACCTCTTTCCTGCCTCGCCGTGCGCGCCTGGCCGCCAGCGCTGTGGTGCTCGGCTTGCTTGCCGCCTGTGCCAACATGAGCCAAACCCCACCGGGTTCGCCGCTTTCGGTGGTAGAGGCCAAATGGGGCAAGCCCGGGTTTTCATGCCCTGGGCCAAACGGCACACAGCGCGTAATCTGGAGCCAGCAGCCCTTGGGGCAGTATGCCTGGGGCGCCAACGTGAATGCCTCGGGCAATATCGATCGTATCGAGCCTTTGTTAACCGACCGGCATTTCGAAAAACTTCGTACGGGCACCTGGACACGAGATCAAGTGCGGTGCGAATTCGGCCCACCCGCCGATATCAGCACAGTTGGCCTGCCATCGAATACGCAATTGGTATGGAGCTACCGCTATCTGCAATCGGGGGTATGGAATTCGCTGATGTACGTGTACTTCGGCACCGACGGGGAGCGGGTGACAAGTTTTCACCCAGGCCCCGACCCGATGTACGAACAGAATGACAACAGTTGGTTCAACTAGGCGCGGGCGTATCTGGCGGAAAGCGCCAGCACTGCGGGGCCCTGCGGCAGGCCTGCAAACCGCACCAGTTGGCGCCACACCGGCCGCCAATGGCCGCTAGAAACGCGGGCCCGGTGGTTTGCCGCCGGGCTGTGGCTCATCCGCAGCGGGGCCGCGCACACCAGGCGCGGCGTCAGGCCCGCCGGTGCTGCCCGACGCGCCGCGATCAGGGCCTGGCGCGCCTTGCGCCATACCGAAGGACGCAGCGGGGCCGATAGAAGGCTCGGTCGGTGTCTCGGCGGGCTCGGGGGGATCCTGGCGCATGCGGGTGAGTGCGCGCGCGCGACGCCAGCGCCAATACTGGGTTACCCAGCCTGACAACCCGTAGATGACAAACAACAGGAACAATACGACGGGTGGATCGCTGGATACAAACACAAAGCCAGCCACCAGCACCAGCATGACCCAGAACGGCACACTGCGGCCCAGGGCGAAGGTTTTTCCACTATAGAACGGGGCGTTCGACACCATGCACACGCCTGCATAGACTGTCAGCACGAAGGCCAGCCAGGAAATGGTGACTGGGTCCATGAGCAGCTTGTTATCGACGTTGAGCCATACGAAGCCGGCCACAAGCGCCGCCGCTGCAGGGCTAGGCAGGCCCTGGAAGAAGCGTTTATCGACCACAGCGATATTGGTGTTGAAACGCGCCAAACGCAGCGCGGCCCCCACCACGTAGACAAAGGCGGCCAGCCAGCCCCAACGGCCCAGACCTTGCAGCGCCCATACATACATCACGAGTGCGGGCGCAATGCCGAAGGATGTCATGTCGGACAGCGAGTCGTATTGCTCGCCGAAGGCGGACTGCGTGTTTGTCAGGCGCGCCACCCGCCCGTCCATGCCGTCAAAGACCATGGCCAGGAAAATAGCGATGGCGGCCACTTCGAAGCGACCGTTCATGGCCTGCACGACAGCGTAGAAACCAGCAAATAGATTGGCGGTAGTGAAAGCATTGGGCAGCAGGTAGATGCTGCGCCGGCGCAGTGTCTCGTCGTTGGACAGGTGTTCTGGCATAGATTGAATGGCAACAGGAGTGGGATTCAGGGCTGGTGGCACGACAATTGATTGGGCGCACCCCAGGGTGGCGCGCGCCTTGTCGCCTTTGGCGAGCTGAAGCAATGCCACGGACGGTGGCAAGGCGCCGGCTATAACCCGGTTCGTTGTAGAAGAATAACCCAATTGGCCACAATGTTTGTGTGGCGCGCATGCAAATACACGCATGCAACCTGCCATGGGCGGCCAGCGCGGGCCCAGAACCGACCTTGACCGATTGCCTCACCACCTTCAGCCAAATACCACCAGCGGCTTGCCCGGATGGCGCGGATGCGGTGCCACATGGACATCCATGCCGAAGACGCGGCGCAGGTTGGCGGGCGTAAGCACGCGCTCAGGCGTATCGCAGGCAAATATCGTACCCTGCTCCAGCAACGCTATGCGGTCGCTCCATAACGCGGCCAGGTTGATATCGTGCAGGATGAGTAGCACGCCAATGCGTTCGCCGCGCGCAAGTGCGATCACTGCGCGCAGCAATTCGTGCTGATGCCTCGGGTCGAGGCTGGAGGTGGGCTCGTCGAGCAACAGGTAGCGCCCCGCTGTGTCGTCGCCCCGACCCGCCAATACCTGCACAAAAACACGCGCCAGATGCACACGCTGCTGCTCGCCGCCAGACAGTTCAAGATACCGGCGGCCGGCCAGATGAGCGGCATCAGCTCTGTCGAGCGCTTGGGCAATGAGCGCCCGGACGGCATCGGGCATGAGCTCGGGAAACGGATAGGCGCCCATGGCCACGACCTCGGCCACCAGCAGGTCGAAGGCTAATGCGGAGCGCTGGGGCAGCATGGCACGCATGCGCGCCTGGCGGGCCAAGGGCAGCGAGGCAAGCGGCTGCGCATTGATATAGGGCCCATCGTCGGCGCGGCTGGCCGCCAGTTCACCAGCAAGCACGGCCATCAGGCTGGACTTGCCGGCACCATTTGCGCCCAGCAGCGACACTGCCTCGCCCGCCTGCACGGCGAGTGTGGCGCCGCGCAGCACCTCGCGCCCTCCGCGCGCGAGGTGAACACCCGTAGCGCCGATGGCCTCAATGCGGTCGATACCGCGGCCCAATGACGGCATCATGGCCCCCTGCCCGTTCATGCGACCGCCCGCCGACGCAACAGCAGCCAGAAGAAGAACGGCCCGCCCACCAGACTAGTGACCAGACCGATGGGAAGCTCGGCCGGACTCACCAGCACGCGAGCCAGCCAGTCTGCCAGCGTAAGCACCAAAGCCCCGCCCAACACCGCGGCAGGCAGCAGATGGCGATGATGCGCGCCCAGCAGCATGCGCATCAGGTGCGGCACAACCAGGCCGACAAAGCCAATGCCGCCCGTTACGGCCACGAGTGGTCCAATGACCAAGGCAATCGCGATGATGAGCCTCCGCCGCACCACCTGCAGGGCGAACCCCAGATGCGCGGCTTCGCGTTCGCCCAGCAACAAGGCGTTGAGCACACGCCACTGCCTGCACAAGTAGAGCAGCAGCAGCAGCGTCCAGGGGCCTACCCAGGCCAAGGTAGGCCAGTCGGCACCCGCAAGACTGCCAAGGTTCCAGAAGGTGAGGTCGCGCAGTTGGGCGTCGTTGGCCAAGTATGTGAAAACGCCGATGCCACTGCCGCATACCGCATTGATGGCGATGCCCGCCAGCAGGATGCCGGCAACGCCGGGATGGCGGCGGCCTATGCCATAGGCCATGAAGGTGGCGAGCAGACTGCCTGCAAACGCGCTGACAGCGATGGCCACGAAGCCGCCGGACGTGAGCACGATAGCGGCCACCGCGCCCAGCGCCCCGCCCGCGCTGATGCCCACCAGCCCCGGTTCGGCCAGCGGATTGCGAAACAGCGCCTGGATGACCGCGCCGGTGAGCGCAAGCGCTGCGCCCGCCAGCGCGCTAAATAGCACACGCGGCAAACGGATATCGACAAGGATGTTGCGCAGCAATGCTTCGCCTGGCTCTTGCGCGCCCCACAACAGGCCAGGGATGCGGGCCCAGGGTATGGCGACCGCCCCGCCTGCTGCCGCGGCCAGCATGGCCAACACCACCGCCGCAGCCAACATGGCCATGACGAGACGGGGGGCAAGCTTGCGCGAACCGGACGACATGGCCTGCGGCATCAATGGGCGGCCTGCTTGAGCTGGGTGATTGCCTGAGCCACGCGCGGACCGATGCCCAGGATGAGCGCATCATCCATGCCGAACACACGCCCCTGGCGGCCCGCCGGCGTGGATGACACGCCAGCCTGGCGGCTGAACGCTTGCAGCCCTCCACTGGCCTGGGCCGATGCGGCAGTGATAATGATCAACTCGGGCCGCAGGGCGGCTAGACCCTCGGTGGACAGGGGCTTGTACCCCTGCTGATCGGCCAATGCGTTGCGCAGCCCCGCCAGGCCAAGCACGGCATCGGCAGCGGTGTGCCTGCCTGCCGCCATGAAGGTGCCGGTGCGATTGATCAGCACCACTGTACGCAGCGCTGGCGTACCGCCTTGCTGCGCACGCGCGACATCGGCACGAATGCGCGCGGCCAACGCCCTGCCTTCGGCCTGCGCGCCCAGCGCCTCAGCCACCTGCCCGATACGACGATAAAGTGATTCGATATTGGGGTCGTCTGAGACCTTTTCGACGGTGATGCCCAGACCCGCGATACGCTCAAGCGCGTGCGGCGGGCCCGTGTTGCTGGAGGCCAGGACCAGATCGGGCTGCATGGACACGACGCCTTCGAGAGGCACGTTGCGGTAATAGCCCACCCGGGGCAGCCGCGTGGCCGCTTCGGGATGCAGACTGGATTCGTCGGTGGCAACAAGCAAGGCGCCGCGATCGAGCGCGTAGACGATTTCGGTGACGCTGCCACCCAGAGTGACAACGCGCTCGGGCGCGGGCGCGGCGCTCGCCATGCACGTGTAGCCGGCCAGGAACACCGCGGCGATGAATGTGCGGATGCTCATCCTTATGCACATGTTCATGCCGCCAGCGGCTGAGCGCAGTAGCTGCACAACAATGCGCGCCAGTTGGCAAGCTCGGGCTGGCCGGGCTTGCGGGCGCCAAAGAACTGGACGATGAGCTCGCCGTTCTCGGTGTAGCATTCGAGCGAGGTGACCCAGCCGTCGGACGTGGGCTTGTTGACGACCCAAGCCGTGTGAATGGCGGTGGTATCCAGGTGCAGGTTGAAGTGCGGGTCGAGCACATTGAACCAAGGCCCCGTGCGCAGCAGCTTGTGGATGGGCCCGGTATGGATCTGGATCATGCCGTGGTTGCCAACGAAGCACATGAAGGACACCTGCTGCGCGACGACATCGGCTAGCATGCGTTCGGTTATGCTCGGCGGCACCTGCTGGGCCAGGTCTTGGCCCGCTGCCCGCAGAGCGGTAAGCCGCGAGACCTTGTGCTTTTGGAGCAGGCCGTGGAACTCGTGCGTATCTTGCATGGCGAGCCAGTCGGTGCGAAGTGCCGGCGTTGCGGGCGTTGCCGGCGCCTGGAAGGGCTGCGCGGGCTGGATGGCGGGCCACCGGGGATCGGGCTCGATGAATGCATCGACCAGCGCATCGTAGGCTAAGGCGTCGGTTTCGTCGGTGACGAACACCTTATGCACCGCCATGCCTGCGGCATCGAAGAACTGCAGGCTGCGCCGACCGTTGTCGGTGACAGCCCAGGCGTATCGCCACGGACCGAAAAACACCCTCAGGTCGATATCTGGCCCCAGCACCAAACCCATGGTTTTACCGGCGCGGATGTCCTCGTAGCGGCCATGGCGCTCATGTACGCACCAGTTGTTGCGTGTAAGCGCCATGACGCGGCCCAAGCTGCCCAGTGACTTGAAGATATCTTGTACCGGGCCTTTTAAGGCGGTGGCCCGGATACCGCCGCAGCCGGCGGCGACCAACTCGGCCTCGGAAACGCGCATCTGCGCCGCCAGCGTGCGTATGCGAGCCTTGGGCTGCCCTGCCACGAAGGCGTCGTAGCGCGCGCGCAGCGCCTGGGCGTGAGTATCGAATGAGGTAGTCATAGGCGAGGCTTCCTTGCTTATTCTATATTGCTTTGCGTGAGTGCCGACAACGCAGCAGGGCGACGGAACGGACAACGCGGGCACCCTACCGCGGCGACGACATAGCGGCGACGCAACACATGATAATAATTTCTATTATCGATTGGAACAAGGGCTGCGGGCCCAGACAAACAGGAACGGAAAAAAACACGCCCCCAAGTGCCGCACCCTGTGGTTGGAGTAATTCCAACGATGGGGGTAAGACGCTTGAGGGCGTGTTTTTACAGATGCCTGATTAGCCTGGCGGCCCTGGCGTGGCGCCTGCGGGCCAGCCAATCGCGCGAGCGCACAAGGCGTTTCGCCAGCGGCCTGCGCCCCGCTGGGGCCGGCCGCCGGCAAAGCAAAATCAGTTCTTGCTTTGATCAACCAGCTTGTTGGCGGCGATCCAGGGCATCATGGCGCGCAGTTTGCCGCCGACCTGCTCGATCTGCGACTCGGCATTGATGCGGCGGCGCGAGGTGAGCGTAGGCGCACCGGCGGCGTTCTCCAGGATGAAGTTCTTGGCGTACACGCCGGTCTGGATGTCTTCCAGCACCTTGCGCATGGCGGCGCGAGTATCGTCGGTAACGATCTTGGGGCCGGTTTCGTATTCGCCGTACTCCGCGTTGTTGGAGATGGAGTAGTTCATGTTGGCAATGCCGCCCTCGTAGATCAGGTCGACAATGAGCTTGAGCTCGTGCAGGCACTCGAAGTAGGCCATTTCGGGCGCGTAGCCGGCATCGACCAGCGTTTCGAAGCCAGCCTTGATGAGCTCGACCGTACCGCCGCACAGAACAGCCTGCTCGCCGAACAGGTCGGTTTCGGTTTCTTCACGGAAGTTGGTTTCGATGATGCCGGCGCGGCCACTGCCGATGGCGCAGGCATACGACAGGGCGATGTCGCGGGCGGCGCCGGACGTGTCTTGATGCACGGCGACCAGCGCGGGCACGCCGCCGCCTTGACGGTAGGTGCCGCGAACGGTGTGGCCTGGCGCCTTGGGTGCGATCATGATGACGTCGACGTCGGCGCGCGGCTGCACCTGGCCGTAATGCACGTTGAAGCCGTGCGCGAACGCCAGTGCGGCGCCCGCCTTGATGTTGGCGGCAACCTGGCTGCGGTAGACCTCGGCGATGTTTTCATCGGGCAGCAGGATCATGACCAGATCGGCACCCTTGACTGCATCGGCCACTTCTTTGACCTGCAGGCCTGCGTTTTCGGCTTTGCTCCAGGAGGCGCCGCCTTTACGCAGGCCGACCACCACATTGACACCCGACTCGTGCAGGTTCAGTGCATGCGCGTGGCCCTGGGAGCCGTAACCGATGATGGCAACGGTTTTGCCCTTGATGAGGGAGAGGTCACAATCTTTGTCGTAAAACACTTTCATTTATCTTGCTCCAATGCTTGTATGCAGGGATGGATTCGTAATTCGTAGAGAGAGGGTGTCTCTTGTTTTGGTACTGCTTTTGCCGTGGGCGGGCGGCCGCTTGGCCCACCCTGCCCGACCGGGGCCTGGCTAGAGCTTGAGCACACGTTCGCCGCGGCCGATGCCGGACACACCCGTGCGCACAGTTTCCAGGATGGCACTGCGGTCCAGCGCCCCGATGAAGGCCTCGATTTTATCCTGATTGCCGGTCAGCTCGATGGTGTACGCCTTGTCGGTGACATCGATGATGCGGCCGCGGAAGATGTCGGCCATGCGCTTGACCTCTTCACGCTCTTTGCCGACAGCCCTGACCTTGATCAGCATGAGCTCGCGCTCGATGTGCGGGCCTTCCGAAAGATCCACTACTTTCACAACGTCAATCAGCCGGTTCAGGTGCTTGGTGATCTGCTCGATCACCTCATCAGACCCAATGCTGACAATGGTCATGCGCGACAGTGTGGGATCTTCGGTGGGCGCGACAGTAAGCGTTTCGATATTGTAGCCACGGGCGGAGAACAGGCCGACCACGCGCGACAACGCGCCCGGTTCGTTTTCCAGCAGAATGGAAATCACGTGTTTCATGGTGTTCTCCTTACAGGTCTTCGGAACCGAGCAACATTTCGGTAAGACCGCGGCCCGCCTTCACCATAGGCCAGACGTTTTCGGTCTGGTCGGTGATGAAGTCGAGAAACACCAGCCTGTTCTTGTGCTTGGTAAACGCTTCGCGGATCGCCGGCACGACATCCGCGGGCTTGTCGATGCGCAGGCCCACATGGCCGTAGCTTTCGACGAGCTTGACGAAGTCGGGCAAGGCGTCGACGTACGATTCGGAATAGCGCGAGCCGTAATCGATCTGCTGCCATTGCCGCACCATACCCAGATAGCGGTTGTTCAGGCACAGAATCTTGGGTGTGAGGCGATACTGGCTGCAGGTGGAGAGCTCCTGGATGTTCATCTGGATGGAGCCCTCGCCCGTGATGACGGCCACATCGGCATCCGGATTGGCCATCTGCACGCCCATGGCGTAGGGCAGGCCAACGCCCATGGTGCCCAGGCCGCCGGAGTTGATCCAGCGGCGCGGCTCGTTGAAGCGGTAGTACTGCGCCGCCCACATCTGGTGCTGGCCGACGTCGGACGTCACAAACGCATTGCCGCCAGTGACTTCCCACAGCGCCTCGACAACCGACTGCGGCTTGATGAGCGTATCGGACTTTTCGTAGTCCAGGCACTTACGGCCGCGCCAGGTGTTGATCTGCTCCCACCACTTGGCGAGCCGCCCGGCCTCGGGCGGCGTTTCGGCAACAGCCTGGCTGTAGAGTTCGATCATATCCTGCAGGACGTCTTTGACGCTGCCGACAATAGGCACATCGACGCGCACGCGCTTGGAAATCGACGAAGGGTCGATATCCACATGTATGATTTTGCGCGGATTTTGCGCAAAATGGCGCGGGTTGCCGATGACGCGGTCGTCGAAGCGCGCGCCCACGGCCACCAGCACATCGCAATGCTGCATGCCCATGTTGGCTTCGTAGGTGCCGTGCATGCCCGGCATGCCGACGAATTTGTCGTCGCAGCCGGGATAGGCGCCCAGACCCATCAGCGTGGTGGTACATGGCGCTCCGGCCAGTGCCACCAATTCGCGCAGCTCTTGGGAGGCGTCGGACAGCACAACGCCGCCGCCCGCGTAGATCATGGGGCGCTCGGCCGACAGCAGCATCTGGACAGCTTTTTTGATCTGCCCATGATGGCCCTTGGTGACCGGCGCATAGGAGCGCATGCGTACGTCGCCCCGCCGAGGCGTGTATTTGTATGTGGCGACGGTAATGTCTTTGGGGATATCGACCAGCACCGGGCCGGGACGGCCAGTCTTGGCGATATAGAAGGCGCGGCGCATGGTCTCGGCGAGATCCTTGATGTCGCGCACCAGGAAGTTATGCTTGACGCAGGGGCGTGTGATGCCGACTGTGTCGCACTCCTGGAAGGCGTCTTCGCCAATGGCCGCAGTAGGAACCTGGCCGCTGATGATCACCATCGGGATAGAGTCCATATAGGCAGTGGCAATGCCGGTGACGGCATTGGTGAGCCCGGGACCGCTGGTTACCAGGGCCACGCCGACCTTGTCGGATGAACGGGAATACGCATCGGCGGCGTGCACGGCTGCCTGCTCGTGACGCACGAGAATGTGCTTGAAGGATTCCTGCTTGTAGATTGCGTCGTAGATGTAGAGTACGGCACCGCCAGGATAGCCGAAGACGTGTTCTACGCCCTCTTCGGCAAGGCAGCGCACGACGATATCGGCGCCATTGAGTTCCATCTGGTTTTCCTTTCGTAACCAGTGCGAATGCCCCGATCGGCCATGACAGGCCAGAGATTGAACCGGTACCGGCAACATGATCTGGCGCTTGATGGCTCACGGAGCCACTCCACCCAGACACCTTGCCGACCCGACCCGCACTCGTCGAAACAAAGCACGAGCATCCTTGGGATGCGGGAGGTAGAAACGGAAGCTGTGGCGACACGCTTTTGGCGCGGCCAACAGCAGGTAAGACAGGCACAAAAAACCGGGCGGGTGGCCCGGGCAACATAGCCTTGGAGCAGATTTGTTCGGGGTGTTGAACAAATAGACTGCTTAATGTACCGCGTTGCGGGGGATCAGGCAAATGCAAAGCCGGCAAATTGGGGCCGAATGCGGGGATTGCGCAACGGTGGCGCGGGATGGGAGGGGGGCCCGCGCTGCTTGCTGCCCAGGCAGCGGCGCCGGCATGAGTTGAACGGGCAGCCTGGACGGGCGCTGGCATGGCTATAGGCGCCTTAGCCGCAGCGTCGCAGTTGGCTGTTCAGCAGGCGCGCCGCTTCACGGCGCCAGGTAGCGGTCGAGCACGCCGCAGATGAACGCAGCGTATCCAGTGGCGTCTACCTGGTAAGTGGTGTACTTGCGCCGCTTGAGATACCAATCCTGCATCATGGCTTTGCACAGGGCGGCCAGCAAGCCCGCATCGACAGCGCGGAAGACGCCGGCGGCCATGCCGTCGGCGATGATATCCCGCAGAATGCCTTCCACCTCGAGTTCGACTGCGATGGCCTCTTTTTTGTGGGGCTCGGGCAGGTTTTTCGCCTCCATGAAGGAAAAATAAAACCAGGGCTGCAGCAATTCGCTCAGGTAGACGTGAGCCTTGATGCCCGCGTGCAAGCGTTCGCACGGGTCGGCGATATTTTGCGTGTAGTCGAGCAGCGTGCGCCGCGTAAGATGGATGCCGTGATGCTGGATCAGATAGATGAGATCTTCCTTGCCGCGGATATACGCATACAGGCCGCCTATGCTCATACCGGTGTCGGCGGACAGATCACGCAGCGACATCGCATGAAAACCATTGCGGCGGGTAAGCTTGAGGGTCGAATCGATGATGCGCACCAGGTTGCGTACTGCAACGTGCTCCTTCTTGATGCGGATAAGGTCGGGATTCTGACGGTACAACGCGCGGCAGATCTCCGTCTGCGACAGGCTCAGACCGGCCTTGAATGACTCGAAATCACCGATCATCGGCAAACACTCCGGCAAAACATAGGAGATACGCGGGACGCAAGGAATACGGAAAGCAGCAAAACCGCAATAAAAGCGAAAGAACGAAAGTTTACGGGAAGAAGCGCACCAGATGCCCCGTTACGAGAAGAGGCGCGCCAGATGCCCTCCTGAATGACGCTGATCGCTGGTCTGGCGCACGTATGACCCGCTCGCGTAATCGGGTCGGACACGAATAGGCTCGCGGCGCTAGACCGAAAGATAGCGCTGCTGTGTTTCCGTGTCGGCACGCAGGGCCTCGCTGCTGGCCTCATGCACCACCCTGCCCTTTTCCAGGATATAGGCGCGGCGCGCGTGGCGCAGCGCAAAGTGCACGCTCTGGTCGGTGAACAAAATCGTTGTGGTCTTGGCCAACTCGTCGATCAGCGCGCCGATCTGCCTGACAATGACTGGTGCGAGGCCTTCGTTGGGCTCGTCCAGCAGCAACAGGCGCGGTTCGCTCATGAGCGAACGGGCCACCGCCAGCATCTGCTGCTGGCCGCCCGACAGTGTGCCGCCGTCCTGGTTGGCCAGCTCGGCCAGCATGGGATACTGATCGAAAATGCGTTCCACTGTCCATGAGCCTGAGGCATCAGAGCGCCGGTACTGGCCGACTTCCAGGTTTTCGCGCACCGTCAGCGTGGGAAAAATGCGGCGGTCTTCGGGCACCAGGCCAATGCCGCGGCGGGCGATGCGGTAGGCCGGCAGCCCGGCGACCTCTTTACCGCAAAAGGCGATGCTGCCTTCGCGCGGGGGCGTCAGTCCGATGATGCTGCGCAGCGTGGTGCTTTTACCTGCCCCGTTGCGCCCCAGCAGGCATACGATCTCGCCCTCTTCCAGGTGCAGAGACACGCCCTGCAGGGCATGGCTTTCGCCGTAATAAGTGTGGATATCCCTGACTTCCAGCATTATGCCTGCCCTCCCAAGTCTTCGTCGGCATCGCCCAGATAGGCCCGCCGCACGTCGGGGTGCGCCCGGACCTCTTCGGGCGTACCAAGCGCCAGTTTTCGGCCACGGTGCATTACCAGAATGCGGTCGGCCAGCCCGAACACCACGTGCATGTCGTGCTCAGTGACCAGAAAGGTATAGTCGCCACTTTGGGATAGCGATTTCACCAGCGCCATCACGCGATGGGTTTCATCGGGCGTCATGCCCGCGGTAGGTTCGTCCAGCAGCACAAGGTGCGGGCGGGTGGCAAGCACCACCGCAATCTCGACCAGACGCTTGTCGCCGTAGCTGATCACCCCCGCCCGTTGGCTGGAGAGCTCCGATAACGACAACCGCTCGATCAATGCGTCGGCCTCTTTGCGGACCGACGCGTTGCGCGAGGCCAGATTGAACCAGCGCTTACCCTCGCCGCGTCGCGCGGTCACCGCCACTTCGACGTTCTCGCGCACGGTCATCTCATTGAAAATATTGTTTATCTGGAAGGATCGCGAGATGCCCAGCCGGCTGATCTGATGAGCGGGCATGCCGGTGATGTCTCGCCCATCGAAGTGGATGCGGCCCGCGCTTGGCTGCATGCGGCCCGACAGCAGGTTGTAAAACGTGGTCTTGCCCGCGCCATTGGGGCCGATGATGGCCAGTGTTTCGTGGCGGTTGACGTCGAGGTCGATGCCAGACACAGCGGCCACGCCGCCGAACTGCTTGCCCAGCCCCGATACCCGCAGAATTGGTTCGGCCATGATGGGTTCAGCCATGATTGCCCCCGGTCATTTGCGCGCCTGCGCCCAGTCGAGCAGCGTGCCAAGCACCCCGCGGCGAAAAAACATTACCATCAGCGCCAGGATGATGCCCAGCACCAGCATCCAGGCCTGCGTGACACTGGTGATCCATGTTTCGAGCAGTACGAACATACCGGCGCCAAAGAAAGGGCCAAGGAAATAGCCGCTTCCGCCAAGGATAGTCATCAACACCGGCTCGGCGGACATGGACCAATGCACCAACTCGGGGCTGGCGATACGCAAAAATGGCGCCATCAGCCCGCCCGCCAGGCCGGCAAAGGCGCCCGCAATCGTGAAGGCGGCAAGCCGGTAGGCGCGCACGTTGACGCCGCAGAATGCGACACGCTCGGGATTTTGGCGTATTGCACGCAAAATCAAGCCAAAGGATGAGCGGCAGATACGGTACAACACCGCGGCGGCCAGCACGACCAGCACCAGTACCACATGGTAGTAGACACTGGGATTACCCAGCGCCAGATCCATCCCCAGCCCGAGCGACCCGACGGTAAAGCCAGCAATACCGTCGCTGCCGTTGGTCACCGAGCGCCATTGATGAACGACACCGAAAACCATCATGCCGAAGGCCAGCGTGAGCATCGCGAAATAAACTTCGTTCAGGCGCACACTGAAGAAACCGATGATGAGCGCCAGCACAGCACCGGCCGCGACGGATGCGACCAGACAGGCCAGCAGCGGCCATTGCCAGGACTGCAGCAGCATGGCCGTGGCATATGCACCTACGCCAAAGAAAGCAGCATGCCCGAAACTGAGCATGCCGGTATAGCCGAAGACCAGATTGAAACTGGCAGCGAACAGACCCAGGATCAGTATCTCAGTGGCGATGAAGATGTAGAAATAAGGCGCGATCCAGGGTACGGCGACCAGCAGCGCAAGCATGGCGGCAAGCAAAGCCACATTGACGGTAGTTTTCACAGCGACGCCCTCCTTCCCATGAGACCATGCGGCTTGAGCAGCAGCACTATGGCCATGCCCACGAAGGGCAGTACCAGATTCACTTCCGGCATATAGCGCCCGCCCAGGCCATGTATCAGCCCCAATACGATTGCGCCCATCAGCGCACCTGGAAAACTGCCCAGCCCGCCAATCACCACCACGATAAAGCTCTCGATGATGACCTTGTCGCCCATGCCAGGGTCGATGGCGCGCATGGGTGCCGCCACGACACCAGCCAACGCCGCCAGCCATGCGCCAAAGGCAAAGACGCCAGTGATCACCAGCCGTGTGTTGATGCACAGCACCTGCGCCATTTCCCTGTCCAGCGCCGCTGCGCGCATGATTTTGCCCACGCGCGTACGATTGAACAACAGCCATAGGCCAGCCAGCGACACCAGCCCCACCCCGACCACGAACAGGCTGTAGACCGGATACGAGATGCCGCCCGGCAGCATCATGGTGCCGCGCAGCAGCGCGGGTGGATCGACCACATGGATACCGGTCCCCCAGATCATGCGAACTGACTCGTTGATGATCAGCAGCAGCGCAAACGTCAGCAACAGGCTGTCGGTGACTTCGCGTTGATATACAAAGCGCAGCATGGCGCGGTCGATCACCACGGCAAGCGCCGCCACTACCGGCGGCGCAGCCAGCAGTGTGAGCCAGAACGGCCAGCCCAGCACAGCAATGCAGCTATAGGCAAGATACGCCCCCACCATGTACAGCGCGCCATGCGCGAAGTTGATGACATTCAACACGCCGAAGACGATATTCAGACCGACGGCAATGACGAACAGCAACAGCCCGATATCGAGGCTGTTGAGCAAAGCCAGACCCAGACTGCTCATGGGAACTCCAGAAAAGGTTGGCGGCGCGCCAACTTGCACCTCGGAACGGTCCGCCGGCAAGATTGCGCCCGGCAGGTCGCACGAAAATGGACGTACCAGGCAGCGGCTCGCAACCCGATCAACGCTGGCACGCCCGGCTGCGGCAGGGGACAATCAACACACTATTGCGCCCCACCGCCCGCGGACGCGCACACCTGCGCTACAGCTTGCAGGCAGAATCGGGGGCCGGCGTGATCTTGTTGCCGTCGAAGTTCTGCACCTTGGTGAGCGAACGGATTTTGTCTTCTGTATTCATGGCGCCGGTCAGCCCCCAGGTCGGCCCGATCAGCGCCTGGTTGTCTTCCTTGCGGAAGGTCAAGCCGCCGGTGGGCGCGGACACAGTCAGACCGGACAGCGCCTTGGCAACGGCATCGCCGTCCACTGAACCTGCCTTTTCGATGGCGGCCTTGAACACATGAACGGCCATGTAAGCCCCCTCGGCGTTATAGCTGGGCGGCACGCCATAGGCTTTTTTGTAGGCCTGCACGAACTTCTTGTTCAGATCATTGTCGTGCGAGGCGTACCAGTAGCGCGTACCCAGCCAGACGCCTTCCGGCATTTGGTCGCCAAGCGCGGCCAGTACTTCGGTTGCCGCACCTACCGACATCAGCACCTGGAAACCCTGCTTGAAAAAGCCGCGGTCATTGGCTTGGCGTACGAAGTTGACCAAGTCGCCGCCCCACAGCGAAATGAGCACGCCATCCGGCTTGCTCGCCATGACGCTGTTGATGAAGGGGGTGAAGTCTTCAGCGCCAAAGCGCGGAAACGCCACCTCGCTCATCAACTCGACATCGGGCTTCTGCTCCTTGAGGTACTTGCTGAAAAACTCCCAGGACTGATGGCCGAAGGCGTAGTCAGGCCCGATAGTGGTCCATTTGCGGGCGCCCGAGCCGGCCGCGATCGCCGCCGCACCTGCCATGTTCTGGTTAACGTTGACACTCAGCCGATATGTGTACTTGTTGCACAGCTTTCCGGTCACGTCGGGCGTGGCTGCGTGCGTGATCATGAAAGGCTTGCGCAACTCGGGTACGACCGGGGCCAGCCCCTGCGCTACACCAGAGCTGTCCAGCCCCATGAGCACGTCGGCCTTGTCCTGGAACACGAGCTTGCGCGCCGCCTGGATGGCAACGGCGGCCTTGCCTTGCCCGTCTTCCAGCTGCACCGCGAGCTTACGGCCCAGGACGCCGCCGCTGTTATTGATTTCGTCGATGGCCAGATCAATGCCTTGCTGGGCGAACTTGCCATAACTGGCCGCACTGCCCGACATGATGTAGATAGCCCCGATGCGTATGGGCTCTTGCGCCGCGCGCGCCGGCGTGGCCGCCAGCGCCGCAGCACTGGCCAGCACGGCCAGCGAAACCTGGAATGAAGTGCGCATAGATGGGCGCGCCGATACGTGAGTGGATACACGAACCACTGATGCCGCTAGCCTGAACATGTCTGTCTCCTTTTATATTTTGGTAATACAAGAGCATGATGCTTATACGACTGTGCTGCGTTCCAACTGTGTTGCAATCCGGCGTTGTTGCGGCCTAACCGCGATGATGCCTTGCCCCGCCGCCGGCAGCGGGATGACGCGGATGGCCCTGCACCGCGACCTCAAGCCTGCCTGAGGCTATCGCGCAGCACGTTCTTGCGGATTTTTCCGGTAGACGTCTTGGGCAAGGGGCCGAAGATTATTTTGCGTGGTGCCTTGAAGGATGCCATGTTTGCCTTGCAGAAGGCAATCACGGCGGCTTCGTCGACCGCGCTCGCGGTGTCGCGCAAGGTGACGAAGGCGCAGGGCGTTTCGCCCCATTTGTCGTCAGCCATGGCAACCACGGCCGCTTCCAGGATGGCCGGATGGCGGTACAGCACCTCTTCGACCTCCTGGCTGGAAATGTTCTCGCCACCCGAGATGATGATGTCTTTGGCGCGGTCCTTGACCTCTACATAGCCATCGTCGTGCATCACCGCCAAGTCGCCGGTGTGGAACCAGCCGTCGCGAAAGGCCTCGCGCGTCGCCGCCTCGTTTTTCAAATAGCCTTTCATCAGCGTGTTGCCGCGCATCAGCATCTCGCCCATGGTCTGCCCGTCGGCGGGCGCCAGCGTACCGGCATCGGACCCCGCCACAGCCACTTGGCCGATCGCGTGCAGCCCCACGCCCTGGCGCGCCATCTTCAATGCCAGCGCCTCGATGGGGAGGCCGTCCCATTCGAGTTGGCGCACGCATAGCGTGGACGGGCCGTACGATTCGGTCAAGCCATACAGGTGGGTAATGTCGAAGCCCACCTCGCGCCCGTTCCTGATCACCGTGCTGGGCGGCGCTGCGCCGCCCACCGCGAACTGTACGGCGCTGCCCAGGCGCCGCCCCGCCTGGTGAAAGTCGTTGACCAGCATATTGAGCACAATAGGGGCACCGCACATATGGGTGACGCGGTGGCTTTCGATGCGCGCCAGCACCGCGTCGGCCGTTACTTTGCGAAGACATACGTGAGTGCCGCCTACCGCCGTCACGGCCCAAGTGTATGACCAGCCATTGCAATGGAACATGGGCAAGGTCCACAGGTACACCGCGGCGGCGGTCATTTCCATGGCCATGGCATTGCTCATGGCAGCCAGGTAGGCGCCGCGATGGTGATAGACCACGCCTTTTGGATTGCCCGTGGTGCCTGAGGTGTAGTTGAGGGTGATGGCATCCCATTCATCACGTATATCCACCGGCACGAACGCTGTGTCGCCCGCCGCACAGAGCGCCTCGTACTCGTGCTGCGCCAGGCCTTGCGTTGGGCCGGCATCGCGCTCAATCGCCACCAAAAGCGGCGCATCGTCCATGCCTTGCGTCACAGCGCGCACCAAAGCCTCGAACTCCGTGTCGTAGAACAGGATGCGCGATTCGGCATGCACCAGGATGAATCGCAGCGTGTCTGCGTCCAACCGTGTATTCAGCGCATTGAGCACCGCTCCGGCCATGGGCACAAAATAATGCCCCTCCAGCAACTCATGGCTGTTGTGACACAACATCGATACGGTGTCACCTCGACCTATGCCGTGCCGCGCCAGCACGCTGGCCATGGCCTTGCAGCGGGCCAGGAGATCAAGGTAGGTGAACGCACCATCGTCATCGATGACTGCCACCTTGCCGGGGAAGATATGCGCGGAACGCTCGAGAAAAGACAGTGGCGTGAGGCTGGCATAGTTGGCGGAGTTCCGATCCAGCCCCAGCTCGTATTTGTTGGCCACGTATTGGCCGCTCTTATGCTTATCGCCCATATGCCGCCCTCATCGCGTTGGATACTTGGGGTTGCTGATCTTGAGCCTGGCCAGCGTGACCGCGCGCAACAGCGCGCGCAGGCGCACATCATCTTCGGCAGGGATGGCGCGCGCACGGATGCGCCGGGCCAACAGCCGCTCCGGCTCCGCATCGGCGGCATCGACCAGGCCGACGTCCTTGCCCTGCGCTGTGCCGCCGGCGCCATGGTTGTCGATGGCAGGCGCACCCGGCTGATCGGCCACGCCCGCGCCTGCCCCCACGAACGCTGCATACATGCGCTGCTCCGCGAGCGCCCACTCGGCCACAGGCGCCAGCTCGCGCCCCGCGATGGCCATGGCGTTGGCAATCATCAGCACATCGTAGCGCTGTTCTTCTGGCAAGGCCGGCAGAATCGTATCGAGCAGGGTGCGCCGCGCAACCGCAAGCAGCGCCCCGGCATCGGGTCGCAAACTCATGTGAAACTCCCCATGTCATCGATCTGGGCAAGAATATCGTGCTCGATCTCGGGCAACAGGCGCCCCGTAAGCGCCAGTTCAAGGGAGGACTGCTCGCCGGAAATGTGCCGCTGGGCCTGCTGCAATGCAATGACCGCCCAGCGCGCCATGCCCATCACCTCCCAGTACAGGATACAGCGCGGATCCACCTTGCGCCCACCGGCCTGCTCGTAGGCACCGAACAAGTCTTGCTTATGGCCGATGCCGCCCACTTCCTTGTCAAAGCCGCCAAAGCGCCAACTGCGTGCACACAGCCAGCCCAGGTCTTCGTACGGATCGCTCCATGCGGCGAACTCCCAATCGAGTATGCCAGTTACCCGCCCGTTGTCCACCATATAGTTGCCGGTGCGAAAGTCGCCATGACAAAGCACCCGCGGCGTCGGCCCGGGCGCATTGTCTTCCAGCCAGTTCAATGCATATTCAAGCACCGGGTGTGGATCAGGCAGCACATCAAGCGCCCTTCTCAGCGCTGTGATGCGCGACAATGCCGGCGGCGCATCCGGCAATGGCAAGAACGCCAGCCGAGGCTGCGGCGGCAACACCCTGTGCAGCCGAGCCAGCTCCTGCCCGAGTTGGCGCACCAGCGCGGCAGCCTGCTCGGGGGCCACGCCACCGCGCACCAGCGTGCGGCCCGACGCCACGCCGCGCACGCGCGCCATGACACAGAACGGCGCACCGATCAGGCTGGCGTCGTCGCATGCCCACAGCGGCTTCGGGACAGTGACGCCGGCTTCATAAGCAGCCTGCAGCACCGCAAACTCCTGGGCCCGCGTCATGCTTGCATCAACCTTGGACGGCGCATCGCTGCGCACCACGACCTCGAGACACCCCGGATACTCGCCGCCCTCGCACTCCAGCGTCAGCGCGTAATTGCTTTGGATGGCGCCGCCCGACAGTTGCGCGAAATCCCGCACCCGCGCCGCACGTGCACCGCAACGAGCGCGAATATATTCCGCCAGTACGTACGCATGCGTCGACAGTGCACTCATCTCAGCCCCATTGCCAGAAATCAGCGCCTTCCTTGATGAGGTTGCGCGACAACACCATCTTGTGGATTTCGGATGCGCCATCCACCAGCCGCGCCTGCCGCGCGTAGCGGTAGATCCATTCCAGCGGCGTGTCGCGCGAATAGCCGCGGGCGCCGCAAAGCTGGATGGCGGTATCGACCGCCTTGTGCAGGGTGTCGGCCACCACGACCTTGGCCATGGACACTTCTTTGCGCGCGAAGTCGCCCTGATCCAGCTTCCACGCCGCGTGCATGGTCAGCAACCGACCCGTCTGGATCGCCATGGCTGCCTCACCCAGCATCCACTGCACGCCTTCGTGGTCCGCAAGACGGGCGCCAAACGATTCACGGTGCGACACGTACTCCGACGCGATCTCCAGCGACCGCTTGGACAAGCCCAGCCAGCGCATGCAGTGCGTGAGCCTGGCCGGCCCGAGGCGGATCTGCGTCAGCTTCAAGCCATCGCCCACTTCCATCAAGCGGTTTTCGTCCGGAATCACCATGTCGTGAAAGCGCAGCTCGCAGTGGCCGCCATGTTCCTCGGGCCCCATGATGGGGATGCGGCGCACGATTTCCCAGCCCGGGTCGTCCTTGTGAAAAAGAAAGGCACTGAGCCCTTTGCGCGTGTCATCCGACGTCCGTGCGATCAGGATGAAGTGCGATGCCGCACCCGCGCCTGTGATGAAATGCTTGTGGCCGTTGACGATCCAGTTGCGGCCATCGCGCACGGCCGTCGTGCGCATCATGGCAGGATCAGACCCCGAGCCGGGCGCCGGTTCGGTCATGACAAAAGACGACCTTACCGTGCCATCAACGATGGGCTGCAGCCAGCGTGCCTTCTGTTCCGGCGTGGCTACTTTGTTCAGGACCATCATGTTGCCGTCGTCGGGCGCGGCGCTGTTAAAGACAACCGGCCCGAAAATCGAACGGTTCATTTCTTCATAGCAGGCGGCCATCTCGTTGATGGAGAAGCCCTGCCCACCTCTTTCGGTGGGCATCTGCAGGCTCCACAGCCCCTGCCCGCGTGCCGTGTCCTGCATGCGCAAAAGCAGCCCAGGCTCGATGTTTTCGTGCTCATCGAAGGACGCGGCATCCGCTTCCAGCGGAATCAACTGTTCATCGACAAATCGGCGGATACGGCGGCGCATGTCGTCGGCCCGCGCTGAGAGTGTGAAATCCATGCCTTTCCGGCTCCTGTTTCAGAAACTGCTTCGTGGATGAGTTACCTGCTTGCTGCTTGCTGCTTGCTGCTTGCTGCTTGCTGGCGAACTTCAGTTTGCGTGCTGCCCGCGATCTGTCTACTGCCTGCTATACGGCATATACGCGCATCGCGCATCGCGCACATATACCTTGTGTAGCCAGTGGCGCTCGGCCTACAGTGTCGACTGTAGATGGCCGCCATCGACCACCACCGAACTGCCTGTCATGTATCGCCCCGCATCGGATGCCAGCAGCAAAAGTGCGCCGTCCAGATCGCCAGGCTGCCCCAAACGCCGTTGCGGGACACGCCGGATGAGCGCCTGGCCCGGCTCCGACGCAAAGAACTCGCGATTCAAGTCAGTTTCGACATAGCCCGGCGCCAAGGCATTGACGCGTATGCCATGGCGCGCCCACTCCAGCGCAAGCGCCCGAGTCATTTGTTCCAGCCCCGCCTTAGAGACGGTATAGGGCAACACACCACCTGCCACACGGTGGCCCAGAATCGATGAGACGTTGATAATCGCGCCGGGCCGCCCTGCCTTGACCAAGCGCCGGGCCACCTGGCTGGCCACAATCCAACAGCCCTTCAAATTGACATCCATTACCTGCTGCCAGTCGTCGAGCCGCAGCGACAGCGCGTTGCCGGTAACCGTTGCGCCGGCATTGCAGACCGCGATATCCACCGGGCCCAGCGTAGATTCGACGTCATCGAGACAGGCGCTAAACGATTCCTCGCAGGTGACATCGGCTGAAACGGGATGGGCCTGGATGCCCTGGGCCACCAGCGTATCGGCCAGCGTCCGCAACGGGTCGAGCCTGCGCCCCACAAGCGCCACCCGCGCACCCGCCGCCCCCAGCACTTGGGAAAACCGTGTGCCGAGCCCGCCAGCCGCGCCAGTAACGAGCGCAGTCTTGCCTTTCAGGCTGAATAGTTCGTTCATGATTTGTCTCCCCGATCAATTATAGAACGATCGTTCGTTTTTTTCAATAATCGCCCCAAGAGGCATTTTTTGAACCCTTCGACCAAACCGGGGCGCCGGGCCGTATGCGCCGTGCTAATGTCTAGGCTTCGCGACCCCTCTGATCACCACCATGGTGTACCGCCTGCCCGAACTCCAGCGCTTTTTCTACAGCCACTATTTTTTCGGTGGGCTGCGCCAGGCAATCGGTGTGCTGCTTCCCGCCTTGGTAATCGGCGCGATGATGCAGCATTTCCTGGCTGGGGTCATCGCCTCGATTGGCGCAGCCTGCGTTGCGGTCATCGATCAGCCGGGCGGGCCGCGGCGCTATGGGCGAAATGGCATGCTGGCAGCCTTGCTGCTGGGGTCGGTTTCGTCGCTTGTGACTGGCTTGGCGTCTTCCCATAGCCTGGTGCTGTGGTTTGTCGTACCGGCGCTTACCTTCACGTTTTCCATGTTCACGGTGTTTGGCAAGCATGGCGGCCTGTTGGGTTTCGCCTGCTTGCTGATCATGGCGCTGACCCTGCGCGAGCCGCTTGCCCCCCAGGCAGTGCTGGCCCATACGGCCTACTCATTCCTGGGCGGTCTGTTCTATTTGTTGTACAGCCTGCTCATACACCGGCTGTTCTGGCACCGGGAAGCTCAACAAACCCTGTCCTCCGCCCTGTTTGCCACAGCCGACTACATGCGTGTGCGCTCGCAGTTCTACGACATCAACGAAGACCTCGAAACCAGCTATCGGCAATTAGTGCATGCTCAGGCCTCAATGACAGACCAGCATCAGGCCGCACGCGATATGGTGCTGCGTGAGCTGCCGCGGGGCGAACGGCGTGCCGATCGCCTGCGCGGGCGCCTGTTGAATGTGTTCATCGACATGGTGGCGCTGCTCGACACGCTGGTGGCCACGCATACCGACTACGCCACGCTGCGGCGCAGCCTGCCCGAGAGCGACGTGCTGCTGTTTGCGCGCGACGCGTTGCGCAAACTTGCCCGCTTTATATCAGTGCAGGCGCTCAATATCGCCCGCAACCGCGCCACGCCCGAACGCAGCAGCGTCAAGGCGGAAATGCGCGCCATCGAATACGAACTCGAAAACTACAAACGCGATGGCATGGCCGAAAATAGCCCGGAAATCTATGCGTTGCTGGTGCAGATATTGCGTCGGCTGCGCAATGCATCGCGGCTGGTAGACCGCATGGCCGAACACATGCGCGGCGAAGGTAGTACACAGCTCGTGGACGCGCGCCTGGAAAGCTCCCTAAACCGCTTCCTGCAGCGCAAGAAATGGCGGCTGGGCATGCTAACCAGCAACCTGCGCATGGATTCACCGCATTTCCGATATGCGGTGCGTGTCTCGGCCGCCACCCTTGTGGCCCTGACGCTGTCGGCAGTGATCAGCACACTGTTTGCCAAGGAAGGTGTTAACCAGGCCCTCAGCGGGCACAGCTACTGGATCATCCTGACTATATTTGTCGTGATGAAGCCGGGCTATGCGCTGACACGCCAGCGCAACGGCTGGCGGCTCACGGGCACACTGCTCGGCTGTGCCATCGCCCTGCTGCTGTTCTCGCTCACCGACAACCCGCAGGCCTACTTCGCAATTATGATCGTCACTTGCGTGCTGGGCTACAGCCTGATTCAGGTGAATTTCATGCTTGCGGCCCTGTTCAATACGATATTCGTGCTGCTCGTTTTCCACTTCATCTCGCCAAACTCAAGCCTGGTGATCGGCGAGCGCCTGATCGACACACTGTTAGGCTGCGCGATCGCCCTGCTTTGCAGTTATATCCTGCCATGGTGGGAATACAACTTCATGCCATCGCTCGCAGCGGCACTGCGCCGCGCCAACATCGAGTTTTTGAACGCGGGCATCGAGTATGCACGCCTTAGCCGCGACCAGGCCGTCGCCGGCCAGCCACAGCCGGCCCTGGAAACAGCCCAGCATGATGCGGAAATGCGCTGGCGCGTTGCACGCAAGAACGTGCACATCGCCTTCGGAAACTTTGCGGCGGCGTTCTATCGCATGATGGACGAACCCGTACGACGCCAGCGCAATGTGCCTGAATTGAACCATCTGCTCATACAGAACCATGTGCTGGCGCTGCAGATTACGTCGGCCATCCCCATCCTGGCCAGCCTGCGCACGGTGCCGCCAGGCATCCAGGCGTCGCTAGACGCTATCGCCGCCTATTTGCGCGACGAAAACGCCAGCCCACCAGCCTCCATCGAAACCGAAGGCGAGCTGGCTACGCTCGCCTATCCACTTCGGCAGATGATGAAGGCAGCCGAGCTTATCGGCCATGAAATGCGTGGGCTGAGTGGCGCGACGGCTGAGGCCTGATCAGGCCTCAGCGCGGCGGAACACCATCCGGTCGGGTGTGGACTGATCCGGCGCGTACGCATAGCCCTCGCTGTCAAAGCCGCTAAGCGCTTCGGGCTTGTCGACGCGGTGATCGATAATGTAGCGTGCCATCAGGCCGCGAGCCCGCTTGGCATGAAAACTGATCACTTTCCAGACACCATTCTTGGCGTCCTGGAATACACATTGCACCACACGCGCATCCAGCGTCTGGCGGTCCACTGCCTTGAAATATTCTTCCGACGCCAGATTCAGCAGCACACGGCTGCTCTTGCCGCGCGCCGGCAGCGCATCTAGGCGCTCGTTGAGGTAAGCGGCAATGGTGCCGCCCCAGAAGTCGTATAAGTTTTCGCCCTTGGCTGTCGCCAACCGCGTCCCCATCTCGAGCCGGTAGGGCCGCATCAAATCCAGCGGGCGCAAGACGCCATACAGGCCGCTCAACAATGCGACGTGATCCTGCGCCCATTTCAGCTTGGCATCGGAGAGCGTCGCCGCATTCAGGCCCTCGTATACGTCGCCGTTGAACGCCAGAATAGCCTGGCGAGCGTTGCTCAGTGTGAACTCGGGCTTCCATGCCGCATAGCGCTCGGCATTCAATTGCGCCAACGCATCGCTGAGCTTCATCAGGGTGGCGATGTCCGACGCCGACTTTTTCTTGAGCACCTTGATGAGCTCGGCGGCCTGTGGCACGAACTGCGGCTGCGTATGCAGCGTCGTGCGCACCGGCGAGTCATAGTCCAGCTTCTTGGCCGGAGAAAGTACCAACAGCATGCTTGTGTATTCCTGTAATCCTGTTGAGTCGTCATCAACGAATCGCGGCACCGAGCAGCACCGCGTTGGCTCGTTGCGTGTATTTCAGCCGCTGAAGCGGCGGCCCTCCAGGCCGGCTGCTTCCGCCCCTTCTCGGCCTTAGCGCGCCGTCCAGCCGCCGTCCAGCGTGAGCGTGGTGCCCGTCATCTGGTCAGCCGCCTCGGATGTGAGGAACACTGCGGCGCCGGCCAGTTGTTGGGGCGTGACGAACTGCAGCGACGGCTGCTTTTCTGACAGCAACTCACGCGCGGCCGCCTCGATATCCACGCCGCGCTCTTTCGCCAGCGCCTCGATCTGCCGCTCGACCAAGGCAGTACGCACCCAGCCCGGACAGATCGCATTGCACGTGACGCCATTGCCAGCATTTTCGAGCGCCGTGACTTTAGTGAGGCCAACCACACCGTGCTTGGCCGCCACGTAGGCGGACTTGTGCGCCGACGCCACCAGACCGTGCGCCGACGCGATGTTAATAATGCGGCCCCAACCCTGCTTCTTCATATACGGCAGTGCGGCCGCAGTGCCATGGAATACCGCCGACAGGTTCAGCGCAATGATGGCGTCCCACTTGTCGATCGGAAAATCTTCGATCAGATCCGTATGCTGGATGCCGGCGTTGTTGACCAGGATGTCCAGCCCTCCCAGCTTGCCAGCAGCCTCCGCAATAAATGCGCGCGTACCCGCCGCTTGGGAAAGATCAGCATTGAGGTAATAAACCTTGACGTCGTACTCCAGTTCGATATTGACGCGCTCTTTTTCGATCGCCTCGGGATCACCGAACCCGTTCAGCACGATATTGGCGCCATTGGATGCCAGTTCACGGGCAATGGCCAGGCCAATCCCGCTGGTGGAACCGGTCACAATCGCATGTTTACCTGTCAGCATGATCTTCCTTTTTCGATAAGTGGTTGAGTGCCGCCTGCGTACGCCACATAGTTTACCGCTGACCTGTCCGCGCGTTTCATACCAGCAGGATCCAGAGATTCCGGCCTCGGTTGCTAATCCACTATGACCTGTCCGAGCGTTTCCCACCAGCAGGGAACAGAGAGTTGGATCTCGGTGATTACAGATCCAACACATCCGCCCAAGCTGATTTGATTTTTAGAAAAACGCTGCTAGAATAGCGGACTTGCCTGACAGCGTGGCTGCCATCGACCCGGCCCTGCGCATACCTTGCCTAGCACGATAGTAGGCAAAGGCAGCAGGCAAAAGGCCGGCAATGCCAGCCCCACCAGGACAGGTGGCAGAGTGGTCGAATGCGCCGGACTCGAAATCCGGTATACGTTTAGGCGTATCGTGAGTTCGAATCTCACCCTGTCCGCCAGAATATCAAACAAACAAGCGCCTCTCGGGGCGCTTGTTTGTTTTTGCGGCCGCTACGGCGGGCGCCCGGGCCGCCTTACTTGGCCGTGATTCCCGCAGTGTTTAGCACAGTGCCCCACTTCTTCAGTTCGTCACCCATATAGGCTGCGAGTTCCTGACGGGTGCCGCCGATTGTCGTGGCGCCCATGGCGCCGAGCTTGTCGATGACGGCGGGATCTTTCAGGATTTCGTTCAAGGCGCCGTTTACCCGATCGGTGATGGATGCGGGCGTCGAGCGCGGTGCCAGGAGGGCAAACCAGGTGGAGGACAATAACTCAGGATGGCCCAACGATGCTGTTGTTGGCACACCGGGCAGACTGGGCGACGGCTGCTTGGCCAACAGGGCCAACGGGCGTACCTGCTGACTCTTGATCTGGCCGATGATGCCCGGCACCAACTGGAACATCGCCTGGATATCATTGGCGATGAGGTTGGTGGTGGCCTGCCCCGGCGCGGAATAGGGCACATGCATCAGCTTCGTGCCGGTTTCACGCATGAAAAACTCGCCCGCGATGTGCATGGAGCTGCCAACGCCGCTCGAACCAAAGTTCAGCTCGTTGGGGTTTTTCTTCGCGTAATCGATGAACTCCCCCAATGTCTTGACGGGCAGTGTGTTGTTCACCACGAGGATGTTAGGCACCTCGGCGACCAGCCCAATGGGCTCGAAATCCTTGGTCGGATTGAATCCAGGCTCTTTATAGATATGCGGGCTCACCGCCAAGGTGCCTGCCCACGAAAACAGAATGCTGTATCCGTCGGGCTTGGCTTTGGCGGCCATGGCTGCGCCGATATTGCCATTGGCGCCACCCCGGTTTTCGACAATGACATTCGCCCCCAGCTTGCCACCTAGCTTGTCGGCAAGCAGCCGCGCGATGGTATCGGCTGTGCCGGCGCCGCCTGGCGCAGGCACAATAAGGTGGATGGGCTTATCTGCCTCCGGCCATGCAGCCAATGCATTGGCCGACACCAGGCAAGACGACGCCAGGGACAGGCTGAACAGGGTTTTGAGGATGCGTGAACGCATAGTGTCTCCTTGTATGTTTTCGTATACGACTCGCGTAACGCAACTGCTGCGCTACAGCATGGTCACGCGCACAATGCTTGGTGCTCGGGGCTGCGCACGGCAGCGATCGCTGCGGCAATGGCGCGATCAGGCGTTGCCGTGTGCAGGACGCAGCCGGGCGCCAGCATAAGGCGCCTGCCGCCGGTCTGTTCAAGCGCATCCCGGATCTCGAGTGCGATGTCTTCATCCGATCCGTACAGGAGTGTACGCGATTCATCAACGCCGCCTACCAGCAGGCCGGGTAGTGTGGCCACAGCCTGTGCGAGCGAAGGATAGGTCAACCGGTCGTGCCAATTGACCATGTGCACCGGATATGCTGACAGCAGCGGCACCATGATGTCCTCGCCGTGGGCGTGGAGCATATTGAAGCGTGTTTTGTCCCGTATCGCATCCAGCACCATCAGGTCGTATTTCTTCCCGAAGCGCTCATATTCCGCTTCAGTCAGTATCCGGCTTGACGCTTGTTGCGTTGCAAAGAACACACCATGCGCGCCGGCATCAAGCGCGGCGAGTGCAAACTCGATGGTGGTTTCGGTAATGGCCTCCAGTGCCTGCTCCACCGCATCGGGGGCGCATCGCAGGTCGGCGTACAGCCTGTCCGACGACATCTTCCGCGCGGTAGCCAGAGGGCTGAATACGGTTTGGAGGATAGGCACGCTTCCCCGCAGAAAGCGCGCGGCATAGGCCAGCGCCTCATTCTGGCGCCCGAATGCGCCACGCGTGGCCGAAACCGGCTTGATCTGCGCCCAGTCGGCATACTGGCGCACGGCAGGCTCGATAATGACGCGGGCGCCATTTTGCGCCGATTCGAACGCAGACACCGCCCCCCAAGCTTCCGCGCTGAACGTTCCTGGCGGCATGAACTTAACCAGATCAAACGCCCATTTGCGCTGCCACTCCACGGTATGCCGCACCAATTTCATGACATGCATATCGTCTTCCGGAAAGTGCTTCCAGAATGCGATGGGCGGATGATCTACCTCGTCGCCATTGATTGCGGCCTGTATGCGGCCCCAATGATCCATGGATTTCATGTGCTATTCCCCCTGCTGAGTCTGCGGTAAGAAAGCCCGGCGGCCTTGCCCGGCTGTTACCGTATGTTGGCGGTATAGTTTCAATTCTGTGACATTCGCTCCCCCGCTACAAACGGGCTTTTCAGAAACCAGCTTTCGTATAACGCGAACCCACATGCACTACAGTCTCACCGATCTCAAGCTTCTCGTCGCCATTGCCGACAGCGGCAGTGTCACCGGCGGCGCGGCGGCCTGTTTCCTGGCGCCCTCATCGGCGAGCATGCGAATCAAACGGCTCGAGGAGTCGTTGGGCGCCCAGCTTCTGCTGCGCCAGGCCCGAGGCGTCGCACTCACACCGGCCGGTAAAGTCATCGTCAAACACGTGCGCGGCTGCCTGACGGCGCTCGAAGAAATGCATGCCGAGCTGGCGCCTTATGCGCACGGCGTCAAGGCACAGGTTCGGCTGCTGGCAAACAGCAGCGCAGTTGCGTCCTTTCTACCCAGCGACCTGCAACGGTTTCTGCGCGAACAACCCGAAGTGCGCATCGTGATGCACGAAAGGGTAAGCCACCAGATTATTGAAGCGCTGGCCGAAGGAAGTGCGGACGTCGGTGTGGTCACCTGGGCGGGGGATCATCCTGGCCTGACGTTTTACCCCTATCACGAAGACCACCTGATGGTAGCGGTTGCCGCCGATCACGCTATGGCTTCGCATGAGCAGGTGACATTCCTTCAATGTCTTGAACACCCAATCGTCACCCTGCAAGCCGGCAGTGCCATCTACACATTTCTAACGCGCCGGGCCGCATCGCTCGGGCATGCACTGGATATCCGCATACAGGTCAGCAGCTTCAGTTCCGTGGTAGCCATGGTTGGCGCAGGTGCCGGCCTGAGCATCGTGCCGTTTTCGGCACTTCAAAGCGCCAACTGCGACAACGTGCGCATCCTGCCTCTGGATGAATCATGGGCCCGGCGCTCGCTTCGCGTATGCGTGCGCAACGACGGAGAGGCACGCCTGCCCTATGTGGCAAGGCTCATCGAGCACTTGCGCAAGCAGGGCGATCACCCCATGGACGGCTAGGACGATTCGCCAAATACGAAGACGCGTTTTGTGAAATACCGCTGTCGCTACCCGCGCCCCGCTGGCACACTCCCGGCCATATCGAGCGCGGCCCGACACAGGCGGCCGCGCCTGTCTGCCAACGGAGACCGCCATGACAAAACGCAGCAACTGGACCATCAATGCCATCGAGATTATCGAGCGCGACTACAGACGATCCGCCGATACCCATCTGCTTCCCTTGCCGCTTCCGGACGCGCCTGGCATCAAGCTGTACATCAAGGATGAATCGACACATCCAACCGGAAGCCTGAAGCACCGTCTTGCGCGCTCGCTGTTCCTCTATGCGCTGTGCAATGGCTGGGTGAACGAAGACACGACAATCATCGAAGCGTCATCGGGCAGCACAGCGGTCTCGGAGGCTTATTTCGCGCGGATGCTGGGCCTGCCTTTCGTCGCCGTCATGCCGCGATCCACCGCCCGGGCGAAAGTGGAGCAGATCGCGTTCTACGGCGGCCGCTGCCATTTTGTCGACCGGCCGGGCGACGTGTACGCCGAAGCGCAGCGACTGGCCGATGCGTGCGGCGGGCATTATATGGATCAGTTCACGTATGCCGAACGCGCGACCGACTGGCGCGGCAACAACAATATCGCGGAATCCATCTACGACCAGATGCAGGAAGAAGAACATGCAATACCGGATTGGATCGTCGTGGGCGCCGGCACAGGAGGTACATCGGCGACCATCGGACGCTATATCCGCTACCGCAAGCTGACAACCCGCCTGTGCGTCGTAGATCCGGAAAACTCGGTCTTCCAGACGTACTTCGCGTGTGGGGACGCGGATGTTACAAGCGCCGCAGGCTCCAGGATAGAAGGTATCGGCCGCCCTCGTGTAGAACCGTCCTTCATCCGCAGCGTAATTGACCACATGATCCAGGTGCCTGATGCGGCTTCACTGGCCGCAATACGGTTTCTCCACAGGCTGCTTGGGCGTCGCTATGGCGGCTCCACAGGCACCGGTTTCTACGGCGCCCTGCAACTGACATGCGAAATGAAGCACGAGAAAAGAGAAGGCTCCATCGTTTTGCTCGCCTGCGATGACGGAGACCGGTATCTGGACACGTATTACGATGACCGCTGGGTCGCTGAGAATAAGTTCAATCTGGCACCTTATGCCGAGCAGATCGAGACAGCGTTTGCCACCTGCTGCTGGCCGGTCAAGGTAGCGGCGCCGTGCGGCGCGGAACCCGCTATGGCGCCCTGAACGCCGGTTCCGCTTTCCGCAAACACACGCGGAATCTGCATTGGTGCCCGCTGGTCCGCCCTGACCCGGACGGCGCCCGACCTTCCCCGGTCGGGCGCCGTTTTTATTTCATCTCTTGTAGCAACCCGTTTCACGCTGGCCGCTCGCCTATCGCCCATGCGACGGGCATAACAAACCGCGGGTTGGCATCCACCTTCATTGGCTGTTCGGATTAATCCAGTTTCGGTGTGCACGTGGCTGTCCACCCGCCAGGTATGAATCCGCCTGGCAATTTCCCATCACGTGCCCATAACCCGCCTCCAGAGAATGGCGTAAGCGTAAATACGGTAAGCATTGCGGTTTATGCACTTTGGCTGATGGCAGAGCCAGGCCCGTCCCGGTTATCAATTACACATCTTGAAAACAACTGTTATCCCTCGCCAGATCAGTCGTTCGACACGATGAACCGATGGGCGAAGCGGAAGGGACGGAGGGGATCCATGCGAAATTTGACATTGATCGGGCAAGCTGCCGCACAGACGCCGCAGAACAGGTCAGTGGATCTGCCGACTACCACGCCCGGAGACTGGTTTGTTGCATACACCCACGCCCGTCAAGAATCGGTAGCGCTGGCAAACCTTGAACGCCAAGGCTATGAGGCCTATCTGCCGCTGTATCCGATGATACCGCGCCGAGGTATCGCGCCCGCCACACATGCGTATGAACCGATGTTCTCGCGTTACCTGTTCTTCAGGCCCGCGTCGCCCCGACAATCCATCCGCCCCGTGCATTCCACCCGGGGCGTGCTGTCCATCCTGAGCTTTGGCGGCAATTACGCACAGGTTCAGTCGGTACTGATCGATGCGATCCGCGCACGCGAAACCCAGCTCAAAACGCTTCCGAATTCGGCACACCTGCCAGCTCCGGGCACCCGGGTGCGCATCAGCCATTACGACGCCGCAGGCTTGGAAGGGCTGGAGGGCCTGGTGCAGGTTTCTTCGGCGCAACGCGTGATTGTCCTGATGTCGCTATTGGGTCGACAGACCCGTGTGAAGCTCAGCCCACATATGGTGCAGGTCGCCTGAAGGCGGCAAGGTCCCGACAAGCATTGATTGCAAAGATCGCCTCACGGACAGTGAGGTGGCCGGCGCCCCAAAAATAATACCGGAAACATCCGGAATGAGGCCTGGGGGCGAATCGGAAAACAGCGTCGTCAACGACGCGGACAGCGCCTCCTCCCCAGGCAACGCGCCGCAACGTGCCCGGTTCCGCAACCGGACACTGCGGTAGCCTGCCCGGTTTCGGGCCATGCGCGGTGATGGGATGCCACCGGACGCGCCGCCTGGGGAGACCCTCAACACTGGAATCCCGCACCCGGAAACTCGCCACTATGAATACCACGCACCCTGCTTTCCGCCGCCTGCATCTGGCGAAGCGGACCGCCGCGTCATTGTCGCTGGCCGCCCTCCCCTTGTTTCTGGCTGCCTGCAGCATTTCTCCCGGCGTCTATATGGGCGACCCGAAGAAGGTCGAACAAGAACTGAATGAGCCTGGCGCACCTCCGGGCGCGCTTATTCCCATCTCCACGGACTTGCTGGCACGCGAAGCCAATGCCGCACGGACGAACGTTGCGCCGGATGTCGAGCAACTGTTCACCCCCCCCGAGCGCTATCTCGTGGGCCCTGGAGACATCCTCAACATCGTCGTCTGGAACCATCCAGAGCTCGCGCTCAGCGGAGCGGGCACAGCGTCTACCACGGCAGTGCCGGGCGCGCCCGACGTTGGCAATGGCTACAACGTGAGCCCCGACGGCATGATCCAGTTCCCGTTCCTGGGCCCTGTCCGCGTGTCCGGGATGAACGAATACCAGATCCGCGCAATGCTCGTGCGCCGCCTGGTCGGCCACATCAGCGAGCCCCAGATCACGGTGCGCATACAGGCGTACCGCAACGGGCGCGTGTATGTCGACGGGGAGGTGCGCACCCCCGGCCTGCAGACCATCAATGACGTGCCCATGACACTGCCCGAAGCCATCAGTCGCGCAGGTGGTTTCACAGAGGAAGCAGACCGGTCTTCCGTGGTCCTGACGCGCGATGGGAAGCGCACCGTCATCAATCTGATGCGGTTGGCCGACGCGGGCGTCAATCCTTCACGGATCATGCTGCGCAATGGTGACCTGCTCCAGGTCATTAACCAGCAGGAAAACAAGGTTTTCGTGCTGGGCGACGTCTACGTACCACGCGCACAGCCCATGCATGACGGACGGCTGACTCTGGCGCAGGCCCTGGGTGAAGCCGGCGGCGTCAATCCGCTGTCGGGCAATCCCCGCCAGGTGTATGTGATCCGCAAAGGCGAAGACGGTAATGCACAGATCTACCACCTGGATGCCAGCAAACCGACTGCCATGGTGCTGGCGTCAGACTTCCAGCTGCGGGGTCGGGACATGGTCTTTGTCGACCCGGCGCCGGTGGTCCGGTGGCAGCGTGTGATCAGCAACATTCTTCCAAGCTACGGCGCAGTCGCCGCCACCCGCGACATGACTCGATGAGGCCTACCATGCAAGCCTACCCACTGACCCCTGCCGATCCGCAGCAGTTAGTCGCGGTCGCAACGGCGGACAGCAAGGATGACGTCGATGTGCTTGGCGTTCTCGACACCTTGTTCAATTCTCGCGGGCTCATCGCCGCCAGCATCCTCATCGCGTTGCTGACCGGCGCTGGCTACGTCGTACTCAGCAAACCCGTATACCAGGCGGATCTCCTGATACAGGTCGAGCAGAACAAAGATCAGGGCGACAACAATGTGATGGGGGCGCTTGCGACCGCGTTCAACATCCAGTCGCCCGCCACCGCCGAGATGGAGATTCTCAAATCGCGCCTGGTGGTGGGCCGCGCCAGCGACCACTTAGGGCTCCATGTGACGGCCGAACCTAAGTACTTTCCATTGGTCGGCCGCTGGTTTGCCCAGCATGCACCCGGCCTGCCCTACGCCAGCCTGCCGTGGCTGTCTCATTACGCCTGGGGGCCGGCCCATATACAGGTGCGCCAGTTCGAGCTTCCCGAAGCGCTTTACAACAAACCCATGACGGTGGTGGCAACAGCCACTGGCTACGCGCTGCACGACCAGGACGGCGTCACGCTGGCGCAAGGCGCAGTGGGAAAACCTCTGCAGTTCAATACCTCGGCCGGGCCAGGCTCACTGGATTTGGCCACACTCTCCGCAGCGCCCGGAACCGAGTTTCGCCTGGTTCGTCATTCGCAACAACACGTTGTGGAGGCGCTCCAGAAAGAACTGACCATCCAAGAGAAGAACAAGCCGTCCGGCGTGCTGGCGGTATCGCTGCAAGGGAGCGACCCTGCGCGTGTCGCTACCATTCTCAATACAGTGGGCGACATGTATGTGGAGCAGAATACCCGGCGCAAAGCCGCCGAGGCAGAGAAATCCCTTTCCTTCCTGGACTCCTTCCTGCCGCAGCTACGCAATCAGATGGACGATGCGGACAGTCGCTACACCGCGTTCCGCGACAAGCACGGCACATTTGACCTGGGCACCGAAGGCTCGCTGTCCCTGAACGCTCTGGTCACGCTACAGACGCAATTGTTCGAACTGCAGCAGAGCCGCAGGCAAAACAGCACACAATTCGGACCGGATCACCCTACCATGCGGGCACTGGCGGCACAGATCAACGCCGCCGAAGGCCGAGTTGCCGAACTCAATCAACATATCCGCGGCTTGCCCGAGCTGGAGCAGCAGTTGTTGAACCTGCAGCGCGATTCGCGCGTGACCAGCGAACTGTATGCCACGCTGCTCAACAGCACGCAGCAACTTCGCCTGATCAAGGAAGGCAAGGTCGGCAACGTGCGCGTGGTCGATCCCGCCATCATCCCCGAGAATCCTGTCAGACCAGATCCGCCGCTGGCCCTGGCCATAGCAGGTGTAGCAGGGCTTTTCGCCGGTATTGCACTGGCGCTGCTGCGCGGCATGCTGGGCAGCGGCGTACGTGGGGCTGGGGATATCGAAATGCGTACGGGCATGCATGTGTACGCTACCGTGCCAAAAATGCAGCCGCGCGCCAACCGCCAACTGCGCCGGCCCGTCCGGCGCCACGGAGAACCCCGCGTGCTTGCGCGCGTGGCGCCCGACGACCCCGCCGTGGAAAGTCTGCGCAGCCTGCGCACTTCACTGCACACCATCCTCGAGGCCGCACCCAACAACATCGTCATGATTGCCGGCCCAACCGCGGATGTGGGCAAAACATTTACCAGCCTGAATCTTGCCGCCGTCCTCGGCGCGGCCGATAAAAAGGTGTTGCTGATCGATACGGATCTGCGTGGCGGCGCCCTGCATACACATTTCGGCCTGAAGCGCGAACTGGGCTTGGTGGACATACTGCGCGGCGAGGCCCTGGACACCTGCCTGCACGCATCGGTCCTGCCCAACGTCGACCTGATCACAACCGGACGACTACCGGTGAACCCCGCTGAGATCTTGCTCTCCGAACGCACCGCCAAGCTGATTAAAACACTGGAGAGCCACTATGACGTAGTGGTGTTCGATACGGCGCCGCTGCTTCCAGTGTCGGATGCGCTTGCACTGGCTCCCTTGGCTGGCACGCTCTTTATGCTCGCGCGCGCTGACCAGACCACGCTTGAAGACCTCGGCGAATCCGCCAAGCGTCTGCGCCAAGTGGGCTCACATGTCAACGGCGTCATCCTGAATGACTTCAACCCGGCCAACCATCGCTTCAGCAGCCGCTACGGCAGCGGCTATAGCCAGGACAGACTGCACTACACCACTCACCGCCCCTGACGAGCCATCCCACGGAAATCCTTCTCTATGAAAAATTTTGCACTCATCGGCGCCGCTGGCTATATCGCGCCTCGCCACATGCAGGCCATCAAAGCCACCGGGAATTCCCTGGTAGCCGCGCTCGACCCCAATGACTCCGTCGGCATCATCGACAGCCACTTTCCGGATGCAGACTTCTTCACCGAGTTTGAACGCTTCGACCGACATATCGACAAGTTGCGTCGTGCGCACGATGAACATGCCATCGACTTCATATCGATCTGCTCGCCCAACTATCTGCATGATTCGCACATGCGCTTCGCCCTGCGTTCAGGCGCCGATGCGATCTGCGAGAAACCGCTGGTGCTGAACCCATGGAATATCGACGGCCTGAAAGAGATCGAGAGCGACACTGGACGGCGCATCAATACCATCCTGCAACTACGGCTGCACCCGGCCATCCTCGCCCTGCGCGACCGCGTGGCAAGCAAGCGCCGAGATACAAAATACGATGTGGACCTGACTTATGTGACTTCGCGCGGGCACTGGTACCTGCGTTCGTGGAAGGGAGACCTGCGCAAATCCGGCGGTATCGCCACCAACATTGGTGTGCACTTTTTCGACATGCTGCATTTCGTGTTTGGCGCCCTGCGGCAGAACGTTGTGCACTACAACTCGCCCACTAAAGCTGCTGGCTTCCTTGAATATGAGCGCGCGCGCGTGCGTTGGTTCCTGTCTGTCGATATCGACAATGTGCCCGAGCGGTTGCGGCAGGCCGGCCAGCGCACCTATCGCTCTATTACGGTGGACGGCGAAGAGATTGAATTCTCCGAAGGTTTTACCGATCTGCATATCCGCAGCTATGAGCAGATCCTCGCAGGACGTGGCTTTGGCCTGGATGACAACCGCTGTGCCATCGACACCGTCTCCCATATCCGCACAGCCCCGCTGGCATCCCTGCAGGGCGACTACCACCCGTTCCTGAAACATGAACTACTTCCAGCATGAATCGGCCATCGTCGACGAAGGCGCGGTGATCGGCGAGGGTTCGCGCATCTGGCACTTTGTGCATGTAAGCGCAGGCGCCCATATAGGTCGGGCGGTGTCGCTGGGGCAGAACGTATACGTGGGCAGCAGCGCGCGTATCGGCGACGGCTGCAAGATCCAGAACAACGTGTCGATATATGACGACGTCATTCTGGAGCAAGACGTATTCTGCGGGCCCAGCATGGTGTTTACCAACGTCTACAACCCGCGAGCGCATGTGGTGCGCAGGCACGAATACCGCCCCACACACGTCAAGCGAGGCGCGACGCTGGGCGCGAACTGCACCATTGTGTGCGGCGTAACGATAGGCGAGTACGCCTTCGTAGGCGCTGGCGCGGTCGTCAATGCGGACGTACCTGCTTACGCGCTGGTGGTGGGTGTGCCCGCCCGCCAGGTGGGCTGGATGAGCGAATACGGAGAACGCCTACCCCTGCCGCCCACGGGCCATGCGCAGGCTTTGTGTCCCCACACCGGCGACCACTATGTCCTGGATGGACAGACACTCACAAAAATAGAGACAACCGCCACGGTGCAGCCATGATCGAATTCATAGACTTGCAGACGCAGCAGCGCAGGATCCGCGTCCAGATCGACATCCGCATTTCGCGCGTGCTGGCTCACGGCCAATACATACTGGGCCCCGAGGTGGACGAACTGGAAGACAAACTGGCGAATTTCGTCGGTGCGAAACACTGCATCACCTGCGCCAATGGCACCGATGCTCTGCAGATCGCGCAGATGGCACTGGGAATACACCCCGGCGACGAGGTGATCACGCCTGGCTTCAGCTATATCGCCACCGCCGAGACCATTGCGCTGCTGGGTGCGAAACCCGTGTATGTCGACATCGATCCGCACACCTATACACTCAACCCGCGCCTGCTCGAAGCAGCCATCACGCCGCGCACGCGAGCTATTATCCCCGTGTCGCTGTATGGCCAGTGCGCCGATATGGACGCGATTAACGCCGTGGCCGCACGCCATCGGCTGCCTGTCATCGAAGACGCCGCGCAAAGTTTCGGAGCCCGCTATAAGAATGGCATGTCGTGCAATCTGAGCACCATTGCCTGCACCAGCTTCTTCCCGAGCAAACCACTGGGCTGCTACGGCGACGGCGGCGCTATGTTCACCAACGATGACGATCTGGCGCTGGCCATGCGTCAGATCGCCCGCCATGGCCAGAGCCGACGCTATCATCATGTGCGCGTCGGCGTAAACAGCCGCCTGGACACGCTGCAGGCCGCCGTCCTGCTGGCCAAGCTGGAGATATTTCCCGACGAGATCGCGCAACGTCAACACGTGGCCCAAGGCTATCAGCGCATGCTGACTGGCTCGGGCGCGGCAATCCCTCCGCGCATAGAGGCGCACAATGTCAGCGTGTACGCCCAGTACACAGTGCGCGTGGCGGATCGTGAAACGGTGCAGGAGAAACTGCGCGAAGCGGGCATCCCTACCGCTATCCACTATCCAGTGCCGTTGAATAAGCAGCCAGCCGTGGAAAATCCCCATGCACACCTTCCACGCGGCAATGCCGCAGCGCGGGAAGTACTGAGCCTGCCCATGCACCCTTACTTGAATGAAGAAACACAGCAACGCATTGCCGACCTTCTGCAAGAGATCGTTGCATGACTCAGAGACCCATGCCGTGGAGTCTTCTGCGGCTGCCGAACAATCCGTTTGCGCGGGGTGTGGCGCTACTGGTCGGAGGCACGGCAGGTTCACAGCTGCTGCTGATCATCGCCGCGCCTCTGCTCACGCGTCTGTATACGCCGGACGAGTTCGGGCTGTTGGCCATCTACACCGCCATGCTGATAATGCTCTTGAGTGTATGCACCCTGTGTTACGACGAGGCGATTCCCCTGCCGGCAGCGGAAGAAGACGGCGCAAACATCGCCGTACTCAGCATGTTGGTTGCAGTGGGCATGACGGCTTTGAGCGCGGTGGTGATCCACGCTTGGGGAGACAGGCTGGCGTGGATCATGGACGGCGAGGCGCTCACCCCCTACATGTGGGTCCTGCCACTTGGCCTGCTGCTGGGCAGCCTGAGCCAAGTGTTGGGATTCTGGGCGCTGCGCCGCAAGTCATACGGGCTGGTTGCTCGTACTCGCTTCAAACAGACTGGAGCCACCCTGGCAATGCAGCTGGGTGGTGTGTCCCTGGGTCCGCTGGCGCTGCTGCTTGGACATGCCCTGGGCCAAGGCGCGGGTTGCATTGCCTTGGGGCGCAGTGCCGCAGCCAGCGGGGTGTTTCGGCACGTAAGCTGGACGGGTATGCGTTTGGCAGCGATGCGCTATCGCAATTTCCCGATGTTCTCAACTTGGTCGAATCTGATGGATGCCGCGGGACGCGAACTCCCAACAATCCTGCTCGCCTATCTGTTCGGTGCTGGCGCAGCAGGTCTGTATGCGTTGGCCAATCGCGTGCTGGGGCTGCCAATGACCGTGCTGGGCAGTGCGATCGCTCAAGTGCTGCTGGTCAATGCCTCCCAGGCACACCGCGATGCCCGACTAGGGGCGCTGGTTCGTACGGTCTACGAGAAACTAGCGCAGATCGCCATGCCCATCGTCATGGTGCTGGTTTTCACCGCACCGGATCTCTTTGCCTTCGTGTTCGGCAAAGCATGGCGTGAAGCGGGTGTACTGGTGCAGTGGATGGCGCCTTGGCTGTATGTGCGGTTCATAGCCTCCCCGCTCAGCACCCTAATCCCGGTACTCGAAGTGCAACGGGAAGGTCTGGTGTTCTATATGATTGTCTTCGCGGTGCGCGTCACCGCCATCCTTGCCGGCGGCCTCTTGGGCGATCTCGTATTGACTGTGGCGCTGTTCTCGATCGGCAGCATGCTTTGCTGGGTCGGCTACCTGATATGGATCACTCTCCGCGTGGGCAACTCGCCCTCCGCATTACTGAGGCCCTCTTTGAGCGCCCTGATCTGGGGGGCGCTCTGCATGACACCGCTCATCACCGCAAAAACCTTCTTCACCGAGCCGTATGACCTATGGCTGCCGGCGCTTGCAGTCAGCCTGCTCTTCGTAGCGGCGCGCTTCCTTTATCTGCTCCGACGAGCATATTGAATCAACGAGACTCTCCGCATGACAAACCTCGTTTCACTCGGTACCTCCGTGCTGCGCAAGACCGATAGGCGCCGAGTCCAGGCGCCCGACGCGCGGACGCCCCGGGCGACCACCACGCCGAATAACCCGCCTGCCTCCACGGTTCGCACCGCTATCAGCGGCAAGGAAGCCTATCAGGCGCTGTGCGAAATCGAGCCGTCGATACCTCTCTTCAGCCGCGGCTGGTGGCTGGATGCGGCGGCGGGGCCGGACAATTGGGATGTCAGCGTCGTGTGGGACGAAGGTGAGATCGTTGCGGCCATGCCTTATTACATGAAACGCCATCTGGGGATGCGGCTCATCGTGCATCCGCCGCTCACGCAAACCATGGGGCCGTGGTTCCGGCACCTTCCGGCGTGCGGCATGAAGCGCCTAAGCGAGCAAAAGAAACTGATGAACGCACTGATGGAGCAGTTGCCCGCACACGATTATTTTGAGCAGCGCTGGCATTACTCCCAGACCAATTGGCTGCCTTTCTACTGGGCCGGCTACCAGCAAACGACTCGCTATACCTATATCCTGAATGACATCTCCGATCCAGATTTCGTCTGTGCCCAGTTTCAGCACGGCAAGCGGCAAGACCTGCGCAAGGCCGAGAAGAATCTGCGTGTAGAGTTTGGCATTCCGGCGCGAACTTTCTATGACCACCATGTCATGTCGCTGCGTCAACGCAATACCCGGATCCTGTATTCGTGGGATGTCTTCCTGCGCATCTACGAACAGGGCCACGCCCGCCAGGCCTCCTGTGCATTGGGTGCGTTCGACAGCCATAATCGCATGCACGCCGCACTATTCATTGTCTGGGATGAGAGCAGCGCCTACGGGTTGATCAACACACTCGACCAACAATACAAGACCAGCGGCGCGGCAACGCTGCTCGTGCGCGAGGTAATACGGTATTTGTCCGGACGCACGCGCCGCTTCGATTTCGAGGGCAGCATGAACCCTGCTGTGGAGGCGTCGGTACGCCAGTTCAACAGCACGCAGACGCCGTACTTCGCGGTCTGGAAATGTCCCTCGCGGCTCTACGCATTCATGCGTTTCCTGAAGTCACTCAAGCAACAGGGCTGACGCGATGACAAGCATAGTCACAACCGCGCGCATGGCGGCTTCGGGAACGAGGTCGGATGCAGCGAACAGCGGCGCACGGCGCAATGCTTTTATGGGCGTGCGCGGACCCGGAGCGGCCCGTGGCAGCGATGTCGGCTATAGCGCCGCTGCCCTGCAATGGCTGGAGGCTGTGTTGATCGAGCGTTTTGGCGCGCCGCTCACCCTGACAGTCGAGGACGATCGGCGCGTACGCCTCGGCCTGCACGGCAGCAATCGACGCTTGCTGCTGCAGACAGACGCTTCCACATTCACCCGAGCCGATTCCGATTTGCCATGTGCACGCTGGGATGCGGCCGCCGAAGGCTGGGCGCCCGCGCTACCCGGGAAGCTACCCGCGCCAGGCGGCGCCAACCTGTATACGCCGATTTTTCAGCCCGATGCACAGGGCATCTCTGTCAACTACGACATCCTTGGCCTCACTTACTGGATGCTGAGCCGCCAGGAAGAAGTGGGCCGCCCCGAACGGGACGAGCACCAGCGGTTCCCTGCCGCAGCCTCGCACGCCCTGCGGCACGGCTACCTGGAGCGCCCGGTGGTGGACGAATGGTTAGCCATACTTGGGCAAGCCATCAATCGCGTGTGGCCGCAGTTTCCGCGCCAGCGGTCAACCTTCTCAATGCGCATCTCACACGATGTCGACTGGCCAAGCCGCTACGGCTTCAGCGGTCCTCCCCACTTAATGCGCATGATGCTCAGCGACCTCATCAACGGTCGAAGCATGCGTGAAGTGCTGCGTGCTCCCTTTATCCGCATGGCCACCCGCCATCAGTTGCTGGCGGGCGATCCCAACAATACGTTCGACTGGATTATGGACCTGTCCGACCGACACGGCCTGACCAGTGCGTTCTATTTTATTTGCGGCCGCACTAACCCGGGCATGGATGCCACATATGAACTCGGGCATCCGGCTATCCGCGCCCTGCTTCGACGCATCCATGCACGCGGGCATGAGATCGGCCTGCACCCCAGCTACCACACCTATCGCGACCCCCACGCTTTTGCGCGCGAAGCGTCGTATCTGCGCCAAATATGTGCTGAAGAAGGCATCTCTCAACTCGAATGGGGCGGACGTATGCATATCTTGCGCTGGGAAACCCCGACCACGCTGCGCAACTGGGAGAGTGTGGGCATGCACTATGACAGCACCCTCAGCTATGCCGACCGTCCCGGTTTCCGCTGTGGGACATGTTTTGAATACCCTGCCTTCGACCCGGTGGAGCAGGCTGCGTTGAATCTGCGCATCCGTCCGCTCATCGCCATGGAATGCACGATCATGGCGCCACGCTACCTGGGCCTGGGCACCGGCGACGCAGCACACGAAAAGTTTCGACAGCTCAAGGACGCCTGCCGGTCAGTGGCTGGCTGCTTCACCTTGCTGTGGCACAACTCTGAGTTCGAGACAGAAGATAAGCGCAGGCTTTACGCCGCCCTGCTGCATTGAACGTCAGCCCCGCCGGTGCCACAGGCAGCAAACGTGCGCTGCGGGAAAGGCCAAGGTAGGACAGAAGCCGCCTGCGAACCGCGCGGCACGGATGAGCAAGCTGCAAGCGGCTACGCTGAGAAAGGCTGCGCGGCGCAAGGGGATGGGGATACATGAAGAAGGTCCTGATACTGGGCATCGACACCTTCGCAGCCAAGAATGTGCCGCAGATTGAAATGCTCGGCCGCAGAGGCTACGCATTCACGATTGCGACCTGCGATGTCCGGGGGGACTCGGCACGGCACTTTGCCAGCCTGGATGCTTCCCAGCACCGCCTCATGCTGCTCGGCGCCAATCCCGTGCGACGGCTACGCGAAGTCGCTGCATTGCTTCGGGACGGCCCCTACAACCATGTTGAACTGTATGCTGGCGGCCGGTTCACGGCGTTCTACCTACCGCTGCTGCGTTACTACAAGGCCGACTGGATCGTCGTAGAACGAGGTGATATAGGCTCCATCGATACCTATTCTTTCAGTACCCGACTGCTGATCGGGCGCGCTTACAAGGCTGCCAATGCTGTCTGGTACAAGGAACCGTACATGCTACCGTTGCTGGCCAAGGCGGGCAGCCGCAAGCTGTATTTCATCCCTAATGCCGCCAGCATACCGGCACCCGCCAGCACGGAAGCCGCGCGCAACGTGGACTTCCTGTGGGCCAACCGCTTCGTACACGTGCGCCATCCCGACTGGGTGGCGCGCGCCGCACGCAGTGAGGCGCTTGCCGACAAGAAATTTGTAATGCTGGGTCTGCAGGACAACGGTTACCTGACTCCTACCGACCGCGCCCTGCAGAATGAAGTACGGCAATACGAAGATGCCAACCTCTCGCTGCATGGTTTTGTGGACACCGCGACCTGGTATCCGCGCGCTCGCTTCTTTGTACTTCCTGCACGCCTTGTATTCGGAAACAACGCCCTGCTCGAAGCCATGGCCCACGGCGTCGTCCCCATCGTCACAGAATCTCCCGGCATCGACAAGCTCGTCACCAATGGCGTCAACGGCATTGTGTGCGCCCGCGATGAGCCGGCATTCCGCGACGCAGTGATACGGGCCGCCCGCATGCCCGACGACATATGGCGTGCAATGTCGCACGCTGCTGTAGACACCATAGAAACCCGGTTCAACCTGGACGTATGGTCCGCCCGGATGGCCAAGATGTACGAAGAACTCGCCTGATCCACAAAGAAGGAATCTTGCTTATGTGTGGCATTGCCGGCATCTTTGCACCGCGCGACACCGCGACGCTCCAACATACCGCAGCGCGTATGGCACACGCGATCGCACATCGCGGCCCTGACGGTGCGGATACGTGGGTCGACCATCGCGCCGGTCTGGCGCTCGGGCACCGGAGGCTGTCGATCATCGACTTGAGCGCCGCAGGCAGACAGCCCATGCAATCTGCCTGCGGCCGCTATGTCCTGGTCTTTAACGGCGAAATCTACAACCACCGCACGCTGCGTGCTCAGTTGGAGAAGGAAGGCGGCGCACCCGCCCATTGGCGCGGACATTCAGACACCGAGACGCTGCTGGCCTGCTTTGCGGCATGGGGCGTGGAAGCGACACTGCGGGCCACGGTGGGCATGTTCGCGTTGGGTCTGTGGGACCGTCTGACGCTGCATCTCACACTGGCCCGCGACCGCATGGGCGAAAAACCCTTGTACTGGGGATGGAACCAGGACATGTTTGTATTTGGTTCGGAGCTAAAGGCCCTGCGCGCCGCCCCAGGCTTCACCGGCCAGGTGGATCGTGCTGCGCTCACGCTGCTGATGCGCCATGCCAGCATCCCCACGCCATACTCTATCTACGAAGGCATCCAGAAACTGCGACCCGGTCACTACGTGGGCCTGTCGTTGTCGAATCCCGATGCCGCCCGCGACACCCAGCCGCAGCCATACTGGACACTGAACGATGCCATACAGGCAGGTAGGGCAGATCCCTTTACGGGCTCGGCCGATGAGGCCGTGCAGGCATTGGAGAAGCAGCTGGCCGAAAGCGTAGCCCTGCAAATGGAATCCGATGTGCCGTTGGGGGCCTTCCTGAGTGGCGGCGTGGATAGCAGCACCATCGTAGCGCTCATGCAGGCGCAGAGCCATAACGCTGTGCGCACCTTCACCATCGGCTTCGACGACAAGCGGTTCGACGAGGCCGAACATGCACGCGCGGTGGCGGCCCACCTGGGTACCGATCACACGGAGATCGTCGCCCAACCGCGCGACGCACTGGCAATCGTACAAGAGCTGCCGGGTATCTATGACGAGCCGTTTGCCGACAGCTCGCAGATTCCAACGATTCTCGTGAGCAGATTGGCGCGCCAGCATGTCACTGTCGCGCTCAGCGGTGATGCCGGTGACGAGCTTTTCGGGGGGTATGACACCTATCGCTACGCGCCGGACATGTGGCGACGTATCAGCCGTCTGCCAGCACCCGTGCGACAAGTTGTAGCGAACAGCCTGGCAGCCATGTCCATTCCGGCGTGGAACACCGCACTTGGCCAACTGCGCCCCTTGGTGCCTGGCAGCCTGCGATCTGTCAGCGGCGAGCGCATGCACAAGCTGGCCAGCCTGCTGCCCGCGCACAGCGCGCAGGATTTCTTCCTGCAGCTCAGCAGCCACTGGAACAAACCCGAACGCCTGGTTCAAGGCGCTACCGAACCGCCTTGCTTGCTGGCCACGCCTAAGTCGTGGCCCGACGTGGACTGCTATGAGCACTGGATGATGGCCATGAGCGCCCAGACTTATATGACCGATGACATTCTGGTAAAGGTCGATCGGGCCTCCATGGCCGCCAGTCTGGAAGTACGTGTACCCATGCTCGATCACCGGGTGGTGGAACTGGCCTGGCGCATGCCGCTGCACTACAAGATTCATAGCGGCCAAGGAAAGTGGATGCTGCGCCAAGTCTTGCAGCGCTATGTGCCTGCGACACTGATCGACCGTCCGAAGATGGGTTTTTCAGTACCACTGGCCCAGTGGCTGCGCGGCCCGCTGCGCGACTGGGCCCAATCTCTGCTTGCACCCTATCGCCTGCTGGCAGAGGGCTATTTCGATTACAAGAGCGTGCAAGCCGCGTGGGAAGCCCATCTGAGCGGCAAGTGCGACTATGCCAACCGGCTCTGGTGCATCCTGATGTTCCAGGCTTGGCTGGAAAACGAAGAATCCAATGTGATGGCCAGGGTGTCATGAAGGTGCTGCACATCATCACCGGTCTGAATAACGGCGGCGCGGAAGGCGCGCTGTTCCGGCTCTGCTCGTCGGACGACCCCGGTCTGTACCAGCACGAGGTCATCTCCATGATGGACATGGGCGTATACGGCGAACGGCTCGAACGTGCCGGCATACCCGTGACCTGCCTGGGCATGCCGCGCGGCCGCCTCACTGTGCATGGCCTGATGCGCTTGGTGCGGACACTGCGCAGAGTCAAACCCGACGTGGTGCAGACCTGGCTCTACCATGCCGATCTGATCGGCGGAACAGCCGCGCGGCTGACCAGTGCGCCAGCTGTTGTATGGGGTATCCGCCACGCCAACTTCGACATAGACAGCAATGCGCGGCGCTCGCTGCTCGTTATCCGGCTGTGCAGCCTACTGTCGCGCATCGTGCCCGATCGCATCGCGTGCTGCTCAGAAAAAGCGCGCGCGCTGCACGTAAGCATCGGCTATCCCGATACCCGGATCTCCGTCATCCCCAATGGCTACGTCCTGGACACTCTGGCACCCTGCCCAGAAGCGGGCGCGCGCCTGCGCGCCGAGCTTAGCTTGCCCGCCGACCGGCCGTTACTGGGCATGGTGGCTCGCTTCGATCCGCAGAAAGACCATGGCAACCTGCTTGCCGCATTGGGTCAGTTGCGGGAGCGCGGGGTAGATTTCAGCTGTTTGCTCGCCGGTGCGGAAATGACAGCGAACAACGCTGCGCTCGCCCGCATGGCCGACACAGCAGGCATATCGGATCGCCTTATGCTGCTCGGCCCACGGTCCGACGTACCCGACCTCATGAACGCCCTGGACATCCATGTACTGTCCAGCCGTGGAGAGGCTTTCCCCAACGTACTGGCAGAAGCCATGGCCTGTGGCACACCTTGCGTAAGCACCGACGTGGGCGATGCGGCACTGATCATCGGCGATACCGGATGGCTTGCCCCACGGCGCGACGCCACAAGCCTGGCCGATGCAATGCAGGCGGCGATTGCCGCACTGGCCGAGCCCGAAACATGGCGGGTGAGGCGGATCGCATGCCGCGCGCGCATCGCGGCAAATTTTGACATCCAGCGCATGCTGGCCCGTTACCACAGCCTTTGGCAGGAAGTGCTGGCACAAAACCCGCAGGCTGCCTCGGTACGCCCATGAGAACCACGCCATGACGCTCGCTTCCACCTCCTGGCATGTTATTTCCGCCACGCTCGTCTTTCTCGCGGGGCTGCTGATCATGCTCGCCATCGCACGCCGCTTCCAATGTTCGCGCAGGCGGGCGCTGTTCCTTTATGCCTGGCACACAGCCCTGTGCATGGTGTATCTCGTCTATACGCAAAGCAATGTCAGCGATGCGCGCGGGTATTATCTGACGGCGCTGCAGGGTCCCGCCGGTTTCAGTGCAGGGTCGGCCGCGATCGAGTACTTGACCTGGTTCTGCATACACGTGCTAGGCCTGTCTTATCTTGGCTGTTTCTTGTTCTACAACCTTTTCGGCAGCGTCGGCCTGATTGCCTTCGATGCCAGCCTGCGCAGCGTCAGCGCGGACAAATCCCGCTTGATCCGCCTGACGGCACTGGCAGTCGTGCTGTTGCCGTCCGTCAGTTTCTGGTCGTCAGCCATCGGCAAGGACGCACCCGCTTTCCTGGCAGCCACGCTCAGCATGTGGGCGGCGCTGGATTTCCGCAAACGGGCCGGCCTGTTCATCCTGGCAATTCCTATCATGCTGGCGGTACGCCCCCATATGGCCGGCCTCATGGTCATGGCGCTGGCCGGGTCACAAGTCATTCAGCGCGGGCTGCCGCTGAGCGCGCGCATTGTGATGGGCGTGGCAGCACTGGCCGCCGCATCCGCAATGGTGCCTTTCGGGCTGAAGTACGCGGGCGTCAGCGAAAACGCTTCAGCCGCCGACGTCATGAACTATATCGAGCAGCGCCAACAGGGCAACCTGGACGGCACGGCCAGCGTGGACATCGCCGGCATGAGCCTGCCCGAACAGCTCGCCACCTACATGTTCAGGCCGCTTCCAAATGAAGCGGGCAGCATGTTCGGCCTGGTAGCCGCAACGGAAAACGTGTTGCTGCTCATTCTGTTCATCGCGGGCATTCTGTGGGCACTGATCCGCCGCCGCGCAACATTCTTCGGCAACCGCGCCTATATGTGGCTGTACGCCATCTCTGCCTGGATTCTGCTTGCTCTCACCACAGCCAACCTGGGCATTGCGCTGCGGCAAAAGTGGATGTTCGCTCCCCTGCTTATCGTGCTTGTGCTGTCCATGGCGCACAGCCGCAAAGCGCGGGTTGTCTATGTGCCGGTACAGAGGTTGCCCGTATGACCCACCACAAGCTACTTGTCGTCACTACTGTGCCCGAAACGCTGCTCACGATTCTGCAAGACCAGCCCCGCTTCCTCGCACAAGCGCTCGGGGGCTCAATCATCGTCGAACTGGCAACTTCTCCCGGCCCTGACGCCCAATGCGTCGCCGACGCGGAGGGTGTGATGGTGCATGGCGTACCTATGGCCCGCGGCATCGCCCCGCTCAAAGACATATACGCCATCGTCCGCATGATGCATCTGCTGCGTCGCGAGAGGCCCGACATCATTCACTCATACACCGCCAAAGCGGGTCTGATTGCCATGATCGCCGGATGGCTCTGCCGCGTACCGGTGCGTGTGCACACCTTTACCGGTCTGGTATTCCCAACCGAACGTGGCTTCAAGCGCAGTATTCTCATTGCTGTCGACAGGCTGGTCTGTGCGGCCGCCACACGTGTCGTCCCAGAAGGCCTGGGCGTCTTGGCAGACCTTCGCGATCACCATATCACCGGCAAGCCACTGCAGGTGATCGGCCATGGAAACATCGCCGGGGTGGACACACGACTGTACGATCGCGATGCACCGGGCCTGTCCGAGGCTGCCGCCGCGCTGCGGACACAACTGACCATCCCAACTGATGCCCTGGTCTACTGCTATGTCGGCCGCCTCAATCGGGACAAGGGCCTGCACGAGCTGCTGGCTGCCTTCGACGCGCTGCCGCCCACTGCCCACCTTGCCCTGGCGGGAGCGCTGGATATCACCGCCCCCATCTCTCCGTATGAGCAGAACCTCATTGCATCGCATCCGCGCATTCATGCGCTGGGATTCATGCAGGATGTACGGCCATTGATGACCATGTCCGATGTGCTGGTTCTGCCAAGCTACCGCGAAGGCTTTCCTAATGTCGTTCTGCAGGCGGGGGCCATGGCCCTGCCGGTAATCGCCACCGATATCAATGGCTGCAATGAAGTCATCACACCCAACCACAATGGCTGGCTGGTGCCGCCGCATGATACACCGGCGCTGCGGATTGCCATGGAGGCTGCCGCCAACCTCACATCCGAGCAGCGCCGCGAGATGGGCATTCAGGCCCGCATCCGGATACAGCAGCGCTACGAACGCGACACGCATTGGCAGAATATGCTGGCCTTCTACCGGCAATTGGCGGCCGGCCTGTCCGACTCTCGCCACTGGCGTCCCCATACGGAAACGACGCCATGACACACTTCTGGAAACGGCGAGGCAAGCGCTGGTTCGACCTGTCAATCACGCTGCTCATTCTGCTGCTGTTATGGCCGCTGTTCCTGGCGGTGGCCTTAATGGTGCGGATTATGCTCGGCGGCCCCGTCCTGTTCACCCAGCGGCGCCTGGGCCAGCATGCAGCCGAATTCCACCTGTACAAGTTCCGTTCCATGACGGACGCACGCGACGCCCAAGGCATTCTGCTGCCTGATGAGCAGCGCCTGACGCGTTTTGGCAAATGGCTGCGCGCCAGCAGCCTGGACGAACTGCCACAGACTCTCAATGTGCTGCGCGGCGAAATGAGCCTCATAGGCCCACGCGCGCTACTGCCCGAATACCGAGAACGGCTGCAGGCGCGCCACCCGCGGCGCTTCGACGTGCTGCCCGGCATTACAGGCCTGGCAGCCGTCAGCGGGCGCAACGCCCTACCCTGGGAAACGCGGCTTGCCTTGGATGACGAGTACGTACACCGGCTGAGTGCAGGGCTGGATTTATATATTTTCTTCAAGACTATCCCGGTGGTGCTGGGCCGAAAGGGAGTCAGCATGCCGGGCATGGCCACCGTCAGGCGCTACGACGACGACACGGCGGATCGGCCCGACAGCACTGATAACGCCGCGTCCTCCCTCGACAGCCTCCCCACCCAAGCCATAGCCACCACCCACGCCACAGGCGGCACGGCTACGGCCCCCAATCTCGACAAGGGTGGGCAAACAGTGCATTAGCGCAGTCTTGATACCACCCGTCGATTGCCATCACCACCAACGATTCAATACGCTTCGCCCCCCCTTTCTCTCACCATTTCCAAGGGCTCGTCCACCATGCTGAATACTCCTTTCTCGCCATGGCCGTCCTTCACGAAGGAAGAGGCCGACGCCGTGCACAGCGTCATCATGTCCAACCGGGTCAACTACTGGACCGGCGAGCAGGGCCGCCAGTTCGAGCGCGAGTTTTCCGCCTGGGTCGGCTGCGACTACGGCGTCGCCCTGGCCAATGGAACACTGGCGCTGGACGCCGCACTCCGGGCACTCGACATCCAACCCGGCGACGAAGTCATCGTGACGCCGCGTACATTCCTGGCGTCTGCGTCCAGCATCGTCAATACAGGCGCCACCCCCGTATTCGCGGATGTTGACCGCGACAGCCAGAACATCACTGCCGACACGATTCGCGCAGTGCTCAGCCCTCGCACGCGCGCAATCATTTGCGTTCACTTGGCAGGCTGGCCCTGCGATATGGACCCCATCGTGGATCTGGCGCGCGAACATAACCTTGCTGTCATCGAGGACTGTGCCCAGGCACACGGCGCTCGTTACAAAGGGCGCCCGGTGGGCAGCCTGGGCGACATTGCCGCATGGTCTTTCTGTCAGGACAAAATCATGACCACGGGCGGAGAAGGTGGCATGGTTACCACCAACCGTCGCGATCTGTGGTCACGCGTCTGGTCGCTTAAAGATCATGGAAAATCGTGGGCTGCGGTGCACGCCTCCAATCATCCGCCCGGTTTCCGCTGGCTGCATGAGCAATTTGGCCACAACTGGCGCATGCTGGAAGCCCAGGCGGTGATCGGCCGCCTGCAGTTGAGCCGTATGCCCGCCTGGCACGCCGCGCGCCGCACACACGCTCAGCGAATCTGGGATGCCGCTGCAAAGCTGCCCGGCCTTCGCGTGCCCAGCACGCCCAGCCACATCGCCCATGCCGCCTACAAATGCTATGTCTTCGTCGAGCCCGGCAGTCTGCGCACAGGCTGGACACGCGACATGATCGTCGAAGCCATAGTCGCACGCGGCGTGCCCTGCTATACCGGATCATGCTCCGAAATCTATCTGGAAAAGGCCTTCGATGGCACGAGCTTTCGTCCACGCACCCGCCTGCCCGTGGCGCGCGAACTGGGCGACACTGCCCTCATGTTTCTGGTGCACCCCACGCTCACGCAAGCAGAGATCGCGCTGACCTGCGACACCCTTGCCCATGTCATGCACGAGGCGGCCACAGCCGAGGCCGCAGTCCAAGCTGTCATGCCCAATCCAGTCTTGTCCTGCCATATCGCCACACCCGCTGCCAACCACGCCTGAGGAGCGCGCCATGGATGTGTATGCAATCGTCGGCACCGGTGGGCATGGTCGAGAAACCATGGCTGTTGCTGAACTGATGCTCGCGGCAAGTGCGGTGCCGGGCAGCTATCGGCTGTTGTTCGTGGATGAGCAGCAGAGGGCGGGCGACTGCAACGGACACGATGTGCTGCGCCCCGAACAGTTTCTTGCGCAAGCGGGCTGCCTGCGCTTTAACATCGCCATCGCCGACAGCCGCTGCCGCCAGCGTCTGACGGGATTACTGTGTGCGGGAGGGGCCTCTCCCTTCACCATTGCGGCGCCCAACAGCTGCACCCTGGCGCATAGCGAGATCGGCCCCGGCGCCATTTTGAGCCCGTTCTCACTGGTGACGGCGAATGTACGCATCGGCCAAGGGTTTCACGCCAATATGTATGCCTACGTTGCCCATGATTGCATCATCGGCGACTTCGTCACGCTTGGGCCGCATGCCTGCTGCAATGGCGGCATCGTCGTCGAAGACCACGCCTATATCGGCACAGGCGCCATTATCCGGCAAAGCAGGCCGGGCCAACGCATTGTCATCGGAGAAGGTGCAGTCGTCGGCATGGGCGCCGTGGTCACGCGCAGCGTGTCTCCCTATACAACCGTCGTCGGCAACCCCGCACGACCACATACCCGCCACTGCGGCACCCACGCACAACCGCACAGCCAGGCGGGAACCGACGATCGCCCCCTCCCGCATCAAGCATCAAAGGCCAGCCATGAACACTAGCATGACGACACGCAAGCAACTGGCTTCGTCCGCGCAAGCACCGACCCTGAGCGAGCGGCTGCTGGCCCTGCCGCGCAACCAGAAGCGGCTGTTGCTGATCTCATTGGACGCCATGCTGATCTGGCTGGCATTGTGGCTGGCGTTCTACCTGCGCATGGACGATGCCTCATTTGTACAACCCCTGGGCGGGCATGCCTGGCTTTTTGCCATGGCACCCGCTGTCACACTGCCCATACTCGCGCGCTTCGGCTTATACCGTACCGTCACTCGCTATGCAGGCCACGAGACCATACTGCTCACAGCAGGGGCCGTCGCCATCGCATCCGCACTGATCGGCGCCACGTTGCTGTTCAAGCCGCCGGCCATCATTACACCTCGCTCCATTGCCATACTGTATTGGCTGCTGTGCACGCCATTGGTAGGTGGTGCACGGCTGCTGATGCGCCAGTATTTCCAGCACGGCGCGCGCCCGAGCGAAGCGCGCACCGCAAGCGTGCTGTTGCCCCGTCGCCCACAACGCCTGCGCGTTGCGATCTACGGCGCGGGCGCGGCGGGCAATCAACTGCTGGGGGCCCTGCGCCAGGGCGGCGATCGACACCCCGTCTGCTTCATCGACGACAACCCCGATCTGACAGGACGTGTCATCGCCGGGGTACCGGTATATGGCCCCGAAGAAATTCCAACACTATTCCTGAACAAAGCACTTGATGAGGTGCTACTGGCCATCCCCTCGGCATCGCGCTTTCGTCGCGCCGAGATCGCCAGCCAGTTAACGCCGTTGGGCATCAGCGTGCGCACCATCCCGGGCTTGCTGGACGTAGCCAACGGACGTGTCAAAGTCGACGAGCTTCGGGAGGTGGATATCTCCGATCTGCTGGGACGCGATCCGGTGCAGCCGCGCCCTGAGCTCTTCGAGCGCTGCATTCGTGACCGGACCGTGCTCGTCACAGGTGCAGGCGGCTCAATCGGCGCTGAGCTCTGCCGGCAGATCCTGGGCTGCAGGCCTCGGGTGCTGATTCTGTACGAGCATGCCGAATTCAACCTGTACAGCATCCAGAAAGAACTGGACGCCCGCATCATGCAGCAAAAACTGGACATCGAGATTGTCGCCATCCTCGCTTCGGTGCGCGACGAGGCCCGACTGTTTGATGTGATGTCCGTATGGCAGGTCCATACGGTATACCACGCTGCGGCATATAAACATGTGCCCATGGTCGAGCAGAACATGACAGAAGGCATCCGCAACAACGTGTTCGGCACGCTCTACGCCGCCCAAGCCGCATTGCGGTCCGGCGTACGCCACTTTGTGCTGATTTCCACCGACAAGGCGGTTCGCCCTACCAGCACCATGGGCAGCTCGAAGCGCATGGCCGAACTGGTACTCCAGGCGCTCGCCGCCGAAACGGCGCCGCATCTGTATGACGCTCCAGGCACCAACGCCGTAAAGAACCGCACCTGCTTCACGATGGTGCGCTTCGGCAACGTACTCGGCTCATCCGGCTCCGTCATCCCATTGTTCCGAGAGCAGATCCGCAGCGGTGGGCCGGTCACGGTTACCCACCCTGAAATGACGCGCTACTTCATGACCATTCCCGAAGCCTCCCAATTGGTGATCCAGGCTGGCGCCATGGGCACAGGCGGGGATGTCTTCGTGCTGGACATGGGCGACCCGGTCCGGATCGTGGACCTGGCGGTGAACATGATCAGGCTCTCGGGCCTTACCGTCCGCAGCCCCCAGAACCCACACGGCGATATACCCATCATGTTCGTCGGCCTGCGTCCGGGAGAAAAACTATACGAGGAATTATTGATCGGCGAGAACGTCACCCCCACCGAGCATCCCATGATCATGCGAGCCAATGAATCACACCTTTCGTGGGAGGCACTGTGCGAAGCCCTACGCCAGCTCGATCTCAGCATCCAGGCGGGGGACTGCCTCGCCGTACGCCAATTATTCCTGCAACTGGTGGACGGCTATACACCTGACGCGGGGATGGTCGATTGGATGCATATGAGCCAAGGCGCCCCGCGGCCACATTCGTCCGCCGTGATCGGGTAGTCCCCAGGGCGTATGCCCGCAGACGCCATGCGGCACGCCCCTTGCTGCAACAAGGACAAGGATCCGGGTTGCGGTTCCACACGGCAAGGAGGTCACCATGACATCAGAATCCGAAGGCTTGTCCACCGACGACGTACGCAAATACCTGCAGCGCATCTGCCGCGAAGCCGAGGACATGATGCGGGCATTCGATCCGGCGCTGATAACGGAATGGATGGAAACCAACCTGCTCGACGGCACAGCGGTGCAAGCCGACCTGCGCATCGCCAAGAATGGCTCGCACGTCGGCACCACCACACTCACGCTCGAAAAAGAGGATCTTTTGCAGATGGGTGGCATTTTCGGCAGCATGGCAAACCGGGATAACATCAGCGACTACTCGCTTGAGGTCAACATCCACGATGTCGTCACGCATGGCGCCGACGCCGCCACCGTAAAGGTAACCTGGCACGAGCACATCACTTTTTCGGGGCCGCCGGCGCCTGGCAGCGAAACAGGCGTACGCATGTCAGTCAGCAATGAGGCCGATTGCTGCCATTTGGTCGTGCGCGACGACGGCACGCTCAAGCTGGGCCTTACACTGTGCTCCGGAACAGTACAGTTGACAGTTTCAGACTGAACGCTGTTGCGATATAGGCGAACAGCGACGGGCGCTACGCTCAAAGCTCGCGTGCCGCGCCCCCAGGGGCATGCCATTCGGGTAATTCCCCATGGCTGTTTTTTTCACTGCGGGGATAAGATTCACCCCTAGGTTTTTTCGTGCGGTTATCGCTTAGGCGAACAGCAAGCGGCAGGCTCGGCAAGAACAACGCACTGTTTTTTAAGATGAGGCATCAAGCCCATTTTTTTCGGCCCTGTATATCACAATTGTGATATACAGGGCAGGCCGAAATGGCATGCCGTCATCGGAAGTTTCATAACCCAGGAGGCCATCTTGGAGCAATTTGCAGATAATCACCCAGAACAAACATTTAAAACCGCGCTTCTTGCGTTGTCTGATTCAAATCGGTGGCATAGAGGTCCATCCACACAAATATCACACATGATATCCTCAATAGCCGCGGCTTATCACACAGAAATCGGGTATCGCGTCCTGACTGTCCTTGTCGTCAGCAACGAAGAAAACCGCACCCTGCGCCGCATCTGGAGCAGCGCGCCCGAAAGCTATCCGCTAGACGCCGAGCTGGCAGCCACGGATTCCGCCTGGCATGCCAGCATCTTTGGCCAACACCATTATTTTCATTGCCCTGACAAGCCAGCCCTCAAGAAAAACATATCCGATCACGAGGTGATCTTCGCGCTGGGCTGCGGCGCGGCTTTGAGCATACCGGTATCCCTGGCTGGCACGCTGCTGGGCACCATCAACCTCTTGCATGAACAGCACTGGTTCGCCCAAGCGCGCATCGTCGGCGCCCAGGCACTGAGCACGCTCGCGCTGGCGCCCATGTTGATGGCTCGCTATCCCGTACTGGTGCGGCAAGGGGCTTAGCCATGAACCGCCGCAACCATACTGTGCGCGTTGCCACCGATGTGGGCGGCACGTTCACCGACCTGGTGTACTTCGAAACAGACATGGCCACGGGCCGCCAGTCGGTGCGCACCGCCAAAGTAGACACCACCCCGCCCGACTACGCCCAGGGCGTACTCAATGTCTTGAGCAAAGCGGATGTCACCCTGGACGAAGTTGGGTTCCTTGCACACGGCTCCACCGTCATTATCAACGCCCTGACAGAACGGCGCGGCGTGCGCACTGGTCTGATCACCACACAGGGCTTTCGCGACGTGCTGGAAATCGCACGTGCCAATCGCCCCGATTTCTTCAACCTGGCATGGCGCAAACCTGCGCCCTTCGTGCCCCGGCACCTGCGCCGCGAACTGCCCGGGCGCCTGAACCACGATGGCACGGAACGCCAACCGCTTGACCTGTCAACGCTGCCCGGCATTCTGGACGACTTCCGCCAAGCGGAGGTGCAAGCCATTGCCATCTGCCTGATACATGCCTACGCCAACCCCGCACACGAAGAAGCCGTGGAAAAAGCCATACATAAACTGTGGCCCGGCGTGTCGGTGGCGGCGTCGCATCACATCACCCGCGAGTGGCGCGAGTACGAACGCACCAGCACCGCCGTGCTTTGCGCCTATGTCCAGCCCATCGCCGCGCACTATCTGGGCGCGCTTGATCAAGGCTTGCGCCAACGCGGCTACCGCGCGCCGCTGTATGTCATGCAGTCGAACTGCGGCGTCGATACCGTTGCCCATGCGCGGCAAACCCCGATCGCCATGGTCGAGTCGGGCCCTGCGAGCGGCTTCTGGGGGGCAGCCGAACTGGGCCGCCTGATCGGCGAACCAGACATACTCGCGCTGGACATCGGCGGCACGACAGCCAAATGCTCCCTGATCCGTGGCGGCCAGGTGTCAATCAAGACAGACTACTGGATCGAGCGCGACCACGCCAATGCGGGCTACCCCGTCATGGTGCCGGTGGTCGACATCGTCGAGATCGGCAATGGCGGCGGCTCCATCGCCTGGATCGACGACTACGGGAAGATGCACGTGGGGCCGCAGTCCGCTGGCGCTGTGCCGGGGCCCGCCGCATATGGGCGAGGTGGCGTCAACATGACAACCACAGATGCCAACCTGGTGCTGGGCCGCATCAACAAACACTATTTTTGCGGTGGCGAAATCAACGCCGACACCGACGCCGTCGATGCCGCGCTCGCCCCCTTGTCTGCCCGTCTGCAGCTCCCGCCGCAGGAAGTCGCACGCGGCATCATCCGCATTGCCAACGACAACATGGTCAATGCGCTCAAGCTGGTGTCGCTGAGCTGCGGCCACGATCCACGCGACTTCGCCCTGGTGGCCTTCGGCGGCGGTGGCGCCATGCACGCGGTGGCCCTGGCCCAGGAACTCGGCATGCGCAAGATCATCATCCCGCGGGCCGCACCGGTATTCTCGGCCTGGGGTATGTCCATGTCGGGGCTGCGCCGCGACTTCTTCGCAAACCAGCTTTGCGAAATGCACGACAGCACCGGTGGCCGCCGGGCTCAGGCATTGGCCGCAGACATTATCAGCCGCGCCATCGCCCAATATGGCCAGGAAGGCATCTCCGCCGACCAAGTCCGCATCCAAACCTTTGCGCGCATCCGCTACCAAAACCAGGAGCACGCCGTCGAAGTGCCGCTGCTTCCCGGCGAAGACGTGTATACGCACTGGCCCGCCATCGATGAACGCTTCCGCGATGCCTACGCGAGCCGCTACACCTACCGCCTGCCCGCACCCACAGAGGTCGTCGGTTTCCATGTTGTTGCCAACGCCGACATCGGCAAGCTCGAGGTGGCCGAGTTGCCGCGCACGGGCGCCCCCGTGCAGGTCGCCTTGAAAGGCCAGCGCGATGTGGACTACGACCTGCAGGGCATACACCCCGCCATGGTCTACAACCTGGCGCTCCTCGAACCCGATATGTGCCTGATAGGCCCAGCCATCATCGAAGACGCGGGCACCACCATCGTCGTTCACCCAGGCAACCACGTACACATAGACCACTACGGCAATGTGCGCATTTCCCCGGCCGGCAAGGAGCAGGCATGAGCAAGCCAGACATTTTCACGCTCGATATCATCCAAAACGCCCTGCAGGCCATCGCCAACGAAATGTTCGCCGCCATGCGCGACACTGCCATGAGCCCCATCATCTATGAGGTGCTGGACATGGGCACCGGCATCACCGATGCGTACGGCAACCTGGCAAGCTCAGGGGCCGGCATGCCGGCCTTTGTCGGCGTGCTCGACAAAAGCATTCGGCAACTGCTGCGCCAGTATCCGCAGCCCGGAGATCTCGAGCCCGGCGATATCTTCATCGTCAACGACCCTTACCACGGCGGCGTCACGCACCTGAACGACATCGTATTGGCCATGCCAGTATTCGTTGACGACGAGCTGACCGCCTGGACAGCCAACATCGCGCACTGGAACGACGTCAGCGGCGGGACACCGGGCTCTATGTCCACCGACGCCTCCAGCATCTACCAAGAGGGGCTGCGGCTGCCGCCCGTCAAGTTGATCGCACGCGGCGAGCCTCTGGAGCCGGTCATGCGGATACTGGGGCTCAACACACGCATGCCCGATTTCATGGCCGGAGACCTCTGGGCAGGCGTCGCCGCAGTGCGCGAAGGCGCCCAGCGCATCGAAGGGCTATGCGCCAAGTTCGGCCGCGCCACCTTTTTGCAGGCGGTCAATGATTTCATGGAGCTGGGCGAAGCCAAGTCGCGGCATGCGCTGCGGGCACTACCCATGGGCAGCTTCAGCCTTGCCGCGGCGCAAGACGATGGCCGCATCTTCAACGTTACCGTACACATTGGCACGAACGGGGTCACCATCGACTTGCGCGACAACCCCGACCAAAGCCCGGGCCCGCACAACCTCAGCCGCGATGGCACAGAAGTGGCCGCACAGATGGCCTTCAAATCCATGACTGACGTGCAGCGCAGCGCCAACGCGGGCACCTTTCGGCCTCTCACCGTACTGACGCGTCCAGGTTCTGTTTTCGACCCTCTGGCACCCGCCGCGCAGGGCTTCTACTTCGAGAACCTGGTACGCGTGCATGACCTCATTTTGCAATGCATCGCGCCGCACATGCCCAACCGCCTGCCGGCCGGCAATTTTTCATCGATCTGCGCAACGGTCATCGGGGGCACGCATCCAGACACTGGGCGAGGCTTCATGCTGATCGAGCCCGAGATCGGCGGCTGGGGCGCGGGCCAAGGCTATGACGGCAATAGCGCAGTGTTCTCATCCATGCACGGTGAAACCTTCAACTGCCCCGCCGAGATCAGCGAAACGCGCTATGGCATCGATGTTGACAGCATGGCGCTGAACGACGAAGCAGGCGGGCATGGCCAGTTCCGGGGCGGGCGCGGCATCCGCGTCGACTATCGCATCCGCGCCACCGATGCCTTTCTCACTTGCGGCTACACCCGCGCGCGCATTCCTCCTTGGGGGTTGAACGGCGGTGCGGACGGCACGCTGAACTATGTCGAAATCCTGCGCGCCGACGGAAGGCATGAACGACATGCCATGGCCAGCGGCCTGCGCCTTGCGCCAGGCGACGTCGTGCGCGTGCGCACGGGCACCGGCGGCGGATATGGCGACCCTGCACTGCGCACCCCTGATGCTGTACGCAGCGACGTGCGCAATGGCTATATCAGCGCCGCCGAGGCATCCGATATATATGGCTGCACAGTTATCGACGATACGTCGAGCGAGGGCTCGGGCGCCACACTGTGCACTGTGCCGAGAGGTGCGCGCAGTGGTGCCAACCCTGCAGCCGGTGCCACGTCATGAATGCGGCGCTGCGCATGTTCGCACCGCATGTCTACAGCGCCCGCCGGTGCGCCCTGTGCGAACGCGTGCGCACAGGCTTGATTCTCTTGCCTGGGCACGCCGATTCGCCCATGAATTTCACAGCCAACCCCTATCCCTTCCGTCAAGACTCCACCTGCCTGTATTTCATAGGCATCAATCGCCCTGCGGGCGCAGGCCTGGCTGCCGTCATCGACACCGAAACCGGCCATACCCTCCTGTTCGGCGAAGACGACACACCCGAGCAAAAGCTCTGGCACGGCGAGGCGCCGCCCATTGCCGAGCTGGCGCAACAAGCGGGCTGCGAGGGTGTGCGCGCCTTCAGCACGCTGGCTGACTACCTTGCGTCCCGGCAAACGCAAGGCCATACCGTCCATTTCGTGCCGCCCTGCCGGGCGCATACCGCGCTGCTGCTTGCCGGGCTTCTGGATCTGCCGGCACACCAGATCGCCCATCATGCCTCCGAACCGCTTATTCAGGCTGTGGTGGCCCTGCGCGAAATTAAAGAAGATTCCGAGATCAACCAGATTTGCGACGCCCTCTCTGTCGCCCGCAAAATGCACATTGCTGCAATGCAGGCTGCCCGGCCAGGCATACGCGAAGCCGATCTGGTTGCCGAGATGCGGCGCGTCCTGTGCCGGGCGGGCATGCACGAAGCCTACGCATGCATCACCACGCGGCGGGGCGACATTCTGCACAACAACGATTACGGCGGCCAGCTCAAAGCCGGCGACATTGTGCTCAATGATGCCGGCGCCGCTACAGCAATGGGTTATGCCAGCGACGTCACGCGCTGCTTTCCAGCAAGCGGCCGCTTCGACACGCGCCAGCGGGAGCTCTACGACATCGTCCTGGATGCCCAGGCAGCCTGCATACAAGCCATGGCACCCGGCGTGGTCTATGCAAACATCCACCGCCTTGCGGCACACCGCATCGCCACCGGCCTGGCCAGCCTCGGCATTTTCCGCGGCAATGCCGACGAGATCGTCGAGACCGGCGCGTATGCAATCTGCTTTCCGCATGGCGTGGGGCATCAGCTCGGCCTGGACGTGCACGACATGGAATCTCTGGGCGAAGACCGCGTGGGCTACGACGCTCGACATATACGGAGCCAACAGCCCGGCGCTACCCGTCTGCGGCTGGGCAAGCCCTTGCAGCGCAATATGGTGGTCACCGTCGAGCCGGGGGTGTATTTCCCCGAGCACCTGATCCGGCAGTGGCAGGCCGAACAGCGCCACAGCCAGCTCATCGACTATCAGCGCCTGCAATCCTTTGTGGGATTGGGCGGCATCCGGCTGGAGGATGTCGTGCTGGTCACCGACAGCAGTGCCTGTGTACTCGGCCCAGCCATCCCCAAGCACCCCAACGAGGTACTCGAGATCATGCGCACCGGCTAAGTCCGCGGGTCGCCACGCCGCCCCGCATCTTCCTTGTCACCACGCCGGGGTTTGCCTGCCCCGGCAATCACAGGAGAAGCATCATGATGTCAGCAATCCGGCACTACATGTCTCGCATCCCGCTCTTGCTGTTGCTGCTGGGTGCGTCGGGCGGTGCCAACGCCGATCAGTTCATCGGCTTCGCCCAAGCGGGCCAGCCAGGCTGGGCCTTCCAGACCTACCCCTATTTTTCCCGGAACCAGGCGGGGTATCGCTCCGCTGGCGCGCACAATGTGCTGGCCTGGTTCAGTGAGAAAGGCCTGCCCGGTACCCAAGGCGACCAATTCGAAGTATGGGCCGGCCTGTCCGCGGGGCACGCCAGCCAGCATGGGCGCGGCGGCTGGGGCGTTGCCGCCCCTCAACTGGGCCTCATGTATTACCACCATGCCGTACGCAGCGAATCCGAGCCGGGCGCCGATGGCTATCTCAGCTACTGGTTCAGCCCCATGGCACTGGTGAACTTCCCCAATGGCCGCACCCAGGCCAGCGGATATGGCGCTGGCAGCAACCACTATGGCCTTGGTCTGACAGTCGCCAACTACCTGCAAGTTGGCCGGCTGGGCATGACGGTCAACCCGCTTTTCGTGTACTACGCTAGCCCCGAGCGGCATCACGTGACCGACGCTGCGGGGGTAACGTCGCGCCATCGCAGCGGCCTGAGCCTCACCCTGATGGATATGGCTGCCGGCTATCAGGCTCGGCCCGACCTGTTCGTCGGGCTGCACCATAGCTATCACATCTACGGCGCGCGCCACGCCAGCACGCCCACGGTGCGAGAGGGCAAGCTGGGGCCCGCCTTTTCCTACACGGGCTGGCTGCGCCACGGCATTTTCTTCGCTGCCAATCTCAACTTCACCTATTACGCCACGCAGGGCACGCCCCGCTCCACCTCGCTGGCCGCGGTCATCACCAAGAGCTTCTAGTTCCCTGATGCTTCATTTATCTATAGGAAATTTGTATGAGTATTTCATCCGCAGCCGACCAGGCCGGCAACGTGCCGGCATCTGGGGAGCAGGGCTCGCCTGCCGCCAACTTCGCCTCAATGACCGTGGGCGCCGCCTTCGCCAATATGCCGCTGACGCGCGAGCATCTCAAAGCGTGCATCGTACTGTTCCTGGTGTTCGCGATAGATGCCTGGGCCATGATGATCATTGTCTACACAGCACCTTATATATCCGCCGAGATGTCCATTAATCCAGCCAATATGGGCCATCTTATCGGCGCAATCTTCGTGGGCATGGCCATCGGCTCGCTGTTCTGGGGGCGTGTGGCCAACCACATAGGCAGGAAAACCAGCATCATCGCCAGCCTTGCCCTCTATGGCGTGCTTTCGGGCGCCAGCGCTTTCGCGCCCGATTACACGTGGCTGTATGCCTTGCGGCTGCTGTCGGGCATTCCTGCAGCAGGTATGTTCGTGATCTGCTTTCCGCTCTTCGAAGAGATGCTGCCGGTGCGGGACCGCGGCAGGCTGACGGTCTACCTTGCTGCGGGGTGGCCCATCGGCATGCTGCTTGCGGTCGGCGTCACGGTGCTGCTCGCCCCCTATGGCTGGCGCTGGATTATTGGCGTCAGCTCATTGCCGGCGCTCTTTCTGTTCGCCGTCGCCGCCTGGGTTCCCGAATCCCCCTACTGGCTGGTCAGCAAAAATCGGCAGTCTGACGCCCGCGGCATCATCAGCACCTTGAGCCGTGGCACCGTGCAAATCCCCGCCAGCACGCAATTGCGCATGGAAAGCAGCGGCACCGGGGCAGTCGTCTCCTTGTTTCGCGGCCCACTTCTGCCCATCTCGATACTGCAGATCCTGATCAACTTCACATTCGCATGGGGGTACTGGGGCTTACAGACTTGGCTTCCCACACTGCTTCAGCAAAAAGGGCTGAGCCTGCCGCAGTCATTCGGGTTCATCGCCCTGTCAACGCTGGCCATGATCCCCGGATATGTGGCGTCATCCATCCTGACGGGCCGGCTGGGCCGCAAGAAAGTGGTGGTCGGTTTTGTGGCATGCGGCGCAATAGCAGGTTACGCCTTCGCCAATGCATGGGACATGCCTTCGCTGTACATCAGCAATTTCATACTCGTCTTTTTCACCCTGGGTGCTTGGGGCGTGTGGGATGCATGGATTGCCGAGCTCTACCCCAGCGAGGTGCGCACCGACGGCTATGGATGGGCGGTACTGTCGCAGCGCCTTGCTAATATCATCGCCCCCAGCACCATCGGCCTGCTCGTTGCGCTGAATTGGTCGTTCAACCTGACGACGACATTGATCAATATGTTCCTGGTTGCCACGGTGTTGCTGGCATTGCTGCTGCCCGAAACCGAAGGCAAGCAACTGGCCTGACCCCGCCTGGGATCGCTTGCGGGGCAACGCACTGAGCGGCATTGCCCCGCAAGCAGCTTGGCGATATAGTAATAACAGATGTCAGGTACGTTGATTTGGGATACCCCGGTTTCCGGCCTGCGCATGCAGCATCCGTCGCCGGCCGGCCGCAACAGGAGCCGCCATGTATATCAAGTCTTTGAATTTAGTTGCCGATATCAACGGCGATGGTTCGTACAGCCTGTGGGAAATCTGGGATCTGCTCCGGCAGATCGTGCGGGTTCCTGGCAACTTGGTGGTGGAAGGCCTGGGGCACATCCCCTATGTGTCAGGGTGGCTGGGCATCAACGCATCCCCCGCCACCGGCTACGGCAGCTTCAACGGCCTGCTCGCATTGGTGCTGTCCCTGTTGTTCTGGGCGGGGCTGCTGTTCGCGCTGATGACAATCTCTTCATCCGAAGAAGCCGCACCAGTGCAAGGCCAAAAAGGCAAACGCTGGGGCCGTCTCGGCCCTACTTTCGCGTCGCAGCCTTCGGCTTGGGGGCGAACGCCAAAGCAGCATACCTTCCTGCCCGTCAGCCGGCCCGCATATGCGGCCCACAATACCACCGCCAAGCGGCGGCGCCATCACCATCCCGGAGACAGCGGCCGCCGGTCGCGATAAACGGCGGGCTCTGGCCGCCACAACACCGAGCGCACACGGCTCACCAATAGCAAGCGGGCCGATGCGGCAATCACACGGCCCCAAAAAACATGGCGCGCTTCAAGGCGCAAGGCGCGCCTGGCCTCCCATATAAGGCCGTAGCACCTCGGGAATCACTACGCTGCCGTCTTCTTGCTGGCAGTTTTCCAGTACCGCCACCAGGGTGCGCCCCACAGCCAAGCCTGAACCGTTCAAGGTGTGCAGATACTCAGGCTTGCCTTTCTCGGGCCGGTAGCGCGCCTGCATGCGGCGAGCCTGGAACGCTTCGCAGTTGGATACGGACGAAATCTCCCGGTATGTGCCCTGCGCCGGCAGCCAGACTTCAAGGTCATAGGTTTTGGCGGCGCCGAAACCCATGTCACCACCGCACAGCAGCACCACGCGGTAAGGCAGGCCCAGGCGCTGCAGCACGTGCTCGGCATGTCCCACCATTTCTTCAAGCGCGTCGTAAGAGGCATCGGGGTGCACCACCTGCACCATCTCGACCTTGTCGAACTGGTGCTGGCGTATCATACCGCGCACATCCCGCCCGCCGCTGCCAGCCTCGGAGCGAAAACACGGCGTATGCGCCGTGAGCTTGAGCGGCAGCTCCGCCTGTGGCACGATGGTGTCGCGCACCGAGCCGGCCAGCGTGATTTCGGACGTGGAGATCAGGTAAAGGTCTTCGGCGCCCGCTTCATCTTCAGGATCCTGGCCCTCGCCGCCCTTGGTCACCCAGAACATATCGTCCTTGAACTTGGGCAGTTGGCCTGTGCCGAACAGGGTGGAGCTATTCACGATGTAAGGCGTATAGCATTCGGTGTAGCCATGCTCGCTGGTTTGTGTATCGAGCATAAATTGCGCCAGCGCGCGATGCAGCCGTGCGATTTGGCCGCGCAGCATCATGAAGCGCGCACCCGACAATTTGCGGGCGGTATCGAAATCGAGCCCCAGCGGCTCGCCCACGGCAACGTGATCGCGCGGCTCGAAGGCCAGCACCTGCGGGTTGCCCTGCGCATCGGCCTTCATGCCTTCGGGCATCCAGCGGCGCTGCTCGACATTGTCATCACTGTCTTTGCCGGCGGGTACGCTGGCATGCGGCAGGTTGGGCAGCGTCATCAACCAGGCATTCAGCTCACCCTGCACCCGGGCCAAGTCCTGCTCCAGCTCTTTGAGCCGTGCGGGGATTTGCTGCGATTCGGCCATCTCTTTGCTGGCGTCTTCCCCTTTGGACTTCAGCTGCCCGATAAGCTTGGATACAGCATTGCGGCGCGCCTGCAAGGCTTCGGTCTCGATCTGCACCGCCTTTCGGCGGGCTTCAAGCTGATTGAAGCGCTCAGTGTCGAAGCCGATGCCACGCAAGGCCAGCGCCTGGGTGACGGTGGGCAGGTCTTTGCGCAACTGATTGGGGTCTAGCATAAGTGTATTAACCGGACAGTGAAGAATGGGTTGAACGTGCCGGCATGGTGCCGGCCTCGAAATGGATCAGGATTTGCCCTGCCCCTTGCTTTGCCTGTCGAGCTGGCGCAGGAAGGCGAGCTTTTCGGAAATTTTACCTTCAAGCCCGCGGTCGGTCGGCTGATAGAAGCGTGCGCCCAGGCCGTCGGGGAAGTACTGCTCGCCGGCGGCGTAGCCATGCGGCTCGTCGTGGGCATAGCGGTAGGCCTTGCCGTGGCCCAACGCTTTCATGAGTTTGGTGGGCGCGTTGCGCAGATGCATAGGGACCGGTGCACTGCCGTGTTCTTCGGCAAAGCGGCGTGCCTGTTTATACGCCATATACACGGCGTTGGACTTGGCGGCACAGGCCATGTACACCACTGCTTGCGCCAGTGCCAGCTCCCCTTCGGGCGAGCCCAGGCGCTCGAAGATATCGGCCCCCTGCAGGGCAAGCTCGGTCGCGCGCGGATCAGCCAGGCCGATATCTTCGATTGCCATGCGCACAATGCGTCGCGCCAGGTAGCGCGGGTCGGCCCCGCCATCGAGCATGCGGGCAAACCAGTACAAAGAAGCATCCGGATCCGACCCACGCACGGCTTTATGCAATGCGCTGATCTGGTCGTAGAATGCATCGCCCCCCTTGTCGAAGCGCCGCAAGCTCTGCGACAGGGAGGTTTCCAACCACGCGCTGTCGACCAGATGACGGCCCGCACCCAGCGCCGATTCGGCCACCACCTCGATGGCATTGATCAGCCGCCGCGCATCGCCGTCGGCCCAGCGAGCAAGCTGCTCACGGGCGGCGGCGTCGAAACACAGCTGAGGCTGGGCCAGCCGCTCATCGCCTTCGCCGCCTCCAGGTTCGCCCTCGTTGCCTTTGTCGCCTTCACCTTCGCCTTTGTCGCCTCCACCTTCGCCCTCGTCGCCTTCCCCTGCATCGCCGCGCTCGCCTTCCGGCGCCGCGGCAGCGCTCGCGGCAGGCATGCTGCGCAATACCACATCCGCGCCAGCCCCCGAACGATGCGCCACCGCATCCCCCTGGATATCGCCGTTAAGGAGCACAAGCGCGCGATCGATCAATTGCTGCAGCTCTTCGACCGTGAGCGAGTGCAGCACATACACGCGTGCACGAGAAAGCAGCGCCGAATTGACTTCGAACGAAGGGTTTTCGGTGGTAGCGCCGATAAAGGTGAACAGCCCGCTTTCGACATAAGGCAGGAAAGCATCCTGTTGCGCCTTGTTGAAACGATGCACCTCGTCGACGAATAAAATGGTGCGCCGGCCCTGCCCCTGCGCAACCTGGGCGGCGGCGACCGCGTCACGAATATCCTTCACGCCACCGAGTACGGCGGAGATGGCGATGAACTGCGCATCGAAACCATCGGCCATCAGGCGCGCCAGGGTTGTTTTGCCAACGCCGGGCGGCCCCCAGAAGATCATGGAGTGCGGGCGACCAGACTCGAATGCCACCCGCAAAGGCTTACCCGGCCCCAAAAGATGAGACTGGCCCACGACATCGCCCAGCGTGCGCGGCCGCATGCGCTCAGCCAGCGGCGCGTGGGGGGACCGGCCGGAAGCACCGGCGAAGAGATCGCCCGAACTTGCCATGCTGCCCTACTGCATCTTCACGACATCAACCCCTGCTGGCGGACTAAAGGAGAAGACGCCGGCGTCGAGCTTGGGATTGACTGCGATGTTGTTCAGTTCGATGCGCGTCGTCTGGCCGAAAGAATCCAGCAGCTCGAGACGCGCCGGCATGCCGCGGCGAAAACCGATGTCGACGTGAGTAAAGCCCGCGTCGGCCGAGCGCGGGGTGGCGCGCAGCCAATCAAGGCCACCGCGCGCGGAAAGGTTCTGCAGCGTGAAGCTGTCGTCGAGAGAGCCCGAACCGAACAGAATCGCCGCCGGAGACGCACCGATGGATTTGTCTACATTGCGCTCGGTGACCTGCTGCAAGTCGGGGTCGTACTGATATACCCGCTTGCCATCGGAGACAACCAGCTGTTCGTACGGTTTGGAAACCGCCCAGCGGAACTTGCCTGGCCGTCGGAAGGCGAAATCGCCCGACTGCGGCGATTGCGCCGCCCCGCCCTCTTTGGACAGGCGTTGTTGCGTGAACTGGCCAGTGGCGGCCGGCACGTCGGCGATGAACTTGCGCAGTTGCGCCGCCGCATCTGCAGACCATGCCGCTACAGGCGCCGCAGCCAGCACGGCCGCCATCAGCAAAGTTTTAATCTTCATTCGATGCATTCCCCGCAGGAACCAGAATTTCGCGATTACCGTTGGACTGCATGGCGGACACCATGCCGGCCTGCTCCATTTGTTCGAGCAGACGGGCTGCGCGGTTGTAACCGATACGCAGGTGCCGCTGCACCGACGAGATCGACGCACGACGGTTTTTGAGTACCACCTGCACCGCCTGATCGTACAGCGGATCGGATTCAGCGTCGGCAAAACCCGTTACGCCGCCCACACCATCGCCGGTTTCACCTTCCAGCGCGCCCTCCAACAAGCCTTCGACATAATTGGGCTCACCTTGTTCCTTGAGTGAGTCAACCACGCGGTGAACTTCGTCGTCGTGCACGAACGCGCCATGGACACGAGCGGGCAGGCCGCTACCCGGCGGCAGATACAGCATATCCCCTTGGCCCAGCAGGGTTTCGGCGCCCATCTGGTCGAGAATGGTGCGCGAATCGATCTTGGACGATACCTGGAACGCGATGCGCGTGGGGATATTGGCCTTGATTAAGCCGGTAATGACATCCACGCTGGGCCGCTGAGTGGCCAGGATCAGGTGTATGCCCGCCGCCCGCGCTTTCTGGGCCAGGCGAGCGATCAGTTCCTCGATCTTCTTGCCCACCACCATCATCAGGTCGGCCAGCTCGTCGATGACCACCACAATGGTGGGCATCGTGGCCAGCGGCTCGGGCGCATCGGGCGTGAGTGAAAAGGGATTGGGGATGGTTTCGTCGCGCTTGGCGGCCTCGCGGATCTTGTTATTGAAGCCGGCTAGGTTGCGCACGCCCATCTTGCTCATCAAGCGGTAGCGCTTTTCCATTTCGCCCACGCACCAGTTCAGGGCGTTGGCAGCATGGCGCATGTCGGTGACTACCGGTGCCAGCAGGTGGGGGATGCCCTCGTAGACGCTCATTTCGAGCATTTTTGGATCGATCAGAATAAGCCGCACCTGACTGGCGTCTGCCTTATACAACAGCGACAGGATCATGGCGTTGATACCCACCGACTTGCCCGAACCCGTGGTGCCCGCCACCAGCAGGTGGGGCATCTTGGCCAGGTCGGCCACCACCGGGTTGCCGGCGATATCCTTGCCCAGCGCCATGGTAAGCACCGAACTGCTGGCGTGATAGGTTTGCGAGCCGATGATTTCCGACAGCTTGACCATCTGCCGCTTGGGATTGGGTAGCTCCAGCCCCATCAGGTTCTTGCCGGGGATGGTTTCGACCACGCGTATGCTTACCAGGCTGAGCGCGCGGGCGAGATCCTTGGCCAGATTGACGATCTGGCTGCCTTTGACGCCTGTGGCGGGTTCGATTTCGTAGCGGGTGATGACCGGGCCGGCCTGCGCCGCCACCACCACGACCTTCACGCCAAAATCGGAGAGCTTCTTTTCGATGAGGCGCGAGGTGTACTCGATGGTTTCGGGTGAAACAGTTTCGGCGCTTTCGACCGGCATGTCGAGCAGGCTGATGGGCGGAAGATCGCCCGAAACGCCGCTATCACGCGGCGCCGTGAACAATGTTTTCTGCTTTTCTTTTTCAGCCCGATCGGAGCGCGGCACTGACGTAATGGCGGGTTCGATGCGCACTGGCTGCTCGTGCACCAGTTGCTCTTGCTTCACAACTACGCTTTCGTTGCGTTCAGCCTTTTTGACCTGGCCCACCTTGCGATCAAGCCGGGCTTCGCGCAAGGCCAGTGCGCGGCGGATGCCAAGCTCGATGCCTGCGCCAACGCGTTCGGCCAGGTGCAGCCAGGAAAAGCCAAAGAACAGGCTGGCACCCACAGCGGTGAATACCAGCAGAAGCAGCGTGCAACCCGCCGACCCCATGGCCAGCGACATGCCCTGCGACAGCAACAACCCCAGTTGCCCGCCCGCGCCAGCGGGCAGATGCTCGCCGAACTGCCTGAATTGCAGCGCCTCAAGGCCCATGACCCCGACAAAAAGCAGGAAAAACCCGATCCCCACTTCCCAGTGCACACGGGGCAAGGGCTGCTCTTTATCAGGCCGTAGCGCATTGGTGAGCCGATAGAAGCCTGTCAGGACACGCTGAGCCAGCAGCACCACCCAGAGCCATGCCGAGTAACCGAACAGAAACAGAAGAAAATCAGCGATATAGGCGCCGGCAGTGCCGCCGCGGTTGTGCGTGACTGCGGACTGCACAGAATGCGACCAAGCAGGGTCGGCGGGATCCCAGGTGGCGAGCACCAACCCCAGCCATGCTGCTAGCGCCGCGAAGAGAATCCAGCGGGCTTCGCGCAGCAGCCCTGAGAGCCGGGATTGAAGGGGAGACGGGCCGTTGCGCACGTTGCGCGACGAGCGGGGGGAAGTCGCGGGTAATCTTGCCATGGACTCATTATAATTGGCCGTTCAACTGTTTTCGGATTTTCTGTAATGACAACTCCCAAACACGCCAAAGTACTGATTCTTGGTTCGGGCCCCGCAGGGTACAGCGCGGCGGTCTACGCTGCGCGCGCCAACCTGAACCCGGTGCTGGTCACAGGCCTGGAACAGGGCGGTCAACTGATGACCACCACAGATGTGGACAACTGGCCGGCAGACGCCCAGGGGGTGCAGGGTCCCGATCTCATGCAGCGCTTCCAGGCGCACGCCGAGCGCTTCAATACAGAAATGATCTTCGACCATATCACATCGGTCGACCTCTCCAAGCGCCCATTCACCCTCACCGGAGACACCGGCGCCCAATACACCTGCGATGCGCTCATCATCGCCACCGGCGCCTCCGCCCAGTACCTGGGCCTGCCCTCCGAGCAGGAATTCATGGGCCGCGGGGTGTCTGGCTGCGCCACCTGCGACGGTTTCTTTTATAAAAATCAAGATGTTATCGTTGTTGGGGGCGGCAATACCGCAGTCGAAGAAGCCCTGTATCTGTCCAATATCTGCCGCACCGTCACGCTGGTGCACAGGCGCGACAAATTCCGCGCCGAGCCCATTCTTACCGACAAGCTGATGGACAAGGTTAGCAACGGCAATATGCGCCTCAAGCTGTTCTACGAGCTCGAAGAAGTGCTGGGCGACCCAACCGGCGTCACCGGGGCGCGCCTGCGCAATAACCAGACCAACGAAACCGAAGAGCTGTCCGTCACCGGCGTCTTCATTGCCATCGGGCACAAACCCAACACTGGCATCTTCGAAGGCCAGCTCGATATGGAAAACGGCTACATTGTTACCCGCAGCGGCCTGCAGGGCCTGGCGACAATGACCTCCGTGCCGGGGGTGTTTGCCGCCGGCGACGTGCAAGATCACGTATACCGCCAGGCCATCACCAGCGCCGGCACCGGCTGCATGGCTGCCCTTGATGCACAGCGTTGGCTGGAGAATGCCGCCGACTAACAGCGGGCGCAAAGGCGTTCTGGGCCACGGCCTCGAAAGCCTGAAGCGCCTGCGCAACAGCACCGATGGCGGCAGCGCGCCTTCTCCCGCCGCCGAAACCAAGCCTGTCAGCAAAAAACGCCAGAAAATGCTGCCGCCCGCAACGGCGCCGCGGCGCGTGCCCGTCACTGCATCCATCGGCCAGGCAGCATCGCAAGCGCGTTCGCAAGATACCCGCATCGGGCACGGCCGCGTTCCCAATGCCCGCAGCGGCCAGCGCAACGCTGGCGGCGGCAGTGGCGGCGGGGACGACAACGCTGGCAACCGTGGGGAGTACCGCACTACCTATAGCCCTACAGCGTCTAATAGCGAGCGCGCACCAAAACGGGGCGTACAGCCTGCAGGCACCCAGCAAACGCCACCGGCGCCCTCCCCGGCCATCAGCCCCGCCGACGCAGCACTGTTCCGGCGCGCTGTGGCATCCGTGGCACCCATCAAAGATACGCGCCGCGCTATCTTGCCGCATGTCGCTCAAGACAGCCCCGACATCCTGCGCCAGCGGCGCGAAAGCGCCGCCGGCGAACCGCACCGCCCCATGCCGCCAGTGTCCGACGCCTTCACTCCAGCTTCGCAGCATGACGACGACACGCGATACCTGCGTAACGCCGACAGTGCCGGGCTGATCAAAGACCTCGAGCGCGGGCGTTGGGCGCCGCAGGCCGTGCTGGACCTGCATGGCGACACGCTGGAGCAAGCCCGCGAACGGCTCGACCGCTTTCTGGCGTCCTGCCTGGCGCACAATATACGGTGCGTACGCATCATTCATGGCAAGGGCTATGGCTCGCGCGATGGGCAGCCTGTTCTTCGGTCAGCCCTGCGCCGCTGGCTGACGCAGCTGGCCACGGTACAGGCCTATGCGCAATGCAATGAAGAAGACGGCGGCGCCGGCGCCGTGCATGTGCTGCTTGATTGACCGAGCTTGGCAGCGGCCGGTTGGCGCGCTTGGCGGATAAGAGCCGTAAAAATACAAAAAGGTTGGCAACGCTATCGTGTTGCCAACCTTTTCGCTTTTATATTTTTTATGGGACCAGCTTTGGTATTGTGTCGCCTTATTCTGGCGGTGCCCATGCAGGGCATGTCTCCTCACCTGCATGTGCAGCATTCTGACGGATATTGTTCGTTATGACACTTAGGGTATGCACTATATTAGGGAATGCCCTAGATTGCTCTGATCCTCCCGCCACCCAAACGCTGCAACGCGCCTAACGCATCTAGCGTGCCTAACGCCGCAACGCCTCTTTCTTGATCAAGTCGTACAGCACACGCGCCACGGGCGATAGCGGGTTGTTCTTCCGGTGCAGAAGGCCCAATGTCCTGGACACCTCAGGCTCGACCAGCGAAATACCCTTAAGCGTGGAGTGGTTATTTGCGGGCAAGGCTAGCTTGGGCACCGCTGCAACACCCAGGCCGGCCTCCACCAGGCCAAGCAACGATGACACGTGCGCCACTTCGTAAAAACCGGTAGGGCGACGCGCAGTCTGCGCCAAGGCGGAATCCAGCAACACCCGATTGCCGCTACTCTTGCCCACCGCAATGAAGCGCTCGTCGCCCAACTCCTCCCAGCGCACCTTGCGTCGCCGCGCCAAGCGGTGGCCGCTGTGCACTGCCAGCACAAAGCGTTCGGTGAAAATGGGTTCGAAATGGATATCCATTTCCTGTGTCCCCACAAAATTGATACCGAAATCCGCCCGTCGATTCAGCACATCGTTGAGCACCGTATTGGCACCCTCGTCCAGGATTCGCACACGGATATTGGGGTAATGCCGGGTAAAGGTGGTGATCACGCTAGGCAGAAAGTAATAGGCCGCTGACGGCACACACGCCACCGACACCACACCTGTGCGGTGGGCGGCCAGATCTTCGATCCCCAGCATCGCGCTCTCCAGTTCATCCAGCGCACTTCGCGCACGTTCCAGAAAGACACGCCCCACGTTGGTGAGCTGCACATGACGTGTGCTGCGCTCGAAGAGGCGCACACCCAGCAAACCCTCCAGCTTTTCGATGCGCCGGCTAAGCGCCGGCGGCGAGATACTCAACGCATCGGCAGCTGCACGAAACGAAAGGGATTCCGCGACAGCCACAAAGGCCTGCAGTTCCTGAAGGTCAAATTTGATGCGTGCCATGCAATTATCCTTAATAAAGTTGCAATTCACTGATCAGTGTGACTGTCGCATGATACGCCCATGGAACTCGAAATACCTTGTGTAATGATGCGCGGCGGCACCTCCAGGGGTCCCTACTTTCGCGCCGAAGATCTGCCCGCCGACCCGGCGCAACGCGATCGCATATTGCTGCAGGTCATGGGATCGCCACATGTGCTCCAGGTAAACGGCCTGGGTGGCGGCAACTCGCTGACCAGCAAAGTGGCGATCGTGTCGCGTTCGCAAAGGCCTGGCTGCGATGTCGACTATTTATTCGCCCAAGTGGCCATTGAACAGGAAACCGTGGACACACGCCCCAATTGCGGCAACCTGCTGTCGGGCGTGGGGCCTTATGCCATCGAAGAAGGCCTCGTGCCGGCTTGCGATGGCATCACATCCGTGCGCATCTTCAATGTAAACACTAACACACTGGTCGAGGCAGCCGTACCGACGCCACATGGCCGCGTGAATTATGAAGGTGACACACGTATCGACGGGGTGCCCGGCACCGGCGCGGCGATCGTACTGAACTTCCTGGACGTACAGGGCGGCATAACCGGCGCGCTGTTTCCAACCGGGGCCCGCATAGATGTCATCGACGGTGTCGCCGTAACATGCATCGACGCGGCTATGCCTGTAGCGATCGTCGATGCTGCGTCCTTTGGCCTGCGCGGCAACGAAGCCCCCGAGGCGCTGGATGCCGACCGGCCGCTACTGGCGCGCCTGGAGGCGTTGAGGCGCGAAGCGGGTCTTCGCATGGGCCTTGGGGATGTCTCGGAAAGCGTCGTCCCCAAACTGATTATCGCCAGCCCCGCCGGCCCTCGCGCGGTGCAGTCGCGATATTTAACGCCACACCGCTGCCACAAGGCACATGCGGTCACCGGGGCCATCGCGGTCGCAAGCAGCTTCGCCATTCCAGGCACTGTCACACATCGCATGTGCGACATACACGACGACGACCGCCGCGTTGCCGTGCTGCATCCTGCGGGGTGCCTTGAGATTGCACTGGATATTTGCATTAAGGATGACAATGTGCGTATCGCTCGCGCAGGCGTGATCCGCACCGCCAGAAAGATCATGAAGGGAACGGTATTCGTTTCCGATGACCACGCTGCCGCTTGCAGCAAACACGTAGAGCCCGCCGCTGCCTGAGCACGCGGCAATAAATATTACGGAGACTGCCATGAGGCATACACTGATCGCGGGCGCAATACTCGCCTTGACCACCACTGCGGCGGCACTTTTGCCCACCGACCAGGCACGCGCCGACACCTACCCCTCCCGCACAATCACCATTGTGGTGCCGACCGCGCCAGGCGGTGGCAACGATGCTATGGCGCGCATACTGGCCGAAAAGATGAGCGCTAATCTTGGCCAGCCCGTCATCGTCGAAAACAAACCCGGCGCCAACGGCGCCATCGCCTCGCAATATGTGGCACGAGAGAAGCCAGACGGCTACAGCATTCTGTTCGGCTATATCGCCACCCACGCCATCAACCCGGCGATACAAAAGCTGCGTTACGATCCGATCAAAGATTTTGCTACGATCGGCGAAGTAGCCACCTCTCCTACTCTGCTGATCGTCAACAAGGATCTGCCTGCTGCCAACGTTCAAGAACTGATCGCGCTGGCACGCAAGCCCGGCGCCAATATCAACTATGCATCCGCGGGCACCGGCACCGCACCGCATGCCGCAGGCGCCTTGTTCAATCTGGCCACCGGCACACAGATGCAGGACATCCCGTACAAGGGTTCCAACCCAGCCATGATGGATACGATAGGCGGCACCACGCAGGTCATGTTCCCCAGCCTGTTCAGCGCCGAACCCCACATCAAGAACGGTGCAGTACGGGCACTGGCCGTAGCTGGCGAGGAACGATCGCCCGTGTTTCCGGACTTGCCCACTCTCAAGGAACTGGGCGTGGATGTAGCCGTGGATCAGTGGTACGCCATGTTTGCGCCCGCCGGCACGCCCGCCCCTGTCGTTCAACGCCTTAATCAGGCATTGAACACCGCGCTGAACGACCCGGAAGTCAAACGCAAGTTCATCGCACAGGGGGCGACAGTGCGGCCAGGCACGCCCGATGCGCTGGCGCAACTGGTTTCTTCCGACCTCATCAAATGGAAGAAGGTGGTCGCGCAGACGGGCATGCAGGTCAACTGAGAGAGCGCCTCGTTCAGGCCGCGCGTGAACCGACCAATCAGGCCGGTTCACGCGCTTTGTCTACACGGACAAAGTAGCACCCCGGCCCGCAGCTGCCCGAATGCGCCCGACTTCAACTGGCTAATGCCATTGAGGGGCGCAACGTGCAGGCTGCGTTCAAGCGGCCCGCCGCTGCCGACTCACAAGCACTATCGCAATGCCGCCCAGTACCAGGGCGCACGCCGCGACGATGCGCAGCGTCAGTATTTCATCCAGCAGAGCGATGCCGGCCAGCACACTGATTACCGGCACACTCAACTGCACCGTACTGGCTTTCAACACCGATAGTTCGCGCATGGCGCCATACCACAGCGCATAGCCCATACCCGATGCCACCGCCCCCGACAACACGGCATACATAGCGCCTTCCAGATCGGTGTTCAGCACAGCCAAAAATGGTAACGCACAGGCTAGAGCAAACGGCACTGCGCGCAGAAAATTACCAGTGGTTTCCGCAAGCGGATCTGCGACGCCCTTACCCAATATCGAATACCACCCCCAGCTCGCCCCGGCCACGATCATTAGCGCCGCACTGCCCAGCGGCGGTGCGCTGCCACCTGGCAGCAGTAGATACACTAAACCGGAAATACCCAGCAGCAAACCCGCTGTGCCAGCCAGCGACAGCCGTTCTCCCTTGAGCATGCCATACAGAATCATGCTGAGCTGCACCGCGCCAAACAATAGCAGCGCGCCTGTACCCGCTTCCATCCGGACATAAGCAAAGGAAAACGTGATGGCGTAGAGGATTAACGCAAAAGCACCGCGCCAGCTGCCTCGCACGGGTGCACCTGCGCCAGTGACACCAAGCAGGATATACAGCATGGCCGCCCCGCTGCTCATGCGGAGCAAGGTGAAGCTGGCCGGGTCGATATGCGCGCCCTTGAGCGCCAGCCTGCAGAGAATTGAATTACCCGCAAAACAAAGCATGGCCACACAAACCAGTGCGCTCAGCCTCAATGCGGTACAGCGCCCGTCCTGATCTGCATCGTTCTGCTTGGCCAGCATGCTGTCTCCCGATGTGGCCGATTTTTGGTTTTACATTCATGCGAGCACATATGCATGATCAGCCATGGATGTCGATTTTAGCAGCTCACCTTGCCCGCGCTACGCCACCGGGCGCACGGATACCCGAGCCAATCAGGCGGGGGCAACCCCTTCGTCTTCACGCCGGCGCCAGACACTGGCCAGCCACGGCTGTTGCGCGCGCGGCAGCCCGGCAGGCCGGTAGTAATGTTCAAGCTCATCGAAGCCAGCCGCCGCGAGCAATGCCTGCCAAGAGGACAGATCATGGTAAGACCCGTAGCGCGGGCCGTTCCAGCCTTCTTGATTCTGCCCATGCGGGTTGGAGCTGAACAACACGCCGCGCGGCTTGAGCGACGCCCGCAATTGCCGCAGCACGCGCGGCAGCTCCTGCACGGGTACATGGAACAGCACGGCATTCGCGAATATGCCGTCAAAGTAGCTGTCGGGCAAGGCCAGATCGAGCAGGTTTTGCTGCAAAACTTCACAGCCGGAGCTGGCACGCGCCATCTCAACGAAGTGCTCGGCGCCATCCAGCCCGATGGCGCGGTGCCCGAGCGCACTGAAGGTTTTCAGGTCGCGCCCCGGCCCACACCCCAGGTCCAGCAGTGTGTAGGGCGGAGGGCCTTCGATATGACGCAGCAACGCTGCAATATTCTGGCTGACATCATGATCCTGCGTACCGGCGCGAAACGATTGCGCATTGTCGTTGTAATGCGCAATCGTCAACGCGGTGATCCGGCGCAGGGTTTCTTCATCGAGTGTCATGGGCATGCAATATGGAAGCCGTCGGCTCCCCAAGCTTACTCGATCTTGATGCCGGCCTCATCCACGACTTTCTGGATCGCCACGGTATCCTCGCGGATCTGCGTGGCAAAGGCGGATGCCGAGCCGCCGCCCGCCGCAGCGCCCTTGTCTGCCAGCACTTTCTCAACTTCGGGCAGTTTGAGGATCTCATTGATCTCTTTGTTCAACTGTGTGGTCACTTCCGCGGGCATCCCAGCCGGCCCCAGAACCCCGAACCACTGCCCCATGGTCACTGCCGGATAGCCAACCTCCTTCATGGTGGGCACATCGGGCAGCAGGGGGATGCGTGAGGGGCTGACCACAGCAATGCCAATGAGTTTACTGGCCTTGATATTGGGCACCATAAGCGGCGGTGAATCGACATTCATGTCAACCTCGCCGGACAGCAGGTCGTTCAATGCTTGTGCGCTGCCCTTGTAGGGGATATGCAGCAACTTTACATCGGCAGCCTTGGCAAATTGCGCCGCTGCCAGATGCTGGGAACTGCCCACACCCGAAGAGGCATAGCGCAAACCACCCTTCCTGGCCAGCGCCATGAACTCATCCATATTCTTCACCCCCAGTTTGGGCGTGACCGTCAGGATCAACGGTGTGCTGGCAACCATGGCAATCGGTGTGAAGTCTTTGTTTACATCGTAAGGCAGATTCTTATAAAGGGCTGGCGCCGTCGCGTTGGAATTCGAGTGCCCCATGAGCAGCGTATAGCCGTCGGGCTTGGCGCGCACCACCAGGTCAGCCGCAATCGTGCCGGCGGCGCCGGGCTTGTTCTCTACCACGAAAGTCTGGCCCAGACGCGCTTCCAAATGCCTCGAGATCAACCGCGCAACAACGTCGGTGAAACCCCCGGGGCTGAAACCCACGATCATGGTGACCGGTTTGTCGGGATAGGCCGCGTGCGCCGCAGCGCCGGCGGTCGCCAGCATGGCAGCAGCCAGCGTAATGGCAATCTTGTTTTTGATCATGTCTCCTACTCTCCCTTTCTTTATCATGGAGTTGGTACTACAGGAACAACAAAACTTACGACACCAGACGAGCATATACCGCACGGGATCAGCCTTCCTCCCTCGCCAACGCTCGCTCGCGAATTTGCGCAAGATCGGGAGGCGGCGGGAAACGCTTGCCAGATTTGCCCGCCTTCATGACCTGCCCGGGCACGTCGTGCCCAACCATGTCGGCCATCTGGCGCGCACAGGCGACCAGCCGGTCTAGGTCTACGCCAGTTTGCAGCGCCATGCAGGCCAGCATATGTACGAGATCTTCGGTGCATATGTTGCCCGTCGCGCCCGGCGCATAAGGGCAACCGCCTAGCCCTGCCAACGAAGCATCATAACGGTCGATACCAGCAGCCAGGCCGGCGATGACGTTGGCCAGCCCCATGCCACGGGTGTTGTGAAAATGCAGGGTTAGTGCCAGGCCCTTCCAGCGTTGCGCCAAGCCTCGGCAGAGGGCGTCAACCTGCGCAGGGTTGGCCATGCCGGTGGTATCGCAGAGGGTAATACCCTGGGCGCCGCGGTCAGCGAAATAATCCCCCAGGCGAAGAACCTCCTCGGGTGGCACATCACCTTCCATTGGGCAGCCGAAGGCCGTCGAAATAGAAACATTCACAGCCGTCTGACCAGCCAACCGGTCAACGATGTGCCCCAGCACCGTGGCCGATTGCTTGCGCGTCATGCGCAGATTGGCCAGGTTATGGGTTTCACTGGCGGACATCACCAGGTTGATTTCGTCCACCCCGCATTCCTGGGCACGCTCAGCGCCACGCATATTGGGCACCAGCGCCACATAGGCAACACCGGGCATGCGCTCGATACCACGCATCACCGCTTCCGCGTCGCGCAGGGCGGGAATCGCCTTGGGGGAGGTAAAGGACGTTGCTTCGATCTTGGCCAGGCCGGTACGGCTCAATGCATTGATCAATGCGATCTTTTCGTCGGTGGGCACGAACACTGGCTCAATCTGCAGCCCATCCCGCATCGATACGTCATTGACGTAAACGCGGCGCGGCGCCCCCGCCAGCCATGAACTGCCCTCGCCCGTGTGATTGCCGGCATCCATCAGATCACCTCCAACTGTTTGAGCCGGGCGATCTGATCGTCATCGAACCCCGCCTCGCGCAGTACTTGTTCTGTATGCTGCCCCAAGCGTGGCCCACCGCCGTCGAAAGCACCCGGGGTTGCACTCAATTTAGGCACCACGCCTGGCACCTTAAGCGAGGAGCCGTCTTCGAGCGCGATGTCGCAAATCATCTCACGCGCCCGGTATTGCGCATTGCCGATGATATCCTTGATGGTAAAGATACGCCCCGACGGCACACCCGCCTTCCCCAGCGCCTCCAAGGCTTCGTCGATGGTGCGCTCACTGGTCCACGCGGCGATGGCGGCGTCGATGCCTGCCATATTGGCCACCCGCCCTGGATTGCGCGCAAGCACCGGATCGTTGGCCATATCGTCGCGGCCGACCAGTGACATGAGCCGCTGGAAGATACTGTCGCCGTTGCCCGCAATCAGAAAATAGCCGTCTTTCGCCGGGTAGGCATTGGTCGGTGCAATACCCTGTATCGCCCCACCGGCGGGTTCGCGCAGCACGCCGTAACGGTCGAACTCGGGCACCGCGCCTTCCATCATGTTGAAGACAGACTCGTACAGCGCCACATCAATAACTTGCCCCGAGCCTCCCCGCGCATCGCGATGATACAGCGCCATCATGATGCCGATAACGCCGTGCAGCGCCGACAGCGAATCGCCAATGCTGATGCCCGGCCGCACCGGCGCCTTGCCCGGCTCGCCCGTAATGTAGCGCAGGCCGCCCATCGCCTCGGCCACCACGCCATAACCCGTCAGATCCCGCATCGGCCCGGTCTGGCCGTAGCCCGAGATGCGCAGCATGATCAGGCCGGGGTTTTCATTGGCAAGCGACGCATAATCCAGGCCCCATTTCTCCATCGTTCCAGGGCGAAAGTTCTCGATCACCACGTCCGCCTGCAGAATCAGCGAGCGCGCAACGGCCTGCCCCTCCGCCTTGCGCAGATCGAGTGCGACAGACTTTTTATTGCGTGCCTGCACATGCCACCACATTGAGGTGGTGCCCTCGTCCGTACGCCAGGAACGCAGCGGGTCGCCCTGCCCTGGCGGCTCGATTTTGATGACATCGGCGCCAAAGTCGCCCAGCGTTTTGCCGGCAAAGGGCCCCGCAATGAGGCTGCCCATTTCGACGACACGAATGCCATCCAGAGGTCTTTGATTCATGCTGCGATTTCCTACGCGCTTGATGTGAAGTGAAATAGTGTGATGTGCTGCGATCAGAGTGGCCGCAGAAGGCGGTAGCACAAGCCCGCGCTGCGCAAATCGACGCTGCGCAACGCAACACGGTGCGGCCTTGCACCTTGCGCACGAACGTCGCGCAACAAAAGCATCATAAGAAGCAGGACGAATCCTGTGAAGCAATCATTTGGAAGCACAGCCATCTCATATCAAGATGGTAAAAACGTCTTTAATTGGGGATTTCCCTAGTAAGTGCGAAACCATTCCCTGTTTTTGACGTGCCCTCAAGGAACAGCAGGCGTATACCGCGCGGTGCACGGCTACCGGCATCGCCGCCTTTCCCCCATCGCAAGCCATAGACATATGGAGCCGCACAACAATCAACGGACGGCGAGTTCCGCCCCGCCATGGGCCAGTTGCTCGCCATGCGCCAGATGCTCGCGCAGCAGGCGCGCGATCAACGGCAGCGCAGCCGCCGGCCGACCGATCAGCATCAGATTGCGGCTTGCCCAGGGCTCGGCCAGCGGCCGCGCCACCAGCCCCTCGGCGTGCAGAAACGACTCCACACTACCCCTGGGCAGAATACCAATACCGAGGTTGTGCGCCACCATGCGACGCAAACCGTCGAAACTGGTGGCTTGCATACGCAGCCTGAGCGGCATCCCCAAGCCAGCCGCTGCCGCCACCAGCATGTCGCACAGCGAAGTGCCTCGAGGCAGGCCAACATAGTCATATTGCAGCGTATCGACAAAACGCACGCTTTCCCGCGCAGCCAGCGGATGCCCCGGCGGCATCATCAGCATCAACTCATCTGTGCGATACAGCCAGCCGTCCAGGCCATCGAGTGGCCGCTGCGGCACCAATATCCCCAGGTCCGCCGCACCGCTTGCCACCAGCTTGTGTACATCCTCGCTCACGTGCTCCTCCAGATCGATCTTGACCGTAGGATGCATAAGAAGAAAGGCGGACAGATCCTCGGGCAAAAACTGCACGATGGCCGACGTGTTGGCCACCAGACGCACCTGCCCTTTGACACCGTTGGCATAGTTGCTCATCGCTCCGTCCAACGCTGCCAATTCGGCGAGCACCTTGCCGGCATGCTGAAGCAGCTCCGCACCTGCCTGCGTCAGCGTTACACCGCGCCGGTGCCGGAAGAACAGCTCTGCACCAATGGCGCGCTCCAGATCCGACACCCGCTTGCTGACCGCCGACGCCACGGTATGCGCCTTCTCCGCCGCCGCGGCAATCGACCCTTCCTGGGCCACACTGACAAATATCTTGAGTGTCTGAATGTCGTATTTCATTGCGCCGGGCTGCTTTGCGATTGCAATTTCCCTGCAGTGCGTTCTGGCGCTCCTTGCTGGGTGCTTTTTGCTGGACTGCTACGCCATTCATTGAACACGTCGCGGCCAGGCACCGCCAGCGCCTTCATGTGGCGTAAAGAACGGCCATCACAGTGAACGATCGGTTGAAGCGAAGAACGGTCGCTTGAGTTTACTTCAGGTATTTATCGCGGAGAGGATGCGGAAACTTTTGGCATAGATGATGGATCGGATTGCAACGCGTGGACGCGGCGTAGGCCAGCGAAAGTCCAAAGGCCGTAACGAGTCTCTTCATAATCGATTATCTCCTCAGATTAACTAATATTCAGGGTGGGCGCGTACGCCCGTCCCCATAAACCGAGTGTGGCTACAGACCTCTGACAGCAAAAAGCCCCATCCTCTATTATGAGGACGGGGCTTTTCAGAACGCTATTGTATCAGTTCAGCACTGATTACATGTTGTCGATCAAAACATGTATTTTTGATTTTTATCTTTACAAATCAACTCTGTTCTTAATACACAGAGTTCACATGGCCCCAAATATGGCCCCATTCGAAATGGTGAAAAATGCTTGACCCAGATAGATTGAAATCATAGCAAATGTACCACCCTGGACGATAATGAACCTACACATCGCACATCGGAACACGAATGGACGACACACAGCAATTGGTCATTTTTGAAGGAGAAGCCGGACAGGTGGAAGTGCGGCTGGAAGGTGAGACTATCTGGCTGACCCAAAGACAGATGTCCGAGCTATTCGACACCTCTCCAGAAAACGTGCTGATGCACCTGAAGAACATTTACGATGCTGAAGAACTCTCCGAACCGGCAACTACTAAGGATTTCTTAGTAGTTCGAACGGAAGGCAAGCGCCAGGTTAAACGCAGCCTGAAGCACTATAGTCTGGACGCCATCATTTCCGTAGGCTATCGGGTCAACTCCACCCGCGCCACCCGGTTCCGCCAATGGGCTACCACCGTTCTACGAGAACACCTGACCCAAGGCTACACCCTGAATCGCCAGCGCTTCGAACAGAACGCCGCCGAACTGGAAGCCGCCCTGACTCTGGTGAAGAAAGCCGCAGCCGGCGACGCCCTAACCACCGACCAAGGACGCGGCCTGCTGGATGTCATTGCCCGCTACACCCACACCTTTCTGTGGCTGCAGCGCTATGACGAAGGTCTGCTGGCCGAGCCACTGGGCAGCCCTGGCGGGACGCTTCCATCTACTGACGAGGCCCGCAACGGCATTGCGCGGCTGAAGGCCGATCTCATGGCCCGCAAGGAAGCCACGGCCCTGTTCGGCAACGAACGCGAAGGTGGCTTGGCTGCCGTCCTGGGTAACCTTGATCAATCCGTGTTCGGCGAACCTGCCTACCCCACCGTGGAATCCAAGGCCGCCCACCTGCTGTACTTTGTCATCAAGAATCACCCATTCTCAGACGGCAACAAACGCATCGGCTCCTATCTGTTCGTGGACTTCCTGGCCCGCAACGACCGTCTGCTGCGGGACGGCGAACCCGTCATCAATGATGTCGGCCTGGCTGCTCTGGCCTTGCTGGTGGCGGAGTCCGATCCGAAGTCAAAAGAAGTGATGATCCGCCTGATTGAAAACATGCTGGCACCCACCCAGATCAGAACAAACCCATAGCAAGGGAGCACCCATGAACGAACCTCTTTCCGAGGTCATCCGTATCCGGGTGACCTCGTCCCATGCTGCGCGCCTAGGCGAAGCCGCCGCCCTGTCCGGGCTATCCCTCTCTAACTATATAAGGCGACGGCTTTCCGCCGACGACACGCTGCAAGAAGAACTTACGCTACTACGCAAGGTCGTCGCCGATCTGGGCCAGCTGCGCGATACCCGCCTGGCTGCTATTGAAAGCGCCCACCTACTGCGGGCCATGGCCAAGCCTGAACATCTCGCCATCGCACAACAGACGCTGCAGCAGCGCTGATAACCCAGGCCAACTGGCCGCACGCTCCACCCTACTCCCGGAGACTCCCCATGCACACCCTTCCCGCCCTGAGGGCTGGGGCGCTGGCGCTTGCCTGCGTCCTGGCTCCTGTTGCCCACGCGAACGGCACCATTGAGCTGCTGACAGGCATTCCCCGCCTAGCCTGCGAAGCGACGCTATGCCTGTCATCCAGCCTGCGCCCTGGCGAATGCAGCCCGTCGCTGAATCATTATTTCGACATAAAGAAGTACAACAAGCGCGGCCTGGACTGGTCTGCGACGGTAGCGGCCAGACGGGCTTTCCTGTCAGAGTGTCCGGCTTCCCGTGAAAATGGCATGGCGCAGCGCATCGACGCCATTGCCCGAGGGGCAGGCAAATGTGATGCAGGCTTCCTGAATAGCAACTACGCCGGTACTGCCTACAAATGGCGTAAACGCGGCTACCGCTATGGCGGCGACAGCGACGAACCCGTCTACGAAGTGCATCCCCTTCGCACGGTCACGCTCACACAGCTGCCCGCTTATTGTGTGGTCTACAACGATCACGCCTGGACCTATGAACTGTCTGTCCGGTATGTGGGCAGGCCGGCCATGGGCGGCTACTGGATCAAGGCTGAGGATTACAACGCGGCACAGGCAAGGTGGGAGGCTGAGCACACGGGGCAGTGGGCCAGCGGCTGGAACTTCTCGCTGACCGACCCCAGGCACCGCAGCGACAACTGAGGACGCCACCATGCTTGCAGAACTCGCCGCCCTGGCTCTTGCCTGCGCTCCCGATATTCACCCGGTCACACTGCATGCCGTGGTCAAACATGAATCCAGAGTGCAGCAGTACGCCATCGGCGTCAATCGCAAGGGCCACCAACTGAAGCGTCAACCTCGCAGCCTGGAGGAAGCCACCGCCGCAGCGCAATCACTGATTGACCAGGGCATCGACTTCGATGCCGGGCTGGGCCAGATCAATGTGCGCAACTGGGCATGGCTGAAGCTGGATGCCACGACCGTGTTTGACCCCTGCCGCAATCTGACGGCAGCCCAGACCGTGCTGGCTGACTGCTACACCCGAGCCTTACCCACGCACAAAGACCCGCAGCAGGCGCTGCGCGCCGCGCTGTCCTGCTACAACACCGGCAATTTCAGCCGTGGCTTTACCAACGGCTATGTGGGGAAAGTGCTGACCCAGGCGGGCATCAAGGTACCTGCCCTGGTGCCGCTTGCCGACGATACGACATCCGCGGCTGCGACCGGCACACCGGCCCAGCCCTCAGAGAAGCCCAGGCAGAAGCCACAGCCTGAAGCGCCACACGGCACACCCGATGGTTTCACCTCCAACCCGGCGACTGATGGTTTTGCTCAGACGCCCGACCCTGAGCCCGATCAGCGTTCCGACGCCTGACCACGGCTCACTAGGCCGGCAACCCTATTTCCCTTTTCACTGTCACCCCTGCGCCGCCCGGCGTCTGGGGCAGGAGTCTTTCCATGTCACTACTGAATCACTTCAGAAACGCTACGCAGCGCCTGCGTATTCTCAACAGATGGAGGACAGCCCTGCTGCTGTTCAGCATCACTCAGGCTGCATCGGCTCAATCCATCGGCGGGCTGTCCAGGGCGCAGACCACGCTGCAGACCCTGCGCGACAACCTGGATGTCATCCTGCCGATTGCCGCCATCATCATCGGCATCATCATCTTTGTGCTGTATTCCGCAGAGGTCATGCGCAAGGATGACGCCATCCGTTGGGGCATCGGTGTGCTGCTGGCCGGCTCAGCCGCTGAACTGGTTGTGCTGCTCTGGAAATAAGCCATGAACAATCACACCTACCCCGTCTTCAAGGGGCTGGGCCGCAAGGCCACCTTCATGGGGATTCCCACACGGCTGTTATTGGGTGCCTTCGCCGTTGTCGCGATGATCGCCATGACGGCGGGCCTAGCCTGGTGGGGACTCTTGTTCGTGGTCATGCCTACCCTGGCCATCCTCACCCGCGACGACGACAAAGCCCTGGACGTGCTCTGGCTGGAACTCAAGACCCGTAAACGCAACCGCAACCAGCGTTTCTGGAAAGGTTCCAGCTACGCCCTGCACGGCTACCACCGGCGCCGCCCCTGGCGCGCGCTCATCCGATAAAGGACGCCACCATGACTGCTGCAGCCACTCTCGCCGTGGACGAACGGCGGGTTTCACGTTATCTGCCCTATTCCCACCATGTCACAGATCAGATCATCGCCTGCGACAACCACGAGTACCTGGCCGTCATCAAGGTGGCAGGGCGTGCGCCCGACGCCTACGCCCTGGAGGAACTGAAGGAATGGATTGAAGCCCTGCATAACGTGCTGCGCGGCCTGCCCATGGGATTGGTCGGCTTCTATTCCCACATCATCCGCCGCCGCGTCACCGAATACCCGGAAAGCACCTTCAGCCAACCCTTCGCCTCCCGGTTCGATGCAGCGTACCGCGCCACCTTCGATGCAAGCGGCCTGATGATGAATGACCTGTACCTGTCAGTGCTGGTTCACCCGGTAGAGGATCCGATACTTGGCACCTTCGCCAGTCTGGAAAAGGCCGACAGCCAGCGCATCGCGCACTGGCAGGCGGAATCCATCGCCCGCCTGAGCGACATACTGCGTACCCTCAAAGCGGGCCTGTACCGCTACGACCCGCAGACGCTGGGGATTGTGGATCGCAATGGCTTTGCCTTCAGTGAAACCGCTGAGTTCCTGGGCTTTGTGCTTTCGGGGCGTCATCGGCCTGTACCGGTTTCGCGGGAACGGTTACGCGACACTCTCCCCTATGCCCGGCCCATCTTCGGCAAACATGGTGAGCTTGGAGAACTGCGTACCGTGGCAGACTCGCGCATCTTCGGCATGATGGAGCTGCGCGATTACCCGGAAGCCAGCAAGCCCGGCCATCTGGATCGGTTGCTGGGCCTGCCGCACGAGTTTGTGCTGACCCAGTCCTGGGGCAGTCACACCGGAGCCGCCGCAAAGAAGCTGGTGAAACGCCATCAAAAGCTGCTGGTAGATTCCGGCGATGATGCCGGCAGCCAGGTAGGCCAGCTGACTCAGGCCATGGATGACCTCACTTCCGGCCGTCTTGGTCTGGGCGACCACCACGCCACCTTGCTCCTTTATGGCAACACGGCTGAAGGCGTGCGCCAGGCACTGGCGCATACAGCCACCGCCCTGGCCGAAGAAGCCATCGGCTTCAGGCCATTGGAAAAAGCCCTGGAAGCTGGCTTCTGGGCGCAGCTGCCTGGCAACTGGCACTGGCGTCCGCGTCCGGTGCCAATCACGTCGCTCAACTTCCTGTGCTTCTCCAGTCTACATAACCAACTGACGGGCAAGCCCGCTGGCAACCCCTGGGGGCCAGCCGTCACCATGCTCAAGACGCAAACCGGCAGCCCGTTCTTCTTCAACTTCCATGCTTCGGTGGAAGACCTGGACGAAACCGGCAAGCGACGCCCGGGCAACACCATGATTATCGGCATGACCGGCACCGGAAAAACCGTGCTGCAGGGAATGCTGCTGACCCAAGCACAGAAGTTCGGCGCAACGTGTGTGGTGTGGGACAAAGACCAGGGCATGCAAATTCTCATCATGGCGCTGGGAGGGCGCTATTTCAATATCCGCCTTGGCGAATCCACCGGCTGGAACCCATTTCAGATGGAACCTACGAAAGGCAACGTGGCCTTCATGGTGCGGCTGGTTGTTTTCCTGGCCGAACGCCGGGGGGAAGCGGTCACCACCCGACAACATGCCGACATTACCCAGGCCGTGCAGCAGCTGACCACGCTGATCGACCGCGAAGCCCGCACGCTGTCCACCCTGAACACCTTGCTGCCCAACCCTTATAGCGAGGACGACAGCACCAGCACCATTCACGCACGCCTGGCACCGTGGTGCCGGGGCGGTGAATACGGCTGGGTGTTCGACAACCCGGCAGATCAGCTGAGCCTGGCAACGGATGACGGCCAACCGGCCATCTTTGGCTTTGACCTTACCGAACTGCTGGACGATGACGCGGTACGCGGCGCGGCCACCATGTATTTGAAGCACCGCATCGACGCCCTGCACGATGGCCGGCGCATCATCAACCTGTACGACGAATGCCAGCATCCGCTCAAGGACAAGCATTTCCAGGATGACATGCAGGACGCCAGCCGCACCATCCGCAAGAAAAACGGTGTGCTGGCCTTCGCCACACAGGAACCGGGAGCCATCACCGAAAACCCGGTTGGCCCTTCACTGGTTCAGCAAACAGCGACCCTGATTCTGCTGCCCAACCCCAGGGCCAAGGCCAGTGACTACATCGAAGGATTCGGCCTGACTGTGGCTGAGTTCGAGTTGCTGAAAACGCTGGGCGAAGCCAGCCGAAAGTTTCTCGTCAAGCAAGGCTCCAGCGTTACGGTGGCACAGCTGGACCTCTCAGGCTGCGAAGACGAACTGCTGGTGTTCTCCGGCAGCCCCGACATGGCAGAGGTTGCAGAACAGGCGGTAGCCCAGGCCGGGCCTGACCCAGCGCAATGGTTGCCGGTGTATCTGGATGCGGTTCGTAAAGGCCGCATTGTCCCGGCCACTTCATAGGAATACCCCATGAAACACAATGCCAACGAACGTGAGAAGCAGCAGGCGCTGGATGAAGAGCGACGCCAGACACAGGCTCGTGATGATCTCCAGGCAACGAAAGATCAGGACTTCTATACACGGCTGGGCCTGCACGGCCCGGACGAAGACCGCCCGGAAGACACTTTCCTGATCTCGGTCTATAGCGAACACTGGACGCACGAAGACCTTGAAGCGGGAGAAACCAACACCCGTGACATCGAGCTCGACCGTGTAGTGGTGGATGCAGACGACCTCGAACGACACGGCCAGGATTACGGCCTGTCAGAGCTCTCCTGCAGCGACCCACGCATGAGTCCTGACATCTGGTTTTCATCCACGCATCCGCGCCAGGATCGTGCCTATTTTGAGCAAGGTGTGCAAAAGTATTACAGCCTGCATGTCCATGAAGTGAATGGGAAGCGCCCCACCCCGGAGGATTATCAGCGGGTGGGCGACCTCATCGGCGCCAGCTTCGATCATGCGCTAAGGCCGTCGCCGCAGCATGAACAGGAGGGACCAGACCTGTGCCTTTAACCCGTCCCTACCTCCAGACTCAGCCCACTGCCGATGAGATAGCCGGCATGGCCTGGTGGAACAATCTGAAACCTATTGAACGTGTTTGCTGGCTTACAACTGCCGGACACGCTTGCAGCGTGGCCGACGCCTGGGCAGCGTACAAACGCAGCCAGGGGCTTACTGACAACCGACCACCATAGGAACACCCAATGAAACGAAGACATTTCATCGCCGCTGCCGGAGCCACCGCCCTACTGAGCATCCTGGCGGGATGCAAGACGGAACCGAAGGGCGAGAAGTTTATCGGTCATTGGTTCTCGGATAACGGTCTCTACCCTCCGACCCTGGTCCACATTGAACGGAACGACGACACGTTCTTGTTCACAGAAACCGCATGGAACAACTTCGGAAAAATCGGATACCGATCCAATACTGTGCCAGCCAGGCTCAATGGTGCAGACAATATCCTGGTCGTTGGCGACAGTACACACATTGCCTACAAAGAAGCTGACGATGAAATCGTCTCTGACAACCTGAAAGCTCGCCGTATTACTGAAGCCGAATACCAAGCCGCCATTTTCAAGCAGTAGTTTGTATTGGCAGATTTCATCTGGCTGTTTTCTTTTCAGCACAACGTGAATGGGAGTTTGGAACATTATTCCTGCCCACTACTCTCCACGATGTACTTCGCTCGCTCAAATAACTCATCAAATGTGATGACCTCAGGAGACTTGAGATTGCGCCGAAAGAGCTCGAACGATGAGTACTGCTCCTCATTAATTCCATGTACTGCATGAAACTCGGATAATGAGCCAATCACCAAGAAAGATCGTGGTTGATATAGAAACACCGATTCACCCGTTGGGGCACCGCTATCGTCTTTTATTTCAGTCTTAGAACGAATACTTCCTAATGAGGCTTGCACCGAACGTTGAACCTGGGCAATGCCACCAGCCAATTCGTCGGAAACTTGCCAGCACTCCCGTCGATAGGCCGTGGCAACAGGTTTAAGTAACTTAGCAGTGTGCGTCTTAATTTCACCAAATGATAATGCGCTGATTAGGCCTTGGGTCTTCAGGAGAGCATCAACACGTTTTCCCGACCCAGTGAAATCGTGGCCTTTAACTACGCGTTCAAGCTTTGCTCCGTCCAAAGGTGCGTTGAAAACATAGTTCAAGCCGTAGCCGAAGATCCAAGTATTCTGTTCAAAAAATGATTGCCAGACCGATTCAGGCCCTTTGTTTAATCCCAAAGCGGTTCGCCGATTTTCAAAATGATCCGTATCATTAAGCAATCGTTCAAATTCGGCAAGCTGTTCTCGGCGATGGCCTAGCTCTGCAACATCTCGCGCTGTAACCTGCGTTTTCACCAACTCTTCCACAAGCCCAGGCTGGGAGTGGAGAAGATTTAGTGCCTGCTCCCGCGTGAGCACAAGTTCCGAAACGAATCTGTCATCTAGCCTTGTGTTTTGACCATCAGCTATCGGAAGGACATCTATATTCTGGAGAAAATTGTATAAAGTAGCGATTTCATGATTAAGAAACGTAAAGTGAGTTTTATGCGGCGCACCACTCTCCACCGTATATCGCTGAATTTGAAGAGTGAAAACTCCTCGCGTGTCTTCGTAAAATTTTGCGATAATTTCCTGACGAGCACCGTCGGTGACACGCAGTGAAACTTGCTTACCGTCCTTGAAAAACTGATGAGACTCTCGGCAGTCAATGACCTTCGAGACAATTCGAAAGGGTCGCTCAAACTCTTCAACCTCCCCCTCATCATTCCGACGATATTGTTTTTGAGAAAGAGTTCGACTGAGATAAACCCGATCTGGTCGCTTATTCTTGAAGTATTCGTAATCTTCGCTCATGACATAAAAAATTTGAAAAACAGCCGGCTGTGAAACCCCACGCATCACAGTCGATGATAAGCCTCTACGGCAATACAAACCATCCATTTCGGCCCATCACTGGGCTCGGCACCGTCTTCCTCTTACCACCCGGAGATCTCCCATGACACGCTACAAGCATCTTGCGGCGGGCATTGCCCTGGCCGCTGTTTTTATGAACCCTGCCTGCGCCAGCGGCATCCCTACGGTCGATGCCGCGACCATTGCCCAACTGCAGGAACAGCTACTCACCGCCCGTGACCAGCTGAAGAGCCTCACGGATCAACTGGCGACAGCCAGGGAGCAGCTTGCCGCATTCACGCAATCCAGCGGCTACGGTGTCATTCCCAATGATTACGCCATCCGCGACCAGCTTCGCGCTGCGCTGCCCTCCAACGCTCAGGACTTGCTCAACCGATCCGGTAGCTCAGGTTTGAACGCGGATGTTTCCCGCATCACGGATGATGTCATGGCCCCAGTGAACTTCGCCGAAGACAGACAGGATCTATCAAAACGGTCGCTGAACATTGAGGCCACCGCGAAAGCCATGAGTGAACGGGCCTACGATTCGATGACTCAGCGGCTGGCCAACGTCGATGCCCTGCAGGATCAGATCAATCAAACGACCAACCCCAAGGAAATTGCTGAACTGCAGGCGCGAATTCAGATTGAGCAGGCGAATATCTCAGCTGAACAGACCCGCATTCAGCTTGCTGCACAGCAACTGGATGCGGAACGACAACTGCTGCAGGCACGGGCTGAAAGAGTCTATGGAGGATGGTTTGGAAACAAGCCAGCGTCAGACTCATCTCCCGGCGCGGCTGAATAGGCCGGCATGCCATGGCCAGCCTCACTCCCTCCGTGGCAGCACCCACTACGCCAAGCAACATAGCTGAATGGGTCATGACGCAAACCGAAAACATCCTCAGCGATGCCATCAACAGGCCGATGCAGGCGCTGTTCGAAGCACTCATGCCGGTCATCGTGGTGGGCCTGACTCTGCAATTCGTTGTGTATGCGTTTGCGCTCATGCACGGTCAGAGCAATATGACCGTCACCGAGTTCTTCCGCAAGGCCATTCTTGTGGCGATTGTGTCCATGATCTTTGGGGTCGGCGGCCTTTATCAGAACGACATTGCCAAAACCATGATCGCACTGCCTGACGATGTCACCCAGCTCGCGCTCGGCACAGGCAACGTGGCGGCAGAAGTCGATAAGCTGCAGAACGAGACCAGTGAGGCATCCAATGCCATGCTGGGCGCAAGCGACCGACCCTGGTACAACTTCATGCCTTCCACCAGGGAAGTGCTGGTCAGCATCCTGGCGACGCTGTTGCGGATCAATGCAGCAGTCGTAGGCAGCATCATCATGGTCATTGTGGTGGTCTGCAAAGTCGGCATGGCACTGGTGGTTGCAGCAGGGCCGCTCTTTATCGCCGCGACGTTGTTCGAGCCAACAAAGCCACTCTTCAATAACTGGGTTTCACAGGCATTGAATTTTATCTTCCTGGCCTTGCTTGCTGGCCTGGTCTTCGGCCTTATCCTGCAACTCAACATCCAGCTGATCCGCATGATCGCGGACCAGATCGAAACAGGGATGGCCGACGTGCTTTCACTGTTCGGAGCTCAAGTTCTGGTCGGAGCCGCAAGCCTCGTCATCATGATTCTGATCCCCGGCCTTGCCGCCGGCCTCTCCAACGGCTTCGGCGCTCAACTCGGTGTCGGCTCCGCCGCCCGGGGCGCGTTCTCTGTTCTACGTCTGCGCAGCATGCTGCGCCTGCGCGCCAAGTAAGCCTTTCCCCACCCGCCGCCCAAGCGGGGCCATCACACCCTTCCTTCTGCCCACGCGGCAGGACAGGAGCCACCCCATGCACAAACTCATTGCCGCCCTGGCGCTGGCCGGGCTGCTGGCCGGCTGTGCCTTTCATGCGCCCCAACCCCCACAGCCTGCTGACGGGCCGCGTGTGCCGGTGAACGCCAGCGCACCGATTTTCAAAGGAGTCTGAACCGTGGCAGAACCTCTCAAGTCTGAAGACGTCGCTGCCTGGCTGGAACAATCGCGCGGCCTGGAGCGCGACCACCTGGGCGAACTGGTCACCAGCCGCAGGCGCGCCTGGCAGGTTGCCATGGGCGCCGGACTGATCGCCTTTGCCGCCGTCGCCTCCGTGGCGGGCCTGACGCCCCTGAAGCAGCCGCCTGAAATGTATGTGGTGCGCGTGGACAACGCCACCGGCAGCATCGAGCATGTCAGCACACTGGGCGAGCCGATGGATGACTATGGTCAGCGCATCGCCAAGTATTTCCTGAACTCCTACGTGCTGAACTGCGAAGGCTATAGCTGGCAGACCATCCAGGAGCAATTCGACACCTGCGCCCTGCTATCCTCGCCGCCCATTCAAGTGCAGTACGGTAAGCGTTTTGAAGGGCAGGATGCTGTAACCACGCGCCTTGGCACCCTGGGGACGGTGGATGTTCAGGTTCATTCCATCACCCTGGGCGCCAATCAGGCAGCCATTGTGCGCTTCACCAGGACGGAACGCGAAGTCTCTACCGGCAATATCACCAGGACGCGGCATCTGATCGCCACCATGGCCTACCAGTACGCCGACGTTCCTCTGACGGAAGCTGTCGCCCGTCGCAATCCGCTGGGCTTTCAGGTTGTGCGCTATGACCTGGCCGCCGACCTCTCGCGCTGAACCGTCCTGGATCAGAAGGAATCCCCATGCTTGAACACTTCCCACGCAAGCGGGCGCTGACGCTGCTGCTGTGCCTGGCCCTGCCAGCCAGCGCCTGGGCGCTTGAGACGCCCCGCTCTTCGCGGCTCGATCATCGGGTGCGCTATGTGAACTATGACCCGGCCAACGTGATTCAGCTGGATGCGGTGATCGGCGTCGCCACCCACATCATGCTGGAACCCGGCGAAACCTATCAGTATCACGTCTTTGGCGACAGCCAGGCTTACGCCTTCACCTACAAGAACCACCACTTGTTCTTCAAGCCCACCGCCGAAGACGCCGACACCAACCTCATTGTCATCACCGACCGGCGCGAATACAGCTTCCGGCTGTCCTACAGCCACGACCGCAGCGCCCCAGCCCTTTACAAGCTGGTGATGCGCTACCCGGAAGTAGAGGCCCGCATGAAGGCACAGGCTGCACAGAAGGCAGCGGTTGAGCGCTCGTTACAGGCATCCGCCGGCACGATGAACTGGCAGGCCTACACCCGCAGTGGCAACGCCAGCATCGCGCCCGTTCACGCCTGGGATGATGGCCGCCATACCTGGCTGCAATTTCCCCCGGAAACCGACATGCCCACGGTATACCGCGTGACCCCCGACGGTCAGGAAGTCATCACCAACTATCACATGGCCGATGAACGCACGATGGTGCTGCATCGCACCTCGCCACGCTGGCATCTGCGCCTGGGCAACCAGGTACTGGCCATCCATAACGAAGCCTTTGCCCTGACCCCAGTACCCGCCCATACCGGCACAGCGTCCCCCGCCGTCCGGCGCACTGTGAAAGGCGCGACAGCGCCCGTGCCAACGCTGCGGATTCGGGAGATTACGCCATGAGGAAACAGCCCATGAACGACACCGATCCGCACCAGGGCCAGACCCCCACGGATGGCCTGGAGCGCGAAGCGCTGAACCTGGAAACCGCCGGGCGCAGCGCCCCACGCGGCGCACGCGCTTTTCTGTGGCTCACCATCCTGGTGGCCATTGCCGTGGCCATCGGCGTGCTGCTGAAAGCCTGGAGCCGCGAACCAGCACCTGACAGCGACAGCAGTCTGGAAGCGGATCAGAGTGGAATCACCAACCGGCTGAAGCCGCCCAGGGTGGAGCGACCCGCGCCACCCAAACGCTTGCCACCACCGGCACCAGAGCCGGTGCCAGCACCCGCCTATGTCCTTCCACCACCGACGCCCGCAGCACCGCCTCCTGTCGATGAAGTGGCGCAGCGGCGACTAGCCAGCCCGCTGCAGGCGGGCGGCGCAGAAGGCGGCAGCACAAGCGGCAGCCAAGCCAACGCCCCAAACGGCCCCTACAGCGATGCCGGCCCGCTGGCCGACAAGCTGCGGCCCTTGGAGCTGGCACCCTCTGTGGCCGGGCAGCTGGGGGATCGCAACTTCCTGCTCACCCAAGGCACCATGATCGACTGCACTTTGCAAACCAAGCTGGTCAGCACCCAGCCGGGGCTGCTCACCTGCCTGGCCACGCACGATGTTATGAGCGCCAACGGCAAGGTCAAGCTGATCGACGCCGGCACCAAGTTCACCGGCTATCAGTCCGGCGGCATCCAGCAGGGTCAGGCACGCGCTTTTGTCACCTGGAACCGGCTGGAAACGCCCGCTGGCGTCATCGTTGAGCTGGCTTCACCCGGCACCGGCCCCCTGGGTGAAGCCGGGCTGGACGGTCATGTCGATAACCATTTCTGGGAACGCTTCGGCAACGCCATTCTGCTATCGCTGGTGGGCGATTTCGGCAACTGGGCATCGAATCAGGGCCAATCGGGCGACAACAACATCCGCTTCGATAACACCGCCCAGGGTGGCCAGGAAGCCATCGCCAAGATTCTGGAAAAGTCTTTGGACATACCTCCTACCCTTTACAAGAACCAGGGCGAACACATCGGCATCATGGTCGCCCGTGATCTGGATTTCAGCCATGTCTACGACCTTGAACTTACCCCTTGAGGCGGTTGCCTTTGATCGCGCCATTTCAGTGCGGACCTTTCTACGGCCGTTGGCCCACCATCTGCAGGACCCAAAGGTCACGGAAATCGCCATTGTGCGCGAAGGCCATCTGTACGCCCGCACAGACGGACATTGGCTGTCACACGACTGCGAGGAGCTGAGCTACCCGCAGCTGGAAGCGCTGGCGACGGCCCTGGCCGCCTACAACCACATGGCGCGCAGCCCCATCATGTCGGTGGTTCTGCCCGATGGGGAGCGCGGCCAGATCATTCTGCCGCCGGCCTGCATAGACGGCACCATTGCCATCAACATCCGCAAACACGCCTCCGCAACTTTTCACCTGAAGCAGTTGGCATCAGGCGGGGCTTTCAAGTCCACCATGGATGCGACCGCCAAATATAGTGCTGACGGCCTGTCAAAACTCGATCAGCGGTTGTTGATGCTGAAGAACAGGGCAGATTATTTTAAGTTTCTGGTAGACGCCGTCCGCGCGCGCAAGAACGTGGTGATTTCCGGCGCAACAGGATCAGGCAAAACCACCTTTGCCCGTTCCCTCATCAATGAAATACCGGTACACGAACGCCTTATCACCATCGAAGATGTGCATGAGCTGATCCTGCCATCGCATGATAACCGCATCCACATGATGTACGGCGGCACACGGGGCCGCGTGTCAGCCACCGACTGCCTGGCTGCCTGCATGCGCCTGTCGCCCGACCGGATTTTCCTGGCCGAGCTGCGCGGTCCTGAAACCTGGGACTACCTGGCCGCGCTGAACACCGGCCACCCTGGATCCGTGACAACCACACACGCCAACAGCGCAATCGACGCCTTTGACCGGCTGGCCATCCTTATCAAGCAGTCACCCACAGGCGGCAACCTGGACTTGCCCACCATCCAGACCTTTCTGCGGCAGACCGTGGACATTGTTGTGCAGGTCGAGCGGTTCCGCGTGAAAGAAATCTGGTTTGAACCCCGGCGACACGTCGTCACCTGAGTTCCCTCAGCAGCGCCCCACCCAATCCATTCGACCCGGCAAGCTGCCGGGTCCACTACCCTGAACCCGTGTGAGGCGCTGCACACACTCCGGGCGGCCCTGGCATGGGCTTGCCCGGAGCACCTTCAATGACCACCCCCACCCGCACGCCTTTCCACAAGGATGCCAACCTGCAGCGGCTGTCAGCCGCCATGCAACGCGCCATGCAGAAAGCCTCACAGGTCATGGCTGACGCCGCAGAAAAACAGGCCACCACCCCGACCCCCTTCATGCTGCCCGGCATGAACGAAACAGTCCGGGCGATTCCCAACTACATTGCCCGCAGCGCCATCTTTGCCCCGGTGCGTCGCGGGTGGCGTCCTCTCCACGATGAAACGGTGTTTCTGGAGGGCAGCCACATCCTGCTCAAAGGCTCGGGCAAACAGCTGAGCGAGGACCATGCCGACATCTGGATGCACGCCATGTATCTGCAGACCACAGCCCTGCTTGGCGAAGCGCCAGTCATTAACCGCGCCGATTTCCTGCGCGGCATGGGCCGGCCCACAGGCGGCAGCGCCTACGAATGGCTGCATGAGGGTATGAAAGACCTGGCCCGCTTTACCTTGTGCATCGAGGCACGCAGAAAAGACGGCTCGGTGAAATACAGTTATGGCCGCCACCCTTCCACCCGTGTGATCGCCATGATCGGGGGCTTTGATTACCACGAACCCAGCGGCAGCTACACCCTGTATGCCGACCCGCGCTGGGCGCAGATTTTCGGCAACCGGGAATACGCCCTGGTGGACTGGGCCAAGCGCCTGCAGATGCGTCACGACCTCTCCAAGAGCCTGCAGCGGCTGATTGGCACCTCTGCCGACATCCAGCAAAAATACAGCCTGGACATCCTCAAGCAACGCGCCCAGTACACCGGGCGCATGCGAGATTTCCGGGTCACGCTGGAGCGCAGCTTGGACGAACTGGAAGCCCTGAAAGTCATCGCAGAACCCCGGATTGAAGCCGCAATTCGGGGCCATGAACAAGCAGTCTGGACGCGCCTGGAACGCTAATTCCTCATCGTCATAGCATCGCGCTTCATCCCCAAAAACAGCCGTTTCAGGCACGATTTTCAGCCTGTGGATAAGTGGTTTTGACCATCGTCATAGCATCGCGGCAGGGTCGTCATAAGATCGCGGTCTTTCGCCAGAACATCGCGCTTTATCGTCACAGCATCGCGCACGATTTTTTGAAACCTGCATGAATACTGGCTTTCCAGCCATCGCGACGCCTTCTACCTTATTCCTACCTTACTTCTACCAAAGCAACCTGTGAACAAGTCACGCCGTCAGCACGCCTGACGCGCCGCACTGTGCCTGTTCACGCCAGGCCATCTTGCATCGCCACGCTGCACAGCCGCAAAGCGGCTGTCGGTCAGCAACGAAGCCAGCACCCGCCCACCCGGGCCACCCCTTCTTTTCACCCCAAGCATTGCCCGTCAAGTCACAGGCAAAGGAGACACCATGCACTCGACCATCGACACCCGCATGCTCAACATCGCACAGGAAGCCGCCCTTCATGGCATCGGCACCATGAGTCTGGGTGAAGCGCTCACAGCTGCACTCATCCTGAATCGCTGCGACTGGCTGCGTGAACGCGGCTACAGCATCGCTGAAGCCCTGGACCGCATCGGCCCGCAGTGGACGGCCCGACTGCGCGAAGTCGAAAAACAGTTCTACGACGAAGTCACCCAGGCCCGGCTGCGCTTCAATTTCGAGATTCTTCCCCACCCTGCCGACACGGGCAGCTTCACGTTGCGCCTGCTGGATGGCGGCCAGGAAGTCGGCGGCGGTCAATTCTCCCACGGCCAGGCCGCCCCGTTCACAGATGAACAATCCGCCTACGACGAAGCACTGGCCACAGGCCGCTCCTGGTTGGTCGCCAAACAGGCTGCCGTCTTTCCTGAACTGTCGCGATAAGCGGCACCCACCCCCTGGAATCCTATGACTGAATCCGCTCCCGTCGCACGCTACCGGGCCGCGCTCGCTGAGCTGGACCCCCGCATCAGCATCGCCGCCCAGTTGCGCGCTCTTTTTCCTCTGATCGAAGCCGAACTCGCCGCCGGCGTTCCCCATGCTGCCGTGCTGGATGATCTGGCAGCAGCGGGGCTGTCGGTCCAGTACAGCACCTACGCCATCACTCTGTACCGCTGGCGCAAGGCCCAGCGGTGTGCTGCGACCAAACCTGCAGCGCTGCCCAAGCCACACGCCGCACCCCCCACGACAGCCCAAGTGCAGCCAACAACAGCACCCGCCCTCGATGCCATCCGGGGCCGGCCCCGCAACATCGAGACGCCCGGCGACCTACGCAAGATTCGCGACATGCGTATCGACCTGGAAGCCCTGCGCCGCGAAGGCAAGTAACCCCCTCTCCCACTGACAAACCCCACAAGGAATAAACCATGAAAGTCGCCGTTCTCAACTACACCGGCTCCGTTGGCAAGACGGTTGTTGCTTCCCACCTGCTCGCACCCCGCATGAACGGAGCGCAGATTTTTGCGGTGGAATCCACCAACGAAACCGGGGCCGATCTTGGCCTGAACGTGGATCAGCTACGCGGTGAACACTTTGGCCGCCTGTTCCGCGAACTGCTCACCCGGGATGACGCCATTGTCGATGTCGGGGCCAGCAACATCGAGGACTTCCTGACCCACATGATGCGCTACGAAGGCGCACACGAAGAAATGAGCTACTTCGTGCTGCCGGTCATCAACACCGGCAAAGCCCAGCGCGAAACCATCAAAACCGTGGCCGCGCTGGCTGCACTGGGTGTGGACTCGGATCGGGTACGGATTCTGTTCAATCGTGTCGATAGCAGCGTAGAAGAAGAGTTTCCCTCCATCCTGGCCTATGCCGCCAAGTCGGGCGAAGTTCAAGCCAACCCCCTGGCTACCATCTACGAAAACGAAGTCTTCGAGCTGCTGGCTGACCAGCGCACCACCATTGCAGATGTCCTGGCCGATCAGACCGACTACCGCGCCCTAGTGCGCAGCGCCGACCCGGAAGACCACGCCCGCATCTCGCAGCTGAGTAACCGCCACGCCCTGCGCGCCCTGGCCAAGCCGGTGGACCGGCAGATGAACGCAGCCTTCGCTGCCCTGTTCTCGTGATCCGTCATGGATGCCCACACCCCACCCAGCGGCCCCCGTTCAAAGCTGGATTTGCTGTACCACGAAGTCCTGGGCGAAGTGGCCGGCCTAGTGGACAGGCTGGAAGCCGTCACCCGTACTCTGGATGTCGCCCAGCAGCAGATGCAATCCATGAGCGAAACCCAGCAGATGCTGCCCCAGCAACTCAGCCGCCACCTGAACGCCACCCTGGAAACAGCAGCCAAGCCGGTAAACCAGCAGCTTCAGCAGGCCATACAGGTCATGCTGAACGACACCGGCACCCGGCTGGATCAGCTGAGCCAGGAATCCGCGCAATACGCTCACATTGCCCACCAATCTGCGCGCCGCATGGCCATCATCGCCCTGGCTGTGGGCGGCGCTGCCGGCGTGCTGGGTGGGCTACTGGCCGGGCTCGCCCTGGGCCAGCTTCTGATCTCTTGAGGTTCATCCCCCATGTCCACACTGATCTCACCTATCACCCGGCGGCGGATCGCCGCATTCTCGCTGGCAATTTTCCCCACAGCAGCGTGGATGCTGGCAGCCACCTGGGCAAGCCAGATGCACTGGCGCGACTGGAACGCCCGCACCTTCCGGCATTTTGTGATGCTCACACCGCAGTACCCCCTGCTCTACGGTGCGCTGGGTGTCGGCCTGGTTCTCTCCCTGGCGCTGATTCTTTTCATTGGGCGCACCGCCAGGACAGAAGGCTTTGAAGGCGCAGCCTACAAACGCTTTGTGCGCGGCACCCGCACCACCAGCGCCAAAAACCTGGCACGTCAGTGTGAAGAGCGCGGCAAAATGCAGATAGACGTGGGCGGCATCCCCATGCCGACCGCCAATGAGAACCTGCACCTGCTTATCAGCGGCGCCACCGGTTCGGGAAAATCGGTGTTGCTACGGAACATGGCGGCATCGGTGCTCAAACGCTCACAGCATGACATGGTCAGGCATCTATCCGGCCAGACGCCAGCACGTAATGACCGCATGATCGTCATTGACCCCAATGGTGATTTGCTCAGCAAATTCTGGCAGCCCAACGATGTCATCCTCAACCCCTACGATGCCCGCAGCCAGGGTTGGTCTTTCTTTAACGAAGTGCGCGCTGATTACGACTGGAAGCGTCTGGCCCGTTCCATGGTGCCTATGAGCCAGGATCGCAATGCGGAAGAATGGAACGATTTCGGCCGCCTGCTGCTGCGCGAAACGGCCAAGAAGCTCTATGAGCTACAGGGCGAAAAAGCCAGCATCATGGATCTGTTCCGGCTTTGCACCATCGAAGACCCCAAGGTCTTAAAGCAATTCCTGGAAGGCACCCTGGCCGAATCCCTGTTTGTCGGTTCCAGCGAAGCCAGCAAGGCACTGTCTTCCGCCCGCTTCGTGCTGTCAAACAAGCTGTCGGAACATACCGGAATGAAACCCGGCAGATTTTCCATTCGCGACTGGCTGGCAAAGCCCGACGACGGCAACCTGTATATCAATTGGCGCGAAGACATGATGAGTTCCATGAAGCCCCTGGTGTCTTCCTGGGCCGACGTGTTCATCACGTCCATTCTGTCCATGCCTGAAAGCGCCCACCGGCGCTGGTGGCTGTTCATTGACGAACTGGCCAGCCTGGAAGCGCTGCCCTCACTGGAAGCCGGTCTGACCAAAGGCCGCAAAAACGGCCTGCGCGTTGTTGCCGGCCTGCAAAGCACCTCACAGCTGGAACATATCTACGGGAGCACCATGGCGACCACGATACGCGCCAGCTTCCGCAACCTGGCGGTGCTGGGCGGCTCCCGCACCGACCCGCAGACGGCCAAGGACATGAGTGAAAGCCTTGGCAAGCATGAAGTGGAAAGACCCAAGTTCAGCATCAGCCGCAGTGCGGATAACCGCAACACGTCGGACAACATGGAACGGGTGACGGAGGAAGTGGTAACGGCAGCGCAGATTCAGGCGCTGCCAGCGTTAGGTGGGTATGTCGCGTTGGCAGGGGATTATTCGATCGCGCGGATACGTTTACCGTTCAACGAGTTCCCGACGGCTACGGCGGCATTCCAGGAGCCCTGGAATGTTTTGTCAAACACTGCAGCCCATGAAATAACTGGACAGGTGAAACACTCCGACTGAAGCCTCGTCATCATTTTTTACCCCAATTGGCCGTATACAAGACGTTAGTTTTGTCTAGTTGGAGCACACAAAGGCTTTCCAGCTCTGCAGCCGCCTCCGCTCCGTACTTTTTAATCTGATCGAGCGATATGAACACCTGCTTATTAGAGCGCCGATATTCGTCTACGAATTTCGCGACAGCATTATTTTCGACGTTCTTAAAAAGTGGGGAATCGTGAATGAGAAACGGAAGCTGCGTCAATTCGAGAATAGCGAGATCAAAAATGACAAGATTGGCGTAAGCGGTACCCGTTCCGGTATCATCGACGATTTGATACGTATATCCGTCTTCGTTCAGCTCAAGAGCGGGAGCCCGCGACTCTGGCCCATAGATGCGGTCAACAATAGCTCTTATGGCTGCATTTATTGATGATTCCATATCCTTCAGAATCCGAATCTTCAAGCTAGAAAGTGCCTCCTGCAAAGCAGCTAGTTCAATGTCGATTTTCGTTTGCTTCTCGAAGTGATCATTTTCACGCCTTAAGCGACTCCATTTCCCCGAGAGACCTGACACTCGTTCGATGAGCGCCACTGGATTGTCATAGTTATTAAGACGTTCAGATATCTGCCTGTCGAGCTCCGCAATCGCATTGTCGGTGGTATCCAGTTGTAATCGAGCGGCCTTTTCCGTCTCCTGCAATTCCTTCTTTAGAACTGCGGAGAGCGAGCTATGAAATAGCTCGATTTCCGCAATCCGATCATGATTAACATTCGGAAAAAAATCGCACAAAGCCTCGAACTGCTTGCTCTGAATGAACTTATTTTCTTTTAGATTTCGCTCCGTTCTTTGCAACTTAGACCGTAGTCTCAGCCGCTGCGAAAGCAACAAATCTTTCGCCTTTTTTAGTTCGAGCAGATCTTGATCAATCACTTCACGTAAATTCAAAGCAAACCGTGATAGCTCGGATTTAATTGTGTCGACCTCGGTACGAATATTTTCCAACTCGACGACATTCTTCGAATATTGGGCTTTAGTGATCTTCTCCACAATCGAGTGCCTAAAAGCATTTCTGAGCGCATTCTTCTCACCTTTCTTGTCGGTAGTTGCCGTTTGGGCCGCCTCGACTTCGCCATAACGATTGAACACTTTGATCAGATTACTTACGCACTCAGAGCCACTCTGACCGGGAAAGACGTGCAGAGGACGACGCACATTTGTGACGTTGGGCTTCGGCCATATCCGAGAGAATAATCCAACCATGCCACGAAAGGTGATCCGCAGCGCCTCAGGGAAATACTGTGACTTGAGCCAAGCCGTATAAGCTTTTAAATCCCACTTATCAATAGGGGCATATTTTGGATCGCAACGGAAGACTACCGAAGGGTTAACGGTGTCTCGTCTAAAATAAAAACATTCGTCCTCGAACTTGAAGCAAAAGAGGTAGGAGTGATCGCCCAACTCTCGTACGGCGTCCTCGTTATGCTCAACGAATGAATCGCCACCAAACACAAAATCGATGACCATAAGAGCACTCGACTTTCCAATGGAGTTTGTAGCATTCTCATCGCCAAGAATCACATTCAATCCCGGATGGAACTTAATAAGGGACTTCCGGAATGCGGTCGAACGGATTTCAGTCAGCATAGCTAACAACTCCCGAATGGAAATCAATGTCGATTTTGTTGAGGATGTAGAGCACATCCAATGCCAACATAAATTGATCTACGCTTTCGAATCGATCAGCTACTTCGCTGTAAAGTTCGTGGATACCTATTCGGCTTTTATCTACAAGCAAAGATGGCAACTTAGAAAGCACCGACTGCTCAAAAGAAATGAATTTATTTGGCGTAATCATTCAAACAGCTCGCAATTCTGGACAAAAAAAGCAGCGATGACTTCGGCCGCCGGCGTGGAGCCAGCTGTGTGCTTGGACTGAATCCAGCGGACTGTATTATCAAAGATCTCTTGTTGGTTTGAGCAAATTGTCTTTTGCTTTAAATAAAAACTCTTTATTTGTTGTGCAACTAGAACCGCCTTGTTGGGGTCGGCGCGCTCAAGATCACTAAACCTTTCCCTGACGAAAAGATAGAAAGAAGATACGTCATTTTTTATTTTCCTTTTTGTCAGAGGTCGAATAGTGCTGTCTAATTTTCTATCTACCCGCTTCGCCTCGAAATTCGAGCCCATTTCAAAATCAACGCTGCTATCGCACAGCGAATCTATTATCTCGCTGATCTCTCGTTCGAGCGCATATTGCAGGAATATATTTCTCTGTTTATTTTCCAACAAAATTGCTTTCTTCTTTTGAACTAGATCCCGGTAATTTTCAGCTGTCTTCGGTGTGTCGTAGACCTTGTGGCACGAAAAACATAGTGGAATCAGGTTTTCGGCATCATTCGGATTAGCCGAAAGTCGAGTCTCACTTTTCAACAGCTCCTCTTCGGTAGGTGTAGGGTTCAAGGGATAGATATGTGCGATCTCATAGTCTTTATAGTTCCTGCCGCCCTTCGTGCGAAAGAGCGGTTGGGCGCAATTAGGACAGATGTTGTTGACCTCGGCGCACAGTGATAGCTCAAACGCAATTCCGATCGAGGGACGGGAATTTGGCTTTTTTGCTGCCGCAGTTTTCTTCGTAGTCATGTGAACACGTATACCAGCCAATTTTTTGATAATCGACTCAGCGCGCCAGTAATGTCTTTTGCTTTGCACCGAGTATGAGCTCGTGTTGCGCCGGTTAGCCCAGACGATTGTTGACCAAGCTTAAAGAGTATCAAATTGTAGTTGACGCAGAAACTATTACGAGGGTGAACGGTTCTTTTTCACCGACACTGCATCGGACAGGACATCTTCAGGCTGTTCGTCAATCCCGATAGTGCTATCTCCCATAGTCCGCATCGGCTCGGAAGAATGCCCACCCTCTTCTCCTCGCCCTTCCCCGGAGCCCCCATGATCTCCCACAGCCAAATCTACCGTGCCCGCGCATCCCTTGCCACCCACTACTACGCCGACCAGGCCGACGACTACTACTGCCGCGACGGTGGTGCCGCAACCTGGCAAGGCGAAGGCGCTCGCCGCCTGGGCGCAGTCGGTGAGATTGGCCCTGCCCGCTTCAAAGCCATGCTGCAGGGCGACTTTGGCCGGAACGTGACGGCTGGCCGGTCGATCCGCAAGGATGCAAAGGCCCGTGCTGCACTTGATTTGACCTTTGGTGCGCCCAAGAGCATCACGCTGCAGGCACTGATCGGGGGAGATGAGCGCCTGATTCATGCCAACGATCAGGCCGTGGCGGCTGCCCTCGCCTATGTCGAACAGCATCTGACCATGGGTCGCCGCAAGGAAAACGGCAAGTCGCGGGTGGAACAGACTGGCAACCTTATCATTGCCAAGTTCCGCCACGAAACCGCCCGCCCTACGGAAGATGCAGTGCCTGACCCTCACCTGCACGTCCACGCCTTGCTGATGAACCTGACCCAGCGCGCTGACGGTAACTGGGTGTCGCTCTCGAACGAGGCGATTTTCAAGCTGTTGCGGGTGACAGACGCCATCTATCAGGCTGAGCTTGAACGTAATGTCCGCGCCCTGGGGTATGCCGTTCGTCATGAGAAGAACTATATCGAGCTAGCCCATATTACCCGTGAACAGATCGAGTTCTTCAGTAAGCGCAGCGCCGGCATTACAGCTGAACTGACTGCGCGCGGGACGACCCGGGACAACGCCCCTCACGCGCTGCGCCAGGGTATCAACCTGGCGCACCGCCAGGAGAAAACCCAAGCTTTCAGCCGCACGGAACTGCACCAGCAGTGGCGGGAAGCCGCTGCTGCTATCGGGATGCAGTTTGACCAGGCCCGCCACGACACTGAACGACAGACGCCCGAAGTACAGGAAGGCTCTGCCGATCTTGTCGCGCAGGCTTCGCTGGAATGGGCTATCCAGCACTTGGCTGAACGGGAGTCCGTCATGCCCCTGGCCGATCTGCTGCACAGCGCCATCCGCCATGCAGGCGGCCATACCGACATCACAGCTATCCAGACAGCCATCCAGGGCCGTGTCGCATCCGGTGCGCTGATCCAGGAAGCGCCGCATTACAGCAGCACACAGGACAAAGAAGCTCAGCCCATGACCCGCGAAGGATGGACGGCAGAAGTCACCCGGCTGACCGGATTGAGCCAGGACACTGCCCTGCAGCTGGTTGATGAAGCCATTGCCCAAGGCCGCCTGTTGATGGAAAGCCCCCGCTACGCCACCCGAAAGGCCCATGAAGCCGAATCCAGGATATTGGCAGTTGAACAGGCAGGCCGGGGTGCCTGGCAATCTACGATCAACGCCGCCAACGCTGAAAACGCCCTGGGCACTCTTTTGACGCCCGGCCAGCGCGAAGCAGTCATGCTGATAACCACTGGGCAAGATCAGGTCGCCGGCATCCAGGGGCTGGCCGGTACCGGGAAGTCCTTCGCCCTGCAAAACGCCCAATCAATTCTGCATGAACAAGGCCACACCATGACCGCGCTCGCGCCCTACGGAAACATGGTGCGCAACCTGCGTGACGAAGGCATTCCGGCCAATACTATTGCGTCTATTCTTGCCGCAGCCGACAAGCGCCCATTCCTGGATTCCCTGGGGCCGACATCCGTCGTGGTTATTGACGAAGCCGGAGTGGTGCCTGTGCGGCAGATGGACAAGCTGCTGGCCCTCATCCAACCGACAGGCGCCAAGGTGGTGCTGCTGGGCGACACGGCCCAGACCAAAGCCATCGAGGCAGGTCGCGCCTTCGCTATGCTGCAGGAAAATGGAATGAAGACCGTATTAATGGGAGACATCCAGCGCCAACGCACGGCACGGCTGCGCCAGGCGGTAGAACTCGCAGCCACAGGCCGGGCCAGCCAGTCTCTCCCGCTGCTCGATGCGATCCGCGTGATACCAGACGACTTCACCACGGACGAGCATGGCAGGAAAACCCGCGACAGTTCGGCCCGCTACGAAGCCATTGCCAAGACCTACACGGGATTGAGTGCCACAGAACAGGCCAACACCATTGTCGTGACTGGCACCAACGCCTCAAGGAATGAAATCAATCAACGCATCCACGCCCTGCTTGGCCTGGAAGGCAAAGGCCGCCCGTGCCAGCTGCTCACCCGACATGACACCACCCGTGCCGAACGCAGTGTCGCCCGCTTTTATACGGCAGGTGACATCGTTATTCCAGAACGTGATTACAAGTGCGGCCTGAAACGCGGCGAACTTTACCGTGTTACCGGCAGCACCCACCATGACCGCATCAGCGTCATCCCTGTCCGGGCAGACCCGACCAACGCGCAGCCCATCGAAATCATCCCCAAGACCATGAGCAAGCTGTCGGTCTATCACATGAACACGGCAGAGTTGTCTGTGGGCGACCATGTCCGCATCACGCGCAACGATGCTCGGCACGACCTGGTCAACGGGCAGCTGGCGAAAGTCGTAGCCATCGACGCGGCAAGCGTGACGCTCGAAACCCAGGGCCGCCATGTCCGACTACCCACAGACCAGCCATTGAACATGGACTACGCCTACGCCACTACCGCGCACAGCGCACAGGGGCTGACCTGCGACCGGGTGCTTTACAACGCAGAGAGCTTCAGCCGCACCACCGCTCAAGACACCTACTATGTCAGCATCTCGCGGGAACGACATGAGGTGACAGTGTTCACCGACGATGCAGAAAAGCTGCCTGAGAGGGTGGACAGGCAGACTTACAAGGGGCTTGCTCATGACTTGCAGCCCACAGTTACGACGGACTTTGCCCAGGTGCATGCAGAGCACGGCCCCCTTCCCACACCGCTTGAATCCGATGTGGAATTCCAATAAGGCAGCCAGGGTGCCTCAGGGTTCATAGAACCCGCGAGGTAACAAAGCGTAATCTGACTACGTATAATCCACAGAGGATCGCGCCGTCCACCCAACAAGCGGGGATGGCCGGGCCGGGAAGCGCCGGCCCATTTTTTGAGGAAGGGAACCCAAAGATGGCCGTCAGCCAAGCACACATTATTGAATCTCTGGAACAAGCATGTTCCAAGCTCAACCCTGATGAGTTCATCTTTGACTTCCTGGATGCCTACGGCTTTCCCAAGAGCACCATCACCCGCCTGCGCAACGGAGGCGATAGCCGCAACGTGGGTACGGGTGACGACATTGGCCTGAAGAAAAAACTCTATTTCAGAGCAGTACCTGTCGGCCAGGACGTGACTGCCGAAGCGGAAACCCTGAAAGAAACTGACCTGATCGCCCGCCATGATATCCGGTTTGTGATCGTCACTGATTTTCAGACGCTGGCTGCGTTCGACGTGAAGGCTGACGAGCGCCTGGTCACCGACATGGCAGAGCTGAACAAGGAATACGCCTTCTTCCTGCCCCTGGCCGGTTATGAAAAAGCCGTGATGTATTCGGAGCACCCGGCTGACCTCAAGGCCACAGAAAAAATGGGCCAGCTGTTCGACCTGATCCGCGAACGCAATGACCTGACCAAGCCGGAAGACATCCACGCGCTGAATGTCTTTTTAACGCGCCTGCTGTTCTGCTTCTATGCCGAAGACACCGGTATTTTTGAAGAAAACCAGCTGACCCTCACTCTGCAAGCCTGCACTCGCGACGACGGCTCAGACGTAGACCAGTTCTTTACGGATCTGTTCACGGTACTGAATCTGGCAGAAAATTCGCCCCAGCGTAAGCGTATGCCCAGCCATTTCCAGGCATTCCGCTATGTGAACGGCGGTCTGTTCCGGGATGACGAACCCGTTCCTGAATTTGGCCGGAAGGCGCGGCGCCTGCTGTTGGAGTGCGGTGCGCTGGACTGGTCCGAGATCAACCCGGACATTTTCGGGTCCATGTTCCAGGCGGTGATTGACGAAGAGCAGCGCGGTAACCTCGGGCAGCATTACACCTCAGTGTCCAACATCATGAAGGTGATACAGCCGCTGTTTCTGGACAAACTGCATGCCGAACTGGACAAGTCACGTGGTAATGAAAAGAAGCTGAAAGCATTGCTGGTGCGCCTGCAGAGCCTGCGCATTTTCGACCCCGCCTGCGGTTCCGGCAACTTTCTGATTATTGCTTTGAATCGAACCGGAAATCGCGGAGGCTGTTGGGTTAAAGTAAAACAGGTTCCTCAGCCGGTGCTGCAAGTTGTCGATAGTATCGCTCTTCGGCTTCGGCCGGCGGGATATCACCGATCGAGCCCAG
>NZ_WWER01000004.1 GCF_009857885.1 Pusillimonas sp. TS35 | reverse complement strand
CTGAACCGTCCGGCGCCTGGCGCCGTGCTGTGTCAGCAGCAGAGAAACGAGATTATGAAGTAGTTTTTTGAGCTTGTCAAATCGACTTCGTTTCGCCCCCACCCCCGCAGCCCCTGGCCAGCGCCCCTGCCACCGGCGGCGCTCCCCCGGGAGACAACCGCCCCGTAAACCGGGACTTGCGACCCCAACCTTCGGGTTAACCCTGAGGTGTTGGTGTTGCGAGGGAGCGAACTATAGCATGACAATTTTGCGACACGCAAGCCGCCGCGCCCCAAATCCGCACCCGTTTGCCTCGCCTGCCCCGCCAAACACACCCAAACCCTTGATTCGCCAGCGCTTAAATTAATTTGTAACAATGGGGCCTGCCACGCCCATTCTCCACCCGCCCACCCGCCCGGACCAGGGCGGCCAATCTAAAACGCACACCAGGGCAAGCGCAACAACGGCGAAGCGGAGACAGCAGACAAAGAGAAGATCGATCAAGCCCCGGCAGGACAGAGAAAACCGGGAAGCGAGACGGACAAAGAGAAAAGCGAAGGACAAAGGAAGGGAAAAAAGGGAAGAAAGAAGGAAGAAAGAAGGAAGGAAGGAAGGAAGGAAGGCACACAAAGTGCGCAGATACCCCCAGGCCAGCCCACCCCTTCAGGCGCTGGCGCCGCGCGCGGGACGGGGCGGTTAGCGCAGGTGCCGCGCAGGCGCCCTGGGACGAGGAGGCAAGCACGGCACTGCTTGAGGGCGGCGCCTTCGAGCGTCCGGGGGACGCTCGATCGCCCGAGTTTGCCGTGCGCCTCGGCGCTGGGCGCCTGCGCGGGAAGCCCGAAGGGCCACCGCAGCGGGCCCCGACCCGCATGCGGCGCCAGCGCCGGGTTAAGCACCCAAATCAAGGCAAGCCCGAACGCCCACCCACTACTTAACCTGCCAGATCGCAGCGTATGGTGATAGGGTGCGCGCGCAGCACGGACATTACCTTGTCGTCCACCACACCCTCCACATCCGAAATCACATACCCGACCTGCCCCCGCGTCTGCAGCTGCTGGCTCACGATATTGAGCCCCTGCTCGGCCATCAGGTTGCTAAGCGTGCCCATCGCGCCCGGCAGATTACGGTGAACATGGAGAATGCGGGCCGAGCCCAGCGGCTCCTGGTAGGATATCTCGGGAAAATTGACCGCGCCCTTCGTGGTGCCGCTGCGAATATAGCGCACCAGCTTTTCGGCAACCTCGCGGCCAATGTTCTCTTGCGACTCCTGCGTGCTGCCGCCAATATGGGGCGTGAGAATCACATTACGCATACCAATCAGCGGGCTCGCCAGCGGTTCATTGCGGCTCTTGGGCTCCACCGGGAAGACATCAATGGCCGCGCCTGAAATATGGCCGCTCTTGAGCGCCCCATGCAGAGCATCGATATCGACCACTGTGCCGCGCGACGCATTGATGAGGATAGCGCCCTTCTTCATGTGCCGCAGCGTCTTGGCATTGATGATGTTTTCGGTGGATTTTCCGCCGGGCACATGCAGCGTAACAACATCCGCCTGGCTGAGCAGCTTGTCCAGCGACGTGGTGGCACGAGCGTTACCCAGGGGCAGTTTGGCTTCAACGTCGTGAAAAATAACCCGCATGCCTGCCGCCTCGGCCAGCGTACCGACCTGCGAACCAATATTGCCGTAGCCGATGATGCCCAGCGTCTTGCCGCGCGCCTCGTAAGCGCCGTCGGCCGTCTTGTCCCAGAAGCCATTATGGACGCGGTCGCTCTTTTCGGGGATTCGGCGCAGCAACAAAATGGCCTCGCCCAGCACCATCTCGGCCACCGAGCGTGTATTGGAAAAGGGTGCGTTGAATATCGGGACGCCTCGCAACATTGCCGTATCGAGATCAACCTGATTGGTGCCTATGCAAAAACACCCCACCACTCGTACATCGGATGCCTCGGCAAGAATATCGGCGTCGAGGTGCGTGCGGGAACGGATGCCTAGCACGGCGGCACCTCGTACGGCGGCCCGCAACTCATCGGGTGGCAGCGCCGATGCATGCATCACGATATCGTCAAAACCGGCGGCCTCGAATACTTCTTTGGCACTGGGGTGAATATTCTCGAAAAGGACAATGCGCGTCATTAGCAATCCAGCAATCAACAGTAAACATTTATTGTGGACTATTTTAGGACTAAATGCCGGTGAGGCCATGGTCTTTTCAGGGATAAGCGCAGCGCTAAAATCAAACCCAGATACCTCTGGCCAGCCGATTCGAGATGCCTATGCATATGCCTTCCCTACCCGCGCTGCCCGGCTTTCGGCCCCGAATAAGGGCCGGGATAGCCGAGTTCCCCGTTCATCATATGCGGGGCGGCACCTCAACCGGCCTGGTGCTATGGACGCCATTTGTTCCCGCCGATACAGCGCTGCGCGAAGAGTTATTGCGGCATCTCATGGGTGTGCCCCAAACGGGCCAGTACAAGGGAAACCGGCAAATTACCGGGCTCGGACGCGGGCCCGCCACCAGCAACAAAGTTTTTCTGGCGGATATCGAGCACGTGCCCGACGGCCCGCAACTTGTCAGCACGCTGGCCCAGTTGACAAGCGATCACGCCGATATCGACTGGCGCGTGAACTGCGGCAACATGTCGGCCGCACTCCCACTCTGGGCGATCGATGCGGGCCTCGCACAGGGCGGCGAGTTGAAGATCCGCAACACCAACACCGGCATTGTGACCACGGCGCGCATGAAGCGGCAGGCCGATGGGCACTACGAAATGGCAGAAATACCTGGCGTAGACGGCGCCTACCCGGCTGTTGATTTGTTTTTGCACCGGCCGGTCGGCGCCAAGACAGGCAAGCTGTTACCCACAGGACGCGCGCAAGACGACATTGCGGGCCATCGCGTATCGTGCGTGGACGTCGCGGTGCCCATGGTGATTGTGGACGCGGCTGGCTTCGGCAAAACCGGCCACGAAACCATGGCCGAGCTCGACGCCGACGCAAGCTTCATGCAAGCACTGCGTGAAGTGTGGGTGGAGGCGGGACTACGCATGGGCCTGGCCAATGCGGCTGGCACGCCCATGAGCGCTGAGGAACTGCGCCATAGCGAAACCGTCCCCAAGGTCTGTATTGTTGGCGCCCCCCGCGCAGGCGGCCATATTGCCGTGCGCTATTTCACGCCGCAGAGCGGGCACGCGTCACTGGCGGTTTCGGGCGGCTGCTGTCTGGCGGCAGCCACGCTTGTCCCCGGAACCGTCGCCAACCAGCTTGCGCAAGGGCTTGGCGCGCTGGGCACGCGCGACACCGACATCAATGTCGCCATTGAGAATCCCGCCGGCATCCTGGAGGCTACCGTCTGTGCACGCATGGACGGTAATGCGCCGCTCATCCACGGCGCAGCTTATCGCCGCAGCGCGCAAATTCTTCTACGCGGACACGTCCCTTTGTACCGCGCCTCCGCAGACCTCATGCGCGCGCTGGCACGGTTGGCGTGACAACGCATGCCGTGGACTCACTGGCTGTTTTCGGCGGCGAGGCGACCGGCATGGAAACCGGCGTCATAACAGGCGTCGGCGTAGGCTTCGAGTTGGCGTCGTGTCCAGAGCTGGGCGTATTTGTCGTTGATGACGGGGGTCGGACGCGCAGGGAGATTGCGGGTAACCACACTCGTTTCGAGCGGGGTATCGGACAATATGAGGGCGGACGCGGCGGGGCTATCCGGCATTGGTTCGAAAAGTTGGACTTGCATCATAGACCCTGGATTGAAGTGTCAGTGGTGGTTGTCGCATGGACGCTGTCTACTTGTGTGGTTATGCATAGGAGGATCAGGCGCGATAACTGACATGCGGGTGCAACCGCGCGCGGGCGTTGTATCACCACTGCAGTAAGATCGCGTTGCGTTGCGCTTACGTACCAGTACGGTTCGTGTACATTTAAAGATTATAGATATTCAGTTACAATCCGACCTGAGCAAATCTGAGCGGAATGGCCAAGGTTCGCGGGCAAATTATTGCGCTGCGTCGCGTTGCCCCTCAATTGCCTATTGTCTCCCCGATAACCATGCCAGAATCCCCCGCTTCCAACCTGATGGATTTACTGCTCGATGCGGTGTGCGTCGTCACCGAAGAGGGTGTTTTTCTTTCAGTCACCGGTGCGTGCGAGCGGATTTTCGGCTATACGCCGCAAGAGTTGTTAGGCCGACAAATGCTGGAACTGGTATACGAGCCGGATCGGGCCCGCACGCTGGGCGCGGTAGCCCGGCTGATGAACGGCCATCTTCAGTACGACTTCGAAAACCGCTATGTACGCAAAGATGGCAGTATCGTCCATATCATGTGGTCTGCCCGCTGGTACAAAGACAAGAAGATACGTGTCGCGGTTGCACGTGACATCACTGACCGCAAAATAAAGCAGATCGAGGTCGCGCAAACCAATGCGGCATCACCCTGGCATTTGTCGGGTTCACCGCCATGCCTGGTGCCACCAAACGCCACGCCTATTCCGCTGTCGCGGCAAGACTACACCGTGTTGGCGGCACTGGCCAGCGGTGGCGACGCAGTGAGCCGCAAGGCAATTGTGCAGGCGCTGGGAAAAGATTACCTGGATTATGACCAGCGCCGCCTGGATACGCAGATGCGGCGCCTGCGGCGCAAGGTGGAACAGGCCAGCGGGCTGCGCCTGCCTATTGCGACGCTGCGCGGCATAGGGTACCGGTTTTACGAACCGATAGAACTCCGGCCCTAGCAGAGCCGGCGGGGCGTTCCGGCTAGAAACGTGTACGGTCCGCAGCCAGAGAAGGCATCATCTGCCACGCGGTGGGTGTGCTGCAACCTCAGGTGTGCGGCCGACGACCAAAGGATGCCCGTTCAATAGCCGAAAAACTCTTCGCTGCGGATATCGCCGTCGTCCACCCCGCTCTCTTCCAGCATCTCGCGCATACCCTCGACCATCGCTGGAGGGCCGGCCAGGTAATAAAGCGGCGCGGCGGGCAGGCCATTGGCGGCATCCTGTATCAGCGCCAGGTCGATGTGGCCGGTGCGGCCGGTCCATCGGGCGCTGGAGGCGGCAGGCTGCGTCATGGTGGCGATCAGACGCATCGCGCCGTTCAACTCCGCCTCATATGCCTGGAGTTCTGAAAGAAACGCGGCATCTTCGGGACGGCGGTTGGCATACAGCAGTATGACGGGACGGGAGGAAGCGACGTGCGCGGCATGGCGCAGCATGCTGACGAATGGCGTAATGCCGATGCCGCCGGCCAGCATGACGACAGGCCGTTGACCGTCTTTGGGCAGGGTCAGCGAGCCGGACGGCCCTTCGACGGACACGATGGCACCAGGTGTCAACGCGCCGAGCGCAGTCTTGAAAGTTGAATCGCGCATTCTAGTGGCGATAGCAATGCTGTCTTCGTGAGGGGCGCTGATCAATGAAAACGTATGGCGCTCGCCCGTACCCGGCCCGCCCTCGCCAGTAAGAATAATATCGATGGCCTGACCGGGCTTGAAATGAAAGCCAGCAGGCTTTTCGAAGGCGAATGCTGCGGTGCGGTCGGCGACGTCCTGCCGCGACAGCAGCTTTACGATATGGGCACTCATTGTGGCTCCCGAAATGAAGGCACTGCGTCAGTGTCGTGCGGCTGGCCTTGGAGCATAACGAGTTATGAGGTGGACGCGCGACAGACCCAGACCGGTGGATTCAAAGGTTCATGCACAATTGGATTATCCCGCCGGCATGGACGTTCCCGGGAACGATAACGCCTGCACGACGCGCGCTGCCGCAAAGCCGCGGCATCCGTGAGGGAAATCAACGCGGTTCGATTCAGAGTTGGCGGGGAGGCGCCTGTTTCGTCAATCCGCCTCCATCGCCAGCTCGTGCTAACTCCGCCCCCAGTACGTTCACGCAACGCTGGTGCTGCGCCAGAGATCGCCCAGCTTGAGGCGTTGTATTTTTCCCGAAGCGCCCTTTGGCAGGTCCTCCACGATCAGGATTTCTCGCGGTGATTTGTACCGCCCCAGGTGGGTATGGCAATGCTGGATAAGATCTGCCGGCGCCGCACGGATGCCCGGCTTGAGCGTGACAGCGGCGTAGATTTCCTGGCCGTAATCAGCGTCGGGCAAGCCTACAGCAGCCGCTTCCAGAACGGCATCGTGGCTCAGCAAGACTTCGTCGATTTCACGCGGGGCGATGTTTTCGCCGCCCTTGATGATCAGTTCTTTGATGCGTCCGGTGATAACGAAGTAGCCATCCTGGTCCCGATAGCCCAAATCGCCGGTACGCAGCCACCCTTGCTCATCGAAGGCCTTGGCGGTTTCTTCGGGATTGTCGAAATAGCCTTGCATGACATTGGTGCCGCGCAGCCGCACCTCACCGATGTCCCCGGGCTGGGCATCATCGCCGTCCGGCCCGGCGATGCGCGCCTCAACCCCACACGGGATGCCGGGCGAACCATAGCGCCGCCGAGCGCTGTCCTGCGGGTTGCAGAATACGATAGAGGCGGTCTCCGTCATGCCCATGGCTTCGATGATAGGGACGCCGAAACGCTGTTCAAATGCCTGATGGTGCTCCACCGGCAGTGGAGCCGAGGCTGAACGGCCGAAGCGGACACTGGGATGCTGTTCGCCGGCCGGATCGACCTCGGCATTGAGCAGATAGGCGATGATGGTGGGCACCATATTGAGCCAGGTGCACTGGTATTCATCCACCAACTGCCACCAGCGGCTGGCACTGAAGCGACGCGGTGCCACGATACTGCCACCGGTGACGAACGGCGTCACGGTGGCGATGATTTGACCGTTGATGTGGTACAGCGGCAGCGCCGACAATACACGATCGGCCGAGGTAAGCCCGTGCCACTGCCCAACGGAACGCGCCGCGTGCAGGATATTGGCATGGCTGAGCGGAACGCCTTTGGGCATGCCTGTCGTACCGGAGGTATACATCAAGAGCGCGATATCATCGGGACCAGGGCCAGGATCGGCCGCATCGCGCGTGGGATGGCCGCCCGAATGGAACTCGTCGGCGTCGGGATCAACCATCACCACCTTGGGCGCATTGCCATCGCCCTTTGCGACAGACAGAGCCTTGGTCACCGTGTCCATCAGTTCGGTGCAGGTGAACAGGATCCGCGCGCCGCTGTGGCGCAGGCAATGGACAAGCTGCGGTGTCGTGGCGAGCAGATTCAACGGTGTAATGGTGAACCCGTTTGCCATCGCCGCCAGGAAGATGATTCCCGCTTGCATGCCGTTGGGCAGAAACATGGCGATCCGGTCGCCCTTGCTCAGTCCGATGTCCGCAGCCCATGCGCCAAAGCGCCCCGCCTCCGTGGCCAGACGGCCATAGCTAAGCTGAGCCTGGGTTTCGGGCGCAATCAACAAGGCGGCATCGGGCCGTGTGCGAGCGTGCTCGGCCAGCACGGCGTGGATGGTGTGTGGCAGTGCGCTGCTCATTGTCCGTACCTCTCGAAGAAGCCGCCGAAGATCTGCATTTCTGTGGGCACATTAGCCGGAATTGGAAACGCCACGCGTGTGGTGTTCAGGTACTGCCGGTAGTCCATGTTGGAGGAAAAATTGTTTCCGCCCCATGTGCCGCAACCCATGGACAGGGAGAACGGCAGGCCGTTCTCGAAACTGCCGCCCGTGCCCACGGTATGAGGTTGATTGACGATGACGCGCGCAACCGGCAGGGCCTGCGCCAGTTGGCGCGCGGCGTGGTCGGCACGAACAGGCTCCATATGCAGGCTGACTGAATGCCCTGCCCCTTGGTAGGCGTAGATGGAACGCACAATGTCCATCGCATGATCGAGATCACGGCAACGATAGAGCGTGAGAACGGGCGACAGTTTTTCGCCCGAAAAGGGGTACGCGGCGCCAAAGCCATCCTCTTCTACGACCAGGGCTCTGGCTGTATCCAGCCCGGGCCGCCGCAGGCCGGCGGACGCGGCAATGAAAGATGCGGATTTGCCGGTGACGGCGCCCGATAACTTACCGTCAGGCCACATGACTGCCTGGAGCGCCTGCTTTTCCTCACCCGTCAGCAGCGGGCCGCCTAGTTCGGCGAAAGCATCTATAAAGCGCTGCGCGATGGCCTCGTGCACGATGACGCTGTTTTCCGACGAACAACTGGTCGCATTGTCGAAGGTCTTGGATGTCATGATGCGCTGGGCCGCAGCCGGGATGTCGGCGGTTTCGTCAACGATGCTGGCTACGTTCCCCGCCCCTACGCCGAACGCAGGCGTACCGCTCAGGTAGGCGGCACGCACATTGGCTTGGCTGCCTGTAGCCACCACAAGATCGGCCTGCATCATCAAGGCATGCGTCAGCGCTTTGGACACCGGCGTGGGCAGCATTTGCACCAGCGCCTCGGCCAGTTTGCGCTCCAGGCCGACGCGCTCGAGTTCGTCATGGATATAGCCGAGCAACGCCGCGCACGTACCCGCTCCCTTGGGCGAGGGCGCCACGATGACAGCATTGCGGCATTTGAGCGCATTGATGATCTTGTTTGCCGGCGTGGCGCCGGGGTTGGTGGACGGCGTGATTGCAGCCACCACGCCCACAGGCCGCGCAAACTCAATCAGGCCCCGCTCGGGGAACTCAGCCACGACCCCCACAGTTCGGGCGGCCTGCAGATCGCGCAGCAGGCCTAGTGTCTTGCGGTGATTTTTAAGAATTTTGTCGTCGACATTGCCCAGGCCGGTGTCGCGCACCGCCATTTCGGCCAGCGCGCGGTTTCGCGCTGGTTCCATAATGGCCCAGCCGCAGGCCAGGGCAAGGTCGTCGGCCTGGGCCTGGGTGAAGTTGGCGATCGCTTGCTGCGCCCGCCGCGCCCGCGCGACCAGGTCGGCCACCTGTGCCATGGATTCGTCGTCTGTGCGCAGCGGAAGGTCCAGCGTCGTTGCTGCCATAAGGTGCTCCTCGGTTTGTTTTGCTATGTTGGGTGCTTGGTTCCGGTGACCGGTTCCGATGTTTGCTTGTGATGTTTCGCTTTCAGTCCTCGATTTCGGGTTGCCGGCTTCACCGTTCTACGCCCGGGAAGCTGTCAATCAATCGAGGCGAATCTTGGCGTCGCGCGCCAGGGCGGCCCATTTCACGAGTTCGGACTGCACGACTGCGTTCAGTTCACCCGAGGTACTGCCCACCGCCACAGCGCCCTGCCCCAGCAACTTCTCCTGAATTTCGGGTTTCTTCACAACGGTGGATACTGCCTGGGCCAGGCGGTCGATAACGGGTTGCGGCGTGTCGCGCGGCGTAAACATCGCATACCAGGAGTCGACTTCGAAATCGGCCACGCCCGCTTCCTGCACGGTTGGCACGTCCGGGAACATTGGGCTGCGCTTAGTGGTGGAGACGGCGAGCGCCTTCAACTGCCCCGATTTCACAAACCCCGTTGCGGCCGGGATGGAGACCCACAGAACAGGAATCTGGTAGCCCAATACGTCGTTGATGGCCGGCCCGCCTCCGCGATAGGGAATATGCTGCATTTTTGCGCCGGTGCGCAGACCAAGCAGTTCGCCGGCGATGTGACTTGGCGAACCATTGCCGACGGAGCCATAGGAGATCTCACCAGGCTTAGCCTTGGCGCGCTTTATCAGATCCTGGAGTGTGTTGACATCGAATTTGGGATTGGCGACCAGAATCTGCGGTAATGATGCCACCAGGGAAACAGGCGCGAAGTCGCGCGCGGCGTCGTAGTTGAGCTTTTTATAGACAGCTGGGTTGATGGTGTGTGAAGACAGGGTGAACAGCACGGTATAACCGTCGCCTTCCGAGCGGGCCACCGCTTCTGTGCCGATCATGCCGGCAGCGCCGCCGCGGTTTTCAATGACCACAGTTTGCCCCAGCGCCTTGCTGAGGTCTTCCTGGATGATGCGGGCGATGATGTCAGTGCCGCCGCCGGGCGGGTACGGCACCACCATTTTGATGGGGCGTGCAGGCCAAGCGCTAGCTGCAAGCGTGGGCACACTGATCGCCGAGATGCCCGCAATTGCCGCCAGCGGCAGGGCCAGCCGACGCCATAGATTGAACCGGTTGAAGCGTTGAAAGATACTGCCACTGCCTGCTGCGCGAATGTTGGACATCGGGATGGACATGCTTGTCTCCTTGCAGGTGGCGCCGCCTTTTCCGGCGGCATTTTTTAGGTGCTCATCATTTGCTGCGCTTGCTCGTTGAACGAAAAAGAAGAAAGAGTGGAGGGAGAAGCGGCCTGCGGGCGGTGGCCCAGCAGACGCGAGGTAGATTGAGCGGCTTCGCACAAGGCGACGCCCAGGCCTGGCAGAAGTTCTGGCGTGGCACGGATGGCGGGCAAGCTGATGCCCAATGCTCCGGCGACCTTGCCCTGGCTATCGAACACGGGCGCACCCAAGCCATAGACGTCTTCGCGCCATTCGCCGCGATTGATGGCATAGCCGCGCTCGGACGCCTCGCGCAGATCTTTGAGCAACGCGACATGATGCACATGGCTGTTGGGCGTGTGAGCAGGCATGGACGGCAGGGCCGCTTGCAGCCAAGCCAGCGCCTGCACATCATCTTGCGGCAGCAGCGCGGCAAGAATGGCCTTGCCGCTGGCCACGCAATGAGCGGGCGCACGGCCCCCAATGTGCGAATAGGCTGCCACTGGCTGGGGGCTGTCTATTTTGTCGAGATACACCACGTGGTCTTCATCGCGCACAACCAAGTGGATGGTTTCGCGCGTAGCGGCGGCGAGGCCCGCAAGCGCTTGATGCGCAATCTGCCGAATGTCGAGCGCCCCCACCACGGTAGAGCCGAGCTCGAACAGGCGCAGCGTGGGTTGATAACGCGCATCGCTGGTTTGCCTCGCGTAACCCAGCGCCACGAGAGTTTGCAGGGTACGGTGGGCGTTGCTGGGCACTAAGCCAAAGGCTTGCGCCACATCCGACACGCTGCACGGCTGGCGGCGATTGACGAGGAATTCGAGTACCGCTATGCCTTTGGCGAGGGTTTTGTCCATATTCCAAATATTAGAATGTCGTTCTATATTTATAGTATACGCCTCAATATTCGAAGCGGCAACAGAAAGCGGGATTGGAGCGCGGAGGTATTCCACACACGGCACCCGGTGCAAGTGCAAGTGCAAGTGCAAGTGCAAGTGCAAGTGCAAGTGCGGGTGCGGGTGCGGGTGCGGATGCGGGGCACGACGGATGCACGACAGGCGCAGAACGGATGTGCCAGGGGCGCGTGTGCGGTGCCTTCGCCGCACGGAGTACGCCTCGGTGCGCTTTACGGACGCGTCACGCGCTCGCGTTGGTCGTTGGGTTCTACGTGGGTCGTGAGGACGATGTCGTGCGCGGCAGCGGCGTCTTCGAGCGCGTCGGCCAGGTCGTGAGCCTTGCGCACACTCCAGTCGCCAGGCACACGCAGGTCGACCTGCGCGAACTGGGTGGCGCCGGCCGCACGTGTGCGCAAGTTTGCTACCGTACAGCCCTCGCCAATGCGGGCCCGGAGCAACGTCTCCAGACGCGCAACAATGTCGTCATCCAGCGCCTGATCCATCATCCCGCTTACCGAGCGCCGCAGCAGGCTGCCCCCCTCGCGCAGGATGTTAAGTGCGACCAGGATGGCGACGACGGGATCCAGCCATTGCAGCCCGGTGACGACGGCCAAACCGACACCGACGATAACGCCAGCGGTCGTCCATACGTCTGTCATCAGGTGCCGGGCATCGGCGATCAGCGCCACGGAGCGGTGGCGCAGGCCCACGGTCATCAGAATACGAGCAGCCAGGAGATTGACGACGCTGGCGACGACCGACAATAGCGTGCCCATGCCCAGCCCTTCCACCGGCTGCAGGTGGAACAGACGTTGGCCGGCAGTAACGAGAATGGCCAGTGCGGCCAGGAAAATCATGCCGCCCTCGAAGGCGGCGGAGAAATATTCCGCCTTTCCGTGGCCAAAGGGATGGTCGTGATCAGGCGGGCGCCGTGCGTAGGTAAGCATTGCCAGAGCGAAGGACGCGCCGGCCAGGTTGACCAGGGACTCGAGGGCATCGGACAAATAGCCGACCGAACCCGTGATCCACCAGGCGGCCGCCTTCATGCCGATCGTTGCCAGGGCGGCGAACAGGGACAGCAGCAGGGCTTGCCGGGGGGTGATGGTGGCCAGGGGCATCACGGCGTCGATCCAGAAGAAAGTGCGCGCTGGAACGTGCGCGCATGGGCAACAGGATTAGATGAAGACGAGAGTTTACCCCGAGGCAAGGCGTGCAGCGTCGAATACCCCCAGACCTGCAGTGTCGGTGCGGCGTTGCCCGCCTGGCCTACCTGGTCAGGCGAAGCTCAGTCAGCGCACCGGCGATGGACCGGAAGACGTTGGGCAAGTCGGCGACGTTGGTGGCGTTGTAGAAATAGCCGGCACCGCTGGAGCAATTGTTCATCAAGGTTTCGGTGGCGCCGCCCACCACGCCGAGGGTGACGGTGTAGATCTTGATGGCGTTGCCGTCATTCTTGACCTGCTGGCATACGGCGGCCAGGTATGCGTCGACAGACGACGTGCTCATCGACGTGTCATTGCCCCAGCCTATGGATGTGTTCTGCTTCAGCGCACCAGTACTGAAAGGATCCCGCATTTTGAGCGATGTCAATGGCGCCTGGGCGTCGCTACTGATGCCAAAACTGAAATCCGTCGCGACGGGTGGCGTTGGCGAAGGCGTTCCCGGCGTGCAGGTGGTCCGGCTCTGGTCGGTGCACTGTTCTTTGTCAAAGCCCATGGAAAATGCAAACGTGTTATCGCCCGATGCGGGGCCCGCGCCGCTGGATGGCGCATTCTGGCCATCCGTGAGCAGTATGATCACCTTGCTTAGCCTGTCGGGGTCAGGATCGCGCGGCATGTCAGGGTCGCCCCAGCCGGGTGTGCCGCGCCAGACCGGATTAAGCATGCGCCAGGCCCACAGCAGGCCGGTAGGGATCAGCGTGTTGCCATTGGCCTGCATGGCGTCTATAGCGCTGTTGATCGTGGTCAAGTCGTTGCTAAGAAAGCGGGTCAGCCGCGAATCCTGGCAGTTGCTGGGGTTGGCCAGGGTGTGCAACCTGAATGAATAGGCGCCCGACGGAGCGATACCCAGTTGCATGCCGGCGCTGACAGGTTTGGCCGCGAACGAACGAGGCTGCATGATGTCGGCCGTATCGGGCATGATGCGGTAGTAGGTGGTGGTGCCCTTGTCCTTCGGGCTCAGGCCAAGTGAGTTGCTCTTGTCCACCAACGCCGTGATCACCCCCATGGTGAGTGGCATGAAGCCGGCGGTGGGTGTCAACGACGCCGCGGGCAGGTTGCCGCCCCCAGCGGGCCACGGCTCGACAATGCACCCCTTCCAGCGGTTATTCACAAAGCTGTTCAGCGGCTGGCCTGGGCCTGCCCAGTCTGATCGCAGCCACTGCCGGGTGGCCTCCGTGTTGCCTACGTTGACAGTATCGGCAAACGGCACAAGGCCCACAAAAACGCGGCTGGGCGTGCCCGGGTTGTTTTGCGATGCACCCAGCACGATACTTGCCAGCTCCCGCGACGCCGATTTGAGCGTATCGATCTTGCCGTCGCTGCTCATCGAGCCGGTGTTATCGAGCGCCATCACCACTTCGAGATCAGTGCGCGTGCGGCGTAATGCCCGATTCCTGGCATTGATGTCCATGGATGCCACATGGAGAAAGCCGGTGCTGATCAGCGGGAGCACACCAGTGGCCTGCATATCAATGTATTGGCCGGTAATGAAGTTACCCGTCGGCGACATCTCTTCAGTATAGGTAATGGTGAGATCTTCCGGCGCGATTCGGCTGCCCAGGAAGCCATCAGGCAGGTTGGCGCGGAAGTACTGGAACGCGTCTGATTTCCATTGTTCCTCGGCCGGCGTGCCGGGGGTGGGTGTGAGGTTGGCAAGGTTGCGGCCTGCGGACAGCGTGGCGCCATCAAGCGCTGACTGCACCTTGCCCTGCACCACGTTGTAGCGCACCAAGTCTATGGCGCCGAATGAGGTGCCCAGCACCGCCGTGGCCGACACAAGGAACATCGGCGCGACAGCACCGCGACTGTCGGACAGCACGGACCAGAATCGCTTGCGTAGGCTCATCATTCGCTCCATTATTGTTAATGCAGCACGCGCAGATCATCGAAGCGCGGGCGGAAGAAAAAGCGCGAGTACATGCTTTTCGTTCCGGCGAGCACGTTCCAGAATGCGCCGCTGACGGCAAACGGCTCATAGTCATAAAAGGTTTCAGCTACGATGATCGTGTCGCCCACCCGCACCTGCGGAAAGGCCGAGGTATCGGTGAGCTTGGACACTGGAGCGGTCACCGATGGCGACGAACCCTTAAACGTGGCGCTCCATTCGGGCGCAGATTTCCATGTGACGTCGCCATTGACATCCGGCTCTGTGGCTGCGTACGCGCTGATGATCATGCTCCCACCGTCGGAGAAATCCAGCGGCTGAAACACATCTTTGGCGATTATGCCGTATACGCAGATATCGTTGGCCTGCGTGCAGGCGCCTTGGTTGAAAAGCTCGCGCTGCAAGGCAACCCCGTTAGCCACGCTGAACGCAGCGCGGTCGAGCAGCGCCGCAGACCTGAAATACTGGTACATCTCCACGCAGGCAAACACCAGGAACACCGCAAGCGGAAAGATGATCGCCGCCTCCACCGCAGCTGTGCCGCGTTCGCCGCGATGCAAACTTGCGCGGGCCTGCCCAACCCGACAGCCCTGCCCTGCAAGCGATCGCCCTGAACACTGAAACAATCGCGACCCCAGCCGTTGCATCAATCTCTGGAATCGTTGCAACGACCAGAATTGCAGCAATCCAGAGTGCCATCGCAGGCCAAACAACCGTCGCAATAGGGGCGGTCGGTGCGATCCATGTATTCGCTTCAGTGATGTCGTTGTCATGATTCAGGGCTCATTCTGGATAACGATCCGGCGTTCAAACTTGAGGACCCGTATGCCCAGCCAGGTCATGATGCCCGAGAAACCAGTGTTGTCGAAACCAAGCCTGTAGAGCACGAGGTCCCCCCTGTTCCCGGCATCGCAAGTCGGCACATAGTCCGGATCATCAACGCTGGGAAAATCATTGTTCTGCCCTGGTTGATAGACCCGCGCATCGACATACAAGTGCGAGGGGCCCACCACCCAATTCCCCATCAGATTCTCGAAGGTTGCCTTGACAGTCTCCTCGCATGTCTTTCCCGCCGGTACGCCGAGCTGTCCGATACGCGACACGCGTGAGGCAGCCGCCTCAAGCGTGGCGTCAGCCAGCATTACGACACCCATTTCGATGGAGAAGAACAAAATCAGTACCGCCAGCGGCGCAACCAGGGCGAACTCCATCGCGCTCGCGCCCCGCTCCCCCAGGCGCCTCAGCCGGCTCCACAGGCGGCACGACACTGTCGAAATGCGGCGCTCCATGGCGGCCCCCTTACTTGCCTGCCCTGGCCGCAGCGGGCATGCGCTGGCGCACTTCGCGATAGAACGTGAGGTTGTCCTGCGCATTCATGCGCGGCATATCGGCCATCAGTATGCTTTCGGCGGCATCTTCGCGCCCCATCATGGCGTAGGCCATGGCCAGGTTTTGCCTGCCTTGCGGCAGGGCGGACGGCACACCCACCACATCAAGCAGTACATTCACCGCCTCGCGCGGCTTGCCGCTCAAGGTCAACGACAGGCCCAGATTGCTGCGCAGCGCGGGGTCCTGCGGATGGGCTTTCAAGCCCTGCCGATAGACCTGCTGCGCGCGGGCGGCATCTCCCGACAAGTCATAGACCACACCCAGGCCGGCCAGTGCCAAGGGGTGATCCGGCTGCAGCGCCAGCACCGCGTTGTAGCGCTCGATCGCTTGGGGAAATTGACGCTGCCGCACGTCCATCCGCGCAATGCCGAGCAAAGCTGGTGTCTGGGCCGGATCGCGCTGCAACGCCGCCTCGTAGGCTTGACGCGCCTGCGCCAAATCACCAGCAAGATACAGGGCGTCGCCCAGGCCCAGCCAACCGGCGATGATCTCGGGACGCGTAGCTGTAATGCGCGAATACAACTGCGTTGCCACACCCAGATCGCCGCTGGCCAGCGCGCTGGCAGCAATCCGCAACTCGCCGGCCTGCATCGCCTCTTCATCCATCGCAGTCTTGAGCGGCTCGACCGCCGTCTGACGCATCGGCGCGCACGCCGCCAGGAACACACAGAAGCCAATACTCACTAGTGCTCTCATCTCGACCTCGCTATTTCGCAAAGAACTCCATCAACCGCATGACCGAAGGCGCCCCCGCCACGATCAGAACCGTGGGCAGAATGAAGAGCATCATCGGTAAGGTAATCTTGGTGGCCAGCTTGGCGGCCGCCTCTTCGGTGCGCATCAGGCGCGCAGTGCGCTCGCTGCGCGACAGCACACGCAGCGCGTCGCCAATGGGCGTGCCAAATTGGCGCGACTGGATCAGCGTGGAAACCAGGCCCCGCACAGAGGGCAAGCCGATCCGCTCGGCCAGGCGACGCAGAACGACCGCCGTGTCACCGCTCAGCTGCAATTCCGTTGCGGTGAGCCGCAATTCGTCAGAAAGTGCAGGCGCCAGAAAGGCCAGCTCATGCGCCACACGCATCAGACATGCGTTGAGCCCCAGCCCTGAATTGGTGCACACCACCATCAAGTCGAGCGCATCGGGAAAGCTGCGCTCAATCGCCTTCTGGCGCCGGTTCACCAGGCGGTCGAGCACGATACGGGGCAGCATCATGCCGATATAGCCTGCGAGCACGAGCACACCAATGCGCACCATCATGCCGCCACCCTCAGGCAGGCGCGGCCAGACCACCGATACTGACAACAGGCCAGTGAACAGGCCGCAGCCCACCGCCACACCGATCAGCACTGGCAGCGCGCCGGGCTGGCGATAGCCCGCCATCACAAGTTTGGCTGCCATCTCCGTACGCTGCGCCACATCGAACAGCGGCATGGCCCGCCCCACTGCGGAAAGCACCCGACTGGCCACACCAAGCAGCCCCGCGGTGGCGTCACCCTGCACGCCAGCCGCGCTGCCACGCTGGCGAATACTGGTGCGTTCAGCACGCAGGCGCGCGCTGATGCGCGCCTGCGCATTGCTACGCGCATGAAAGTACATCAGGCTGCCGATCAAGGTCAGCAATACGGTAAGCAGCGTCAGCACATCCAGGATGGACCATGTCATGTCAGGTCTCCAGATTGGCGATCTTGCGGATAGCCAATATGCCCACCAGCAACATACCGCCCGCCACCATCAACAGCTTGTGGCCGGTTTCGGTGTCGAACAGCACCGCAATATAGTCGGGGCTGACCATCCATAGCACCGCAAGAATGAAGAAAGGGATGACGGAAATCATGCCGCCCGCAAACCGCCCTTCCGCCGTCAGTGCACGCGTCTTCAGCCGCAGGTCACGCCGGGCGCGGATCACCGTAGACAAGTTGGACAAGGTCTCGGCCAGCGATCCTCCTGTCTCGCGCTGCAGCAGCAGACAGACCGACAGAAACGAAAAGTCCGGCACCTGAATGCGGGCTTCGGCCTCATCCAGCACCGTTGTCATATCGTTGCCCAGAAACAGGCTATCGCCGATGCGCCGGAACTCGGGCCCAACGGGCGCCGGAAATTCATCGCCCACGCTGCGAATAGCCTGTGGAACGGGCACACCGGCCTGGCTGGCGCGGATAATGAGGTCCAGCACTTCGGGCATCTGTTCCAGAAAACCGCGGCTGAACCTATTGTTCAACTTGCGATAGATGGCCACCGCGCCGGCTAGCGGCACACCTGCAGCCACCAGCAATTTACCCCACCACGGCAGCGGCAGCACCCAAACGGCGATTGGCACTGACACGGCAGCCAGAAACAAAATACCCAGCAACCATACCAGCAGCCCGCGCCGCCCGCTCACCGTCTCGATGCGATCAATGGCGCTGCCGATACGGCCCATGGAGTGACGAAACTGCCTGCGCCGCGCATCACGCTCGGCGCGCGCGACATCTTCGGCCGCACCGCCCCGTCCTTGGACGTTGAGCGCGCGCGAAACATTATTGAGCCTGTCACGCACGCGGCCTGCGGGACGGTGCTTGAGCGCAGCACTCAGCCCCAGTACGAGAGCCCCACACAGCAGCACCGCGATAAAGGCCAGTATGGTGATCACGTTTGCGGTGTTCATAAGCGCATCGCCTCCATGAGTTTGGCTTCTTGGCCAAAGTAGCCAGCGCGTTCGGCGAAGGCGGGCCGCATGCCGCTGCTTTCGTACGTTCCGCGCACTTCGTTGCCATACGACGATGTATCGAATACGAAACGAAACAGCTCCTGCGTGATGATGACATCGCCTTCCATACCCACGATTTCGACAATGCTGGTCACACGCCGCGCGCCATCGCGCATACGCTCGACCTGCACGATCAAGTTCACTGCGCTGGAGATCTGGCGGCGTATGGAATAAAGCGGCAAATTGCCGTTGGCCATCATCACCATACTCTCCAGACGCACCACGGCATCACGCGGGGTGTTGGCGTGCAGCGTAGTCATGGAGCCGTCATGCCCGGTATTCATGGCCTGGAGGACATCGAAGGCTTCGGCGCCGCGCGTCTCGCCCAGAATAATGCGGTCGGGCCGCATGCGCAGGGCGTTGCGCACCAGGTCGCTCTGCACCACGGCATTCAGGCCTTCAATGTTGGGCGGGCGCGTCTCCAGGCGCACCACATGCGGCTGCTGCAGCTGTAGTTCGGCAGCGTCTTCGATGGTGACGATGCGCTCGGATACGTCGATGTAGCGCGACAATGCATTGAGCATGGTTGTCTTGCCCGAGCCGGTGCCGCCCGACACGATAATGTTGAGCCGGCAGGCGGCTGCGATCTGCAACACCTGAGCCATGCCGTGCGACATGCTGCCCTGGCTCGCCAGTGTTGGCAAGGTCAGGTTGCGTCGCGAGAATTTACGTATTGAGATCGACACGCCATCAATGGCCAGCGGCGGCATCACGACGTTGACGCGGCTGCCGTCGGCCAGGCGCGCATCCACCATGGGGCTACTTTCATCGACGCGGCGCCCCACCGAGGCAGCGATGCGCTGTGCCACGTTGGCCACGTGCATATGATCGCGAAACTTCAGCGCGGTCAGTTCCAGCTTGCCGCGGCGCTCGACGAATACCTGATCAGGCCCGTTGACCATGATGTCGCTGACGGAATCATCCTGGAGCAACGGCTCGATCGGGCCGACACCGAACATATCGTTCAGGATTTCGTCCGTCATCTGTGCCTGCTCACGCTGCGTGACGGGCAGCCGGTCGCGCATGGCGAATTCGGCGATCAGGCTTTCGACTTCGCGGCGCACCTGTTCGCGCGTCTTGCTCAATGCGCTGGAGACGTTCATGGTGGTGAACACGAACTGGCGCGCCGCCCCATAGTGCTCGGAACGAATGATGCTGGCCACAGCCTCGGACACAGGCTCGGCATCACCGGCTGAAGCGCCCGCGATCACCGCGGACGACGCGGCTGTAGCGGCGGGCGCATCCAAAAGCACATCTGCCGGATGCGGCAGGGCCAGCGTGTGCCCCGTGTCGTTGTATTGGCCGTTGTCGGTACCGGCTTCGGGCTTGCGGCCGAACATCACGCCGCCCTCCACAGCCAGCGCGCCATGCGCGAGCCGCCACGTGCCGCAGGATTAATCTCGCCGGTAAGCAGCCTCGCCAGCCGGCTTGATGCTTTGCGCAGTTCGCTGTTGGCCGGCAACGGTTCGCCCAAGTCTTCAGACAATGTCGGCGCCTTTCCATCATGCGGAATATCCAGCGACACTGGGTGTGCGATCGCACCTGCAAAAGCCTTGGCATCCACACTGCCGCGCACCGGCGGGCGCGGCGAATTCAGTACTACATATAGGGCGGGCGGCTGCGGCAGCCCATCCACGTGAGCTAGCAGCCGCGCCATCACACGCGCCGAGTGCACGCTGCGGTCAGCGACCACGCAGGCCATATCGGCCCCACCCAGTACTTCGGCCGCCACGGCGCCACCCGGTTCATGCAGATCCACCACAATGTAATGAAAATACTGGACCAGCATGTCCAACAAGCGCGCCATCACTCCTTTGCTAAAGACGATTGCATCCCCGTGGCCCAACCCCGCGCCCAGCACGAAAAGCTTGCCGTCCGCACTGCCCAGGGTGCGCTCCAGAAACTGCGGGTCGATGCGATCCAGGTTTTGCAACAGCTCCTGCAAACCGTGGTTGGGCACGGCACCAAGCCGGGTGGCGCAAGCGCTCCCATAGAGATCGAGATCCAGGTACGCCACCCGGCGGCGGCCCTTGCCTTCGGTAAGCTGGGCAGCCAGCGCCACCGCAACCGACGTGACCCCCACGCCGCCACGCGTGCCAGTGACTGCGATTACCTTGCCGGTGCGGGAGCGGCGCAACGGCTGCCCATCACGGTCGCCCAGCGAGGTGCGCAGCATATCGGCAGTCAGCGGCTTGACCAGGTAGTCCTGCACACCCGCCTGCAGCAGATCCCGATACAGGCTCACGTCGTTGTTGTCACCCAATATATACACCTGCACCGAAGGGTCGCAGGCATCGGCAAGGCGGCCCAATGCGGCCATGGGCATGGCCGCGCCCGATACATCCACGACCAGCCGCTGCGGTGTCGCGACCGCCTGGCCCAGGTGTTCAATGGCGGCATCAATGCCGCCTCGTGCGATGCGGGCATTCGTGATGCCCATGTCCTGCGCGAAACGCGTGAGCTCCTGCACACTCTCATCATCGCTGGCAAATGCCACAAAGGTGGCATGCCGGACATCGTCCGTTTTTTTTGCGCTCAATGCACCCAGTACACTCATGACGCTCTCCCTTGCCGTATCATTTGCCGCCCTTGGCGCCCACGTCGGTCGAGCGGGTTTCGCGCAGCGGTGTCACCTCACCCTCGCGATAACGTTTCACTGCTTCGCCCGCCGTATCGCCGGATTGGCCGCGATAAGTGCGCGGGCGCACGAGATCGTCGGGGCGTGCCACCTGCTCGGCCAGGTTGCTGTAGGTGGCGCAACCAAAGGCGATCGACATGCGCAGGTCGTCAGCCTTGTTGTATTGCGAGGGCTGCAGCAATTTATTGCAGTCGGGGGCAACAGCCCGGAAGCCCGGCCCTGACTGCTCGACCCGAATGACACCCGGATCCGGCACGCCCGAAAAATCTTTTCGTGGGAAGGCACAGGCGGTCAGCGCCAGCGTCAGTGCCGCCAGCACACAGGCCCGTGCACCGCGCCGATATGCGGCGGGCAGCCTGGCCTGCACCACCGGCCGGGGGCATAGCCCTGCCGCGCACCGCATCGGGGCGCCGGGCAAGCCTGCGCCAGGCGCAGCCGAAGTCTGGGGGTATAGGTATTTGTGCGTCATATCCAGCATGATGGTTTTCCGGTTGTGTTCCGACAAAGGAACGGGCCAATGCTGTGCTCACTAGCCGGGCTCAGCAGCCGCGCTCAGTAGACAAAGCCTGCCGAGCCGGTCAGGCGCGGCACTTCGCCACTCAAAGGATCCAGGCCAATCTTGTCGTGCAGAATGTATTCAATGTCGGTATTAGGTCGCAGGCTGTCCAGCGGCGTCGCCAACTGCGTGCTGTCGCTGGGCTTGACCAAGTAAGGCGTCACGATTACCACCAGCTCGCTCTTGTTGTTGCGGTATTTCGACGACGAAAACAGCTTGCCAAGCACGGGGATTTTGCCCAGGCCCGGTACCTGCGAGACGATGTCACGGATGTTGTTCTGCAGCAGGCCGCCGATAGCGAAGCTCTGGCCGCTGGCCATTTCCACCGTGGTCTCCACGCGTCGCACAGACAAGCCCGGGATGACCAAGCCTTCCATGACGATGCTGCTGTTCGGATCGATCTCGCTGATCTCGGGGCGCACCTTGATGCTGATGCGATCATCGGCCAGCACGGTAGGGGTGAAGTCCAGCGCCACACCAAACGGCTTGAATTCCACCGTCATGCTGTCCCTGTCCTGCTTGACAGGGATGGGGAACTCACCGCCCGCCAGGAAGCTCGCGGTCTCACCGGACACCGCTGTCAGATTGGGCTCGGCCAACACGCTGATCATGCCTTCCTGATCCAGCGCATCGATCATGGCCTGGATGGATCGCCCTTCTTTGGCGTAACCACCCAGGAAGGAGTAGCCACCGTTGCCGGCGCTGGTATAGCCGCTGCGCGTCGCAAAGCGCATCTCGCTGTCACCCTGTGCGAAAGCGCCCACCAGGCTCTGGAAAGGCCGGCCGCTGATCACTCCTGCAAAAAAGTTTCCAGGCGTGGCGATGGCCGACCAATTGATGCCCAGCTCCTGCGTCACTTCACGCGATACTTCGGTGACCCGTACACGCAAATACACCTGGGTGGGGCTGCTGATGGCCAGCCGGTTGATGAGCTGGTCTTTCTCGCCCAGATAGGACTGGACCGTGCGCGTGATGGCGTCGATCGTCTGCGCGTCGGGCACGGTGCCGGTCAGCATTAGTGAGCCCGGCGCGGATTCGAGCGAAAAGCGCATACCTGGAAACCGCTGGCGCAGCACTTGGTCAATTTCGGCGGTGTTATGGCGTACTGTGATTTTCTGCTGCGCAAGCGTCTGGCCGCCCAGCCCCAATACATAAAGCGTGGTCTGGCCGGTACGCTTGCCTACCACCAGCACAGCACCTTCGGAAGGCACCTGTACATCCGCAATGTCAGGATCCGCCACGAAGACGGTCTGCGCAATACCGTTGAACTTGATCAACTGCCCCTCGCCCACCGACAATGCCGCCGCCTGGGCGGCGGGCGCGTAACAGGCCATCACCGTCGTCGCGCATAACGCGGCGCAAATTGTTGCCGGATTTGCCGTCGCAAAACGCTGCATGCTTGCCACCATGTTGACCATCCTTGTTCGCTGAACCTGCTTTGTGTCCTGCGTCAACCTTTGTTGTCTGGCTGGACGCCGGCCTCGCCAAACCACCCGCCCTGCTACCGCTGTGCGACCGCTCGCCACGGGGCTGCGGCGCCTGGGTGGATGCTGTTACTGAACACCCAGTTTTTGCTGTTCGCGCTTGGAACCGCGCATGACCGTGATCTCACGCGGGCCACTGGCCACGGGTTCGGGCTGTACTTTCGCTTCGGTGTCCACAGCCGCCGGGGCAGGATCTTCCCCGCCGATGGCACGCGACACGTCGCCGGCCCATACAGGCGACGCCTGCTCGGCCGACTCGCCCCAGGCAACGATGGAGCCTGCCTGCGCATCGGACGACGCATTTCGGTCGGCCACGGCAAAGCTGCGCAGGGCCATAGAGAGGGTGCCCAGCCGCGAGGCCACAGTCACCGCCTCTGCCGCACGCGGGGCTACCTCAATCGTGACCGTGCGGGCGGGCGTTTTGTTTCGATTCACCTCAACCGCCTCGGACTTGCTTAGCTGGAACACCGAACCCACCGCAATCACGCGCACGTTCTCAATCACGGTTTCACTCACCACCGAACGTGCCCTGCTTTCATTGACATTGGCGTTATCCTTAGCCCGCGTGGTTTGCGTCAGAATCATGTCGACATAGTCGCCAGGCTGGATCAATCCCGCATTGCCCGAAACTATGTCGATAGGCACAGACACCGCCCGCATGCCCGGCTTAAGCACCGCGGCCAGGAAGCCCGCCGCGTCGGGGCGGATCACATCCTGAGCCAGCAACCGCGCCCCCGTCTTCATGTCGTGCCGCACCAGCACACCGCCCATGTCGTCAGCCGCCGGGGTGCCTTGCACCAGAGCCCCCTGCGGCAGACGGGACTTGGGCACCGCCTGCCACGCAATATCTTCATTGCGCAGCAGCAGGCCCGCAGGCAGATCGCCTGCCGCGACGCGGATTTGGACCTGCGGATCAGCCGGCGCGGCGTTGCCCATCATGCTGGCAAACAGCACGCGCGCCATCAGCGCCAGTACTGCCGCGCCCAATATCAGCAGGGCAAATTTGAGTGTGTTGGACATCGTTCTTCCCCTTCCGTCGCCCGCCGGCTTACGCACCGGTTACGATCAAGACCTGTATGCCCGCCAGCGCCAGGCCCACGCCATAGGGCACGCCTCGCGATGCTGTAAGCATGCGGAGCATGCCCGCGCCCGCTGGTCGGCGGGCGCGGCGCAGCACTCTTTGGGCGCCCCAGCCCAACAGGCCAAGCAGCGCGCCGCACAGCGTAGCCAGCACCAGTGCTGTGACGGCGCCCTGCGGCCCCGCCCACAGCATGATCGCCCCCCACAGCTTCACATCCCCCCCGCCCATATACCCCAATGCGAACAGCAGAGTTGCCAGCGTGAACGCTGCCAGCCCCGTAATCGCATGCCCGCCGACCTGCGCCCAACCTATTCCGGCCGCCCCCGCGTAGCAGAGGAAGAGGAAGGCATAGAGGCCAACCCAGGCATTGGGCAGGCGTCGCTGGGACAGATCGCGGTACGCCAGCAGCAGCAGGATGGCGCCTGCGGCGGCCAGCGTGGGTGCGATGAGGGAAGAGGTTGTAATCATGTGGGGGGTCGTCATGCCTTGTTGTTATTACTGCGAGTACGCTCTCGTTCTTTTCTGACGTTCAGCGTCCATTGCATCAAGGTGTTGTGGGCGGCGGTGTTGTGGCGGTCGTTACAGCCGTCGACAGGTTCTGGAAGCCTGTTTTCAACCCTCCCGTGAACAGATTTACGCCCACCACCACCGCACCCACAATCAGCCCCGCCAGAATCGCGTATTCCAGGGCGCTCACGCCGCGTTCGTCGCGGCGCAGTTTCTTAAGAAAGTTACGCATTGCTTATCTCCGAAAATAATTGACACATTGAAGTGGGACTGACGGGGATGGATCCCCTCCCTTATTGCTTGTACCCGCATTGGGTAAGGGCATATTACGGCTTGCTACATGCGGAAATATCTGTCGTTCGCGTAAACAGGAAAACTCTGAACCGCTTGCTAGTCACACTAAGAATTCGGACGATGGTTTTCCTAAGAAAAGTACCCGGAAACCGTTCCTGCCCCGCTCTACTCTGCCAGTTCCAGTACATGGTTTTCCTAGGAAAAGTGCCCGGAAGCCATTCCGGACCATCGCGTCGCCGTCATACCATGTCACGCCGCGTCACGATTTCATGACGTTTCCAAGCTGTCATCCCTAATTCGGGTTGCCTACGCGTAGACGAAAAGACGACCGCCAACTCGTCATCGTGCAGCGAGGTACCACGCCGAAAGGATGCTGCGGGACCGCCTCTGGGGTGGATGCTGCGGGTTGGGGTTGGGGTTGGGGTTGGGGTTGGGGTTGGGGTTGGGGTTGGGGTTGGGGTTGGGGTTGGGGTTGGGGTTGGGGTTGGGGTTGGGGTTGGGGTTGGCGAGAGGTGCCGCGAGCCTGCGGCGCCACACAGGGCGATCAGGCGACTGCGCAGTTTTCTGGCAGCAGCAGCGGCAGGGACAGATTGGGGCTCACGATATCGGCGGGCTGCTCATTGAGTGATTCTGTTACCATTTCGCGCTCGCTGATCTGCATGACGCCCGATACGCCCAGCTTCATCAATATATTGCGCTTGTGGGCGCTGATTGTCTTTTCGCTAAGAAACAGCCGCCGCGCCACATCTTTATTGCGCAAGCCCTGGCGCAGCAGCGTGAGCACGGTAAGCTCTTTCTTGGTGAGGGACTGCAGGCGATCAGACTGATGCCCGTGGTGACCTTGGCTGCCCCCGACCGCTTGCGGAAAGCATTGCATGCCGTCCAGCACCATGCGCGCAGTGGCGGCAATGGTCTGTTCGCTGCTGTGCTGCCCCAGATAGCCATTGACGCCCAGGCTGGATGCCAAAGCGGCGAATAACGAAACATCATTGCCGCCAAAAAACAGAATGGGGCAGCCAGACGCATTTTTGCGCAACGCGCTCAGGAAAACCGCAATGCTCATCGCGGGCTCGCGTGGATCCATAATGACCAGGGCGAGTTCAGTGCACACGTGATCGAGCGCTTCCTGGGGTGTATTGACCTCGCTTAGCGCGTGGGTAAAGCCTGCACCTTGCAGCACCGAGCGCAAACCAGCCCTGACGATGGGTGCGGAATTCACGATCAGAATCGACGGCATGCGACCTCCCCAACTTATGTCAACAAGCGGAACAGACGCTGCTGGCCTTGCGCTTATTTTGCAAAGCCTGCAAAACGTATCAAAGCCGATTCAAATGTATAAAAATGAATCAAGATTTGAGACAAGCCGATTCTGTAGGAAAGACTAGAGAAAATCAACTAATCTCCGGTGCCGCGGTCTCAATGGATACCCTTAGGACAAATGGCGGGGGCTTAATGGCTGGTTATCTGGCCACCGAGGCGCCTTCGATGCGATGGCGCGCCAGCGCCTCTTGCACGAAACCGCTGGCCTTGGCTTCTTCGACGAAGTCGGCGAGGATTTTCGCAGCCTGCTCCCCCCGCCCCTTGGGCAGGCCCATGGCCTGGCGGATCACCATGAAACGGCCCGGCAGCAGGCGCAAGCCCGGGATGCGCGCGGCATCGGCCTCAAGTTGCTGTCGCACGCCAGCGGCCACGTCGGCGCCTTCGTTCATAAAGGTATCGACCACAGCCGGCGAAGTGGGCGCGCGCAGAATCTCGGCCTGCTTGAGTTCGCGGGACAGGTAAAGGTCGTAGGCGCTGCCACGCCCTACGACGACGCGATTGCCCGGGGCGTCGACCTCGGCATTGCTTTGCAGCGGCGAGGTTTCAGCCACCAGATAAGCGCCTTCGATCAATACATAGGGCGCCGAAAACGCAATACCGGCGCCGCGCACGGGGTCCACGGCAAAGAAGCCGAAGTCAGCTTCTTCGCGCGTGACGGCGTCCACGGATTTGCCGGCGGCGTCGAATACGACAAGCTCTAGCTCCAGGCCCAGATGTTGTGCAAAGCGGCGCGCCAGATCAATGGAAACGCCTGCGGGGCGACCGTCTTCGGCGATTCGGGCAAGAATGGGATTGCCGACATTGATGGCAGCGCGCAGGCGGCCCGTTGGCGCCAAGATCGATTGAAGCTGTGGAGAAAGGCTCATGGTTGTTCCGGAGTGCGATGAATGAAGGGCCGACGCCATGGCTTCCTCTACCTCGCGCAGGCGATCCTTGCCGAAGTAGATCTCGTTGCCGACAAAGAAGGTAGGCGCCCCGAAGGCCCCTTGCTCGAATGCCCGCTGCGTGTTGTCGATCAGCGCCTGCTTGACGTCCGGCGCCTGACTGGCGGCCAGAAGGGCCGGGCCATCAAGACCCGCCTGCCGCAGCACCCCCAGGATGACTTCTGTATCGCCCATATTCTGTGCCTGCTCCCACATTGCGGCGAATACTGCATCGACATAGGGCTGGAAAATGCCCAGCTTCTGCGCAGCGACTGCGCCGCGCATGATCTGCAGCGTGTTCACGGGCCAGAACGGGTTGTCGCGGTACCCCTGCAGGCCATGCCTGTCGATGAAGCGTCGTTTCTCGATGGCGTTGTACTTGAGCTTGTTGGCCACGCCCGCGAAGGCCTCGGCCGGCGAACGATTGTTGGTGAGCTTGAATAGACCGCCCAGCAGGATGGGGACATACTCGAACCCCACACCTGTGCGGGCGGCGATCTCTGGCAACACCTTGTGGCAGAAGTAAGCGTTGGGGCTGCCAAAATCGAAAACAAACTGAACACGATCCTGCTGCATGTATTGATCTCCTGATCAAGAAAACGACGCCGCTGTTGTTGTTATCTTTCCCCAGCCTAAAGGCAGGCGCCGGGCGCGCACCAGGCGACCGACCTCCAGCGTGAAGACTGGGGCTGGCCGCGCGCGGTTCACCATGGCTCCAGCCAGGGCCTAAGGTCGGCCTCATGCGTCCACGCGTTGCGCGGCTGCATATGAATCTGCCAGTACGCCTCGGCAATGCTATCCGGATCGACGATACCGTCCTGCGCTTTCAGCGCATAGCGTTCGGGAAAGGTGTCGCGGATGAACTCGGTGTCGATGGCGCCGTCGATGATAGGATGCGCCACATGGATGCCCTTGGGCCATAGCTCGCGCGCCATGCTTTGCGCCAGCGCGCGCAACCCGTGCTTGGCGCCTGCAAAAGCTGCGTAACCATCTCGCCCGCGCAGGCTGGCGGTGGCGCCTGTAAATAATATCGTGCCGCGCCCGCGCGGCAGCATAGCCTTGGCCACCTCGCGGCCCATCAGGAAGCCGCCGAAGCAGGCCATTTCCCAGACCTTGTAATAAACACGTGCCGTCGTTTCGGTAATGCCAAAGCGCACGTTTGCACCGATATTGAATACCGCAACCTCAATCGGTGCGATCTCCCGCTCGATCTGTTCGACCAAAGCAACTACCTGGTCTTCCTTGCGGGCATCGCTGCCGAATCCGTACGCCTCGCCGCCGGCGGCCTTGATCTCATCCACCAGGGGCTGCAGCTTGTCGGTATGACGCCTGGTTACGCAGGCGATGTAGCCTTCGCGGGCAAATCGCCGCGCAATAGCGCCGCCGGTTGCATCACCTGCGCCCACCACCAATATAGCCTTCTTGTGCGTTTGCTCGTCAGTCATGTTGCTCCTCTTCTATCGTTCTGTTCCCTCAACGCTACACGGTCTGGCGCAGCGCGGCGCGAGGCGCGGCGTATAAGCCGGCCCCGCCTCATGGTTGGCCCGACACACCAGACGCACGCTCCTGCGCCATGGACTTCAGCACATTCTTGAGCAGCTTGCCAGTGGACGCCATCGGCATCTGCTCGACGAAGCGGATGTCGCACGGCACCTTGTAGGGTGAGAGACGGGCACGCAGATAATCGCGGAAGGCGTCAGGGTCGGGCGCTTGCATATTGCGCTTGAGCTCAACGAAGGCCACCACTTCCTCGTTGTGCTCCACCTCGCGCCCCACGACAGCCGACTGTACGACGGCAGGATGGCTGTTGATCACCTGCTCCACCTCTACCGGATAAACGTTGAAGCCGGAGCGTATGATCAATTCTTTGCTGCGCCCGACGATGTGCAGCGCGCCGTCCGCCGACTGCTGCGCCATATCGCCGGTATTGAGCCAGCCTTCGGCATCCAGTATCTCGGCGGTGCGCCCCGCGTCACGGTAATAGCCCTTCATGACGCCCGGGCTGCGCATATGCAGGGTTCCGATTTCGCCCGGCGTCACCGCCCCGCCGTCGCCATCCACGATACGGATCTCGACGCCCACAATAGGCGGCCCGACCGAGCAATCCGAGCGAGGGGCATCACGGCGTGTCTGGGCAATCGTAGGCGCGGCCTCCGTCAGGCCGTAGCCATTATGCAAGGTCAGGCCCAACGCTGCCTCGGTATCCGCCTTGAGCCTGGGCGTGAGCGGCGAGCCGCCCACGCTGATATAGCGCAGCGCCGGTGCGCGCAGCGGCACGCCGCTAGCCTGCGCATGGTCGAGCAGCCTGGCGAACATGGCCGGAACACCGGTGAACAAGGTAACGCCGCCCTCGGCCAATGCACGTGTCGCCGCCTCGACATCAAAACGCGGTTCGAGCATCACCGTCGCACCCGCCGACATGGAGCCAATAAATTGCGATGCCAGCCCGATGATGTGGGCCATCGGCAACACGCCGTACACGATGTCTCCCGGTGCGAGCCCGCGCGAATGCGCAGACCACAGCGCGGGGAACATGAGGTTTGCATGCGTGAGCATGACAGCCTTGGGCGCCCCCGAGGTGCCTGAGGTATAGACCAGCGCGGCCACCTGCTCTGTAGGCGATGGCGACACCGCCTCGAGCAGCACGGCTTCGGCCAACGGCCCGACATGCAGGCTGCCAAGGCCATCCCAATCCATGGATACGGCACCATGGCGCCTGGCATGCCCTTCGGCACTGTCGGACACATGGCAGGTATAGAGCACACGCCGGGCGCCCGAATGCGCCACGACTTGATCGATTTCCCGCGCCGACAGACGGGCGTTTACAAAGCAGGACCATGCATCCATACGGCTGAGGCCGAGAATCACCGCGCAAGCGGCGGCGCAGTTCTCGCCCACAATCACGACCCTGTCGCCACCGCGCACATCCAGTTCCCGCAATCGATCAGCCGCCCGCAGCGACGCTTGGGCGAGTTCACCATAGCTGAGGGCAAGCGTTGCGTCCTGCAAGGCGGGCAGGCCAGGATGGGTTCGTGCCCATTCATCAACCAACAGATGGATGCGGTCAGGCCCGCGCGCCTGAAAAGTAGTGGCCAAGCTTTATCTCCACGAATTGTTCCGGGCGGCGGACTGCTGTCCGGAAAACGATGCCTGCCACCCGGCAGCGATGACCGCCCCCCGAAAGCAACGCCTGCCGCCCGAAAGCGACGCGCGCCCCTCCGAAGGATACCTGCCACCCGGCAGCGATGTCCTCTGCTCCGAAGCGATGCCTTCCGCTGCAGCGGAAGACAGGCAAGATATATGACTTCATGCAAAATAAAATACTGCATTGCAGAACTAATGGCAATTACAGCCCTGACCAACCAAGCGACGCCCGTTTCCCTTTGAACCTACCGATATGCAATTAGAAACCGATTTACAACGAGGGATTTTCTTTACCTTACATCATTGATGGATTATCCTCTCTTTCGCTGTTTATCCATTAAAGTTCTGCAATGCAGAACATAGAGCCGAAAGACAAGAAGCATCGGGGCGGTATCCAGGTATCCGGGCAAAAGCCGGGCACAAGGCCCGAACGATGCTGATCACACAGGAGACAAGACATTGAAACACCTCGACCGCAATACCTTTGCCGGCCTAGTCTCGCCCGGGCGTCGCACTACCCTTGGCGCACTGGCATCATTGTGGGCGCTGGGCGCCGCACCCCGGGCCTTCGGGCAAACCGCCGCGGGCTATCCGTTGCAACCGATACGCCTGCTGCTGCCTTTCGGCGCCGGTGGCTCCACCGACGGCCCTGTCCGCCTGCTGGCCAAGAACGTGTCGAAGATCCTGAAGCAGCCCGTCATCGTGGAGTACCGGCCAGGCGCCGGCGGTACGCTGGCCGTGCAGAACCTGCATTCCATGCCCGCCGACGGATACTCCCTGGCCATTTCCGTGCTGAGCGTCTATCGCATGCCCTACACTCAGAAGATCAACTGGAACCCGGTGACCGACCTGAGCTACATCATCGGCCTGACGGGCTATGCCTTTGGCATCGTGGTGCCAGCCAATTCGCCCATCAAGAACATGGACGACTTCGTGGCCTACGCGAAAGCCCATCCCGGCGAGCTCTCGTACAGCTCGCCCGGCGTCGCCACGACCAATCACCTGACCATGGAAATGATTGCGCGGCACTATGGCATAAAGCTGAACCACATCCCGTACAAGGGTTCGGGCGAATCACTGCAGGCACTGCTTTCGGGGCAGGTGCAGTCGGGCGCCGAAACCTCCGCCTTCGCTCCGCACGTCGAAGCTGGCAAATTGCGCCTGCTGGCAGTTTGGGGCAAGAACCGCATGAAGCGCTTTCCGGATGTGCCAACGATGACTGAGCTCGGACTGGACATCGTGCAGACCTCGCCATGGGGCGTGGTGGGCCCCAAGGGCCTGGACCCGGAGATCGTACGGACCCTGCACGATGCCTTCAAGCAAGCGATGGAAACGCCTGAGTTCAGGGCAATTCTCGCCCAGTTCGATATGGAACCCGACTACCGCAATTCCGAGGACTTCCAGGCTTTCGCCGCACAGACGATGAAAAAAGAGAAAGTCATCCTGGACGCGTTGGGCTTGAACATCAATGCTTGAAACGCCTGCGGACAAGGCGCAGCGTGCACAGCGCGGCCAGGTCGCGCCGGGCCAGATCAAATACAAAACAACGCATTACGCAGCAAGGAGAACACAATGAGCATACATGCCGCAAAACTACTCGGCATCATCGCGCTGGCCGCCGCCGTGGCGCCCGCCGCCGTACTGGCGGAAAGCGCGGGCGCCTATCCGTCGCAACCCATCACCCTCATCGTGCCCTATGCACCGGGCGGCACCACCGACCTGGTGGGGCGTGCCCTGGCCGATAGCCTGTCACGCCAGCTCAAGCAGAGTGTCGTCGTCGAAAACAAGCCCGGCGCGGCTGGCTCCATGGGTGTGCTCGACATGATGACCAGCAAGCCCGACGGTTACCGGCTGACCATGGCACCAGTGGGCATCTTCCGCCAACCGTATCTGCAGAAAACCCGCTACGATCCGATCAAGGATCTCACCTATATCGCTTCCATCCTGAGCTATGACTTTGCGGTAACGGTAAAGAGCGATTCACCATTCAAGTCCATGAAAGACCTGGTTGAATATGCCCGCGCACATCCGGGTGAAATCACCTACAGCACTCCCGGCCGCTATACAGGCAACCAAGTCGTCTTGGCCTCGCTGGGCAAAAAGGAGGGTGTCCAGTTCTCGCATATCCCGTACAAGGGCGACTCCGACGCCACATCTGCGCTGCTCGGCGGCCACACAAAAGTGGGCGTTATTACCAACAGCGTACTGTCGTACCTGCGCGCCGGTACGGTACGCGTGCTGGCGACCGCGGATGCAGCCCGCAACCCGGCCTTCGGCGACGTGCCCACGCTGAAAGAAGCGGGCTACGACGTCGAGGTGCCCTCCCCGCTGGGTGTGGCCGGCCCCGCAGGCCTGCCTGATGAAATCGTCGAAAAGCTCGACAAGGCCATCAAGGCTGCGCTGCAAGACACCGACGTAAAGCGTGTACTAGACAACCTGGGTGTACGCACCTATTACATGGATCACACCGCCTACGCGGCATTTGCAAAAACAACATTCAAGAACGAGAAAGACATCATCAACTCCCTGGGCTTGCAGGACTGATGCGCAACGGGCTGCAAAGCTGCAGTAAAGTACCAGGCACGCATGCGCGCAGCATCAGCCAGGCAATTCTCCGCGGCCGGCCGGCCGCGGCCTCCATCAGGAAGTCCACAAAGGAGCACTCCAGTCATGCACCCCATTGTTTCCGATCTGTATGGGCAGCTAACACTGCCAGTCATCAGTTCGCCCATGTTCATCGTCTCGGGCCCCGAACTCGTCATCGCGCAATGCGCCAGCGGTGTCGTGGGCTCTATGCCTGCCCTGAACGCCCGCCCGCAAGAGCAGCTTTCACCCTGGCTCACGCAGATCGAAACCGAGCTTGCGGCATTGCGCGCGCGCGAGCCCGAGCGCGTCATCGCCCCCTATGCCATCAATCTCATCATCCATCGCTCGAATGACCGCGTCGAGCAAGATCTCGCCGTCTGCGCCGAACACCGGGTGCCCATCATTATCACCAGCCTGAGCGCTCCCCACCGCGTCGTAGATGCCGTGCATGGCTGGGGTGGCAAAGTTTTCCACGACGTTACCACCATCCGCCACGCCGAAAAGGCGCTGGAAGGCGGCGTGGATGGCCTCATTCTCGTGTGCGCCGGTGCGGGTGGGCATGCAGGTACCGCCAACCCTCTGGCCTTAGTGGGCGAGGTGCGCCGGTTCTTCGACGGCCCGCTGATTCTCTCGGGCGCGATCAGCCGCGGGCAGGATATCGCTGCGGCGCGGGCCATGGGCGCGGACTTTGCTTACGTGGGCACGCGCTTCATCGCCAGCCGCGAAGCCAATGCCAAGGACGCCTACAAGCAAGCCATTGTCGACGCGAGCGTCAAAGACATCGTCTATACACCTTACTTCACAGGCATCCCAGGCAACTATCTCAAGTCCAGCATCATCGCCGCCGGCCTGGACCCAGACAATCTGCCCACGGTCGACCCAAGCAGCGCCAATTTCGGCTCCACCCGAAGCAAGCCCTGGAAAGATATCTGGGGCGCGGGGCAAGGCGTTGGCAATATCGACGCGGTAATGCCAGTGGCTGACATCGTCGCGCAGCTCAAGCGCGAGTATCAAGCCGCAGTGCGCGGGCTGACCGACACTTTCGTCGAGGAAGGAGCCTTGCTGACATGATCGAAGCACGCATCGAAAACGGCGGCATGGTGCTCACCATCAACCGCCCGGCCCAGCGCAACGCCTTGAGCACTACCATGTACAACCAGTTGCGCGACGGGTTGCAGGCTGCAAACGACAATACCTCATGCCACAGCGTCATTATCACCGGCGCGGGCGGGCACTTCACGGCAGGCAATGATCTGGCCGATTTCCAGCGGGTGCGCACCCTGGATGAAGACAGCCCCGCGCTGTCTTTCCTGCGTACGCTGGCCAGCGTAGACGTGCCCGTAATCGCTGCCGTGGAAGGCGTTGCCGTGGGCGTCGGCGTTACCATGCTGCAGCATTGCGATTTTGTATTTGCCGACAGCACGGCCATGTTCAGCCTGCCGTTCGTGTCGCTGGGCCTGTGCCCCGAAGGCGGCTCCAGCATCCTGCTCGAACAGATTGCGGGGCGGCGCAAGGCCGCGCAATGGTTGATGCAGGCGCAACGCTTCGATGCGCGCGAGGCGCTGGAGGCCGACCTGATCACCGCTGTTTCGCCCGGCGGCAAGGCACTGGATGACGCACGCGAAGCCGCGGCCTCACTGGCCGCCAAGCCTCTGGAAGCCGTGCGCCTGACCAAGCGCATGCTGCGCGAGCCGGGCCGCCCGGCCCTGATGCAGGCCTTCGACACCGAACGCAAGCTTTTCGGCGAACGACTGGCATCGGAAGAAGCCCAGGCGGCGTTCAAGCGATTCTTCGAGCGGTAGCCCCGCCAGACACTGAATAAGCGGGCGGATCATGAGACGTGCCCCGCCGCACCACGCTGGCCGAACGCTGGCCGACCAATGCCAGCGCTGACAGACGGCGCAGTACGGAGCAGCCCTTGAGCTGTCGCGCACTGCGCCCCTTTCAGTACGGCAGCGAGCTGGCGGCTAAGCGTCCAGGGGCAGCAAGCGGGCGCCGGTGTGCGCCTGCAACTCGTCGAAAGTCAGCCCATCGTTCATCTGCAGCACCTGCAGGCCCGCGGACGTGACCTCGAGCACGGCCAGATCGGTGTAGATGCGGCTGACAACACCCATGCCCGTCAGGGGCAGCGTGCATGCGGGCAGTATCTTGGGCGAGCCATCCTTGGCGTTGTGTTCCATCAGGATAAAGACACGGCGCGCGCCAACGGCCAGGTCCATGGCACCGCCGACAGCCGGCGGCTCGCCCGGCCGGCCCAGGTTCCAGTTGGCCAGATCGCCCGAAGCGGACACTTGCATGCCACCCATGATGCAAATGTCGAGGTGACCGCCCCGCATCATGGCGAAGGACACCACGTGATCGAAGTAGGCGCCGCCCGTCAGCAGCGTGACCGGCTTCTTGCCCGCATTGATCAGCTCGGTGTCTTCGTGCCGTTGCTCGGCCGGCGGCCCCATGCCCAGAATACCGTTCTCGCTTTGCAGCAGGATTTCTTTTTCGGGATCAAGATAGCGCGCAACCAGTTCCGGCATGCCAATGCCGATGTTCACGTAGCTGCCCGATGGAATGTCGGCGGCAAGCCGGCGGGCCATCTCGTCGCGGTTCAATCGTTTCAACATAGTATCTGCCACTGCTCAGCTGGAAAGTTGGGGGTTGCTCACACGCACGACGCGCTGGACGAAGATGCCCGGCGTAACGACGCATTCGGGGTCGAGTTCGCCCAGCTCGACGAACTGCCTCACCTGTACGATGGTGGTGCGGGCCGCCATGCACATCACCGGGCCGAAGTTGCGCTGCGCCTTGTTGTACACCAGGTTGCCCCAGCGGTCGGCGCGTTCGGCCTTGACCAGCGCAAAATCGCCCTTGATGGGCTTTTCGAAGACATAGTGGCGCCCGTCGATCTCGCGGGTTTCTTTGCCTGCCGCCAGGTCGGTGCCGTAGGCGGTGGGCGTGAAGAAACCGCCCAGGCCTGCCGCGCCGGCATGCAGACGTTCGGCAATGGTGCCCTGGGGCACCGTCTCGAGCTCGATCTTTCCGTCTTTGTACATCTGGTTGAAAACCCAGGAATGACTGGCCTTGGGAAAGGAACAAATGATCTTGCGCACCCGCCCCTCTTTGATCAAGGCGGCCAGGCCGTTGTCGTGGTTGCCGGCGTTGTTGTTGACGACGACGAGCTCGCGCGCACCCTGGTCGATCAGGGCGTGGATGAGTTCGGTGGGCATACCCGCGCCGCCGAATCCGCCAATCAGCACCGTGGCCCCGTCATGGATGTCCGCCACGGCGGCTTCCAGGCTTTCGGTAAACTTGTTGATCATTGCATCTCTGTATTCAGGTAAGAAAAAGGCATTGATGCCGCCTTGCCGGCGGCATCCGCGGACTACTGGGTCACGCTTATACCTGCCTTGCGTATGATATCGCCATACATGGCCGAGTCTTTCTTGATAAGCGCCTGGAAGGCCTTGGGGCCTTGGCCCACCGGCACAAAACCTGCGGCATGGAACTTCTCGCCAATGCCGGGCTCTTGCACCACCGCAACAATCTCGTCGGCCAGCTTCTTGACGATCTCATCCGGCGTACCGGCTGGCGCCAGCAGCCCTGCCCAGGATGCCATCGCAAACCCCGGGAAGCCCGACTCGGCCACCGTCGGCACACCCGGCTCATCCTTCCAGCGTTCGAGCGACGTGATGGCCAGCACCTTCAGATCGCCCTTCTTCGCATACTGCATCGGCACGAGGATGGGGTCAAACACCATCGATACACGGCCCGCGAGCAGGTCGGTAAGAATCGGCGCGCTGCCCTTGTAGGGTACGTGCGTCATCTTGAAGCCGGCAAGATGCGAAAAGTTAGCACCTGTGAGGTGAGCACTGGAACCCGTGCCGCTGGACGCATAGGTCAGCTCGCCCGGATGTTTCTTGCCGTAGGCGATCAGCTCCTGAAGATTATTGACCGGCAGGTCTTTGGCCACGAACAGGAACAGCGGCAAGTCGGCCATCTGAGACACAGGCGTGAAATCGCTGTCGCTGTAGCTCAACTTGTACAGGTGCGGGTTGACTGCATGGGCCGCCAGCACGGTCACGAAGGTGTAGCCATCGGGCTTGGCGCGCGCAGCCTGTGCCGTGCCGATCGTGGCGTTGGCGCCCGGCTTGTTGGTGATGATGAACGTCTGGCCCAGGCGCTGCGACAGGCGCTCGGCCACCGCACGCGTGACGGTGTCGGTGGCGCCGCCCGGCGTGTAGGGCACGATGATCTCCACCGGCCGCTCGGGCCACGCCGCCTGTGCGGCCGGAACCGCCGCACACACCATTGCCAGGCCGCTACTCACCGCAAGCAGGTACTTCTTGAATTCGAACTTCATCTATTGTCTCCTGGGTATTGCCTCGCCGCGCTTGTGGCCGACGAAGCGGCAGCGCGCCATGACGGCACGCCATTGATCGTAAACTTTCTAGTGTTTCACTATACAGGCGCATGCCGCTTGACGGCCGTGCGCCACTAAGCCACTTCGAACAGGCCGGCAGCGCCCTGACCACCGCCTATGCACATGGTAATGACCACATACTTAACGCCACGCCGCTTGCCTTCGATGAGCGCATGACCCACCATACGCGCCCCCGATACGCCATATGGATGGCCAACCGCAATGGCACCGCCATTCACGTTGAGTTGATCGTCGGGAATGCCCAGCTTGTCGCGGCAATATAGTACCTGGCAGGCAAACGCTTCATTCAATTCCCACAAACCGATGTCCGATATGTTCAGCCCCGCACGCTCCAGCAGACGCGGCACCGCATACACAGGGCCGATGCCCATTTCATCGGGCTCGCAGCCCGCCACCGCAAAACCACGGAAGATGCCCAGCGGCGCAAGCCCTTTGCGCTCAGCCACCTTGCTGTCCATCACCACGCACGCCGACGAGCCGTCTGAAAACTGGCTCGCATTACCCGCCGTGACGACACCGCCCGGCAAGGCCGAACGAATGCGCGATACACCTTCGATCGTCGTATCGGGGCGTATGCCCTCGTCGGCTGAAATCGTGACCTCGCGCCGGCTGACCTGGCCGCTGCGGGGGTCGAAGACCGCCATGGTCGTGGTCATAGGCACGATCTCGTCGTTGAATAGGCCTTTGTCCCGCGCCGCCGCGGCGCGCAACTGGCTGCGGACGCCGTATTCGTCCTGCGCCTCTTTCGCGATGTTGTAGCGCTTGGCCACCCGCTCGGCAGTCTGCAGCATGCTCCAGTAGAGTTCGGGCTTTTCCTGCTGCAGCCGGGGATCCCGGCGCATATGCATGTTCATCTGGTTCTGCACGCATGAAATGCTTTCCACGCCGCCGGCCACCATCACCGGCACGCGATCCACGATCACGCGCTGCGCCGCCATGGCGATGGCCTGCAAGCCGGATGAACAAAACCGATTGATGGTCACGCCCGCCGACGACACCGGCAGGCCGGCGCCCAGGGCGATGGCGCGTGCGATATTGCCGCCCAGCGTGCCCTCGGGCTGCGCGGTGCCCATGATCACGTCTTCCACTTCGCCGGGTTCGATGCCGGCACGCGCGACCGCATGCCGCACCGCATGGGCGCCCAGCGTCGCGCCATAAGTCATGTTGAATGCACCACGCCAGGACTTGCCCAGCCCCGTGCGCGCTGTCGATACGATTACCGCTTCAGTCACAATTGTCTCCACAAGCAGGGGCTCACGCCCGCGTTCAGTGCCACAATGATTATTCCCAAGTGCCGCCGGCCTCGACACGTTCCAGCAGCAGGGGCGACGCCTTCCAGAACTGCCCCGCCGCATCCGACTCGCCCGCGTACTGGCGCATGGCCCGCGCGATGTTGTACAGGCCCACCTGATTGGCTGCGTAATGCATGGGGCCGCCGCGGAACGCGGGATAGCCGTAGCCGTTCAGGTACACGACATCGATATCCGAGGCGCGCAGAGCAATCCCTTCCTCAAGTATCTTGGCGCCTTCATTCACCAGGGCGCACAAGCTGCGCATCACGATTTCCTCGTCGCTGACCGTGCGCGGCGTCACGCCCTTCTCGCGGCGATACGCATCGATGATGGCGGCCACCTCAGGGTCGGGGACAGGCTTGCGATTGCCGGGTTCATAGCGATACCAGCCTGCCGAGGTCTTCTGGCCGAAACGGCCCGCCTCGCACAACTTGTCGGCCACCATGGAAAAATCCTGCCCGGGGTTTTGCGCGGCGCGATGCTTGCGTACCGACCAGCCGATATCCAGGCCGGCCAGGTCGCCCACGCGGAACGGCCCCATGGCCATGCCGAAGGCCTCCAGCGCCCTGTCGACTTGTTGCGGCAGCGCGCCCTGGATGATCAGATCGTTCGTCACGGAGTAATACCGGTGCAGCATGCGGTTGCCGATAAAGCCGTCGCACACGCCCGACACCACGGGTTTCTTGCCGATCTTCCTGGCCATATCTATGCACGTGGCCAGTACATCGTCGGCAGTCTTGGCGCCGCGCACGATCTCCAGCAGTTTCATGACGTTGGCCGGGCTGAAGAAATGCAGGCCGATCACATCGCCGGGGCGCGAAGTGGTGGCGGCAATTTCATCGACGTCCAGCGTGGAAGTATTGGTGGCCAGGATGGCGCCCGGCTTCATGACCTCATCCAGCTTGCCGAACACCTGCTTTTTGACGTCCATGCTCTCGAAGACGGCTTCAATCACCAGGTCTTGCGTCGACAGATCCGTGTAGTCGAGCGTTGTCGACAGCAGCGCCATGCGTTCGTCGAGCTGCGTCTGTGTCAGCCTACCCTTCTTCATGGTGGCTTCATAATTGCGGCGAATGGTGGCAAGACCGCGATCCAGTGCCTCTTGGCTTGTTTCCAATATGACGACGGGCAGGCCCGCGTTCAGGAAATTCATAGCAATGCCGCCGCCCATGGTACCAGCACCGATGACAGCCACCTTCGCAACGGGCCGCAGCGCAATGTCGGCCGCAATGCCAGGCACCTTGGTGGCAGCGCGTTCGGCCGCGAAAATATGGCGCAAGGCGGCCGATTCGGGCGAATTCATCAGTTGCACAAACAACTCGCGCTCTTTGCGCAGGCCCTGCTCGAATGACATCGACACGCTGGCGGCAACAGCTTCCAGACACTTGCCGGGCGCGGGCAGGTGTGGGTTCGCCGCCGCCACACCAGCGCGCGCTACCTGCAGGATGGCTTCAGCATCGGGCGCATCTACCGACAGATCGCGCACGCGCCGGTGTGCCTTGTTTTCCGTTGCCACCTTCTCGGCGAACGCCACAGCGCGCCCGACCACATCAGCGTCCACCACCAGATCGAACAAGGGCGTATCGACCAACGACGACGCCGACAGCACCTGCCCATTCACGATCATATTAAGCGCCTTTTCCAGCCCCAGCAGGCGCGGCAGGCGTTGTGTGCCGCCCGCCCCCGGCAGCAGGCCGAGCTTCACCTCGGGCAGACCGACCTGCGCCTTGGCGTGGGCCACCCGATAGTGCGCACCAAGCGCCAGCTCAAGCCCGCCGCCAAGGCAAACGCCTTCGATCGCTGCCACCACCGGCTTGCCGCTTGCCTCCAGTGCGCTGATGACAGTGCGCAGCGTGGGCTCGCGCCCAGAAAGCGGCGTGCCGAACTCGCGCACATCGGCGCCGCCGGAGAACGCACGACTGCTGCCTGTGAGGACCACCGCGGCCACTTGAGTATCCGCCTGGGCCTGGTCGAGCAGAGAAATGATCGCGTGGCGAAGGCCGAAGCCCAGCCCGTTGACGGGCGGATTGTCGAAGGTAATGACGGCGGTCTTGCCAATAAGCCCGTAGCGTGCGGCTGACATCGTTTCTCCTTTGTTCTGCATTGCAGAATTAAATTTTGGTTTACGGAATCAATGCTAATCCGGTAGCATACCGATGTAAAGACGGGTTTGCCCCTGTGCGGAGCATGTTTGCCGCGATTTTTTGCCCATCATTTTGCACAGCAGAATTCAACAACCCCATCACGCTTACCCGGAACAAGGGAAAAAGGTTTGCACCATGGACATTCAATACACCGCTGAACAACTTGCCTTTCGCGATGAAGTGCGAGCTTTTCTGGCGGAACATCTGGACGCCGGGCTCGCGCGCAAGGTCAGGCAGGAGCAACCGCTGAGCAAGCAGGAGCGCCAGGAATGGCAGCGCACCCTTTACCAGCGCGGCTGGGGCGCCCCAGCCTGGCCCGCCGAATACGGCGGCACGGGCTGGAATGCCATCGAACGTCACATCTTTGAAGAAGAATGCGCACGGGCGCATGCGCCAGACCAGCTTTCCTTTGGACTGAAAATGGTCGCGCCCGTCATCCAGAAATACGGGAGCCAGGCGCAGAAAGACCGCTTCCTGCCGGGAATCATCTCGGGCGACGTATGGTGGTGCCAAGGCTATTCAGAGCCCGGCGCGGGCTCTGACCTCGCCTCGCTCAAGACGTCGGCCGTGCGCGAGGGCGATGAGTACATTGTCAATGGCCAGAAAACCTGGACGACTCTGGCCCAGCATGCTGACTGGATCTTCTGCCTGGTGCGCACTGACCCTGGCGCGCGCAAGCAGCAGGGCATTTCCTTTCTGCTTATCGATATGACGACGCCCGGCGTCACGGTGCGGCCCATCATCATGCTCGACGGCGGACACGAAGTGAACGAAGTCTGGTTCGATAATGTTCGCGTACCCGTCGCCAACCGTATCGGCGACGAGAATATGGGCTGGACGTACGCCAAGTACCTGCTTGGCCACGAACGCACCAACATCGCCCGTGTCGGGCTCTCCAAGGCCGCGCTGCGGCGCCTAAAGCAGGTCGCGGCGGCACAGCCGGGCAATGATGGCGGCCACCTGATCGACGAACCTGCCTTCCGTGCCAGGATCGCTCTTGTCGAACTGGAGCTTCAGGCACTGGAGATCACGCAGCTCAAGCTGGTGGCCGCAGACGGGCAGCAGCGCGCCCCCGGCCCCGAAGCATCGATTCTAAAAATCAAGGGCTCCGAAATCCAGCAAACCATTTCCGAGCTTACCGCGCTGGCCCTGGGCCCCTATGGCGTGGCCCACCTGCCGGCGGACGAAAACCCCTATCCGGACGGGGTAAGCCCCGCCTTCCCCGCGGCACTGGGCGGCGCCACCGGCCGCTACTTCAACAACCGCAAGACCACGATCTATGGTGGCTCAAGCGAAGTCCAGAAAAGCATCATCTGCAAGGCCATCCTCGGCATCTGACAGCCGGGCCGCATGCAACATGCGCCGCCCGCGCCCGGCGCATAGCACAGAACAAGGAAGCAACATGAATTTCGATTTCACAGAAGAACAGCTTGGCCTGGAAAATACGCTGCAGCGCTTTTTCGCGAAGGACTACACCTTCGAACAGCGCCGCGCACTGCTGGCCAACGACGACGGGTTCAGCCGGCAAGCCTGGACGACCTATGCCGAACTGGGCGTGCTCGCCCTGCCCTTCCCCGAATCATGCGACGGGCTCGGCGGCACAGCCGTCGACACCTACCTGGTGATGCGCAACCTGGGCCGCGGCCTGGCGCTCGAGCCTTATCTTGCCACGGTGGTGTTGTGCGGCGGCCTGCTGCGGGATTTCGCCACGCAAGTGCAGCAAGAGGCGCTGCTGCCCGCCATTGCCGCCGGTGAAAGCATGCTGACCCTTGCACACTACGAACCGCAGGCGCGCCACAATGAAGGCCGCGTGGCAACCCGCGCCAGCGTCGATGGCGCAGGCTGGCTGCTCGACGGCCACAAGAGTGTCGTGCTGCATGCAGCCAGCGCCCGCCATATCCTCGTGTCAGCGCGCCACCACGGTGACGAAGGCGAGCAGGCCGGCGTTTCGCTTTTCCTGCTGCCCCGCGGCGCCGCCGGGTTGACGTTCAAGCCTTGGAGCAATCACGATGGCACCCGCGCCGCCGACATCCTCCTGAATAAAGTCAGGGTTGGCCGCGATCAACTCATCGGCAAAGAAGGCGAGGCCCTGCCCGCCATTGCGCTGGCCATTGCGCTGGCCAATACAGCGATCGCGGCCGAAGCCACCGGCATTATGCGCGCATTGGTCGACGCCACGCTCGAGTACCTGAAAACCCGCAAGCAGTTTGGTGTGCCGCTCAGCACCTTCCAGGCACTGCAGCACCGCCTCGCCGATATGGCCATCGCCACCGAGCAGGCAGATTCCATGGCGCTGCGCGCCGCCATCGAAATGCAGAACCCCGACCCGGTCGTCAGGCTGCGCCAGGCGTCGGGCGCAAAGGCGTATGTGTCGGAATGCGCCCGCAAGGTCGGCCAGGAGGCCATCCAACTGCACGGCGGCATCGGCGTCACCGACGAGCTGAACGTGGCGCACTACTTCAAGCGGCTCACCACGCTGAGTATGTTGTTTGGCGACGCCGACTACCACCTGCGGCGCTACAGCGAGGCCATGGCGGCGGACGAGGCGCAATGACAAGCGGCGGGCATGCCTGCCGCGACGCCACCCCTGAGGCTTACCATGCAGTGCCGGCGGCCCGCCGCACCGCCATATCACCCAGGGCACGAAGCTGGCTTGCCCACAGCACGGGCACCCGGCCCAAGCTTCAGAGCCCGTTCAGAGCGGGCTCGGCATGCCTCAGTGGTGCCCCATGGCGCGCCGAATCTTGCTTACGGTTTCCAGCAGGCGAGGCCGCACCTCATCCAACAGAAATTGCTCGGACATCTTGAACGAAGGTGCGCCGCAGGTAATGACCATGATGGGCTGCGTGCTGCTGAACTGAAAGCCCAGGGCAATTGCGTTGACATCCTTCTGCCAGTCGCCGAACGATGTCGTCACACCAAGCGTACGGTATTCCTCGACAGCCTTGTCGATGCCATCCATGATTTCCTTGCGCGACCAGGCGTCCAGTTCGCTTAGGCGGTCGGCGATCTCGCGGCGCTCGGCCTCGCTGGCTACCGCGAGATAGCCGCGCCCCATCGAAGACGTCACAATAGGAATACGCGCCCCCACATCGAGGCTTAGCGTCAGGGCTGACTGGCTGCGGCAGTTCTCGATATACAGCATGGACAGGCGATCGCGTACCCCCAGCGACACCATGGCCTGCGAGAAATCTGCCAGCTCCTGCATATAGGGCCGCGCCACCTGCCGGATGTCGAGCTTGGCCAGCATACCGACCCCCAGCGACAGCGTCGCCATGCCCAGCTTGTATTTGCCGCTATCCTCATCTTGCGTCAGATAGCCCAGCTTTACCAGGGTATGCGTCAGGCGCGATATCGTGGACTTAGGCAGGCCGCAGCGCTCGGCCAGTTCCTGGTTGCCCAGCATACGCCGCCCCGAACGAAAGCACGCCAGCACCTCCAGCCCACGCGCCAGCGCCGTTACGAAATGCCGGTCATCGTCAAACTGCGCCAACGCGGAAGGGTACTTTTTGCCTGTTGATGTCGAGTGTGTTGCCACTGCTGCCCCAATGTGAAAAAAGGCTTATGGATAAGCGCCACGAATGTAGCAGTAAAACACCGCCCATGTTCTGTTTTCCAGCAATTTTATTCTGCATATCGGAACTTGCAGCCCCAAACAAACCTAGGGCTTACCCGGTTGCAGCCTCTTACCCCACTTTATAAAATGACTGCTGTTCCGCATAGCAGTTTTAATGGTCACTTATCAGAACACAAACTGCTTTCACACGGTATCGTCATCCAGGAGTCACCCTTGATTGCCAGCCTGCACAGGTGTTCGCCGCTGCGCGCCCTTTTCACCCTTATCATAGGCACCGCGGTTCTCACCGGGGCCCCCGCCTTTGCCGCCTATCCCGACAAGCCCGCCAGCTGGGTCGTGCCCTTTCCGCCCGGCGGCCCCACTGACGTCGCCACACGCGTCCTTGCAGATGCATTTGGCAAGGCCCTCGGCGGCAACTTCGTCGTTGAAAACAAACCCGGCGCCTCAGGCACCATCGGTGTTCGCAACGTCATTCGCAGCAAACCCGACGGCTACACCATCGGCACACTGGCCTCGCCCAGCCTGACTGCTCCCTTCATCCTGGCGGAACGTCCCTATGATCTGAACAAAGACGTTACGCCTATCGGGCTTGCGTATGTCACGCCCCTCATCCTGGTCGTCAATCCTACTGTTCTGCCCGATGTTATCGACGTAGCGTCGCTCGCCAAGGCCGGTAAGCACGGCAAGTCACTGAACTACACCTCCGCGGGCGTAGGCAGCACCGGCAATCTCACGATGGAACTGCTCAAGAAAGAACTAGGCTTCGATGCCGTGCATGTGCCCTACCAAGGCAGCTCGCCCGCCGTCACTGCGGTACTGGCCGGCGACGTGCCCATCATGTTGTCCGACTCAGTCGCCGTGCTCCAGCACATCAAGGCGGGCAAGCTGCGTGCCATCGCCGTCAATACCGATGCGTTCCAGGATCTCCCCGACGTCACGTCGCTCAAAGCGCAAGGCGTACAGAGCACCAAGGCCATTTCATGGGGCGGCATCTTCGCGCCCGCAGGCACACCGGACGATGTTCGCGACACGCTGACCAACACACTGCGCAAAGTACTGCAAGATCCCAAAGTGACTGATCGCATGAAGTCCGTCGGCGCCTATCCCGTATTCGGCGATGCCGCCGAGATGACCGACCACATCAAGACAGATTCGGCCATCTGGGAGCGTGTCATCAAAGACAACAAACTTGGTGCACAGTAAACCGCTATGTCCGATTCTGGTATTGCGCCGCTGGCGGGCGTTCGCGTCCTTGACCTGTCCCGTGTGTTCGCGGGGCCGCTTTGCACCATGGCGCTCGGCGACCTCGGCGCCGAAATCATCAAGGTGGAGCACCCGGTGCGCGGTGACGATACCCGGGACTGGGGCATGCACGTATGCCCCACGCGCACCACATATTTCAACTGCGCCAATCGCAACAAGCGTTCCATTACGCTCGATCTCAGCACCGAAGCAGGCCAGCATATCGCTCGCAAGCTGGCGGCCGAGTGCGATGTTGTCGTGCAGAACTTCAAACTCGGCGGCGCCGCAAAGATGCGGCTGGGCTATGAAGACCTCAAGGCCATACGCCCCGACATCGTCTATTGCTCGATCGCAGGCTATAACAGCAGCGGTCCCGAGGCCAGCCGACCGGGCTACGACCTGGTGCTGCAGGCCGAGACGGGCCTGATGCACATGAATGGCGAGCCCACGCAGCCACCGCTCAAGTTCGGCACTTCAGTCGTGGACATGTTCACCGGTATGTACGCCGCGCAAGCCATCCTGGCCGCCCTGTATCACCGCAAGGGCACGGGCGAAGGCCGTCACATCGAAATGTCGCTCTATGACAGCGGCATTTCCATCAGCGCATTCTATGGCTTGGAATCCCTCTGGCGCGGCGAAGACGTGCCCCGCTACGGGAACGCCCATCCGTCCATCATCCCCTACGGCGTGTTCGACGCCCAGGACGGTAGCCTGGTGATCGCCGTGGGCAACAACGCCCAGTTCGTCCGCTTCTGCACCGACGTCATCGACCAGCCAAGCCTCAAGGACGACGAACGCTTCAGTACCAACGTCGCCCGTTCGCGCAACCGCGATACCCTCCTGCCCATCATCAGGCAGGCCGTGGGCGCCCGCAAGCGCGCCGAACTGCTCGAGCGCCTGCATGCCGCCGGCATCCCGTGCGGCGAAGTACTGGGCCTGCACGAGGCGCTCAGTTCGGCACGCACCCGGCAGGGAAAGCTGATCGAAACCTTCCCCGTGCCCGAGGAACGCGACGCGCATGTCATGGCGCCCCCCTACCGCCTGGATGGCCAGCGGCCTCCGGTGCGCCACGTGCCTCCCACACTCGGCGAAGGCACCGACGACATCCTGCAATCATTGCTCGGCCTGTCGCACGATGAACTTGCGCAACTGCGCGGCAAGGGTGTGATCTGACACCCGACCGCTGGGCCGACCGAGCCTCGGCGGTCACTGCGACCCGGTCGTGACCGCCGGTACGATCCGAACCCGGTGGGCGGTGAGATCTTATCTTCGCATCCGGTGCGGCCTGAACCGAACATCCGGTGCGGTCTGATCCCGGCATCCGGTGCGGTCTGATCCCGGCATCCGGTGCGGTCTGATCCCGGCGTCCGGTGCGGTCTGATCCCGGCATCCGGTGCGGTCTGATACCGGCGTCCGGTGTGGTCTGATCCCGGCGTCCGGTGCGAGCCGGCCCCGATAGCCGTTAAAATCACACGCCGCCGCGCAGGGCGCAATGCGCGGCCCCGCCTAGCCGCCCGACCGCGCCAGAATCTTGTATAGATGCGAACGTGAAATACCGAGCACTTGCGCGGCCTGTTTCTTGTTTCCGCCGAGCTTGTCCAGCGCCTCGCGCACTGCCTGGTATTCCCGTTCCTTGAGGCTGGCCGGCATGGCGCGTGCATCACCTTCCTGAATCGTAATGGCCGCATCGATTGCATAGGCCGCCTGCATGCCCGCGGAAGGCGGCGCGCCAACGACAGCCTGCCCGGCGGCGTGACCCGGCATGCCGTAACGTTCGAAGTCAGCCACGCCCAGCTCACGCAAATCGCAGAACACCAGCGCTTCTTCAATACGCTGACGCAACTGCCGGACATTGCCCGGCCACTCCTGCCCCGCCAGATACGGCACCACCTCGCTGCCTATCACCGGTACAGGCATACTATTGCGGCGACAAAAATCCCGAACGAAATAGTCCAGCAGTTCAGGGATATCCTCGCGCCGATGGCGCAGCGCAGGTATGTGAAGCACCACGCCGCTCAATCGATAGTAAAGATCCAGGCGAAAACGCTCCGCGTCGATCAACTGTTGCATATTGCGGTTCGTAGCGGTGATCAGGCGAAACTGCACCTGGCGGCTGTCTCCGCCCCCCAGGCGCTGCACGCGCCGGTCTTCCAGCACACGCAGCAGCTTGACTTGCATCTCGATAGGAATGTCACCGACCTCGTCAAGAAACAACGTGCCGTTCTGCGCCTGTTCGATGCGGCCTTGCTGGCCACGGCGGCTGGCGCCGGTGAATGTGCCGGGCTCATAGCCGAACAGCTCAGCCTCAAGCAGCGTAGCGGGTAAGGCGGCCAGATTCAGGCTCACCAAGGGCGCTACGTCATCCGGATTCGACTGGCGATGGATGGCTTGAGCCACGAGCTCCTTGCCCGTGCCGCTCTCCCCAAGTATTAGTACCGGTATATCCAGATGCGCCACTGTGGCGATCTCCCGGCGTAGCCGCTGCATAGGCGCGCTGCTGCCGAGCAGCGGCACACCGTCCCGCGTATCGTCCGGGAAGTCCACCTGCTGGCTCAACACCGTGCGGTGCACGCGCAGCACCGATTCTGGATCCTTGAACAGCACCTGGCCCACCGCGCCCACAACCTGCTCGCCACGCCTGATAGGCAAACGGTTGACGACCCGCGTTACCCCCTGCATCCGCTGCAATTGCGCAATTTCGGCCCGCCCACTGCGTGCGACCTCGGCCAGCCGGGAATTTGGAATGACTTTGGCCGCATCCTGCCCCACCGCGCCGCCTGGCGGTAAGCCCAGGAATCGCTCGTGCACCGGGCTGACGTAGCGCATCCTGCCCTGGGCGTCTGCCACCGTGATCGCCTGATAGGGATTGCTGATCATGAACTCCATGATTTCGGTAGCGAACGGCACCTGAGACAGAAACTCAAACAGCGGACTGGATGCATCCATCGGCCGCAGCAGCACGGCAAGATGTACGCCGTGCTGCAGGACCAGACCTATGAATCGATCCGCATCAGGGCCGTGCCCATCGATTGCGATCAACCGGGATCCGCCGTTTTCAGGGCCGGACACCCCTTCCGCACGCGCGGCGCGCAGCGCCTTACCCACCGCCTGCTGCACGTCAGGGGCGGCGCCAGCGCCCAGGCACCATGCGACTGTGTCATGAGCATCGAAAACGATGATGCCCAGGCTGTCCTCGCCATTACCCGACTGTGTTTTCAGTGAACACATGCTTTCTCTCTTGTACACATATGTCGTCTATGACGACACATTTAAACCAATTCAAGCTGTCTTTCCTGTGAATCATTCTGGCACAGGTTTTGCTTGTATGCCATATGTAGTTATCTGAGACACGACAAGCATAAAAAGGAGGCTGCCCATGTCCTGGCAACCCGAGATCGACGAACTGGCCTACCGCAAAAAGCTCTCCCTCGCCATGGGCGGGCCGGAAAAAGTACAGAGACACAAAAACGCGGGCAAGCTAACGGTGCGCGAACGCATCGAAGGCATTGCCGACCAGGGATCATTCACCGAGATCGGCGCGCTCGCCGGCAGCGGACAGTACGATGCACAGGGCAAAATTCTGGGTGTCACGCCATCAAACCTAGTCGTAGGCCGCGCCCGGATCGATGATCGCCCAGTCGTACTTATGGGTGATGACTTTACCGTCCGCGGCGGCGCCAATGACGGTGCGGTGGGCGAGAAGCTCGTCTATGCGGAGCGCATGGCAGGCGACCTGCGGCTCCCGGTCGTGCGGCTGGTCGATGGCACGGGCGGCGGCGGTTCCGTGCGCAATATCGAAACCAAAGGCCACACCCTGATCCCCACCATGAAGGTGTGGCAGCACGTTGTGGAAAACATGACGCTTGTGCCGGTCGTCTCCCTGGCGCTCGGGTCCGTCGCGGGCATGGGGGCGGCGCGCGTCGCAGCAAGCCATTATTCGGTCATGGTCAAGGACACCGCCCAGCTCTTCAATGCGGGCCCGCCGGTGGTTGCCCGTATAGGCCAGAACGTCACCAAGAACGAGCTCGGCGGCAGCCAGATCCACACGCGCAACGGCGTGGTTGACGACGAAGTTGCCACCGAGGCCGAGGCTTTCGAGCGTGCACGCCGCTTTCTGTCGTACTTGCCCTCATCGGTTTTCGACACCGCGCCGCGCGCCGCGCCGCCGGTTGCACAACAAGACCAGGCCTGGCTGCTGAGCGCGATTCCCCGCGATCCTCGGGCCGTCTACAAAATCAGGCCCATCGTCGAAACCCTGGTCGATGAAGGCTCATTCTTCGAAATGGGCCGTCGCTGGGGCAAGGCCCTGGTTACGGGCCTTGCACGCATCGACGGCTGGCCGGTCGCCGTAATGGCCAGCGACCCTTACCACTACGGCGGCGGCTGGGACCGGGCGACGGCAGAAAAGCTTATCCGCTTCGTCGACCTCGCCCAGGCCTTCCAGCTACCCGTCGTAAACCTGGTCGACATTGCCGGCTTCCAGATCGGCGTCGATGCGGAAAAATCGGGCGTCATGCGTGCCGGTGTACGTGCTCTCGCCGCGGTCTACCAGGCAACTGTGCCTTGGTGCTCAATCATCCTGCGCCGCGCATATGGCGTGGCGGCGGCTGCGCACCAGCATATGGGCCGCCACAACTTCCGCTACGCCTGGCCCTCGGCAAACTGGGGGTCATTGCCCATCGAAGGCGGACTGGAGGTCGCCTACAAGGCCGAGATCGAGGGCGCCGACGATCCGCAACGCAAACGCGCCGAAATCGAACAACGCGTGCGCAGCTTGACATCCCCATTTCGCAGTGCCGAGGCCTTTGTCATCGAAGACATCATTGATCCGCGCGAAACCCGCACGCACCTGATCGAGTTTGCAACACTGGCGGCACGGTTGCGTGAGCCCGGCCAAAAGCAGTTCGGCCTGCGGCCGTGACGCAACACACACTGACACGAACCATCATCAAACAACAAGGAGACTCACCATGCACTTTTACGCCGACCACACCGCCAGCGCCGGGCAACACACAACAACCACCGCGCAGCGCGGGCGCCTGCGGCTCGCCGCCGCCTTCGCGCTCGCGGGGCTGACGGTATTCGCCCCCTTGACCGCCACCGCCGCCGAGTGGCCGACCCAGCCCATTACCATCATTGTGCCGTTTCCTGCTGGCGGCATGACAGACGTACTGGCGCGCCGCCTGGCCCAGCACATGCAGGACAAACTAGGCCAGAGTGTGGTCGTGGAGAACCGCGCTGGCGCCAGCGGCCAGATCGGCTCCGCCGTGGTGGCACGTGCCAAACCGGATGGCTATACCCTGCTGGTTTCAGCCACCCATCACGTCATCAACCCGGCGATACGCACCAACCTTCCCTACGATACACGCAAGGACTTCACCGATCTGGCCCTGATGGCGACGACACCCAACGTGCTGGTGGTCAATAAAGACGTCCCTGCCAATGACTTGAAGTCGTTCTCAGACTACGTTAACAAGCATCCCGGCGGCGTCATGTTCGGCTCGTCAAGCATTGGCGGCGCCACCCATCTTTCCGGAGAGCTGCTGAAACTGGAAACCGGCCTCAAGATTGCCAATGTCCCCTACAAAGGCGCAGCACCGGCAATGACAGACTTGCTGGGCGGGCAAATCCCGGCACTGTTCCATGACATCACCACCATGACGCCCTATGTGCTGGACGGGCGCGTCAAGGCCATTGGCGTAACGTCTGCCCAGCGCAGCCCCGCGCTGCCCAACGTCCCCACCATCGCGGAACAAGGGGTGCCCAATTATCTGGCCATCACCTGGATTGGCTTCTACGGCCCGGCCGGGCTGCCGGATGGCATCGCACAGAAGCTCAACACGCTTGCCCGCGAAAGCATGCATACCAAATCCGCCCTGGCCGCTTTCAACAGCAACGGCACCGAGCCGGGCGACCTGGATCTTCCGGCATTCAAGGCCTTCGTCAGCAGCGAATTGAACAAGTGGCAGGATGTCGTAAAACGCGCGGGGGTCAAGGTTGAATAAACCCGTTGAAGCCATCGCCAGGAACCGTTCCATGACGCAGGCAGCCGATGTGCTGGATATTCTGTCGCCCCGACGCGTGGCCATACTGGGCGCGTCGGACAACCCCATCAAAGCGGGCGGCCGCCCCATCCACTACATGCTGCGGCACGGTTATGCAGGAGACATCTACCCCATCAACGCAAGCAGGGAGCGCATACAGGGCATCAAGGCCTACCGCACGCTTGCCGACCTGCCTCACACGCCCGATGTAGTCGTCATCAGCATCGCCGGCAAAGATGTCGCCGAGGCGATAGACCAGGCAGCGGCGGCAGGCGCACGCGCCGCTGTCGTCTATTCGTCGGGATTTGCCGAGCTTGGCGACACCGGGCGAGTGGCGCAGGCGCAGATGCTCGCGCGGGCTCGCACCGCGGGCTTGCGGCTTTTCGGGCCGAACACCCAAGGTGTTGCCAACTTCCGCAATCAGGCCATCCTGAGCTTTTCGACGATGATCAATGAATGCCCGCCGCAAGACGGGCCCGCTGCGATCATCAGCCAAAGCGGCGCTGGCGCGGCCATCGTCTACGGCGGCCTTCGGCGCCAGGGCCTGGGCGTGCGTTATCTGGTGGCGACGGGTAACGAGGCAGACCTGAACGTCGCAGATGTCGCCGACGGCTTGATGCAGGATCCTGATCTGCGCCTGCTGCTGACCTACGCAGAATCGCTGCGTGACCCCGCCTTGATGGCCAGGGCCGCGCGCCTGGCTGCCGCCCGGGATCTACCCATTCTCGCCGTCATGGCGGGTCGCACCCAGGAAGGCCGGATCACCGCCAGCTCGCATACGGGCGCGTTGGCAAGCGAAGACGCGCTGACAGATGCATTCCTGCGCCAGCACAATATTGTGCGGGTCAACGACTTCCATGAGTTGTCCGAGTACGCCCATTTGTTCACAAAGCGTGAGCGGCCGCGCGGCAAGCGCGTCGTCGCCATCAGCAACTCTGGTGCAACCTGCGTGCTGGCCGCCGATGCCGCCCAGCAGAACGGGCTGGATCTGGCCCGGTTCAATACGGTGCAAACCGATAGCCTGCGCGAAGTGCTGCCCGCATTTGTTTCGCCCCGCAACCCCATTGATATGACCACGGCGTTACTCACCCAGCCGGAGATTTTCGGGAAAACCTTGCAAAGTGTCGCGGCCAGCGATGCTGCCGACAGCGTATTCACCGGCTTTCCCATTGGCGGAGAAGGCTATGACATGCAAGACTTCGCCCGCCAGACTGCCGCATTCTGCGCACAAACCAATGTGCCCGTGGCCGTGTGCGCCGTACAGGATTGGGTTGCGGATGCTTTCCGCCAGGAGGATGTGCCTGTATTCCAGAGCGAAGCGCGCGCTATGCGAGGGCTGAGCCTGCTGGCCAATTACGAAACGCGACGGCAAGCCATCCTGCGCAACGCGCAGACTGCCAACAATGCGGCGCAGGACGCAGGCGCGCGCCCGCCGATCGCACTTGCCGACACCGAACCTTCTGGCTCAGGCTCTCGCCACCGCTCGCTGGACGAGCCGGCCAGCCTGGCGCTGCTGGCCCAGGCGGGCCTGAATATCGTTGCACACCAAGTCTGCCGCGAGGAAGATCTGCTGCGCGATGCTGTGGCTCGCCTTCAGGCGCCCTTCGTTGCCAAGGGCGTATCCGCCACCGTGACACACAAATCGGATCACGGCCTGGTACGGCTGGGGCTGGACAGCGTCAGCAGCGCCCAACAGGCATGGACAGACTTTTGCGCAACCCTGCAATCCATCGGCGTCCCCTTCGAAGGCCTGCTGTTGGCTGAACAGCACAAGGCAGACTTCGAACTCGCTCTGGGCGCACACTGGGACGACGCTTACGGCCCGGTGGTCATGATCGGCCAGGGCGGCGTTCTGGTAGAGGCATTGCGCGACACGCAGTTCCTGTCTGCACCGTTTACGCAGGACGATGCGCGGGAAGCCATTGAGCGTCTCTTCATCTTCCGCGCATTTGCCGCCACGCGGGGCATGCCCGCCGTCGATGTCGACGCGCTTGCCGCCCTCCTTGTGAGGCTGGGCGACTGGTTCGCCGCGCAGGCGGGGGCGGTTCAGTCTGTGGACGCCAATCCGGTTCTTGTATCCCGGCGGGCACCCCCCGTCATCGTGGACGCCGTCGTCATTCAGAAGGAGAAAATCGCGTGACAACCGCACACCAGGCCACATCGTCGGCAGCGCCCCTGCCCAAGCGGCTGCTCATCGCCAACCGTTCGGCAGTCGCCGCACGGATACTCCGTTCGGCAAAGGCGCTGGGCATAGAAACCGTCGTCATCTACTCCCCCACCGACGCCACGCTTCCGTATATTGGCGAGGCGGATGCTGCCTATGCGCTGCCCGGCGACACCCCTGCCGAGAGCTATTTGAATCAGGATGCCATCCTGAAGATCGCCGCAGACTCAGGCACCGACGCCATTCATCCCGGCTACGGGTTTCTGTCCGAGAACGCTGAATTCGCAAAGCGGGTGTGCGATGCGGGCCTGTGCTTCGTCGGCCCCAGCCCCATCTGGCTTGAGCGTCTCGGCGAAAAAACGGGTGCACGCCGCTTCATGCGGGCGCACGGCATGCCGCAGACCCCCAGCTCCGACATACTGGCAGGCGATCTCGATACCGTCAGTGCAAGCGCCCGCGCAATAGGTTATCCGGTGCTGATAAAGCCGGCATCGGGCGGCGGCGGCATCGGCATGGTTCCAGTACATCATGAAGATGATTTGCCCGCCGCGTGGTCCTCCGCCATGGCAATCGCCCAACGCAGCTTCGGGCAGTCAGGCCTCTATCTGGAAAAACTTGTCGAACGGCCGCGCCATATCGAGTTTCAGTTTCTTGCCGACCGCCACGGCAATGTGGCGCTGCTGCACGAACGCGATTGCAGCGTGCAACGCCGCAACCAAAAAGTGCTCGAAGAAGCGCGGGCGCCGGGCCTGCCGCCACAAGTACTGAATGAGGTTGGTGAACAGCTGCGAGGCATACTGGCGCGCACAGGCTATGACGTCATCGGTACCGTTGAAATGCTGTACACCCCGGAAACTGGCTTCAGCTTTCTGGAGGTCAATACACGCCTTCAAGTCGAACACGCGGTCACGGAACAAATCACTGGCGTGGACATCGTTGCCGCCCAGATCCGTCTTGCGGCCGGCCAGCCGTTGAGCCAGGTTCTGCCCACGCCGCCCGCCGCGCGCGGGCACGCCATCCAGGCACGGATTTATGCGGAAGACCCGCGACGCTTCCTGCCCTCCCCCGGCACGCTGTCGCGTTTTAATATGCCGCAAATGCCAGGCATACGCGTGGAAACCGGCTACGCCGCCGGCTGCATCGTACCGCGCCACTACGATCCGATGCTGGCAAAGATTATCGCCACCGGCGACACAAGGCAGCAGGCACTGGCGCAGTTGCAGGCTGCTCTGGCAGCAACAGATATAGCGGGCGTCAAAACCAACGTCCCCTTTCTACTGCGTGCCTTGGATCACACCGACTACCGCAACGGCAGGCTTGATGTCGAGATTGTCGGCCGCATCCTTGCCACGCCCGAAACCACCGAGGCCGCGCCACAGACGGCCTGACTCGCGACCATTACGCAACATAAGACAGGACACAAGATGAACACGATAAAATCGATCGTTTCAGGTACAGTTACGCGAATCCATGCGGCACCGGGCGACACACTCTCGCCAGGCGATATCGTCCTTACCGTGGAATCCATGAAAATGGAGATCCCTGTCGAGGCGGAAACAGCCTGCCGCATCCGCGAGATCCTCGTCGCCGAGGGTGCCTCCGTGAACGAAGACGACGACATCGCTGTCGTCGACTAGGTGGCGCAACGCGCCCTGAACAACCAGGCCGGCCCCTGCCGGCCGCCAGCAGCACCAGATACCTTAACGATGAACACTGCAACAGCCCCCCAGCCCAACACCTCAACCGGCAATGTGTCCGACAGCGCCTACTTCGGCCTCGATATCCCGTTCATGGAATACCTCGGCCTGCAGGCCGAGCACATGGAAGACGGCTATGTGCGTACACGCCTGCCGGCGCATCCCATGCTGGTCAACAGCCGTGGAGACACCCATGGCGGCACATTGATGAGTGTGCTCGACTTCACCCTAAGCGCCGCCGCCCGCAGCCACGATCCTCACAACCTGGGTGTCGTCACCGTGGAAATGTCGACGCATTTCCTCGATGTAGCGCGCGGCGAACTCGTGTTCGAAGCCCGCAACCTGCGCCGGGGCCGCAGCACGGTCTTCAGTGAAGGCACCGTCACCAATGCCGCCGGCGACACCGTCTGCGTAGCGCGGGCCACGTTCAAGCTGATCAAGCGGAACAAGCCGTAACGCAAGATGCGCCTAGGCGTCGAAGCGCCCGGGCGCGCAGGCAACAAGCCACGCCCGAGGGCGAATCCTCGTCTCAATGTATCGAAATATCGGCCTTCTTGACGACCTGCTCCCACCGCGCCGCCGCTTTATCCAATTGCACTCGGGTCTGCGCGGGCGTAGTCACCACGGGTTCCAGCCCCAACGTGTCCAGGCGCTCGCGTATCCTGGGGTTCGCAAACGCTTTCTTCATCGCGTCGCTCCAGGTCTGCACAACAGCCTCAGAGGTCCCCTCGGGGGCCATCAAGGCGTAGCCGAACGACACGTCAAAGTTCTCCAGGCCTTTGATGCCCGATTCGGCAATGGTGGGCACATCAGGCATCTTGGGGTCGCGCTTGCCACCTGATACCGCGAGCGGAACCAGCTTGCCCGCCTTCACGAACTGAAACGATCCGCCGGTAATCAGAAAGCCCACGTCCGTCTGCCCCGCCAGCAAGCCGTTCGTGGCCGGCGCATTGCCCTGGTAGGGCACATGGGTCAGTTTGCCATCCAGTTGCTGGTTGAAATACGCCATGGTTAGATGCCCAGGTGAACCTAGGCCCGCCGACGCATAGGTAAGGTCGGAGGCCTTGGCCTTGTCCACAAACTGCGCCAGCGTCTTTACACCGAGCGAAGGGTGAGCCACCAGCGTCTGGTTGAACACACCCGCCATGCTGATCGGCACCAGCACTTTGCGTGCGTCGAATTTCGACTTGGTATACACGAAGGGATTGACCGTATACAGCGTATCCACAGTCAGCAGCAACGTATAGCCGTCGGGCTTCTGCCGCGCCACATACTGCCCGCCCACCTGTCCCCCCGCGCCCGCGTGGTTTTCCACAATAACAGTCTGGCCCAGTTGCTGCGATGCATCTTCCGCGACCAGCCGAGCGACGATATCGAGCGGACCGCCAGGCGGGTAGTTGACCACAATCGCCACCGGCCTTTCGGGATAGGCGGCCTGCGCCTGCCCGGCTGGGAGCCCCACAATGCCGACTGCGGCCACCAGGGCATAAAGATACGAGCTATAGGGTTTCATCAATGTCTCCTTTATGTAGGTTTCCCGCAAGGCGCGGTGTCGCGGCGCCCGAGGGACGATAAGGTTTTTGTCCAGCCACGTGCGTCAAGCCAGCGCGGTCGGTGCGGGGCTGGTCTCGGAGTGCTCGATCATCCCAAGCGCCAGCGCATGCAGCATCGATTGCCTCACCTGCGCATGCCCGGGTGAGCGCCACAAGTTTTCCAACTCCATCGGATCTGCACGCAAGTCATACAACTCACCCCACTCGCATCCTTCATACACGCTGACCCGGTATTCGGCGTTTACCAACGTGCGCATCCGCACCCGCCGGTCAAAGCCAAACATAATGCGCTGGCCCTCTTCCTCGACCAGGATATCGTCCCGCAACGACGCTTGCGCACCAGCCATAAGCGGCAGTAGCGATTTGCCCTGCATGCCGTTGTAGGGCGTGATGCCGACCCGATCCAGGATCGTGGCGGCCACATCGATGGTCGATGCCAGGGCACCGCCATTCGCGTGGTCGTTCGGGCGCGTGGGATCCATCCATATAAACGGCGTCCGGATCAGGCTCTGGTAGTGAATCGGCCCCTTCCAGAGCAACTGGTGATCGCCCAGATAGTCTCCGTGATCGCTCATGAAAATGATGATGGTGTTATCGCTGACGCCCTGTTGCGCAAGCTCGGCGGTCACCTCCCCGATTACTGCATCAATGTGCGAGATCGAACCATAGTTGAGCGCAATGGCTTCGCGGGCCTCGCGCTCGGTACAGGCGAACAGCGCCGGTGTGGACTTCACCGCCTTCCCCTCGTCGCGCTGCCGGTACAGCCATTGCACCGGCGGCGCAGCCTCGTGCTCCGCGCAGGCGTGAAACGATTCGGGCAGATCCACCGCCTCGGGCCCGTACATATCCCAATACTTGCCGTGCGGCGTGAACGGATGATGCGGATCGGGAAACGAACACATCATGAAGAACGGCTTACCAGCCTGCGCATATTCGCGGATCAACGAGCGCGCCTCGTTGCCAATATAGGCACTGGTCGACAACTCTTCAGGCACACGGGTGCGCCAGGCCTGCCCGCAGCGCGACAGTTCATAATCCGGGGTGGGGATGGCGTGTTCGGGGCCGGCTGTGGCGGCGGCCTCTGGGTGGTTCTTCTCCAGCCAGCGCCAGTAGTGCCCCCAGACCTGATCACCATGATCCACCGCAAGCGCCACCCGCGAGAAACCATAGAACGGCGTTTCGAGATCATGAGCGGGATCCCGGCGCCACAAAGGCCCCCACTCCTGATCATAGTTGCCGGGCGCGGCACGACGCGCCTCGCCGTCCATTGGCGGATCTGCGGGGCCGGGCCAATGCGGCCCCTTGCCGGTCATATTTTGCAGGTGCGACTTGCCCACCAGCGCCGTTTCATAGCCCGCTTCCCGCAGACGATCAACGAATGTCACCGACTCCAGCGCCAAGGGGATGCCATTATGCCGCGCGCCGTGCACGGACGGCATCCTGCCCGTCATCAAGGAAGACCGGTTGGGCATGCAGATCGGGCTCGCAACATAGAACCTGTCCGCTCTCCAACCGCGACGTGCAATCGCATCAAGATTCGGCGTCTTCACGATCTTGTTTCCGTATACCCCCAGGTGATCGGCTTTGTGCTGATCTGTGATGAACAGCAGGATATTCGGCTTCCTCATCATCTTTAGGCCTCAATAGTATAGGTATGCAGCCATCATTATCCTGGCCATAGATATAATTTAATAATGATTCTTTCTTTGATATTCATAAATTAAGGTAATGCCTTATGGCAACAGACTGGACACGCAATCTGCGGCTGCGCCAGCTCAAGATGCTTGAGCGTATGTGCGAAACCCGCAACCTCAGCCAGGTTGCGCAAGAGTTCCAGCTTACTCAGCCGGCGCTGTCGAAGTGGTTGCGCGACTTTGAAGAAGATCTCGGCACTAGGCTGTTCCAGCGCCATGCGCGCGGCATGACTCCGCTCCCTATCGCATTGGAGCTCGCCCGCCAGGCTAAGGCCATCACCGGTCGGCTCGATCGCGCCCGACAGACCGTCGAGCAAATGGTGGGCGCCGCCAGCGGGCAGATCACCCTGGGCGCCAGCCCGATGGTGGCCATTGTCCTGCTGCCCCAGCTCGTGCAGGCACTCCACCTCAGGTGCCCTACCGCTGTCATCGAAATCATCGAGGGCCCCATTGATACGCTAATTCCCCGGCTACGCTCTGGGGCGCTGGACCTGATCATCGCGCGGGTCGAGGCCGGGGACGCGCCACACGACATGCACCATGAGCGGCTCTGCAGCGTGGGCCTGTGCCTGGCAGCCTGCCGCACGCATCCATTGGCGAACCGGCCCACCGTCACGTGGGAAGAAGCGCTCAGCTACCCCTGGATCGCACCCGGCAGGCACAGCCCTATACGCCAACAGCTAGACCTGGCCTTCGAGAGCCTGGGCGTCGGTAGCCCGAATGTGCTGATCGAGTCCTCGTCCGTCTCGACCACGGCCAGGATACTGCCCGGCACGGCTTTCATTGCCCCCATGGCCTCCTTCCTGGCCCACAGCGTAGGCGTCACAACCACCATCAACGTCTCCTGGGCCGGCCTGAACCTATCGGCCTCCATGGACATGATCTGGCGCCCCGATGACACAGAATTTGCGCTACTCGACACACTGAAGGCGTGCGTGCGCGAGCAGGCGCTGGCATTGCAGGCATAAACAGTACGCCCGCAGTACCCCCGCATGGCGCGGCGCATCAGGGCGCCGGGCTGGAGGCATCCTGACCGGCAGTGTCCAGCGGCCCGCCTGGCTCGCTGGCCTGTGTGCCGAGCTCCGCGCGCATGCGCGGCAGGCACTCGGGATGATGCTGCTGGATGTAGGCCACAAGCCCCTCGCGCACCTTGCAGCGCAAGTCCCACGCCAAGCCGGAGTCCGCAGCGCTCACCAGGGCGCGGAGTTGCATGGCCCGCTCCCCGGCTTCTGTCACCTGCAGCAGACACACCCTGCCATCCCATTCAGGCGCTTCGCGGCACAGGCGATCGAGCTCTTCGCGCAAAGGAGCCAACGGCAGACGATAATCGGCCCACAAAAATACCGTGCCAATGATTTGCGCGGTTCTTCGCGTCCAGTTCTGGAACGGATTCTCGATGAACCATTGCAACGGCACTACCAGCCGGCGCTCATCCCAGATGCGCACCACCACGTAAGATCCGGTTATCTCTTCAACCCGGCCCCATTCACCCTGTACGATCAACACATCATCCAGCCGTATGGGCTGGGTGATGGCAATCTGCAGCCCAGCGATCAGGTTGCCCAGCACGGGCCGCGCCGCAAAGCCCGCCACCAGGCCCATCAAACCAGCCGAAGCCATCAGGCTCGCTCCGATCTGCCGCACAGCGGGAAACGTCATAAGCATGGCAGCCAGCGCCACCAGCACGATAGCCATATTCATGCAGCGCACCAGAACACGCGTCTGCGTATGGATGCGGCGCGCACCCAGGTTATCGGCCACATCGGCGGGGTTGAGGACGATGATGCCTTCGCCCAAGCCCATCGTCGCGCGTACCGCCAGCCAGGCAAGCACTGCAATCAAGGCCAGTTTCACCGCCTGGCGCACCCCCGCGATACCAGGCAGCGTATCCGACGCCCCTATGCAGACCATCGCCAGCGCCACCCCCACCAACACCCAGCGCCCGGGCGTGAACGTAAAGCGTGCCACAGATGCCAGCAACGGCCGCCGCAGCGTCAGCCGCCGCACCAACGCGGCCAGCAGCCGATGCGCGACCAATGCAGCCAGAACAGCCAGTACCGCCACCAGGCCCGTCGCCATCCACGGGTGCCGTTGCGGAAACATCAAGACCAGAGACCAATCCATGCCGACTCCTTGTGGTATGGATTTACGCTAGCATGGTCCGTGCCAGCGCGCCCCGGATATACTGATGCGATCAAGTTATCCGGCATATTGATTGCCGGCGTTGCTCGAAACAGCAAGGAACGCACTGCATGTCTATCCAGCAATTACTTCAACAAGTACTCCAGTCAGGGCAGAGTCTGGTCCAGGATGCCGGCAACCGCGCCCAGCAGTCCGCGCCCGACCTTACATCGGCACTCGGCGGCTTCGGCGGCGGCGCGCTGGCGGGCGGTGCCCTCGGCCTGCTGCTGGGCAACAAAAAGTTTCGCAAAATGGGCGGTAAATTCGCCACCTATGGCGGCGCAGCCGCCCTAGGTGCCCTGGCGCTCAAAACCTACCAAGACTGGCAGCGCAACAATGCCACCGGCGCCGATGCGGTCAGCAGCGCAGCGCCCGCCAGTGCCCCCGTGCCCGCCCTGCCCTCGGGCAACCTCGAAACCGACAGCCGCATCATGCTTTCCGCCATGATCGCCGCCGCCAAAGCCGACGGCCACATTGGCGCCGAAGAACGGCAACTGCTCGATGACGAAATCGCCCGCCTCAATGCCAACCCCGCCGACCGCACCTGGTTCGACGCCGAACTGGCCAAACCGGCCGACCCCGCCGAAGCCGCCGCACTGGCGTCCACCCCCGAGCAAGCCGCCGAAGTCTACCTGGCCAGCCTACTGGTCATCGACGAGCAAAGCTATATGGAACGCGCCTACCTCGATGAACTCGCCCGCCGCTTGCCGCTTCCGCCAGGGTTGAAAGAGGAGCTAGAGGCCAAGGTGGCTGGCCTGGCGTAAGGCCCGCCATCATGAGAAAGCGAAATACAACGTGCATGCAGCCCATTTAACTCCATACGCTGTAATTCCCGCAGCTCACACGTGAGGCTATCAAAAAGATCTAGGTACTTTAGTTCCTTGATGCACACCCATCATCGCGCGTGACAGGCGGCTGGCTGCCGAGAGGATGGTTTCTTTTTGCTGTAGCAAGATTCCTTCGGTCAATCTTGATAAGGGGCCCGATATGCAGATGGCACCCAGTAGCGTCCAATTCACGCTATACACAGGTGCCGAGATGCTGGAGACTTCGGGATCCCGCTCCCCTAACGAGATCATGTATCCAGCACGTCGTATCGACTCATAAGGCTCCCCGGCTTCACCAGAAAATGCCAGAATAACTCTGCCTGGTCCGCCAAGGTCCAATGGCAAGCCTGCTCCAACACGGACATGATGGCGAATGGATCGCGGCCCCTCCACACGCACAACGCATATCCGCTGGTTTCCCTCTCGCACGTAAAAGGTGGCGCTTTCTCCAGAGAGAATTGAGAGCTCGCGCAGAACGGGTTCGACCACATCATGCACATTAAATGTCGCTTGATAGCAGGCGCCCAACCAGCCGGCAGCCCGCGCTAGGCGCCATGCCCCGTCGGCGCCCTGAGCGAGGTAATCATCTATCGCCAACGTTCTCGCTAGTCGCAATACCGTAGAGCGGTGATATCCCGTACGGCGGCTCAATTCGGCCAAGGAAAGATAAGCATCCTCCATGCCAAACGCCTGGAGGATACGCATTGCCCGCCGGACAGCCTCAACCCCGTTCTGAGCGTTGGGATCGGTATTTTCAGATTTCATTGAACTTTTCACCTGTCATGACGCGTTTCACCAAACGAGACAGCATTGTAATGGACGGAACATGGCCCGACAATACGCAGGCCTAGACGACGTTCGGGTGGGCGAATCAATACAAGATCAATTAGGAGATATGAATGAAAAAACTGCTTATGGGCATCTTGATGGCCATGTCGGTAGCGCCAACCCTAGCTGCGGCTGAATACCCAGACCGGCCCATAACGTTCGTGGTGCCTTACGCGCCAGGTGGCACTGCCGATGCCTTGGCTCGGGTCATTGCCATCAATTTAGGCAAGAAGCTTGATCAGAGTGTTGTAGTGGAAAACAAGTCGGGCGCAAGTGGGATGATCGGCGAGTTCTATGTAACCCGTGCTAAAGCGGACGGATACACGGTGCTCTATGACGCAACGCCGCTGTCGATCAATCCAGCACTGCACACGTTGAATTTTGATCCGGCCAAAGATCTGCAGCCGTTGACTATGGTGTCCGTCACGCCAAACATTCTGGTAGTTCCCAAGTCTTCGACCTTCAATAGCATCGAAGATGTCGTTAAAACCGCAAAGGAACAACCTGGCAAGTTGACCTTCGCTTCGGGCGGCACAGGAACAGTCCAATTCATGGCGGGAGAGCTATTTCGGCAGGGGTTGAATCTGGATATGCTGCACGTGCCCTACAAAAGTGGAGGACCAGCGATTATGGCAACGGTAGCAGGGCAAGTGAACATGATGTTCACCAATATTTCATCTTCACTTCCTCTGATCAAGGACGGCCAAGTAAAAGTTCTGGCTATCACGTCGCCAAAACGAAACGCGCTTTTGCCCGACACGCCAACAGTGGCAGCGTCAGGACTGGACGGCTATCAAGTATATGAATGGAATGGCATGTTTGTGCCTAGCGGTACCCCTGACGCAGTTGTGAGTAAGCTTCAGATGGCCATACGTGATGTCTTGAAAGAGCCAGAGGTGAAAGCGAAGTTCGATTCTCTTGGCGCCGATATCGTTGCATCAAGCCCAGAGGATTTCGCCAAGTTTCTTCAGAAGGAATTTGCGAAATGGGAAGATGTCGTGCGCAAATCGGGCATCCAGAAGCAATAACAGCAGACGCCAAGAGGGGGGGTACAAGATGACTTTCTCGCACACAAATCGTGCCCCTCAACCCTTCGCCTACTCTGCAGGAGTAGCTTCACCCAGGACAAGAATTCCGAACGGTGCATGCGACTGTCACATCCATGTATATGACAGCACATACCCGGCGGCATCTGGTGCAACACTGCTTCCTCCTGATGCATCGGTGATGCAATATCAAAAGCTACAAAGCCGCTTGGGTACACAGCGCGCTGTATTGGTGACTCCCTCTACATACGGCAATGACAATCGGTGCTTGTTGGCAGGGCTTGCTCAAATGGGCGATAGCGTACGCGGTGTGGCGGTCATTGATGGATCGGAAACTGACGACATGCTCCAGACGCTTCACAGTGCGGGAGTGCGAGGTGTTCGTCTGAACTTATCGCTTGGCGTTGTCGGCACAGTCAATGATCTCGTGCCCTTGGCCCATCGCATCGCCGAACTCGGCTGGCACATACAGCTTCTAATGGCCCCTGATCAATTGGCGTGCATTGGCGCGATGCTCCATACGCTACCAACCCAGATCGTGTTTGATCACATGGGTAGATTGAGCCCGTACAAATTTGTTTGGCAACCTGCCCATGCACTGATACTGCGTCTTTTATATGACGGCAAGGCTTGGGTCAAGCTATCCGGCGGGTACCTTTTGAGCAGGACCGGCAATGTGAATGATCCGTATCTGACAGAGCTGGCGCGCAGCTATATCAAGGCATCACCTTGCCGCGTTATATGGGGCAGTGACTGGCCGCACGCGACAGCCTCAGCCGGGCAACAAGCTATGCCTGATGATGCTGAGCAGCTCGACCGACTGTCTGTTTGGGCAGATGACGAGGCAGTTTTCAATCACATTCTCGTTAACAATCCAGCCAACCTCTATGGCTTCAATTATTGATTTCAAGATACTGCATATCAATAATTCTACGGAGACAACATGAGCAATATCCTCACTTTTCGCCGCTTAGATCGTCGGCAATTTCTTGTCGCCGCTACGCTGTTTGCAACGGGCGTTGTTCATGGAAAAGAACGATGGCCTGGCGGCAAGACGATAACCTGGGTTGTTCCATATCCGCCTGGCGGAAGCACTGATGTACTGGGACGCGCCATCACCCGTCAACTGGATGCTTTTCTTGATACGACAGTTGTCGTAGAAAATCGACCGGGAGCAACTGGCACTATTGGAGCCGCTCGTGTCGCACGATCAGAGCCCGATGGACTGACTATTCTGGGAACATCAATAGGCCCTCAGGCAATTGCGCCTCACATAATGGGGCACCTGCCCTACGATCCAATAGCGTCTTTTGCTCCAGTTATTACAGTCGGCACCATTCCTCATATCTTGGTCGTGGGTGCCAAGCTGCCGTATGAATCGGTTAAAGATTTGATCACGCAGGCAAAGGCAAACCCCAATCAAATTGCCTTTGCGTCCGGCGGAACCGGAACCATACTTCATATGCAGGGTGAGTTGCTGCAACATCAAACTGGCGCACGTTTCATACACGTACCTTATAAAGGCGACACGCCCGCTTTACAGGATACGTTGGGAGGGCAGGTCCAATTCATGTTTGCACCGGCTGCAGCAGCACTGCCTCATATACAGAATGGCTCCCTAAGAGCACTTGCCGTTACCGCTGCACAGCGACTGAGTGCGCTGTCAGATGTGCCGACCATGACTGAGCTGGGGTTCAGTGATTTTGTGGTGGAACAATGGCAAGCCGTCTTTGTTCCTGTGAAGACTCCGCCGTTAGTCATTCAAAAGCTGAACGGAGCAATTGGTAAAGCGTTGCAAACGCCAGACCTTAAAACTCTCGCTGAAAAACTCGGCATTACGTTAGTCGGAGGGAGCACTCAAGAGCTCGACAACCGGCGTCGCGCAGATTATGCCAAGTGGGGAAAGCTCATCCGTGATGCAGGCATTAAACGCTAGTGTGCTCGAATAATTAACTCAGATTCTTAAATTCTCTCCGCATTAAGAAGGACTTTGCTATGGCCATACCTGACATCATTAAGGATTTTCCACGAGTGCCCGCTGACGTTATTGATAAGGCTTCGGCGTTTCAGCCCGCTATTCTTGCCGATGTGGCGGGCCGTCGTGGCGCGCTTCACGGACGCATAAAGCCACTAAGTTCTGGCATGAAGCTTTCTGGCTCTGCATTCACGGTGGAAGTTCGTCCAGGCGATAATTTAATGATTCACGCGGCAATCGCTTTGGCCAAACCTGGCGATGTTCTTGTGATTGACGGTAAGGGGGATCTAAGTTCGGCATTGATGGGCACGATTATGATGACTGCGTGTCGCCAATTGGGTATTGCGGGCATTGTCATTGACGGGGCGGCACGCGACAGCCTGGATATCATCGACATGGCCTATCCCGTATTTGCGGCAGGCACCAATCCGAACGGCCCCACCAAAAACATTGGCGGTCGTATAGGTCATCCTGTCACAGTAGGTGGGGTAACGGTCAATCCTGGCGATTTCGTTATCGCAGACAACGATGGCGTCGTGGTTGTGGAGCGCGAGAAAATCGCCAGCTTGTTGGCGGCGGCGGACAAGAAAGTCAAGGATGAAGCTGCGCGTATAGCGGCTATCAAGGCGGGCGACGCCAAGCCCAAGTGGCTTTCAACTGCACTGCGCACAGCTGGTGTTCTCAAGGATGGAGAAGAGCTGTGATATCCCCGACCGTAAACAGCAAGACAAAATCGCCCATTCTCGTGACGGGCGCAGACCTGGCTCCCGAAGCATTGGCGTTGCTCGCAGACTATGAGGTTGTTTATGCAGGAAACGCACCTACTGAGCAGGACATAGTACAACTGTGTCACAGACATGATCCGGTTGCTATTATTGTGCGCTATAGCAAGATTGGCGCTGCAGCAATGGACGCCGCCCCATCACTTCGCGTTATCTCCAAGCACGGTAGTGGCACCGATACCATCGACAAGGAGGCTGCTCGAACTCGTGGCATTCAGGTTGTCGCCGCAGTAGGGGCAAACGCAGCAGCAGTGGCAGAGCATACCATGGCCTTACTACTGGCCTGCGCCAAATCGATTGCTGATCTGAACACACGCATGCATGCAGGCCTTTGGGACAAGGCTGCGCACAAGAGCATGGAGTTAAGCGGAAAAACATTGGGGCTCATTGGCTTGGGCGCCATAGGCCAGCGGGTGGCTCAAATGGCTCAGGCAATGCATATGCATATCGTTGGCTTCGATCCTTACGCCGCAAATCTTCCCGACTACATCAGGCCGGTGTGCCTTGATGAGCTTTTGCGTCAATCCGATGTGATCTCTTTGCACTGTCCTCTTACGGATCAGAATCGCCGCCTTATTAATGCGCAGACCTTGGCTCAATGCAAGCACGGAACAATCGTTGTAAATACGGCTCGCGGGGGGTTGATTGATGAGCCGGCGCTGTTGTCGGCAGTTAAGTCCGGCCAGGTTAGGGCAGCCGGATTGGACAGCTTCACTGTGGAACCTATGGCACCCGGCCATATCTTTCAAGGTGAGAAGGGCATTATCCTGAGCCCGCACATCGGTGGGGTAACCAACGCCGCATACATCAATATGGGAGTAGCTGCCGCCGAAAATTTACTTGCCGTTTTGAGAAAAGAAACTGTCCGCACGGATAGCGCGGACCAATAAAAGCGGTTCATGAGACATAGCTTAAACCAGTCCGCGGCAGACTTATAGTCGGGCAGCAAACAAAAGCGTTTGATTTGACTACGAATGAACAATTCTCACGATGCCCACCTGGCAACGCTTCACTCAAGTGGGACGAACACGCCTGCACATCCGTTGCCTGACGGTGCGTGTGATAGTCACATGCATATCTTTGATCCCAGATTTCTGCCGTCTGCGCACTGGACGCGTATTCCTCCGCTGGCTGATGTGAACGCATATCGAAAACTGCAGGAGAGGTTAGGTACCTCGCGTGCAGTTGTAGTGACCCCATCGACCTATGGTACAGATAACGCCTGCACATTGGATGCGTTGTCTGTGTTGGGCAAGGCCGCTCGCGGCGTTGCAGTGGTCAGCGCAGATGTGCGCCGCCCGGAGCTTGATCTGCTGGCAGGTAGCGGCGTATGTGGTCTTAGAGTCAATTTCGTAACTCCCCAGTCTTGGGGAGAGACAACCGTCGATATGTTGACTACGCTCGCCCACAAAGTAGCTGCACTTGGGTGGCACATCCAGATATTCGTGCATCCCTGGCAGCTCATTGCGCTCGAGTCGACTTTGTCGACGCTTCCCGTGCCAGTGGTTATTGATCATATGGCACGCATAGATCCAACTGAAGCTGAATGTGGCCCCGCATCCATGGTCTTGCGCCGCTTGCTTGACCAAGGTAATACTTGGGTGAAGCTGTCAGGTGCGTATATGCGATCAACTTCGGGGGAGCCAGATTATTCCGACACCTTGCGCTTAGGAAGCATGCTAGTTAGACACGCACCCGAGCGAATAGTCTGGGGTAGTGATTGGCCACATACCACGCAACCACCTGATAGCGTCAATGACGCAAATCTCGTGGACCTTCTATTTAAGTGGTGTGATACCGAAGCTGTCTTCCGGCGTGTTCTAGTCGACAATCCGCGTGAACTGTACGGGTTTGCATTTTGAATAGTGTGCTGGTGTGCTGGTGTGCTGGTGTGCTGGTGTGCTGGTGTGCTGGTGTGCTGGTGTGCTGGTGTGCTGGTGTGCTGCGCTAGTGCAGGTCAGTTTAGTGTAGTGTAGGTCAGTTGATCGTTATCGCATTTAATGGGGATAGAGATGTATCTGCGATACCCTCCAAAATTTATGGAACTGTCATTGTTCTCTTCGATGCCGGCTTCGTTCCGTCGTGGCCAGCGCAGTGCATGGGCTGATGCGAATCGAGCGGGGAGCATTGTCGATTCATTTTTGGAGGGCCCGGTGTTTGACGACGCAGGGAACCTTTATGTAACTGATATTCCATGGGGCCGAATTTTTCGCATCGATCATACGGGTGCCTGGGAACTTATCACTGAGTATGATGGTGAGCCAAATGGTATGAAGTTTCTCGATCGCGGAACTCTGCTGATCACCGATTACAAAAATGGCTTGATGCAGTTGGATATAGCCAGCGGCAAAGTTCGTACTTATCTTGAGAGGCGTAATAGTGAACGATTCAAGGGCGTCAACGACCTGATATTCGATAGTGACAGAAACCTATACTTTACAGATCAAGGGCAAAGTGGTTTGCACGACCCAACCGGCCGTCTCTATCGTTTGCGCCCCAATGGCCAACTCGATCTGCTGCTGCATAACATACCCAGCCCTAACGGCGTAGCGCTATCACCTGATGAGAAGACCCTATATCTGGCCGTAACGCGAGGTAATTGTATTTGGCGAGTTCCTCTGTTGCCCGACGGCAGTGTATCCAAGGTGAGTCAGTTTTTTACTTCCTATGGGCCGAGCGGGCCCGACGGGCTGGCCGTGGATGCAAGCGGGCGTCTGTTAGTGGCTAATCCTGGCTTGGGCTATATCTGGGTGTTGAATGCAAGGGCGGAACCCGAATTGATTTTGCATGGGGCGGCAGGGGCGTCTCTCACCAATCTGGCGTTTGGTGGGAGTAATCAGCGTTCCTTGTTTGTGACGGACTCAACGCACGGAAATCTCCTTTGCGTGGAACTGAATATAGCGGGCCTGCCCCTGGCGCAAGGCCACCATTGAATCGCCGCTGTGTCCACCGACTTCTTGCTGCACTAACAACACCGATGGGTGCTCACAAGTGCCGGCTCGTACCCAGCAGGAACAAGCCCCCCCAACGCCCCCCCGATTTTCCGAACCTCGATGAGCAACCAGAAAACTCTGCAGACCGTATTGCTTCTGCAACCCATCGATTTAAAACGGGTCAACCTGCCCAGCAAGCGCTACCAAGCGCTCCTGAGCGCCACCGAGATCCAGCAAAAATCGTCAGACGTTGATCACACGTTGAACAGAAAGTTCAACACATCCCCGTCCTTCACCACATACTCCTTCCCTTCGGCCCGCATCTTGCCCGCTTCCTTGGCGCCCTGCTCGCCCTTGCAGGAGATGAAGTCGTCGTAGGCGATGGTCTGGGCGCGGATGAAACCGCGTTCGAAGTCGGTGTGGATGACGCCTGCCGCGCGGGGGGCGGTGTCGCCGATGTGGATGGTCCAGGCGCGCACTTCCTTGACCCCTGCGGTGAAGTAGGTCTGCAGGCCGAGCAGGCTGTAGGCGGCGCGGATGACGCGGTTCAGGCCGGGCTCGTCCATGCCCATGTCTTCAAGGAATACGGCCTTGTCTTCGTCGTCGAGCTCGGCGATCTCCGCCTCGACCGCGGCGCACACGGCCACCACGGGCGCGTGCTCGGCCTCGGCGTATTTGCGCACGGCGTCCAGGTGGGGGTTGTTCTGGAAGCCGTCTTCGCGCACGTTGGCCACGTACATGCAGCGCTTGGCGGTAATAAAGCAGAACTGCTTGATCTGGGCCAGATCCTCTTCATCGAGGCCCAGCGAACGCACGGGCCGCGCCTCGTTGAGCACGGGGATGATTTTTTCCAGCAGGGCCACGAGCTTGATGGCTTCCTTGTCGCCGGCGCGCGCAGTCTTCTGGTGGCGCTGCAGGGCTTTCTCGGCGGTAGCCAGATCGGCCAGCGCCAGTTCGGTATTGATGACTTCGATGTCGGACACGGGATCGACCTTGCCGGCCACGTGCACCACGTTCTCGTCTTCAAAGCAGCGCACCACATGCACGATGGCATCGGTTTCGCGGATATTGGCCAGGAACTGGTTGCCCAGGCCTTCGCCCTTGGAGGCACCGGCCACCAGCCCAGCGATATCGACGAATTCGACGACAGCGGGCAGGATGCGCTCGGGCTTCACGATGTCGGCCAGCGACTGCAGACGCGCATCGGGCACTTCGACCACGCCAACGTTGGGCTCGATGGTGCAGAAGGGATAGTTTTCGGCCGCGATGCCGGCTTTGGTGAGCGCATTGAACAGGGTGGACTTGCCGACGTTGGGCAAGCCCACGATGCCGCATTGGAGAGCCATTGAAAATCCTTGAGTCGTCTGGAGAAGGCGGACGAGAGCCCCGTGAGCCTCGCGCCGCCCTGTATTCTGAAACAGCGATTGTACCTCTGACGGCGCCGGGCTTCCGGGCTGGCCCCCCTCGGCAAGACCTATACTGAGCGGTATCAGCCCCCTCCGGCTCCAACGACCAGGACGAAAAACCATGACCGACTTCACGACCCGGCCCGAGATCCGCGGTACCTTTGGCGTCGTATCCTCTACGCATTGGCTCGCGTCTCAGGTTGCCATGAGTGTGCTGGAACGCGGCGGAAACGCCTTCGACGCGGCCGCCGCCGGCGGCTTCATGCTGCAGATTGTCGAGCCGCACTTGAACGGGCCGGGCGGGGAGGTTCCCATCATGCTCTGGAGCGAGGCCGAAAAGCGAATGCGCGTAGTGTGCGGGCAAGGCCCTGCCCCGGCGCTGGCCACGCAATCGTTCTTCCGCGCCAAGGGCTTCGAGCTGGTACCAGGAACCGGGCTGCTGCCCGCAACCGTACCGGGCGCCTTCGGCGCATGGGCGACCATGCTGCGCGACTATGGCACCTGGGAACTGGCCGACGTATTGCAGCCGGCGATCGCCTATGCCAGCCAAGGGTTTCCGCTGGTGCCCCGCATCGTGCAGGCCATCGTTGCCGTCGAGACGCTGTTTCGCCAAGAATGGCCCAGCTCAGCCGCCATCTGGCTGCCTGACGGGCGCCTGCCTTCGCCCAACGGCCTGTTCCGCAACCCCGCCGTTGCACACACATACCAACGCATTGCCGACGAGTCCGCCAACAGCGGCAGCGATCGCACAGCCCGCATCAACCATGCGCTTTCGCTGTGGTATCGCGGTTTTGTTGCGCAGGCCATCGACCAGTTCTACCGCAACGAAGCGCTGTGCGACTGTTCCGGCGAACGCCACGCCGGCCTGCTGCGGCTGGATGACATGGCCGACTGGCAGGCTGGCTACGAAGAGCCGGTGATGGTCGACTACGGTCGCTACACCGCCGCCAAATGCGGCCCCTGGTCTCAGGGGCCCGTGTTCCTCCAGCAGCTTTCCATGCTGCGCCATCTGGACATCGACAAGCTGTCTTACGAATCGCCCGAATTCGTCCACCGCATCGCCGAGGCGGCCAAGCTTGCATTGGCCGACCGGCTCGCCTGGTATGGCGACCCCGATCATGTCGACGTACCGTTAGCCACTTTGCTGTCTGACGATTATGCGAAACTGCGCGCGGCGCTGGTGGGCGCGCACGCGTCGCACGAACTTGTGCCCGGACAGCCTGGCGGCCTTTCGCCGCACCTACCCGATCTCTCCGCATCGGCGCGGGCGCTCGCCACCTCCGACACGCGCTACGGTGTGGGCGAACCAACGTTCGCTAATCTACCGCCCATCGACACCTGGCTCGATCGCGAACTATTTGTGGGTGATACCTGCCATATCGATGTCATCGACCAGCATGGGAACATGGTCGCTGCGACACCATCCGGCGGCTGGCTTTCGTCCAGCCCCGCAGTGCCGGGCCTGGGCTTTTCTATCAGCACCCGCCTGCAGATGACCTGGCTCGATGACAAGCTGCCGGGCAGCCTGCAACCGGGCAAACGCCCCAACACCACGCTCTCCCCCGGCATGGCATTGCGCGACGGCCAGCCCTATATGGCGTTCGGCACCCCCGGTGGCGACCAGCAGGATCAATGGTCGCTTTCCTTCTTCATGCGCCACTGCGCGTTGGGCATGAATTTGCAAGAAGCCATCGACGCACCCGCCTGGCACGTGGAACACTATCCGATGTCATTTTGGCCCCGTACCGTCAAGACCGGGAAACTCGCCATCGAATCGCGTTTTTCTGCCGAAACGCTGGCACGGCTTGCCGCAGCTGGCCACGACATGCAGGTAGGCGGGCCATGGTCCGAAAGCCGCATGAGCGCATGCACCCGCGAACCCGCCGCCGGTGGTGCCTTACTGCTTCGCGCGGGCGCCAACCCGCGGGGCATGCAAGGCTACGCGGTGGGGCGATGACGGCGCTGTGCGCCTACCTCAGCACCGATCCAGGCAATGGCAGGCCTAGCCACCCTGCGCGCTGTGCCTACATCAACGCCTCTGGCATACCGCGCAGGATAAACGCGACCACCAATAGCGGCCCGCCATTGAAGATGGCATGCAGCAGCATGGACGCGCCGATGCCCCGGCGCACGCGTATCCAGCCCAGCACCAAGCCCGTCACCCACTGCGGCGCTACCAGCAGGGGCAGCAACAACAAGGGCGTGCGGTGCAGATTGAAGTTATATAAGTGCACAGCGGCGAACGAGACCGAGGCGATATAAAAGATATAGGGAAAGCAACGCAAGTAAAACACCCGGTAGCGCCAGGGCCACGGCCGACGCGACCACATGGGCGGTTGGCGCTCGAGGTACGGCCACCAGCACAACAGCAGCACCAGCGCCAATACCATGATGGCCCAGGGCTTGGGGCCCGAAAGCATGATGGCTACCGTGATGGGCACCAGCCACCATGCCACTCCGGGTCGCCGCAAGCCAAAGCGAAACACCAGTTCTTCCACCAACGGCGCCCAGATCAGCGCCTGTATCCACGGCATATCGTTGATGTCGATACGGTGCGTGGCGCCGCCCGCGCCTGCCGCCAATACAGCCAGCGGACCCAGAAACACCAGGTTCAGCAGCCATAGCAACATGGCCCACTTGAGCAGCCGGCCCATCCTCATGGAAGGAAACCAGTCTTCCCACCAGCCATTGTCGAGTCGCCGGCCCGGCAGGCGCGGCGCCACCCGTGGCCTGCGCACGAAACGCAGGAAGTCGCGCACCTCATCACGAAACCGTGGGCCAGCCGGCCTGCGCCGGATGGCAGGGCGCAGGCGCGCGCGCGTGGGCAGACCGGTCTTCACCTCATCCACTGTTAGCCCCATGCAGTTGGCTGGTGATCTGCGTGAACTCCCCGCGCAGCAGCGCGGGCACCACCGCCCGGCATCGGTCGATCACCCCTTCTATCGCTGCAAGCTCCTCGCGGCGCGGGCGTTCCAGCACGTAGCCGGCCACTTGTTGGTTCAAGCCGAGCGCCCGGGGGTGACCGATACCGATGCGCAGCCGCCAAAAGGCAGGGCTACCGAACGCCGCCTGAATATCGCGCAAACCATTGTGCCCAGCGTGCCCGCCGCCCTGCTTGATCTTGACGCTGCCTGGTGGCAGATCCAGCTCGTCATGCAGCACCAGCACCTGCTCCGGCGCAAGCTTGTAGAAACGCAGCAAGGCGCCCGCTGCCTGCCCCGAGCGATTCATATAAGTCGTCGGCTTGGCAACCACCACCACTTCACCCTCGACACGCGCTTTGGCGACCCAGGCAGAAAAGGCTTTTTCCAGCTGAAAACTCGCCTTCAGGTCGTCGGCGATGTGGTCGGCCAGCCAGAACCCCGCATTGTGGCGCGTGGTTTCATATTCGGGGCCCGGGTTGCCCAGGCCAATAATCAGGCGTATTGGTTGCATGCTCATACCGCGCAGTCTACACAAGAAAAAACCCCTGCTGGCCGCAAGGCCATACAGGGGTTAGTTGGCCAACCGCAACCCGGCACAAGCCGCGGGCGGCTGCCAATACCGATTACTCGGTTGCGCCTTCCGCAGCGCCGCCTTCGGCTTCCTCGGCGCCACCGGCGGCGGCTGCGCCACGGGTGGACAGCGCGGCGGCCAGCACGATATTGGCCTCGGTGCCGTGAACCGTCGCGGTCACGCCTTCGGGCAGCGTGATGTCGCTCAGGAAGACGTTGCCGTCGGCAGCCAGGTTGCCCAGGTCAACCGTGATGAACTGCGGCAGGTTGGCCGGCAGGCAGGTGATTTCGAGTTCGGTGGCAACGTGGCTGATCAGTTGGCTGGACAGCTTGACGGCGGGCGAGTTTTCGCCGTTGATGAAGTGCAGGGGCACCTTGGTGGTGATAGCCTGCGATGCATCGACACGCTGGAAATCGACGTGCAGCACCTGAAGCTTGTAGGGGTGCCATTGCACGGCACGCAGCAGCACCTGCTGGCCCTTGCCGTCCAGTTGCATATCGAGAATCGATGCGTGGAACTCTTCTTTGCGCAGTGCGTGGAAGATCTCGTTGTGATCGAGTTCGATGTTCAAGGCGTCCGCAGTGCCGCCGTAGACAATGGCGGGAACGCGGCCGGCGCGGCGCAGGCGGCGGCTCGCACTCGAACCCTGGACGCTACGCGTGGTGGCGGTAAATTTCATGGATGACTCCGATAATCGGGGCATTTGCCCCGGCTTGTTGAAAACGCGGCCCGTAGTGCCGCGCGTGTTGCGCCACCCGCCGCGACCAGCGGATGACGATAATGCTTAATCGACGAACAGCGACGAAACGGATTCGGCATTCGAGATGCGCAGCATGGTTTCACCCAGCAGCGACGCGCAGGAAAGCGCGCGTATCTTGCCACAGCCGCGCGCGGCTTCAGACAGCGGGATCGTATCCGTGACCACGAGTTCATCGAGCTGGGATTCGATGATGCGCTGCACGGCGCCGCCAGACAATACCGGGTGCGTGCAATAGGCATAGACAGACGTGGCGCCACGCTCTTTGAGCGCCTGGGCCGCCTTGCACAACGTGCCGGCGGTGTCGACCATGTCGTCCATGATGATGCAGGTGCGGCCTTCGATCTCGCCGATGATGTTCATCACCTCGGACACATTGGCGCGCGGACGGCGCTTATCGATGATGGCCAGGTCGACCTCGAGCTGCTTGGCCAGCGCGCGAGCGCGCACCACCCCGCCGATATCTGGAGACACCACAACCAGATCCTGGTAGTTGCGACGCCAGATATCGCCCAGCAGAATCGGGCCTGCGTAGATGTTATCGACCGGGATATCGAAGAAACCCTGGATCTGGTCAGCGTGCAGATCCATGGTGAGGACGCGGTCTACGCCTACAACCTGCAGCATATTGGCCACAACCTTGGCAGAGATCGCCACCCGGGCCGAACGCGGCCGGCGGTCTTGCCGGGCGTAGCCGAAATATGGGATGGCGGCCGTGATGCGGCCTGCGGAGGCGCGGCGCAAAGCATCGACCATCACCATGATTTCCATCAGGTTGTCGTTGGTGGGCGCACAGGTGGGCTGCAGGATGAAAACGTCTTTGCCGCGTACGTTCTCGTTGATTTCGACCATGACTTCGCCGTCAGAAAACCGGCCTACTGTCATTTTCCCGAGCGACATGTCGAGATGATTGGCGACGTCTACAGCCAGACGGGTGTTGGCTGTGCCGGTAAAGATCATGAAACGGTCGTTTGCCATGACGAATGTATTTTGCTTGGCGTTAAACGACAAAGCTGTTGACCAGCCTAGGGGCCGACTCAACAGCTTCGCGCTTGCTGCGAGCCTGGGCGGATGTGCACAGGCCTGCACGTTTTTGGCTGGGGAAGAAGGATTCGAACCTTCGCATGCTGGAATCAAAATCCAGTGCCTTAACCAACTTGGCGATTCCCCAATAATTCAGTTGCGTACCCAATGGCGCAAGGGGTGATCCAACAGACCCGGGCAAGCCCAGGAACCCTGTATTACCGCTGCGCAATCGTTTGCACGACTCGCTATTTTACTGAGAATTTCGGCTCGGAAAAGTGCTGCTTCCGCCTGCGTTACAAATTCCACAAACAGGCACGCCCCCGAACCGCTCATTCTTACCGACACCCCTTGCTGCGCCAACCATTTTGCTGCGGCGGCCACCCTGGGGTACCGGGAAAAAACAACTGGCTCCAGATTGTTGCTGCCAAAAAAACCGTTCTTGTAGAACCCGTTTTGCGGCGCGTTTTCTGTTTGCCAATCAGTAAAGACCGCTATTCTGATGCATTCAGAATCTCTTGTCAAATCGGAGGCAGAAAATACCGCCGCAGTGGGCACGTGCTGCGGCGGCTGCACCACAACATAGGCGCGCTCAGGCAATTGCAGCGGCTCGAAAACATCGCCAATGCCCCGCGCGAACGCGGGCTGGCCGTAAATAAAAACCGGCACATCCGCCCCCAGCGGGCGCGCCAGGCGCATCAGCGCCTGGCGGTCCAGCCCTGTGTTCCAGAGGCGGTTCAGCGCGATCAGTGTGGTGGCAGCATCGCTGGAACCGCCACCTAGGCCGCCGCCGGTAGGGATGCGCTTCTCGTAACTGATCTGCGCACCCTGGCGCGTGCCGGTGGCCTGCTGCAAAACACGAGCCGCCTTGACCACCAGGTCGTCGTCGGCAGCCAAGCCTTCAACACCCGCCCCCTCACGCTCGATTCGCCCGTCGGTGCGCGTATCGAAACTGAAGGTATCGTAAAGACCAATGAATCGAAAGGCGGTTTCCAGCAGGTGATAGCCGTCGGGACGCCGGCCCGTAACGTGCAGGAACAGATTGATCTTGGCCGGCGCCGGCACATCATGCAATGCCATGCGCGGCGCTCAACTGTCGATGACCAGCCGCGCGCTGATGCGGCGGTTGGCGTCGTCTCTATCTAGCTGAACCAGGCCGGGCCCCTTGCCATCGTAACGCGACAAGCGCACCCGCCAGCCATCCTCGGTAAACGAGCCTGGCTGGCCGCCGGCGTCTCGCTTGAGGCTGTTGACTACGCCGTCGCCCGTACGGCCGCGCAGCCAATCGCGCAGGCCTGAAACCGGCAGCGGGCTGCCCAGCACCTGCTCGACCAGCGCGTCGGCATTGGCGGCTTCTTCGACACTGCCATCGCTGCGCGTGACCCGCGCCAACCCGGCGGTCACCTCGACCCGCGCCAAGGTGCTACCGACCGGATTAGCCAGGTCCAGCACCAGGCGGCGGCCGTTATCCAGCCATGCAAACCCGCCCTGGAGCGCATCGCGTTGCCCATTGGCATAGCTGACGTTGATGGCGAAGCGGCCCGTGCGCTCAAAAACGGCCTGCTGGGTAGCAGCACCGGACTCGCTGATGGGCGGCGGCGTGGCACAACCCGCCAGCGCAAGCGCGGCCAAACCCGCCGCAGACCAGGCGCGCAGCTTGGCCAGCGATATGTGAGTCATTTCAGCTCGACCCCCAGACGCTGCAGCGTCTTGACCAGAATTTCATTGTCGGGATCCTGCTTGCTGCCCTCGCGCCAAACCTTGAAGGCCTCGTCGCGGCGGCCGCTGACCCACAGCACTTCGCCCAGATGCGCAGCCACTTCGGCCGAGGGCATTTGGTCGTAAGAACGCTGGAGGTATTCGATGGCTGCCTCGTAGTCGCTGGTGCGGTAGAGATACCAGCCCACGCTGTCCAGGATGTATGGGTTGTTGGGATCGAGATCGAGCGCGCGCTCGAGCAGATCTTGTGCCTCGGAGAGGTTGCGATTCTGATCGGCGTAGGTATAGCCCAGAGAGTTGTAGGCATTAGCGTTGTTCGGGTCCAGCTCAATGACACGCCGCATCAGCCGCTCAAAATCCTGCATACGGCCCTGCCGCTCATACTGCATGGCAAGATCGTATTTGATCTGCGTGGAGTCAGGGATATCCTTATCGGCCTTCTCGAGGATCTGCAAGGCGCGGTCGGACCGCCCCGAGTCGCGATAAATCGATGCCAGCGTCAGCGCGATCACCGACCGCTCATGCGTATCGGCCGGGCGCAGGCGGTTGATCGTGGCCTGCGCGCGCTTCAAGTCGCCCTGCCGCGCCTGCAGCACCGCCTTGTGCACCTGCGCCTGGAACTTGAGCGACGGGTCGTCGATGCGATCGAGTTCGCGGATCGCTTCATCGATCCTGCCCTGCTTTTCGGCGATCTGCACCAGCAGCAGGCGGGCATCCGACGCATCGGCGGCCGCACTGGTGGATTCGTCGTTCACCGTCTGCAAACGCTGCCGCTGCACAGAAATATATTGGTTCAACAGCACCTTGGCTTGATCGTAGCGCTCGGCGCGCATATTCACTTCAGCCTCGGTGTAAAGCAGGTCGAAGTCTTCCGGCGCGGCGCGGCGCATCTCGCCCACCTGTTTCAGCGCCTGGTCAAACTGGCGCTGCTCAACCAAACGGTTCACATACATCAGCTGAAGCTTGCGACTGTCAGGGTGTTGCTGAAGAAACGCATGCGTCTCTTTGAGCGCTTGGTCGGCATCGACCTTGGTGCCATATTCGAGCACGCGCTGCGCTGCCGCTTCCAGATCGGGGGCCAAAGCCAGCGCAGCTTGCGCCTCTTCGAGTGCGCGGTAGGGGTCGGAAGCCGCCCAAGCCGCATCAGAAAGAGCCAGATGCGCAATAGGCAGCTGCCGCACTTCGGGGTGCAATGCCTTGTCGAGCACTTCGAGCGCCAGGCCTTTGTCGGGCATCTTACCCACAATGGCGGCAGCCTGCGCGATCGCTTGTTCCTTGTCGTCGGCCTTTTCGATACGCGTCCAGAGCGCGCCAGCCAGGCCCTGGGTTTCACCGCTGCTCGCGGCCAGTGCCAAGGATGACGCCACCGCTTCGGGGTCTTTGGGCGCCAGCAGGGCCCAGGTTCGCGCAGCCTCGAGCGAGCGGGCCATATTGCGGTCTGCCATGGCAAACTGGAAGGCGCGCTTAGCCAGGCGCGGATCAGATGTTTCCTGCGCCAGGCGGAGCATGGTTTCACTGGCTTGGTCGTAGAAGCCGCGCTGGGCCGCAATCTCGGCACTGAGCAACTGATACAGCAGTTCGGGCGTCAGCGAAACGTCGGGCAGCTCACCCGCGCGCAGGCGGATCTTCTCGGTAGGCTCCCCCTGCTTGATTTCCGGCGCCGACTGCGCAAATACCGGCCAGCCGGAAAACATGGATACGCATAGCGCGAATACCAGACGGGTTGAACATTTCATGCGGGAGAACCGTGATTACCGTGCCCATAACAGGCCCCAGGTGGCAAAATTAGCAGTAAAACAATTCGCAGCAAAACAAGCTGAGATTTAATGATCTTATCACCCCCACATGCCTGAACTGCCAGAAGTCGAAACCACGCGTCGCGGATTAGCGACGATTATGCCAGGCCGCATCCTGCGGCAATTCATCGTATACGAGCCGCGCCTGCGCTGGCCCGTTCCGCCTGATCTGCCCACCCGCATAAATGGCCGGCAAGTGCTGGATTGCGCCCGCCGCGGCAAGTACCTGCTCATCAACTTCCCCAATGGCACGCAGATTGTGCACCTGGGCATGTCGGGTTCGCTGCGCGCCACGCCGCCCGATGCCCCGCTGCTCAAGCATGACCATGCCGTCTGGGTGTTTGACGACGCCAGCTTCCGTCTGCACGATCCGCGCCGTTTTGGCGCCATATTATGGCACGATGCGGCCGACGGCCCGATAGAGGTGCATCCTCTACTTGCCCGGCTGGGGCTGGAGCCTTTCGACCCCACGTTTACTGCGGAGTATTTGCACGCCCGCCTGCGCGGCCGGCGCCAACCCATCAAGCAAGCGCTGCTGGCGGGCGATGTGGTGGTGGGTGCGGGCAACATCTACGCATCAGAGGCATTGTTTCGCGCACGCATCAACCCCAAGACGGCCGCAGGCCGCCTATCGCTGGCACGGTGCTCGGCACTGGCCACCGCCATCCGCACCACGCTCCTGCAGGCCCTGGAAGCGGGTGGAAGCACGCTGCGCGATTATGTAAACGCCACGGGCGAGCCGGGCGCCTACTTTGCGCTGCATGCCGCCGTCTACGAGAAGGCGGGCCAACCCTGTCCACTCTGTGCCACGCCGATACGGCGCATCGTCCAGGGGCAGCGGGCTACCTACTACTGCCCGCAGTGCCAGCGGCGGTGAGCAGCAATACCAAGCTGCCACAGTCACCTCAGTTACCGCACGGCTGTGCACCTTGCCTGCGGCACGGCGCGCCGAAAATGCAGAAAGCCACCCAGAAGGGTGGCTTTCTTTTGTTCTGTACAGCCCGGCGAACCGGGCCGTCGTATGCATAGGCGAGCTATGCGTACCGATTAGAACTGGTGACGCAGACCGACGCCGACAACCGTCGACTTCAGGTCGTCTTCGAACAGAACGTGCTTGGCATACGAACCGATCGCGTACACGTTGGTGCGCTTGGACAGGTTGTAGGTGTAGCCCAGGCTGTAAACGTGCTGCTTGTCAAGGTCAGCGTCGTTAGGCGCATCCTTGGGATCAGCCATCTGCCAGGAAGCCAGGACCTTGCCGTTGCCGACAGGAGCCGACAGACCGACCAGGTAGGAATTGACCTTCAGGCCTTCAGCACCAACGAACGTGCCGGTGGAGAAGTCAGGACCGAAGTCGCTGCCCTGCATCCAGCCGTCTTTGGTTTGACCGAAAGCAGCCGAAACCTTGACCACTTCGAAGTCATAGGCGCCGCCCAGGGCCCATGCCTTGATCTTGGTGTCGTCAGCGCTGTTCTTGATCTGATCATACGTCAGCGCAACGCCGATCGGGCCGTTTGCGTAGCGCAGACCGGTGGTCACGCCCTTGCCGTTGTTGTCGGGATCGGAAACGCCGTCAACCTTGGTCTTCCAATCTTGGTCGCCATTGACGTTGAACGAGTAGCCGACGCCAAACTGGAAGCCAGAGAAGTTGGGGGTCTGGTACATGACCATGTTGTCCCAACGCATCGTGTTCGTCGAGCTGAACGACGTACCGACGTTGGCTTGGCCGAAGCCGCCGCTGAACGGATCAACGATGCCAGGCAGGTACTTGGAACCGATGTTGGTTTGACGGCCCAGGTCCAGACGGCCCCAGGAGTCGCCCTGCAGACCGAGGGTAGCTTGACGGCCGAACAGACGACCACCTTGTGCGCTACGGCCAGTGCCGAGGCTGAAACCGCTTTCCAGTTGGAACACGGCTTGCAGGCCTTCACCCAGATCTTCGGTGCCCTTCAGGCCCCAGCGGTTGCCGGACTGAACGCCGTTGATCATGCCGGTCTTCTTGGCTTCGTAGTCAACGCCATCAACGGTGCCGTCAACTTTCTGGTAGCCGATACCACCGTCCAGGATACCGTACAGGGTAACCGACGTTTCTGCTTGAGCAACACCAGCAAAGCCGGCGATAAGAGCAGCAGCGAGCAGAGTCTTTTTCATGTAAGAAATCTCCGTAGATTTGAGTAACCAGAGCAGCGACTACCTATCCGTGCTGCTGCCCTTTCTAACTCCGCGATGGGAAGTTGGTGCTATTGCATCAAAATTCGGGCCCCATGGCTATTGCTCAGCAGGTAAAAAGCTCCTTTTTGATGCTGTCCGTTGGTAAAAAACGACAAAACGGGCTGATTCGCAACAGTTTATAAGGGATTACCCGGGTTTCAATTGTCGTGAGAACACGACAATTTCCTCGCCGCCTCATTCTCAAGCTTCGTTTTAAGTAACGACGACAATCCCTTGTTTTTATTGAAGGTTTATAGGTGCGCGAGAATCGCCTCAAAACCCGAATAATCAATAATTTAGCGCGTCTCGCCCGCGTCTGGAGACGCGCCGGGCCGGTAGCCAGCGGATGCCAGGTGGGCCCGCCGGCCACAATTGGCAGCGCCCTTCAGCTCGTCGACGCGGGCACCTGCCGCAGATGGTTATCCCAGGCGGTATCGTCCCAGGCACGCACCGGATGTATAGGCGCGGCCACCTCTTGCCATTGGGCTAACCGCCCCTGACCACTGCTAAGCAGAAACCCCTGCGGCCCCGCGGGAGCCACGCCACAGCCGTCGAACAGCGACTGTGCGCCGATGCATCGGCCCGTATCAATGTCCCAGACAGCCACAATACCGCCCACCGGACTGGACGTTGCAATATGCCTACCGGAAGCATCGCTGGCCACGGACCCTACATAATTGCTCAGACGGTGCTGCACGTCGCCAGGCCCCTCAAACAGTACTGGCGCAGTACCTGGTCGATGACGCCCCACGAGCGGAGGCCGCTCGTGCGCCGGGCCGGTATGCTGGCAGCCGAACCAGACGGCGCCCGAACCATCCAACGCCAGATGCCGAATCGAAAGGCGGTTCAAGGCAGGATCCAGTTCATGCAACTCAAGCAACTTGCCGGTATGCAGATCGACATAGGCCAGGGACGGCCGCATATTGCCCGCATTCAGGGGAAGTTTGCCGTAATCGGGGTGCGTGAGAATGCCGCCGTTGGCTACACACAGCGTATGCCCGTCGGGCATCAGGATAACTTCGTGCGGACCCACGCCGCCAGAAGCATACTCGCCCACGCGGCGGTAGCCTCCGTTAGTGCTGGCATCGTATATCCCCAGCACGCCACGGCCGGCCTCATAATCATTCTCGGTCGAGACCATCCGCGTGCCATCCGGAGAGAATACGCCGTGACCAAAGAAATGGCGGCCTGGCGCGGGGCGCAGCGTTACCGGGGCGGCCTCCCTCCGATATGAAAACGCCACAGCATAAAAGCCGGGCTGGCGGCCAAAGGCCACGGCGCGGCCACGCGGCGCGTCAATGGCAAAGCTGTGACCCCGCGCAGGCAGCGGCAAGGCCATCCGCTCACAACCTTGCGCATCGAACACAGCAACTTGATATCTGCCTGCCTGCTTGCGTGCCGCCATATATATAGATGTGTTGGCCAGCGGCAATTCATCTATGGCGAAAGAATGCGCTCCTTCCTCACCGGAGGTGCCGCCTGCCACCCACGTCGACGTGCGCGACGCCGGGCCGCAGCTCATGCTCGCCGTCTTTGCTGTCGAGGCGTCGGCCCCCGCGGCGAGCAGTATCGCTGCCGGCGCGCCATACATGCGCCCTGCAAAGGCAGCGCAGGCGCTCGACGCGGCCGAAGCTGCAAACAGGCCCAGAAAGCGCCTGCGGTCAGTCGCCATCGAGCGCATTAAAGCCTACCGTTGCGCCAAATACGGACGCCATATCTTGGTCAATAATGGATTTTGCGTTCTTCAGCTGCAGCGCCGCGATCCGCAACAACTGCGGCGCATCGTCGCCATCACGCGCAGAATTACCCAGCGCATCCGCCGCACGGCCCAGTTCGTTGGCGATCAGGCTGCCGATCCAGGCCTCGCGAGGCGCATAGTCAAAGCGCCCTGCGGCGTGAAACGCGGCAAGCCCCCGCGCGGAGGCGGCCATGGCCTGCGTGGAATGGCCGCTGCGCCAGAACGGCAGCCTGCGCGCATTGATCGCATCACCCGCCTTGCCCAAGGCGGGCGCCAGCTCGACATCGTGCACGAACTGGATGCCCGTAGACAATGCCTTGATGGCTTCGGCAGCCACTTCCGCCGTTGTGCGGTACAGGGGGTTGCCACGGGACGGCCGCGCAAAACGCACGGCGTATGGCCCTCCCACACGCCATGCCGCCGCCAGTTCGCTGCCCAGGCGAACCAGATTGGCGGCAATAGCCTCTGCGTAATGGCAATCGCGGCCGAATGCGGCCCACGCCTGCGCATCCGCCGCCAAGAGGCCATGTTCGCGATACAACAGATACTCCAATGCGGGCAGGCCCTGTATAGCCACGCTCTGGCTTGCTATCCCCTCACCCTCTTGCACTGGCGGCTCCTGCGCAAGCAGGCGCTGCAGCTGCCGCGTCATCATGCCACGCGGATCCGGCCAGAAGAAAATGCGCTCGAAGCGGTTGTCCTCCACCAGCGGGCCAAAGCGCAAAAACTGAATACGCGACCACGCCTGCGCCAGCAACAGAAACTGCGCGTCGACGACGGTTTCGGAGCCTGGCATCCGCGCAGGCGCACCGGTCGGCATCTTAATGCCAGCGTGCGCCGCCGAGGAAATTTCCACGCGGGCTGAATGAGCGACCGATGCCAAGGCCGCCATATCGGCACGCGCTTCCGAGGGGCCGCCAAGCAAGGTCGATGCTGGCGCGCGGGCGGTTCCGTCGCAGTAGGCACCGAGCACGGATTGCAGACCGACGGCGGCCTCGCTGAAACGCTGCATAGAGGGTGCGATATACCCGGCAACCAGATTTTCGCCCAGCGCATCGGGCAGCGTACCGGCCGCTGCAGCGCACGGGATAGCTGCGGCGAATACCGCTGCAGCAAATACACGTGCCGCAGGCCGCCATCGCCCGCGCCTCAACCCCATCGCATGCTTGACTGTATGCACGCCGACTGTATGCATGTCGGCTGTATGCGTGCCTACTGCTTGTATGTCGCCTAGCTGCGCGCTGGCCTCATTGCAGATCGTAACGCCCACATATTTCATCACAATGACTCCAGAAACCGGATCAGATCCTGCCGCTGCGCGGGCGTCATCTCGACGACACGCTCGCGCGCGGCCGAGGCTTCGCCGCCATGCCAGAGTATGGCTTCCAGCAGGGTGCGCGCACGCCCATCGTGCAGCCAGGTGGCATTTGGGTTGACGGTGTGCGTAAGGCCTATGCCCCATAGCGGCGGCGTGCGCCATTCCGAGCCGGACGCACTGCCTTCAGTCACATGATCGGCCAAGCCTGGGCCCATATCGTGCAGCAGCATATCGGTATACGGCCAGATCAACTGGAAGCGATGCTCGGGTCGTTCCGCGTCGCGCCGGGTAACGTACTTGGGCACATGGCAGGCGATGCAGTTGGCCTGGTAGAACAACTGTTTGCCAGCCAACACCCGCGCATCATCGACATCGCGGCGCTGTGGCAGCGCCAGGTTCAGCGAATACGTTGTGACGAAATCCATCAGCCGCCCGGGCACTTCGTGCTCGCCCAGATACGGCTGGACGCCATGCGGCATGCCGGCACAGGCGATTTGCGCGGGCGTGCAATCGCCCTTGTGATCCGGGTGCAGCGGTGTCGAGAGCCCCATGTCGCCCGAAAACGCTTTGGCCGACTGGTGCTCGACCGTGGCCTGGCCCGCTTTCCAATTGAAGCGCCCCAGCACCCGCGTGCCGCCGGCCTTGTCTTCGAGCCAGTTGGGCCTGCCAGAGACCCCGTCGCCCGGATTTCGGGTGGCATTGGCCAGGATGTCGCCTTCGTGGATGGCTTCAAGCAGGCCGAGGCCGAGCATAGGTGGCGCCAACCGCGGAGAAAACCGGGTATCGGGATGCAATGGGCCATATCCCAGATTTGCCACCGTATAGGTAGGCGCCATCAGAGTGGCCGTTTCCCCGCCATTGAGCTCGACTCGCATCGCCTGGTAGCTGATCTCCACCTGGCCTTCAGCCTGTATGCCGGGCACCGCAAAAGGCTGCAACTGATGCCCATAGACGGGATCCGCCCTTGCGTCGCCCACGCCCAGGCCTTGTGCGATGCGCTGGCGCGCTTGCGCTGAATCGGCCGGCAGTGCGAGCCGCAGCAGCAGCGCCACAGCGTCGGCGCGCTCATTGGGATCAAAGCCCGGCACGGTGCCGCGCCCGTCTTTGACATGACAGGCCTGGCAAGAGCGAGCATTGAACAACGGGCCCAAGCCGTCGGACGCCTGTGTAGATGAGGGCGACGATACCCAGTCTTTGCGAAATAGCCCGTTGCCCACCATGAAATCCTGTCGGCCCTGAAACGACAGATTGGCGGCGGGATGCGAGTAAATATCGCGGTTGACAAGCTTGCTGACCGTGCCAGCACCGCCCTGCATGACCTCGAAGGGTTCCGCGCTGGAAAAATCAGTGCTTGCACGTGTGACGGCCTGCACGCGGGCACGTTCGGCGGCGGAAAGATCACTGCGCCAGGCCAGCGTTTGCGCGGGCCTTGACACCTCTGGCCCAGCGCCCGCCACTGCCGGCAACCCGCCTATGGCGAAGATGCCCAGCATCGCTTGCAGCCCCAAGCTCAATGCCCTGCCAGCCCGTATGGGCTGCCCTATTGCCGCCTTACTTGAATACAGCATTGGGCGCGTCCAGGCTGTCAGAGCCTTCGAGCTGAATGGCGCCCAGTTCGAGCGCCGCAATCACGCGCTCAATGCTGCGCGTTTGCACGATAAGGGCATCGCTGGCCGCCTGCACAATGGCGTTACCTTCTTTATTGCCCTGCGCAATCATTTGATCATAGGTTTCTATCTGCTCGGCCCGTGACTTGATGGCTTGCATGGCCTTGAGTGTGTCGGCCAGGCGGGCGCGCATTTCGCGGTCCAGCTCGGGGCTGACGGCGCTGACCAACTGCGACAGGCTGGCGCCCTTTACCGTCGAACCATCCAGGCGCTTGTACTCGCCCAGGTAGACATTCATCATGCCCACTTGGTTGTAGTAATGGGAATTGTGCGTGTTGTCTGAAAAGCAGTCATGCTCTTCTTCGGGGTCGTGCAGCATCAGGCCCAGCTTGATGCGCTCGCCCGCCAGTTCGCCGTACGACAAGCTGCCCAGGCCGGTCAGCATTGCAATCAGGCCTTGCCGCGCATCTTGCGTCACCGCCTGGCTGGCCGCCCCACCCTCTTTCCAGTGGTCCGCCATCTCACGCAGATCATCGACCAGCAACTGGGTAGCCACCTTAAGGTATTGCACGCGCCGATCACAATTGCCGCCGGTGCACTGGCGCAGATCGAAATCGGTATGCGGGCGATTGCCCGCGTGCCGTTCTTGGGGTGTGCCGGTGCGGCCTTCGGGTGCCGGGCCGGTGCCGTTCAGGTCCTGCCCCCAGAGCAGAAACTCAATGGCGTGATAGCCCGTGGCGACATTAGCCTCGTTGCCATCGGCCTCGTGCAGCGCCTCGCGCAGCAGCGCTGGCGTGATGTCGCGGGCGTCGACTGGCTTGCCGCCGATGCTGAGCCGCGGGTTGGCAATGACATTGACGACGTAATAAGCATTGGCATCGGATTCGGTGCCATAAGAAGCGTCGACATAATCGATCATGCCTTCATCCAACGGCCAGGCGTTGACGCGGCCTTCCCAATCATCAACGATAGGGTTGCCGAAACGGAATGCCTCGGTTTGCTGATACACCTGGCGGGCCGCGAACCAGGCCTGCCGGGCGGCAGCCAACGTGGCCGCGGATGGCTGTGCAATAAGCGCGTCGATGGACTTTTGCATCGCGCGCGCCGACGTGAGCGAGTCTTCATATTTGGCGGCGGCGAGGTTGGCATAGCCAGCGACGACTGCGTCAGGCGTGACAACGGGCGACGCAGCCGCCACCCCTGTCAAAGCGGCCACAATGGTTGCGCATAGGCCACGTGCAAAATATTTACGCATAAGGAAGCCCCTTTTTTGGAGACAATATTCAGTCAATATTCAGGAATCGAAGTGTAAACGATTTTTATTTGCATGATAATCACCAAGCGCCGGGCATGACGTTTGCTTATCCGCCTGCATCGACAGGAGGCAGCGGCAATGGCATCTATCAGCAAGCGCGCGCTGTGGAAAGGGGCGATTTCATTCGGCCTCGTCCATATTCCGATCGCTCTGCATCCAGCCACCGAAAACCAGCGGATTGACTTCGATTGGCTGGATCGCCGGACGATGGAGCCGGTGGGCTACAAGCGCATCAATAAAGCAAGCGGCAAAGAAATCAGCCGCGACGATATCGTCAAAGGCATCGAATACGAAAATGGCGAATATGTGATTCTGTCGCAGGACGAAATCGCAGCGGCCTACCCGAAAACCACCCAAACCGTGGAAATCGAGACCTTCGTGCCGATCGGCGAAATACCATTCGTCTATTTGGATCGCCCTTACTATGTTTCACCCACCGGCAGGGGCGCAAAGGTATATGCCTTGCTGCGAGAAGTACTCCGGAGTACAGGCAAAGTCGGCATCGCGAAAGTCGTCATCCAGACAAAACAACATCTGGCGCTGCTGATGCCCTGCGGCCCCGCCCTGATACTGAACTTGCTGCGCTGGGGCGATGAAGTGCGCACATGGGAAGGCCTGGGGCTGCCTGCCGAAGGCAGTAAATCGACGGGCCTGACCGCCAAGGAAATGGCCATGGGCGAACAACTCATTAAAGACATGAGCGGCAAATGGGATCCGAATGCTTTCACCGACTCGTTCAAGGAGCAGGTGCTGCAACTCGTAAAACATAAGGTCGAAGCCGGCGAGACCCACTTAGTCGCGGAGCCTGAAACCCCCGAGCCCGCAAAAGGCGCGAAAATCCTTGATCTGACAGAAATGCTGCAGCGCAGCCTGGGCAAACGCGCGTCATCCGGCGATGACGCAGGCGGAGCGAAACGCCGTACGGCGCCAGAAAAGAATACAAAAGCCTACGCTCAGAAATCAGCAAGCTCCTCGACGCGGGGGCAAAAAAAAGCAAGCAAGACGGCCGCCTCGACAGCCGCCACGAAGACCAAAGCCAAGGTGAAAGAAGGTGCAGCACGCCGCAAAGCGGCGACCCGCAGCAGCCGAGCTGCCTGATAGATCACCAACGCGGCATGACTGCATGACATAGGGTGCAAGCGATGGCGAAAACAGATCTGCTCAAGGGATACCTATCCAAGCGTAATTTTGATGTGACGCCGGAACCGCGCTCAGGCGGACGCCAGAATGCGCGGGCACCCGTATTCGTGATTCAGAAGCATTGGGCCACGCGGCTGCATTACGACTTTCGCCTGGAGTTGGACGGCGTCCTGAAGAGCTGGGCCGTTCCCAAAGGCCCCAGTCTGGATCCCGCCGACAAACGGATGGCCGTGCATGTCGAGGACCATCCGCTGGCTTATGCTGATTTTGAAGGCGATATCCCGAAAGGCCAGTACGGTGCGGGCAACATCATCATCTGGGATCGCGGCACATGGAAATGCGAAGACGATCCAAGCGATGGCTATCGCAAAGGCAAACTCGTTTTTACGTTGCATGGACACAAGCTGCACGGAAAATGGATGCTCGTGCGCATTCAGGCCACCAATAACAACGACAATAAGGATACGTGGCTGCTGATCAAAGACTGCGACGATTTCGCCCGGCCAGCGCTCGCGTTCAGCGTTGTCGACGAAATGCCCGGCAGCGTTGCCGGGCTGTCTTTGCCTTCAGGCAGCAATATACGTTCGGCAATGCGGGATGATCCATTTCAGGATGGCCGCCTCCCTGGCATTGAGGCGGCCCCGCGCGCGCGCCTGCCCGATTCGCTGTCCCCCCAACTCGCCACACTGGCCAAGTCACCGCCCCGCGCAGCCGACGCATGGATCTATGAGCTGAAGTTTGACGGTTACCGCATGCTCACCCGCATCGAACATCATGCGCCTCGCCTCTGGACCCGCAATGGCCACGATTGGACGAAAAGACTGCCGCAGTTAGCCCACACACTGACCGATATGAAATTACCCGATGGATGGTACGACGGTGAAATCGTCGTGCCTGACCAGCAGGGTTTGCCAGATTTTCAGGCGCTGCAGAACGCCTTTGAGCGCGGCCGCACCAGCAGCGTGGTGTATTACCTTTTTGATCTGCCGTACGCGGCGGGGCGCGACCTTCGCACCCTGCCCTTGCTTGCACGCCGGGCGTTTCTGGCAGCCATACTGGATAACACCGGCGCGTCCCATGACACCGTCAGGCTCAGTGCCGCATTCGATCTGGATGCCCACGACGTGTATAGCTCGGCATGCAAAATGGGGCTGGAAGGAATTATCGGAAAAAAGAAACACAGCCCTTACGCCACGCGCCGCAGCACCGATTGGGTCAAGTTAAAATGCGGGTTGCGACAAGAATTCGTTATTGGCGGCTATACCGACCCAAAAGGTGCGCGCACAGGCATAGGCGCTTTACTACTGGGCATTCACGACGACACCGGCCAATTGCGCTACGCTGGCAATGTAGGCACCGGCTTCGACACCAAAACCCTGGACGACTTGCAGCGCCGCTTTCAGGGCCTGCGCAGTGACCAGCGCCCATTTGCCGGCCCAACCGGCCTGGACCGCAGCGCGCATTGGGTGCAACCTTCGCTGCTCGCCGAGGTTTCCTTTGCGCAATGGACCCGGGATAACCACGTACGACAGGCTGTTTTTCATGGCCTTCGCTGGGATAAGCCAGCGCAGGCCATTACAAAGGAGACAGCGATGGTTTTGCCGTCAAAAACATCGAACGCAGGCCATCAATCCGCGCATTCGTCGCACCGCCTACCCGACAACCTCACGATTACCCATCCGGAACGGATCGTCGACAAGCTAAGCCAAACCACAAAGATCGCGGTTATCCGCTATTACGCGCTGGTAGCACCCTTGATGTTGGAGCATCTGCGAGGGCGGCCGGTTTCTATGGTGCGAGCCCCCGAGGGCGTGGATGGAGAGATTTTTTTTCAGAAGCACATGGATGCAGAGACGATACCCGGCGTTCGGGCATTGCCAGAACGGCTTGATCCGGGCCATGAACCCCTGCTCGAAGTGTCGACGGCGCAAGGCCTGCTGTCCGCCGCACAAATGAATGTGTTGGAATTTCATACCTGGAACGCCGTAAAAACCGCGATACAACGCCCCGACCGTATGACCTTTGATCTGGACCCCGGCAAAGGCGTGGAATGGACGGCGATGCAGGAGGCCGCATTGGTATTGCGCGCATTCCTGCTCGAGCTGGAACTCACCTCCTTTATCAAGACCAGCGGCGGCAAGGGTGTGCATGTGGTCGTGCCCTTGCAACGACGGCATGACTGGGACAGCGTGAAGGATTTTTCGCAGGCGATTGTCAAGCACTTGGCCAGTACGCTGCCTGCCCGATTCTCGGCGAAAAGCGGCCCACGTAATCGGATAGGCAAGATATTTATCGATTACCTACGCAATGGCTTTGGCGCCACAACGGTAGCAGCATGGTCGCTGCGCGCCCGCCCTGGGTTAGGCATATCCGTGCCTATCGCGTGGTCCGAGGTAGAACAGCTGCACAGCGCCGCGCAGTGGCATATCGGCAATATCCAGGAGCGGCTGTCGCACGGAAATACACCATGGGAAGGCTACGCCAGCGCCGCACAAACTCTGACACGGGCGATGAGGATACTAGGCCGGGCGCCAACGGCGAGATAAACCGCGCCGCCTATTGCGCCCCGTTAGCGCTATAGCGATAAAAAGCGTTTTTCGCCACTTGCGCCACCGAAAGGTACACCATTACCAATACCCAGGGCGCAATAACTCAGAGATCGCACGGCCCCTACTCTTAAGCGTCAAGACGGCCAGCAGCGTACTCACGCGCTTGCAAGAGGCCCAAACCCTGTGGCGCAAATCCAAGCAGATTGTCGAAAGGTTCGACACCAAGGAGATGAATGCAAAAAACCCGCAGAACGTTAATGTTCATGCGGGCTTCAGGTACTTTATCAGTCGTTATGAAACGCCCTGATTTTATGTCTTGGTGCCGACGACGAGACTCGAACTCGTACAGCTTTCGCCACTACCCCCTCAAGATAGCGTGTCTACCAATTCCACCACGTCGGCAAGAAAGACGGCTATTCTAGCACAAAAATTGTGCAAGATGCGAGCCTATTTTGCTGGCGCGGACTGGGACGTGGACGCTTCGGGCTTGGCGGCGTCGGCCTTGTCAGTGGTGGTTGCCGGCGCGGGTTGCTGCGCGGGGCTTGCGGATTGCGGCACGGAGGGTACGGCAGGCACAGCGGCGCCCTGGCCGGCACCCGGCGCGGCAGGAACAGCGCCGCCTGAAGCAGGAACTGCACCCTGATAGTTTTGCATTACGCCTTCCTGGACCTGGCTACGCTCAACCGGACGATGCCCCACCCAAGCCAAGCCGGCCGTGGATGCAAAGAACACGATGGCAGCCCACTTGGTGGTACGCGACAGGAAGTTGGCCGCCCCGCTTGCGCCGAACAGGCTGCCCGCGGAGCCACCACCGAAGGACGACCCCATATCGGCGCCTTTACCCTGCTGCAGCAAGACGAGCACGATGATGCTCAGCGACGAAATGACCTGGACCGCCAAAAGAACGGATGACAACCATTGCATGAAAGAACTCCGAGGCCTACGCGGCCGCTATACGTAAAAAGTCTTGAGCCTTGAGGGCGGCGCCCCCAACCAGCGCGCCATCGATGTCGGGCATGGCGAACAGGCGGGCGGCGTTGTCGGGCTTGACACTGCCGCCATAAAGGATGCGAACCTGCCCGGCGCCGATGCCATCGAGCCGTTTGCGGATGAACGCATGCACTTCCTGAGCCTGCTCGGGTGTGGCGCTCAGGCCAGTGCCGATGGCCCATACGGGCTCGTAGGCAAACACCATGCGATTGACCTGTTGGGCGCCCAGTGCGAGCACGGGCGCCAACTGGCGGGCGATGATGTCGCGCGTTTGGCCGGCTTGTTGCTCGGCCTGGGTTTCGCCAATGCAGACCACCGGGGTGATACCTGCCGCGAGCGCCGCTGCAGCCTTGTCGGCGACGAGCTTGTCGGTTTCGCCGTGCATGGTGCGACGTTCGGAATGACCGGCGAGCGCCCAGCCGCAGGCAAAATCGGCAAGCATGCCGGGCGCGACTTCGCCCGTGTAAGCGCCCTGCGCATGGGCACTGACATCTTGCGCGCCCCATGAAACAGCACTGCCCTGCAGCGCGGCCTGAGCCTGCGCAAGGTAGGGAAACGGCACGCAGACGGCAAGTTCGCAACTGGCGGCCGATGCGGCGCCAGCCAACAGGCCTTCGAGCAATATTGCATTGGCCGCCAGGGAGCCATGCATTTTCCAGTTGCCCATGACCAAGCGTTTACGACTGTGCGGGTTGTCCATCAGGTATCCATCAAAGCCGGAATCAAAAATCGGGTTAACCCGGCATTGTAGCGTGTTCGCGGCCCGTCCGCACAAAAACGGGCCGCTCCCGACGGGATCAGAGCGTGAGGATGATTTTTCCGATCTGCTCGCCAGCGTCCATCATGGCGTGGGCATCGCTCGCCTGCGCCAGCGGAAAGGTGGCATGCACAATGGGCTTGATGCGCCCCGCTTCGAGCAGAGGCCACACCTTGGTCTGAAGCGCCTGTGCAATCAGGCCCTTGAAGGCCACCGGACGCGGACGCAGCGTGGAGCCGGTTACCGTCAGCCGACGCCGCATCACGTGGTTCAAGTCGATAGTGGCTTTGGCACCGCCCAGCAGGGCGATGATGACAATACGGCCGTCATCGGCCAGGCAGGTGAGGTCGCGGTTGATATAGTCGCCCGCCACCATATCGAGAATCACATCGACCCCGCGGCCGTCCGTGGCATTCTTGATTTCCGTGACGAAATCCTGCGTGCGGTAATTGATCCCCTTGGCCGCACCCAAGCGTTGTATGGCCTCGACGCGCTCATCGCTGCCCGCAGTTGCATAGACTGTATTGCCCATTGCAACAGCAAGCTGGATGGCGGTGGTGCCAATACCGCTGGCGCCACCATGCACCAACAGCGATTCGCCTTTAGCCAATTGGCCGCGATCGAACACATTGCTCCATACGGTAAAGTAGGTTTCAGGCAAGCCCGCCGCTTCAACCATCGACAAGCCTTTGGGCACGCGCAGGCATTGAGGCGCGGGCGCCACGCAGTATTCGGCGTACCCACCGCCGGCCAGCAGCGCGCAAACCTGGTCGCCCACTGCCAACCCCGTATCGCCTACGTCGCCGCCAACGATCTCGCCCGACACTTCAAGGCCAGGCAAATCCGACGCCCCCGGCGGCGGCGGGTAGTTCCCCTTGCGCTGAAAGACGTCGGGGCGGTTGATGCCTGCCGCCGCAACCTTGATCAGCACCTCGCCCGCCTTGGGTTCGGGCATTGGCCGCTCGGTCAGCTTCAATACCTCGGGGCCTCCGGGGGTCGAAATTTCAATGGCTTTCATATGTCATCCTCTTGTCTGGATCAGGGCCGTTGCAAAAAAGCTTATTATCGCCCGCCCACGCTGCGCCCGCATGCGCTACACTCACGTCCTTCTGTGAGCTGCGGAATTCGGGCTAAAATCCCCATTCTCGGCCAGCGGCGCCCAGTCGCCGGCCAGGCTCAACAGCGGAAGCGTGCCAGAGTGGTTGAATGGACTGGTCTTGAAAACCAGCGACGGGGCAACCCGTCCGTGAGTTCGAATCTCACCGCTTCCGCCATCGCCTTTTCCCCTGGCCGGCACCCCGGCAATCGCAGTGCCATCGCGCCACTGCCCGGATGATGAAATTGGTAGACATACCGGACTTAAAATCCGGAGCCGCAAGGCGTGCGGGTTCGATTCCCGCTCCGGGCACCACCTCCTTCACGCAGACGCAGTCGATTTGGGCGCACGGGCGCCAGCGGCCGTGACGATGACCAAGCCAGCCATGATGAAGGCCACCCCCGCCAATTCGGCCACGGACGCGCGTTCGCCCAGGATCAGCCAGGCAAAAACCACGGTCAGCACGGGTACGCCCAGGCTGGACATGCCGGCCACTGTGGCGCTGACGCGCTGGACCACCGATAACCACAGCCACCAGCCCAGGGCCGAGGCCAGAACGCCCATGTAGAGCAGGCCCACGACAAGGTCGCCGTTCCAAACGATGGCCTGCTGCGGAAAAAGCTGAGTAAGAGGCCAGGTGAGCACGACGCCAAGCAGCATCTGCCACACCGCAACGTTCATGACTTCGGCTTTATGCCGGGCAAACAGGATTTTGGACAGGACTGCGCCCAGGCCCCACGACGCCCCGCCCGCCAGGGCTATCAGTGACCCTGCTATCGAGCCAAGGCCTTTCCAGGGTGCGATAATGGCGACCAGCCCGATTGCCGCGCTGGCGAAACCAACCATGTGTCGGCGCGAAGGGCGTTCGCCCAGCAGCCACCAGGCAAAAATCACGACCCAGAATGGCATGGTGTAGGCCAGCATCACGACATGGCCGGCGCCGCCGGTGATCAGTGCCAACTGGCACAGACACTGAAAGGCCGTAGTCTGAAAAACAGCGATCCCCAGCGTGAGGCCCAATGGCGGCAGCGCAAGCCGGCGGCGGGTGGCCAGCATGACTGCCAGCAACACCACAAAGGCAATGACATAGCGCGCCATGACCAAATCGAAGGGGCCGATCAGTGTCGCCAGGGATTTCATGGCGATCCAGCTGAACGCCCACAAGACGACCGTCAATACCATGAGCGACAAAGCGCCGCGTTCAGCCTGGCCCGCGTTCAACATGATCTCCGAAAACATATAAAAGCCAGGCGAAGAGCGGCACTCTTGCCTGGCTTGCATGGCGGCCGGATCGAGTCACCCCTGCCTCGGCCACGTTGCCGCAAAGATGCATGATACTCTGGACCTGCGCCCGGAGGCACAGGCCCGGCCATCTCAGCGCGCTTGCGACAACTGATCGAGAATAGCGGGGTTCTCGAGCGTGGATACGTCCTGGGTGACTACCTCGCCCTTAGCTACCACGCGCAGCAAACGACGCATGATTTTTCCAGAACGGGTCTTGGGCAGGTTATCCCCGAAACGAATCTCGCGCGGTTTGGCAATGGGCCCGATTTCCTTTGCCACCCAGTTACGCAATTCGGCCGCGATCCGCGCTGCCTCATCGCCCTCGGGTAGTGTGCAGGTAAGCACCACAAAGGCTACCACCGCCTCGCCCGTCGTGTCGTCAGGCCGGCCAACCACGGCGGCCTCGGCTACCAACTGGTGTGCTACCAGCGCCGACTCGACTTCCATTGTGCCCAGACGGTGGCCCGAGACATTCAACACGTCGTCGATCCGGCCCATGATCCAGAAGTAGCCATCGCTGTCGCGCTGAGCCCCATCGCCTGCGAGATAGTAGCCCTTGAGCTCGGGCGGAAAATAGCTTTTCTTGAAGCGCTCGGGGTCTCCCCAAATAGTGCGGATCATGCCCGGCCAGGGCTGCTTCATGACCAGAAAGCCCCCTTTACCCTGCTCGACGTCTTCGCCGGCCTCATCCACAACGGCCGCCTCGATGCCGGGCAATGGCAAGGTGCAGGACCCCGGCTTGAGCGGGGTAACACCCGGCAGCGGGGTAATCATGTGGGCGCCTGTTTCGGTCTGCCACCACGTGTCCAGCACCGGGCAGCGCTCTTTGCCGACATTGGTGTAATACCACATCCATGCCTCGGGATTGATGGGTTCGCCCACCGATCCGATGATGCGCAGCGAAGTGAGGTTGTACTCGCGCGGGTGGTACGCTGGCGAGGCCTCGGCGGCCTTGGTAAGAGAGCGTATAGCAGTGGGCGCAGTGTAGAACACCGTGACCTTGTGGCGCTCGATCATTTCCCAGAACCGCCCCACATCGGGATAGGTGGGCACGCCCTCAAACACGACTTGCGTGAGCCCTGCCGCCAGCGGGCCGTAGGTAACATAGGTGTGGCCGGTAACCCAGCCCACGTCGGCCGTGCACCAGAACACATCGCTATCTTTGGCGTCGAACGTCCATTGCATGGTGAGCAGCGCCCACAACAAAAAGCCACCCGACGCATGCTGCACGCCTTTTGGCTTACCCGTGGAGCCCGAGGTATACAGAATGAACAGCGGGTGCTCGGCATTGAGCGGCACCGCGGGGCACTCCGGCGGCTGGCCGGCGCTTACCTCATGCATCCAACGGTCGCGCCCTTCATGCCAGGCGACATTGCCGCCGGTGCGTCGATAGACGATGACGTTGCGCACCGCCTCACAACCGCCCATTGCGAGCGCTTCGTCCACCGCGCTCTTAAGCGGAATTTCCTTGCCACCGCGGCGCTGCGCGTCGGCCGTAATAACCAGCGAAGCGCCAACGTCCACCGCGCGCTCGTGCAGGCTTTTGGACGAAAACCCGCCGAACACCACAGAATGGATGATGCCCAGCCGCGCGCAGGCCTGCATGGCCACAACGACCTCGATCGACATCGGCATGTAGATAATGGCGCGATCGCCTGTTTTATACCCCAAGGCCTTGATGCCGTTGGCGAACTCGCACACACGCGCGTACAAGTCTTTGTATGTGATGGTGGTAACCTGGCCGTCGTCAGCCTCGAAGATGAGCGCGGTTTTATTGGCCACCGGCGTGCCCAGATGACGGTCCAGGCAATTCGCGGAAACATTCAGCTCGCCATCACCGAACCAGCGATAGAAAGGAGCATTGCTACTGTCAATCACCTGCCTGAAGGGCTTGGTCCAGACCAGATTTTCGCGCGCAAGCTTTCCCCAGAAAGCTTCGGGATCCGCTTGAGCAGACGCGCACATGGCCAGATAATTGTCCATGCCGGAAATGGCCGCGTCTTTGACCAGGTTTGGGAACGGCGGAAACACGCGGTTTTCGGTGAGGACGGATTCAATTTCCGTAGACATTTGATTGGCTCCTGTATTGAATTAATTTTTTCGGCACGAATTTTGCAGAACGGCACTGTGCTATGACCCACCCTAGCGCGCGACCCTTACGTCAGACTGACAGCAGGCGGAACGGTATCTGGTGATCGACACTCCCCCGTGCGTCGCAATATGGGCTCACACCATTGATGAGTTGATAGTAGCTCGCACGGCGGCATCACGCACACGGACGCCACGGGCGAAATCCACACGCCACAACAGCAGCAGCCCGCCTACAAAGAAAAGCCCCGTAGACAGCAGCGCCGCCCGATGATTGCCGCCGCTAAGCCAGGTAACCAAGCCATAGCAAAGCGGCCCAACCACTGCCGCCAACTGGACCGCGAATGTCCACAGCGAATAGAACTCGGCCAGACGCCCCGCCGGTGCCATGGCGCCTACCATCGCCCGACCTGCGCTCTGGCTAGTACCCATGCACAAGCCCGCCACCGTGGCAGCCGCCCAGAACAGCGGTGGGCGCACTGCCGCGTAGGCCAGCACAATCATCACCATCCAGCCCAGCAACGTGAGCGAGAGCGCAGTCTTGTGGCCAATCTTGTCTTGCAGATAGCCAAACAGAAACGCACCCAGGGCTGCGGCGATATTGACCGTGAACACCAGCGTCATGGTCTGGGCCATCGAAAACCCCATGGCCTGCGTGGCGTAGACGGAGGAAAGCGTGATAACAACGGAAATACCTGCCTGATAACAGGAGATGCAGCACAACAGCAGGCGAAAATCACGAAAATTGCGCGACGTATCACGCCACGCGGCAGCGAGGCGGCGCAACAGCGGCTCGGTGGCCTGCTGGCTCGCTGGCGTGCGCTCGCGCAAGAAGAAAAAAGATGGCAGCGCCGCCACTGCGAAGATCGATGCGGTAAGCAGCATAACGTGCGGCACATACTGGCTGGCGTGTTGACCTGCATTGCTGGCGTGCAGGACCAACGCCAACGATACCCCCAGCGAGAGCATGCCGCCGCAATAGCCGAAACTCCAGCCCCATCCCGACACCCGCCCCAGCGCCTCTGGACGCGCGATCTCGGGTAGAAAGGCTGCGACGACGGATTCTCCGACGCAATAGCAATAATTGGACAGCCCGATAACCACTAAGCCCCACATGATGTTGCCGGGACCGGTAAATGCGAGCAGCGCTGTCGCGAGAACACAGCCTACCGTGCTGGTGTAGAGAAGCCGACGCTTTCCGGCGCGGGCGTCTGCCCGGGCGCCAAGCGTGGGCATGGTAAGCATGACCGCCAGGTAGGAGAGCGATAGCGCAGCGGTGAACGCCAGCGTACCCCAGTCTTTGCCTTCGGCCACTACGCCAACAAAATAGGCGCTGAATACAGCGGTCAGGACGACGGTGGTATAGCCCGAGTTGGCGAAGTCGTACATCGCCCAACTCCAGGCTTCCCGACGTGTGACGCCGGGATTCAGCGCATTACGAAACATAGGTGCGGCAACCGGACGCGCTATAGGCCAAGTGCGGCGATACCCGCCTTGGCGATCTCGACGTCTTCAGATGATTTGACGCCAGATACGCCCACAGCGCCAATAACACGCCCTTGCGCAACTACCGGCACCCCGCCTTCAAGCATACCGTCCAGGCCAGGTGCGGACAGAAAAGCAATGCGGCCTTGATTGATGACGTCTTCATAACCCTTTGATTCACGACAGCCAAGAGCGGCCGTACGGGCCTTGGCTGGCGAAATCTGGGCGGAGATGGGTGCCGCGCCATCCAGGCGTGCCATGCCCAATAAATGGCCGCCGTCGTCCACAACACTGATGGTTACCGCCCAGTTGTTGGCTGCCGCGTGCTTCTCGGCGGCATTGAGAATGGCTTTTACCTCGGTAAGGGTCAAGACGGGTTTGGTATTCATTCAGAATCCTATCAGTTGTTACGATGCTGGCGGTACCGCCAACGCTCAGAGACCAGGCCGGAGTGGCCGCGGGTTTATAAGGCTAGCCCGGCGCGCGCGCCACGTAAAGCGCTGGGTCATAACGGAAAATACCTATTTCCGAAACTGCGTATCCCACATTTGGATAGATTGACATAAATGTAAAAAACCAGAAAAAGCCTTTACCCCCCCATGACGTTTCGTTAAACTTGCCCAATTCCGAAATTTTAATTTGCGTAAAGCTCGACCAGATAGCACGGTTTTGCACATTGATGGCTCATTGTTATCGTCAATTGACGGCAACTTCGGGCATCTCCACAGGGCAGCTTTACGCAAGCTGAAACGTCAAGACCATGCCGCCACAACAGCTCAGCCGCCTATCTCCGTCAAATATCCCATTGAATCTGTGGCGTTTTGCCAAAATCCTGGTGGTCGTTTCTTCTGTCGCGCTTGCCGGGTGCGCCGCAAACAACTCCGCCCAGCACGCCGACGCCTCCGCCGCCAGCTCGATCAATCGTCAGCTTCGCAATAGTTACCTCTCCCGTACGCAGTCCGATCCGCTGGGCTCATACCTGGCCACGCGCGAGCGCAGCGACTACCCCATTTCGCACGCCCAGGCCTCCAGCCCCACCATGGTCGCCACTGCGCTCAGCCTTATAGGCACCAAGTACCGTTTTGGCGGCGACGAACCCGAATCGGGTTTCGACTGCAGCGGCCTGGTGGTCTACGCGGCAGAACAATCACTAGGCCTGAAACTGCCCCGGCGCTCTAGGGATCTCGCTCACGCCGGCAAGGCGGTCGAGCACGATGAGCTCAAGCGAGGCGACCTGGTGTTTTTCAATACGCGCGGCCATCGGTTTTCGCACGTAGGCATCTACCTAGGCAATCGCAAGTTCGTGCATGCTCCTCGTTCAGGCGCCGTGGTACGCGTCGAAAACATGGACATTACCTATTGGGCAAAGCGCTATAACGGCGCACGCCGCTTGGCCGCGGCATCCAATACTTTGGCGGTAGACACCGCCATCGACACTGCCAGCACTACCGACGCTGGCACTGACATTGTCAAGACGACGACGGCCAAGGCAAGCAGCAAGCCGGCAGCCAAGGCTCCCAAGAAGGCCACGACACGCACCAAGACGACAGTCAAGGCGAAGGCGGTTTCCACGTCCAAGCCAGCTCCATCGCCCGCCAAGAAGGCCACAACCAAGACGACAGCAAAGAAGACACCCGCCAAATCCACCGCCAAAGTAGTGATGCGTTAAGCCTTCAACACGCAGCAAAAACGCAGCAAAAGGCGCCATCAAATGATGGCGCCTTTTGCTTTGCCGATCTGTTTTATTTTTGTTGTGGCCGTTGCGTAACCGTACGCGAGGCTGCCGCGTCGGCGGCCAGGAACCTGGCGCGCTTAATCTAGTTGCGCAGCCGCACGCGGGGCTGCCCCTTGCGCGCTTCGGATTGTGCTTGAATACGGGACACTTGCGCATTGACCGAAACTTGGCAGCTTTCACAGTAACCGCACTGGTTGAGCGCCTGCTTCATGCTGCAAACCGAGCGGCGGCACGCCAGCACCCGTATGCCTGCACGCTGCGCCGCTGCGCGAAAGGTTTTCATGACGTTGTGGCCGAGAAAATCTGTAAGCAGGATGAGCAGCTCTGTACCCGAGGGGAGCTGAAGGGTTTTTTTCTGGTGTGAAGGATCGCGGCCACTGATGTGATGACGGATGGCAATGTTGTGTACCCTGAGTAGCTCTGGGATATTGCCTAGCCGATCGGCCCCGACAACCACTGCGCTGACAAGTTGAGACATGAGAAGGCTCCGGAATAGGAAAGTTCGGTAACGATAATCATTCCTATTTCCATTGTCAACAGAACCGCAATGTAAAAATTTATCAGCGCAACCTTATTTGGCAACTAATGCCAGCACCGGCTCCGTCCGTTGCGCTGAATCGATGGCCTCTTGCACAACCTCCCGGGTAAGTTCAGGAGCAAGCATCTCGAGCAGGACATAGACGTAGTCGCGCAGGAACACACCTGCCTTGACAGCGACGCGGGTGGTGTGTGTACCGAAAAGGTGCCCCGCCGGAAGGCCGATCAGGCCCTTGTCGCGGCGCGGATCATAGGCCATGCCGGCGATAATGCCTATGCCCAGGCCCACATCCACGTAGGTCTTGATCACGTCGGCGTCGATCGCCTCGAGCACGATATCGGGCTCGATATCATGGGCGGCGAAGGCCTGGTCAATGGCATTGCGGCCCGAAAAGGCGTGGTCGTACGTGACGATGGGGTATGCGGCAATCTGATCCAGCGTCACATTGCGGGCTTGCGTGGAAGTAAGCTCGGCCAGCGGATGATCGGGCCGCACCACAATGACATGCTCCCACGAATAGACCGGGAGCGCGGCCAGGCCCGGCGTATTGGCCAGGGTTTCGGTGGCGATGGCGACATCAGCCTGCTCGTGCAGCACCATCTTTGCCAGGTGAGGCGGGTTGCCCTCGGCCAGCGATACCCGCACCTTGGGAAACTGCTTGCGGAACTCGGGGATGACACGGGGCAAGATGTATCGCGCCTGGGCGTGTGTGCAACCGATCACGAGGCCGCCTTCGTCTCGTCTTGCGAACTCGTCGCTGACTTTTTTGAGATTGTCGACTTCACGCATGATGCGGTCGATAACCTGTGCGACCGCGTGTCCGGGCTTGGTAAGGCCTTTGATACGCTTGCCGTGGCGCTCGAAAATCTTGATGCCCAGCTCATCTTCGAATTCGATGATGGCTTTGGAAACCCCTGGCTGAGAGGTATAAAGCGCGCGCGCAGCCTCGGTGAGGTTGAAGTTGCGCCGGATAGTTTCACGGACGAACCGGAACTGCTGGAGATTCATGGAAACAGGCCTGTAAAAGAGGGCCCGTTATTACCCATTTATATATGGTTTGTGTGGCCCAGGGGATAGGCCATTATATGGAATATAGAAATGGTTTTATATAATTATTTGCTATTAGTTTAGTTGGCACGCCGCATTTGGACTGCGCAACCTGTTCCGACCATGAGGCCAGTGGAGCCGTGAGAGCAATGAGGGCCGCGGGGCGGGTAGAAAACGTAGGAGACGTGGGAAACGTAGGAAACGTAGGAAACGTAGGAAACGTAGGAAACGTGGGAAACGTGGGAAACGTGGGAAACGTGGGAAACGTGGGAAACGTAGGAAACGCAGGAGACGTGGGAGACGTGGGAGACGTGGGAGACCAGGGAGACTTGAGCGCCGTGGGCGCTATGGGGGCCTTGGAGGCTCTGAAGGCTGTCGTGCTGGTTGTACCCGTTGGGTGTGAGGGGCCGCAGAGAGAGATCAAGGCTGCCGCGTGGCCGTCCGGCCGCCTCAAGGAGACCGGACGGGTTGTATACGGCTACTTCATTGAGATGGTCGTGTTGACCCCTTGCGCGTGGGCGGACCAACGCGCAGTGACGGTTTTGGTTTGCGTCCAGAACATAACTGCCTGTTTACCGTTGGGGCCGAGATCGCCAAGCTTGGACGCGCGGGACCCGGTAAAGCTGAACCAGGCAACCGGTACCGGAATGGGGATATTGATACCGATCTGGCCCACGTCGATATTGTGCTGGAAGTAACGCGCAGCACCGCCATCCTGTGTAAAGATGGAAACGCCGTTACCGTTGGGGTTTTGGTTGATAAATTCCACCGCCTCTTCGAGCGTATCCACACACACCACACACAGCACAGGGCCGAATACCTCTTGGTGATAGATTGCCATCTCGGGTTTGACACCACTAAATACGGTCGGCCCGACAAAATTGCCTTTTTCGTAGCCTTTCACCTGGATGTTTCGGCCGTCCAGCAGCAGCTCCGCGCCTTCGTCCAGACCCTTTTGGATGAGGCCCTCCACGCGAGCGCGGGCAGCGGACGACACCAGCGGACCTAGGTCGGCTTCGCGGTCGGAACCGATATTGACCTTGAGCTTTTTGGCCCGCTCAACGAAGTCCGGCAGCCATTCTTTGGCCTCGCCAACAATCACAGCCACGGAAATCGCCATACAGCGCTGGCCGGCGGCGCCGAATGCCGCGCCCACCAGTTGATTGAGGGCCACTTCGCGGTCGGCATCCGGCAAGATGACGCAATGGTTCTTGGCACCCATCATGGCCTGGCAGCGCTTGCCGTGCTCAGAGGCGCGGCGATAGATCTGCGTGCCCACATGCGTGGAGCCAATGAAGGAAATAGCCTTGATGTCGGGATGCTCACAGATGGCGTTTGCAATATCCGGGCCGCCATGTACAACGTTGAGTACGCCAGGCGGCAAGCCGGCTTCGAGCGCCAACTGGGCCAACATGAGCGACGAGCTGGGATCTTGCTCAGAAGGCTTGAGGATAAAGGTGTTGCCTGCCGAAATGGCCATGGGGAACATGAAGCACGGCAGCATGATAGGGAAATTGAACGCCGTAATGCCGGCGCACACCCCCAGGGGCTGGATCAGGGTGTAGACGTCGATGCCTGTGGCGGCATTCTCGGCATACTCGCCCAGCTGCAGTGAAGCCATGGCGCAGGCATGCTCGATGACTTCGAGGCCGCGCCCTACTTCGCCCTCGGCATCGGGCAGGGTTTTGCCGTGCTCCAGGGAAATGGATTTGGCCAGCGCACCGACGTTGTCGCGCACCAGCTTCTGCAGGTTGAGCATCACACGGGTACGGGTCGCCTGGCTGGTATTGCGCCAGGTCTGGTAGGCTTCCCGTGCATTGGCCACGGCCATGTCCAGCTCTTCCTTGGTTGCAAAGGGCACCTGGGCGACAACCTCCTGGGTGGCCGGGTTGAGGACGTCACGCCATTCGGTGGTTTTGGACTGCACCAGCTTGCCGCCAATCAGCAAGGGGATACGGGGTACTGCACTCATTGATGTCTCCTGGTAGGCCTGACGTAATGCAGGTTATGCAATAAAACGGGTATTGGGGCGCCGCCCCCACACCGCGTGCCTTGGCGTCATGACTTCTTGACCAACGGGCACGTGGATTCGGAGAGCGGCTGGAAAGCATCCGCAGCAGGGATGGTGGCGACGAGTTTGGCGATGTCCCATTCACCCTTGGACTCTTCGGGACGCTTGACTTCATATAGATACATGTCGTGGATAACGCGGCCGTCTGGGCGGATCGAGGCATTGCGCATGACCGGATCGTCAATGGGGATCTCGCGCATTTTTTCCGCCACGACGCTGCCTTGCGTCGACCCCGACGCGGCTACCGCTTTCAGGTAATGCAGTACGCTGGAATACACGCCCGCGTGCGTCATGGTAGGTTTTAGGCCATTGAACGCCTTGGCAAATTGATCGGACCATGCACGAGTTTTGTCGTCGAAATCCCAATAGAAGCCATCTACGTACGTCAGCCCCTGAGCGTTCTGCAAACCGAGCGCACGCAGGTCGGACAAGAAAATCAGCAGCGACGCAAGCCGCTGGCCGCCAGCAACGATACCGAACTCGCGTGCCTGCTTGATAGCATTGACAACATCTGCGCCGCTGTTGGCCATGGCTACAACCTGGGCGCGGGAGCTCTGTGCCTGCAGCAGGTAAGAGGCAAAGTCGGGCACATTGAGCGGATGGCGCACCGAGCCCACTACCGTCCCGCCCAGCTTCTTGACCATGTCCGCGGCCCCTTTCTCGAGAGAATGGCCGAAGGCGTAATCGACGGTAATGAAGTACCAGGACTTGCCGCCCTTGTCATACATGGCTTTCACCCCACCTACCGACTGTGAATAGACGTCGAACATCCAGTGAAAGCCTACGGGTGAGCAGTTGTCGTTCGTGAGGCCGGTTGTGGCCGGACCGGAAAACAGCGCAACCCTGTCCTTTTCTTTGGCTATGCCCTGGACTGCCAGCGCCACAGCGGAGTTGGTGAGATCCGCCACCGCGGTGACACCTTCGCGATCGAACCATTCGCGGGCCTTGGATGCGCCGACGTCGGCTTTGTTTTGGTTATCGGCCGAAACAAGGTCGATTTTCATGCCCTTGCAATCAGCCTTGAGGCAGTCTTCAATGGCCAGGCGCGCCGCCGCCACCGACCCAGGCCCTCCCATGGCGGCGTAGGTACCGGACATATCGGTGAGAATGCCGATTTTGACCGGCGGCTTGTCTGCCGCGTGCGCCGCCAGGCCCGTAGACAACAGGCCAGCGAGCAGTGACAACGTGAAGGTTTTTTTCATGGGTGTCTCCGATGTAGTTCTCGTTCTGTATAAAACCACCTACAACATCTAAAGCATCGCCCTGCCGACCCAGTGTAGTTGTGTAAAAAACATATTTCTACCAAAATATTTGCACATTCAATGCCAACTTTTGCACATCATGCTGGACTGGGACGGACTACGTTACTTTCTTGAGGTCGCGCGCACGCAGCGCGTCAGCGCGGCTGCCACTCGGCTGGGCGTTCGGCACACCACGGTGTCGCGGCGCATCCAGGCACTGGAACGCGAGTTGGACACCGTCCTCTTCAGCAAGTCCAAGGTCACGGGCTTTACCCTCACCGAAGACGGTTCTCGTCTATTCGCCTATGCGGAGCAGATTGAAGGCACGCTGTTCAGCGCGCGCGAGGCGATTTCGGGGCAGTCCGAAACCTTGTCGGGCCATTTGCGCGTTGGTTCGACCGAAGGCTTCGGCAGTTATGTGCTGTCGCCATTGATGATCGCGTTCCAGCAGCGCTACCCCGCCATTACGCTCGATATCCTGCCGGTGCCCCGTTTCATCAGCCTGTCCAAGCGCGAAGCGGACATTGCCATTGCGCTCGAACGCCCGCAACGCGGCCCATACTTATGCACCAAACTGCACGATTACGCCCTCAAGCTATATGGTCGCGCGGATTACCTGGCGGCATCGGCACCAATACGCAACAAGGCCGATCTGGCGCATCACGCTTTCATCGGCTATGTGGAAGAACTCATGTTCAGCGACCGGCTGCGCTATCTGGACGACATCATTCCCGATTCACACGTCACCTTTCGCAGCACCAGCGTGATCGCCCAGTACCATGCGGTGCTTCAGGGCCAGTCGCTGGCCATCCTACCCTGCTTTATGGCAGAACAAGACGACAGGCTGCGGGTGGTGTTGCCCGACGATATCGATGTGTCGCGCAGCTTCTGGATGTATTGCCATGAGGATTTGCGCCAGAGTGCCCGCGTGATGGCGTTGTGGGATTACCTGAAGCGTGCCGTCCAGCTGAACGCGCCGCTGCTCATGGGCAAATCGGGAACACTGCGGCATCTGCCCTGAATAAAGCGCAGAAACGACGGGCCGAAGATCGCGCGGATGAGCGCTGCGCGGCCGGCATCCGTCGTCACTGCGCCCATATCCACCGAGGCCGTACCGTGTTTCCGAGTGGCCTTTCCACGGCCCCGTGCCGCGCCCGGCGAACGTTTACTGCTTACAATATAGAACAGTGCACGCCCGGGAACAATTCTCCACAACTATTGCCCCCGGGCTGGCCCGCAAATCAACCGCGCCAGCGCCGCCTTTTTGGATTGCCCGCACCATGAATGCCCTTGAATTGCTTCAGCACAGCCCTGTCATGCCAGTCATCGTCATCAAAGAGATCGACTCTGCCGTCGACCTCGCACGCGCGCTGGTGGCCGGCGGCATACGCAGTCTCGAAATTACGCTGCGCTCGGATGCGGCGTTGGACGCCATCCGCATGATCGCCGATGCGGTGCCTGATGCGCTGGTGGGCGTCGGCACAGTGCGCAGCCCGGGCCAGCTTGATGACGCGCTGCGTGCCGGCGCCAAGTTCGGTGTCAGCCCTGGCCTGACACCCGAGCTCGCTCGCGCCGCTGCGCAGGTCGACATCCCCTTCCTGCCGGGGGTGGCCACACCCTCCGAGGCCATGTACGCAGCTGAACACGGCTTTACCGAACTCAAGCTGTTTCCTGCCGAGGCGGTGGGCGGCATTGGCCTGCTCAAGGCACTGTATGGCCCCCTGCCCGAGCTTTCTTTCTGCCCCACCGGCGGGATCAACGCCGTCAACGCGGCCCAGTACATGGCGCTACCCAATGTGAAATGCGTGGGCGGATCGTGGATCATCCCCGACAGCGCGGTCACCGGGCGCCAATGGGATACCATCACCGCCCTGGCCAGGCAGGCCTGCGCCCTATCGGCCCGTCAATAAGCACCCAACCTGTACATGCCCGTCAGCAGCCCACGGCCTATCCCCATACTGATGTATCACCAGATCGCGCGGCCGTCTCCGCGCGGCACCCCGTATCGCAGCCTGTCGGTCGCGCCGGGTACTTTCGCACGTCATATGCGCTGGCTCAAGGCACTGGGCTACCGTGGGCTCTCCATGCGCGATCTCGCCCCCTACCTGGCGGGCGAGCGCACAGGCAAGGTGTTTGGCCTGACGTTCGACGATGGCTTTCGCAATGTGCATCGTCATGCCTTGCCGGTGCTGCAATCACTCGGCTTTACGGCCACCAACTATTTCGTGGCGGGGCATCTTGGGGGCCACAACTTCTGGGACGCCTCGGAAGGCGTACCAAGCGCCCCGCTCATGGACGCCCAGGAACTGCGAGACTGGGTGGCGGCGGGCAATGAGGCGGGCTCACACACAATTGACCACGTCGATCTGCCCGCGCTTCCGCCCGACGAAGCCGTGACGCAGCTCAGCCGATCCCGCACCATGCTAGCGGCGTTGTCCGGCGCCCCCTGCGAAGCATTTTGCTACCCCTACGGCCATTACGACGCAAACCATGTGCATCTGGTACGCAAAGCCGGATACACCAGCGCTACCACCACCGATCGTGGCCGGGCACAGCCAGGTGCCAGCCTGTTCGAGCTGCCTCGAGTGCCCGTGCTGCGCACCACCAGCTTCCTACTGCTCCTACAAAAACTGACAACAAACTATGAAGATAAACGGGGCGCCGGCCACACACGTTGAACGGCCAAGGGTTGCGTTCATTAGCCGCAATTTTGGCAGCCGGTTTGGCGGCGCCGAGGCCTATGCGGAAAACCTGCTCACCGAGCTTGCCACCACGCATGATGTGCATGTATTTTGCCAGCAATGGGCCAGCGCACTGAACCTGCCGCACACCGTTGCGCCTCGTATCCAAGGCCTGCCGCGATGGCTCAATTTGCTGCACTTTACACTCAAATGCTGGCGTCTTACGCGCAACTTTGATGTGGTGCATACGCATGAAAATAGCTGGCTGGGCAATGTGCATGGCGTGCATGTAATGCCCGTGCGGTATGCGCGCCTTCACCATCGGTGCGGGTGGCGCCGATGGCTGGGCACATGGACCAGCCCAAGGTGGCTCGCTTACCTGGCCATGGAAGCCGGCCGCTATCGGCACCGACCCGGCCATCGGCTGGTGGCCGTGTCACCGCTGATCGCGGCGCAAATCAAAACGGCGTACCCGCATGCCACGCCCCCCGAGATCATCCCGCCCGCTGTACGGTTGCCGGTGCTTTGTGCCCGCGACGATGCGCGCCGGTTGGCGCGCGAACAGTTGAACTTGCCAGCCGATGGCCCGCTGGCCATCCTGATTGCCAATGACCCCATGCGCAAGGGGTTTGGCGCGCTGCTGCGCGCCCTGCCCTTGGCCACTACGAGTCTGGGTGTGATCGTGGTTGGCGGCGAGCCGCAGGTAGCGCCGCGCATCCGTGCGCTGGCCGAACAGGCCGGCATGGGCAATCGGGTACATGTGTGGCCCGCGCAGCGCGATGTGGCGCCATTCTATGCGGCTGCGGATCTCTGCGTGTTTCCCACTACGGGGGATGCCTTCGGCATGGTGCCGCTGGAAGCCATGTCGTATGGCCTGCCGGTGATCTTGAGCGGCAAGCGCTATTGCGGCTTTGCGGAATTCATACAAGACGGCGAGGATGCGCTGGTCTTGGACGACCCCGACAATGCCGCAGACATTGCCGCGGCGATCGACAGGCTATTGTCCGACCCTACCCTATACACGCAACTGGCCAAGGCCGGCCTGGCCCTGGCGGGTCACATGAGTTGGCCGCAGGCAGCCGCGCGCTACGCGGCGCTCTATCACGAGGTGGTCAACGAGACGCAGCCTGCGCGGCAGAGTTACGCCAAGGGATAAGCCGCCAGAGGCGGTTTGCCTTCCAGCGCCAGCAGCAGGTTGTCGACCGCCATGCGTGCCATGGCGGCACGCGTTTCGTGCGTGGCCGAACCGGCGTGCGGCAGCGCCATCACTTTGGGGTGATCGCGTAGCGGCGAATCCAGCGGCAAAGGCTCAACATTAAACACATCCAGGCCTGCGCCGCGCAAGCGGTCGCGGTCCAGCGCATCCAGCAATGCATCTTCGTCCACGATAGGGCCGCGGGCGCCATTGATCAGGATGGCCTCGGGCTTCATCAGCGCCAACTCTTTCGCACCGATCAGGCCGCGTGTCTGATCGGTGAGCGGCAACAGCACGACCACAAAATCGGATTCGCGCAGAACCTCTTCGAAGCCGGCCGCGCGCGCCCTGCCGTCGGGCAGGCCGCTGTCGACCAGACGACGCGAATGATAGAGAACGGGCATGTCGAAGCCCAGCGCAGCGCGGCGCGCAAGCGCCTGACCGATGCGCCCATATCCCAGGATACCCACCGTCTTGCCATAGACATCCCAGCCAAACATGTCATCACCGAGGTTTTTCTTCCAGCGGCCCTGCTGCACATAACGGCCTAGTTCGACGATACGCCGGCTGGTGCCCAGTATCATTGCAAACAGCAGGTCGGCCACAGTTTCGGTGAGCACGCCCGGGGTATGGCACAAGGTGATGCCGCGTCGGGCGAGCGATTCGAGCGGGAACTGGTCGACACCGACCGATATCGTGGAGATGGCTTTCAGCTTTGGCGCGCGATCAAGCAGTATGTCGTCGATCCGGTAGCTTGAACCGATCAGGCCGTCCGCGGTCGCCAGCGCATCGTGAAACGCGCCAAGCTGCGCAGGATCGCGAGGATCCGCCTGGATGACGTCAGCGACAGCCTGTAAGCGTGCGAGCTGCGCTGGCGGCAATGCCCTGTACACCAATACCTGCTTGCGTTCCATGGCAAACCTTTTCAAGAAAGGCCGGCGGGCGGCACAGCCACCGGCGTGGGATTGTGTCGGACCGGCGTGCCGTTTACCAGCCGGCCGCGTCGAGCTCCTGGCGCGTAGGCAGGCCTTCGGTATCGCCAAGCACCTGGACCGCACGCGCACCTATCCACGCACCACGCGCAACGGCCCTGCGCAACGGCTGGCCCTCGAGCAGCGCGCTGATGACGCCGGCGGCAAAGCCGTCGCCCGCGCCCACGGTATCGACGACGTGCTCGACGGGAACGCCAGGTACGTAGCCCTGCTCATCACCATTGTCATAGTACGCACCTTCGGCGCCCAGCTTGATGACAACCAAGCTCGAGCCCTGCGCTCTGTAGAAGCGTGCGATGTCCTCTGGTGTATCGAGCCCAGTAAGCAGCCGGCCTTCTGCAAGACCCGGAAATATCCAATCGGCCATGCCTGCCAGGGCATTGATGCCCGCCCGCATCGCCGCTTCGGAAGCCCAGAGCGTAGGGCGCAGATTAGGATCGAACGAAATGGTTTTGCCAGCTTCGCGCATTAGCGCCATGCTGCGGCGAGAGGTTTCATAACAATTGGGCGCCACGGCGGCAAAAACACCTGTGGCATGCAAATGGCGGGCCGCGCACAGCCAGCCCGCATCGATATCACCAGGCTGCATGGTGCTGGCGGCCGAACCTTTGCGGTGATATTCAATCGGAGGGTCGCTGCCATCGATAACGCGCCCTTTGAACAGGAAACCCGTGCGCTGCGACGCGTCGCAGACGACGTGCGTGCAGTCTATGCCTTCACCACGCATGGCGGTCAACAAATAGCGAGCCATGGAATCATTACCCAACCGGCTGGCCCACCCCACGCGCAAGCCCAGACGGGACAGGCCGATGGCCACATTGGTTTCTGCGCCCGCCGTGCGCTTGTGGAACATCTGTGCATCTTCGATTGGGCCGGGCCGGTCCGCCACCAGCAGCATCATCGCTTCGCCGAAGGTGACCACATCAATTGCGTTATTCATTGCGTGCGTGGAATGAGTAAGGAAGATTAATGATTCAGGATCTGGCCAAGGAAGTTGCGGGTTTTCTCGTGCTGCGGATCACCGAAGAAACGGTCCGGCGGCGCCTGCTCGACGATCTTGCCATCGGCCATGAAGATAACGCGATCTGCAACGCTGCGCGCAAAACCCATTTCATGCGTCACACACAGCATCGTCATGCCGTCGTCGGCCAAGCCTATCATGGTATCTAACACTTCCTTGACCATTTCCGGATCGAGCGCCGACGTGGGCTCGTCGAACAGCATGATCTTGGGCGTCATGCACAGCGCACGTGCGATGGCCACGCGCTGCTGCTGCCCGCCCGAGAGCTGGCTGGGATACTTCAGTGCCTGGTCGCCAATGCGCACGCGGGTGAGGTATCTCATCGCCATGGCCTCCGCATCGGCTTTTGATACACCCCGCGAACGCATGGGCGCCAGCATGCAATTCTGCAACACCGTCATGTGCGGAAACAGATTGAACTGCTGGAACACCATGCCGACTTCTTGCCGCACTGCATCGATATTGCGAGTATTGGCCGTAAGATCGATACCATTTACGACAATGCTGCCCTGCTGGACGCGCTCCAGGCCGTTGATGCAGCGTATCAGCGTCGACTTGCCTGAACCCGACGGCCCGCAAATGACAATGCGCTCGCCGGCCCCCACGCTCAGATCGATGTCGGTCAGGACATGGAATTGGTCATACCATTTGTTCAGGCCCTTGATGCCGATGATCGGATCACCGGCGCCGGGCTGGGCTGTTTGTGTGTCGGTCATACGTGTTCCAGCCTGGGCATTACGACTTCTTCAGGTCCGGCAGCGGCGTACCCAGCCATTTTTCGTATAGCTTGTTGAGGGTGCCATCCTGGATGTTCTTGTCGACCAGCTCGTTAACCGCCTTAAGCGTGTTGGGCTCATTGGGACGCAATGCAACTGCCATTTCTTGCTGGCGCAGCACAAACTTATTCTCGAAGCGGTCGGGCGCGCGCTTGGCGATCTGCGCGGCGACGGTAGTGGAGCAGCCGATTGCATCGACTTGGCCTGCCAGCAGCGCCTGCATGGCCGATGCGTCATCGTCGAAGCGGCGGATGTTGGCATCCTTGGGAGCGATCTCTGTCACGGTGATATCTTGCGTGCTCGCGCGGGCCACGCCAATACGCAGGCCCGAGAGATCCTCAGGCTTGACAATCTTGGTGTCCTTGGGGCCGAACATCACGATCTGCGCTGCGGAATACGGATGGGAAAATTGCACTTGTTTGGCGCGCTCGGGCGTGATGGCCAGCGAGGCAATCAGCATATCCACTTTGCCGGTAAGCAGGAAAGGGATGCGGTTGGGGCCAGTCACGGGGACAATGTTGAGCTTGACGCCCAAATCTTTGGCCAAGGTGCGCGCCACGTCCGCATCATACCCATCAGGCTTGTTTTCACCATTGAGGATGCCGTACGGCGGAAAATCGACCAGCATGCCGATGGTAAGCACACCCTTTTCTTTGACCGTGTCCAGGGTTTCGGCAGCGACAGGGGACGCGCCAATGGCCAGCGCAGCGCTCATGAGCAGCGACCCGGCAACAAAATTTCGGATTTTCAGTGTTGAAAACATAGTCTGTTGTCTCCGTAGACATGAAAAACCGGAACACGCCATTGGCGTATCCCGGAGCAAAAGCCTCAGCGCGCGCGGGACACCGCCAACCGGCGCTCGAGATGGCCGGCATAAAGGGACAGCGGCCAGCACAGCACAAAATAGATTGCAGCTACTACCGTGAACACTAGCATGGGCTGGAAGGTGGCGTTATTGATGATTTGCCCAGCGCGCGTCAATTCGGTAAAGCCAATGATGGCGGCAAGCGACGTGCCCTTGACGATCTGCACCATATAGCCCACTGTGGGCGGCACAGCGATCTTGAGCGCCTGCGGCAGCACTACGTCACGCATTTTGTCGCGGTATGACAGCCCCAGCGCATCGGCGGCTTCCCATTGCCCGCGCGGTATGGCCTGTATGCAGCCACGCCATATTTCGCCCAAGAAGGACCCGCTGTTGAGCGTGAGCGCAACCGCCGCCGCCACCCACGGGTTGATTTCAAAACCCAGCACCGGTGCACCAAAAAACACCAGAAACAACTGAAGCAGCAGCGGCGTCCCGCGGAATATCTGGATAAAACCCGTGGACAGGGCCAGCGCCGCACGGTTTTCAGCTGTGCGCCCCAGCGCAACGAGCAGGCCGACAATGCCGCCGCCGATGAAGGCGATGACCGAAAGCAGGACGGTCCACTGGGCCGCTTCGAGAATGAACCAGAAGTCGGTATAACCAAAGGTGCGCATTATCGACGGTCCGGGTAGTTGAGGGTGCGCTGGAACACAAGGCGGAACATGTAGGAAAACGCCAGTGTCAGCGCCAGGTAGATGCCTGTGACGACGATGTAGATCTCAAAGCTGCGGAATGTCTGGGACTGCAGATTGGCGGCTACCGAAGTGAGATCATCGGCCGAAATGACGGATACGACGCTAGACGCCAGCATGAGCAGGATGAACTGGCTGGTAAGCGCCGGGTAGATGGCCCGCAGCGCCGGCTTGAGAATCACAAAACGGAAAATCTCGACGCGTGACAGGTTAAGCGCCAGACCGGCCTCAATCTGCCCTTTGGGTATGGACTCAATGCCGGCGCGCACGATCTCTGTGGCGTAGGCGCCAAGGTTGAAAACCATGGCCACCAGCGCCGCCATATAGGGCGACCAGCGCACACCCACAGCCGGAAGAGCGAAAAAGAAAAAGAAAAGCTGGACCAGAAACGGCGTATTGCGGATGATCTCGATATAGACGTTGATCAGCCAGCGCAGCGGCCCGGGGCCGGAAGTCTTGCCCCATGCGCACCCCACAGCCACAAGCAGCCCCAGCGCCATGGCAAGGAATGAAAGCTGGATGGTCATCCAGGTGCCATGGAGCAGCAGCGGCCAGGCGTCGAAGACGGGGCCAAACTGAAAGTCGTAGTTCACGTTTGCTGGTATCCGGCTGAATCGGCACAAGCGCCGCGCGTGAATCAAGAATACCTTGTATCGGTCGCTTGCGCCTTTGAAACCGGTTTCAGGTTTAGATAATAAAGCAAAAATTCTAGCATTTATTTTTGCCGGGTAGTCGAGCCGCGTACCATCAGCGTACCTGGCAATCGTATTGCTCGCGCGGGGCCCGACAGGCCGCCTATGCGTTGCAGCAAGCATTCAGCCGCACGTTCGCCGATGCGATCGGTAGGCTGTGCGATGGTTGTAATGCCGGGCCCGATATAGGGTGCCCATCGGGCGTCGTCTATGCCGACCAAGCCTACCTGCGCACCCAGCCGCCAGCCAAGTTTTTCAATCGCAGCAATGACGCGCAACGTGATGACCACATTGGCGGCCAGGACCGCTGGCATGCGATTCTTGCCCGCGCGGCGCCGCAGCGCGCGCAGCGCGGCCACCAGACCTGGATCGTCATCATCCGGGCTTTCGTAGCGTGATCCGCGCAGCACATCGGCTTGCTCGTGCACCAGTGTTTCAAATACCTGCGAGCGCTCCAGGCGGGAACTGACCGCACCCAAAGGTTCGGTAACCAGCAACAGATCGTGGTAGCCCGACTCTCGCAGATGCCGCACGCCTTCGCCGACCGCCTGCGCGTTATCGAGCGAGATGAAGTCAACATTCAGGCCCGGATGCATGCGATCGACCAGTACCACTGGCCGGCCGTGGGTGGCAGCCTCTAGCAATGAGCCCGTGTCATGCCCCATCGTATTGAGAATAAAGCCCTCGACCTTGTAGGACGACAGCGCACGCAGCCCAGCGCTCTCGCGCTCGCTTTCGTTGCCCAGGTTGAACAGCATGACCAGGTAGCCGGCCTGCCGACAAGCGAGTTCGGCGCCGCGCAGCACCGCGACCGAGTATGGATTGGCGATGTCAGCCACCACCAGACCGATCAGCCGGGAGCGGCCGCGTTTGAGTGCCTGCGCCATCGGGCTGGGCACGTAACCGAGCTCTTCGATCGCCGCCTCGACGCGGCGGGCGATCTCTGCCGACAGCAAGGTATCGCGATGGTTCAGGAACCGCGACACGGTCGCCTTCGATACGCCCGCATAACGCGCCACATCGGCAATGGTGTAGCGGCTGGTCGTTTTGTTCATGGCTTTTGTATGTTGTATGTGCTGATGCGCGGGCGGCCCGAATGGCCGTGATGACAGTAATTGTAACGGGCACGGTGTTTGCAGCGGCGTGCCGCCTGTACTTTTGCATGGCACCCTCACTACAATCGAGGCAAGTGGGTACGCACGGCAGCGCCCCACACCCTGTGCAGGCAAGGAAACCATGGCAACGACACCTGCGTTCGACATCGTGTTTTTCGGCGGTACGGGTGATCTAGCCTTGCGCAAGCTGATCCCGTCGCTCTACCACGCGCACTTATCAGGCGCGCTGCATCCGGATGGCCGCATCTTCGCGCTGGGCCGCACGCGGCTGGAGCGAGAGGGTTATCTGGCCATGCTGCAAGAGCGGGTTGCGCCTCGCCTGGGCGACAGCTACGACCCGGCCGTGTGGGCGGCATTTATAGAACGCGTACAGTTTCTAGTGGTCGATGCCGCCAATGCCGCCGATTATGCCGGATTGGCTCAAGCAGTGGGCGCAGCCTCGGGACGCGTGCTGGTATCGTACCTTGCCACGGCGCCGCATCTGTTCATCCCCATCTGCCAGCATCTGGCGCACGCCGGGCTGAACCACGCCGACGCTCGCGTGGTGCTCGAAAAGCCGCTGGGGCACGATCTGGAGTCATCCAACGCCATCAATGACGCCGTAGGCCGGTGCTTCGATGAGCGTCAGATTTACCGCATCGACCATTACCTGGGCAAGGAATCGGTGCAAAACCTGCTGGCCATACGCTTCGGCAATACGCTGTTTGAGCCGCTATGGCGGCGGGAGTGGATAGACAATATTCAGATCACCATTGCGGAAGAACTGGGCGTGGAACAGCGCGGCCAGTTTTATGAACGCACCGGGGCGCTGCGCGACATGCTGCAAAGCCATTTGCTGCAACTCCTGTGCATGGTGGCGATGGAGCCGCCTTCAAGCCTGACCGAAGACGCCGTGCGCGATGAAAAGCTCAAAGTGCTCAAGTCGCTCAAGCCCTTCACCACAGAAGATGTGCTGACCTACACCGTGCGCGGGCAATACCGCAGTGGCGCGATCAGTGGCAAACCTGTGCCCGGCTATCGAGAAGAACCCGACGTCGATCCTGGCAGCACCACCGAAACCTTTGTGGCACTGCAGGCGGAAGTGTCCAGTTGGCGCTGGTCGGGCGTGCCGTTCTTCTTGCGCACTGGCAAGCGGATGCAGGAACGCGTGGCGGAGATCGTCATCAATTTCCGCAAAGTACCGCACGCCTTGTTTTCTATGCCCTACGGCGTGGCCTCCGCCAATCGGCTGGTTATCCGGCTGCAGCCGCGCGAGAGTGTACGGCTGTACTTCCTGGCCAAGCGCCCCGGCGAGGCCATGGACCTGCAGTCCACGTATCTCAACCTTGATTTCAGCACCATGTTCCAGGCCCGCCGCACCGACGCATATGAGCGCCTGCTGCTTGATGTCATCCACGGCCGGTTGGCACTGTTCATGCGCCGCGACGAGCAGGCCCAGGCCTGGAGCTGGGTGGAGCCGATACTGGCATGCTGGGGCCGGCATGTCATCACGCCCAAAATGTATACAGCAGGCAGTTGGGGCCCCGCCGCCAGCGGCGGCCTGCTCTCACGCGCCGGCGCGGTATGGCATGAAGAAATGTAAGGAGACCGACGATGACCGGCGCCTCGCCTTCCCCGCAGATTATCTGGCATGAGTTCGATACACAATCGGACTGCGCCCGAGCCTTGGCCGGCATGGTTGCCGATACCCTGACGAGTGCCATTTCCGCCAGGGGCCGCGCCGGGCTGGCTGTCTCGGGCGGGCGGTCTCCGGTTGGCGCATTTGACGAACTGTCCCAAACTCCGCTGCCTTGGCACGCCGTGCAGATCACACTGGTGGACGACCGCTTCGTACCGCCCACCCACCCCGACAGCAATGAACGGCTGGCACGCTCATATTTGTTGCGCGGTCACGCCGCCTACGCCCGTTTCACGGGGTTGGTATCCAACCCCGCGGACATCGATGCCTGCGTTGCCCATGCCAACCAGCTCGACAGCCCGCTATCCGTGGTCATGCTGGGCATGGGCGAGGACGGGCACACCGCTTCGTTGTTTCCGGGCGCGGCGCAGCTGCGGGCCGGGCTGAACCCGGCAAATCCTTGCCGTTATCTACGGGTAACACCACCTGCCGCCCCCCATGACCGGATCAGCATGACACTGGCCGCGATCCTGTCCGCCGGGCGCATTGTGCTGCTGATTTCGGGCAGTCACAAGCGCGCCGTGCTTGAACGCGCGCAGCGCGCCCCCGACCCGGCGCTGCCGGTCAGCTATGTCGTTGCGCATACAGGAGTTCCCATCGATGTCTACTGGCACCCATGACCCGGCTCCGACCGGTGCAGCTACCCAAAACGCGGCCCGTCCCACCGGACGGACCGGTCCGCTCCAACTGATTGCCGACATTGGCGGTACCCATGCGCGCTTCGCGCTATGCACGGGCGTCAATGACATCCATGCCGTGCAGGTAATGGAAAGCCGAGCGCATCCAACGCTGGAGGCGGCCATTCGGCAATACCTGTCGGATGCGGGCAATCCCAGCGTCCAGCGCGCAGCCATCGGCATTGCCAATCCGGTCCTGGACGATCACGTCAAAATGACCAACGGCCCCTGGGCCTTTTCGATCGAACAGATGCGTATGGCGCTCGGGCTGGCCCAATTGCATGTACTCAATGATTTCGCGGCGCTTGCGATGGCTTTGCCGTATCTGCCTGCCGATGAGCTAGAGCAGGTCGGCGGTGGCCCCGGTGCGCGCGGTGCGCCTTTGGGCCTGCTGGGCCCGGGCACTGGCCTAGGCGTTTCGGCCCTGATCCCTATGCCGCGCGGCAACTGGCTGCCGTTGGCGACTGAAGGCGGCCATGCTCGCTTTGCACCGGCTGATGACACCGAGGAGATGATCTGGCGCCACGCTGTCGAGCGCTTTGGCGGACATGTCTCGCAGGAACGCCTAATATCCGGGTCCGGCCTGCGCTTCATTTATGAATGCCTGTGCGAGGACCACGGCGCGGTGCGCCAACCGTACACCCCTAGCCAGATCAGCGAGCACGCCATTGCAGGCGGCGCCCCTATCTGCCGCCAGGCTCTGGACACCTTTTGCGCCATGCTGGGATCGGCTGCGAGCGACCTTGCCGTGACGCTGGGCGCACGAGGCGGGGTTTACATCGGCGGGGGAATCATCAAGAAACTAGGCAGCTATTTCGCCGCCTCGCCATTTCGCGCTCGCTTTGAAGACAAAGGCCGTTTTCGCCATTACGTGGCCGCGATACCTGTATATGTGATCCGCAGCCAGCAGCCGGCGCTGACGGGCGCCGCCGCCTGGCTGGGCCAGCACAGCAGCTAGCGCACGCCGGCTGCCTGCTCGCCGTCATGCCGCCATAAGCCACGGCGATCAGAAATCAACGTGGTTGCCGCCCTTGAGCTTGAGCATGGCGCGCGCGTCGTCAGGCGATGCAACCTCAAGGTTCAGGGCTTCGAGAATGGTGCGTATGCGACTGACCTGTTCGGCATTGGACGATGCGAGCTGCCCCGGGCCTATCCATAGCGAATCTTCAAGGCCGACGCGGACGTTGGAACCCATGGCCGCCCCCATGGTGGCCAGAGGTATCTGGTTGCGCCCCGCCCCAAGTATGGACCACTGGTAATTGTCGCCAAACAGCCGGTCGGCTGTCCGGCGCATATGCATCAGGTCTTCGGGGTTGGGGCCAATGCCGCCCAGGATGCCGAATACCGATTGAATGAAAGGCGGGCTTTGCACCAGGCCACGATCCATGAAGTGCGCCAGGTTGTACAAGTGGCTGATGTCGTAGCACTCGAACTCGAAGCGCGTACCGTTCTCGCTGCCCTTGCGCAGAATCGTTTCAATATCTTTGTAGGTATTCTTGAAGATAAGGTCGCGGCTGTTCTCCAGATGCTGGCGCTCCCATTCATGCTCGAAGGTCTTGAAGCGGTCTAGCATGGGAAACAGACCGAAGTTCATCGAGCCCATATTGAGCGAGGCCACTTCGGGCTTGAATGTCATGGCCGGACGCATGCGTTCTTCGACCGTCATGTGGGGGCTGCCACCAGTGGTAATGTTGATGACGGCATTGGTGGCCGCCTTGATCTTCTTGAGGAAAGGCCGGAAGTACTCCGGGTCCTGCGTCGGCCGGCCGTCCTTGGGGTCGCGTGCATGCAGGTGCAGGATGGCCGCACCGGCCTGCGCTGCCGCAATGGCCGCATCGGCGATTTCGTCTGCCGTCACCGGCAGGTGCGGCGACATGCTGGGCGTATGAATGGCGCCGGTAACGGCGCAAGTAATGATGACTTTCTTTTTGCTGGCCATGATGATCTACGATGCTCCTCTATGCTGTGTTGAAACCGTGCTCGCGTATATGCTTGCCTTATGACCGGCATGCCTGCAGCACGGCATTGTTTGCTTGCGTATCGCGTTGTATCGCGTATGTAAAGCGCCGCCGCCTGTGGCATGCGTAATTATGTTTCGTCCTGCTCGCGCTTGTGCAGCATAAGCGCCATCAACCGTTCGTCGCGCCACAGGCGGCGCTGCAGCAACTGGTCTTGCGGCAGCAGCGCACGCCGCTGCGCCTCGAGCTCGTCCAGCAAGGCTTCGGGCCAGGCCGCGGTATCTGTCTGTTGTCGGGCAATGGATGTGTACATACCGCCATAGCGCAGGCAATAGTCCCGTATGCCGTCGGGGGCATTCAGGTCTATGGTCTCGAACGGGCCCATGAATGACCAACGCAGGCCCAGCCCGTCCTTGACTGTAACGTCCAGGTCCTCGGCACTTACATAGCCCTGCTCCACCAGCCTGAAGGCTTCGCGCAACAAAGCCCCCTGCAGGCGGTTCAACACAAAACCCTCCAGCTCTTTATTGATGGTCACCGGTTTCTGTCCGACTTCTGTCATGAGCGTGCGGGCTGCAGCCATGGCTGCATCACTGGTCCAAGGCGTACCGCACAGTTCCACCACCGGCACCAGATACGGCGGGTTGACGGGATGTGCAACCAGGCAGCGTGCGCGGCCCGCCAGGCCCTCAGTGAACACCGAGGCCGCGATGCTGGAGGTGGAGCTGGCCAGCACGGTATCCGGGCCGGCCAGCGCATCCATGCGCGCGAAAATGTCACGTTTGACGTCAACACGCTCAGGCAAGTTTTCCTGCACATATCGCGCCCCCATCAGCGCCTGCTCCAAGCTTTGCGCCGAGGTGATACGCGCGGCAACAGCCGCAGCATCATCCAGCAGACCCTTCTGTTGCAAGGTTGCGGCCAGTTCAGCAATCATCGTCTGTGCGCGCGCCAACGCCGCCGCATCGCCATCCCAAAGACTGACCTCACAGCCGCCGCGCGCGAAAACAATCGCCCATGCCTGGCCGATCAGCCCAGCCCCTACTACAGCCACTTTCATATTAACCCCCGTGTTGTCGCTGGACTGCGCCCGGCGCGCCGTCATATGGCCGGCCGTGGCGCCGCCTCGTTGATGCGATTCAGACCAATTGCTGTGTGTGGCCATCGACCACGAGCGCCTGGCCGCTCACATTACCCGCTGCAGGGCTGGCGGCAAACAGCGCCATGTTGGCGATGTCACGCGCAGTTACCATGCGGCCCAATGCGGCCTGATTTTCATACTGCGCGGCAACTTCCTCGACCGGCTTGCCCAGCGTTTGCGCCTTGGCAGCGATCACGGCGCGGATGCGCGGCCCCTCGACAGCGCCGGGTAAAATGGCGTTCACGCGTATGCCGTGACGGCCCAGCTCAATGGCGAGCGTCTTGGTAAAGCCGACGACAGCCCATTTGGATGCGGAATACGCCGACCGGCCCGCAAAGCCCAGATGCCCCGCCGCCGATGAAAGGTTGATGATCACACCGGCGGCCGACGCCTTGAGCATTGGGATCGCCAACCGCGCACACAGAAACTGCCCAGTAATGTTGACCGCCAGTGTGCGGTCCCAATCGGCGCGGCTCAATGTTTCTACATAACCCGTGGGGCCCGCGATGCCGGCATTGTTGATCAGCACATCAAGCCCCCCTAGCGTTTGCGCCACTTGCGCGAACAGGGCGGCCACGCTGTCCTCATCGGACACATCGGCCACTTGCGTGGCAACGCCCGGCAGCGCCTGGCGCACCGCCGCCAGCGCTGCCTCGTCCACGTCGCAAACAAACACGTGCGCGCCTTCGGCAACGAATACGCGCGCCATTTCCAGGCCCAGGCCGCTCGCACCCGCTGTGATGAGCACCTTACTGCCTTTCATACTGATGTTTTCAAACATTGTGTTCCTCTATGCAAAGTGTGACGCATTGATGAATGTGCATACCCCTACGCGAGGGCGTGTACGCGGCTCACGCCGACACTCACGGCGGCAGCCGCCCCCTCGATCAGACCCATAATTTTTCCCGCCGGAAATCCAGATCAACCAGCAGCGGCCGCGCTTCGCCGTGATGTGTAATGCGGCCGCGATCCAGCACCAACGCAGTGTCCGAGAGCGCCAACGCCAAGTCCAGGTTGTGATCGACGATCAGGATGGTGAGCCTGTTCTTCAGCTGCAATATGGCATTGAAAACCTCCTCGGTCATGGCGGGCGACAGGCCTTCGAACGGCTCGTCCAGCAGCAGCACTTCGACATGGCCGGCCAACGCACGCGCAATGGCCACCATCTGCTGCTCGCCGCCCGACAGCAGCGTGGCATCAATGTGGTAACGCTCCTCCAGGCGCGGGAACACCCGGAAGATTTCCTCGTCGCTCCAGCCACCTCGCCCTTGGCGCTTGAGTCGGCCCAGCATCAGGTTGTCGCGCACAGTGAGGCCGGGAAACAATCGCCGCCCCTGCGGCACGAAGGCAATCCCCAGGCGGGCCATGGCCTCGGGGATAGGCGCGCGCGTGCGCATGCCGCCGATCTCGATCTCGCCGGCCCCCAAGCGCGCCAGGCCCAGCAGACTCTTGAGCAGCGTGGACTTGCCAGCCCCGTTGCGGCCCAGTACCGCGATGATCTCGCCTTGGTGCGCCTTGAAGGAAATGTCTGCCAGGATGTGGCTTTTGCCATAGAAGGCATCGAGCCCGCTTACCGCCAGCGTTACCGCTTCACCATGACGGCTTTCGGGAACACTGGCGGCCAGTGCTTCGCTGCCCGAGCCGATATAGATCTCGTGTACGCGGGCATCGGCGCGGACGGTTTGCGCATCGCCCTCCACCAGCACGCTGCCTTGGTTCATCACCGTGATCGTGTCGGCCATAGCAAAGACGCGGTCCACGTCATGCTCGACCAGCAGCACGCCAATGCGGTCCCCCAGGCGCCGGATCAGTGTTCCGATGCGGTCGCGCTCGGCCGCCGCCAGCCCCGCCAGCGGCTCGTCCAGCAACAGGATGCGGGGCGCGGCGCCCAAGGCCAGCCCCATGTCCACGACACGCTGTCCGCCATATGACAAATCTTCGGCAATGGCCCCCTCCATTCCCTGCACCCCCAGATACTTCACCAACTCGTCAGTCTGCGACTGCGTAGCGGTCAGGCCGTCCAGACGTTTCCAGATGGAGAAGCGGTGCGGATCGCGGCTGAGCACCGACAAGCACAGGTTCTCGCGTACCGAGAGACCCTTGAAAAGATTGGTGATCTGGAACGAGCGCGCCAAGCCGCTGGCGCAGATCTCATCGGGCCCCTTTTTGTCGAGCACCGTACCGTCGAGCTTCAGGTGGCCGCGATCGGCGGGGAACATGCCGGATATCAGATTGAACAGTGATGTCTTGCCCGCGCCATTAGGGCCGATCAGCGCGTGCACCCCTTTGCCCCGTACGTTCAGACTAACGTCCCGCACAGCGGCGATACCGCCGAACGACTTGCCCACTTGCTCGCAACGCAGCGTGGCTGGCTGCTGCGCCGCCAGGAACGACGGGAAGAACGAAGGGTCTGTGGCCGTAACGCGCTGGGCCATCGCCGCGCCCGTCTGCTTCTCGGGCACAATCATGCGGTACAGCCTTCGGGCCAGGCCATTCAGGCCTGATGGCGTCACCAGAATAAAGAAAATGAACACCAGGCCAAAATACAGCAGCCAGTCCGACGTGAACATGGACAAGTATTCACGGAACAATATGTAGAACAAAGCCCCCCAGATCGGCCCCGAGAAACTGCGCATGCCGCCGATCAGTGCAATAGCCAGCAGCTCGCCGGAAAACGCAAGCGACATGGCCTCGGCCGAAGCGATGCGATGACTGAGCACCGACAATGCGCCCGCCAGGCCGGTGATGGATGCCGAGACCACGAATGCCAGCAGTTTGTAGGCATCAACATTGAAACCGATGAAGCGCGTGCGCAACTCGTTTTCGCGAATGGCTGTGAGCACGGCCCCGAAGGGAGACAGCGTCAGACGCAGCAGCGCAGCCACCACGGCAAAGGCGATGACGGAGACGAATACGTAGAAGGCCAGTGAGTCGTTCAGGTCTACACCCAGCACAGTATTGCGCTCAATACCACCCAATCCGTTCTCGCCACCGGTCAGCGCCGTCCAGCGATAGGCCACGGCAAAGCACAAGGCGCCGAATGCCAGCGTGAGCAGTGAAAAGTAAACACCGCGCCTGCGCAGAATCAATAGGCCAATCGCCAACGACACTACCGCGACAAGTAAAATCGCGAGTACCAATGGCAGCAGCGTGCCGCCGGGAAACACGCGCAGTTGCAGGACACCCATCGCGTAGGCGCCGATGCCGAACCACGCGCCATGCCCGAAGGAAACCAGGCCGGTATAGCCCAGCAGGATATTCAAGGCCAGCGCGGCAATGGCCAGCACAATGCACTCAACCGCGGTGCTGTAGGTAAGGCCACCCAAACCCAGCAGGACAGGCAGCACAACCAGGCCCAGGGCGACAGGCGCGAGTACCCTTAGTTCTTGTTTGAACATCTGTATTACTCCAGGCGCTCTATGCGTTCACCCAGCAAACCGCGCGGGCGCATAATCAAAATGATGAGCATCAATAAATAGAGCGACGCTTCGGACGCGGGCGGATAGAAATAGGAAGTCAGCCCACGGATCACCCCTACAAGTACGGCAGCGAGCACAACACCCCAGAAACTGCCCAGCCCGCCGATGACCACCACGACAAACGCCGCCGTCAGTATTTCCTGGCCCATGGCGGGCTGTACACCGGTAATCGGCGCCAGCAACACGCCGGCAAGGCCGGCCAAGCCTATGCCTATCCCACACACGGCGGTCATAATGGGATTGAGGGAAATGCCCAAGGCTCGCACCATATCCGGATCATTGATGCCGGCTTTGACAATCTTGCCGAATGCTGTCCGGTTCAGCAGGTACCAGGTGCCGGTGATAGCGGCCAACGCAACGACAAGCATGCCGATGCGATAGGTGGGATAAAAGAAGCTGCCCATCACCACCATCCCGTGCGCAAACTTGGGCACCGAAAACGGCAAGGGCGACGAACCGAAGATCATCCTCAGCGCCTGCTCGATCACCATGGAGAGCGCAAAAGTGAACAATAGGCTTAGGGTAGGATCGGCACGGTAGAAGCGGCGAAAGAACAGCCGCTCGATCATCATCCCGATGGCAGCCACCACCAGCGGCGATGCAATGAACGCCACGCCATAGCCCAGGTGTTCGCTGAGCGAAACGATGAGATAGGCGCCGATGGCGTAGAACGCACCGTGCGCCAGATTGACGATGCCGCCCAGGCTGAAAATGATCGACAGCCCCAGCGCAATCAGCAGATAGTACGAACCCAGAAGCAGGCCGTTGACGACCTGCTGGACAATGAAGATCAATTCAGTCGCCAAGACTGTTGCTCCGGCATGAGGGTTGAGCCCGGCGCGGCCAGCGCGCCACAGCGTACTGCCGCCCGCCGCGGCGCATACCGCGGCAGGCGGGCGTCATGCAAACTTGCATGCGTTCTCTTCCTGGCTTGGCGCCAGCACTTCCAGGTTCTCGGACGCACCCGGCACCGGCGCACTGGTTTCCATGAAATCATTGGAGCCCTTGCCCTTCTGGTCTTTGGCCGGGCGCACGGTGTACATCTCATACACCAGTTGATGATCCCATGGCCGGAAATACCCTTCGCGCTCCCGCAATACATCGAATTTCTTGCCACTTTCCAGATACGCAATCAACTTTTCAGTGTCATCGGACTTGATGTCGTTCATGGCTTGCGCCAGCATCCTGATCGCCAAGTAATCGTTGACGGCCTGGTTCTCGGGCAGCTTACCGAAGCGCTTCTGGAAACGCGCCACGAAATCCCGCGCCGACTTCGCCTGCAACTGGTGTGTCCAGATAATGGGCCAGACGCCGCTAAAGCCATCCTTGCCCGCGCCCCAGATGCTGGTCATGTTCATGTCGGCGCCCGCGAACGGCACATCGATACCAAACTCGTTGTACTGTTTGGTAAAGTTGGTAGTCTGGTTGCCGGCCAGATTGCTGACCACCAAATCGGGCTTCTGCTGGCGGATCTTCAGCAGCGAAGCGCTGAACTCTGTGGCGTCGGTAGGCAGGTTGTCGTTCGAAATAAACACCGCGCCGTTATCGTCCATGAACTTCTTGGTGCGCTTGAACAGATCGTGCCCGAACGCGTAATCGGCGGTGAACGCCATCCACCGCTTGCCCTTGACCATGCCGTCGCGCAGCAAGGCCTGCCCCACGGTACGCACGTACATGGTGTTGCAGGCTTCCAGGTGGAACATATAACGGCTGCAGTTGGCGCCGCGCAGTTCGTCAGAATTGCAGCCCGTCTGCATGAAAAGCTTTTTGCCGCGCTGGGCAACCTGCGAAATCGCCAACCCCGAGGCGGAACTGATTTCGCCAACCAGCGAATGCACACCGTCGCGCTCTATCATGCGCTGCGCCTTCGTGGATGCCGTCTGCGGGTTCACACTGTCTTCGGACAGCAGTTCAAACTTGCGGCCCAGCGCACCGCCTGCCGCGTTCACCTCTTCGACGGCCAGCGTAGCACCCAGCACCGCGTACTCGCCCATGGGGCCCAGGAAGCCGGTGCGTGGAGTAAGGTGGCCAATACGGATTGGCCCAGAACCCTGCGCGCGCACGAGCCCAGGCATGGCCAGCCCGGCGGCAAGCGCCGCCGATCCCTGGAGCAGCATGCGCCGCCGCGCGGATGGCGTATCGTTATTGCGGTTGTTCATTGGTTTGTCTCCTCCTGCGTGTCACGACATTTATGGGTACGCGGCGCCGGGGTTTCCACCCAGCGTGTGCCGCGTGAAGCGTGTTGCTGCTTCGGGATGAATCCTCGTTATACTATTAAACTGTGATCACAGATCACAGCTAGTGGTTTCCCTAGCATGCAACTCAAAAGGAGGTTCACCCGCCAACATGAACACTCTGTTCAATCCGCCACCGAAGCGGGAAACGCTGGGCGCCAATGTGCTTTCGCAAATCAAGGAGCTGCTGCTCACCGGCCAGGTTGAGCCTGGCGAACAATTGTCGCTGCGCTCCACCGCCGAAGCGCTAGGCGTCAGCATGATGCCCGTACGCGAAGCGGTCTATCAGCTTGTTGCGGACCAGGCGCTCGAGGTTGCGCCCAATCGCTCCGTACGCGTGCCGGTGATGACGGCTGCCCAGTTTCACGAGATCACGCAAATCCGCCTGCAAGTCGAGGGTTATGCCGTGGAGCAGGCCACACAGCATGTAACACCGGCGCTGGTGGGCGCGCTGCGCCATATCAATGCAGAACTTTCCGCCAGGATGGACGAAGGGGGCGGCAGCTTGGCCCAGGCTATTTTGCTGAACAAATCGCTGCATTTTTCCCTCTACGAAGCGGCGGGCATGCCCATGCTGGTGAAAATCATCGAATCGCTATGGCTTAGAATAGGGCCGGTGCTCAACTATGACTTGCGCGCCGGCTCCGAGCGCACGCGCAACAAAACGGCCGTCGTTCACCACACACACCTGATCGATGCGCTGGAAGCGGGCAACGCCGCAGGCGCGGCCAAGGCCTTGCGGCAAGATATCGACAGCGCATATCAGCACATCGTTGCCAAACACTACGCCACGCCATGAACCCAGACGCAGCCTTCATCCGCGCCCTGCCCAAGGCCGAATTACATCTGCACATCGAGGGCACGCTGGAGCCAGAATTGATGTTTGCGCTGGCGCGCCGCAATGGCCTTGCCTTGCCGTACGCAGACGTGGATGCGCTGCGCAAAGCCTACCAGTTCGACAGCCTGCAATCGTTTCTTGACTTGTACTATGCAGGGGCCAATGTGCTGCGCACCGAGCAGGATTTCTACGACATGACGGCCGCCTACCTGGCGCGTGCGCGCCACGACGGTGTGGCGCATGCCGAAATCATGTTCGATCCGCAAACGCATACCGCGCGCGGCGTGGCAATGGCGACGGTATTCGCCGGTATTGCCGGCGCGATGCGCGACGCTCGGGCGGCTGGCGGGCCTGGCGGGTACCTGCTGCTCAGCTTTCTGCGCCATCTTTCCGAAGACGACGCGCAACGCACGCTGGACGACGCGCTCCGCCTGCGTGAGCAGTACGCCGATCTGTGGATAGGCGTAGGGCTGGATTCATCGGAACGCGGCAACCCGCCGGCAAAGTTCGCCCGTGTTTTCGCGCGCGCGCGACAATTGGGTTTCAGGCTGGTGGCGCATGCAGGCGAGGAAGGCCCGGCCGACTATGTGCGCAGCGCACTCGATGACCTGCGCGTGTCACGCATCGACCACGGCGTACGCAGCGAAGAAGACGCCAGCCTGGTGCAACGCCTGATCCGCGAACAGGTGCCGCTCACTGTGTGCCCGCTATCAAATCTCAAGTTATGCGTGGTGGACGATCTGCGCCAGCACAATCTTGCGCGGCTGCTGCGTCAGGGTGTGCGGGTGACGGTAAATTCGGATGACCCGGCCTATTTCGGCGGCTATGTGGCCGATAACTACCTGGCCTGTGCGCAAGCGCTGGGGCTGACGCGCGGTGAAATCGTTGCGCTGGCGCGTAACAGCATTACAGCGTCATTTCTGCCTGATTCTGACAAGCAGCTCTTGCTTGAGCGGATCGCCAACGTGGCCGGCTAAACTTGACGCCGACGCCGGCCGCAACCATGCTGGCGCTCACAAAAGCAAAGGCCCGCCGGCCACACGCGCGGGTGACAGGGCACCTCTGGCGGCGACGGACGCGCAAATGAAAACTGCCCGCGCCCGCTGGCCGACATATTGTCGACAGCGCGTTGCACGGGCAGTCAGGACTAAAACGCCGCCTGGCGAGGCGGCGCCGTCATCGTGCGCGGTTTAGAGCGGCTGGATGGACTTAGCCTGGGGGCCTTTTTGGCCTTCGGCCGACACGAAGGAAACGCGCTGGTTTTCTTCGAGGGACTTGAAGCCCGAGCCGAGAATGTCGCTATGATGGGCGAACAGATCTTTGCCGCCGTTATCAGGCTTGATGAAGCCATAGCCTTTTTCGTTGTTGAACCATTTTACAATGCCGGTTTCTGTTTGCATGTTGCAATCCTTGAAATAGCGCGGGCAACCCGCCCGCCTGGTAAAGACTGTCAAGGTAGAGATTGTTGCAAAAAAGCACACAGAACACTGCCTGGCACCGCATTTGTACTAATCAACAAACCTGAAAATCCTGTGCGGGATGGTATAGCCGACGCTCGCTGTCGTCAATCTTTATTACAGTGTTTTTCTTAAAAAAATCATTACTTTATGAAACCGATCAATTCCGCGCATTTTGCCGATGAAGGCAATAGGCCAAAAGACGGAGAAAAAGGCGGTGCCAGGCCCAAAAATACTGGGCCCGAAACGGACGCGAATCCGGTCACCCAGCCCCCTGCGACGCGCCGCCGAGGACGGATTGCAGCCTTTTCCACGAAGCAAGCAACACCCTCTCCGGCAAGCCGCGACACACAGCTGGCTGAGCCGGCTGCGGAAGGGCTGATGCCCCTGCCTCGCGCTTTCTATGACCGCGACACCGTTTTGGTAGCGCACGAGCTGCTCGGCAAGCTGCTGGTGCATCGGGTGATGGGCATCGCTCGCATCGGCAGGATCGTGGAAGTCGAGGCGTATCTGGGGCCGCATGACTTGGCCGCCCATACATCCAAAGGGCTCACCCCCCGCACCCGCGCGATGTTCGGCCCGCCCGGGCATATTTATGTTTACCTTATCTACGGCATGCACCATTGCATGAATGTGGTCACCGAGCCCGACGGCATCGGTGCGGCGGTGCTGCTGCGGGCCCTGGAGCCGGTTGCCAACCTCAATGCCAATACACGCGGGCCCGGCAGGCTTTGCAAGGCACTAGGCATAGACCGTTCTCACTACGGTGCAGATCTGCTGAGCGACGATCTATTTATCGCCAACGATCCGTATCCCCATCCCGCCCGCCAAATTATCGCCAAACCAAGAATTGGTGTAGACTACGCGGGTTCGTGGGCGGAGAAACCTTTGCGGTTCTATATCGAGGGCAATCCGTTCATATCGAAAAAATAAAATTTTCGAGGTGAACATGACACAGCAAAAAAACCGTGTTATAGTTACGCCTCTTTTGCAGCGGCTGTAGCTCAGTTGGATAGAGTACTTGGCTACGAACCAAGGGGTCGTGGGTTCGAATCCTGCCAGCCGCGCCAGTATTATCAAGGGGTTACGTGATTTTTCACGTAACCCCTTCTGGTTTTTGGGCGCTTCCGCATTATCCCTGAAGTGGGTAAACAGCGCACTATTTTCAATAGCAAAAACGTCCCTATCTGAAGTCTCCGGCATCAAAGGGTTGGGCACTCATCAAACCCGGTTAATGACAGCAGCGATCACCGCAGCCTCATGTTCTCCTACTCCACCTTGCCGATATCCCGCACCGCTTGGCGCAGCACCGCGTCGTCGGCATCCCAGTACTTCTTGAACGCAGGGGCATCCATATAGGCCACTGGGCTGCCTGCCCCCAACACTTTTGCCTGCACCTGGGGATCCTTTGCCACACGCTCCGCGCTCTGGCGCAATGCGCTCACAACATCGGGCGGCGTGCGAGCGGGCGCAAAAATACCGGACCATTGCACAAACTTCACGTCATAGCCTTCATGCGACAGGCTAGGCACATCAGGCAAGGTTGAAAGCGGCTCGTCACCCCAATGAGCCAGCGCCCGTACCTTGCCCGCTTTGATGTGCTGCAGGATGCTGGAGGGCCCCGTAGAAATGGCCGCAACCTGCCCGCCCAGCAAAGCTGCGACAGCGGGGCCGGCGCCGGTATAGGGCACGTGCGTCATTTTCACCTTGGCATTTTTCTCCAGCATGGCCATAGGCACATGCATCGAGCCATACACGCCCGAACTGCCATAGTTGATCTTCCCCGGCTCCTTTCGAGCGGCCTCCACGAATTCCTTCACGGTCTTCCAGGGAGCATCGGCGCGCACGACCAACACGGTGGGGTCGGCGGTGATGCGGGCGATGGGCACGAAGTCGGTGGTGTCATAGGCGGATTTGCGGTCCAGGATTTTGTCGGCTTCGGGCAGTATGGAAATGGAAGACAACATCAGCATGATGGTGTAGCCATCGGGCTTGGCTTTGGCCGCCTCGCCCGCTCCGATCGCGCCGCCGGCACCTGCCTTGTTTTCGACGACGACCGGTTGACCCAGATCACGGCCCAGCGCGTCAGCGACAGGCCGGGCTACGGTGTCGGTGACGCCGCCTGGCGGAAAGGGCACGATCATAGTGATCGGCCGCTCAGGGTACTTGGCGGTGGCGGCCCCTGACAGCAGCAGGGCCGCACAGGCGGCAACAACTTGACTTCGCACAGAGCATTGCATGGGTTGTCTCCTCTTTATCGCTGTGTGTGTGCGTTTCTACTTTTTATGTATACATACAAAAATAACTAGACGAATCGGTTTTCGATGCTACCCACGCCGTCGATGTCGATACGCACCCGGTCACCAGGCTTGAGGTACTGCGGGGGGGTGAAACCCATACCCACGCCCGCCGGTGTACCCGTGGCGATGATGTCGCCAGGGTATAGCGTGATGCCGCGCGAACAGGTTTCAATGAGCGTTGGGATGTCGAAAATAAAGTCGCGGGTATAGGCATCTTGGCGCGGCTCGCCATTAACCCAGCAACGTACGCGCGTGTCGGTGGCATTGAGCGCATCGGCGGTCACGACCCAAGGCCCCATGGGGCAGAACGTGTCGAACGATTTACCCAGGTCCCATTGCTGGTGGCGCATCTGCACATCACGCGCCGTAACATCGTTGACGATGGTGTAGCCGAACACGTGGGCGAAGGCGTCGTCGCGGCGGATGTCACGGCCCTGCCGGCCAATCACCACGGCAAGCTCGGCCTCGTAGTCGACCTGCTCGGAAATACCGACTGGCAGCCGTACATCGTCAGCGGGGCCAACCACACACTCCGGCACCTTGGTGAAGACGATAGGCCAAGCCGCGGGATCGGCATTACTGGCCTTGAACACCGACCCCGATAGCTCTTTGGCGTGCGCATGGTAGTTACGCCCGACACAGAAAATATTGCGACGCGGGCGAGGAATGGGTGCGATCAGGGTGACATCGGCGAGTGCAATGCGCTCACTGCGCGCAATTGTTTGGATAACGGTGCCCTGCGCAGCAAGTTCAACTAGGCCGAGGACACCGTGCTCGGCAACATCAGCGGAAACGTCGAGGGCTTGAACCGATGCGCCATCATCGGACACAACGCCGACGTGACGTTGCTTCTGGTAAAGGTAGGTGGCGAGTCGCATGCGATATACCTGCTTCTTTCTGGAGGGTTGGACGATGGATCTGCACTGATTGGACCTGCACTGATCAGGCCCGGGGCCCTTGAGCAAGAAACATTGCCGTATATGATCAGGACAATACCAACTGGTATATTTATTACAAACGTTTCTCTTCCAGTTGGTACATATGGCCGAGTATAAGCGCGGTATATTTCCCTAGCAATACTGTTTTTTAGCATCTTCCAGAATTTTGGCGGTCTTCATCAGCTTTGAAATATTTTGACCAATTGGTACTGGTTGGGATACGCTACGGCCCATGTCACGACGCCTTGCAAATATGGATACTCCTCGTTTTCCCACCTCCCAACCTTTGCCATCGGTGCGTGCGCCCGGCGCGCAGGCGCTGGCGGCCTATTTGCTCGACGAAATGCGATCAGGCCGCATTGGACCAGGCGTCAAGCTGCCCGCCGAGCGCATTCTGAGCGAACAGTTCGGCACGTCGCGCGGCTCTGTACGGCGCGTGCTGGCAGAGTTCCGCCAGCGAGGCTGGATAAGACAGGTGGTCGGCAGCGGTACATTTGCCGCCATGGCAGCGGCCGATTCCGCCGCTGCAGAGGGCGGGGTAAGCACCAGCCCGGCAGAGCTGATGGAAGCGCGTCTGTTGATCGAACCTCTGATGCCCGCCCTGATTGCGCGTCATGCGACAGCGGCGGATTTCAACCGTATGAGGTTGTGCCTGGAAAATGCGGAGGCCGCCACCACGATCGAAGCTTTTGAATACTGGGATGGCGAACTGCACAAAACCTTTGCCCAGGCCACCCACAATCACTTCTTTCTGCAGATCCTGGAGTTGGGCAACCAAGTGCGCGAACAAGGCGAATGGGGCAGGCTTAAGCGCTTGTCCCTTACGCCGGAACGCCGGGCCGAATACGAAGCGCAGCACCGCGCAATTGTGGCGGCCCTTCAAGACCGGGACGCGGCCAAAGCATGCGGACTGTTGCGCACCCATCTGCGCCAGATACAGACAAACTTGTTCGAACCGCTGCAGCCCTGAGGCATGCGTATAAGCAGACGACGTTGACATCCTCCCCCCTAAAGAAAGGGGATTCCTACGGCGCTCACAGCGGCGCAAGGCTGCTGTGCGTCGCTTCGGTGGGTTCCTGCTTCGCAGAGGCTGCACGCTTGGCCCTTGCGGGCCTTGCACGGCTGACGTCCTCTCCACAGGCTGCAACGCGGTGTCCCCGCGCCAGAATATTTATCGCGCCGACCACATCGGCGTTTTCCTCGTAGCCGCACCGCACGCACGCAAACCGCGCCTGCGTCTTGCGGTTGTCCGCGTGGACATGGCCGCAGGCTGGGCATGTCCGGCTGGTGTTGTGCGGCGGCACGGCAATGAGCCAACCGCCCGCCCACGCCAGCTTGTACTCAAGCTGCCTGCGGAACTCGAACCAGCCTTGATCGAGGATGGCTTTGTTCAGGCCGGATTTGGCCTTCACGTTTTTACCCGGCTTCTTGGCGCTGCCTGCCGCTGATTTGCTCATGTTGCGCACCTGCAAGTCCTCGATACACACCATCGCGTGGTTTTGGCTGATCGTGGTCGTGGCCTTGTGCAGGTAGTCGCGGCGGCAGTTGCCGATGCGGGTATGGATGCGTTGTACTTTAGCTTTCGCCTTCTTCCAGTTGCTGCTGAATTTGGTCTTGCGGCTCATCGCCTGCTGCGCACGGCGCAGACGGGCTTCGTGCTTCTTGAAGCTGGACAGCGGCGCCAGATAGCTGCCGTCGCTCAGCGTGGCAAAGCGGGCAATGCCCATGTCGATGCCGATAGCACTGCTGGACTGCGCCATGGGCTGCGCGACTTGGCGCTCGGTCTGGATGCTCACGAACCACTTGCCACCCGATTGGCTGACAGTGGCATTCCTGACAGTACCCAGCACATCACGGCTGTTGCGGTAGCGCAGCCAGCCCAGCTTGGGCAGGAAGATGCGGCTGTTGACCTGATCGAGCTTGATCTGCTTGGCGTCGGGGTAGCGGAAGCGATCCCGCTGGCCCTTCTTCTTGAAGCGCGGGAATGCCGCTCGCTTGGCGAAGAAATTCTTGTAGGCCCGCTCCAAGTCCTTGAGCGCATGTTGCAGCGGATGCACGGGCGCATCCTTGAGCCACGGCGTTTCGCTGCCGTTGCGCCAGGCGGTCAGTTCCTTGGCCATCGCCACGTAGCCGATGAACTTGCCGCCCGCTTCATGGTTGGCTTGTTGCATCGCCAGCGCCTTGTTGTAAACGAACCGGCAGGAACCCGCGAAACGCGCCATCTGGCGTGTTTGCTGGCCATCTGGCCGAAGTTCGTATTTGAAGGCTTGGAGGCGTTGCATGGGCATAGTATAGTTTGGTCTATGAACAACGACAACGATATTCGCCAGGGTAGACACTGCGTTTTCCTGATGCACGTTCACTTGGTCTTTGTGACCAAGTATCGGCGCGACGTCTTCACCAAAGAGATACTGGACGACCTGCGCAGCATCTTCGCCAGCGTCTGCGCCGACTTCGAGTCGCAGCTATCTGAGTTCGATGGCGAGGATGACCATGTTCACCTGCTGGTGAACTACCCTCCCAAGATTTCTGTTTCGGCGCTGGTCAACAGCTTGAAGGGCGTATCCAGCCGAATGATCCGCAAGAAAAACCACCCCAGCATTCGCCAGAAGCTGTGGGGCGGCGCGTTATGGTCGCCGTCCTATTTTGCCGGTAGCTGTGGCGGTGCGCCCATCGACGTCATCCGCCAGTACATCGAACAGCAGCGGACGCCGCACTGACCACCCAAAGGACGGCTCGCCGTCCGCGCTATCCTTCCCCGCCCTGAAGGGGGAGGTTTGCCGCGCACCTGATCAAGGCGGATCACCACAAGCCACATAAAATAAGGCCACAAAAAATAATACGCCCCGGACCGCCCGAGCCGGCGATAATGTAGCCCGGCAGGGGCCGCACGTCCTGCGCGCCAGGTTGTGCCGCCCTGCCGTGTGCACATGGTCCAACAATCTCGCCCCAGGAGCCCGCCTTGCCCACCCCCGCCCAGATGACTTGTGTCGAAGACTTCCGCCGCCTGGCCATGCGACGTGTACCACGCATGTTCTACGATTACGCGGACTCGGGCTCATGGACGGAATCCACATATCGCGCCAACGAAACCGACCTGGAGCGATTGAAGTTCCGACAGCGTGTGGCCGTGAATATTGAATCGCGCAATCTGCGCACGTCGATGATAGGCGAAGATGTTGCCATGCCAGTGGCGATCGCTCCCACCGGCCTGACAGGCATGCAGCACGCGGACGGCGAGATTCTAGGAGCCAAGGCGGCCGAGGCCTTCGGCATCCCCTTCACACTTTCCACGATGAGCATCTGCTCGATCGAAGACGTGGCTGCGCATACGTCGCGGCCGTTCTGGTTCCAGCTCTATGTAATGCGCGACCGCGATTTCATCGGCCGCCTTATCGACCGCGCGCGCGCCGCCGCCTGCTCGGCGCTGGTGCTCACGCTCGATCTGCAAGTCATGGGCCAGCGCCACAAAGACATCAAGAACGGTTTATCGACGCCGCCCAAGCCCACATTGGCCAATCTGCTGAACCTGCTTACCAAGCCGCGCTGGTGCATCGACATGCTGGGCACACAACGCCGCGGCTTCGGCAACATCATTGGCCACGCCAAGGGGGTGTCCGACGTCGGCTCGCTGTCGGCCTGGACCGCCAGCCAGTTCGACCCAACACTGAGCTGGAACGATATCGAATGGATCAAGAAACGCTGGGGCGGCAAGCTAATCCTGAAAGGCGTAATGGATGCCGCCGACGCGCGCATTGCCGCCCAGTGCGGTGCAGATGCGCTGGTTGTCTCCAACCATGGCGGCCGCCAGCTCGACGGCGCACCATCGTCCATCTCCGCCCTGCCGGCTGTAGTTCAGGCCGCAGGCAAGGATATCGAGGTGTTCGTGGACGGCGGCATCCGGTCTGGGCAAGATATTCTGCGGGCCGTCGCGCTGGGCGCGCGCGGCACGATGATCGGGCGCGCGTTCTTGTATTCACTCGGCGCCATGGGGCAGCCGGGTGTGCAGCGCTGCCTGCAGATGCTGGCGAACGAATTGGATGTGTCCATGGCATTTTGCGGGCACACCGACATCCGCAAGGTTGACCGGTCTATCCTGGTCAATGGCGATATCTTCGATTAGCCGGCACCACCCTTCAGTACCTGCGCGATATGCGGGCGCCCGGATTCGGGTGCCGGCAGCGGCGCTGTAGCCTGCATGGTGGCCAGCGACCGCACCGCCAGGTCTTTGTATTGCTGCGTACCCATTGATTTGCGCGCCACAGCGGCGTCATCGAGCTGGCGCACCACTTTCGCAGGCGCACCCATCACCAGGCTGCGCGCAGGGATCACCATGCCAGCTTTGACGAAAGCCATGGCACCCACGATGCTTTCCTCGCCCACGTCGGCCTGATCCATCACCACAGCATTCATGCCCACCATCGCATTGCGGCCGATGCGACAGCCATGCAACACCGCACCATGGCCAATATGGCCATCTTCTTCGATGATGGTGTCGTTTTCGGATACGCCGTGAATCACACAGCAATCCTGCACATTAGAGCCAGCGTTCATCACGATGCGCCCGAAATCCCCGCGCAGGCAGGCGGCAGGGCCCACGTACACCCCCGGCCCGATGATGACGTCGCCGATCAGCACTGCGGTGGGATGGACGAACGCAGAGGGATCCACCACGGGTATCACCCCGTTGATGGCGTATACAGTGATCATGCGGGCGTCTCCTGGTTATGATTGCACCAGTCGCTAGTCTACCCGCAAGCCCATTTTCTTCGTCAAGGCGGCAAAACGCGTGATGTCGCCCTCGATGATTTCCTGGAATGCCGCAGCGCTGGTTGTCGTGGTGGCATAGCCGACCGCCCGGAGCCCAGCGACCATGCCTGGGTCACGCATCACGTCAGCCACTGCCTGATTCAAACGCTCAATGACTGCATCGGGTGTTGCAGCGGGCGCCAGCAAACCGTGCCACTGGTCCAACGCGTAACCAGGATACCCAGCCTCGGCAACCGTGGGCACCCGCGGCAGCAGTGTGGATCGCGCCGGCGAGGTTACCGCCAACGGCCGCAGCGTCCCCGCATTGATAAGCGGGATCGCGCTTGACGCGGTAATGATCGCAAAATCGACATTGCCTGCGGTAACGGCCGCCAGTGCGGGGCCACAACCTTTGTAGGGCACATGCAGCCAAGCGGCCTGCGCACGTTCCATCAACATTTCGCCTGCAAGGTGCTGAGGCGTGCCATTGCCGCAACTGGCAAAGGATGGCGCGGGTCGCTCCAGATCACCGCGATCTTCGAGCGCATTGCCCAGGTCGGACCAATGTGCGTTGGGCTTGGTCACCAATACAGAAGGCACATAGGCCACATTGATGACGCCGCGCAGGTCATGCACCGGATCGAAACCCAACTCGCGGAAGACACCCGGATTGATCGCGTAGGAACTATTGACGACCAGCAGGGTATAACCATCCGGGCGGGCACGGGCAACCCAATTGGCGCCGATATTGCCGCTGGCGCCAGCGCGGTTTTCGACAATCACCGGCTGGCCCAGGACAGACTCCAGCCGCTGGCCCAGGCGGCGCGCCAGCGTGTCGGTACCTCCGCCGGGCGGAAATGTCACGACCAAGGTAATAGGCCGATCTGGAAATACATCGTGTGCCCCGGCACCGACGACTTGGCCGCGCGACTGCACGGCGCCCACCATCGCTGCAAGCGCCAGCGCGCCCGCACCCAGGGCCACGCTCACGACTCGCAAGGCTTTGCGCGGACGCGACGGGGTACGTTTCACCTCAGGCATACTCGGCATCCAGGCCGATATCAAGCACCGGCGCACTGTGGGTGATCCAACCCACAGCAATCAGGTTGACGCCCGTGGCGGCCACGGCGGGGGCGGTTTCAGCAGTGATTCGCCCCGATGCTTCAGTGATTGCACGGCCATCCACCCGGCGGACCGCCTCGCGCAACATATCGGGCTCCATGTTGTCCAGAAGAACAGCCTCGACATTCAACGCCAGCGCCTCGTCGAGCTGTTCGAGCGTGTCCACTTCAACCTGGATGCGCACCATATGGCCAACATAAGCGCGCGCGCGCCGCACAGCTTCAGCCACGCCCCCCGCCACCGCGATATGGTTGTCCTTGATCAGGACGGCATCGTCCAGCCCGAAGCGGTGGTTGCTGCCACCACCCACGCGGACGGCATACTTCTGCACTGCGCGCAGGCCAGGCGCCGTCTTGCGCGTGCAACTCACACGGGTACCGTACGGGCGGATAGCGTCTGCAATAGACGCGGTTGCCGTGGCGATGCCGCTGAGATGGCACAACAGGTTCAACGCTGTACGTTCGGCGCCCAGCATGGCCCTGGCATTGCCCTCAATGATAGCAATATCGTCGCCGGGCAACAGGCGCGCGCCGTCTTCGCGCAGGGCGGAAATCACCACATCGGGGTCCATGGTACGGAACGCAATGCGCGCCAGGTCCAGGCCTGCAAGCACACCATGCTGGCGCGCGGCAAGCTTTAGGCGAACGCAGACATGCGCAGGCACGATTGCGTCCGAGGTCAGGTCGCCTGCCCGGCCCAGGTCTTCGCGTAGGGCATCACGCACCAGCGGCTCAAGCATGACAGCGGGCAATGGCGGCACGACCACCTGTTGGCCGGTGCTCAAAGAGGTGTCGAGATCAATTATGCTCATTTTGAGTATTAACTGGAAAATAAAAACGAGCAGAATGACGCATCCTGCCCTACAGCATCACCAGCCTAGGCTGGCTGATTACTTATGCTAGCAGTGAGCATAATTGATCGTCAAGCGTGGATGTTGCATTTCATGCACGGTCAAGAGCGAACCGAACCCGTATCACTGGGTTCCAAACGCTCAGAGGCCGGAATAGAGGCGGAGTACGTGAGTTATGAGCCGTGCGCTCCACCCAGCGGAATGACGATAGCGCTAACGCAAGATCAGCGCGCCAGCGGCAACTTACTGCCAGCGATTGCACGCTCGCGCATGACGTCGCCACGAAACTGGAACAGCTTGGCCGGCCGGCCCGCCGTACCGCGCGCCATGGCGCCGGTTTCCTCGACCAGCGCCTGCTGCTCGATGAAACGCCGAAAATTCTGCTTGTGCAGGCTGCGGCCCGCCACAGCCTCGAAGGTTTGCTGCAGTTGCAGCAGCGTGAACTCGGGCGCCATCAGTTCGAACACCACAGGCCGATAACGGATCTTGGCGCGCAGGCGCGCCATGGCAGTGGCAAGAATACGACGGTGGTCATGCAGCATGACGTCCCCCGGGATAGGCTGCGGCAGCCCCTGAACGCCTGCTTCCAGGCGCTGACGCGCCTCGGGCACCAACCCGGCCTCGAATAATAGCTCGTAGCGCTGCAGCACGAGTTCTTCGTTCCAGTCATCATCCTCGCGGCCAAAGGTGTCGACGACACGCTGACGGCGCTGACGACGTGCGGCGGCATCGTCAGGCGCCTCGCTCCAGCCAAGCAAAGCCGGCCGGATCTGATGGGTGACCATGCCCGGCGTGCCGCCGCGCCAGTCTTCCCAGGGAAAATAACGATACCAATCCTGCCAGTTGCCGGTGTCCAGTTCTGCATCGCCGGCCAGGGTGGCGGGATCGCGTTCGCAGGTAAGACCCAGATAGCTGACAGAAATCACACGCTGCCCTTCGCGGTTGGCGCGGTCGCGATCGGCAAAGGTATACAACTGCTCGATATAGCCGAGCGGATGGTGCGTTTGCGCCTCGACCCAGGCCCTGAGCCCAGCCTGCAATGATCGATGCGATGATTCAAGCGGGCCGGCCGGCAAGGCGTGGCTGTTGCCACGAACCAGCACGCGGGGCTGCCCCTGGCTGACGGCAACCAGCACGGCGACGAGCTCGGCATGCACGGCTTCGGCAGGGTGTAGAGGAGACTGGGTATTCTGCAATGGCACAGACATCGTCGATGGAGGGAAAACAGCATTATAGGTAATGGCGTGCGCGCAACATATGCTCCAGCATGCATGCCATGCCGGCGCCCTGCGATTGAAGGCGCCTGCAAGGTTGTGTTAGGGTAACGAGATATTTCGGTGCCTGACATTCACGGCAGCAATGCCCTTTTGCCTGCCGGCCGAACCTCCACGATGCTATCAATAAGAACCAACCCCTCTCCACTTGCCCGGCCCGCGCGCCTCGCGCTGCTGTCATTGGTGGCGTTAGCCGCTGGCTGCGCCACAACACCGCCCCAGAATCCCGAAAATATCTGTGCGATTTTTCGCGAGAAACCCGACTGGCACGATGCAGCGTTGGCAACGCAACGCAAATGGGGGGTGCCGCCACAGGTCGCGCTGGCCGTGGTTTACCAGGAATCCAGCTTTCGCCATGACGCGATGCCACCGCGCCGCTATCTGCTGGGGTTTATCCCTTGGGGTCGAGTCAGTTCCGCTTATGGGTATGCGCAAGCCAAAGATGAAACCTGGAGCGACTACAAGCAGGAAGCGGGCAGTTGGCTGGCCAGTCGCGATAACTTCGGCGACGCCCTGGACTTCATGGGCTGGTATATGAACAAAGCCCAGCGGCTGAATGGCACCTCGAAGTGGGACGCGTACAACCAGTACCTGAACTACCACGAAGGTTGGACGGGGTTTCGCACCCGCAGCTACGACCGCAAGGCCTGGCTCAAGCGCGTGGCCGGGCAAGTGCAGGCCCGCGCCGAGCGCTTTGGCGCACAGTACAGGTCGTGCAAAACTGATCTTTGACGAGACAGCAGCCCTTCACCTGCAACGCTGCTCGCCGCCCCTGGTTGGCCAGCCTCTCTGGAAACAGGCGAGCGGCGTCGCGAACACCAACCGACGACGCCGCGCTATGCAGCCGCAAGACGCAGCAGCCCCCTACCCCGCGCCCGCTACGCCGCTGACCTGCGGGCCGCGCGGGCGGCAAAGGCGTCGTAGCGTTCGATCAGCTGCTTCGCCTGGATCACGACGGGCATATCCACCATCCGCCCCTTGAAAGTGCAGGCCGCCCTGCCGGCGGCCTTCTGGGCTTCGAATTCGACCACCAATGCACGTGCCTCTTCCACTGCTTCGATGCGCGGCGAGAACTCCTCATTGACGATCTCGACCTGCTTGGGATGGATACAGAACGCCGCATCAAAACCCAGACCGCGGGCGCGCCGGATCTTGTCGCGAAACACGCCTTCGTCATTGAAATCGGCCACCGAGCCAACGAAACCAATAGGCACGATACCCGCACCGCGGCAGGCCGCCACAGCCAACGCATTGGGGATGTAGAGTGAATCATCGCTGACCGCCATGCGCATCGTGGCGGCAAGGTCTTCCGCGCCAACAATCAGGCCGCACATCCTTGGTGCGCGGGCGATATCGCGCATGTTTTCCAGGCCCTGCGGATCTTCAACCATTGCGATCAGGCGGGTGTGGCCAATGGGCAACCCTTTCTCGGCCTCGACCTCGTCCAGCACCTCGCCGATATAGCGGATATACGAGGCATCAGGCACCTTGGGCAGCGTTAATGCGGCCACCGACGCACACACCGAGTGCTCGATATCGGTAAGCGCCATGCGCCACGGCCGATTGATGCGCACCACCACATCGAAACCCGCCTGCACAAAGCGCGGCGCCACCTCGGCCACTTTGCGGCGCGCCATTTCCTTGTCCTGTGGCGCTACACTGTCTTCGAGATCGAGCTGCAGAACGTCGGCACTGCGCCGCATTGCGCTTTCAATGAAACGGTCGCTGGACGCCGGCACGAATAGCAACGAACGCCAGAGATTGATATCAGCCATGATTACTTCCTCGTCTATGTCGACATAAGTTACGGTTTTCGATTTTTTTTGTGCTGCCTGATCCAATGCCCCACGCGGTATCGGCTAAGCGACCTGAGCAAACCATAAGACAGCCGTGCTTTTTCGGTGCCAATCGGCAGGTCGGGCGGCACATACATCCAGGACGATTTCGAATACGCGAGAATCTGGTCTGGATAAACACTGCGATGCCCGATGACCAAGTAAGCCGCAATGCTCGCCCCCGCCACATAGACGGTGCCCGCCACCCCGCCAAACAGCTCTACCCCCATCAGGATAGCAGCGACGGGCGTATTGGACGCCGCCGCAACCACGGACACCAACCCGACCGCCGCCCCCAGCGCGGGGGTGATCCCCAACAACGGCGCGAACGCACTCCCGACCATTGCCCCGATGACGAATTGGGGCGTGACGATACCGCCATAGAAACCGGAGCCCAATGTTATCGCCACCAGCAGCGCCTTCCAGAAAAACCCGAAATACGGGGAGGGCTGGCCACGCAACGCATTGTCCATCATGGGCAGACTCAAACCAAGGTAGTCGGTAGACACCAACAGGGTAAGCAGCGCAAGCAGCAGCCCGCCCAGCAAAGGCATGAGCGGCGGCCAGATATTGAAACGATTACGCAGCGCCGTGAAGCCCGAGCGACTGACCCCCACCAGGTCGACGAAAATCCACGCCGCCACACCGCAAAGGATGCCGATAATGATCGTCTTGAGAAAAACTATCTCGGAGAACGTAGGTAACAACCCAAGATCGTAGTGTTCGTACGGGATTCCCCACATTTTGCTGATCTCGAAAGATGCGACCCCCGCGATGATGGCCGGAAACAGAAAATCGTGCCGAATTCGACCGATTGCCAGCACCTCTACGCCATATATAGCGCCCGCGATCGGTGTCCCGAATACGCTGGCAAAACCGGCGCTAACACCGCAGGCCACCAGACGCTTTTGTACTTCCGAGTTCACATCCAGTACCCGGCCCAATCCCGAGGCCAGGGTACCGCCGATATGTGAACATGGGCCTTCCTTGCCCGCTGAACCGCCCGAGGCCAGGGTGATGATGGCGGCCAATGGTTTGATCGGCAGGGTTCTGAACGGCATATGGCCGCCTTGGCTGTGCACGGATGCAATGACAGAGTCTTTGAGGCCGGTTGTATTAAGGCGAAGATAACCATAATGCAGCAATAGCCCATTGCACAGACCGCCCAGCGGCAACAAAATCATTGTTAGCCATGGTGTAACGCCTGCGGTTTTTCCAGAGGCAAAGAAAAGTGCGTGCAGGAACAGGCTCGTGCCCGTGCCGACGATGATACCGGTGATCGTTGCCAGGACCACCCATTGCACGACGGTCGCGAGCATGACGGCGAGCTCAATGTAGTCGAAGCGGCGCATGCGTCTTGGAATTCATGTGAGCCGATCATTCTAGCGTGTTTCGGGCGACGTCCTGGCGCGCCGCATGCGAGTTTCGGGAGACACCAGGCACATCACTTGCTGACACTGGGCGGCCCAGCGTCACAAGGAGTCCATCATGAACGCTTCAAAAACCCCGCAACGCGAACAGGCACAAAACGACGATACTCGCCGCGAAGAGCAAAAAAGCCACGGTGACCAGCAGAACCGCAGCAAGAAGGACGGTCACACCAGCCAGATCGGCTCCAGCCAGGATCAACTGAGCCAGCGCAATCGCGGCCAGGGCGCGCGCCGCCCCTGAAGGCGGTCGATGCAGGAACACAGGCCCGCCGTGTATAAGCCTGCCCCCTGACCTGCCCGGGCAGGTGCTCCAGCGATCAGGTGCCGAATTGCGCCAGACCAGATGAACACCCCGGAGATATCAATGAAGATCCTGGCAATCGCCGCACTGTTGCTGACGCTGGGCGGCTGTGTCGTCTATGACGATGGCTATTACCGCCATCACTACTATGGCGGCGTGTATATCGAACCGTACGATGATTGGTATGTTGAGCCGTACCGGCCATACCACGATTGGGGGTGGCATCACCACCGCGGCTGGCCATGGCGCCATCAGCGGCGGTGGCATGATGACTAGGGGCTCTTCATCGTTAAAGGGGGACAGCGACATTCATTAAACTTGTTTTTGCAAAGAAACACGTGCATCCATTGCCAGCAAGAGGCGGTACGGATTAAAGCGACGCACCCGCGTACGCTCAAGCACACTCGCCAGGGCAATCAACTGATGGTGCTGCACCTGGCCGTACCCAAGTATCACTGCACCGACTGCAATCGCTATTTTCGCCACCGTTTTGCGGGCATCCGGCCCCGGCGCCGCGCCACCGAGGCGTATCGCCTGGAGGTCTTCGAGGCCCACGATGGGGGCGTGAGCCAACGCCAACTGACGCGCACGCACCGGATCGGTAGCGCCACCGTCGAGCGCTGGTACCAGTCCTTTATCAAGCAACGGGTCTCGGAGCTCTCTGGCCGAGCCTGCCCACAGGTGCTGGGTATCGATGAGCACTTCTTTAGCCGCAAGAAGGGCTACGCCACCACGTTGGTCGATTTGAAGCACCACAAGGTGTTCGATGTGGTGCCGGGGCGCTCAGAAGCGAGCCTGCGCAGCTATTTGAAGCGATTGCCGGGCAAGGAGCACGTGCGCGTCATCGTGATGGTAACGCGGCACCCGTGGCTTGATCCCGGCAAGGGTTAATTCCACCAAACGAGCAAATCTAACCGACCCGCGCCCAGGCACCTGTTTGCCGGCCCCCAGTTGGTAGGCACTCTGGATGGTCAACAGCACAGCATTGCCATCCTTGCGCATGACGTTGAAAAAGACGCCGTACTGGGCGGTCACCCCGTCTACCGCTTGCATATCGATGGTCACATAGTTATCAGCCTTGGCAAAACTGCACCGCCTTTCAGTCAAGGTACGGGCGATATCAGGTAACTGCCAGGACAAGGCATATCGATCAGGGCAAAAGCTGCGGATTTCACGGGCATCGCGGTACAGATGGCTGTCATCATCACCATCAGCACGGGCACGGGTAAAGCATTGCATGGCGAACGCCACGCGTATTTCAACCTCGACCGGCCCCGCGCTGTGGTTAACGGCCAACGTATAGCGAAATGGATGTAGATGGTTCAGGGGGTACCCCTTGCCCGCTCCGTCAACGTGCGGCTTCCAGCGCATCAAATTCGCCCCACTTGGCACCGATCAATTCGCCGGTGCGCACGAAAGTGAGCGCCATCAGTTGAAGGGGCCAGCCGGGTATGCTCACCGCCCACATAACCGTCCATGTCCCGCAACAACTGCGGCAAATCTTTGGCATCCAGGCGCGCATAGTTGCGCTTCTTACGTGCGGGCAAAATGTCAGATGGCTGAATATCGGCCACCGGGTTGCGCTCGGCCAAGTCGTGGGCCACCGCATAACGCATGATTTGGCTGCACTTCTGTAGCTGGCGCTTGGCGATGTCCAGCGCGCCCCGCGCCTCGATAGCCTTCACGCAGTCGCGAACCTGGGCCGCCGTCAGATCGCCAGCCGGCACCCTGCCCAATGTCGGCAATATAATATCCAGTTCCAAGCGGCGCCAAACGTCCTTGGCATGTTTGGGCGTCTTGCCGGGTTTCCAGTGCTGATGCCATTTTTCGGCTACCGCTTTAAAGGTCACGGTATCAGTCTGCTTTTCCGCCTTGCGTTCAGCCATTGGGTCGATGCCCGTAGCTAGGACGGCCCTGCCCTGTCTATGCAACTCACGCGCCTGGGCGAGTGATACATCAGGGTAAGCGCCAAAACTCATTAAGCGCTCTTTGCCACTGTGGCGATACTTCCAACGCCATAGCCTGGAACCCGCCGGTGTCACATAAAGGAACAGCCCGCCGCTATCGGCCAGCTTGAACGCAACGGGCCTGGGGGCGGGCTTTCTGTCGAATGGTGGTATCGGATAAGGCCATTTTTGGGTATCCAAACTGAAGATTTAGCAGATACCCCCCAATATACCCCCCCGCTAACGCTGTATGTCCATACACTGTCGTATACGGCCATAGATAATAAAAAACCCGCAATGCGTTTAAACATGCGGGTTTCTGTGTTGTGATCCATTGTTGTGGAAAATGAATTGGCGGAGACAGAGGGATTCGAACCCTCGATACGGGTATAAGCCGTATGCTCCCTTAGCAGGGGAGTACCTTCAACCTCTCGGCCATGTCTCCGAATTCAAGTCCGGTATTCTAGCATGATATTTTGGCATTCTGCATGGAACGCGGGCCAGGCTTGCGTGTGCGGCTTGGTGTGGATTGGACACGCGCCGCAGCGATCATGCGGACGGCCGGCACATGTGGGGCACGGTGCCGGCCTATGTAACGATCAAAGCTTGACGGTGGGCGTGTCCTGGTCGAGGCCAAAGGCCTTGTGCAAGGCGCGCACGGCAAGTTCCATATACTTGTCGTTGATGATGACCGAGGTTTTGATTTCGCTGGTGCTGATCATCTGGATGTTGATGCCTTCTTCGGCCAGCGTACGGAACATCAGGCTGGCGACGCCGACGTGGCTGCGCATGCCAATACCGACGATGGACACCTTGCAGACCTTGTCGTCGGGAACGACTTCGGCGGCACCGACGGCGGGCGCGATCTGGTTCTTGAGCAGATCGAGCGTGCGCGCAAAATCGTTGCGATTGACGGTGAAGGAGAAGTCAGTCGTGCCTTGCACAGACTGGTTCTGGACGATGGTGTCGATATCGATGTTGGCAGCGGCGACGGGGCCCAGGATGGCGAATGCGACGCCCGGCTTGTCGGGTACGGCCAGCAAGGTAAGCTTGGCTTCGTCGCGGCTGAAGGCGATGCCCGAAACAACGGCAGCTTCCATTTTCTTATCTTCCTCGAAAGTAATCAGTGTGCCCGAAGACATTTCTTCTTCGAGCGGAATCATGGGGTCGGTCAGGGATGAGAGCACACGCACAGGCACGCGGTATTTGCCGGCGAATTCGACCGAGCGTATCTGCAGCACCTTGGAGCCCAGCGAGGCCATTTCCAGCATTTCCTCGAAGGAGACGACATTGAGCCGGCGTGCTTCGGGCACGACGCGCGGATCGGTGGTGTAGACGCCGTCGACATCGGTGAAGATGAGGCATTCGTCGGCGCCCAGCGCGGCGGCTACGGCCACTGCGGAGGTATCGGAGCCGCCGCGCCCCAGCGTGGTGATGTTGTTTTCTGCGTCCACGCCTTGAAAGCCGGTGACGATGACCACGCGGCCGGCGTCAAGATCGGCGCGGATGCGGGAGTCGTCGATCGATTCGATGCGGGCCTTGGTGTACGAGGAATCGGTGCGCACCGGCACCTGCCAGCCAGCATAGCTGCGCGCGGGCACACCCTGCGACAGCAGCGCCATGGCCAAGAGGGAACTGCTGGCCTGTTCACCCGTGGCTGCCAGCATATCGAGCTCGCGGGTATCGGGCTGGGGCGTGATTTCTTTGGCTAGGCCCAGCAGGCGGTTGGTTTCGCCTGACATGGCGGACGGCACCACGATAACCTGGTGCCCGGCTGCCTGCCACTTGGCGACGCGGCGGGCGACATTCTGGATGCGCTCGATGGATCCCATCGAAGTGCCGCCGTATTTGTGAACGATCAGGGACATCTTTTACTCTGCGTTAATGGATGACATCAGTGAAAAGCCTGGATCCGCGCTGAACGTGCCGGCTTTACCCCGACGCAGATAGGCAAACGGGCTATTTTAGCGTTTTTCGCAGGCGCTGTCGGCGCAGTGCGGTACGGCGGGCCAAGCTTGCCAGCCGCAGCATGCGCCGGCGAAATCAGCAAGGCCCGGTGCGCAAGGAACGCGGGACATGGCCACCACCGGCATGCGCACGCCGCGCCAGCCAAACAGATCAATAGACCGCGCGCTCCACACCCACCCTTCCCCGCTTACACACGATCAGGTAGTCGCCGTGTTTGACCTGCATCTGCCGATCATGCCCCAAGGCATGCAACTGCCTGAGCTGGCGCATGAGATCGCGCAGGCGCGCGTCGGTGGGCATCCGCAGGCCCAGGCCTGCCAGCCAGTGGCGCAAGACCAGCGCCTGGCGCGGCGCCGACAACAGCCGCCAAGCCGCCAGCGAAAAATCAGTACCGTCGGCGGACGGCGCCAGTGTCGCGAAATCCTGCGCCGCTACCTCATCGAGGATGTCCCGCAATTCGGCGCTCTGGCGCGCATGGCGGGCCAGAGCGCCCTGCCAGCCCGGCCAGCGATCATTGAGCGCTGGGGCCAACCGTTCGCGCACAGCAGCGCGGGTGTAGTGCTCGTCGACATTGGTGGGATCCTGCACTGGCTTCCAGCCCGTGTGCCGGGCAAAGGCGCCCGCCTGGGCCAGAATGAGGTCGCGGCGGATGTCCAGCCACGGGCGCGCGTAGGTAATGCCGTCTCGTACGGTAAGCGGCGCCATGGCGGCCAAGCCCGTAGGCCCTGCCCCGCGCAGCAGGCGCAGTAGCACGGTTTCGGCTTGGTCGTCGAGGTGATGCGCCAGCAGAACATGCTGTATGCCCAGGGCATGTGCCAAGCCAGCCAGCGCAGCATAGCGGGCATCGCGCGCGGCGGATTCGATGCCGTCGCTGCGGCTTGCGGCCGCCTCGATACGCACATAACAGGTGTGGCATGACAGACCAAGCAAGCGCGCCAGCGTATGGGCGTGTTCCTGCCAGTCGTCGGCGCTGGCTTGCAGGCCGTGATGCACATGCAGGCAATGCAAGGCCAAGCCACGCTGGCGCGCAACGCGCGCAGCGTGCGCGGCCAGCATGGCGGAATCGGCCCCGCCGCTGAGCGCGACGGCAATGGACGCATTCACTGCGCTGCCCTGCGCAAGCCCGTCCAGCGCGCTCGCAATGGCCCGCAGCAGTGGCCCGCTAGCGGGCGTTTGCCAGAACGCCGCGTCAGGCATGGCTGTTTAGCCGGCTTCTTGGAAGCGACCGTAAGACATCAGGCGGGCCAGGCGCTGCTGAAGAAGTTGTTCGGTGGACAAGCCTTGCACCTGGCGCAGCGAATCGGACAAGGCCCGGCCGAGCTGGCGAGCCATCATGGCTGGGTCGCGGTGCGCGCCGCCGACAGGCTCGTTGACGATGCGATCGATCAGGCCGAGTTCTTTGAGGCGCGGCGCCGTGATGGCGAGCGCCTCGGCGGCTACCGAGGCCTTATCGGCGCTGCGCCAGAGAATGGAGGCGCAGCCTTCGGGTGAAATTACCGCGTAAGTGGCATATTGCAGCATCATGACAACGTCGCCCACGGCGATGGCCAACGCACCGCCAGACCCACCTTCGCCGATCACGGTAACAATAATGGGCACCTTGAGCTCGGCCATGGCGTACAGATTATGGCCGATGGCTTCTGATTGCCCGCGTTCCTCGGCACCGATGCCGGGATACGCGCCCGGGGTGTCGACGAAGGTAAAGATGGGCAGCTTGAATTTTTCGGCCAGACGCATGAGGCGCAGCGCCTTGCGATAGCCTTCGGGGCGAGGCATGCCGAAGTTACGCATGGCGCGCTCTTTGGTGTCGCGGCCTTTCTGGTGGCCGATGACCATGCAGGGTATGCCGTTGAAACGCGCCAGGCCGCCAATGATGGACTGGTCGTCGGCATACATGCGGTCGCCGTGCAACTCGTGAAAATCGGTGAAAAGCTCGCGCAGGTAATCGAGCGTGTAAGGCCGCTGCGGATGCCGCGCGACCAGGGCCGTTTGCCAAGGCGTGAGCTTGGCATAGATGCTCTTGGCCAATGCCTGGTTTTTCTGTTGCAGCCGGCTGACCTCTTCTGAGATATCGACGGCAGAGTCGGTTTGCACGAAACGCAACTCTTCAATCTTGTTCTCGAGCTCGGCCAGCGGCTGCTCGAATTCCAGGTAGGTATTACGCATAGGAGCTATGTTATCCCGAATGAGGCAATGCGTTGTCAGTAGCGTACGCAGGCAAGGTCGAGGCTGCGCCAGAGATACCAAGTGGCGACTGTACGCCACGGCGCCCAAGCCTGGGCAACTTCCCGCGCTTCGAAGCGCGACACGGGTTCGCCACTGAAATAGTGTAGCGAAATTGCCTTGAGCAGAGACAGGTCGTCCAGGGGAAGGACATCTGGCCGCTGCAGGTTGAAGATTAGAAACATTTCAGCCGTCCAACGGCCGATGCCGCGAATCGCGCACAGTTCGGCAATGACGGCTTCGTCGTCCATGCCCTGCCACGCGGACGGCTTGACCTTTTTATCAGCGAAATGCAGCGCGAGATCGAGAATGTATTCGGCCTTGCGCTTGGACAGGCCAAGCTCGCGGATACCGGCCTCGGCGACTCGGATGACGGTGCGCGGCGTAGGCGTGCGCCCGCATGCCTGGATGAAGCGCGCCCATTGTGTATTGGCGGCGCTCACGGAAATCTGCTGGCCAACGATGGCGCGGGCCAGCGTGACGAAAGGCGTGCCGGGCGCAGCGAGCCATTCGGTGCGATGCTGCGGGATGAGCTTTTTAAGGATGCGGTCGCGGCCCATCAAATGAGCGGAGGCTTCGTCCCAAAATAGGGGCTTGACGTTATCGGGCACGATACTGTCTGACATGAAACCGCCCCGTTACGCGCGACGCCACTGGGTGAGGCCACCCGGCTTGTCTTCGAGTTCGATGCCCTGCTTATGCAGCGACGCACGGATTTCGTCGGCACGGGCGAAATCGCGGGCCTTCTTGGCCGCCGCCCGCTCATCGATGAGCGCGTCGATGGCCTCGTCGGCCAGCGCCTCGCCCACCGTTGCGCCACCGGCGCGCTGCAGATAACGACTGGGCGAGCGCAGATACTGCGCCGGATCCATCTGCAGCAGACCGAGCAGGCCGCCCAGCGCGCGCATCAGGCCGCTGGCGTGCGCTGATTGGGTGCGATTGGCCTCGCTGGCCAACTCGAACAGCACGGCGACCGCGCCCGATGTGTTGAAGTCGTCATCCATGGCGGCGCGGAAGGCCTGCGGATGTGGATGGTCCCAATTGATCTCGACAGACTCAGGCGGCACGTTGTGCAATGCCTGATACAGCCGGTCAAGTGCGTTCTGCGCATCAAGCAGGTTGTCGGGCGCGTAATTTTGCGGGCTGCGGTAATGATTGCGCACAATGAAGAAGCGCAGCATTTCGGCCTCGCGCGGATTGGCGCGATAGTTGGCGCTGCTGTCGGGCAATTTGGCATCTGCCGCGATGGTGGCGCGGATGGTGCGGAAATTACCCAACGATTTGGACATCTTGTCGGCATCCACCATCAATGGGCCGCAATGCATCCACACCGACGCCAAAGTACCGCCGAATGCGCCTTCGGTTTGCGCGATTTCGTTTTCGTGATGCGGGAATTTGAGATCGGGGCCGCCGCCATGGATATCGAGCGGCAAGCCAAGCAATGCCTTGCTCATGGCCGAGCATTCAATGTGCCAGCCCGGCCGGCCCAGGCCGTACGGGGACTCCCATTTGGACTCGGGTGGCTCTTCTTCTTTGGCGGTTTTCCAGAGCACGAAATCGAGCGGATCGTGCTTGCCCGCGGACACGGCCACACGCTCGCCAGCGCGCAGGTCGTCGAGCGAACGGCCGGACAGCTTGCCGTAGCCCTCGAAGTGGCGCACGGCGTAGTTGACGTCACCGTCGTCGGAGCGGTAAGCCAGGCCGTTTTGCTCGAGCAAGCTGATGATGCCGAGCATATCGCCAACGTGCTCGGTGGCGCGAGGTTCGTAGTCGGGCGTCTGCACGCCCAACGCGCGCTCGTCGGCGTGCATGGCATCAATGTAGAAGGTAGTGACTTGGCTCATGCGCTGGCCCGTCTGCACCGCCTTGCGGATGATTTTATCGTCGATGTCGGTGATGTTGCGCACATAGCGGACATCGTAGCCGCTGGCCCGCAGCCAACGCTGCACGACATCGAAGCTGACCAGCATACGCGCATGGCCGAGATGACAGAAATCGTAGACTGTCATGCCACACACATACATGCGCACCTTGCCCGCTTCAACGGTTTTGAATGGCTCTTTGGTACGAGAAAGGGTGTTATAAATGTGCAGCATGTGCGATCAAAAACGAATATCAGTCGGAGCCCGGCGCCCTGGTCAACAATAGAACCGCATGCTGTAAACTCGATTCGAGACAGCAGGCAAGGCTAAAATGGCGGTCGATTAGTATAGCAAGCCCTTACAGTACTTACAGAAGGCGCACCACCCGTGGCTCGAATTTCACCTTATGTATTGACAATTGCCCTGGCAGCAGGGGCTGTGGCGTCTGGCGCCAGCCAGGCCCAAATGGCCGCGCTGACACCACATGTCGATCTTAACGCGACCATCGGGGTGGGTCCAGCCAACCCTGTTTTCAGTGGCGACACCATTGCTTTGCCGGTACGGCATGCTACCGGCCCGCTGTTCGACGATCAGCCGGAGCCTCAGAAAGGATGGAAAGCATTGGCTCGCCTGCTCGAGGCGGCCACCCCAAAGGTTGACACAAGCATTCCCCTGACACCCTCCCAGATCACCGACCGCATTCAGGCGCTGATCGACCAGGGCGACTACCAGCAGGCGCTCGGCATCATCGAAAAACGTGAAACACAATTGGCCGACCAGGGCGGCATCGGCACTGATGTACAGCTTATGTTCCTGCATGGCCGCGCGTTGGCGGGGCTGGAGCGGCACAATGAAGCGATCGATGTCTACCGTCACATGACAACCACATACCCTGAGCTGCCCGAACCCTGGAACAACCTCGCGTCGGAGTACGTCAAGCAAGGCAAGCTCGACATGGCGCGCGAGGCCTTGAACATGGCATTGGCGGCCGATCCCAACTATGCCACGGCGCGAGCCAACCTGGGCGATGTCGATCTTATGCTGGCGCGTCGCGAATTCGAGCATGCCGCACGCCTGGGTGTCAGCGATGCCGCCGCACGGGCAGAGGAAACCACAAGGATCATCAAGCGTTGAATACTTTCCTAGTACACTCCACCCGCATGCTCGCCCGGCCGGCGGCCGTTCTGAGCATCGTTGTTTGCGCGGCGCTGCCGGCGCTGTTCTTCAGCGGGGCCGGGCAGGCCGCGCCAACCTCATCCAACCAAGGTACCTCTATGAGCACATCTCCCCGCGTCAGCCTGCAAACCAGCCAGGGCGATATCCTGATTGAACTGAACGCAGAAAAGGCGCCCAAAACCGTCGAAAGCTTTCTTACTTATGTCAAGGAAGGCTTCTACGATGGCACCATTTTTCACCGGATCATCAATAACTTCATGATCCAGGGTGGTGGCTTCGAAGCAGGCATGAAGCAAAAGCCAACACACGCCCCCATCGAGAACGAAGCCAACAACGGCCTGAAGAACGAACGCTACACGCTGGCCATGGCCCGTACGGCCGATCCGCACTCGGCCACCGCGCAGTTCTTCATCAACGTGGCCGACAACGACTTTCTCAATTTCACCGCCCCCACGCCTAACGGCTGGGGCTACGCCGTGTTCGGCAAAGTTGTCGAAGGCACCGAGGTGGTCGATAAGATCAAGGGCGTGCAAACCGGCAGCAAGGGCTTTCATCAAGACGTTCCGGTGACAGACGTGGTGATCGAGAAGGCGACAGTCGTCGAATAAGCTTGCCCGCCCCCATTGCGCGTCTGGCGCTGGCGGGCACCGTCTGGGTTGCCTCGGATATTCATCTCGGCCCCGCGGTGCCCGCCACCGCCCAGGCGTTCTATCGTTTTCTGGATGACGCCGCCACGCGCGCCGATGCGCTGGTTTTGTGCGGCGACATTTTCGACGCCTGGATAGGCGACGACTATGCCCTGCGCGAGCCACCGGCCTGGCTGGCAGATGCCCTAGGGCATCTGCGTCACACGGCATCGCGCATCCCGCTGTGGCTGGGGCGCGGCAACCGCGATTTTCTGATGGGCCTCGGCTTGGCACGGGCGCTCGGCGCACAGCTGCTGCCCGAACCCGTCATGCTCAACACCGACGCTGGCTTTATCCTACTGTCGCACGGCGACGAATACTGCACCGGCGACCCGGGCTACCAGCGCTTTCGGCGCGTGGTGCGCCACCCCGGAGTACAGCGCGTGTTTCTATCACTGGGGCTGCCCACGCGACGGCGCATTGCCGATTGGGCCCGCCGGCGCAGCCAGGCATCCAACCGCTACAAGCCTCGCGACATCATGGACGTGGCGCCCGAGGCGATCAAAAAAGCTTTCACGGACAGCGGTGCGCGCATTATGGTGCACGGGCATACCCATAGGCCTGCGGTACACGCTGTGCAGATGCCTGCCGGGGCCTGCACCCGCATCGTGCTGCCAGACTGGGACTTCGACCACGACCACCCAGGGCGCGGCGGCTGGCTGGCCATAGACCGGCATGGCCCCGTGCTGCACACACTCAAGAAGTAAAGAAAACACGGGCCTGTTGGCCCTGCAGGGGCGGTGAGCACCCGCCCACCTGTGCGAGCCTGGCGCCCCGATCAGCGGGCTAACAGCCAGATGGCCACGACAACCCCCAACCCGATGCGATACCAGGCGAATGGCCGGTACGTATGCCGCGATACAAACTTGAGGACCGCCCGCACGACTACGAGTGCGCTCAAGAATGCCGCAATAAAGCCGACCACGATAGCGGTGGTTTGCGCCTCGGTGAGCGCACCTGCATTGCGATACAGATCGTAGACCGTTGCAGCCAGCATGGTGGGCATTGCCAGGAAGAACGAGAATTCAGTGGCTGTCTTGCGCTGGATGCCAGCAATCATGCCGCTGATGATGGTAGCGCCCGAACGTGACGTGCCCGGCACCATGGCCAAGCACTGCGCGAAGCCAACTACCAGCGCCTGCTTCCAGTTGATTTCCTCTAGCGTACGCGCCGTGACCCGCGTTGCCGACATGCTGTCATGGGAGGCGTCGTGGCCAAAGGTGTCGGCCGTATGTTTGGCGTACTGGGGCTTTCGCTCGACCCACAGCATGATGATGCCCCCTACCACCAGCGTTACCACGAACACCCCGGGGTTGTGGAACAGGGCTTTAATGTATTTGATGGCGAGCGCCCCCACCACCGCAGCGGGCAGAAAGGCAATGAGGAGATTGCGCATGAACATGATTTCGCTGCGCTCGCCCCGCAAGGTGCCTGCGATGAGCTGCCACAGCCGCATGCGAAAAATCCAGATGACGGCAAGTATGGACCCGAACTGAATGACCACCTCGAAAACCTTGTCGCTGCCGGATGAGAAATCGATCCAGTCTCCCAGGAGGAGCAGGTGTGCGGTACTGGATACTGGAATGAACTCGGTAAAACCTTCGATCAGCCCCAGGAGTGTTGCCTTGAGCATGAACCATACTGAATCGGTCATAGATGCTGCTTCACAGATTGTTGTTGTCGGAGTGCGCCGCCTTGATAGGCAGGCGTTCGATGCGCACGGTTGCGATCCGGCGCCCATCGAGCCGCACCACTGTAAACCGGAACACGACTTCCTGATGCTTCATTTCGCAACTTTCTCCCTCTGTTGGCAGGTGGCCGAAGCGATCGAGCAGGTAACCCGCAAGTGTTGCATAGTCTGCGTGCTCGTCAACCAGGCCATCAGTATTCAGCAGCAGCTCGAGGTGGTGCAAGTCGGCGGCGCCATCGGCCTGCCAGCTATCTTCGCCCTCAGGGGTGATGTCGGGCGTTTCGTCTTCGTCGGGAAATTCTCCGGCAATGGCCTCGAAAACGTCGATGGGCGTGACCACGCCTTGGATGGCGCCGAATTCGTCAGCCACCAACACCAACTGCCCCCGCGAACGCTTAAGGGTGTCCATCAGCCGCAGCACGCCAATTGATTCGTGCACAATGACTGGCTCGCGCAGGCGGCTGAGCCGCAAAGAACCTTGCCGAATCAGGTCGGCAATCATCTCCTTGGCCCTGCCCACGCCCATCACCTCGTCCAGCGTACCCCGGCAGACCGGAAAGAAGCTGTGCGGTGACTGCGCAATCTGGGCACGCTGCACGTCGGGTGGATCATTCAGGTCGATCCAGGAAATGTCATTGCGTGGCGTCATGATGGAATGAATAGACCGTTCGGCGAGCGTCAGCACGCCGCTGACCATGTAGCGTTCTTCGTCCTGGAACATCTTGCTCGGAGCACCGCCCGCAGTGGCCCTGGCGGCGTCATGCCCTCTGTCCATACCCAGCATGCGCAGCACGCCCTGAGCCGTGCGTTCGCGCAGCGGACGCCTGGCGTCGATGCGCCGCATATTACGTCGCATCAATTGATTGAATATCTCGATAACAACCGAAAAAGTAATGGCCGCGTACAAGTAGCCTTTGGGCACCGGGAAGCCAAAGCCCTCAGCGAGCAACGAAAACCCAATGGTCAGCAGAAAGCCCAGGCACAGCATGACGACCGTAGGGTGGTGATTGACGAACTGCGTGAGCGGCTTGGACGCAACCACCATGAGGCCAATGGCGATGATGACCGCCAGCATCATGATGCTGAGATGATCCACCATCCCCACGGCCGTTACCACAGCATCGAGCGAAAACACCGCATCAAGGATGACGATTTGCGTGACAATGACCCAGAAGCCCGCATGCACGTGCGCGCCAGAAGCGCGCGCGGGCTTGCCTTCTACACGCTCGTGGATTTCCAGCGTACCCTTGAGCAACAGGAACAGGCCGCCGAAAATGAGGATCAGGTCACGCCCTGAGAACTGCAGCGGCCCAACAGCGAAGAACGGCGCAGTGAGCTTGATGAGCCATGACATGACCGACAGCAGCACAAGCCGCATCAGCAAGGCCAGCAGCAGGCCGGTGATGCGGGCGCGATCACGCTGAGCCGGTGGTAGCTTGTCGACGAGTATTGCGATGAAGATGAGGTTATCGATCCCGAGTACGATCTCGAGAATAATCAGCGTCAGCAGGCCCAACCAGCCCGACGCCTCCAGCATCCACTCCATCAGGCAATCCTCATCTGAAAAGCCGCGGCAGGCGGCCATCCATGACGCCTTGACGCCGCCGGACCGGCATAGGCGCCGACAGGGTCAGTGCCGCAACTTACCTGCCCGCCGTATGGCGGTGGCGCATCAAGGCAGCGCATTCGGACACAGGGCGCGAAACAAGCACCGCCCAAGCCCGTATCGCCGCACGTCTGCATCAGGGCTGCTGCAGATAGGCCAACATCTGCGGGAATATCTTGGGTGTGGACGCCACAATGCTTCCGCTCTGCATCCACCCTTGTTCGCCCGAGAAATCGGCGGTCAGGCCACCGGCCTCGAGCACCAGCAGGCCGCCTGCAGCCATGTCCCAGGGCTTGAGATTGAAACCGCAGAAACCATCAAGGCGCCCCGCTGCCACATAGGCCATATCGAGCACAGTGGAACCCAGGCGCCGGGCGGCGGCGCATTCTGCCAGCATTTTTTCGAAGCGGCTGCCCTGGCTGCCGGAAGCCGAGCGCGGCAAGTGGGCGCCCAACAGCGCATCGTGGTAACGCAATTGGCCCGACACCCGGACGCGGCGGTCGTTCAGAAATGCGCCACCACCCCGGCTGGCAGTGAACAGTTCGTTGCGAGATGGATCGTAGACCACGGCCTGTGTAATCTGCCCGCGCTGGGCCAGCGCAATTGAAATGGCGTAGATAGGCATGCCGTGAATGAAGTTGGTCGTGCCGTCCAGGGGATCGATAATCCACTGGTTTTCTGGCGTGACGCCGTCTTTCTGGCCTGCCGCCGGGTGGGTGCCGGACTCTTCGCCCAGGAAGCCGTGATCGGGATAGGCAGTGCGCAGCACGTCGATAATGGCCGCCTCTGCGGCGTGATCGACTTCCGTGACATAATCTTTGGGCCCTTTGCGCGCCACCTGCAGGCGTTCGAGGTCCAGGCTGGCGCGATTGATGATGGCGCCGGCGCGGCGTGCCGCCTTGATGGCGGTATTGAGCATCGGGTGCATAGAATTCCGTATTGTTAACGTGCAGAAACTGCAGAAATCATAGTGCCGCGCAAACCATTACCGCGCACGCGGCACTTCAAACCAGCTATTTTAAATGACTCCGGCACATCCCTCTGATTCAGGCGCCGCCAGCCCGGCAGCGCTGTTCAATCGCGTACGCTTCATCATGGTTCAGCCCAGCCACCCCGGCAACGTGGGTGCGGCTGCGCGAGCCATCAAAACCATGGGGTTCCACGATCTTTGCCTGGTGGCGCCACGGTTTGCCGATGTACTCAGCCAGCCCGAGGCGCAATCACTGGCTAGCGGCGCCACAGACGTTCTGGCCGCGGTACAGATCTTTCCGGATCTGCGACACGCGCTGGAGGGGGTGACGCTGGCGTTTGCCATGACAGCCCGCGCGCGTGTCATCGGGCCGCCAGCCTGCGACATCCGTGTAGCCGCCGAAGCCAGCCGCGAACATCTGGCGCTGCCGCTGAACCGTGTCGCGGTTGTGCTGGGCACCGAACGTTCGGGGCTTACCAACGAAGACATCGCCATGTGCCAGCGCATTTGCCATATCCCGGCCAATCCGGCCTATAGCTCCCTGAACGTGTCCCAGGCCTTGCAGCTTGCCGCATGGGAGCTGCGCTACGCCCTGGCCATCACGGCCGGCCTGCCGCTCATGCCCACGACGGAGGGACGGCCTGATGCGGGCAGCCAACTGGCGCCCAACGAAAAAGTGCAGGCCTTGCTCACGCACTGGGAACAAGCCATCACCGAAGTGGGCTTTCTCGATCCCCTGCATCCCAAGAAGCTCATGCCTCGCATGCGGCATATGTTCAGCCGCAACGCGCTGACACAAGATGAGGTGGATATGATGCGCGGGCTGTGCTCAGCCATGATCAAAACCGCGCAGAAAGTACGCGACAAGTAGAATCAAACCGTTGCGCGAAAACACCAAACCCCAGGGGCCGGACACCGCCGCCCCCTGGGGTTTGTCAATTGCGCAGGGCGCTGGCGCCTTGCGGGGCGCCGTCATGCGCGTGATTAGTCCACCGTCGCGCCCGAAGTCTTCACCACCTTACCCCAGGTTTCCACCTCGGACTTGATGAAGGCACCGAACTGCTCGGGCGTCGTGTCGGCGGGCACCGCACCCAACTGGGCGAGCTGCTTCTTGACCTCGGGTTTCTTCAGCGCTTCGCGGATCGCAACGTTGAGCTTCTCGACGATGTCCTTGGGCGTGCCGGCAGGCGCGAGCACACCGAACCACGACGACACATCAAACGTTGGGAAGCCCGACTCTTTCATCGTGGGCAGATTGGGCGCCGTTTCCGAACGCTCGGCGGTGGTCACAGCCAGCGCGCGCAGCTTGCCCGCTTCGACGTGCGGCCATGCCGAGGGCATGTTGTCGAACATAAAGTCCACCTGGCCACCGAGCAGATCGGTAACGGCGGGCGAACTGCCCTTGTAGGGGATATGCACCACATCGACCCCGGCCAGTTGCTTGAACAGTTCACCCGCCATGTGGATGGACGTGCCGCTACCCGAAGATGCAAAGTTCATCTTGCCTGGATTGGCCTTGGCGTAATCGACCAGTTCCTTGACCGATTTGGCGGGTACCTTGGGGTTGACCACCAGCACATTGGGCACTTTCACAGCCAACGCAACCGGGTCGAAATCCTTCTGGATATCGAAGCGAAGGTTTTTGTAGAGCGTCTGGTTGATCGTGCTGGTTACCGCAACCATGTAAAGGGTATAGCCATCGGGCTTGGCACGGGCCACCTGCTCTGCCGCAATATTACTGCCGGCGCCGGGGCGGTTTTCGACCACCACGGGCTGGCCCAGCGCATCGCCAAGCTCTTTGCCGATGATGCGGGCCGATACATCGGTGGTGCCGCCAGCGGAGAAACCGACAACCAAGCGGATGGGCTGCTCGGGATAAGCGGCGAAGGCGGAGGGCGCAGCCACGGCAGCTGCGGTGGCGACTGCGCCAACTGCGAGCTTCTTGAGGCCTGCGGCAAAGGTGGTGCTGAACAACATGAATAGGCTCCTCGGTGAAGGGCCCATACAGCGGGCCCGCACTTACAATGTCCACGAAACGGACGGTCGTATAATAAACCTCAGAATTCTCTGATGTTTTTTGTAACTTTTCAATCTTTGCGTACGCATTGTGGACACTTCGGCATCAAACCCCTCGGACACTGGGCCCCGCACACTCCGGCGTGGGCTAACCGTTCTGCGTGCTCTCCAAGAGCACCCTGAAACGGGATTGAATATTACCGCCCTGTCTCGTGAAACGGGCCTGCAGCGCCCAACCATCTACCGTTTGCTGGCGGCACTGATGGAGGCGGGGTTCGTGCGCGCGCTGGCCGGCACAAAACGCTACGCCGCCACCATGTCGCCCCCAGCCGCGCCAGCGTTCGAGCAAGATGCGCGCATCGCGCTCGCCTACCCGTCGTTGCGCAAACTTGCCGAGGCAACCGGGGACGCCGTATTCCTTGTGGTCCGGGACGGGTACGAATCGCTGAGCCTGTGGCGCGAGATCGGCGCGTATCCTGTACAAATATTGGCCACCTACGCGGGCAAACGCCAGCCGCTGGGCGTCGGCTCGGGCGGCATGGCCTTGCTGGCGAAGCTGAACGATGACACCGTTGAATCGATTATTGATTACAACAGCGACAAACTGGAGCAATACGGCGGCATGTCCACCCGTGAGATGCGCCAACTCGTACTCAATACCCGGACACGCGGCTATTCGGTGGTGGGCAACTACGCGGTGCGGGGAGCGCTGGGGGTGGGATGCGCCCTGTGTGACGCGCATAACGAACCGCTGCTGGCAATCAGTGTCACCGCGATCACGGAACGTATGCCGGCCACCCGACAGCGCGAGATCGCCGCAATGATCCAGGAAGAGCTTAAGGCCATCGCGGGCAAGCTATAGCTTGTTGTCCGCGCCCACAGCACGCACTTCACGGATGGGTACGGGCAGCTTGAGCCCCGCTTGGACTAGGTGCTGTAATGCCGTGCGGTAAAGGTCGAAGCGTACCGCCCAATATTTATCGTTGGGTACCCACACACGCATGTTCACGGTGGCCGTGCTTTCGTTGTATTGCGTCACCATGACCTGCGGCGCCGGGTCGGGCAGCACGTCTGCATGCGCGCGCACCAATTCACCCAGCACACGCAGCGCAGCCTCGAGGTCTTCGTCGTAACGCACTGCTACCTCTACATCGAGGCGCCGTGTTTCATTGCGGCTGTAATTGATGATGGGATTGCCCCATACGAGGCTGTTGGGCAGCGTGAGATGTATACCGTCGAACTGAATCAAGTGCGTGAGGAACAGGCCTACTTCGGCAACCGTGCCATCCCCCTTGCCCACCACGGAAACATATTCGCCTACGCGCAGCGGGCGCAGCACCAGCAGCATGATGCCGGCGGCGATGTTCTGCAGTGTGCCTTGCAGGGCCAGGCCGATGGCCAGGCCGGCGGCACCCAGTACGGCGATGATACTGGCTGTCTGCACACCCAACCGCGCCAGCGCCGCCACCACCACGAATACACGGATCGACCACACCGTGACCGAATAAATCATGGGCACGATAGTGGGATCCACACGCGCCGACCGATGCGCCAACTTGCGCAGCGTGCGGCCGGCCAGGGACGAAAGCCACCATCCCGCCGCCAGGATAATGACCATGATGAGCAGGTTCAGCGCAAATGTCTGGAAGACGGGCAAATAGGTGGGCAGGTCGGAAAGTTGATCCGGCATGGAAATCCTTCAATCTGTGAATGTCTGCGATGCGGCGCGGGCCGGGGATGACGAACTATCGGTGTATCCGCCGGCCAGGATAGCTGCCGCGCCTGAGGTGATTGTAGACAGCCAAACGGCCACTTATCCACCGGTATTGTGGACAAATGGTCGGATAAATTGGGCACTACTCAAATTATGTTTTATTTTTCAGCGCATTAGCAGCACAGAGCAGTTTTCGCCCAGTCGGGCTCAGGCCGCTCCCGCCATTGCAGCCAAGGGCAGCCCATTATCGAGCCCGAGCGGAGAGCGCAGCCTAAAGTGAACGGCCGCTGATAAGACGAACCAGCACCACGATGATCGCGATAACCAGCAGGACATGGATGAATCCACCGATCGTATAAGACGTGACCAGCCCCAGCAGCCACAGCACGATCAGAATGACAGCGATTGTATAAAGCATCGACGAAGCTCCTCTTCCCCGCATGGCCGATACCCTAAAAAAGGTCGAATCGGCCTGCATATTGGCTAAATGTACGATTTACACGTCGTACGGGATTTACGTGCGTAATGCGCACAAGTTCTGGCTACCGTACGGTTTACTTGCCTACCTCGTGGCCAATAATGCCGCCAACGGCCGCGCCGCCAACGGTGCCAAGGGTGCTTCCACCCGTCAGTACAGCACCGCCCAGTGCGCCTGCGCCTGCGCCAATGACAGTGCTCCGGTCTTGCCGCGACATGCCGCTACATGCCGCCAGGCTACTCGCCAGAACAATCATGACAGCAACAGTCGCGCATCGTTTGGTCGGTTTCATGTGCATACCCCCTGCTTATTGAAATGGCCCCGGCGGGATTTGCCAGGTTACAAATGCCGCAGCAATCCGCGTGCCTATGGCGAATGTCACCCAGGGCCTTTTCGGCCCAGCCCGGGTTGCAGGCACGAACAACCGTTGCGCATCGTTGGCCGCGGCATATCGCCGCTAGCCGCATTGGGCTGTATCCTGGCTTGCTGTATTGCGTCGCATGCGCGGCATACAAATTGCCCAACTGCTTCTCATACTGGGGCCGACGCGGCGAGCGACAGACAGCGCGCCGGCCTGCCGGTTTCGCCCTTACACCCGGACGATGGAGGCCATATGAGCCCAATCATGGAGCACAACAATAACGATGGAGAGGGAACCGTCCTTATTTTTTCTGTGCGCGCGCGCGAGCCGGACCATGAGCGCACCGTACACGAAGCCCTGGGCCGGCGTATCGCAGACCTGCTGGGTATGCGCTATGGCGGCCACCGCCAGCCTGATACCGACTACACCGGCCGTGTTTATCTTATCCCCACCGACACGATAATCGGCGTCACGCACACACGGCGCTTGCGCCTGCTGACCGAAACAGATCTGTTCGGCGGCGCAGCCCCCTACCCCTTTGTGCCTACCAAGGCCATTACCCATCCAGTACTGGATGAAGCCGCAGTGGTTCCGGAAGGATGGTCCACCGCATTCAGCGCCCGCACCAGCGATGCTGTGCTGGCAGGCTACACCGCATTTTCTCTGGACGACGCAATGCGCGCAGGCACACTGCTGCTGCGCCGAGGCCCCGTGCGCGTCAAACCCGTGCTTGCCACTGCCGGGCGCGGCCAGGTTTTGGTGCACGACGCCGCCGCCCTGGGCAAAGCCCTGCAACTGGCTGACACTGAGCGCCTGTCCGACTACGGCATTGTGCTTGAGGAGCACTTGAAATCAGTGCAGACCCTCAGCGTGGGCAGAGTGCGTGTGGGCCCGCACGAAGCCAGCTATGTCGGCACCCAATCACTGACACCCGACAATACGGGTGAACTGGTCTACGGCGGCTCCAGCCTGCTTGTGACGCGCGGCGGGTTTGACGCGCTGCTATCGCTGGACCTGGATGACAACAGCCGCCTTGCCATTACACAGGCTCGGCGCTATGACGAGGCGGCCAATGCCTGCTACCCTGGCCTGCTGGCGTCGCGCCGAAATTATGACATCGCGTTAGGCCGCGATGCGCGTGGTGAATGGCGCTGTGGCGTACTGGAGCAGTCATGGCGCATCGGCGGCGCCAGTGCGGCGGAGATTGCCGCCCTGCAGGCCCTGCGCGACAACCCTGCTGTGCGAGCGGTGAACGCCGCCACTGTGGAACGTTTTGGTGCAAACCCGTCACTGCCCGCCGGCGCCCAACTGCTGTACCAGGGCGACGATCCGCATATCGGCCCACTCTGCAAATACCTCCTGGTCCAGCCCGCCATCCACGACGCGCCGCGCCACACGTTGCCCCGCTCAGGCGCGGGGTGCGAGGGCGAAGACCACTGGCCACCCGCACAGTACGGGATGGCGTCATAATATGAATAAGGGTTTTATTTCCAACGGTTCAGATTATGGGGACAAACAGTACAAAAATAGAACTCGTCGTCGATGAAGAACACTTGGCCGGCACATTCCTGACGCCCAGTTCCAAAGTGCCCGGCGTGCTTTTTGTGCACGGATGGGGCGGCAGCCAGGATCGCGATCTGGAGCGCGCCCGGGGCATTGCCGGCCTGGGTTGTGTTTGCCTTACCTTCGACCTGCGCGGGCACGAAAAGGGCTCCGAACGCCAGAAAACCGTTACCCGCGCCGAAAACTTGCACGACATCGTCTGCGCCTACGACAAGCTGGTGCAGCATCCCGCCATCGACTCCAACGCCGTGGCCGTGGTGGGCACCAGCTACGGCGCCTATCTTTCCACCATTCTCACCACGCTGCGGCCGGTCAAGTGGCTGTCGCTGCGGGTACCCTCGCTGTACCGGGACGATCAATGGACCTTGCCCAAGCGCCAGCTCAACAGGGAAGACCTCGCGGTATATCGCGGGGCACCGGTGCTGCCGGATGAAAACCGCGCCCTGGCGGCGTGCGCGGCGTTTGCGGGGGACGTCCTGCTGGTCGAGTCGGAACACGACCATTTGGTGCCGCACGCAACCATCATGAGTTACCGGTCGGCTTTCGGGGCCTCCCACTCCATGACGCACCGGGTCATTGATGGCGCCGACCATGCCTTGAGCGAAAAAACCGCGCAGGAAGCCTATACTTCGGTGTTGATAAACTGGATTACGGAGATGGTCGTCGGGGCCCGCGTGGGCAGCCGGGCGGGCGTCCCCAGGCCCTGATACCACGGGTGCATGCCGCGCCCACCGTTCGCTCCCCTTTCCGCATGACGCCTTTTTCCATCCTTGACCTCGCACCCATCATCGAAGGCGGCACCGCCGCCGATTCATTCCGCAATACGCTGGATCTCGCCCGCCATGCCGACGGCTGGGGCTTTCGGCGCTATTGGATGGCCGAGCACCACGGCATGCCCGGCATTGCCAGCGCGGCAACATCGATACTGATCGCCCAGGTGGCGGCGGTTACCCGCAATCTGCGGGTGGGCGCGGGCGGCATCATGCTGCCCAATCACTCGCCGCTGGTGATTGCCGAGCAGTTCGGCACCCTCGAATCGCTGTTTCCGGGCCGTATCGACCTCGGCCTGGGCCGCGCCCCGGGCTCGGACCAGGCAACGGCTCGAGCACTGCGGCGCAATCTGTCCTCCGACGCCGACGATTTCCCGCAAGACGTTGTCGAACTGATGGACTTCATGTCCGACGAGCCGCGGCAAACCGTCATGGCAGTTCCAGGGCGCGGCCTGAAAGTGCCCATCTGGATTCTCGGCTCCAGTCTGTTCGGCGCCCAACTGGCCGCGGCCCTGGGCCTGCCCTACGCCTTCGCGTCGCATTTCGCGCCAGCCCAGATGATGCAGGCCATCGAACTTTACCGCGCCACCTTCCGCCCCTCGGCACATCTGGCCAAGCCCTACGTCATGCTCGGCTTCAACGTGTTCGCGGCCGACACCGACACGCAGGCGCATTATCTGGCCAGCTCCTGGCAGCAGTCATTCGTGAACCTGCGAAGCGGCCATCCCGGCAAACTACCACCGCCGCGCGAGGGCTACTTGGCGCAACTGCCCCCGCCTGCCCGCGAGCTCATTGACCACGTGCTGTCCTGTGCAGCCATTGGCACCCGCGACACGATCGCCGCCCAAACCCAGGCCTTCATCGACCGCACACGCGCCGATGAGCTGATGATTACCTGCAATATGTTCGACCATGCCGCGCGGCTGCGTTCCTACGAAATCGTGGCCAGCCTGCGGGAGGCCGTGGCATGACACAATATGTAGCAACAGATGATTCAATCGCGGCTCGCCTGGCCAAGGTACGACAGCGCATCGATGCCGCTGCGCTGCGAGCGGGCCGCTCGCCGGGTGAGGTTGCACTACTGCCGGTCAGCAAAACCTTCGGCGAAGCGGCCATCCGAGCCGTCGTGGCCGCAGGTGTGCACCGCCTGGGCGAAAACAAAGCCCAGGAGATCCGCAGCAAGTTCGAATTGCTGGCAGACTGCCACATCGATTGGGTGATGATCGGCCACCTCCAAACCAACAAGGCCAAGGATATCGCCCGCATGGCGGCCGAAATCCAGTCACTGGACCGCCTCGATCTGGCTGTGGCGCTGGACCGCCGCCTGCAACAGGAAGGCCGTGCCATCGACGCGCTGGTGCAGGTCAAGACCTCCACCGAACCAACCAAATACGGGCTGCCGCCCGACGAGCTGCCGCAGTTCTTGCGGCACGTGGCGCGCAATATGCCGACGTTGCGCATAAAGGGCCTGATGACACTTGCCATCAACGAACGCGACGACAACGCCGTGCGCGGTTGCTTTCGCTCCCTGCGCGAACTGCGCGACCGCATGCGAGACGAAGCAATCGACGGCGTGGTGATGGAGCAGCTGTCCATGGGCATGAGCGGCGACTTTGAAATCGCCATTGAAGAAGGGGCGACCGAGGTGCGCATCGGCACGGCGATCTTTGGCGGGCGGATTTACAACGACGCCTATTATTGGCCAGAGGGCAAGCCCTCGGGCGGGGCCTGAACCTAATCTATATCAAAGGTTGGCCCGGGCCTGTATGATATCTTCTGACGCTGATTTGCCCGCGTAGCGGCACGCGTTTCCGCTGTGCCGCCGGGCCACAGGAACCGCTATGCAACAGCTCGAACACGTCGCCGTCCTTCTGGCGCAGCCTCAAGATATTTCCATTGAAGTCCTGGTCGAAAAGTACGCCAAAGGCGGCGAAACCTCGATCGACGAAGTACATACGCGGGTCGCCGATGCGCTCGCTCAGGCAGAGCCTCCGAAACTTCGCAAAAAATACGCCGAAGCCTTTCTGTGGGCGATGCGGCACGGCTTCATTCCCGCCGGGCGCGTCAACAGCGCCGCCGGCACCCAGCTGCACAGTACACTGATCAACTGTTTCGTGCAGCCAGTGGGCGACTCCATCACCGAAGCCGAAGGCGGCAAGCCGGGCATCTATACCGCCTTGGCACAGGCTGCCGAAACCATGCGGCGCGGCGGTGGCGTGGGCTACAACTTCTCCGCGATCCGGCCCAGGGGCGCGCTGGTCAAAGGTACGGGCAGCAGCGCATCCGGCCCCATTTCGTATATGCGCGTATTCGACCGCTCGTGCGAAACGGTCGAGTCGGCCGGCGCCCGGCGCGGCGCCCAGATGGGGGTGCTCAACATTACCCATCCCGACATCACCGATTTCATCACCGCCAAGCAAGAGCGCGGCCAGCTCAACAACTTCAACGTGTCAGTGGGCGTCACAGACGCTTTCATGCGCGCCGTAGAGGCAGACACTGATTTCGAGCTGGTGCACGCCGTCGAACCCAACGCCCTGCTCAAAGAACAGGGCGCCTATCTGCGCGATGACGGCCTGTGGGTCTACAAAACCGTGCGCGCCCGTGAGGTGTGGGATCTCATCATGCAAAGCACCTACGCGGCGGCGGAGCCTGGGGTGCTGTACATCGACCGTATCAACGAAGAAAACAACCTGGCCTATTGCGAAACCATCGAAGCCACCAACCCCTGTGGCGAACAGCCACTGCCCGATTATGGCTGCTGTTGTCTGGGCAGCCTGAACCTGGCCGCTTATGTACGCGATCCATTCACCGACAAGGCCGCGTTCGACTTCGACCGTATGGCCGAGGTCGCCAAGCTGGCTGTACGCATGCTCGACAATGTGCTCACCGTCACCAATTGGCCGTTGGACGAACAGCGCCGCGAAGCCGAAGCGAAACGCCGCCTGGGCTTGGGTTTTACCGGGCTGGGCGATGCGCTCATCATGCTGGGCCTGCGCTACGACTCGGACGAAGGGCGGGCGCTGGCGGGCGACATGGCGCGCGCGCTGCGCGACGCAGCCTACGAAAGCTCAATCGGCCTGGCGCGCGAGCGCGGCGCGTTCCCGTTGTTCGATGCCGACAAGTATCTGGAATCAGGCTTTGCCTCGCGCCTGCCTGATGCCGTCAAGGCCGACATCCGCACGCATGGTCTGCGCAACTCACACCTCACGTCCATCGCGCCCACGGGCACGATTTCACTCGCTTTCGCCGACAACGCCTCCAATGGCATCGAACCGCCGTTTTCCTGGACGTACAAGCGCACCAAGCGCATGGCCGATGGCAGCAAAAAAGACTACACCGTCGAAGACCACGCCTACCGCGTCTATCGCGCCATGGGCGGTGATACCGCGCATCTACCACCCGCCTTCGTATCTGCGCTGGATATTTCCGCGCTCGACCATATGCTGATGGTGGCGGCTGTTGCGCCCTATGTAGATGCGGCCATTTCCAAAACCGTCAACGTACCGGCCGACTATCCCTACGAAGACTTCAAGGATCTTTACACCCAGGCATGGCACAAGGGGCTTAAAGGCATCACCACATATCGGCCCAATGCAATCCTGGGCGCGGTGCTGTCGGTGGCCGAAGAAACTTCCTCCCCCAGCACACCCGCACCGATCACGCTCTCTGAACAAGACAAGCGCATGGTACTGACCGAAGTAGCCAAGTCCCCACCGCTGGCATCGCTACGCTGGCCGTCTCGCCCCGCCTTGCCCGCGGGTGCGTCGGGTTGGGTCAGCGAAACCATCCATACCCCGCAAGGCGAGTTTGCCATCGCCGTCGCCGACAAAGACAAAGTCCCCTTCGAAATCTGGGTGCTTGGCGGCCAGCCGCCGCGCGGCCTGGATGCCATCGCCAAGACACTATCGGCCGATATGCGGGCCAACGACCGTGGCTGGCTGCACAAGAAACTGTCCATGCTGGCCCGGGACTACGGTGACAGCTTCCAGATGCCTATGCCGCCCGACGGGCGGCCGGTTACCGTACCCAGTGCCACTGCCGCCCTGGCCCGCCTGCTTGAGTGGCGCTATAACGACCTAGGTGCACTGGCGCAGCGCGACGACGACCCCGCACCCGTACTGAATGCGCTGTTCGCGCCACGCGAACCCAAGACCGGCACCGACGGAACGCTGGCCTGGGTGGCCGACGTACGCAACCCGGCCACCGATGACGACTTTGTACTGATGCTGAAAGAGCTGCAGATGCCTGACGGCAGCCGCCGCCCTTACAGCATGTGGCTTACCGGCGCCCACCCCGCCGCACTGGACGGCCTGTGCAAGCTGCTCAGCCTCGACATGCGCGTCATCGACCCCGCCTGGATCGCCATGAAGCTGCGCAAACTGCTGAACTATGCCGAACCGCGCGGCGACTTCCTGGCCCGTGTGCCGGGCAGCGAGAAACAGGCCAACTACCCCTCGACGGTTGCCTATGTTGCGCGGCTGGTCATCCACCGTTATGCCATGCTAGGCATCCTGACCGAAGATGGCGTGCCCATCAACGCCATGGGCGTGGTAGCCGACGAGCCCGACCACCACACTTCGCTCGAAGCGCCGCGCATGGCGGGCAAGCGCTGCGTGGAATGCGGCAACCTGGCAGTGATCAAGAAAGATGGCTGCGAGTTCTGCACGGTGTGTGGGGCGATCGGGGCCTGCGGGTAAAGGTGTTGCGCAGACGGGCAAGGTGGGTTTGCCCGTCTGCGCGTCTGGCGCCCTTGTGTTGCCGGGCGCATCCACCACGCAGGCCCTTGCACGCACAAAGCGGCAAGGCCTGTGCGCCGTCAATCCAGCGTAATCTTCAATTCACGGATCAGCGCCTGCCACTTCGCCGTGTCAGCCTTCAGCAGTTCGCTGTACTGCGCCGGCGTGTTGCCCACAGGCTGGATGCCGAAGTCGATCAGTTTCTGACGGGTGGCTGGCTCGTTAAGGGCGGTGACGACTTTTTTGTTGAGTACGTCGATGGTGTCCTGGGGCGTGCCGGCCGGTACGACCATGCCGACGTGGGCGGCAGCGACGATGTTCTTGTAGCCCAGCTCAGCAAAAGTAGGCACATCGGGAAGCTGGGGCAGGCGTTCGGGGTTGGCAACGGCGATGGGCTTGACTCTGCCGTCCTTAAGAAAGCCCGCGCCCGCGGCCAAGTCCACCATCATCACGGGCACTTGGCCGCCCGCCACATCGACCAGCGAGGGATTGGCGCCGCGATAGGGGATGTGAACCATACGGCTGAGGCCGAGTTCCGACTTGAGCAATTCCATGGCCAGGTGGTGGGGGCTGCCCGCGCCAGCGGATGCGTAGCTCACGCCCTGCTCATTTGCCTTGGCGCGATCAACGAGGTCTTTGACGCTGCTGATGCCTGACTGTGGGCTGGCCACCAGGATCATGGGAAAACGCCCAAGCAGGGTGACGGGCGCCAAATCTTTGGCGGGGTCGTAGCTGAGCTTTTTGTACAGGGCCGGATTGAAGACCAAGGTGCCGTTGTCTGCCGACAGGACGGTGTAGCCATCGGGTGCGGCGCGGGCGGTTTCGCTGGCGGCGATGGCGGTGTTGCCGCCCGGTTTGTTTTCCACGACGACAGGCTGGCCGATGAGCGGCGAAAGTGCGTTGCCGATGGTGCGAGCCAGGAAGTCAGAACCACCACCAGCCGCATAAGGCACCAGCCACCGCACCGGCTTGTCGGGATAGGCGGCATGGCCCGGTGCGGTGATAAATGCGAACGGCAGGCTCATCAGAGCGATGGAGGCCAGTTTCTTGAAGTGTCTCATGTTTCCTCTTGAGCGGGATGATCGAAAAAAGGTGCCGAACCGGTGTAGCGCCTTGCGGATGGGCCTGGATCGGCGGCCTTGGGCTGGGCGTATTTTGCCTCGAATGTATAGGCGTAAAATATATACGCGTTGCGTAATTCGGATATATCCCCATAAACCCTAGGTGAGAGCCGCGGCGAGCGTGCGGAGCCCTGCCCGCAGCGCTTGCCAGGGCTCAGGGCTCAGGGCTCAGGGCGTGGGGCGTGGGGCTTGGGCAAGCGGTAGACAGCGGCAGGCGGCCTACGCTACATGCCCCAACGCAGCGCTGATGGCTTCGCCCTCTTTTCGCATGGCCTGGGCCACAGGCCCACTGGCTGAGGCTTCAAAGCTGCCCGTAGTGCCCAGCACGGTAAGCACGGCGGCCACTCGATCCGAAAAATCGAAAATTGGCAGTGCAATGGCGCTGATGCCTTGCAGGTTAGTGTTTTTAACCACGGCGAGGCCTGATTTCTGGACATCGCGCTTGATCTTGCCGATGGGGTCGCGCGGATCCAGCATGGCACGCCGCTCAGCCGAAACATGAGCGAGCTCTTCGCGCGCCATGTCTTCGATGCGCGTGTCGTCAAGGTAACCCAGGAAGGCCCGCCCCGTGGCGGACCAGAGTAGCGACAATACAGAGCCTACGCGCACGTTGAGCGTGACAGGCAGGCCAGGCTCTTCGAAGCGGACGATGGTTGGCCCTTTGTTGCCCATGACGGCAATGAAGCAGGTCATCTCCAGCGTCTGCCGAAGGCGTACCAACGCGGGCTCGGCAACCCGGATGGGATCCGCCAACCGCATGGCGGCCAGGCCGATCTGTATGGATCCGGCACCCAAGCTGTACTGCAGCGTAGTCGGATCCTGATCCACCAAGCCCTCTTCCACCATGCTGATCAGATAGCGGTGTACCTTGGCAGGGTTCTCGGACACGTGCTTGGCAAGCACTGACAGGCTTGCACGCCCACCCAGCGCGGCCAGGCCTTTGAGCACCACCATGCCTGTGGAAGCGGACTGGACACGCTGGCGTCTGTCTCGGGCGGGCGCGGCGGGTTTGCTTGCGGTCATGGATGTGTGCGGAGCCTTCGATTGGAAGGCCACAAGTATATCCCCAGGGAAAACTTTTTACTTAAATAATTACGCAACGCGTGTTAGAATTACGCAAATAGAAATTTGTGACCGGATTCTGGCGTAAAAACGCCACGGCCTGCGCCATAAGCGTCATCGACGCCGCCAATCGCTCGGCCACCGCTGCCGGAAGAGTCGCACTGCCCAAACAGACCATATACCCAGGAGACACCGATGACAGCCCATGCTTCCGCTCCCGGAACCTGTCCTTTTCATCAAGCCCCCAACGCCGCGTCGTCTGCGTGCCCCGTGGGCGACATGGCGGCGGCCTTCGATCCGTTTCAAGACGCCTATATGGAGAACCCATCGGAATTTGTCCGCTGGGCGCGGGAGGAGCAGCCCGTTTTCTATAGCCCTAAGCTGGATTACTGGGTGGTCACGCGCTACAAGGCGATCAAAGATATTTTCCGCGACCCGATCACATTCAGCCCCTCCAATGTGCTTGAACCACTCGGCGAACGCTCGCCTGAAGCGGCCAACATCCTCAAGCAATACAACTATGGGATGAGCCGTACGCTGGTCAACGAAGACGAACCCGCACATATGGCGCGCCGTCGCGTCTTGATGGAGCCATTTACGCCGGAACATCTGCGCGAGCACGAGCCCATGGTGCGGCGGCTGGTCACCCAGGCCATCGATGGCTTCATCGACGACGGCCGGGTTGACCTTATGAAGAAGCTGCTGTGGGATGTGCCGTTTTCGGTGGCGCTGCATTTTCTGGGCATCGACGACGACGCCGATCGCGAGACCATGCATCGGTTTTCGATGGCGCATACCGTCAATGCCTTTGGCCGTCCCACGCCCGAGGAGCAAAACACCGTGGCGCATACTGTGGGCCAATTCTGGCAGTTTTCCGGCGAGGTGCTGGCAAAGATGAAGCGCACGCCGGACGGGCCAGGCTGGATGCGTTATTCCATTCGACAGCAGAGACTCTACCCCGACGTTGTCACTGATTCTTATCTGCATTCGATGATGATGGCCATCATCGTTGCCGCGCACGAATCCACGTCGTTTGCCTCTGCCAATGCGATCCGGCTGCTGCTGGAGCACCCCGATGCCTGGCGCGATATCTGCGCCAACCCAAGCCTGATTTCCCCCGCCATGGAAGAGTGCCTGCGTCACAATGGCTCGATCGGCTCCTGGCGCCGCCGCGCCACGCGCGACGTGGAGATCGAGGGGGTGAAGATTCCCGCCGGGTCGCGATTACTACTGGTGGTGTCGTCCGCTAACCATGATCCCCGCCATTTCGGCGATCCGGATTTCTTCGATATCCGCCGCGACAACACGGTGGAGCATCTGACTTTTGGTTTTGGCGCTCACCAATGCCTGGGCAAGAACATTGGCCGCATGGAGATGCAAATCATTGTCGGCGAACTGTCGCGGCGCCTGCCGCATATGCGCCTGGCCAAGCAAACGTATAGCTATGTGCACAATGTGGCGTTCCGCGGCCCCAAGAGCTTGGTGGTGGAATGGGATCCCGCCCAGAACCCGGAGCGCAGCAACCCAGCGGCCCGCGCGTCAACACACGAAGTGAGGCTGGGCGCCCCCTTGGCCAAACATGTGGTGCGGGACCTGCAGGTGGAGTCCGCAAAGCTGGTTGCCGACGACATACTGCTGCTGCGTCTGCGCGCAAGCTCTGGCGCAACACTGCCACAATGGACGCCAGGCGCGCATCTGGACATTGAATGCGGCGACACAGGCCTGTCGCGCCAATACTCATTGTGCGGCAGCCTGGACGAACGCCACGCGTGGGAAGTGGCCGTGCTGCGCGACCCTGACAGCCGCGGCGGCTCCGCCTGGATACACGAGCATGCCGCACCCGGCGCCAAGCTTAGGGTGCGTGGGCCGCGCAACCACTTTCACCTGGATGAAACACACGCTGGCCGCGTGATCTTCGTGGCAGGCGGCATCGGCATTACCCCCATCATGGCCATGGCCCAGCGCGCGCAGGCCTGCGGCATGGATTATGAGATCCACTTCAGTTGCCGCGCTCGAACAGCGCTGCCCTTCCTGGATGCCCTGCGGGCCTTGCATGGCGACCGGCTGCATATTTACGTGAGCGCGGAGGGGCTACGCAACGATTTCGATGCGCTCTTCGCGGCTGCCGGCGACGACGTGCATGTGTACGCTTGCGGCCCCACCCGCATGCTGGACGGGCTGCAAGCCGCCGTCACCCGGCGCGGCTGGCCCGACGACAGGCTGCATGTCGAGCACTTCGCCAGCGTGTCCGACACCCTCGACCCCGCCAATGAAATCGCCTTCGACGTAGAGCTGAAAAACTCTGGCTTCACGGTATCGGTGCCCGCCGACCAGACCTTGCTGCACGCACTGCGCGCCAAGAACATCGACGTGCAAAGCGATTGCGAAGAAGGCCTGTGCGGCGCGTGCGAGGTAAGTGTCGTGTGCGGCGACGTCGATCACCGCGACAGCATCCTGAGCCCCGCCGAAAGACGCGAGAACACACGCATGATGGCGTGCTGCTCGCGGGCGAGCAAGGGAAAGCTGGTGCTGGATCTGTAAGGCGTCAGGACGACCAAGGCATCCAGAACCAGTGTGTTTTTTCGCCACTAGTTGTACTGTTATCAATACATTTATATAATTCAAAAAAGAGTATATCCACCACTATGGAATGAGTTCTAGAGGGAGACATCTGATGTTGAAAATCCGACAACTGCTGCGGCCGCTGGCCATTTTGATGGCCGCCGCAACACTGGGTATTGCCCCGCTGCCCGCCGCCATGGCGGACGGTCCGGTGCTCACACTGGTCGTGGGTGCCTCGCCGGGCGGCACGACAGATCGTGTCGCGCGCGGTATTGCCAAGGAGATGTCGGACATACTGAAGCAGACGGTAATCGTCGAGAACAAGCCCGGCGCGGGCGGCAATATTGCGGCGGCGTATGTGGCCAAGGCGCCCAAGGACGGCAATACGCTGCTGATCAGCTTCAGCAGCTTCTCCGTCAACGCCAGCCTGTACAAGAAGCTGCCATTTGATCCGGAACGGGATTTCACACCGATTACCATGCTGGCGGAAGTACCCAGCGTGTTAATCGCTCGAAAGGATTTCCCCGCACGCAATGTGGCTGAGCTGATCGCCCTGGCGCGCAAGAATCCCGGCGCCTATTCCTTTGCCATTGGTGGAATCGGTTCTTCGCTGCATATGGCCACGGCAAGTTTCCAGATGGATGCAGGCATCAAAGCTTTGACGGTGCCCTACAAAGGCACCTCGCCCGCTCTGCAGGACGTAGTCGGAGGGCAAGTGGATCTGATGTTCGCCAGTGCGGTGAACGTCATGCCTTTGCTTGGCTCGGACCGGGTACAGTTCCTGGGCGTGTCCAGCCCTGAACCGATCAAGCAGTTTCCCGGCCTGGCGCCGATCAGCAAGACGCTGGATGGCTTCACGTCCAAGGCTTGGTTTGCCATGTTTGGTCCGGCGGGCATGGCGCCCGACCGTGTCGCGGAAATCAACCACGCAGCGGTGGAAGGGGCCAAGCATGCGGACTTTGTGAAACTGTTCGAGCCCGAAGGCGGCACGGTGATCACTAGCACCCCCGAGGCACTGCGTGATTTCGTGGCTGCGGACATCAAACGGTACGCAAAGGTCGTAGAATTCACGGGTGTAACGGCCGACTGACCCCACGCTCGTGCGAATGGGGCGATGCAATGATCGATAATCCAACCCCTCGCTACTACAAAATCTACCGGCTCCTGAAGCTGGCTATCGAAAACGGGCAGTTTCCGCCCGAGAGGGCAATGCCGGGCGAGAACGCGCTGGCGGAGCGCTATGACGTGTCGCGCTTGACGATCCGGCGTTCGCTCGAGCTGCTGCAGCGCGAAGGGCTGGTGCAGCGCCGCCAGGGAGCGGGCACGTTCGCCGTCGAGCAGGGCGTCAGGCTGCAGCCCGTATCGGCCGACATCAACACGCTGGTTGCCCATTTGAACGAGATGGGTGCTGGCACGCGCGTGCAGGTGCTGGAGTTCGGCTACGAACAGCCTTCGCTTCACATACGCACACAGCTGGAATTACCCGAAGGACAGACGGTACAGAAGGCGGTGCGCATTCGCTACTATGGCGACGTGCCGTTTTCGTACCTGGTGACATATGTGCCCGAGGCGATCGGCCGCCGGTTTACGCGCGCCGACCTGGAATCAGCGCCGCTGCAGGCCATCCTGAAGAAGCAGGGTATCAAGCTCGGGGCTGCTGAACAGTCGTTCACGGCCATTGCGGCCGATGCACACCACGCCAAAGCGCTAGGGGTGGGGATCGCCGCGCCGCTACTGTGTATCCGGCGCGTTACCCGCGACACGGCCAACCGGCCGGTAGAAGCGCTGGTAGCCGCCTACAACCCGCAGCGCTTTGAATACCGCATGGTGCTTTCTAATAAACGCACTCGCAACAAAGACGTGTGGGTGCCCGACTACAGCGCGCCAGGCCCATAGCGCTCGCCCAGCGCCAGCAAGTCTGGCGTGCCGATCACCTCGTTGAGTTGGTCGAAATCCAGCATGGCGTGCGCGAGCGGCGCTGTGGTGCCGTGTGCGCGCAGGCAGGCATAGTACTCTTGCAGTGCATGGGCCACGCGCCGCGCCGCGCCGCCCGGAAAGATCACAATGCCGAAGCCCATATCGTGCAACGCCGCCGCGCTCTTGAGCGGCGTCTGCCCGCCCTCTACCATATTGGCAAGCAATGGCGCCCTGCCCTCAAACTGCGCGCAGGCCGCACGCATATCGGGTTCGGTTCTGAGGGCTTCGATGAAGAGCGCGTCCACACCGCATTCCAGGTACGCCTCGGCCCGCGCCAGCGCAGCCTGCAGCCCTTCAACGGCGACTGCATCAGTACGCGCCAGAATCAGCGTTTCCTCGCTGCGGCGCGCGTCCAGCGCTGCTTTCAACTTGCCGCACATTTCTTCTACCGGTACGACGAATTTTCCCGCCAGATGGCCGCAGCGTTTGGGAAAAGACTGGTCTTCAAGCTGTATCATCGCGGCGCCGGCCTTTTCCAGGCCTTTTACGGTGCGCACGACATTGAGCGCGTTGCCAAAGCCTGTATCGCCATCGACGATGACGGGCAGTGGCGTACGATCAGTGATGCGGGACAGCACCTGTTCAACCTCGCTGTACGTGGTCAACCCCACGTCAGACCGGCCCAGCCTCGAATAGGCGATCGACGCACCCGACAGGTAGATCGCGTCGAACCCGGCCTGCTCGGCGATGAGGGCGGAGAGGCTGTCATAGACACCGGGCGCCAGTACGCCGACGCCCTGGCTGAGCTTTTGCTTCAGTATGTTCATGTATTGCATCCCTCGGTATGGGGTGAGAAATCATCGCGCAGGCCGTCGCGTGGCGGCAGGTTCGTTGCATCCATGGGTATGGGGTGAGAAACGCTCAGGATCAAATCGGCGGAGGTAAAGGCCTGCAACATGCGCGGCGCGTTCATCACCTAGGCTGTTTGCCAAATGAATGCAGGCAGGCCCGGAACACGCACGCGGCACATTCACAGGTGCTGGCGACTTCATGAGCTGCACGACCAGGCGTGATGCACGCAGGCAGCGCAGTCAGACACGCCGCGCAGCCAGCGACTGCCTGAGCTGCGCAAGCAGGCCGCCCGACGCGGCCATCTCCACAAGAAACGGCGGCAGGTGCTCGCAATCCAGTATCAGCCGAGGCGTTTGCGCGTCGCCGGCATACACGCGTATCACTGATTCCGCAGTATCGATCTGCACACGCTCACCCTGCTCGATCTGGTCCGCATCGGGGCACACAATAGCTAAAAGCCCGAGATTGAAGGCGTTGCGAAAGTAAAGGCCGCTGAACGACGGTGCGACCACGGCCCGCACGCCCAGCGCCACCAGCACGCCCACCGCCTGTTCGCGCGACGAGCCAATGCCGAAATCAGGCCCCGCCACCAGTACATCACCCGGCGCGATTTGCTGCGCCAAGCCAGGGTGGCGACCTTCCAGGCAGTGCCGTGCGATCTGATCCACATCGAGTTTCATGTATGCGCCCGGAGCCAGGGCGTCGGTATCGATACTCTCGCCCACCCGCCATACGCGATGCGTCGTCATGCCTCGTCCTCCATTACGTTGCGAGGATCCGCGATATAGCCGGTGAGTGCCGACGCAGCCACGGTGTAGGGCGATGCCAGGAAGACCTGCGTGTTATCCGACCCCATCCGCCCCTTGAAGTTGCGTGCAGTACTGGACACGACATTGTGTGCGCCCTTGAGTGCATTGCCGTAGCCTGAACAGGCGCCGCAGGATGTGGCGTATACCTTGGCGCCGGCATCGACGAGCGTGCGCATGATGCCTTCGCGCTCGGCCTCCTGTTGGTCTTTCACCGACGCGGGCGCAACCATGAGCGTTACGCCCGGATCCACGCGCCGGCCTTTCAAGACCGCCGCAGCCGCGCGCAAATCATCAAGCTTGGCACCCGTGCAGGCACCAATATAGGCAACTTGAACGGGTGTGCGGCCGATCTGCCCGATAGGCAGAACATTGGATGGGCTGTGCGGGAGCGCGACCATGGGCGCAAGCGTAGTGGCGTCGAAGCTGCGCAGATCCACCGGTGCGCCAGCGTCGGTGCGCCAGTGAGCGTAGTCGTCCGCATTGGCGTCGGCGACGCCGGCCTCGCGCAACCAGGCCGCAGTCACACCGTCAGGCGCGATCAAGCCAGTCTGTGCACCCAGTTCGGCGCTCATGTTGGACAGCGTCATCCGCTCACGCATGGACAACGCCTGCACGGCGGGGCCGGCAAACTCAACCGCGGCATAGGCGGCACCGTTCGTGCCGTACTCGCCGATCATGCGCAGCATCATGTCCTTGGCTGTGACGCCCGCTTGCAGGCGGCCCGACCAGTGCATCATGATGGTGCGCGGTACCTTGAGCCAGATCTTGCCGGTGACGACCACGCCCAGCATCTCCGTGCTGCCCACACCGAACATGTAGGTGCCAAACGCCCCGCCAGTGGGCGAGTGCGAATCGCCACCCACGCAGAACATGCCGGGGCGTAGATGCCCTTGCTGCGGCAGCACGACATGGCAGATGCCGATGGAGTCGTACACGTGCGGCAGCCTTTTTTCTCGCGCCCACTCGCGCGCGATGCGCAGGATGCGGCGCGAATCGTCGTCTTCTTCGGGCACGAAATGGTCCATGACCAGAACCACACGGGCGGGATCCCAGATCTCGGCCCCGAGCGACTCGAGCATAGGCTGGAGGCGCCGCGGGCCGCTGGAATCGTGGAACATGGCGAGATCGACATCGCAGGTGACGATGTCGCCTTCCCGCACCAGCGGCTGATGACAGGCGCTGGCAATCAACTTCTGGGCAAGTGTCTGCTTCTGCATGGGCTCTCTGGCAACGAATCAAGCGGCGCCGGCCCTACGCGCTCAGCTTGGGTCAGCTCAGGCGTTATTGTAAAGATGTATTTATAGCAATACAACTTGATCCCAAAAAAAACCACGGCTCGGCATTGAGACACACCGAACCGCGGACACAGGCACTTGCGATGCGCCGGCATATGCCGGCGCAGGGAAGCCTTACGGTTACTGCGCAGGGATCTTCGCCGTTTCCACCCACGATTTCCAACGCTGGACATCTTCTTTCACAAATGCCTGGAATTGCGCAAGCGCCATGCGTTCGGGCTGCATGCCCAGGTTCGCGAGTTTTTCGCGTGTAGCTTCGTCGGCAACGGCTTCGCGCGTGTAGGCATTCATTTTCTCAACGATATCCGAGGGTGTGCCGGCAGGCGCCGATATCCCCAACCATCCCTCAACCACAAAACCTGGATAGGTGGCATTGGTGGGCTTGACGTCGGGCCAGGCGGGATTAGCCGCATTGCCGGTGACAGCAATGGGCTTGAGCGACTTGCTGTCGATGTGCGCCTTGGCGGTCAGATAGTCGACGAAGGCAAACTGAATCATGCCGCCGCGCAGATCGGTGAGAATATGCGTGATGTTCTTGTAGGCAGCACCCTCGACACGAATGTCAGCATACTGCTTGAGCAACTCAGGGGGCACGCGCGATGACGAACTGTAGTAGCCAAAGAATACCTTCTCGGGTTCGGCCTTGGCCTTGGATACCAGCGCATCGAGGGTATTCAACCGGCTGTCGGGCGCCACCACCGCAACGGTGCCGAACTTGCCGAGCATACCGATATCGATGAAGTCTTTGGCCGCGTCATAAGGCAGCTTTTTATAGAGGTATTGATTAGCGGATTGTGTGGAGTTGGTGGACAGCAGGAAGGTGTAGCCATCGGGCGCAGCCTGCTTGACGGTCGTAGTGCCGATAATGCCGCCGGCGCCTGGCTTGTCTTCTACCACAACATTCATGCCCTTCTTGTCTTGCAGAAACTGCGCGAAGGTGCGGGCGGTGAGATCGGCTGCACCACCGGCCGCCGACGGCACAACAATCGTCACTGGCTTAGCCGGCCAGCCTTGCGCCACCGCTGGCGACACCGCCAAAGACAGGCCGACGGCAAGTGTGCCGACACCGAACTTGAGGATGGAATGAATATACATGGGAGTCTCCTATTGTGTGACACGCACCGGTTCCACAATTGACCGGATGGAATGTTGGTTCAAAATACGCGCTGGTTTCATGCCGAGCCAGACGCGGGATGTTTCAGGGCATGCCTGCACTGGCGGTATCCGTACAGAAGGTTCGCCGATACCAGTCAAGCAGGACCTCGGCGCTTTCCTGCCAGTGCGAGCCATACATCATGCAATGAGGCTGTTCCGCCAAGAGCAGGTACTCCAACCCCAGAAATTCGGCCACTGCGCGATCCTGCCCTTCTGGATGACGGTCAGCGCAGTCGCGGCCGGCTTCGATGCAGACACCAGGACAATCGATGGCGGACGCATCAACAGCGACACGCAACTGGTACCGATCATTCAATACGGCGGGGCTTTCACCTCGCATGCGTGCCATCACTTCACTTGCGTCGACCGGCGTCGTGGTGCCCAGAAAGCGCTTGTGCACCTCAGCCTCGCTGGGCGGTGGGCGCAATCGGTCGGCCGGCACAGGCGGCAAGGCCAATGCACCCGGCAAGTTGCCCGGCGGCGATGGCGCCAGCAGCACTACGCCTGCGGGCCTAATCTGTGCGGCAGCCAGCATGACAGGCAGCGCGCCCATGCTGTGGCCCACCAGAACGACGCGACGGTCGAGTGCCGCACACGCCTGAGCAAGATGGCGACCAAGCGCATCGATACCGACATCCAAACGGCACCCCGCCGCCAGGCTGCCGTGTCCGGGCAAATCAACCGCGTAGGCATCGACCGCCTGCTGTTCGAAGAAGTCCAGGTAGTGGCTGTAGCACCAGGCGCCGTGGTAGGCACCGGGGACCAGCACGATCGCCGGTTGCATCACGTTTGCATCTTGCGGTTCGGCGATGAACAGCCGGCAGCCACCGGCATCTATGTAGGAACGTCGATCGAAATTTTGAAACTCAAGCATTGAGCGTTTTACATGAATCGAGCCGCCTGACTCCTGGCGACTGCGGATGAAAATTGCCGCGAGTCGGGCACGATTACAAGCTGCTTCGCATATATGCCTGACTACTCGGTAACGCTTATGGTAGGCTATTCGAAAAAATAAGAATATTTAATTAAACATATCCCTTAATAAGTTTTCCATATCGGTTTCCACGTAAAGACCGTCGCGCGTCGCGCACCATGCCACGAATCTTCCATGTCGCTTTCCATACACCAATACCGTTGTTTTCTGTATGTGGCCGAAACCGGCAGCTTTCGGGCCGCCGCCGTTCGCGCCCACCGTTCGCAGCCGGCGGTCTCGCTCGCGATCAAGGAAATGGAATCAGAGCTGGGGCAGCAATTGTTCGAACGAGGCAACCCCATTACGCTCACCCCCTACGGGCGTACGTGCCTGGATGCGGCGCGACGGCTTGTCGACCATGCCGATGACGTCTACGGCGCCTTGGCCAGCCTCGCAAACAGCCAGCGCGGCCAGATCCGCCTGGCGAGTGTCGCCACCTTTGCCACGCACTGGATGCCGCAAATCATTGAAATCTTCCGGCATGACTATCCAGACGTGCGACTGCACATCTATGACGACAACTCCGAAGGTGTGGAGCGTATGGTGCTGCAGGGCCAGGTCGACCTGGGCGTGTGCAGCGTCGTTACCGGCGATCGCCGCCTGGCGTTCGCCCCGCTCTTTGAAGACGAGTTCGGTCTGGTGTGCCACCGCAGCCATCCGTTAGCCGGGCGTCCGTCCGTAACGTGGCGGGAGATTTCGTCATTGCCGCATATCGGCACAGTGGCCCATCGCCAACTCGAGGCACACAAGGCTGCCGCCTTTCTGATGAGCCGGACTTTCTATGTATCGAACATGATGTCAATGCTGGCCATGCTTTCACGCGATATGGGCGTTACGGTGCTGGCGCGGCTGGGCGTGCCGCCAGGCTGGGACGACCTGGCTTTCGTGCCGTTGGTCAGGCCACGCATCAAGCGCCGCCTGGGGATCATGAAACTGGCCGAGGCGGCATTGTCGCCGCCTGCGCAGATCATGGAGCAGCTGCTGATGCGCGAAGCGGGCGAGCCGGTGCGCGAGCCGATGCGCCGCGTTAAACGCCAACCTTAACCGTAAGCTCAGGCGCCGTTCGTCACACCTACCACAAGCGGCGCAAGCGCAGCGTCGACAGCTGCGCGTGGGTTCAATCCCCTGAGGCCGATGTAGACCAGTTCGTTGACGGGCGTTTCGAGCACGCCGGCGCGCTGGGTTTCAAGTACGCCCGTGGGCAGGGGTTCAAAACGCACTCTGCCGCCGGCCAGATGCACCATGACCGGGCCATGGCGGTCGGTGACAACCCAACCTTTCACACGGATGACGGCGCGCGGCAGGCTTTTGAGCGCGTGCGTCAGGCGATCGGCATCGAGTATGCCTCGTGCCGACCAGACCCCGCCCTCAAAAGGATGATCGGGCTCTGCGGCAGTATCAGCGGCATTCTGGTCGAGGGTGGGCAAACGCGCGTGCCCGTGGTCATGCCTGCCGCCGTTTTCAGACTGGCTCTCGTCGTAGAACTGGTGTTCGGCGCCATGGCCGCAGTGCTCGTCATGCACATGATCGTGCCCCGCGCAGCGCCCCACATGCTCGCCCGGGCCCGAAGCCCGCGCATTTTGCGCTGCCTGCAGCAGTTGCGCCAGCGGCACACGGCCGAAACTGGCTCGCAGCAAGGGCAGGCTGCCGAACTGCGCATCAAGCCGCGCGCGAACGCGCGCGATGCCGTCCTCATCCACCAAGTCGGCCTTGTTCAATACCAGCAGGCTGGCCGCACTGATCTGGCGGGCAAGCGTGTCGCCCATCAGCGGATCATCGAGCTGCTCGATAACCTGTGCCGCATCCACCATAACCACCACTGCTTCGAGCTGCAGCATGGGGTCGGACAGGCCGACCTGGGCAATACGCCCCGGATCGGATACGCCGCTGGCCTCGATGACGATGAGATCAGGCGCCGGCGTGCGGCCCAGCACCTTGATCAGCGCATCTTCAAGACCCGACCCCATCGAGCAACAGATACAACCGTTGGTCAGGCTCAACGTATCGCCGTCGTGCGAGGCGATCAGCGCCGCATCGACATTGATCGGGCCGAAATCGTTGACAAGCACGGCCACCCGGGCACCACCAGACTGCGTCAACACATGGTTGAGCAGTGTGGTTTTGCCGGCACCCAGAAAGCCGCCCAAGACAACGAGAGGGATGCGCGCCATGTCAACCTCAGCGCCGGGCGGGCGCTTCAAATGCGTGGCCGCCGACCATGGTGCCGTCGACAACTACATCTTTGAGCGCCTCGGGCTCGACCGTGCTCGGATCGCTGCCCAACACACAGAAATCCGCGAACTTGCCGATTTCGATCGAGCCGATGCGATCATCCATGCTGAGGGTGTACGCCGCACCCAGGGTGATGGCCCGCAGGCCGTCCGCAACACTGATGCGCTCGCTTTCACCCAGCACACGGCCCGACGCAGTACGCCGGTTCACTGCGCACCAGGCAGTGAACAGCGGCCCGATAGGCGTAATCGGCGCGTCGGAGTGCACCGCGAACGGCACACCCATGCGCTGGGCCGTGGCACAGGCATTCATGCGATTGGCGCGGTCCGGGCCCATGGTCATTTCCATATGCGCGTCGCCCCAATAGAAGATGTGATTGGCGAACAGGTTCGCGCACATGCCCAGCTTGGCCATGCGGCGGAACTGAGCCGGAGAGGCCATTTGACAGTGCTGCAGCGTGTGGCGATGATCGAAGCGCGGGTGCAGTGTGAGCGCGCGCTCAATCGCGTCCAGCGTTACCTCGGTGGCTTCATCGCCATTGGTGTGGATGTGCAGTTGAATGCCAGCGCGGTGATACTGCTCGACAATGTCGCGCAGATCGTTGGGAGACGTGACCCAGATGCCGTTGGGCGCGCCGTTGTAGTAGCCCGGCCACAGCACACGCGCGGTGAAGCCCTGTATGGAGCCATCGACCACCAGCTTGACGATGCCCATTTGCATCTTGTCATGGTTGCTCTGTTTGAGCGTCTCCAGCTTGTCCAGGCATGCCTGCACATCGCGGCCAAACAACATGCCTGAGGCCGCAGGCACAATACGCAGTGGATAGTCGTCGCGGCTGGTGATGCGGGCCAGCGATGCAATCCCGTCATCATGCAACTCATTGACCAGGTCGGTTGCCGTCGTCACCCCCGCCGCCTGCGCGACCTGCCCGAACATGGTCAGGCACTCGGCGCTTTGGCCGAGCATGCGGAACGGGTTGCCGATCATGCGTGTAACCGGGAACATGGCGGCGAACTCGCACAGTTCGCCGGTAGGTTCGCCGTTGGGAAAGCGCGAAATGCCTTCGATATCGGTATCGCGATCAATGCCGGCCATTTGCAGCGCCTTGCTGTTGGCGTTCATCAGATGCATGCTGGCGTGCATCACAACAACGGCGCGCTCCCGCGATACTTTGTCCAGATCCTGAACCGACATCCGCGCCGACCCAAAGTAGATCGGGTCAAAGCCCCAGGCCACGAGATGCTTGCCCGGCTCCATGCCGCGCTGCGCTTCGGTCAGCCGCTGCACCACCGCATCGATGGTTTTCAGGCCCGGCCAGATCTTGCCGTCCGGACCGCGCCGGTCGTAGAAGCCCACATAGACATATAGCCAGACAACGCCTTCGTGCAGGTGACAGTGGCCTTCGACCAGCCCGGGCATAAGCACCTTGTCAGCATAACGCTCGTCATGCCGCCCCCTACCCCAGACGCCCACCTGCTCCTGCGTGCCAACCGCAAGAATACGACCGTTGCGCACCGCTACGTGCGTGGCTTCGGGCTGCGCCGGATTCATCGTCAGAATCTTGCGTGCCCGGTAAATGGTGACGTCCTGCTGACCTGCCTCGATACTCATGCCAATTGCTCCCCATTCTCGGTTGTGATGCGCCCATCGAGCGGCGCAATGATACGGTTTCCCTCGACCTTGACGAGGTGACAAGCGACCTTGTGGCCGGGTGCCACTTCGCGCAACAGTGGCGGCGATTGTTCGCACAGCGGCTGCGCAGCCGGGCAGCGGCCCGCAAAACGACACCCTTTGGGCGGGTTGATCGGGCTGGGCGGATCCCCGCTGAGCTTGATGCGGCGGGCTGCCTTCTCGCGCCCGCCGGTAACTGTCGGCACTGCCGACATCAAGGCCACGCTGTAAGGGTGAAGCGGCCGCGAGAAAAAGGTGTTGCGCGAGGCCTGCTCCACGATTTGCCCGAGGTACATCACGGCAATATCGTCGCAGATATGCTCGACCACCGCCATGTCGTGGCTGATGAACAGGAACGACTGCCCGCGTTCGCGCTGAATGCGCCGCAGCAGGTTGAGGATCTGTGCCCGAATGGCGATATCCAGCGCGGAGACGGGCTCATCGCACACCACCAGTTGCGGATCCGTAGCAAGGGCGCGCGCGATATTCAGGCGCTGGCGCTGTCCACCCGAGAACTGGTGCGGAAACAGCACTTGCTGGTCGTCGCGCAGGCCCACAAGCCGAAACAGCTCGCTGACCTTGTCACGCTGCTCGGCGGGCGTACCCATACCCAGCAGCATGAGCGGCATGCGCACGATCTCGCCGGCGCGCTGGCGCGGATTCAATGACGAATAGGGATCCTGGAAGACCAACTGAAAATTGCGGCGCTGGCGGCGCAGCGCCTCGCCTTCCATCGTGGTAAGGTCCACGCCGTTGAACACGACTTTGCCCGACGTGACAGGCGCCAGCCGCATTACGGAGAGCGCCGTCGTCGTCTTGCCCGACCCTGACTCGCCCACGATGGCCAGCGCGCGGCCGCGCGGGATGTCGAAGCTTACGCCATCAACCGCATGAACCTTATCGCGCCCGCCCCCAGCGTGGCGACGGCCAATATCGAAATGCACCTTCAGGTCGCGCACCGAAAGCAGTGGCGTGTCCGCCGACGCCGCCGGCGCATCCAGCACCGCCGCGCTGTGTGCATTGTTCTGATTCATGACTGCTCTCCATAAAGCCAGCACGCGACTTTCTGCGTCGGACCGGTCTGGAAGGATGGCGGAAAGGCTTCGCGACAGTGCGCCATGACGTAGCTGCAACGGTCCGCGAACGGACAACCGTTGCCGCGATTCCATACCGACGGCACGACGCCCGGAATCTCGGGCAGATCCGGTCGCTCATCAGTCGGGTTTTCGTCCAACTCGGGCAGACAGGCAATCAAACCCTGCGTATAAGGGTGGCGAGGCGCGGCGAGAATCTCGCTGGTCAAGCCCTCCTCCACCACACGCCCGCCGTACATCACCACGACGCGATCCGACATCTCGGATACCGCGCCCATATCATGGGTAATCATGATAATGGCAGTACCGCGCCGCGCCTGCTGTTCACGCAGCAAATCGAAAATCTGCGCCTGCACCGTAACGTCCAGCGCAGTGGTGGGCTCGTCGGCAATCAGCACATCCGGATCACAGGCCAGCGCCATGGCAATCATCACGCGCTGGCGCATGCCTCCCGACATTTCATGTGGGTAGTTGTCGATTCGGCGCTCCGGTGCGGGGATGCCCACCGATTGCAGAATCTCCAGCGTCTTGGCGCGCGCCGCTTCGCGGCTAAGGCCTTGATGCCGGCGCAGCGGTTCGCTGATCTGGTCGCCCACGGTGTAGACGGGATTAAGCGCGGTCATGGGCTCCTGGAAGATCATTGAGATCTTGTTGCCGCGTATGTGCCGCATTTGCTGCAGACTGATCGTGGCGAGATCGGTGCCGCGCAGCTTCACCGAGCCCGAATGGATGCGGCCCGGATCAGGAATAAGGCGCATGATGGCCAGCGCCGTCATGCTTTTGCCGCAGCCCGACTCACCCACCAGGCACACGGTTTCACCGTGGCCGACCTCGAAGCTGATGTCGTTCAGGATGTAGGCGGTGCCGGACCGCCCACTGATCTCGACACTCAGGCCGCTCACTTCCAGCAGCGGCGCCGCGTCCGAGAGACTGGCCGCTTCTGCGCTATGTGCTGGTGCGTTCATGTGCGCTCCCGCAGACGTGGATTGAAGGCATCGTTCAGGCCGTCGCCGATCAGGCTCACAGCAAGTACGGTCAGGAAAATGGCCACACCCGGCAGCGTAACTGCCCACCAGGCCACCAAAATATAGGGCCGGTTGTTGCCGATCATCAGGCCCCAGCTCATCATGTTGGGGTCGCCGAGCCCGAGAAAGGACAGGCCGGCTTCGAACAGGATCGCCGTGCCAATCGACAGGGTGGCGGAAACAATGAGTGGCGCCATTGCATTGGGCAGGATAACGCGCCATATGATGCGCCCGTTGCCAGCGCCAATGACGCGCTCCGCGAGAATGTAGTCAAGCTGCTTCAGGCGAAGGAACTCCCCGCGCGCGAGGCGTGCAGTATGGGTCCAGCTGACCACACCGATGGCAATCGAGATTGTCCATAGCGTCGGCGAGAACAGCGTTACCAGCACCATCGCAAACAGCAGCGTGGGCAGCACCTGGAAGAACTCTGTGATGCGCATCAGCACTTCGTCCACCCAGCCGCCGTAGTAGCCGGCCAGCGCGCCAACAACCACGCCGATGAATACGGAAAGGAACGCTGCCACCACACCTACCAGCAGGGTGGCGCGGCCGCCGTATACCAGCCCGGTGAGCAGGTCACGCCCAAGGTAGTCTGTACCGAGCAGACCGAACTCCGAACCCGGTGCCTCCATGGGCGGCCCGACCATCTCGAACGGATCAACGTTCATGAGCATAGGGCCGAACACGGTAATACAGACGATTGTGAGCAGGAGAAAAAAGCCGAACACGGCCGACGGGTTGCGGCAGAAGACCCGCAGCGCTTCGCGCCACTGGCCGGGCGGCTTGGCGGGTGCAGTGGGCGTCACGGCCTGTTGCCCCGCGGGTGCCGCCGGGCTGACGACACCATCGTCCGCCCGCGCAGCAAGGGTAGAAGGTTGTGTCATGATGTTTTGATCCTCGGGTCAATGATCCGGTAGGCAAGATCGGTAAGCTGGTTCATCACGATGACCATCATCGACGCAAAGAACAGAATGCCCAGCATCGTTGGGTAATCGCGACGGAGCACGGAATCGAACGCCAGACGGCCCAGACCCGGCCAGTTGAAGACGGTTTCGACCAGAATGGCGCCAGCCAACACGTTGCCGAACTGCATGCCCAGCATCGTGACGACCGGCAGCACGGCATTGCGCAAGGCATGCTTGTACAGCACTACGCTTTCGGGCAGGCCCTTGGCGCGAGCGGTGCGGATGTAATCGGCCGACAAGGCCTCCATCATGCTGGCACGGGCCAAGCGGCTGTACTGCGCAAGATAGACGAACGCCAAAGTGAAGGCTGGTAGCACCATATGTTCAAGCACGTCCAGCACGCCCGCCAAGCCGCCGTCATCCATGCCCGCCGTCCGCATGTCCGATACGGGAAAGATCGGCCATACCGAGGCAAACAGAATGATCAGCACGATACCGGTCCAGAACACGGGGGCCGAATAGCCCACGATGGACAGCATCGTGACCACTTGGGACAGCATGCCGTTGGGACGCCGCGCGGCCAGCGAGCCGAGCAGCGTGCCGATAAAGAACGCCAGCAGCACCGACACCACCACCAGCAACAGGGTGGCTGGCACACGCTCCCAGATCAGCGACGCAACCGACGCGTTGAAGTAGTACGACTGGCCCAGGTCGCCCTGCGCGATTTTGCCGAGATAGATGCCAAGCTGGACGATGAAGGGCTTGTCCAGGCCAAACTTCTGGGTCAGTTCCTGCCGCAGTTCATCGGTCATCCCGCCCATGGCGCCGGCAATCGTCTCGACGGGATCGCCCGGTGAAATATGGATCAGCAGGAAATTCAGCGTGAGGACCGCCAGCAGCAGAATCACCGCATAGGTCAGCCTCTTGATCAAATACTGTAGCATCGGTCGCCCCGCGGTTTATTTCAGGTACACATCATCCAGCGGCGACAGCGGCCCCCAGATACTGGTCGGCGGATTGCCTACTTTCTTGGTTACCAGCGTGTGGTAAGGCATTTCGGCGATGTAGATGATGGGCGCGTCGTCAGTCACAATGCGCTGAAATTCAGCATACAGCGCTTTGCGCTTTTCCAGGTCTTTTTCCATGCCAGCCTGGTGCAGTAGCTCGTCCACCTTCTCGTTCTTGTACGACTGTGTGTTGGTCCAGACGATGTTGCGGATGTTCGACGACAGGTAGGTGCGATGCACCCCGATCACCGGATCACCCCAGTTCCAGACAATATCAGTGGACATGTCAAAATCATGATTGGCGATCGTCTTGGCCCAGGACGGGAAATCCGCCGAGGTGCGAAGTTCGGCAGTTACGCCTATCTTCTTGAGCTGTGTGCGCGCATACTCGGCCACGTTCTTGCTCAGCGAGTCCGTGCCCGGCAGCATGTCAATCGTCATCTTGAAGCGCTCACCATTGGCATTTGGCTTCAGGCCCGCCTCATCCAGCAACTGCTTGGCTTTCTCGAGGTTTTGCGCATACATGTGCACATCGGCCGAGGCATAGGGGCTGGAGCTGATGATGGGGCCGTTGGACGGCTTGGCAAAGCCCGCCGTCAGCGCCTTGATGATGAACTTCTTGTCCAGCGAGTAGGCAATCGCCTGGCGCACGCGCTTGTCATCCAGCGGCTTCTTGGCAGTGTTGATTTCCAGCCAGGCCTCGGCACCGATACCCTCATAGCCCTTGTCGAGCATGACGATGTCTTTGTTCGTCTTGGCGCGCCGCAACTGCGTCGGGTCGCCCATGAAAGGCAGCATCTGCAGATCGCCGCGCTCCAGGCCGATGAGCAGCGTCGTCTGATCCTGGTTGATCTGGATCACCACACGGTCCAGGTAAGGTTTGTCTTTCAAGAAGAACTTGTCGAAACGCTCCAGCACCACCTCTTTGCCGGGCACGAATTCCTTGAGCTTGAAGGGCCCCGACCCCACCACATTTTTGGAATTGCGGGGGTTGGCCTTCAGATCGGTGCCGTCGTCGTAGATATGCTTGGGCAGGATGGGCGCCAGGGCCGGCGACAGGGCCACCAGCAAGGCCGGATGCGGCTGCGACAAGCGGATGATCGCGGTGTAAGGATCAGGCGTCTCCACCTTCTCCACAGGCGCAAACATGGCCTGGAAGGGGTGATTGGCCTTGATGGCCATGAGGGAGAACGCCACGTCAGCCGAGGTGACAGGCTTGCCGTCGTGGAACACCGCATCCTTGCGCAAATTGACGGTCAGCGCTTTGCCATCCTCGGACCACTTCCAGGATTCGGCCAGATAAGGCTGTGGGTTCCACTTGTCGTCGAAGCGAACCAGGCTGGCAAACAACTGGGTGCTGGGCAGCGCCGTGGCCATGCCCGACTGCACCGCACCGTTCAGGTGGCGCGGCGCCTGATAAGTGCCCAGCACCAGCGTGCCGCCGTGCTTGGGCTGTTCCTGAGCTACGGCCGCGCTCACCGCAAGGGCGGACGACAAGCCCGCCATCGCGGCACATGTGAAGATTTTTCGAATGTTACGCATAGTTGCTCTCGTGCTGAAAATAAACGGTGGCATCCTGTGCAGATTGCTTACGCTGAATCGCAATGCCCCGACGAATAGGGAGGGAAGAAGGTAGCATTGGCCCTGTCACATCCATAGGGCCACGCACCGCCTTTCATTGAGGCCAGATCCGACCGCCCGCAGGGGCGCGGTCGGAAACACGAGGGTAAATGCCTATCCACCCTCTGGCCTTGATCAGGGCTAACCCTGACTTACTTCAGGTACACGTCATCCAGTGGTGACAGCGGCCCCCAGATGCTGGTCGGCGCATTGCCCACTTTCTTGGACACCAGCGTGTGATAGGGTGATTCCGCGATGTAAATGATAGGAGCGTCTTCAGTCACAATGCGCTGAAATTCAGCATACAGCGCTTTGCGCTTTTCCAGGTCTTTTTCCACGCCAGCCTGGTGCAGCAGTTCGTCCACCTTCTCGTTCTTGTACGACTGTGTGTTGGTCCAGATGATATTACGGATGTTCGACGACAGGTAGGTGCGGTGCACCCCGATCACCGGATCACCCCAGTTCCAGACTGTGTCGGTCGTCATGTCGAAATCATGGCTGGCGATGCGTTTGGCCCAGGACGGGAAATCCGCCGAGGTGCGAAGTTCTGCAGTTACGCCTATCTTCTTGAGCTGGGCCCGTGCGTATTCAGCCAAATTCTTCGCGAGCGCTTCAGAGCCCGGCGCGGCGTCTATTGTCATCTTGAAGCGCTCACCATTGGCGTCCGGCTTCAGGCCCGCCTCATCCAGCAACTGCTTGGCTTTCTCGAGGTTTTGCGCATACATGTGCACATCGGCCGAGGCATAGGGGCTGGAGCTGATGATGGGGCCGTTGGACGGCTTGGCAAAGCCCGCCGTCAGCGCCTTGATGATGAACTTCTTGTCCAGCGAGTAGGCAATCGCCTGGCGCACGCGCTTGTCATCCAGCGGCTTCTTGGCTGTATTCAATGCCAACCAGCCTTCCGAGCCTATCCCCTCATAGCCCTTGTCGAGCATGACGATGTCTTTGTTCGTCTTGGCGCGCCGCAACTGCGTCGGGTCGCCCATGAAAGGCAGCATCTGCAGATCGCCGCGCTCCAGGCCGATGAGCAGCGTCGTCTGATCCTGGCTGATCTGGATCACCACACGGTCCAGGTAAGGTTTACCTTTCAAGAAGAACTTGTCGAAACGCTCCAGCACCACCTCTTTGCCGGGCACGAATTCCTTGAGCTTGAAGGGCCCCGACCCCACCACATTTTTGGAGTTGCGGGGGTTGGCCTTCAGATCGGTGCCGTCGTCGTAGATATGCTTGGGCAGGATGGGCGACAGGGCTGGCGACAGGGCCACCAGCAAGGCCGGATGCGGCTGCGACAAGCGGATGATCGCGGTGTAAGGATCAGGCGTCTCCACCTTCTCCACAGGCGCAAGCATGGTCTGGAAAGGGTGATTGGCCTTGATGGCCATGAGGGAGAACGCCACGTCAGCCGAGGTGACAGGCTTGCCGTCGTGGAACACCGCATCCTTGCGCAAATTGACGGTCAGCGCTTTGCCATCCTCGGACCACTTCCAGGATTCGGCCAGATAAGGCTGTGGGTTCCACTTGTCGTCGAAGCGAACCAGGCTGGCAAACAACTGGGTGCTGGGCAGCGCCGTGGCCATGCCCGACTGCACCGCGCCGTTCAGATGCCGCGGCGCCTGGAACGAGCCGATTACAAGCGTGCCGCCGTGTTTGGGCTGTGACTGCGCAAGCGCCACCCCCGAACTGATTGAATACACCAGCCCCACAGCGGCAGCCAACGATAAGAGTTTCCGAGTGCTATGCATGCTGCTCCTCTTTGAATAAATAGAATGAACGAGTTCATCAGCATCACCACACGACGCCTGCCGCTTGGGATACGCGGCGCCTTGCGTGTGCGAACGACATTAGCATCGGAGAATTTGCCCTCAATAGGTCCAGGCCCCGCCTTTCGATGAGGCCAGTTTTGCCCGCAAGAGGGAGAGCGAGGACAACGGTCAGGGTAAATGCCTAGGGTTCGGTGGTAGCCCCATCAAGCTGGATTTTAGGGTTTCTCCGCGTAGACACGCACACAGTCCAGCAACACCTGGCAGCCTGCCGCCAGATCGGCCGGTTCGGCGCTTTCCAGCTCGTTGTGGCTGACGCCGCCGGCGCATGGCACGAAAATCATGCCGGCCGGGACGATGCGGGACATGGCAACCGCATCGTGGGCAGCACCGCTGACAATCTCCATACTGGCATAGCCAGCGGCCCGCGCGGCCTCGGCTACAGCATTAACGCATCCGGCGTCGAAAGGCGCCGCGGGCTGATCCAGCACCTTGCCTACATCCACCTGCACACCGTGCACCCGCGCCGCCTCTCGGACTGCCGCGAGGAAGGCTTCCTCCATCGCAGCCCTGACTCGGTCATCGGGATGGCGCATCTCGGCCGTCATAACCACCGAATCAGGAATGACATTGGGACTGTTGGGGTGCACAACCATACGACCCGCCGTGGCAACGCCCGGAGGGTGATCACGCCCGATGCGGTTCAAGGCCGTGATAGCCAGAGCAGCCGCGGCAAGGGCATCCGCACGCATGCCCATCGGCGTACTGCCGGCGTGCGCGGCTTTGCCGGTAAAGGTCAGCCTGTACCAGCACTGCCCTTGCGCGGCAGTGACAATGCCAATGACACAATCCGCCGCCTCAAGCACTGGCCCCTGTTCGATATGGGCCTCGAAATAAGCGGCTGGGCGCGGCAGGCATTGCGCGGACAAACCATCATCCAGGCCGGCAAGCGCCTGTGCAACGCTGACACCATCAGCATCCTGTGTTGCCAGGGCCGCCGCCAGCGGCATCAAGCCCGCATAAACAGCCGACCCCATCATGGATGGCGTAAAACGAGTACCCTCTTCATTCGTCCACGCGGCCAACTCAATGGTGCGCAGCGGGCGCACGCCGGCATCGGCCAGGGTGCGCAACACTTCGAGCCCCGCCATCACGCCGTAGGCACCGTCGAACTTGCCGCCTGTAGGCTGGGTATCCAGGTGGCTGCCTATCATGATGGCCGGCAATCCGGGCTGCCGCCCCGGCAAACGGGCGACCAGATTGCCGATGGCATCGGTGTGCATGGTGCAGCCTGCCGTGCGACACCAATCGGAGAACAACCGGCGGCCGCGCGCGTCTTCTGCTGTCAACGCCTGCCTATTCACACCACCAACAGGTGTGGCGCCGATTTCGGCCAAGTCCATCAGACTGCGCCACAGGCGCTCACCATTGATCTGCAATGTCTCCACCATCACCCTCCCCCTGGTCCGTATGGCGCGCCAGTTATGATTGTTCACGCCATGCATGCTATTCACCCTGTTGCACGCATGCTAATCCCCGGAGGCACTGGGCTCTAGTGCCAAAACATGCCTGTCCATGAGTCCACGCTGCGGCGCGGCGACCAGCAGTACCGCTGCCGTTCGCATCCGTTAGGCTTGCATGGCAGGCCCGCAGCCACCGCTGGCGCCGTACGGCAAAACGCCCTGCAGGCTGGCTTGCCATCCAGCGTGCGGGGCGTGTACGTCATGCGGAATGCCGGGCCTGCGAGGCTTATTCCTTGGTGATTTTGCGCTCTTTGATGATCTTGCCCCATTTGCCATATTCGGCGTGCATGAACTCGGCGAATTCCTTGCGGGTGGTGGGGTGCGGGGTCAGGCCCAGCTTGTCCAGCGACTGCTTGACCTGAGCGTCGTTCAACACCTTGACGATCTCAGCATTCCACCGGTCGAGAATAGGCTCCGGCGTTTTACCGGGCGCCATGAAGGAGTACCAGTTCAGGGCCTCGAAACCCGGATAGCCCGATTCCGCAACCGTCGGGACATCCGGAAGGTACGACGGGCGCTTCAGCCCGGTCGTGGCCAACGGAACCAGCTTGCCGGAGTCCACATAAGGCATGGCAGTGGGCGGGGCGGAAAAATATGAAGTAACGCGCTCGCCGATCAGGTCCTGCATAGCCTGGGCACCACCCTTGTAGGGTACGTGCACCATATTCACCTTTGCATAAAGGTTGAGCAATTCGCCGGCCATATGGGACGCAGAGCCAAAACCAGAGGAGGCGAAATCCGCTTTCTCCGGGCTGCCTTTCGCCAGCTCAATGAATTCTTTGAATGTCTTGACGCCGGCGGCTTTATGAACCACCAACACATTAGGAAAATGCACGCCGCCCGATACCGGCGCCAAATCCCTGAATGGATCATAGGGCAGGTTCATCAGGTGCGGGGAGATGGTGAGCGGCCCCACAGAGCCCAGCAGCAAGGTGGTGCCGTCCGCTGGTTGGCCTGCAACGTACTGGTGAGCAATGTTGCCGCCTGCACCGGGCTTGTTAAGCACAGCAATGTTCAGGCCGGTGTTCTCGGCCAGCTTGCTGGCGATGAGCCGCGTGGCAGAATCGGCTGCACCGCCCGCCACGAAGCCGACCACTACGCTGATGGGTTTGTCGGCGGGAAAAGACTGCGCGGCGGCCGACCCGGCGGACAGCATGACACAGGCGGCGAGCAATGCGCCGCCGATGTGGTTTATCGTTCTCATTGAATAGCTCCTCAACCCATACAGGTCGCACTGAAACGGATCGCGAGCAGGCGCGAATCGCCCACCCGGCGCTCAGGGGGCGACTATAAGTGCACACGCGGCCCCCGCGCCATGAGCCATCACTCCATAGGTGTTCAATAAAAATGAACGCACGGTCGCCACGCGCGGGCCGGTGCTATGATGCTTTGCATACCCGCGACCATGACGCGCGTGATGGTGTGTGCGCCCACAAACACGCCGCCATGGCGCGCACAGCCGCTTCAATGCTTTACGGAAGCCATACAGACCATGCCAGAGCAGATGCGCCTCGATAAATGGCTCTGGGCTGCCCGTTTCTACAAAACGCGCAGCCTGGGCGCCCACGAAATCGGCAAGGGACGGGTGCAGGTCAACCAGCAGCTTGCCAAGCCTGCCCGCGAAATCCGGCCCGGCGATATCGTCAGCGTGCGGCGCGGCGATGTCACGACTACCGTTCAGGTGGCCGCGCTCAGCCAGGTGCGCGGCCCGGCGCCTGTCGCGCAGCAGCTCTATCGCGAAACCCCCGAAAGCATCGCCTTGCGCGAGAAGGCGGCGGAAAACCGCCGGCTTGCGCCGGAGCCAGCGCAGGCGCTTGCCAGCGGCCGGCCCACTAAACGCGATCGTCGCGATATCGACCGCGTGCGCCGAGGCGAATACTGAAGCCTGAAAACAATATAGAGGCACATCCATGTTCCAGTACGCGGAAACCGACCCGACGCTTGCGGATGATGTGGCAGCGCCCCAGGAAACCGAACTGCGGATTGCCCTGCTGCAGCAACAATACCGGCGCCTGAAGGAAGGACGGCAGACGCTGCTGGTGGTACTCGCGGGCATAGACGGCGCAGGCAAAGGTTCCACCATTAACCTGCTCAACACCTGGCTGGATCCGCGCCATGTCCATACACTTGCCTACGATGGCCCCACGGCGCAAGACGCTATGCGGCCCAGCCTCTGGCGCTATTGGCGCGACCTGCCGGGCCACGGGCAGACTGGCGTGGTCTTCGGCTCATGGTATTACGCGTTGCTGAAAGAAGCCGCAGGCAAAAATCCAGACTCGGGGTCCATCGCTGCATATGCCCGGCTGGTCAACCGCTTTGAGGCCATGCTTGCGGCCGAACAGGTGCAGGTACTCAAGCTGTGGTTCCACCTGTCGCGTGATGCGCAGCAAACACGCGCGGAAAACATGCTCCGCGATCCGGAAACCGCCTGGCGCGTCAGCAAGGCGGACCTGCGTGTGCACAAACTATTCAAGCGGCTGCGCAATGCGGGTGAACTGGTGATTACGCAAACACACCGTCAGCACGCCCCCTGGATCATCATCCCGAGTGCCGACCCCAATATGCGCACGCACTGCACTGCCAAGGCGATTCTTGCCGCCATGGAGCAGGGGCTGGCCAGCAATGTGCACGCGGATGCGCCATTACCCGCCCTGCTGCTGCCGGTGTCCCCCGATGAAGGCATGAACGACACCGGCATCGGCAATGAAGAGAAAGCGGTGGGCGCCCGCGCGGTAGTTGGCCGAGCGGCGGCCACCCACAAGGCCAAAGCAACCATCAAGGCGAAAGCGCATAATGGGGCAAGGCGCGGCGGCAAGGGAAGCGGCAAGAACGAAAGCCGCGATGCCGGCAAGAACGACAACACAACCACCAAGGCCAGCACCAGCGAGGATGGCAACGGAGAAAGGGGCACTAACGGCAAGAATAATGACTACGACAAGCGGCTCGCCGCGCTGCAGGCCAGCATCGCCCGCGCCACACGCCGCAAGGCATTCGCGCATCATTCTATGGTTCTGGTCTTCGAAGGCCAGGACGCCGCCGGAAAAGGCGGCACCATCCGGCGCGTCACGGCGGCGCTGGACGTACGCGATTACGACGTGCATCCCATTTCAGCACCCACGGATGAAGAACGGGCCCGCCCCTATCTGTGGCGCTTCTGGCGCCATCTGCCCGCCGTGGGCAAGGCCGCCATCTTCGATCGTTCCTGGTACGGCCGAGTCCTGGTCGAACGCGTCGAAAAACTCGCCACCGTGCACGCGATCGATCGCGCCTACGATGAAATAAACGACTTCGAGCTTCAGCTAGCCGAAAGCGGCGCCCTGGTGCTCAAGTTTTGGCTCGACGTTTCCAAAGACGTACAGCTTCAGCGTTTCCACGAGCGCGAAAAATCCCCCTTCAAGTCGTTCAAGATCACCCCCGACGACTGGCGCAACCGCGCCAAATGGAACGCCTACCAGAACGCCCGCCGCGACATGCTCGTGCGCACCTGCACCGAGCATGCGCCCTGGCATGTGATCCAGTCCGACGACAAGAAGGCGGCGCGCCTGCAGGTGCTGGCGGTGATTGCGGAGGCGCTCCAGGGCTTGCGCTGAAACCGGCATACGCGCTGGTCGCCAGGCAAAACCGCGCCAGGAGCACCGCCTATCGCATCGTTACGAACTCTTCTGCTGCCGTGGGGTGGATGGCCACAGTGTTGTCGAAGTCGCGCTTGGTGGCCCCCATTTTCAGCGCAACGGCAAAGCCCTGCAGGATTTCATCCATGCCGTAGCCGATGCCATGGATGCCAACGATTTTTTCCTCGGGCCCCACACAGACGAGCTTCATGCGCGCTGGCTGGCGGTGCTGCGTCACGGCCGTATACATGGCGGTGAACGACGACTGATAAACCTTGACCGCGGCATCGCCGTGTTGTTCGCGCGCCTCGGGTTCGGTAAGGCCCACGGTGCCGATGGGCGGATGGCTGAACACCACGGTAGGGATGTTGCCGTAGTCGAGGTGCTCATCGGGCTTGTTGTTGAACAGGCGCTCCGATAGCCGCCGCCCGGCGGCCACGGCCACAGGCGTGAGCTCAGCCTGACCAGTGACATCACCCACGGCGTAGATGCCGGACACGCCGGTGTTCTGGTATTTATCCACCGTTATATAGCCGCGATCATTCGTCACGACGCCGGCCGCCGCGAGGTTCAGGTCGGCGGTATGCGGTGCGCGGCCGATCGCCCAGATGATACTGTCCGTAGTATGGCGCTCGCCGTCCTCGAACTGCAGCGTCAGGCTGCCATCCGTGTTCTTGGTGACGGCCTTGGGCGTCGCCTGGGTGTGCAGCGTAAGCCCCTCGGCCTGCATGATCTCCACCAACGTGTCGCGCACCAGCGGGTCGAAGTTGCGCAGCGGCGCGTGTTTGCGCACGAACAGATGCGTTTGCGCGCCCAGCGCACTCAATACGCCGGCCAGTTCGACAGCGATATAACCTGCGCCCACCACGGCCACGCGCCGGGGCATTTCCTGCAGCGCGAAAAAGCCGTCGGAATCCAACCCGTGCTCCGCGCCGGGGATATCAGGGCGTACAGGACGGCCGCCCGTGGCGACGAGAATATGGTCGGCCGTCATCCGCTGGCCGTCCACGTCAAGGGTGTGTGCATCCACAAAGCGAGCAAAGCCGCGGATCACGTCCACCTTGTTTTTGTCCAGCCCTGTTTCATACGAGGTGTGGATGCGGTCGATATAGGCGCTGCGGTTCCGCACCAGTGTGGCCCAGTCGAAGCGATTCACCGTTGTGTCGAAACCGTAGTCGGGGCCGTAGTGGCGGATAGCTTCGGCCACCTGCGCGGCATGCCACATCACCTTCTTAGGCACACAGCCCACGTTGACACAGGTGCCGCCGATCTCCCCCGCTTCAATCAACGCGCAACGCTTGCCGTACATGGCCGCGCGATTTACCGAGGCAATGCCGCCGCTGCCGCCGCCGATGGCGATGTAATCGTAATGTTTCATCGAGGTTTACCTTAATGCGAGATCAGCTAGCACTTTACCGCACAGGCTCGATCCCCGCAGCGCGAGCCTATGCCTCTACCTTTGCGGCGCGAGGATGTTGCTACCTACCACCTGGGAAACAGGCAACTGGCTGCGATGGCCACACTTTCATGACAATTTTGTCATGGGAATGCCATGCTGCCGACAGAACCCGAACCCTAGGATACCAGGCACGACTCACGACTGATCCAGTTGAACGCGTCGCGCTCAATCATTCTCAGGAGCCACGATGACATTGAACACGCACCATCAAGCCATATCCGTTTTCCACCACCAATCGGCGTATCGCCTCGCCCTTGCCTTTGCGCTCTCTGCTGGCATGTCGTGCGTGCAAGCTGCAACACCCGCCGACCTTTTCCCGCAGCCCGTCTATACCACCCTCACCAAAGCCGATGCCGTCGAAGAAATGGCCGCCTCCAGGAATCTGGATGGTCTGCCTAAAGCGCATTACGATGCTGTTTCAGCCGACGGCAAACTGCTGATGGTAAGCAGCAAGGAGCAGCCCGAGTCTTATCTGGTGGACACACAGACCGGCAAGACGCTTGCAACCTACAAGATCGGCAAAGTGCCTCAGGGCGTCGCAATCAGCCCCGATCAACGCTGGGGTATGGCTGTGGCGGCCGGGGAAGATACCGTGTCGGTCATTGACTTGAAAACCAGAAAGCTGGTCAAGACGATCACAGTTGGTAAAACACCCCACAATGTTCGGTTCACACGCGACAGCCAAACTGCTTATGTCACGCTGCAAGGAGGCACTGGCGTAGCGGTGGTGGACATGTCCTCACTGAAGAAGGTGAACGAGATCCCCGTACCCGGCATCAAGGGCCCGCACAACCTTGATCTCTCGTCAGATGAAAAGACGCTCTGGGTACGCGACTTCGTCGGTAAAGTGGCTGCCGTGGACATTGCATCGCAACACGTGAAAGCGGTCATACCGGTCGGCCGTGGCCACGGTGGCATCGACGTCACACCTGGCAACAAGTATGTGGTCACCGGCGCGATCGCGGACCACCTCGTTGATGTCATCGATCCAACAACCATGAAAGTCATCAAACGTGTCGATGTCGGCCAGGGGCCGCACGGCGTGCGAGCCAGCGCCGATGGACGATGGATATACGCATCCATCACCGGAACCAACGAGGTCGCCGTCATCGACGCCAACACACTGGACGTCGTCAAGCAAGTCCCCACCAAGGGCGACGTGCCCTTCTGGATCTCCGTTGTGGGAAATGATTAACCATCCCGGATCGCCAAGGTGAAGCGTCGCAGCGTCACCTTGCTGCCGGCACACAGGAAACACTTCATGAAAAGTGCTCACTCACGCGTCATCCCTCGACGCCAGGCCTTGCGCAAACTCGCCCTGACCGCTGGCACCATGGCGGCGCTCCCGCTCGCAGGGCTGCTGGGCGCCTCCCGCTCATCCGCAGCAGCGTCTTCGGGCAAAGCCAGCAAAGCCGCAGTGAAGTATCAGGATCACCCTGACGGCTCATCCTTCTGCGCCAACTGCGCCAACTTCACGCAGGGATCCACACCCGACGCGCCCGGCACCTGTCTTGTCGTGGAGGGCGAGATTAGCCCCAAGGGATGGTGCCTCGCCTATGCCGCCGGCTAGGGATCAAGCCCGTGATTGATAAAATAAGCCTTTTGCGACAGAGGCTTATAAATGGCCATTCTCGTCATTGAAGACGATATAAAAACGGGAAACTATCTTCAGAAAGGCCTGTCCGAGGCAGGTCACCACGTGGATCTGGCGCGTAACGGCATCGACGGCCTGCATCTCGCCCGGGAGCAACACTATGAGCTGCTGATCCTGGACGTGATGCTGCCTGGAAGAGATGGCTGGCAGGTCATGGCGGAGATACGGCGGTCTTCGGACGTGCCGGTCATATTCCTCACCGCGCGAGACCAGGTCGAGGACCGCATCCGCGGCCTGCGGCTCGGTGCCGATGACTATCTGGTCAAACCATTTTCCTTTACCGAGCTGGTTTTACGGGTGCAGACCCTGCTGCGGCGCGGCGTCACGCATGAGCCCACGACGCTACGGCTGGCAGATCTGGTGCTGGACCCCATTCGACGTAAAGTCACGCGAGGCGGCGTCACCGTCGTACTGACGAATAAGGAATTCATGCTTTTGCACCTTCTACTGCGTCGGCAGGGGGAAGCGCTGCCGCGCTCTGTCATCGCTTCTCAAGTCTGGGACATGAATTTTGACAGCGACACCAATGTGGTCGATGTCGCGATCAAGCGCCTGCGCGCAAAGGTCGATGCCCCTTTCGATCAAAAGTTGATTCACACAGTGCGCAGTATCGGCTACATGCTTGCGGAGCAGCCGTGAAGCATCCATTGCCGCCATCACTCACGGCGCGTACAGCCCTGCTTTTCGCCATCATCTCCTGTCTGGTCGTTTCGAGCCTGGGGCTTTATCTGTACACCGCGGCAAAACGGGCACTCGAGAACCGTGCGGACTACACACTCGTCGGCCGCGTGGAGCGTTTTCGCACCCTGCTCCAGGATCTCTACAACATCCGGCAGATGGAAGAGCGCCCCGACCTTTTCGAAAGTATGCTGGGTAACGAGCAGGATGTGCGCATCTTCCAGCGTGTGGGAGAAAAACCGTTCATCGATGTGAATCCGGGGCGCATGGCCGTCCCTGCCTTGACGGCCGTCCCGGTAGACCAGGACGTGGGTATCGATGCGCTGCGTGCCGGAACCCGCGCCGACGGCGTCGGTGTGCGCTGGGTTTCAGCCCTGGCCAAGGTAGGGGGCGAGGCAGGTACGGTCAAAATCACGGCCGCGTATGTCATGACGCAAGAGTCGCAAATACTCACAGCCTATCGGCTACGCGTCATGGGCGCGATCGCGCTTGCCGCGCTTTTGAGCTCAGTGCTGGGCTTTTTACTCCTGAAGCGGGGCCTGGGCCCGCTGGAAGCGATGAGAAAACGCGCCCGACAGGTGTCATCAGCCAACCTTGCCGTGCGCTTGCCAGAAGAAGGCATGCCCTCTGAACTCCGCCAGCTCGCCCGCACATGCAACGCCATGCTGGACCGCATTCAATCAAGCTATGAACACCTGTCCCAATTCTCGTCCGACCTCGCCCACGAGATACGCACCCCCGTTAATATCCTGATGGGGCAAACCCAGGTGGCGCTGGCGCAGCCACGGAGCACAACTGACTACGAAGCGGTGCTCGCCTCCAATCTTGAAGAATTGACACGCATCACACACATTGTGGAAAACATCCTTTTCCTGTCGCGTGCCGACCATAATGCAATCACGGTGACACGCCAGCCCATCGCGCTTTCACAAGAAATGGAAAAAATTGCAGAGTACTTTGAAGACCTGGCCGACGAGCGCGGCATGTCCTTCACGGTTGAGGCAACGGGTACCGGTTGCGCAAACACCGTCATGTACCGGCGTGCTGTCAACAACCTGGTCATCAACGCGATCCGCTACGGAGACGCGGGCACCCCAATACATCTGGCGGCACACACCGGCCCGACGGGACTCACGGTCACTGTCGAAAACCACTGTCCCCCCGTGACGCAGGAGGAAGCCAAACGCATGTTCAGACGCTTCTATCGCGGGGACGCCTCACGCAGCCTCCCTACCGAATCCAATGGCCTGGGCCTGGCCATTGTTGCCGCCATCATGGACATCCATGGCGGCAGTGCACAGGTTGAAGCTTGCGGTGACGGGCGGATTCAATTCCGTCTTGAGTTTCCGGATGAATGAATGGTGTCAGCCAAGTCAACGGATGCTGATCAATTACAATCGACAGCGACACGCACCTTGATGGCAGCCGACGCAGCAGCCAAGGCCTGCTTCCCGGGCAACTAGGCGCGACGCACCTATCCGTGCTGGAGTCTGGCGGCTCGCGGCAACCTGGTTTTCATCGCCAATCAGATTGGCCATAACGATTACACCATGCTCGTGCGAGCATGATTTATATGAACAGCATAGACATTTCTTCGCACACCCCCATGATGCGGCAATACCTTGCCCTGAAGGCCGAGGCGGGTTCGCATCTGCTGTTTTACCGCATGGGCGACTTCTATGAGATGTTCTATGAGGATGCCGAGCGCGGGGCGCGTTTGCTCAATCTCACGCTGACCAAGCGGGGCACGTCCAATGGCGCGCCAATACCCATGGCGGGGGTGCCGTTTCATTCCATGGAAGGCTATCTGGCCCGGCTGGTTGCCATGGGCGAATCGGTGGCTATCTGCGAGCAGATTGGCGATCCGGCCGCAGCCAAGGGGCCGGTAGAGCGCAAAATCGTGCGCATCGTGACGCCGGGCACACTCACTGACGACGCGCTGCTCCCTGCCAAGGCTGATCGCATCATTGCGGCGCTGTGGACGGCACGCGCTAATCGGGCGGAACGCGCGGGGCTGGCATGGATGAACCTGGCGAACGGCGACTTCCGCGTCAGCGAGTGCTTACCCGAGATGCTGGACACCGAGCTGCACCGCATCGACCCGGCTGAGCTGGTGTGCGCCGAATCCCGCCGCATTGCCGCGCACGACGGCATGGCGGTGAGCGCCATCCCCGACTGGCATTTCGAGGCTGATGGCGCCCTGCATGTGCTGCGCGAGCATTTCCAACTCGACTCACTGGCCAGTTTCGGGCTGGACGGCCTGCCGGTGGCCGCTTGCGCGGCCGGGGCGCTGCTGCGCTATGTGGTGCGCACGCAGTCCCAATCGCTGGCGCATGTACAAACGATACGCGTCGACCAGCCGGGCGAATATGTGGTGCTTGATCCAGTCACCCGCAAGAACCTTGAGCTGACGGAAACCATATCGGGGGAGGCATCGCCCACGCTATTCTCAACGCTCGATCATTGCCAGACGCCGATGGGCAGCCGCCTGCTGCGGCGCTGGCTCCATCACCCCTTGCGCGACAATACGCCCGCGCTGCAGCGCCAGCGGGCCATTGCCGCCCTGCTCTCCGCCCCGGGCAGCGACAGCCTTGACGCTGCGCCTCCGCTGGACGCCCTGCGCCGGCTGCTGGACCGCTACCCCGATATCGAACGCATTGCCACGCGCATCTCGCTAGGCTCGGTGCGCCCGCGCGAGCTGGCCAGCCTGCGTGAAGCGCTGGGCCTGCTGCCCGAACTGGCCGCGCGGCTAACCGAATCCTTTGGCTTCGAGCCCGGCATCCTTGCCTATGCGCAGCGCGTCGCACTCAACCCGGCGCTGGCCGATCTGCTGCACCGCGCGATCGACCCTGAGCCCGCGCTGCTGGTGCGCGAAGGCGGCGTGATTGCCGCAGGCTTCGACCAAGAGCTGGACGAGCTTCGCCGGCTGGCGAGCGACAGCGGCGCCTTCCTGATGGAGCTCGAAGCCCGCGAGCGTGAGCGCACCGGCATTACCACGCTGAAGGTGGAATACAACCGCGTGCACGGCTTCTATATCGAGGTATCGCGCGCGCAGGCCGACAAAGTGCCTGCCGAATATCGACGCCGCCAGACGCTCAAGAATGCCGAACGCTACATCACGCCAGAACTGAAAGCCTGGGAAGACAAGGTCTTGTCCGCCAAAGACCGAAGCCTGAGCCGCGAGAAGTGGCTGTTCGACCAAGTGCTGGCGCAGCTTGCCGGCGAGGCGCATGCGCTGTCAGACTGCGCGGCGGCGCTGGCCGCCATCGATGCACTGGCCTCGCTGGCCGAACACGCTCAGCAAAATGACTGGGTCGCACCGGCGCTATCCGAGGGCGGCGACATCATCATCGAGGCGGGCCGACATCCCGTGGTGGAACACACCATTGAGCAGTTCACCCCAAACGACTGCGAGCTTGGCCCACAGCGGCGCATGCTGCTGATCACAGGGCCCAACATGGGTGGTAAATCGACGTACATGCGTCAAGTCGCCCTGATCGCCCTGCTGGCGCGGATAGGCAGTTTCGTGCCGGCGCGCACGGCACGCATCGGCCAGATCGACCGCATTTTCACGCGCATCGGCGCGGCCGATGACCTTGCGGGCGGTCGTTCCACCTTCATGATGGAAATGACCGAGGCCGCCGCGATTCTATCGGCCAGCACGCCTCAGAGCCTGGTGCTGATGGACGAAATCGGGCGCGGCACATCCACCTACGACGGGCTGGCACTGGCGTGGGCCATCGCGCATCGCCTGCTCACGCACAACCAGGCGCTGACGCTGTTCGCCACGCACTACTTCGAGATTACACGCCTGCCATCCGAGTCACCCGGGGCCGCCAATGTACACCTGGCCGCCGCCGAATCGCCCACGGGCATTATTTTCCTGCACGAGGTGCGATCCGGCCCCGCCAGCCGCAGCTATGGTATCCAGGTCGCGCAGCGCGCCGGCATCCCGCAGGCCGTGATCCGACACGCCGCGCGCGAACTCGCCCGGCTGGAGGCCGGCGGCGCGCCCACGCCGCAGTTGGATCTGTTCGCTGCCGCAGCGGCGCCCGACGCCAGCGATACGCCAGCAGACATCCCACAGGCGGACGACGCATTACGAGCCGCACTGGCTGCGATCGACCCCGACCAGCTCACGCCTCGCGAGGCGCTGGACGTGCTTTATCGGCTACGCAACGAACACGTTCAGTGAGCGCACGCACGGTATAGCCTTTGCGCTAGCCCATACTTTCTCCAACCTATTCATCCCCGGCTGACGCGCCGGGGTTCCGGAGCACCACCATGAACACCAACCAGCCCCTGGATCTGCTTGGCGGGCTTGCACCCGAGGCATTCATGCGCCGCTACTGGCAGCGCCAGCCGTTGCTGATCCGCCAGGCGATTCCGGGTTTCAAGCCCTCGCTCTCCATGGCCGATATCCGCCAATTGGTTCGACGCGAAGAGGTCGAGTCGCGCCTGATCTGGCGGGATCAAAAAGGCTGGAACATGAAGCACGGCCCCCTCGCACGCCTGCCCGCCGCGGGCAAGCCCGACTGGACCGCTCTGGCGCAAAGCGTGGACCTGCACGATGACGCCACGGCCGAACTGATGCACCAATTCAGGTTCATCTCGGACGCGCGACTGGACGACGCCATGGTCAGTATCGCCGGCCCTGGCGGCGGTGTGGGGCCGCACTTCGACAGCTATGACGTTTTCCTGCTGCAGGCGCACGGCCGGCGCCGCTGGCGCATCAGCCGTCAACGCGACCTGACGCTGGAGCCTGGCCTTCCGCTCAAGATTCTGCGCCACTTCGAGGCGGAAGAAGAGTACGTGCTGGAGCCGGGCGACATGCTTTACCTGCCCCCGCACGTTGCCCACGACGGTGTGGCGCTGGACGAGTGCATGACGATTTCGATCGGGTTTCGCGCCGCCACGCAGGCAGCGCTGGCCTGTGGCATGCTGGAAGCGGCCAACGACCGCATTATGGCCAGCCTGGGCGAATCGGGCGGCCTGTACGCCAGCCCCGCGCTGCCCGGCCCGGTGCTTTCAGCCGCCTACAAAGACGCAGGTGAGCCGGCCACCGCTCAGCCGGCCGAACTGCCTGCCAGGCTGATTGGCGCAGCCCTGGACGCCGCCAGTAAGATTCGATTCGACGAGCGCCTGGCGACACGCTTCCTGGGCGTCTGGCTGACCGACCCCTCGCCCAATGCCCTGTTCGAACCCGGCGACAGCAGTATGTCGCTGGCCGACGGCCTGCCTGCGGACGGCGCGCTGGCGCTGGACCGCTGCACACGCATGATGTACCGTGACAAGCAGCTTTTCATCAATGGTGAAGTGGCGCCTGTCGCCGCCAGTGCCGCCCTGCGCCGCCTCGCGGACCAGCGCACGCTTGAATGCGCCAGCCCGCTGGCGCGCCGCCTCTCGGTGGCTGAGCGCGAAATGCTGGATGAGTGGCTGGAGGACGGCTGGCTGCATTTTCGCAATGCAACCAGCCCCACACGCTGATGCCGCAAAGGCCTTGCGCAAGCCCTGCATAACGCCCTTCATTACACAATAACGTATCGCAGCCATGGAAATCCGCCAACTTCGCTACTTCATCCGCGTCGTCGAACTGGGCAGCATGGGCAAGGCGGCGCAGGATCTGGGCGTGGTCACCTCGGCACTGAGCCAGCAGATCAGCCGGTTGGAATCCGAACTATCCACCCGCCTGCTGCAGCGCACCTCCACCGGCGTCATCCCCACTGATGCGGGCATTGCCTTCTTCCGGCAGGCTCAGTTGGCACTCAGGCATGTGGACGAGGCCGCGCGCGCCGCACAGCAGGCGCGGCTGTCGGGCCATGTCAGCATCGGCCTGGCTCCTACCACCGCATCCGTCATGGGCCTGCCGCTGATACAAGCCATGCGCGAACGCTACCCCGAGGTGCGGTTTCATGCGGTGGAAGCACTGTCGGGCCATTTGGCAGCCATGCTGAACGCCCGCCAACTGGATCTAGCCATTTTGTTCAACGCGGAAACCGGGCGCCGTTGGTCCACACAGCCACTGCTGGACGAGCGGCTATTCATCATTGCCGCTCAAAACTTCCCTGGCTTTCCAGAGCAAGACCACGCAGCGCTTGCGGATATTGCACACCTGCCTCTGGCGATGCCAACCAATCTGCATGGTCTGCGCGCGTCGCTGGTCACCGCCTGCCGCCAGCAGGGCCTCGAACTGGACATCGCCCTCGAAATCGACTCGCTGGCCATGCTGATGGATGCAGTGCGTGCGGGCATCGTGGCCACCATACAACCCGGCGCCGCCATGGCGCGGCCACGCGCCCACGCCTTCCAAATGGCTGAACTGATCGACGAAGGCCTGATACGCCGCAATCTGCTGGCCAGCCTGTCGGACGAAGAACTTTCCCCCGCCGCACTCGCCACGCGCGTCGTCATGCGCGACGTCGCGCTGGCGCAGGTTCGCCTGGGCAACTGGCAGGGCGCCACTCTTCACGAACCCTGAAGCCCTATTGGCGGCCCAGGGCTGGCGCGGCCCGCTCAACTTCTCTATTCTGCGGCTAACCCGATGCGGTGCGCACGGCATGGCGGCAAACCGTGCCGTGCGCACCGCGCTTTAAGTTTGCACATGAAGAGAAACCATGATTGACGTACTCGTCATAGGCGGCGGCAATGCCGCCCTGTGCGCGGCCCTGATGGCGCGCGAAGCGGGGGCCAGCGTCATGCTGCTGGAATCCGCGCCCAAGGAATGGCGGGGCGGGAACTCGCAGCACACCCGCAACCTGCGCTGCATGCACGATGCGCCGCAGGATGTGCTGGTCGATGCCTATCCTGAAGAAGAGTTCTGGCAAGATTTGCTCAAGGTCACTGGTGGCCAAACCGACGAACACCTGGCCCGGCTGGTGATCCGTGCATCCTCATCCTGTCGAGACTGGATGCGCAAGCATGGCGTGCGCTTCCAGCCTTCCTTGTCGGGGACGCTGCACGTTGCCCGCACCAATGCCTTCTTCATGGGCGGCGGCAAGGCCTTGGTCAACGCCTATTACCGCAGCGCAGAGAAACTGGGCGTGCAGATCCGCTACAACGCAACAGTCGATGCACTTGAACTGGACGACGGCCATTTCGTGGCGGCCCGCATCGGCGACGAACGCATCCCTGCGCGCGCCTGTGTGGTGGCCAGCGGCGGCTTCGAATCCAATCGCGAGTGGCTGCGCGAGGCCTGGGGCCAGAACGAAAACGGAGAATGGCCGGCGGACAACTTCCGCATCCGCGGCACACGCTTCAATATGGGTGTGCTGCTCAAGTACCTGATCGATGCGGGCGCAGACGCCATCGGCGATCCCACTCAGTCGCACTGCGTGGCCATCGACGCACGCGCCCCCCTGTACGACGGCGGCATCTGCACGCGTGTGGACTGCCTCTCGCTGGGCGTGGTTGTCAACAGCGACGCGCAGCGCTTCTACGACGAAGGCGAAGACTTCTGGCCCAAGCGCTACGCAATCTGGGGCCGCCTCGTGGCGCAACAGAAGAACCAGATCGGCTACTCCATTATCGACGCCAAGCCGTGGGGGCTGTTCATGCCGCCGGTCTTTCCGGGTGAACAAGCTGATACGCTGGAAGATCTGGCCGGAAAACTGGGGCTGGACGTCGCCACCTTCATGAAGACCGTCAACGACTTCAATACCGCCTGCCGCGTGGGCACCTTCAATCACCAGGCGCTGGACGACTGCCGCACCGAAGGCCTGACCCCCGCCAAGACGCATTGGGCCCGCCCCCTGGATACGCCCCCCTACTATGCCTTTGCACTGCGCCCCGGCATCACCTTTACCTACCTGGGTGTGAAAGTGAACGACCAGGCCGCTGTGCACTTCGGCGGACAGCCCAGCGGCAATCTGTTTGCTGCCGGTGAAATCATGGCCGGCAATGTGCTCGGCAAAGGCTACACAGCAGGGGTGGGCATGAGCATCGGCACCGCCTTCGGCCGTATCGCGGGCACCCAGGCCGCGCAGGCCGCCCGCCAGCAACACACGACTTCACATGCAGGACAGCATCATGCAGCAGCTTGAAACCCTTACCGAACAGGCCATCCGTTTCATGCCGCACGAGGCGGCCGCACTCACCCCCGAGGAAGCCGAGGTTGACCGCGTCATGACGATTTGCAACGCCTGCCGATATTGCGAAGGCTTCTGTGCGGTGTTTCCGGCCATGACCCGGCTGCTGAAGTTCGGCAAGGCCGATATCCATCACCTTGCCAATGCCTGCCACAACTGTGGCGCCTGCCTGCATGCCTGCCAGTATGCACCGCCCCATGAGTTCATGCTGAACGTACCGCAGGCACTGGCGCGCGCACGCGCGCAAACCTACACCGAATACGCCTGGCCGCGCGCGCTCGGCGGGCTGTACCGGCGCGCAGGCCTGACGGTAGCGCTGGCGCTGGCTGCCGGCCTGGCGCTGTTTCTGGCGCTGGCCGTTGCATTGACCGGCTCACTCTTGCACGAACCGCTGGCAGGAAACTTCTATGCCATTTTTCCGCACAATCTGCTGGCGGCGCTGTTTGGCGCAGTCTTTCTGTTTGCAGTGTTTGCCCTGGGCATGGGCGTGCGGCGCTTTTGGCGGGATATTTCACCCGCGGGCCCCGCGATCCCGCGCAGCGCGGCGGTCGAAGCGACGCGCAACGCGCTGACACTCAAATACCTGGACGGCGGGCACGGCGATGGCTGCAACGACGAAGACGACCGCTACACCCAGCGCCGCCGGATATTCCATCACCTCACCTTCTACGGCTTCATGCTGTGCTTCGCTGCCACGTCGGTGGCAACGCTCTACCACTACGTGCTGAACGACGAAGCGCCCTACCCGCTGTTAAGCCTGCCGGTACAACTGGGACTGTGGGGTGGCATCGGCCTGCTGATCGGGCCGGCCGGGCTGTTCTGGCTCCATCTGGGCCGCCATCCGCTGCATGGCGACGTCAAGCAGCGGCCTATGGATCTGGGCTTCATCGCCTTGCTCTTTATGATCAGCCTGACCGGCCTGGCACTGCTGGCGTGGCGAGACACATCTGCCATGGGGTTGCTGCTGGCCGTGCACTTGGGCTGTGTGATGGCACTGTTCTTGACCATGCCTTATGGCAAGTTTGCACATGGCATTTTTCGCAGCGCCGCGCTGCTCAAGAATGCGGTAGACCGGCGCGCGGCACGCTGACTATGCGCTGAAAACCTGCCACGTCAGCAACAGTGCCGGGATGTACAAGTGCGGACGCGGCGCCGGCTTCGGTCACCGCTGCAGCAGCGCTGCAATGCTGTCCACATCCGGCGCGCCTGGCACTGTATGCGGATGCTGCCTGACCGTATCCCCGAATGCGCTGATCATCCTGAGCATTGGGCTCATGATCCAGGTATTGAACATCAACACATCGCTTTCTTCTTTGGGATCGCTCAGCAGGTTGAACAGATAAGGTGAGGCAAGTTCGGCCGCGTCGGCCTCTGGCTTGGGCTTCCAATTGAAATGCAGTTTCCAGTCGCGCCATTTCACCGCTCGCAAGGCGTTGCCCGCATAATGCAGAAAGCCGTCGCGGGCCGAACGCTGCGCCGCCCCCGTCAGAAAAGCTGTCTGGTCACGCCCGTCTATAGGCCGGTCGCCCGGCGGTAATACCCCACCCATTGATGCCAAGGTCGTAAACAGGTCTGTGACATGCACGATCTCGTTGCTGCATTGGCTGGGGGCGATGCGGCCTGGCCAGCGGGCGATGAAAGGCACACGAAGCCCACCCTCCAGCGCCGTTCTGTATGAGCCCGACCATGGCCCGGCTGTGCCGCGATGCGGCAAGCGATATTCGGGCCCGCTGTCGCTACAGAAAACGATCACCGTATCCTGCGCCATGCCGAGCGAATCGACCGCGTCCACGATCTGGCCGACACGGTGATCCAGCTCCATCCGGCAGTCGGCAACGTCGCCGACTCCGCTGCGGCCTTCGAAATCGGGATGCGGCAGTGCGGAAATGCCCAAATGCGCCAGAGACGCATATAAAAAAAAGGGCTGCCCGCGTGCCTGCTCACGGCGGATAAAATCGATGGAACGTTCAACCACCGATGCCTGGAGCCAGCGATGCGCATGCCGCGTGTAGGGCTTGACGCTATGTGAAGGCTTGCCCTTGCGGCCCCGCAGGATATGCGGCGCAGCCATGATGCTCGCTTGGGCATGCGCCTGTTCGGCCGCCTGGCCCGCAATGCCGTACCACTCGTCGAAGCCGCGATCGATCGGCAGCCGGCCTGGAATATCGCCCAGATACCAATGGCCAAAATGGGCTGTTGCATAACCGCGACCGGCGAGCAGTTGCGCCAGCGTTATCTCGTTTCTGTTCAGACCAACCGGCAAGCCCTGGGGAACCACATGCACGCAACCGGTACGCACAGGATGCCGCCCCGACATCAACGCGGCGCGTGTCGGCGCCCGGTCGTACTCGACATTGAAATTGAGCAAGCGCAGGCCTTGGGATGCGAGGCGGTCGATATTGGGAGTGGGTGCACCGCACAAAACGCCGCCCCCATAACAGCCAAGCTCCCCCCATCCCAGATTGCCTGCAATAATTAAAATGATGTTGGGGCTCGCGTGGCGCATATACAAAAGAACGATATCGCTGTAAGTTACTGATGCACCGAGTGTATAAGCCATTGCGGCACGCTTCGATAACACATCCGGATTTATCGATATTTTTTATTCATGAATTTGACTTTTCGAGATCTGGAGTATTTCCTGACGCTTGCCGCAGTGGGGCACATGGGGCGGGCGGCCGAAATGCATGGCGTTACACAGCCGGCACTGTCCAGGTCGCTCAGCCGCCTTGAAGCCGAAACAGGCCTCACGCTGTTCGATCGCGCGACGCGCCGCATTGTGCTCAACGCGGCGGGGCTGGCGTTTCTGGAACACGCCCAGCGGCTGCATGCGCATTACCAGGAAACCATCCAGCACACCAGCGCCCTGCAAGCCGGGCAGGCAGGGCTGTTGCGCATCGGCGCTACCGGCGCCACGCTGGACACTTTGGTGGCACCGGCCCTGGCGTCGCTTCAGCCACGCCGACCCGCCATGAGAGCCACGCTCACCGTGGGGCTGTCAGACGATTTGCTGGAGCGTCTCACTCACGGAGATCTGGATCTTGCGGTTGTGCCCATTTATGGCCAGTACACCGCCAGTCTGAACTGTCGTGTCCTGCTGCGGGACCAATTGGTCATTATTGTGCGACGCACGCACGCTCTGGCTGGCTGCGGCACGCTCAAACCCGAACAATTGCTCGCTTACCCTTGGGTTCTACCTTTGCCCTCAGCCTGGATCCGCGATCAATTGTCGCAGTACTTCGCTGCCCGCGGACTGCCTGACCCCAAGGCGGCACTGGAACTACCCTTTCTGTCCACAGGCACGCTCAATGCCATCGCGACCACCGACCTCGTGATCCTTGCACCTGACTCGATCGTGGATGGCCCCCTGCGGGAACACTTCACGGTACTGCCCATTGATTTCAAGCTCGAACGCCAGATCTGTGTCCTGACTCGGCAAAACTGCCGCTGGACACCGCTTATGCAGGAATTGGATGAAGCATTGAGCGCCACGCATCCGCCATAAGCCTGAGCTATATGGAAATAAAAAACGCGTTGTTCCGTGCATTTGACGCGCTCCCTAGAATGACGAAATGCCTTCAAAACCGGGAACGCCCATGCTTGCACCAACCCTACTCAATGAATCCACGCAACTTGCCGTTGCGGATCTCGCCCAAGGGCTGGATACCGACGCGCTGACCTGGCTGTCCGGTTATTTTGCCGGCGTCGCCCGGGCGCGCACGCAGCCAGCGGCAGCCATATCCACAGCCGCGCAGCCTCCCGTTGCACCGGTGGCGGAGGCCGCCGGCGATCGTCAAATCACCATTCTGTATGGCAGCCAAACCGGCAACGCTAAACGCGTGGCCGAAGCGCTGTTGCAGCGTCTGCACGCAGAAAACCTATCAGCGCGCCTGGTACGGGCCGACCGCTACGCCACCCGCGAACTCAAGGACGAGCATTACCTGTACGTGGTCATGAGCACGCAGGGCGATGGCGAGCCGCCTGACGATTCCTTGGCATTCGTCGAGTTCCTGAACAGTCGCCGCGCGCCCAAGCTGCCCCAACTGAAATATGCGGTGCTGGGGCTGGGCGATTCCAGCTACCCCGATTTCTGCGGCATCTCGCAGCGTATCGACGCGCGCCTGGAGGCACTGGGTGCGCAACGCATACGCGAGGCGGGAGCGGCCGATCTGGACATCGATACCGTTGCGGCGCCCTGGCGCGAAGACGTTCTGGCGTATGCCCGCAAAGAACTGGACCGCAACGGGGCGGCCCGGCAAGCCCGCGCCGGCACGGTTACACCGCTGCGGCCCAAGGCACCGACGGTCACGCGCGAGCAGCCCTTTCTGGCTGAAGTACTGTTGAACCAGCCCATTACTGGCCGCGACAGCGATAAAGACATCCGCCATATCGAGATCTCACTGGCGGGCAGTCATCTCAGTTACCAGCCCGGCGATGCGTTGGGCGTATGGCCCAAGCAGTCGGACGAACTGGTGGAGCGTGTGCTGCAAACGCTAGCCCTCGATGGCGCCGAAGACGTTGCGATCAACGGTGCGCGCCGCACGCTGCGCGAATGGTTGCAGGGTCATCGCGAGCTCACGCAGATCACACGGCCCTTCCTGGTCGCGCTGGCAGCGCGCGCCGGCAGCGACAGCCTGGACGCCCTGCTGCGCCCGGAAGGGGCGCAGGAACTGCGCGCCTTGTTCGAATCGCGCCAGCTGATCGATGTATTGCGTGCCTGGCCTGCTGCATGGACGGCTGAAGAGCTTGTACAGGCGCTGCGCCCCCTGGCGCCCCGCATGTATTCCATTGCGTCCAGCCAGTCAGCGGTGGACGATGAGGTGCACCTGACGCTGGCCCATGTCGCGTATGAACAGGACGGTGAACAGCGCTGGGGGGTTGCCTCCCACTTCCTGTCCACCTTGGAAGAAGGCAGCCAGGTACCCGTGTTTGTGGAAGAGAATTCGCGCTTCCGCCTGCCCGAAGACGGCAACCGCGATGTCATCATGATTGGGCCCGGTACTGGCGTTGCGCCCTTCCGTGCGTTTGTGCAGGAACGCGCCGCCGCAGGCGCCGCAGGCCGCAACTGGCTGTTCTTCGGCAACCCCCATTTTGCGTCGGATTTTCTTTACCAGCTCGAATGGCAGCGAGCCCTGGCCGATGGTGAGCTCCACCGGATGGACGTCGCTTTCTCTCGTGATCAAGCCGGGAAGGTGTACGTTCAGGATCGCATGCTGGAGCATGCCGCCGAGTTGTACGAATGGATCGAGAACGGCGCGCATGTTTATGTGTGCGGCGATGCGACACGTATGGCGCGTGATGTGCAGGATGCGCTGCTGCGGATTGCCCGGCAGGAAGGCGCACTGGATGACGATGCCGCCCGCGCGTGGCTGGACAACCTTGCCGCACAGGGCCGCTACGCCCGCGACGTTTATTGAACCCGCAGCAGATCAGGATAAACATGGACACCCTCAGCAAGGAGCCGGGCACCCCGGCCCCAGACGCCCCGCTCTCTCACCTGGAAGAAATCAAGATCCGCAGCCGCCATCTGCGCGGCACAATACAAGAGGGATTGGACGATCCGCTCACTGGCGCCATCAGCGATGACGACAACAAGCTGCTCAAGTTCCACGGCAGCTACCAGCAGGACGACCGCGACATCCGCGACGAGCGGCGGCGCCAGAAGCTGGAGCCGGCCTATTCCTTCATGGTGCGTGCACGCCTGCCGGGAGGCGTCGTCACACCCGCGCAATGGCTGGCCTTTGACGACATTGCTCGCGATTACGCGACGCGCGGCCTGCGCATTACAACACGCCAGACCTTTCAGTGGCACGGCATCATCAAAAACAAGCTCAAGCCCACAATGCAGGCCATTCACGACGCCATGGCCACTACCATCGCCGCCTGCGGCGACGTCAATCGCCAAGTGGTCTGCTCGGTCAACCCGCATTTGTCCAGCCAGCATGCCCTGGCATGGGAATGGGCCTGCAAGCTGTCGGACTACTTTATTCCCCGTACACGCGCCTATCACGAGATTTGGCTCAACGGCGAAAAGCTCACCGGTGAGCCCGAAGAAGAGCCCATCTACGGCGATACCTACCTGCCGCGCAAATTCAAGATCGGCCTGGCAATACCGCCCACCAATGACGTCGACGTCTTCGCCCAGGACTTGGGCTTGATTGCCATCATTGAAAACGGTGTATTGCAGGGCTTCAATGTGGCCGTGGGCGGCGGCATGGGCGCCACGCATGGCGACGCCACCACTTACCCGCGGCTGGGCAGCCTGATCGGCTTTGCGACACCCGAGCAGTTGATTGCTATCGCCGAAGCCGTTATCACCACGCAGCGCGATTTCGGCAATCGCGTCGAACGCCAGCATGCGCGCCTGAAGTACACCATCGATCACAATGGCCTGGAATGGTTCGCCAAGCAAGTACAGGAGCGCGCAGGCATCACGCTGGCACCGGCACGCCCCTATCGCTTCCTTCGCAATGGCGACCGCTACGGCTGGGAGCGGGGCGAGGACGGCCGCTGGCATCTGGGCCTATACATCGAATCGGGTCGCCTTTGGGACCAGGGAGCGCAACGCCTGCAGACGGGCGTACGCGAGATCGCCAAGGTACTCGACGGCGAGCTCCGCATGACCTGTAACCAGAACTTGGTGATTGCGAATGTCGCTGAGGCAGACCGGGCGCAGATCGATGCACTGGTCGACCAATATGGCCTGGACGGCTACAAAAACCAGAGCGGTATCCGCCGCCACAGCATTGCCTGTGTAGCCCTGCCCACCTGTGGCCTGGCCATGGCTGAAAGCGAACGTTATGCCCCCGAATTGCTGCCCCGGCTGGAGGCCCTGCTGGATCGCCACGGCCTGCTCGACGCGCCCATACTGCTGCGAATTTCTGGCTGTCCCAACGGCTGCGCGCGGCCCTATCTGGCCGAGATAGCCTTGGTGGGCCGGGCGCTGGGGCGTTACGACCTGCGTCTGGGATCAGACTTTACCGGCGAGCGGCTCAACGTGGTATACCGTGAAAATATCGCCGAACCGGAGATACTGCAGGCGCTGGACGAGTTGTTCGGCCGTTATGCGCGGGAACGTCAGCTCGATGAAAAATTCGGAGATTTCCTTGTCCGCACCGCCGTGCTGCCGGAACCCGGCCAGAATTTGCGTCCCATTATGCTGAACGCGTCATCAGTACGGCCGTAAGCATCTTCGGCAGGGGTGCTTCGGCTGCGGCGCTTCGGGCATGGCGCTTCCGGCATGGCGCCATAAGCCGATGCACCTAGCGCGCACGGCCGCCTCCACTGCTTCTCACTGCCTTCATCGCTATAGAGTTCTCATGCGTCTGTTCCCTCTTTTCGCCGACCTTGCCCGACGGCCGGTGCTGGTCATTGGCGGCGGCATTGTCGCCGAGCGCAAAATCAACAGCCTGATGGCCTCGGATGCCCAGGTGACTGTCGGATCGCCCGATCTCACGGACGCGCTTCGGATCTTGGTGCGTCACGGCCGCATCCAGCATCTGGAAGGCGCTTTTGAGCCCGCCTGGCTGAAGGGGGCTTGGCTGGTCATCGCCGCAACCGACGATCGCGCGCTGAATCGGCGGATCGCCGACCTTGCCGATGAGCGCCGTCAGTTCATCAATGTGGTCGATGACCCCGAGCTGTCTTCCTTTCACGTCCCCGCCATCGTCGACCGCGCGCCGCTGACCATTGCCATCTCATCGGCGGGCCATGCACCCGTGCTGGCGCGCCGCGTGCGCGAACGGCTGGAAAGCCTGTTCGACCACAGCCTGGGCGCACTCGGTGCCTTGGCCGCGCGCTACCGGCCGGCTATCCGCAAGGCGCGCCCCGATATGCGTCAGCGCCGCGCCTTCTACGACTGGATGATGGACGGACCGGTGTGGGACGCGCTGCGCCATGAACGGCCTGAGGAAGCCCAATCGCTGATGGATCAGGCATTGGCCGGCGCCGTTGCCGCGCCGCAGGGCAAAGTGGTGTTGGTCGGTGCAGGGCCGGGCGATCCGGGCCTGCTCACACTCAAGGCCTTGCGCGCACTGAATGAAGCCGACGTCATCCTGTACGACCGCTTGGTCTCGCCCGAGGTGCTGGCGCTCGCGCGTCGCGACGCCATCCAGATCGCAGTGGGCAAACGGCCTGGCGAAAACCACGACGCCACTCAGGCACGTATCCATGCCCTGATGCTCGAACACGCGCGCCAGGGCAGCCTGGTGGTGCGGCTCAAGGGCGGCGATGCCTTTGTGTTCGGGCGCGGCGGCGAAGAGCTGCAGTTTTTGCGCGCGCACAACGTGCCCTATGAAGTGGTGCCAGGCATCACGGCCGCCCTTGCCTGTGCGGCCTACGCGGGCATCCCCCTTACTCATCGCGATCACGCGCAGTCGGTAACGCTGGTTACCGCGCACTGTCGGGAAGGAAGCATGGTGGAAGACTGGGCATCGCTGGCGCGCAATGGCCAGACATTAGCCTTTTACATGCCGGTCAGCCAGTTGGATTGGCTGGCGGCCCAGCTGATTGCGTACGGGCGCGGGGGCGATACGCCGTTTGCACTCGTGGAAAACGGCACTCGCCCCTCACAGCGCGTCGTCCAGGGCACACTGGCCACGTTGCAGGCCATGGCGGCCGAACACAGCGTGGCCTCGCCAGCGCTGCTGCTGGTGGGCGAAGTAACTGCCTTGGCCGCCGAATTGCAATGGTTCGGCGCCACAGCCAACACCAACGCCAACACCAACACCGCTGCCATGGCCGAGCCCGCCTGACCGCTTTCAGGCAACTTCCGGCTTGAGGATGTAAAAAAAGGGGCTGCAGTGAACTGCAGCCCCTCTTTTTTACATCGTCTACAGCAATGGGCCAGCGAGCCGGCCCAAAGGCTATTTCATGTGCTTGGACAACACTGACAGGATGCGGCGTGCCGTGTCTGTCTGTTGCGGCTGGCCGGCAGCGTCGCGCACCGTGACGACCGAGCTTCCGCCCTGACCGGCCACGTGAATGCGCAGGCTTGCCGCCTCGGCGGTATTCTTGCCGCCGAACAACCGGCCAATGAAGTTCTGCTGCTCGATCTTCTCGCCCGTGTCGCTGTCAAGATAGCGGATGAAATAATCGCCTGTGGAACGATCGCGATCCGAAACCTGGAAACCGGCCGAATCAATGCCCACACCCACACGGCGCCAGGCGCGATCGAAGCTTTCGTTCAGCAGTATTGAGGTGTTTCCCTCTTGCATCTGCGCAACCTGCACCGCCTCGGGATCCCGCTCAGCCTGCGCAACCATCTGCCGGGCACGCTCGACATCGGTACCCAGGTAGACCATAAGCCGCGCCAGCATAGCAGCGTTCAAGCCTGGATCTTCCTTGCCGTATACCCATTTCCAGCCGGAACCGTCGGAAGTTTGGGTTTCTTCCATGTGCTCGTGGCTGATGTAGATCTCGGTTTTGCCATTGACACGCTCGAGACGGGTGCGAAAGCGTTCGCGCTCGCCGCTGTCGTACACCGTATCGAGGATGGCACCGAGCGCGGAACGGATCCAGCCCTCGGGGATCTTGGCACGGTTTTCGGCCCAGTCGGTTTGCATCAGGCCAGCTTTGGGATCTTGCGTGTTGAGCGTAAAGCCCTGATCGCCCCAGAATTCGACCACATGGGAATAAACGTCTTCAGGCGGACGATCGACTTCGAGCCAGCGCAAGTCGCCATCGCGCATGACACGAATGCCTTCGGCCTGCGGCAGAACACGATTTTGCGCACCCGCCGCCTGCTGCGCCTGCTGCGCTGTCGCGTATTGGCTGAAGGAGGCTGTGCCTTCGGGCGCGCGGTAGCGCGCTTCAGCATTGGCCTGGGTGAGATCGGGCGGAATGCTTAGCGGCTCACCCCGCACTGTGCTTTTGTAATCCACCGGCTCTTCGGCGCCGGTAAGCTGGTTGACGGCAGAGCAGCCGGCAAGCAGGATGGCGCTAAGGCCAACCGCAAGCCCGGCGCGTTTGCTGATACGCATGTTCATCATTAAATCAGGCCCGCTTCTTTCATTGCATTGCGCACAACATCGTGATGCTGGGCATTCAGGGGAGTCATGGGCAAGCGGTAGCCGAGCTGGGTGAGCCCAAGCTGTGCCACCGCCCATTTGACGGGGATGGGGTTGGCTTCGACAAACAACACTTTGTTGAGCCGTGCCAGGACGCCGTTAAGCTCGCGTGTACGGATGCCGTCACCCGCGATGGCCGCCATGCAAAGTTCGTGCATCAGGCGCGGCGCCACGTTGGCCGTCACGGAGATGTTGCCATGGCCGCCCAGCAGCATCAGGGCGGCAGCTGTGGCGTCGTCGCCGCTGAACACCTGAAATGACGCGGGGACGTCGCGCAGCAGCAAGGCGCCGCGGCCGATATCGCCCGTGGCGTCTTTGATGCCGATAATACCTGGCACCTGCGCCAGACGCACCACGGTTTCGTGAGCCAGATCGGCTACCGTACGGCCGGGGACGTTATACAGCACCATTGGCAGATCAACCGCTTCGGCAATGGTGCGGAAGTGCTGGTAGAGCCCTTCCTGGCTGGGCTTGTTGTAGTAAGGCACCACGGACAGGCCAGCCTGCGCGCCTACCTTGGCAGCGTGGCGCGACAGTTCGACACCTTCGGAGGTGGAGTTGCCGCCGGTGCCCGCAATGACGGGAATGCGCCCGGCCGAGTGCGCAACCGCAGCGCTGATCAGTTCTGCGTGTTCGTCGACGTCGACCGTAGGTGATTCGCCGGACGTACCCACAACGACCAGCGCATCGGTGCCTTCAGCGATATGCCAGTCGATCAGTTTTCGATAGGCGTCGAAATCGAGACTGCCGTCAGGATGCATGGGCGTAATCAGTGCCACCATGCTGCCCCCGAACAGGGGGGCCGGCGAATCCGTGCTTGTTGCCATGATAGGAAGTATCTCCTTGGGGCCCGCCAAAGCGGGCATGTGCCTGTAACGAAAAACGAATGGGACGCTATCGCAGCCCTAAATCGACAAGTTTACCGGATTGGCGCCGCAAATCTACAAAAACCAGCTGACGATCGCCTGCCCAAGGGCCAGAAACGGCTGGAGCAGCGCCCACAGAATACCGGTGAACATCAGGATAACGACAATCAGCAAACCATAGGGCTCGATGCGCGAGTAGTGCCATGCAGCTTTGGACGGCAGCAGGCTGAACAGGATGCGCCCCCCATCCAGCGGCGGAAGGGGAAACAGGTTCAGAGCCATTAGCACCAGGTTCACCTGTATGCCTGCAATACACATCTGCACCCAGAAGTTGTCGTGCGTGGCGCCTGATTCGGCCAACAAGCGCAAGCTGATTGCCCAGACGACCGCCATGACGAGGTTGGATGCGGGGCCCGCCAGCGCCACCCAGAGCATGTCGCGCTTGGGGCGGCGCAGCTTGCCCCAGTCTACCGGCACGGGCTTGGCCCAGCCGAACAATAGCCCGCCACCGCCCAACAACTTGGTGGTGAATAACAGCACGAGCGGCACAATAATGGTGCCGACCGGATCGATGTGCTTGATGGGATTGAGCGTGACCCGCCCCATCTGCCAGGCGGTAGGGTCGCCGAACAAGCGCGCGACGTAGCCGTGGGCCGCCTCGTGCAAGGTGATGCCGAACAGCACCGGCAAGGCGTAAACCGTAATGATCTGTATCAGGGAATCCATGGAGTCCGGGAGTGTGCCGCCGTACAGGCCGGCGGCCTACCGGAGTATGGCATGAGAAAAAGGAAAAAGTTCGCCCGGCTTTCAGGCCAGCCCCAGGGTGGCGGGATCGCCCCGCCCCTGGCGTGTCACCTCGGGCGCGGGACCGCTCAGATCAATCACAGTAGTGTGGGACAGCGGGCAGGCGCCGCCATCGATGACCGCGGCAAGCTGGTTGCCGTAGCGGTCAAAAATGATCTGGGCGTCGTTAAGGGGCTCGGTTTCGCCCTCTGGAATCAGCGTCGTGGACATCAGTGCAGAGCCGGCTGCCTCGACAAGCGCCAATGTGATCCGATGATCGGGCACGCGGATGCCGATGGTTTTGCGCGATGGATGCGATACCCGGCGCGGCACTTCGCGCGTGGCTTCGAGGATGAACGTCCAGGGGCCGGGCGTGGCCATTTTAAGAAAGCGGTACTGTTTGTTGTCGACGCGCGCAAAGTGGCTGATCTCGGCCAGATCGCGGCATAGCAGCGTAAGATGGTGGCGTTCGTCAAGCCCCCGCAGCCGCCGTAAGGCCTGGGCAGCCTGGGGGTCGTCAAGCCGGGCGACAACGGCATAACTGGAATCGGTGGGGACAGCGACGAGGCCGCCTTTTGCGAGAAGATCGCCAGCCTGTTTAAGCAGGCGGGATTGTGGATTTTCTGGGTGAACGACGAATAATTGTGCCATTTAACTTATCCTAACACTCTCGAAGAGTGAGTGTAGTGATCAACGTCGCTGCGGGCAATAAAATCAACCCACAGCCAGTATACCGGAGCCGCGCCGCGGCTCCATTATCGGGAAGCTCCGCCATGCGTCTGGACAACTCACGCCAAAGCGAAAACATAGAAGACCGCCGCGGGCAGCGCATCCGGCTTGGGGGGCGCGGTGGCAAAATCGGCATCGGCACGATCGTGCTGGCGCTGATCGCCATGTACTTCGGCATCGATCCCGGTGTCGTCCTGCAAAATGCCGGTGCGCCTGAGGAATCCACCTACGACATGCAGCCTGGCTCTACCCCGGCGCCCACCCCGCAAACCCTGTTTGTGTCGCGCGTGCTGGCCGACACGGAAGACACCTGGGGCGCGCTGTTCCAGCAGCAGGGCTGGGGCACTTATCGCGAACCGACGCTCGTGCTGTTTTCGGGTGCCACGCCCACCGCCTGCGGCACCGGCCAGGCCGCCATGGGGCCATTCTATTGCCCCGCTGACAGCAAGGTTTACCTCGATCTTTCCTTCTTCAGCCAGATGGAACAAGAACTCGGCGCAGCGGGCGATTTCGCGCAAGCCTACGTGATCGCGCATGAAGTCGCGCACCATGTGCAGAATCAACTCGGCATCAGCAGCCAGGTCGAGCTCGCGCGCCTCCGCAACCCCGAAACCGCCAACCAGATGTCGGTACGCACCGAACTGCAGGCTGATTGCCTCGCGGGTGTATGGGGGCGGCATAGCGCCACCCAACGCAATACGCTCGAAGAAGGCGACATCAAAGAAGCGCTGAACGCAGCCAGCCAGATCGGCGACGACCGTCTGCAAAGGAGGGGCCAGGGTTATGTTGTGCCTGATTCTTTCACGCACGGCAGCTCGGCCCAGCGTGTGCGGTGGTTCACACGCGGATTCAAGTCGGGTGACCCAGACGTGTGCGATACCTTCAACGCCTCTGCCCTATAAGCGGGCTGCACCGCGGCAGCATGCTACTTCATGCCCGGCTGGCTGGATGATGAGCCGCCATACCCGCCCCCCGAAGGCATCTGGCCTGAAGGCATCTGGCCCGAAGGCATCTGGCCCGAAGGCATTTGGCCTGAAGGCATGTTCGAAGACGGCATATTGGACGAGGGCATGTTCGAGGACGGCATCGCGCCCGAGGGCGTTCCCGTGGCGGGCGTACTGGTGCTGTTGCCAACCTGATCCGCCGGGACAGTGGTTTCTTTAATGGTAAGCGTGGGCTTAATGTCGATTTTCTGCGCCTCGATCCACGCCCGATGCCGAGCCGAATCATCGTGCGCGTTGGCGGCCGCAAACGGCACCGCCATCAGGGCGGCAATCAAAAGCGTCTTGTGCATTTTCTTCACAGTAGCTGCTCCTTGAAAACGAAATCCCACATAAGTTATATATCGGTGCCCGCATCCGCTTCACCACTCGCGTAACATCGACCGATGTGACGGCGGCATCGGGCAATGACTGCGCAAGCAAATGACATGCCTGACGAGCCGGATCGCCGCGGCACACCCTGCCACCGCTCAATATTGCACGGCGTCACACCCGAACCCAATGCGCGCCCGATCAGTCTCATCGCGCGGCTTGCATACAGCTAAATTCGTGCTAGAATCTCGATTCTCTTACGGTTTGTCTGTCATCCGGCCTGCTTTATTGGCCACACCTACAAACCGCAATGGTGACCGTAGCTCAGTTGGTAGAGTCCCGGATTGTGATTCCGGTTGTCGTGGGTTCGAGCCCCATCGGTCACCCCAGAATTCATGCGGGTTTCGGTAGTTTCATGAAATCCGCAAATGGTGAAAAGTCATCAACTTGGTGACAACACCAGTAAAAAGCCCGCCATAATTGCGGGCTTTTTTGTGTTTCAAATACTGTAAAGGCACAGTATTGCGGCGCTCAAATACGCACACTCACCTGGCGCTATACGCCTCCCTGCCCCATTTGGCCTTAAAGCGCATTTCCATCTCATTGCACGCAGCGGCGTTGGGTGCGTTCTCGCTCACTGCAGCAGACCTGAGGTTAAAGTCCTTCCAGCATACTTCGATCGCCGCGCGGTGTTGCGCCATTTCATTGCTGCTGGATTCATTGAGCAGGCCGAAGCGCCAGGCCAAAAACGCGGCTAAGCCAACAAGCGCGATCGAGATTTTCAAGAGCGCGGACAAAGACCTCGCCTTGACGTTGGCATTGCCCGACGCGGCCAATCCGTCCGACACGTCGTCGTCCAGGCTCGAGAAACAGAAACGGCACCGCATGGCGTCCGCATCAATCGTTTCCCGACAGTACGGGCAGCTCTTCTCTAAATTCGTTTGTGCTCCGTCCATACAAAGTATCTTTTAAGTTATTTTTGTTACATGAATGGCAACATTCAGTGCCCGGCCCCGTCAGCCTCGACACCACCCAGAATCATATCCAGCGCGATATCCACTTGTATGATTTGCACGAGGGCCAGTGCGGCACCGGTGATCGTTATAGCTTGTAGCATGCTTGCGCTGTTTCAAGCCGTTGAATTAAGGCAGATTTCAGGCCCAATCCGCTATTGCATGCCGATGCACGTGCGCGCCCATGCGCAGTGATCCCGGGCGTGCTTTCGGGCTGCTGCCAGACGTTCCAACCACTCAAGCGCGGGATACCCGATATACTCAGCGTTGACTCCTAATCCCGCGTGGCGGCGGCACGGCCGCTGCCGCCCGCACGCCCTCTTCCACTGCCATGGTCATCAGCTGGGTTACGCTCCAATACCTGTTCAATGAGTACTGGCCTCATGCCGTGTTCCTGCTGAGCCTTGTGGTGGGCGGCACGGCGGCGGTGCACGCTGCAATGACCAAGAACGATGTGCGGGCAGCGATCGCCTGGGTGGGGGTCATCATTATGTCGCCCCTGCTGGGGCCCTTGCTTTATCTGATTGCAGGCATCAATCGGGTGCGCCAGGAGCATATCTCTGACCAGCAAAATCGCTATCTGAAGGATTGGGCCAGCAACCCTGTACTGCCCATTGCGCGAACCGACGAGCTGGATGCGCCGCAACTCGAATCGCTGCGGGTGGCGGGCGACCGCATCAGCCAATTTCCCTTGCGTGCCGGTAATCAGATCACACTGCTGCGCGGCGGCGATGAGACGTATCCGGCCATGACCGCGGCCATCGATGCAGCACAGCGATCCATTGCTCTGCAGACATATATATTCGATAACGACACCGAGGGCCGCAAGATTGCTGAGGCGCTGGCGCGCGCCCATGCACGCGGCGTCAAAGTGCGGGTACTGATCGATGCAGTGGGGTCGCGTTATTCGCGCCCGCCCATCATCCGCCTGCTGCGCCGCATGGACGTGCCCTGCGCGCTGTTCATGACCAACCCCTGGGGCATGCGCATGCCCTACGCCAATTTGCGCAGCCACCGAAAAATTCTGGTGATCGACGGTTGTACCGCGTTTACTGGCGGCATGAATATCCGCAATGAATTCGCCACCGAAGCGGCGGGCGCAGAGGTGTGCATGGATACGCACTTTCGCATCGAGGGGCCGGTTGTGCTGCAGCTGATGTCAGTGTTTGCGCACGACTGGGCATTCACGACCCGGGAAGAGCTCCCGCTTGAGCTGTGGTCGTGCAGTGTTTGGCCGACAAACGGCCAGATGATGGCGGCGCGCTGCATCCGCTCTGGGCCCGACCGCTACATTGTCCGCACGCACAATATGCTGTTGGCCGCGTTCTCGGCCGCGCAACACCATATCCGCATCCAGTCGCCCTACTTTCTGCCCGACCAGGTGCTGCTGGGCGCGATCAATACCGCAGCCCGGCGCGGCATTACCGTGGATATTGTGATTCCGGGCCGCAATAACCTGCGCCTGGTCAATTATGCAATGACGGCGCAGCTCGACCAGGTGATACGCAGCGGCGCGCGGGTGTGGCGCGCCCGGGGTAATTTCGATCACTCGAAGCTGATCACCATCGACGGCGCCTGGTCGTATGTCGGGTCGTCAAATCTGGATCCGCGCAGCCTGCGGCTCAACTTTGAACTCGACATGGAAATCTACAGCCGCGAGATGGCTGCGCGCATCGAACACATCATCGATCAAGAGATTGCGCACGCCGACGAGGTAACGCTGCCATCGCTGGCGCAGATCCCTTTTCGCAAGCAGTTGCGCAACCGCATCATCTGGCTGGCCAGCCCATATCTCTGAGCCTTCTCTCTGAGCCTTCGCGGAAGGCGGCACGGCACGCGCGGCTGCGTCAGTTTCCACGGCGCGAGAGGCGGTACTTCACCGTCGCGCGCATGGAAGCACGAATGAGGCCTGGTACCGAAAGCAGGCCGACACGCGTCATGCAGCATGCATGGGAGCGCCAGCCCGCCTGCACACGGTCGCCGCGCCCAGGCCCGCAGCCTACAACGCTGGCCCCATCAGGGTATCGGGCAACCACGTTACGATGCCCGGAAAGATGCACAGAATGACGATAGCCAGCATCATCACCAGCACGTAAGGCAGCGCACCCCAGAGAATGTCGCGGGTGGGCACGTCGGGCGCAATTGCGTTGAGTACAAACAGGTTCAACCCCACAGGCGGCGAAATCAGGCCAATTTCCATATTGATGGTCAACACCACCGCAAACCAATAAGGATCGAAGCCCGCCTGAGTGATGATGGGAAACAGCAGCGGCGCCGACATCACGATAATGGCAACTGGCGGCAGAAACATGCCCGATACAAGCAGGAACACGTTGATGATCGCCATCAGCGCCCAGCGATTGATTTCCAGCGCTGCGATCGTGGCTGCCAGCGATTGCGTGATGTACAGCGAGGACAGGGCAAATGCGAACAGCTCGGCCGACGCCATGATCATCATGATCATGACGCTTTCGCGCATCGCTGAACCGAAAATCCCCGTGAAATCGCGCATGCGGAACAGCCGGTAGGTCACCACCACAACCACCAGCGTCAGCATGGCGCCCGCCCCGGCGGCTTCGGAGGGCGTTGCCACGCCGCCATACAGCACGAACATCATGCCAGCGATGATGACCAATATGGGCAATACGCGCGGCACGGTTTCCAGGCGCTCACGCAGCGAATACCGCACATTCTCCAGTCGGAAATGAAAGCCCTTGTTGCGCGCGTCGATCAAGGCCCAGGCCATGAACATCGCGGTAAGCAGCAGGCCCGGCATCACGCCCGCCAAAAACAGCCTGCCGATCGATGTCTGGGTGGCAATGCCATAGACAATCATGGTGACGGAAGGCGGGATCAATATGCCAAGTGTGCCGCCTGCGGCGATGGAACCCGTGGCAACGGAATTGGGATAACCGCGTTTTCGCATTTCAGGAATGCCCATTTTTCCAATCGCGGCACAGGTGGCGGGGCTTGACCCCGTCATGCCTGAAAAGATCGCGCAGGCACCGATATTGGAGAGCACCAGTCCGCCGGGCACTTTGTAGAGCCAGCGGTCCAGCGCCTTGTAAAGGTCGCCTCCCGCAGGGGTGCCTGCAACAATGGCCCCCATCAATACGAACATCGGTATCGCCACGTAAGCCAGGTTGGCAATGCCTGCAAACATGGTTTCAGTAATGACATAGATGACATCCGGCCCCATGTCGAAGAACAAGCCGGCGATGGCCGCCAGCCCGAGCGCGAAGGCGATGGGCATGCCCGAGCATAGCAGCACGCATAGAAAGGCAACGAGCAGAATTCCAGCGAGGGTAGGCGTCATGCTTGATCTCCGGCCAGCTTGATGAGTTCAGCGATGTACTGCAGGCACAGCAGCATAAAGCCCGCAAACATAGGCGCCAGCGGCATCCACAGCGGCACGGCCGCGACGCTGGGGGTAGTCCATCCGCCTTCTACAGCCTCGTATAGATGCAGGCCGGTGGCGGCTGCCATGACAAGGCAGAACACCAGCCCGCACAGTGCGCCGCCCTGCTCCATACGACGGCGCACGGGTGGCTTGACCAACAATTGGATGACGTCGACGCCAACGTGGCCGCGGGTAAGCAGCACATACGGCGCGCCAAGGAAAATTGCCGCAGTCGCGCTGAAGACGACGGCTTCGGTCTGCCACACAGTCGCCGCGCGAAGGAAATAACGGATGACGATCATCTCGCAAACCACCAGCATGGCGAAGGTCAGCAGCAGGGCCGACAAAACACCGCACAGGCGGGAGATACGCTCGATGACCGCGATAAAGGTCTGAGACATAGAGAGGGTTCTTCCACTGTTCAAGAAACGAAAGGCGACGTCCGCAGGCGGCTGCGCTGGTGGCCCCAACCAGACCGCACCGCGCGGCCGCCCAGCCCCCAGCATCTGCCAGCGGCCGATGCTGCCCCGTTGCCGCCGTAGGCGCCGTGGCCACTTTGGCTGCTTGGCTGCTTTGACTACCGTTGCTGCTGGAGGCGCTCAGCGGCCGCCGATGCGGCTCACTTCACGGCCAGCGCCTTGTCCAGCAACTCCTTGCCGCCCTTCACTTTCTCTGCGAAATTTTTGTAGGAAGACTCCTTGGCGATCTTCATCCACGCGTCATAGTCTTGCGGCGACATTGTCACCACCTCCACGCCCGCCTTTTTGAAGGTGTCGACCATCTTCTGCTCGCCCTTGCGGGACTCGCCGACAAAGTAGGTCTCGGCTTTCTTGCCGGCCGCCAGGATGACATCGCGCTGCTGCGGGGTAAGCTTGTCGAACACTTTCTTGGACATGATGACCGGTTCGTACATGAACCACAGCGCGTTCTCGCCGGGCGCGGTCAAGCACTTCACTTGCTCGTAGATGCGGTACGACACAAAACTGTCGTTGGAAGTATTGGTGGCATCCAGCACGCCGGTCTGCATGGCGGTGTAGATTTCCGAGGAGGGCATGGATGAGATGCTGGCGCCGGCGGCGGCCAGCATCTGCTCAAATGCAGGGCCGGCCGCGCGCACCACCTGCCCCTTGATGGTATCGGGACTGGTGATACACGTTTTCTTGGAGGCAAAACCACCCGCCAGCCAGGCATCCGCAATCACCACCGCGCCTTTCTCTTCGAGGATATCTTTGATTTCCTTCATGAAATCCGACTTGTTCAGCCGCTGCGCGTGGTCGTAGTTGCGCACCAGGCCTGGCATGAGTGTGGCTGAGAACTGTGGTACGCGCCCCGAGGCATAGTCAAGCGGGAAGGACGACATATCGAGCTGGCCTCGCGTGAGCGCGCCCCACTGCTCGGTGGCCTTGTAGAGCGATGAAGAAGGGAATACCTGTATCTTCAGCCCCACGTTGGCATTGCCCACCTCACGGGCGATGATCTGCACCATCTCGTCGCGAGGATCACCCTGCCCGCCGGGAAACTGGTGCGATGCCCGCAATGTGGTTTCGGCCGACGCCACGCCGGTGGCGGCGGCCAGGATCGCAGCTGTGGCTGCATAGCGAAATACCGTGTGCATGATTTGTCTCCTCGAATTATGGTTGTTGCCACGTGATTGAGGTACTGCGCGTGGTAAAGCCGCCGGCGCCCTCCTAAAGCGCCTTGAATTGCTCCCTGAGTACGTTCTTCTGCACCTTGCCCATGGTATTGCGTGGAAGCTGGTCGATGAAGTGGATACGCTTGGGCACTTTAAAGTTGGCCAGGTTTTGCTTGAGCCCCGCCCATATAACTTCCGCATCCGGTGTTTCGCCGGGACGCGGCACGATGACCGCCACCACCGCCTCGCCGAAATCAGGGTGAGGAACGCCGATGACAGCCGATTCATTGACACCCGGCAAGGTGTCAATCAACAACTCGATCTCCTTGGGGTAGACGTTGTAGCCGCCGGAAATAATCAAGTCTTTGCTGCGCCCCACGATGCTGAGGTAGTCGACAGGGACGTCTTTGCCGCCCCACTGCCCCACATCACCCGTCTTGAACCAGCCATCCGGGGTGAATTCTTCGCGGGTCTTTTCGGGCATGCGCCAGTAGCCCGAGAACACATTGGGCCCGCGGACCTGTACGTTGCCAATCTCGCCCGCGGGCAGGGGCTGGAGCGCGTCGTCCACAACGCGCACCGATACGCCCGGCAAGGGCTTGCCGACGGTGCCCGCAATGCGCGGCCCTTGGGCACGCTCGTAGGGGTTGGACGTCAGCATAACGGTCTCGCTCATGCCATAGCGTTCAAGGATCGTGTGGCCGGTGCGCTGCTGGAACTGGGTGAAGGTTTCAGCCAGGAGTGGCGCCGAACCGGAAATGAACAGTCGCATATTGGCGCACACATCTTTGCCGAAACGCGGGTCGGCCAGCAGGCGCACATAATACGTGGGCACACCCATCATCACGGTGCTGCGCGGCAGGTACTCCAGCGCCTTGGCGACGTCCAGTTTGGGCAACCAGATCATGCGCGCCCCCGCCAGCAGTGCGCCGTGCGACGCCACGAACAGGCCATGCACATGGAAGATGGGCAGCATATGCAGCAAAACGTCATCAGATCGCCAGCCCCAGTACTGATGCAGTACCTGGGCGTTGGAGGCCAGGTTGGCATGCGACAGCATGGCACCCTTGCTGCGCCCGGTGGTACCCGATGTGTACAGAATGGCCGCCAAGTCATCCGGCGCGCGGTGCACGGTTTCAAAACCAGGCGCTTGGCTTGCGGCGGCCACGGCCAGGCTGCCGCTGCCGTCGGCGTCCAGCGTATACACATGCGGCGTACCAGCCTTGGCGGCCAGCTCGCTGATCCACACCTGGCTGGCGCTGTCGCACACCACTACCGATGGTTCGGCGTCTGTCAGAAAGTACTCGACCTCGGCAGCCCGATATGCCGTATTGAGCGGCAGATAAACCAGGCCGGCCCGCAGCGTGGCCAGATACAGCATCAGCGCTTCCGGCGATTTTTCGACCTGCACGGCCACGCGCGCGCCAGCCGGCAGATGCAGTGCATGCAACAATGCCGCCAACCGCCCGCTGATGTCATCGATATCGTGCCAGGTATAGACGCGGTCGGGTGTTTCGATCGCGACCGCCGTGCGATCCGCCGGGAACCCCGAAGCCAGCAGTGCGTACAAATTGGCGTTGCCTTCCAACGTTTATTCTCCTGTAAAGACCGGCTCGCGACCGGCCAGAAATGCCGCCACGCCTTCACGATGATCGTGGCTTTCGGCATACATAAAAAATTGTTCAAGCTCCGCACGGCCCAACGCCTCGGCCGAGCTCGACAGCCTCGCCGCAGTACGCTTGTTGATGCGGGCCGCCAACGGCGCGCCGCGTGCAATACGGTGCGCCACACGCAGTGTTTCGGTGGCCACCTCGCCGTCAGCCATAATGCGATTGACCAAGCCCTTGTCCTTGGCCTCCTCTGCGCCAAACACCCTGCCTTCGAGCAGAATTTCCAGGGTGACCGCACGCCCGACCAGCGCCAGCAGGCCGCGCATCTCGCCGGGCGCCATGGGGAAACCCAGGCGATTGATCGGCACACCGAAGCGCGACGATGCCGCAGCGTAACGCATGTCGCACTGGCTGGCGAGCTCCAGCCCGCCGCCCACGCACACGCCCTCAATCTGGGCCAGAACGGGGTGCCGGCAGGCGGCGACGGCGTGCAGGGCGGGGGCGAGGATGCCTTCGTGATAATGCATCACACCAGCCAGGGTGCCGCGTTCGCGTGGAAATTCGCTGATGTCCGCGCCCGCTGCAAATTGTCCGTCGGCGCCGCGCAGCACGACGCAGCGCAGCGACTCGTCGGCATCCAGGCGGGTGAACACATCGCGCACGGCGTGCCACATGGCCACGGTAATAGCATTGAGACGGCCCGGATGGCTAAGCGTCACGGTAGCAACCGCGCCCTCGCGCTCAAGCAGAACTCGACCTGACGGCGATGCGGGATGAGTCTCTACAGCCATCGCAGGTTCATCCCGGTTCTGGGTTTTCCGGCAGCCAACTGGGCGAGGTTTTCGTCCAGCTCGTCCGGCACGTATTGGTAGTTGACCATCAGCCCGCACGACTGCGACATGCCTTTGGCGGAGCAGTCGGCCGCCCAGTTGATGCGCTCGATACGGGCGCCGTTGCCCAAATGGAAGCGCGCCACTGGGTCAATCGGTTGGCCGTTCTTCATGGTTTTGAGGTAATGCGCCGCCAACCGCATGCCCGCTTTCTGCAGGCTGCCGTCGCTGCCCTGGCCCGCTGCGGCAGCCGCCTGCAGACGCTGCACCCAAGTCGCACCCGCCTGCGGATCATCCTGGGCGCGCAGCTTTTCGGCCTTGTCGTTCAGCAAAGCCTGCATAGCCTTGCCATCCAGCTTGCTCAGCCAGTCTACGAAGCCCGGTATGGGTGACAGCGTGGCAAAGTTTTTCAGGCGCGGCAGCTCTGCCACCAGCGCCTCGATGACACGCTTAAGCAAAAAATTGCCAAAACTAATGCCGCGCAAGCCCGGCTGTGTATTTGAAATCGAATAGAAAATCGCCCAGCGCGCCTTATCGGGGCTATCGGCCGGTACGTGCGGATCCAGCAGCAACTGTACGTTGCCAGCCATATGGGGGGCGAACGCCACTTCAACAAAAATCAACGGCACGTCGTTCATGCGGGGATGGAAGAAGGCGTAGCATCGGCGGTCAGCGGCTACGCGATGCTTGAGCTCGTCCCATGAATGGATCTCATGCACGGCCTCATACTGGATCAGTTTTTCAAGCAGGGACGCCGGCGAATCCCAAGTGATGGGCCGCAGTTCCAGCATGCCGACATCGAACCAACTGGACAGCAGGCTCTCCAGCTCGCGCTCCATGACAGCCAACCCCGCCACCTGATTGCGCCAGCGCAGCATATCGGCCCGCAACTCAACCAGCAGCCGCAGGTTTTCGGCTTGCGCATACAGACGCTTGAACAGGCGCTGCCCCAAATCATCGCGCGGTTCGAGTGTGGCGCTCGCCTGAGCCAACGCCGCCAGCAGCGCGCGGCGCACCTTGCCGTCGGCGACCGCATAGCGAGCCGCCCATTGCTTGGCCAACTTGTTGGCGGCACCATCAGTCAATCGGGCGGTGAACAGCGGCGCCAGATCTTCGGGCGCAGGCGCATGATCGCGGTCGAACCAACGGCCCAGGCGCGCCAACAGATTCTGGGCGGCCTTCTCCGTCTTGCCCAGTACGCCAGTCGTCGCTGCCGCCGCTTCCGCATCCGCCGTGCCGTTGGACGCCGCGTTTTCAGGCTGGGCTGCCGCCATCGGCACCAGGGCGCCGGGTTCGGCAGATATGGTGCCGGGCTTATCCTTGTCTTGCAAAACCATGGCTCATCCTCCGGTTTCCAGGGGCGCCAACGCCCCATCCGCAGCCCGCTCACCATCCCGTCGGGCAAGGCAGTGCAGCACATCGAGCTGGCGCATAAGATGTTTGCGCGTCAGCGCTTCGGCTCCTTCCGGGTCGCGCGCCTTGAGCGCGGCGAATATCGCCATATGCTCTGCGCAGGACTCATTGATGCGGCCCGGCCAAGCCAGGCTTTTGTGACGCGACAGACTCAGCACCTTGCGCAGATTGTCGATCAGGTCCGATAGCCAGGGATTGTCAGCCAGGGCCTGCACAGCCTCATGGATCACCGCATTGGCGGCGTAGTACTGGTCAATGTCTCCCGCCGCCGCCATCTCGCACAGCCGCTGATGCAGCGGTTCTAGGCGGGCCAGATCATCGTCGGTGAGCGTGCGCGCGGCCTCGAAGGCGCAGCGCCCTTCCAGCATCGCCATCAGCGGAAAAATATGATCCAGGTCACGGGCGGACAACTGGTTGACGAAACAGCCTCGGCGCGGCTCCAACCGCAACAGACCCTCGGCCACCAGTACTTTGAGCGCTTCGCGCAGCGGCGTACGAGAGATGCCTAGCGACGCAGTGAGGCGCACCTCATCTATCCATTCGCCGGCCTGCAATTCGCCGGCCTGGATCATTGCCCGCAGGCGATCTGCGACCTCTTGGTAGAGCACTTGCTGGATGATGCGAGAAGCCATCGCCGCCTCCATCAGACCGGAATTGCAAGGTGCGGCTATTTGCCGTCACCAATGCATAGGTCGATAATAATTCATAATTATGGAGACAACCAGCGTGAGGCACCAGGGTTTTCCCACCCGCTTTTCCCGCCCCGCATTGCCTGCCTGGCCCGTCATTCTTCACGCACTCTGGAGCCCTTGCATGACATCCGCCGACGCGCCCCTTCCCTCCGACAATCCTCAATCCCTCGGCTGCGAGGGGCCCGCCTGGCACGATGGAACCGCCGTGTTGCACGCCGATGCCGGCCTGTCGGGCAGCTCTGCTGTCGTACCGCCCATCTATTACAGCGCCACGTACCGCGCGGACTCGCCCGAGGAGTTCGCCGACATGACAACCACGCCCCGCCATCCGGCGTTCTATTCGCGCTACGGCAACCCCGGCTACAAACATGTCGAGACCATTCTGGCCAGCCTGGAGGGTACCGAAACAGCATTGCTGATGGCGTCAGGCATGGGCGCGGTCAGCACCACTGTGCTGGCACTGGTTGGCAAGGGCGATCATGTGATTGCACAGCGCAAGCACTACATGAGCACTGCCAAGTTGTTCGAGGAAGTGCTGCCCCGCTTCGGCGTCGAATCGACACTGGTCGACCAGACGGATACAGCGGCACTGGCCGCCGCGATTCGCCCCAATACGCGTCTCATTATGGTGGAGACGCCGGTCAACCCCACTTTGTCGCTCACAGACCTGGAGGCCGTTGCCGCGCTCGCGCGCCCGCGCGGCATCCTGACGGTGGCTGACAACACCTTCGCCACGCCATTGAATCAACGGCCGCACGATCTGGGCATCGACATCGTCGTGCATAGCGCCACCAAGTATTTTGGCGGCCATCACGATATCACCGCCGGCGCAGTGTGTTGCAGCGACGAGCTGGCCGAAAGAATCTGGGCCATACACATCACGCTGGGCGCTGTACTATCGCCCATGGATAGCTGGCTGCTATTGCGCGGCCTGCGCACGCTGCCGCTGCGCATGGAGCGGATCAACGCCAATGCGCTGGGAGTCGCCCAATGGCTTGAACAGCAACCACAGATTGAGCACGTGTACTACCCCGGCCTGCAGAGCCACCCCCAGCACGAACTGGCTACACGGCAGATGAAGGGCTATGGCGCGGTGATTGCTTTCGCGCTGAAAGGCGGGTATTGCGCCACACAACGCTTCGTGTCGGCGCTGCGCCTGGCCACCCACGCGGTAAGCTTGGGCGGCGTCGAAACCTTGGCTGTACATACGGCAGCCATGTGGGCCAGCACCATGACCGAGGCGCAGATGCGAACCGCGGGCATAGAACCCAACTTCGTACGCATGTCGGTGGGCATCGAGCATATCGACGACCTGAAAACCGACCTGCATCAGGCGCTGCGAGCCGCTGGGACGGCTGGCACGGCATAACAGCATCAATGCAGGACGTTGCGAGACCCGCGGCGCCCGAGCGCATGAAAGCGGTATCGACGATGATGCGATGTCAGTATTTGAGCGTAATGCCGCCGTCCACCACTAACTCGATGCCTGTCACATACCTGGACTCGTCGGAGGCCAGGAACACGGCTGCATGTGCAACATCCCAGGCATCGCCCATATGCCCCATTGGTACCTGGTTATCCCGCTCGCGCCACATTTTCGCCACGTCGCCCCCCGCGTATTCGACGGCAAGGCTGGCTGCATTCTCGACCATAGGCGTCTTCATGAGGCCAGGCAGAATCGCGTTGACGCGCACCTTGTCTTTGGCGTACTCGACGGCTGTCATACGAGTCATGTGATTCATTGCCGCTTTTGTAGTCGAATATGTGACATACGATACGCCGGTATAGCGCAACGATGCGATAGATGAAATATTGATGATAGAGCCCCCACCCTGCTCCCGCATGGCGGGGATAAACTGTTTCATGGCCAGATAACAGCTTTTCAGGTTGATCGCGTACACGCGATCCCACTCGCTTTCATCGAGCTCAACCACACCACCAACGCTCACAATACCGACGTTGTTGTTCAAGATATCGACCTTGCCGAAACGAGCAAACGCCTGCCGCTGCACTGCGGCAATATCGTCCAGCCGCGTGACATCCGCCTGCACCGCGAACGCATGCCCGCCCTCGCCGACAATAATACGTGCAGTTTCCGCCGCCGCATCCACGTTGCGGTCTGCGCATACAACGTGCGCTCCCTCGCGTGCGAATAATACGGCGGCGGCTTTGCCATTGCCCCAGCCGGGGCCGGCGGAGCCGGCGCCCATTACTACGGCTGTTTTACCTTCCAGACGCCCTGCCATACCAGCCTCCTCATCTTTGTTTCAATGCACGCATACACTGCGTGCTGCGTACATCGCGCCGCGGCGGCGCGGGCGCTACTTGCCCAGCATGTTGTCGGGCAGCCAGGTGACGATGATGGGAAAAAAGAACAGTATCAGCGTGGTCACGATTTCCATCACCACGAACCACCACGCACCACGAAAAATCTGCGTCAAGGGGGTGTCGCGGTCGATGCCCGCGATCACATATACGTTCAGACCCATCGGCGGGGTAATCAAGCCGATCTCGCACATCTTCACGGCCAGGATGCCGAACCAGATCGGGTCATAACCCAGCGACACGACGGTCGGAAACATGATGGGCAAGGTAATGACCAGCATCGAGAAGGCATCCAGAAACATGCCCAGCGGAAAATAGATTGCCAGCAGCAGGAAAATCACAGCCAACGGCGGAACGTCCGCTTCCACCACCGAGCTCGCAATCATCTGCGGAATCTGCGCCAAACTCAGGAAGTAACTGAAGATGCCTGCGCCTATCATGGTCAGCAAGATCATCACCGTCGTGGTGATCGAAGACCGGCAGCTTTCCAACAGGCGTGTCTTGAGTGTGGCGTGCGTCTGGCGCGAAAAAAGCAGCATCAAAAAGGCCATGAACGCCCCAACCGCGCCCGCCTCGGTTGGCGTGACGAACCCCAGGTAGATGCCGCCCAGCACTGCCGCAAACAACACCAGAATCTGCCACGCATCGCCCAACGCCCCCACGCGCCTGCCCCAGCTTTCAGGCTGTGGCAGATCGCCGGAGGCGCCTGCTTTGTGCGTAATGACCCAAATGCCCGCGATGAACACAGCCGTGGAGAGAATGCCTGGCAAAACGCCCGCCACCAGCATTTTTCCGGCGGAGACTTCAGTCAGCGCCGCATAGAATATAAGCAGTACGCTGGGCGGTATAAGAACGCCCAGCACGCCGCCCGCCGCTACGGCGCCCGCCGAGAGGCGCGGATCGTAACCCGCCTTGCGCATCTCGGGGATCGCTACGGCGCCCACTGTGGCGGCCGTGGCCACACTCGAGCCCGAGGTTGCGGCGAAACCGGCACAGGTGAGAATACTGGCCATGGCAAGGCCACCGGGACGGTGCCCCACCCACTTGCGCGCCACACCGAACAGCTTCTGCCCCACGCCCGCATGATGTGCAAACGCCCCCATGAGGATAAACAAAGGGATCACGGTCAGAAGATAGGACGCCGACTGATGATAGGAAAACGCCTTGAGGCGATTCAGCACGAAATCCAGATCCTCGATCATCACGATGCCAGCCACGCCTGCCAGGCCGAGCGCAGCGAACACTGGCGTACCAATCGCCATCAACAAAAAGATCAGGCAGGTTGCGACGGTCGTCGCCACGACGAAATCATCCATGATATTTCCTGTTCTTTGTCAGGGATTGGCATGCGCACGACCGGCCTGCGCGTCATCGCAGGATGGCACAGCGCTGGCGTGAGAGACGGACCGCCCCGGGACGCCCCGCACCGCGACATACACAGCATGAAAAGCCATCTGTAGGAAACCGAACCAAAGGCCCACCGCCAGAACGATCTTGGCCCACCAGATCGGAAACTCGATATAGCCCCAACGAAACTCGCGGATGGAGAAGGAGTGGGCAGCCTCTTGCGTGGACGGTACAGCCAGGAAGAGCAGCAGCAGCGCGGCGAATGCCCAGGAGAGGGTCTCGGCCACCCGCGCCATGCGCGGTGACGCGCGATCCACCAGCATGGTGACGCGTATGTGCGCGTTGTCCAGACGGGTCCACCCCAACCCCAGAAACACCACCAGCACCATGCTCAGTTCTGCGAGCTCAAAGACGCCTGAAAGCGAGCGCCCCCATATGCTTCTGAACACAGCATCCGCTGTCGTGCCCAACATCAGAAACATCAGAAAAACCAGGGCGATTGCCCCCAGGAAATCCGATACCGCTTTGAAGAAATTTTCGAGTAGCCGCATAGGGCCCTCCTTCAGAATTTCGCATGACCCGCTCGACGAGCCTTCAAGGCCCCGACAGCCTGCGAACGCCGACGCGGCCGAAACCGCCGGGATTACGCCTGTGCCGCGATCTCCGAAGGCCGTAGCAAGGTGCCCTTGGGGTCATGCTTGGCAATCGCCTGATCGATCAGGGCTTGCATGCGTGCGGCATCAATCCCCGCTGGCTTGGCCACGGTCTCCGACCACTTATTCACCTGAGCTGGCTGAATTAACGCCTTGGCGGTCTTCTTCTGCGCGTCATCCAGCACATGGAACTTGACGCCTTCCTTGCGCGCCTTCTGCACATAATCGTGCAACACCTTGTTCATGATGCTGGAGTACTGGCCGCCATATATTTCATCGACAATTTCATTGCATGCCGCCTGGATCCCGGCGGGAAACGATTGCCAGGTGTCGATATTGATAACCGTCGCCGCCGGTGCATGGGGGCCATCACCGATATCGGTAAAGTGCGGGGCAATCTCATGCAGCTTGTAGGCAACTGCTGTGATGAAGTCGAAACCATACACACCGTCCAGCACACCGCGTTCAAGCGCCGTGTAGACCTCGGGTGCGGCCATCGGCACCGCCGTTCCGCCAAGCCTCTCAATCACATCCGTGGCCACGCCATAGCCGCGGATACGTTTGCCCTTGATGTCTTCCAGCGACTTGATGGGCGTGCGCGTGATCAGCGGCGCGTAGTTCCAGTTGGTCCAGTACATTACCTTGGCGCGGTGGCGTTTCTCCCACTCATCGCGCAGCGGCTCGAACTGCCCGTACACATCCCGGCATACCTGTAGCAGTGCATCGGCGCGGTTCATGCGGAAGTACCACTCCAGCCCGCGCGTGACGGGCAGATCGGCCTGATAGTACCCCGGCGAGATCAGACTCATCTCCGATGTCTTGTCGCGTACAGCAGGCAGATGCTCACCCACTTTATTCAGGGATGCAGACCAATAGCGCCGCACTTTGACTATACCGCCCGAGCGTTTCTCCAGCTCGCTCAGGAACCACCGATCCAGCCACGATGGACCTGCGGTCTCCGATACATAACTGTCGAACTTGAACGAGATCTTTTCTTTCGCGGAAAGCGGCAGCGACAAGCCGCCCAATGCGCCGGCCCCGGCCAACAAGCCAGTAGCCCTGATGAACTCACGACGTTTCATGACTCCTCCTCATTATGTGCGCGGTGATGCGCTATATATGGCCCCACGGGCCGGTCTAATCCGGGATGCCTCCCGGCTGCCTGGCAAGGCTCCGCAGTTCTGTCTTCAGGATCTTGCCGTAGCTGTTCTTGGGCAGCTCGACGCGGAACACATAGCGCCGCGGCTTTTTGAACGAGGCCATCTCGGCGCGGCACCAGGCCTCGAGCACCGTCGCGTCAACATGCGCGGCGCCCGCGCGCAGCACCACAAAGGCCACGACCTCTTCGCCCCATTCTGGATGCGGTGCGCCGACCACCGCCACCTCGAATACATCAGGATGGCGGGCAATCACCTCCTCAACTTCGCGCGGATAGATATTGGTGCCGCCAGAAATAATCACATCTTTCGAGCGATCAGTAAGCGTCAGAAACCCGTCCGCGCTCAGAAAGCCGATATCGCCCGTGCGCAGCCAGCCGTCCACCAGCGTCTGCCGGGTAGCCTCCTCGTTGCGCCAATATCCGCTCATGACCGCCGGGCCGCGCGCCAACACTTCACCACATTCTCCCGGCGGCACATCGTTGTATGCGTCATCCACCACCCGCACTTCCATGCAGGACTGCGCGGTGCCCACGGATGCGATGCGCGCTTCCCAGCGCGGCTGACCGCGATCGGCGATCGTCTCCCTTCGCATGGCTGTGATCGTCATGGGGCTTTCACCCTGGCCATATATCTGCGCCACAACGGGGCCCAGCACATCGAGCGCCTCAATCATATCGGCGGCATACATGGGCGCGCCCCCACACACAATCGTGCGCAACCCCTCCACGCAGTCAGGCGCCTCCCGGACCATACGCTTGACCATAGTTGGCGCAGCAAACATGCAGATACCGCCCAGTTCGCGCGCCAGTGCGAAGATCTCGGCACCGTCGAAACCGCGGGACACTGGCACCACATGGCGCCCTCCTGCCCGCACCGACATGAAGTTGTACAGGCCCGCCCCATGCGACATCGGTGCCGCATACAGCCAGGCGTCGCTGGCCGACACGCTATCCACATCGTAGGGATAGCAGAGTGCCATCGCCATAAGATTGCCGTGACTGAGCATCACACCCTTGGGGCGACCCGTAGTGCCCGAGGTGTAGAACAGCCAGGCCAACGCTTCCGGCGCTGCGACGCACGGCGCGGGGAAGCTGTCCTCATCCGCGTTCGCCACGGCCTGCGCGTACACAGCGGCATCGACACCCAGCTCCCGGCAGCCCGCAGGCAGCGCGGCCGCCTCGAACTGCTCGCCGGTATCCGTGACCAGCACACCGGCCTCGGCATTGGCTGCGATCCATGCAGCTTCTTTGAGATGCAGCTTGTAATTGATTGGCACCACCACCGCACCTATCCACCATGCCGCATACAGCATCACCAGATATTCGATGCGGTTGGGCATATACAGTGCAATGCGGTCGCCGGCGCGAATGCCGTAATCGCCCGACAGCACTGCAGACAGTGCGGCCGCATGCGCGGCGAACGCGCGGTAATCGGCGCGGCATTCGGCACCCGCGAACAGCGCGGGGGCTTCTGGTGTTTGCCGCGCCCGCTGATAAAGCCAATTGGCGATGTTCATGCGTCACACCCGCTTTGCCTCGAGCACCGACGCATAGTTGGCGACCGCCGCACCGCCCATATTGAACACCAGGCCCAACGAGGGGCTGTCAATCTGCATGTCTCCGGCCTGCCCCGTCAGTTGCCGGAATGCGATGGCGTGCATGGACACGCCGGTGGCGCCCACTGGGTGGCCCTTGGCCTTGAGGCCGCCAGATAAATTCACGGGAAGCGACCCGCCGCGAAACACCGTCCCCTCATCCAGCGCCCGGTGCCCCTGGCCCGCGGGCGCCAGCCCCATCGCTTCATAGATCAGCAGCTCAGCTATCGTGAAACAATCGTGCACTTCCGCGAAATTCAAGTCGCCAAGTTGGATGCCGGCAAGATTCAGCGCATCGCCGATCGCCTTGCGCGGGCCTTCGAACGCCAGAAAATCGCGCGACGACATCGGCAGCAGATCGCTGACATGCACCATGCTGCGCAAGGCCACCTCGCGCGGGAATTCATGAGCGCGCTGGGCGCTGACCAGCACCACTGCGGCCGCGCCATCGGAAACCAGCGAGCAATCGGTAAGCCGCAGCGGCGGCGCAATCAGCGGGTTGCGATCCGACACTGTGTTGCATGCCTCTACATCAAGCTCTCTGTGCATTTGCGCCAATGGGTTGCGCATGGCATTGGCGTGATTCTTGGCTGCGATGGCTGCCATGGCAGCCAGCGGATCCTGATAGCGGCGGGTGTATGTCTGCGCTGCAAGGCCGAACACCTGCGGAAAGCTGAGCGCGGCTTCCTTCGCGTCGTTCTGGTAGCCCGCACCGGCCAGCGCGCGCGTGACATCGGCAGTGCTGTTGTGCGTCATCTTCTCTGCACCCACAACCAGCACAACCTCGGCCTGCCCCGCCTGTATCGCCGCCACACCGGCGGCAATGGCCGCGGCACCCGACGCACACGCATTCTCGCAGCGCGTTGCCGGCGTGAAGCGCAGATCGGGCGAAGCCTGGTGAATCAGCGACGACGCGAAGCCATCACTGACCATGCCCGAATTGAAATGGCCCAGGAATACCGCATCGACCTCGCTGGCCGGCACTGCGGCATCTTCCAGCGCTTCGCGCGCGGCCGATACGATGAGATCCTCCAGCCGCAATGCGTCAAGCCGGCCGAATTTGGTATGCCCGCTGCCTACAAGCGAGACCGTGTGCGTTTGCATGATGCGCCTCCACTGAATGTTGTTTTTCTAATGATGGAGGCTTAAGATACGTAGGTCTATACGTGCACCCACTTATCTACGTACGTAGTTTTACGAATATGACCGACACGCAGTTGGAAGAACTCGCTTTTCGCGAATCGCCCTCACCGCTGATCATCACTGAACATCGGCGCATATTGCGTTGCAACAAGGCATTCGCTTCTTTGTTCGGTTATTCGGTCGAAGAGCTGGCAGATGAGCTCATTCTCAAGCTCTATCCATGCAGTGCCGATTACTACGAAATCGGCGAGCGCTGCCTTCAGGCGCTGCGGCACAACACCACGTATGAAGACGAACGCTTCATGCAGCATCGCAGCAAAGAAATTTTCTGGGCCCGCGCGCGCGGCATCACGCTTACCCCGCAAGACCCATTCAGCCTGATGGTGTGGAATTTCGAACGCATCCAGCACCGTCCCAGCAAAACCGCATCACTCACCCCGCGCGAACAAGAAATCGCCGGCTTCATCGTCAACGGCCTCACGTGCAAAGAAACCGCCGCCGAACTCGGCATTTCACACCGCACTGTCGAAGTGCACCGCGGACGCCTGATGCGCAAGCTCAACGCCAAGAACACGGCCGAGCTCGTTTCTCGGATCATCCAGGTCACCCACGGCAGCTAAGCGGAGCCCCCTGCAGTCTAAGTCACATAGGTAAACGGCCTGAAGCGGCGCAATGCCATGATGGCCAGCATCGAAAGGCCAAACACACAGGCCGCCATGAAGGGGATGGACCACCATTGCGAGCGGGCGCCCGACAGCAGGCTCGTCGCATCATCCATGCGTTGCAGGACGAAGATGTGGATGCAGTAGACGCCCAAGGTGCAGGCGGACGCGCGCCGCAGCGGCACGGCCAGGCTGACGCTTTTCGAGCCCAACCCGTACAGGACGTTGAAGGCGCAGACCGACGACGCCAATACAAACGGTGAAAGATAATCGTAGAACAGCGGATCGGGAGCGCCTTCGCGCAGCGAGTACGCGTAGGTTGCCAACATGGTCAGCACGGCAAACACGGCGAACAGGCCGGCGTTGACCAGCACGTAGCGACGTTTGTCGCCCTGGCGCTGGAAGCATTCGTACACATACGCACCTAGAAACAGGTAGCCGGCCAAGCCAAAGAAATTGCCAGCTCCGTATACCTCGAGCAGGTCTGTCTCGATCCCCAGCAGCGTACGCACGGTAGGCCAGCACGACACGGCCACCCACAAGCCCAGGTAGATCTTCTTCTCGGCTGGCCCGGTAGCGTGCCAGATCTTGCGCAGGAACGGCACAAACAAATAGATACCGACAATGGCATAGAGATACCAGAGGTGGAAAGTAACCGGCCCATTGGCCACGGCGCGCAGCCACCCGTACCACGGCCCGTAGCCTTCGCCATGCCATGCATTCCACGCCATATAGAACAGCGACCAGAACAGCAGCGGTGGCAGCACGCGCACAAATCGCTTGCGGAAGAAGTCACGCAAGGCTTCCTGCTTGTTCAGCAGCAGCACGCCCGTCAGCATCAGAAAGAGCGGCACGCAGCTGCGGGTGATCGAATCATAGAAATTGCTGGCCCACCACCTATCGTCGAACACACTGAAATTACGCGCTGCGACGTGCAACAGCACCACCATAAAACAGGCCGCCACGCGAGCGGTGTCCATCGCGGCGCTGAAGCGCAGACGCGCGCCCACCCGTGCCGTCGCCGGGCAGCCCTCCAGCGGGCTCGGGACGGCGTCGATACTGGTGCCGGTATGAGCGCTATTGCCGGTGTTGGTGTTGGTGCTGGTGTGGGTGTTGGTGCCGGCGCTGGCGCTGGTGAACAAAGAGGTATCGCCCTCCCGCATACGAAAACTCCGAGGCTGTGTGGTTGCACGTATAGTCGTAACATGTGGACGCCTGAGCGTGCCTCACGCCGGATGTCCAGGTGTAGCGAAACGTTAATGGCTCTGCGAACGAGCTGGGGCGGTTGGGTACACTGCACAGATAGTCATCCGCGCCGGGCCGCCCCGGCATTTACCCATACGGAGCATCAATGAGCGAACCCATTCTTGTACAAGCCGCTGAACTGAATGCCTTGCTGGCCAGCGAGAAAAACGGCGACATTCTGGTGTGCGACTGCAGTTTCGACCTTGCCGATCCCGCGGCGGGACGGCGTGCCCACGAGGCGGAACACATCCCCGGAGCGGTTTATGTGGGCCTGGAAGAGGACTTGAGCGCGCCGCGTACCGGGAAAAATGGGCGCCATCCACTTCCCGATGCACAATGGTTCGCCGCCCGCATGGCACAGCTTGGCGCCAGCGATGACACGCTGATCGTGGCGTATGACAACGCCAGCGGCATGTATGCCGCGCGCCTGTGGTGGATGCTGGGCTGGGCCGGCCACAGCCGGCGCCGGGTGCTCGATGGCAATCTGAACGCCTGGAAAGCGGCGCACCTGCCGCTGGCCAGCGGCCCCTCGCCCAAGAAATCCGCAGGCAGTTTCAGCTTACGCCCCGCGCTGCACACCATGGTTGATTACGCCACCGTTCAGGCCAACCTGACGCGGGGCGAACGCCAGTTGATCGACGCCCGCAATAATGAACGCTTTCGAGGGCAGAACGAAACCCTGGACAAGAAGGCTGGCCATATCCCGGGCGCGCGCAATCGTTTCTTCATGCAGAACCTGCAGGCCGACGGACGCTACAAGCAGCCTGGCATATTGCACGAGGAATATTCGGCTTTACTCGGTGACGTCAAGCCTGAAAACGTCGTCAACCAATGCGGATCGGGCGTCACCGCGTGCCATAACCTGCTGGCCATGGAGTTGGCGGGGTTGAGCGGCAGCGCGCTCTATCCTGGGTCATGGAGCGAATGGAGCCAGCAGGACAACGCGCCTGTCGCAACGGGCGACGCCAACTTTACCGCACCTGAAAACCGCCGCTGAAGGTGGCGCGCAGGTGGTCCACGAAGCACTGAACGGCCCTGGGCACGTGCGGGGCCCAAGGCCGCAATGCATAGACCTGATCGCCAAAGAAGCCTCGAACGCGCCAGCCCGGCAGCACGGGGGCCAGCCGCGCACGCGGCGGGGCGCTTGCACTGAAATCGGGCAGCAGGCCGATACCCAAGCCATCGATGGCGGCCTGCCTGAGCACCTCGCTGTTGTTAGCCTTGAGTTGCCCATTCACTGGAACGGATACGGCATCCGCTTCGTCATCGCCGTCGACGGGCATGAACGACCACGTATCGTTGCTGCTGTCGCCCAAGTAAAGCAGGCAATCGTGGCCGGCCAGATCCCGAGGATGCGCGGGCATGCCGCGGCGCCGGAGATAGGCCGGCGAAGCCACCAGCACCGACCGCGTGGTGCACAGCGGCCACGCCACATAGCTGTCGGGCGCCACCGAAGTGTGACGTATAGCCAGGTCGAAGCCCTCGTGCGCGAGGTTGACGAAACGATCGGTCAGCGCCAGATGGACAGTGATATCCGGAAATTTGCGCAGAAAAAGCGATAGCGCGGGCGCCACGTGCTGGCGCCCGAGCGCGACGGGCGCCGTCACCCTTACCGTGCCGCGCGGCTCACCGGTAAGATCCTTGACCGAGGTGAAACCCGCGCCGATACGCTCGAATGCGGGCCCTGCGCTGGAAACGAGCGCCTGCCCAGCCTCTGTCAGGTGCACCGCACGCGTGGTGCGCCGTACCAGCGGCAGGCCCGCGGCTTTTTCGAGGGCGGTGATGCGCATGCTGACCGAGGCCTTGGAGACGCCCATCCGGCGCGCGGCCTGTGTGAAGCTGTGTGTCTGTGACAGCACGGTCAGCAGGTAGATGTCGGCCATCAACGGCGCGATGTCATCAGCGGACATCTGGTACTCCTGGCATCGGTTAAAAAAAACAGGCCCTTTACGGTATATGGCCACACCCTATGCATCACTACGATCGAAGCAGCCTCGGATTGTTCATTATTCTGAACACTCTTATTGATTTTACCCGGCTTATCCAACGCGCGGGATCAGCCTAGACTTACTGCATCGATACAAGGCCTGTGGGTGCCTCTTCCTCGTTCGACCAGCGCTGCTGCACAACAGTGCACCGCCTGATCAAGAACCGGTATCCACACTACTGCCAACCCTCTCATCCACCAGGAGACTTCCATGACCGGCCCGGTTCCCGCTTCCACCTTCGACACACTCTCTGACGCCCTCGTCCAGCATTGGATCGACGGCGCACCGGCCGCCGCCGAAGGCCGCCGGCTAGCGCCCGTCTACAACCCCGCCACGGGCGCTGTGGCGCGCCAAGTGACGCTGGGCACTGCCGAAGACGTAGACCGCGCTGTAGCGGCCGCCGCCGCCGCCTTCCCCGCCTGGGCCGACACGCCCCCCATCCGGCGCGCACGCGTCATGTTCCGCTTCCTGGAACTGCTGAACCTCCACAAGACAGACTTGGCGCGCGCCATCACCGCCGAGCACGGCAAAGTGCTGAGCGACGCTCAGGGCGAAGTTGAGCGCGGCATCGATATCGTTGAGTTCGCCTGCGGCATCCCCCAGCTGCTCAAGAGCCAGTACACCGACCAAGTATCGAGCGGCATGGACAACTGGACCATGCGCCAGCCGCTGGGTGTTGTCGCCGGCATCACTCCGTTCAACTTTCCCGCCATGGTGCCCATGTGGATGTTCCCGGTCGCAATCGCGGCGGGCAACTCCTTCATCCTCAAGCCCAGCCCCATCGATCCCAGTGCCTCGCTGCTGATCGCCGAGCTGCTCAAGCAGGCCGGCCTGCCCGACGGCGTCTTTAACGTCATCCAGGGCGATCAAGAAGCTGTGGAGGCGCTGGTGACACACCCCGGCGTTGCCGCCATCTCTTTTGTAGGTTCCACACCCATTGCGCGCAAGATCTATGAAACCGGCGCTCGCCATGGCAAGCGCGTGCAGGCGCTGGGCGGGGCCAAAAATCACATGGTGGTCATGCCCGATGCCGATCTGGATCGCGCCGTCGATGCGCTGATCGGCGCTGGCTACGGTTCCGCCGGCGAGCGCTGCATGGCAGTTTCGGTGGCCGTGCTGGTGGGTAATGTGGCCGAGCGGCTGGTGCCCATGTTGGCCGAGCGCACGCGCGCCGTGCGCGTACGAAATGGCCTGGACAGCGAAGCAGAAATGGGCCCCATCGTCCATGCCGCCGCGCGCGAGCGCATCACCGGCTACATCGGTATTGGCGAGCAGGAAGGCGCGCAACTGTTGGTGGATGGCCGCCAGTTCGACCCCGCCAGCGCCGGTTCGGGCTGCGAGCAAGGCTTCTGGCTGGGCGGTACGCTGTTCGACCATGTCACCCCTGACATGCGCATCTACAAGGAAGAAATCTTCGGCCCCGTGCTGAGTTGTGTCCGCGTAGCCGACTTCGGCGCAGCCGTCGATCTGATCAACGCACACGAGTTCGGCAATGGCGTAAGCTGCTTTACCAACGACGGCAACATCGCGCGCGAATTCAGCCGCCGCATCCAGGTTGGCATGGTGGGCATCAACGTGCCCATCCCCGTCCCCATGGCCTGGCATGGCTTCGGCGGCTGGAAGAACTCCATGTTCGGCGATATGCATGCGTATGGCGAAGAAGGTGTACGCTTCTATACCAAACAGAAAAGCATCATGCAGCGCTGGTCTTCCAGCATAGGCAAAGGTGCCGAGTTCGCCATGCCCACCGCCAAGTAAGCAACCACGGAGCATCCATGCACGCAAACCGCCTGAAGCAGTTGTGGAACAACGGCAAGCCTGCCCTGAACGGCTGGCTGTCCACTGCCAGCCCCTTCACCGCCGAACTCATGGCAGAGCAAGGCTACGATTCCCTCTGCATAGACATGCAGCACGGCCTGATCGGCTATGCGGATTCGCTCCACATGCTGCAGGCGATGCGTGCCAGCCAGGTCGTGCCGCTTGTGCGCGTGCCTTGGCTGGATCCCGCCCACATCATGAAGGCGCTCGATGCTGGCGCCTATGGCATCATCTGCCCCATGATCAGCAACCGTGAACAGGCCGAGGCGTTGGTCTCGTACATGCGTTATCCGCCCCAGGGCGCGCGCAGCTCCGGCCCTACGCGCGCGGGCGTGGTGTCGGGCGCCAACTACGGTGCCGAAGCCGACGAGCAGCTCATCTGCCTGGCCATGATCGAAACCCGCGAAGCTGTCGAGAACCTGGAAGAAATCGTTGCCACCCCCGGCCTGGACGGTGTCTATATCGGGCCGGTCGACCTCACCCTCGCGCTGGCGGGCAAACGCTTGCCCGTCGGTTTTGACCGCACCGAGCCAGAGATGGTCGAGGTTATTCAGCGCATCCTGGCAACCGCCCACAAGGCGGGCATCCGCGCAGGCTTGCACTGTGGATCGCCCACCTATGCCGCCAAGGCTGTCGAATGGGGGTTTGACATCGTCACCGTATCGAACGACGTGCGATTACTGGCGACCGCAGCGGCCGCCAGCGTAAAAGACTTCCGGCGGATGACCGGGCAAAACAACACACAGCCGGCCCCCGAGACACAAGGTGGCGGCTACTGAGCCAACACCGGCTGAACTGCCGCCCGCTGGTTATCCATACCTGGTTCCAAGGGCTCCAGCCAGTGCGGCACTGTTGGAGCCAGCTTGCGATACTCAGCCAGCATGTTTCCGCCCACAATGAATCCCGTGGGCTGTCCTTTGGCATTCAGATATGTTGCCCTGATCGCGCCTTCGCCGACCGCTTCCGTCTTCCACTGGCCATCATTCACCATGGGCGGCGCGATGGCCAAGGGGAGTGCGGGCGTTTTCACGACAATGGGCATCGCAGGGTAATTAACGGCCGTCGGATTTCCGGCCAGTGTCGCGGCAAGTGCCCGAGCGCACTGCATGATCGGCATAACGTACGGCAACAATGCGCCATCGACTTGTGCGCAATCACCCAGCGCGTAGATATCAGGTGCACTGGTCTGGAGAAAGCGGTCTGCAACAATGCCTTTGTCCACCGCAAGGCCGGCCGCCTGCGCAAGCGCGACGTTGGGGCGCAAGCCCACGGCACTAATGACAACATCCGCCTGCAATTGGCAGCCATCCGACAGGCGCACGAGCAATGCCGTGTCTACGCTGTCCACCGAATCGCAGGATGCGCCGCAGCGCACATCAACGCCAGCGCTCGTGAGCGCTGCCTTCAATTGAGCGCCAATGTCGGCGGGCAGCAGCCGATTGAGTGGCCAGGAAGCGGGCTCAACAAGCGTTATATGGTGGCCTGCGCGTGCCAGGTCATTGGCAAATTCGCAGCCTATCAACCCCGCGCCAAGGATAACGACGCGTCGCGCCTGATTCAACTGCGCATGCAACTGGCCGTAATCCGTCAGATTGTTGATGGACACAATGCGGTCGCATGCGTCGCCACCCAGCGAAAGCCGCACTGGATCCGCGCCAACCGCCAGCACCAATTTGCTGTAGGAGAACACCGCATCGTTGACGACGAGTTCGTGTTTGTCAGGCCGAATGGACTGCACGACAGAGCGGGCATGAACCTGCACCCCCAATTGTTCACGCATGTTTCCGACAACCTTGCCGAGCAACGAGGCAGCGTCCTTGCCCGCTGATATACCGTTAGACAGCATGGGCTTCGAATAAAAATGCCCCTCGTCCAGCGTGAACAGGGAAATGGGAACCTGGCTATCCAGGCGACGCAGCTCCCGCGCGATGGTATAGCCTGCGAGTCCCGTTCCCACTATTGCGACAGGTGCGACGCTCATAATATGCCTTATGTGGATACATGCTCCATGCAAGGCATCCAACAATGGATGCCCCGACAACCCGCGCTCAGCGGCCAATTGTCAATGCTCAATAGTCAATGGTCAATGGCCACTCGTCAATGGCCAAGGGCCACTGGCCGAGCGCGGGCGAACTACGCTGTTACTCAGGTTGCGTCATACTGACCGCGGCGTCGCGAATCTGCGCAGCACCCGGAATGAGCACTTGCTGCAAATGCGGCGCGGCCGGCATACGCACATCGGGCGCACCCAGACGGCGCACTGGCACCGACAGATTGCGGAAGTGCTTCTCCTGGACACGCGCCGCGATCTCGGCGCCAAATCCGCCCGTCACATTGGCCTCGTGGACAATCAGCAGGCGATGAGTTTTCGCCACACTCTTGTCCAGCGCCTGCCAGTCGAAAGGCGCAACCCAACGGGCATTTACGACTTCCGCGGAAATCCCGTGGGTAGCCGCCAGCTCCTCGGCGGCGGCCAGCGCCTGCCCGAGCATGGCGCCCCACGTCACAATGGTGATGTCGCTACCCTCGCGCGCAATGCGGGCGCCTTCCGCAGCTTCGATATCACCATCAATTTCAACCGTTTGGCTGGCGCCATGGTATAGCCCCCGGTTCTCTATCACCAACGTTGGATCATCACTCTTGATGGCGGCGAGCGTCATCGAGTAAGCGTCCTGAGCGGTGGCTGGAATGCCAACGCGCAATCCTGGCACATGCGCGTAGAAGGCTTCGAGGTTCTGGGAATGCTGGGCACATGAGCCCGGAAGCGCACCCTGTTGCGTACGGATCGTGAGCGGCGCCCCAAGCCTTCCAGCGGAGACGTACCGGACGTTGGCCGCTTGATTGACGATCTGATCCATCGCAACGAGGCTGAAGTCGATCCACATGATTTCCACAATGGGCCGCAGGCCCGTCATGGCAGCGCCAACCGCTGTGCCCAGCATCGCCGTCTCGGAGATCGGCGTATCGAACACACGATCCTGACCGAATGCAGCCTGAAGGTCTTTCGTGATGCCGAATACACCGCCGGGCTTGCCCGCATCTTCGCCGAAAAGCACCGTGTCGGGAAACTCGGACATGGCGCGACGCAGCGCTGCGTTGATTGCCTTGCCATAGTTCAGTTCAACGACGGAATTCTGAATATCGTTACGCATAAAGGTGCTCCAGAACGGTATTGGTGTCGGCCAGCGGCGCGTCAAGCGCGGTGCGGGCGGCGGATTCTATAGCCTCACGGGCATCGGCTTCGATTTTCGCCAGGCGCTCCACGGGGATGCCGGCCGACGCAAGCTTTTCGCGAAGGCGCAAAATGGGTTCGCGCTTTTTGGCTTCGGTCAGCTCGCCGCGGGGGCGGTAACTTTGCATGTCCCCGTAGTAATGCCCAACCAACCGCTGCGTCATCATTTCTATCAGCACCGGGCCCTTTCCTTCGCGAGCGGCCTGCGCATGCTCCGATACGCAATTGCGCACAGCCTGAAGATCATTTCCGTCAATACGCACGCCCGGAATCCCGTAGGCGGCTGCGCGCTTATACAGATTGGCGTCTCGCGTCATGTCGGCAATCGGCGTCAGTTCCGAATAGATGTTGTTTTCGCATACGAATATCACCGGCAGGTTCAGGTATGCGGCAAAGTTCATTGCCTCATGAATCCCACCCTGGTTCATGGCGCCATCGCCAAAAGCAGTCAGCGCAACTGCGCCGCTGCCGCGCAGTTTGTTGGTCAGGCCCGCGCCACAGGCAATCGGAGCACCAGCGCCGACGATCGAGTTTTCACCATAGAATCCCCAATCCGCCGCACTGAAGTATGCGGATCCGCCACGGCCTTGATTGACGCCCGTCTGGCGTCCGAGAAGCTCCGCCAGGATGGCGCTGGCAGGCACGCCGCAAGCCATGGCCCAGCCATGGCCGCGGTATGTTGAAAATACCTGATCGCCCTGCCGCAAGGCTTGCAGCGCACCGGTATAGATCGACTCCTGGCCAATGCAAAGATGCACCGAACCCTGGATGATTTGCTGCTTGCGCAGCTCCGTAATCTTCTCCTCCAGGAATCGAATGCTGTACATCATTTCGAGCCCTGCAATTGCGGACTCGATATCTTCAATAGGTAAATCACTGACAGTCATAGCGACCTCTTTCTCGAAAAACTGTTGAACTATTGCGCGCCCGCTTCAGAACACGCCGCGGAACGCGCCACCATCGACAAGGATGTTTTGGCCGGTCACGTAACTGGCGCCCTCGCTGCACAGGAATGCACAGACATTACCCATTTCTTCGGGCGTACCCAGCCGGCCCATAGGGATGGATTCCGATACTTTTGCCAGCTGCGCATCTTTGGTGATACCCGCCTGCGCTGCCTCGCGCTCCAGGGCCCGGTTCTGCCGGTCCGTCAGAATGCGTCCGGGCAGCAGCGAATTGATGGTGACACCATAGCGCGCCACCTGGACGGCCCGCACTGACAGCAGGCTGGCAAGCCCGGTACGAAACACGCCCGACACAACGAGATTCGGTATGGGCTGCCGCACAGCGGCGGAAGATATCATGACGACCCGGCCCCAGCTGCGCGCAATCATGCCGGGCAGAATCCGGTCGAGAATGTCAGTCATCGGCATGAATATCGAATCGAACGCCGCCTGCCACTCGGCGAGCGAAAGCGTCTGATTGCCTACTGGCGGTCCACCCATATTCAGAACCAGGATGTCCGCGTGCCCCGCCTGCTGCACGACCTTGTCGCGATCTTCACACGTGTTCAGATCCGCCGCACAATACGAAACGGCAGCCTCCGCACACCGGAGTCTGATCTGATCCGCGGCCGCCAGGAGACGCACTGGATCGCGGCCATTCAGGCATACGGAATGGCCCGCCTGCGCGAGCGAAGCCGCACAGGCATGACCAATACCGGTGCTGGAAGCCAACACCAACGCATGACGCCGAGCTGCGGTCATGACAGGCACAGCGCGTCGTAGCGCGTTACGCGTTGCCGCAAACTGTCTGCACCTGCCACTAGCAACCCTATTTCAGAACCCAGCGCGACCATATTCGCGCCCGCCTCAAAATACGGGCCGCAAGCATGTTCGCTTGCCAGCACACCCGCGTACTTGCCTGCGGAACGCACCTGCGAAATGCCTTTGGTGATCGCGCTCACTACGTCCGGGTGACCGGGTTGGCCCAGCAACCCCATATCGGCCGCCAAATCATTGGGGCCGAAGAATACGACATCAACACCGTCGACTTCCGCGATGGCATCGATAGCTCGCAGCGCACTGCGGCTCTCGGCTTGAACCATAATGACTGGGCCTGCCGGCGCCTGCCCCGGCAACAGCTTGTCGCGGCCGTAACTCAACGCGCGTACACTGCCTGCAACACCACGGCGTCCGGCGGGTGCATAGCGACAGCAGTCAACCACGGCTTGAGCCTGATCGGCCGTCTCGATATTGGGCACCATCAAGGCATGGACGCCCAGATCCAGCAGCTTTTTGATCTGAGCGCTGTCAACGCCATTTGTCCTCACGACTGCGGCAGTCTGGCTGGCTGCAAGCGCCAGAAGCTGTGCATGCAAATTGATGAAGTCGTTGGGGCAATGTTCTGTATCGAAGATCAGAAACTCATACCCGCTGTCTGCGATCGCCTCTACAGCCTGCACGCTATACGAACAGCAGAACAGCCCAAACAGCCGGCTTTTTTCCGTCATACTGGCACGCAACCTGTCCAGCCTCATGCCGACGCCTCCTGATTTTCCTTCAGCCTCTGGGCATTGACATGACCAAACTTGTGGCCAAACCGCTCAACCATAACCTGTTCGAGCTTTTTACTGTCGTGGGCGACCCAGCCGCCCGAACGCACGGCATAGTATTCGGAACAAGCAGGCTCATTAGGCTCTTTGCCCTCATTCGCCAGCGCTTTGGCTCGCTTGAGCATGTATTCGCGAAAACGCAGCAGCCCGACATCCGTGGCGCCCAGATTTTCGCGCGAGCGATCCACGATGGGGCCCTGGCTATTCTGAATAGCCGCATCCTGTTCGGACACACCCTGGATGCCGGTGTAGCTGTTAAGCCTCTGCGCTTCACGATCGAGCAAGTAATCGTTATGGGGCCCACGCAGCGGGATATAGTTTTCATCAACTTCGGCATGCACGGTCAAGCCCTTGCGACATGCCTCGCGCTCTTCTTCAGTGAGCGGCCGATCGGGATTCCATGTGTAGTTGTAGATCCAGCACGACGTGTCGCTCGCTGGCACCCATGTCTGGCCATGGTAGTTCTCGCCTGGAAAGGCGCTTGGAACAAGGGCGTGGTTGGGGGCCAGAAACTGTGCGATGCGCCAGTAGCGATCCTGTTCTCCCGCCAGGCGCGCTCCGCCGATTGTCAGCCCTGCGGGAAATTCATTGATCTCAAACCTAGGCCGCGGGTCTTCCTGCACCCAGCGGATCCGATCATTCTTCACGCTCTGCGAACCGATCGCGGCATGCGCCATGAGGCTGGCCGCATCTTCGCCGACTTGCGGAACCACCATGTGCAGAAATGAGAAGTGGGCGGTATCAATAGCGCCTTCCAGACACTGGGCCCAGTTGCAATCCTGCCACTTTTTGGACACGAAAACATGCGACGCGGGCAAAAGGGTGAACTCCATCTGCGGAAGCTCAGGCGGTATTTCCGCCGAACCCAGATATGCCCAGACGAAGCCGCCCGCCTCACGCGTGGGATATGACTTGATCTTGATGCGATCTTTGTACGACGAATTACAGGGAGCGGTGGGCAGGTCTACGCAGTTGCCATCGACGTCGAACTTCCAGCCGTGGAACACGCAGCGCAGACCGCCCTCTTCGTTGCGCCCGTAATACAGGTTTGCGCCACGATGTGGGCAAACCGGCTCCACCAGGCCGACCCGGCCAGTCGTGTCTCGAAACGCGAGCAGATCCTCTCCCAATACTGTGACCCTTTTCTGGGTGCCGCCGGGAACATCCAGTTCCTGCGACAACATAACCGGCATCCAGAAACGGCGAAACAACTCGCCCATAGGGGTTGATGCGCCCGTGCGCGTCAGGATCTCGTTGTCTTCCTTGCTTAGCATTGTGATTTTTCCTTGCGTCAAAATATCCGCGTCCGGTGCCGGGCGTCAGACTTGAACCATGATGAATTCGTCTTTGCCCACACCACAATCAGGGCACACCCATGAATCGGGCACATCTTCCCAGCGCGTGCCCGCAGGCACTCCACCAGCCGGATCACCGTACGCTTCGTCATATATCCAACCGCACAAAACGCACATCCACGTAACCGTGGCCGTCCCCTGAGATGTGCCGGCGATAACACCTGCCTCTATCGTTGCGGTTGCGGTGGCGGTTGCCGTCGCGGCTGGGGTTGCGGCTGCGGTGGCGATGGTGGCTGTGGTGGCGGTAGGCTGCATGGCGTCTATCGTTCAAGTGAATATTTTTTAAAGCTCGAATACGTGATAATCTACCGATAGTCGGTTTAAACATCTATCTTTGTTTCGAATATCAAAACGCTGTACAACATATATGACTTATCTTTCCGCGATAGAACAAAGCAGCCAACGGCTGGAAGACTATGACGGGGATCCTCAGTTCGCCATGACACTCGCAAAGGGGCTGGAGCTGTTGTCTGCCTTCACACCCGATCGGCCCGTCCTCAGCAACAAAGAACTTTCAGACATGCTGGGCATGTCCAAATCGACGGTATCCAGGTTCACGTACACGCTGACGCGCCTTGGCTACATGGCCGCCGATAAACACTCGGGCAAGTTCCAATTGGGAACAGCCGTCTTGTCAATTGGCTATCCCCTGTTGGCAAACATAGCGATACGCCAATTTGCCCGCCCGATGATGAGCGAACTGGCCGAGGCCATTCAGGGGTCGGTTTCAATGGGTGTTTTGGATCGCTTGCGAATTACCTATATCGAAACCAGCCGCCACCGTTCCATTTTCAATACCAGGATGTCAGATATCGGGCTATCGGTTTCACTTGCTGGCAGCGCCATCGGCAGGGCTTATCTATGCGGCCTGCAGGCGCCCGCACGTGAGACATTGCTCAACACGCTTAAAGTCCAGCAGCCCAAGGAGTGGGAACAACACCACAAAGCAGTGCTGAAAAGCATTGAGGACTACCGCCGCTATGGCTTCTGCATGTCAGAGGGTGAAATCCTGCCCGATGTATATGGTGTGGGCGTGCCGTTCCACGGCAAACGCGATGAACTGATTGTGTTCAACTGCGTTGTGCACGCCTTTCAATGCCAGGAGGGCACGCTCCAGAATGACATCGGGCCACGCCTGCTCTCGCTGGTAAAAAACCTCGAGGCATTCATGGCGCCGTTCCAGCGTTTCTAGGCAGTGCCGGGTGCCTTGCCGCCGCAAGGCACGCCCGATTTCAGTCGGGGGCAACCCCCAGGATAGCGGTCACCTGGCTGGCTAATACGCCGCCGTTGCCATGGCACAGAACCGTTTCCACGCCCGGTACCTGCCGCTGCCCCGCCTCCGAACGCATCTGTCGCACGGCTTCAATGACCGTGAAAACACCATACATCCCTGGATGCACGCAAGACAATCCTCCGCCATTGGTATTGACTGGCAGACTGCCGCCGGGGGCAATGGCGCCGCTGCTCACCAGCGCGCCGCCCTCACCCTTCTTGCAAAACCCCAGATCCTCCAGAAACAGAATCACGTTGATGGTGAATGCATCGTAAAGCTGCAGCATGTCGATGTCCGAAGGCCGCAGGCCAGCCATGGCGTAGGCTTGGCGCCCCGACTCGACCGCCGAGGTCGTGGTCAGGTCGGCCATGGCTGATATTTGCCTGTGAGACTGCGACGCCCCCGCACCCAGCAAGTAAGCGGGTGCCCGAGGCGCTGATCGGGCCCGATCAGCGCGCATCATGACGAAAGCACCGGCCCCATCGGTCAACAGGCAGCAATCCCGAACGGACAGGGGCGTGCTGACCATGCGTGATGCAAGCACATCGTTGAGCGAAAGCGGGTCCTGCATGAACGCATCGGGATTGATCTGTGCCCACTTGCGCGCCGCAACCGCCACGTGAGCAAGGTCTTCACGCGTGGTGCCGAACTCATGCATATGCCGCGCGGCCGCCAGCGCATATGATGAGGGCGGATTATATGGCCGGTAAGGCGCCTCATAGGGTTGAGGCTCGAGCTTCGCCCGGGCCTGAATATGCTCCCGAAAATCGTGTTGGGTGCGTGCGGTGCTTCCGTAACAGACGAGCACAGCATTGCAAAGCCCCGCGTTGAGCGCGAGCGCCGCACTGAGCAAGTAGTTGACGTAGGAGGCCCCGCCCACGTTACTGCTATCCATGAATGCCGGCCGGATGCCCAAGTACTCTGCTACGGCGAGGCCTGGCAGGAAACGGCTGAAGCTTGCCGTCATCAAGCCATCAATCTCATCCATTTCGAGGCCGGCGTCTTCGACCGCCCGGTGCGCGGCCTGCGCAAGAATCTCCAATTCCGTATACCCGGCCGCTTCGCCAAGCCCTGCGGTTCCCACGCCGCATACGGCAACAGAGCCCCTGATTTTGCTAGATGTCATGCGCTGGATGCTCCGGTTCAAACATGATGTATCCCTGTTCATCGCCGGCGGCAAGCCCGCCCGTGACGCGTGAGCCTATGCGGATGTGCGCCATATCATCGACGCATGCACCACCCATGACACGAACGCCTTCATCAAGATCCACCAGCAGGACCACAGGGCCATCGCCATCGCGAGATGCCACCTGGGTCAGAGAGTACACAGTGCCGCCGCCCTTGGGCGCGACCCACTCGAAGGAATCTTTGTGACAGTGAGGGCAATACTGCCGGGGATAAAAAACATGACGGCTACAGGATAGGCAGCGCTGGATTTTCCATTGTCCGGCGCGTATGAACGCAAAATACTGTTGCTCCGCGCCCGCCTCAGGGCTGGACGAGTGTGCACCATTCATCGCGCAGCCTCCTCTGTCATCGACAAGACGCCCATATCGGCCGCCGGATGTATCGGCGCACCGGTCAATGCCTGCAACGCATCGAATGTCAGGGACTCCACCATTTCGCGAACCAACAGCCCCTCATCGGTCACATCGATCACGGCCAGATTGGTGTATATGCGGTCAACAACCTTACGGCCGGTCAAGGGATACGTGCACGCACCGACAATCTTGGGCTCACCCGCCTTGCTGACATGATCCATCATGACGAAAAGGCGCCGCGCGCCAGTCACAAGATCCATTGCACCGCCCACAGCAGGCATCTCTTCACCACCCGTCCACCAATTTGCCAGATCGCCGCACTGCGACACCTGGTACGCGCCGAGCAGACACAAGTCGAGATGCCCGCCACGCATCATGGTGAACGAAACCACATGATCAAAAAATGCACCGCCGTTCAACAGGCTGATCGGACGCTTGCCCGCATTGATCAAATCCCAGTCGGCCTCAGCGGACGGCACGGTTTCCCCCATGCCAAGAATGCCGTTCTCGCTATGCAGAATGACATCCTTGTCGTGCGGAATGTAGTTGGCCACGCGTTCCGGTGCGCCAATCCCAAGATTGACGTACCAGCCGTCCTGAATATCGCGGGCTACACGGGCCGCAATCTGGTCCCGGCCCAGGCCTGCGATTGGCACGGAAGACATAATAGGTGTGGACGACATTATCAGCCCCTTGCTTCAGGAATTAGTCTCACCACGCGCTGTACAAAAATACCGGGTGTCGCAACGTGCTCTGGGTTCAATTCTCCCAGCTCGACGATTTCACTCACCTGCGCAATCGTCGTTGTCGCAGCCATGGCCATCACGGGATTAAAGTTTCTTGCGGCCTTGCGGTACGTGACATTGCCCCACCGATCAGCCATGTCGCCCTTGATCAGTGCGAAGTCCCCTTGCAGGGGGTACTCCAGCACATGCTCACACCCATCGATCTCACGGGTTTCCTTGCCTTCGGCCATCACGGTTCCAGCACCGACCTTCGTGTAGAACCCGCCTATCCCCGCGCCAGCGGCGCGCAGGCGCTCTACGATGGTGCCTTGCGGCACAACCTCGAGCTGCACCTTTCCCGCCCGATACCACGACTGAAAGATATTCGGATCACTTCTAGGATCGGCGGCGCGGGGGAAGGAGCAAATCATTTTCCTGACCCGGCCCGCAGCCACCAGCGCCGTGAGGCCATCGGTGCCCGTACCCGAATTGTTGTTCACAATGGTGAGGTCGCTGGCACCCTGGTCAATCAGCGCATGCACAAGCTCGTACGGAAGGCCCGCACCGCCAAAGCCGCCAACCAGAATCGTGGCACCATCAAAGATCCCGTCCAGCGCTTCCCGAACCGACTGGCGTACTTTGTTTAGCATGACTGCCCCTTATTGCGGCACGACACCTATCTGCTTCATGAATGCCGGCCAGCGCACGGCCTCGCTCTCGATGAACTCGCCATATTCCTTGGGTGTGCTCCCCTGGATGTCCATCCCGGTGCCGCTCAGAGAACTGCGGAACTGCGGCTCGTTGATGACGACATTCACCGCTTTAGACAGACGTTCAACAATGGCGTCGGACGTGCCGCCGCGCACTGACAGGCCCCACCACACGCCAACGTCCACAGTTGGGAAACCTTCCTCAGCCATGGTGGGCACATTCTCTAGCCCATCGATCGACGAACGCTGCTTGCCGGTTACGGCCAACACCCGCAGTTTGCCTGCCTTTACCTGTGGAGCAACTGTCGATCCGCCATCAAAAATCATCGTGACGACACCGCCCATGACATCAGTAAGCGCAGGCACACTCCCCTTATAAGGAACGTGCAGCATATTAATGCCGGCAGCTTGGGAAAACAGCTCGCCCGCCAAATGCAGACTACCGCCCAGCCCCAGCGACGCGTAAGACAGCGTACCTGGCTGCGCTTTGGCCTCCTTCACCAGATCCGCCACGCTTTTAATGGGCAAATCCGACTTCACGGCCAGATACAACGCTGACGAAAACAGCTTGCTGACAGGGGCGAAGTCTTTGATCGGATCGTAGGAAAGCTGGCTATGCGAACCCAGATTGGTCGCCAAACTCGTCATCGACGACAAAAACAGGGTATAGCCATCCGCAGGGGCCCGGAGAACCTGTTCCGCGCCGATGACCTGGCTCGCGCCGGGTTTGTTTTCCACGATGACTGGCTGCCCCAACTGTTCAGCCAGGCCCCGCCCCAGCGCGCGGGAGAAAGTGTCTCCCAAGCCGCCAGGAGGATACGGCACGACGAAACGAATGGGCTTATTGGGATAGTCGGCGGTATTCGCTATTGCGTATGAAGCGAACGACAGCGACAGGGTACAGCCGAGAAGGGCCGAAAATAAAACACGCATAGAAAAGCGTCTCCATGTAATAAGTATGCTGCATCGCCTAATCTATACTTACTGGCCGCACGATCAATCTATGTTTCGATATTCGATACATAAATCGAAATAATGGTATGAAGATAAAACGCGTTGCGGCCTTTCAAGACAGAGGGATGCGGCTATGGCAAGGTACGGTCGGGCGGTGCCACCCATACGCAGCGGGCCAGGCCAAGGAGACTTGAAAGCAGGCTTTTTAGTGCGACATATGAAGTGCGCGGCGGGCGAGGATCGAACTCACAACCCCAGGCTTAGAAGGCCTGTGCTCTATCCAATTGAGCTACCGCCGCATAGGCCCGCCAATCGGCGAGGCGGCCCATTATATCCCGCACGACCAATGAGGGAAAAAGGTTTCTTTACATCCGGTTGCCCTGGTTTCATCGTGCGGTGTTACATTGCCTTGGGTCTTTCCATTCAGATTTCCCATGGCTTTTTCAACATATTCTTCGGTTCGCCTGCTGGGCGTTGCGGTGCTGGCGGGCAGTGCGCTCGCCAGTTCCGCCGCGCTTGCGGGCATCACGTATAAACTTGCCCAAACGCAGGCGGCGCCCGGCGACACGATCAACATTACCGGCATTCTCTTCAACGACACCACCTCCGCACTAGACTGGACGGCGCCGCGCAAGCTGGTCATTCAGTGGCGCGGGCCAGATGGCCAGGCCACGCGCAGCATTGCCTACCTTACCGAGGGCCAGGGCGCATACAGCGTGCCAGTCAATAATTTCGTCCAGATTTCCTGGAAGGCAATCGTGCCCAGCAACGTGCGCGGCCTGCAGGCCGTGAACGTGGAAGGCGACGCAACGCTGCTGGCTTTTGACGCACGCCTGCCCGGCGATACAGCAATTGCCGCCGCACCCGCCATGGGCCCGGTGGTGGATGCCGGCAAGTCGGGCACACCCGGCGTACAAGACCCTGCCCTGCCCAGCCGTGTGGTGCTTGAGGCGGGTGCGTCACCCGTTGTGGGGCCCGCCCCCACCTCGGTATCGTCGCAAACCAATACGCTGGCTTCGGGCTTCGAAAATTTCCGCAACGCGCTGCAACCCTACGAACCGGTGTACTTCGCCGTGGGCGACAACAATGGGCGCTACGCGCGCTACCAGATCAGCCTGAAATACCGCCTGTTCCGTCCGAAAGATCCCGCCCGGCCCGATTTCGTAGACCACTTCTACGTCGGTTATACGCAAACAGCGCTATGGGATTTATCCTCCGATTCATCACCTTTCGTCGATACCTCCTTCAAGCCCAGCGTGTTCTGGCGCAAGGATGCCTTGTGGCGCGATGCGCGCGAGCCTTGGTTCGTGGGCCTGCAGGCCGGCGTGGAGCATGAATCCAACGGGAAAAGCGACGACGAATCGCGTTCCCTCAATTTCTATTACGTGCAGCCCGAATTCAACTATCGCTTCGGCGGCGGCAGCACGCTCACTTTTGCACCCCGTTTCAAGAATTACTTCGCCGTCAAAGAAAACAGCGACTACGCCGACCACTTCGGTTACGTCGACTGGAAGCTGCGCTGGGCACAGGACAACGGCCTGGTACTCAGTGGCCTGTACAGGCGCGGCACCGAAAGCCGCTACTTTACGCAACTCGAGGCGGCATGGCCGCTGCAGCGCACCTTCCTGAACATGAATGGGTATCTGTACGCGCAATACACCAAAGGGTATGGCGCCACTCTGCTGGACTACAACCAGAAATCAGGGTCGCAGGTACGGGTGGGGCTGGCGCTGATCCCGTGAGGCATCGGGTACGGCGGGCCACACGACGGCCGTTCATCAACGGCGCATCACCACTCCTCTTGATTGCACACTGCGGCACCGGCAGCCGCGACCAAGCTCCTGCGCGTGAACCTCGCGCAGGACTGCCACGCCTAGGCAGCCGCGCCTTCGCTGCGAGCCTCGCATGCCTGCACCAGGAATTGCCGGAAGGCATCCGCCAACCCGGCCGGTTCGCGCCGCGCGGGCCACAACAGGCCCACATCCATGGGCGCTATCGGATCGGCGATGGGTATCGCGACAATCTTTTTTCCTTCCAGTGACCATGGCCTGTACACCAGGTCGGAAAGAATGGACACGCCAAACCCGTATGCCACCAGCCCGCGCACCGCTTCCAGCGAGCTGGTGCGCATGGCGATCGTGAGCGGCGCGGCCTTGCGCCAATGCCGCATGGCCGCCGTGTCGGCATCGTCCACCGTGAGCAGGATATAAGGATGGCGTGCGATATCAGCAAGCGTCACCACAGATTCACCCGCCAGGGGATGCTCCGCCCCTACCCATACGCGCCGCCGTGAACTAATCAACAACCGCCGCCCATGGCGCGACGCAACATTGATGTTCGACAACAGCCCGACGCCAAGATCGATGGTGCCGCTGTCCAGCGCAACCTCAAGTTCGCGCCTGTCCATGTCGACCAGATCAATCTCCACCTGCGGATAGCTTCGCTTGAACCGGCTGAGCAAGTCGGGTAGAAAATAACCTAGTACGGTATACGTCGCCGCAACGCGTATCGTTCCCTGCGCACTTTGCGGCACAAGGCTGGCGTGCCGCATGGCATCGTTAACGGAGTCCATGACATGCCGCGCATGGTGGAAGAACACCTGCCCCTCTGGTGTAAGGGCCACGCCATGCGGCAGGCGATCGAACAACTTGACCTTTAGCTGATGCTCAAGGTTTTGCACTGCGCTCGTAACTGCCGACTGGGAGACATGTTCCTGCACCGCTGCGGCCGAAAACTGCCCTGTTGTCGCCGCCGCAATGAAATACCGGAACTGGCGCAGCGTGACTTCGCTCTTCATCTGTTTTGCTGATATCTGGTAACTGAAAATGTAATTTTACGATACCGGGAAGGCCTCATACACTAGGAATGCAGGGAAGCGGCCACACCCCGGCCGCCATACACATAACACAGGAGACTCCCCCGCAATGAATGCCCCCCTTGATCAGGCGGCGCTTTCGGCGCTTGCCACTGTCAGTCTGGACGATAAATACACACTGGAAAAGGGCCGCGCCTACATGAGCGGCACGCAGGCGCTGGTGCGCCTGCCCATGCTGCAAAAGGCGCAAGACCGCGCCGCGGGCTTGAACACCGCCGGCTTCATTTCCGGCTACCGCGGTTCGCCGCTGGGCGCAATCGACCAAGCCATCTGGAAGGCAAAGCCACATCTGGCCGCGCACGACATCGTCTTCCAGCCGGGCCTGAATGAAGACCTCGCGGCCACTTCGGTCTGGGGCACCCAGCAGATTGCGCTCACCCCGCACGCAAACCGCGACGGCGTGTTCGCCATGTGGTACGGCAAAGGGCCGGGCGTAGACCGCTCCATGGACGTGTTCAAGCACGCAAATTCCGCCGGCACCTCGCCGCATGGCGGCGTGCTGGTGCTGGCGGGCGACGACCACGGTGCCAAGTCCTCTACCGTGGCACACCAGTCCGAGCACGACCTGATCTCCGCCGGCATCCCCGTGCTCTACCCTGCCAATGTCCAGGAATACCTGGACTACGGCCTGCACGGATGGGCCATGAGTCGCTACGCCGGCCTATGGGTGGCCATGAAGTGCGTAACCGAGGTGGTCGAGTCCACGGCCTCGGTGGACATCGACCCTGATCGCGTCCGCATCATTTTGCCCGACAACTTCATCCTGCCGGCCGGCGGGCTCGGCATACGCTGGCCCGATCCCCCGCTGGACCAAGAGGCGCGGCTATTCAACTACAAGTGGTATGCGGCGCTGGCCTATGTGCGCGCCAATCGCCTGAACCGCATTGTCATCGATTCACCCCAGCCACGCTTTGGCATTATGGCGGCCGGCAAGGCGTACCTGGATACGCGCCAGGCACTGGTCGAGCTGGGGCTGGACGACGAGGCTTGTGCGCAATTGGGCATACGTCTGATGAAAATCGGTTGTGTCTGGCCGCTGAATGCGCAAGACGCACGCGAGTTCGCCACTGGTCTCGAAGAGATCCTGGTGGTGGAAGAAAAGCGCCAAATTCTCGAGTACACACTCAAGGAAGAACTCTACAACTGGCGTGAGGACGTACGCCCGCGCGTCTTCGGCAAGTTCGACGAAAAAGACAATGCGGGCGGCGAGTGGTCTGTGCCGCGCGGCCCCTGGCTGCTGCCGGCGCAGGGCGAGCTGTCGCCTGCCCTGATTGCGCGCGCCCTGGCCCGCCGCCTCGACAAATCCAACATGCCCGAAGGGCTGCGCGCGCGCATCGCCGCGCGCATGGCCATCCTCGATGCCAAAGAGCGCGACCAGGCCGGCACCGCCGGCGGGCCAGAGCGCAAGCCATGGTTCTGTTCGGGCTGCCCACACAACACGTCAACGCGCGTGCCCGAAGGCTCGCGTGCGCTGGCAGGTATCGGCTGCCACTACATGGCGATCTGGATGGACCGCGACACGGCCACCTTCAGTCATATGGGCGGCGAAGGCGCGGCCTGGATAGGCCAGCATCATTTCACCAACGAAAAACATATCTTCGCCAATCTGGGCGATGGCACGTATTTCCACTCCGGCATCCTTGCGATACGGGCCGCCATCGCCTCAGGCGCCAATATCACCTACAAAATCCTCTACAACGACGCCGTTGCCATGACGGGCGGGCAGCCCGTGGATGGCGTACTCAAAGTCACCGATGTGATCGCGCAAGTGCATGCAGAGGGCGCGCGCAAGATCGTCGTGGTGACGGACGAGCCCGAAAAATACAAGGGTGTCGCTCTGGCGGGCGGCGCCGCTGTCCATCACCGAGACGAACTGGACGACGTGCAGCGCATGCTGCGCGAGATCCAGGGCACCACGGTGCTGGTGTACGACCAAACCTGCGCCACCGAAAAGCGCCGCCGCCGCAAGCGCGGCACCTATCCCGATCCCGCCCGGCGCGTCTTCATCAACGAAGCTGTCTGCGAGGGCTGTGGCGACTGCTCCACCAAGTCCAACTGCCTGTCAGTCGAGCCCGTGGACACACCGCGCGGCACCAAGCGGCGCATCAACCAATCGTCGTGCAATAAAGATTTCTCCTGTATCAATGGCTTCTGCCCCAGCTTTGTCACGGCCGAAGGCGCCCAGATGAAAAAACCGCGGCCTGCGGGGGCTGTCACATCCGGTGCGGGTGCGGCTGGCGGGCATCCCGGTTCCGTCACTGCCCCCAGCGCCACAGCCACAGTGCCTACCTCGCCCGCTGCGCCGCCGCACGTCCCCGCCCCAGACGTCCCCGCGCTGGCCGCACCCTACGGCATTCTGGTCACCGGCATCGGCGGCACCGGCGTGGTCACCATCGGCAGCCTGCTGGGTATGGCGGCCCACATCGAGCAGCGCGGGGTCAGCGTACTCGACATGGCCGGCCTGGCGCAGAAAGGCGGCGCCGTGCTCAGCCACGTTCAGCTTGCACCGCGGGCCGACGACCTTCACGCCACCCGCATCGCCACCGGCGAAGCGCGGCTGATTATCGGCTGTGACACCATCGTGACGGCCATGCCCGATGTGCTGGGCAAAGCGCTCAAAGGGCGCACCAAGGCGGTGGTCAACAGCGCCCCGGTGCCCACCGCCGAAATCATCCACAACCCAAAATGGCGCTTCCCGGGCGATGCGGCCAGCGCGCGCTTGAACGAAGCGATGGGCGATGGCTGCGAATACATAGACGCCATCGCACTGGCGCTTGCCCTGCTGGGCGACGCCATCTACGCCAACCCGCTGCTGCTGGGCTATGCCTGGCAAAAGAGCTGGGTCCCGCTCTCGCAAGAAAGCCTGCTGCAGGCCATGAAGCTTAATGGCGTGGCCGTGGACAAGAACGCCACCGCCTTTGAATGGGGCCGTGCCGCTGCGCACCTGGGCGTTGCGGCTATCGCGCCTCAATTGGCGCAGGCCGAGCCACGGGCGGCGCTAGCCAAGGTGGAAACTCTTGCCACCGCACGCGTCATCGCCATGCCCGAAAGCCTGGACGCACTGGTCGCCCGCAATACCCAATGGCTCGAAAACTATCAGAACAGCCGCTACGCGGCGCGCTACCAAAGCGCGGTCGCACGCATACGCGAATGCGAATCCCGGCTGGCCAACGGGCACGCCGGCCGCGTGACGCGCGCGGTGGCCACGCACCTGGCCAAGCTCATGGCCTACAAAGACGAATACGAAGTCGCGCGCCTGTACACCGACCCTGCCTTCCTGGCCCAGTTGCGCGAACAATTCGAAGGCGAACCCGGGCGCGACTACACCCTGCGCTTCCACCTCGCTCCGCCCCTGCTCGCGCGTCGCAACACGCGCGGCGAGCTGGTCAAACGCAGCTATGGACCGTGGATGATGCGCGCCTTCGGCGTATTGGCCCGCATGAAAGGCCTTCGCGGCACCGCCCTCGACATATTCGGCCATACGGCGGAACGCCGCATGGAACGGCAATTGGTGCAAGACTACTTAAACTTGGTCGAAGAGCTTGCAGCCAGCCTCAACGAGCGCAACATGGATGCCGCACTGGCGCTGGCCAACCTGCCCGACGACATCCGCGGCTACGGCCACGTCAAAGACAGGAGCATCGCGACCGCCCAGGCCCGCCGCGCCGAACTGCTGGAGGACTACCGCCATGGCCGCCAACCCAAAGGCGCCGTAGCCTGACAAAGCCCAAACGTCACCCCAGACGGGCCTCCACCAGCCCATCCGTCCCGTCGCTGTCGCCGCGCACGGGACGGACCCGCTGATTCCTGTGGGGCTGCCCGCCGACGGGGCACTGGCCTGGCGGCATGAGGTACCCTGCGGGGCCAACGCCTGGCAAGCATTTTGCGGCTTGCCGAACGTGCCCTGGCCCGTGCGCGGCCCAGCCCCCCTAAATCGCCAGAAACTTCCGATGCACCGCGTCGTCTGCCGCCAGATCATCCATCGCGCCCTCGTAGCGGATCACCCCCCTTTCCAGCACATAAGCGCGATCCGCCACCAGACGAGCGAAATGAATATTCTGCTCAGACAGCAGCACACTTGCGCCACGCCGCTTGAGCGCCAGAATCATGGCCGCAAGCTGCTCCACCACCACCGGTGCCACACCTTCCGAAGGCTCGTCCAGCAGCAGCAGATAAGGGTTGCCCATCAAAGCCCTCGCTACAGCCAGCATCTGCTGCTCGCCCCCGCTCATCGCGCCGGCGGGCCGGTTACGCAAGCTCGCCAGATGCGGGAAAGCGTCGAAGATCGCGTCCACCGTCCAGTTCAGGGCCCCATCCGCATCCGCGCGCGCATGCAACACTGAGCCCGTACGAGAGGACATGGCATCACCCGCATCCGCGCCCCCGCTCGTAGCATCCCCTCCCGCATACCGCACAGGCCAGGAGCGCGCAGGGCGCCGGCCGGCGAGCAGGTTTTCGGTGACCGTCAGGTCGGTAAAAATACGCCGGTCTTCCGGCACATAGCCCATGCCCAGGCGCGCGATCTCATACGGCGCCAACCCCTCCAGGCCGCGGCCCATGAATTCGGCAAAGCCATCGCGGCGCGCCAGCAAGCCCATCAGTGCCTTGAACGTCGTCGACTTGCCCGCACCGTTGCGCCCCATCAGCGCTACTACCTCGCCTCGCCTCGCCTGCAGCGACACATCGCGCAGAATATGCGCATCGCCATACCAGGCGTTCATGCCGCGCACGGTGAGCAAGGGCTGCCGCTGCTGCGGATCGGCGCGCACCGTGTGCAACGCGTCCGGCGGCGCAGGGGTATGCGCCACCGCATCCCTTCCTTCAAAGGTGGCGCCGGTACCAAAGTACACCTCCCGCACCCGCGCATCGTCGCGCACGGCCTGCGGCGCGCCTTCGGCAATCACTTTGCCGCGCGCCAGCACTAGCACACGGCCGGCGTACTCGAACACCACATCCATACTATGCTCGGTAAACAGCACCGCCATACCGCGCTCCATCACCAAGCGCTTGACCAGTGCCATCAACGCATAGCGCTCCGCCGACCCCATGCCGGCAGTCGGCTCATCCATCAACAACAACCGGGGCTCGCCAGCCAGGCTGACCGCCAGCTCCAGCCGCTTCACATCGCCATAGGCCAATTCGCTGCACAGTCGCCCTGCCTGCTCCACCATGCCCACTTCACGCAGCAGCACCAAGGCATCTGCCTCGTACAGTGCGCTGGCCGGCCGCCAGAACACCCTGGTGCGTCGTCGAGCCGCCAGCAGCGCCACCCGCACATTGTCCAGCACCGTCATGGACCCGAACGTGGCCGCCACCTGAAAGCTGCGGCCCACACCCAGGCGGGCGATACGGTGCGACGCCAGCCCGCGCAGGGTCTTGCCATCGAACACCACCGAACCTGATGTGGGTTGCAACTGCCCACCCAGCATATTGAACACCGTCGACTTGCCCGCCCCGTTGGGTCCGATCATGGCCAGCAACTCTCCGGGCGCAAGATCGAAGGAAACATCGTCAACCGCCCGATTGCCGCCGAAATCGCGCACCAGATGACGCACTTGCAGCAAGCTCATCGCGCCACCCCCGCCAGCCCACGTGGAAACACCAGCACGATCAGCAGAATTACCATGCCGAACAAGGCGCGCCAGTATTCTGTGACACCCAGGAATAGATCATGCAAGCCAGTGAAGGCCGCCGCACCCGCCACCGGACCTGCAAGGGTCTGCACGCCCCCCAGCAGCACCATAATCAGGACATCCACAGATTTACCGATCGCCAGCGCTTCGGGCGAGACCCCACCCTTGGCAAATACATACAGCGCGCCCGCAAGGCCGGCGGCCGTACCCGCCGCCACAAACGCCGTCCATTGCACGCGCCGCACGTTGACGCCCGCCGCATCCGCGCGCAGCGCCGAATCACGCGTAGCGCGCAACGCCAGCCCAAAGGGCGAGAACGCCACCCGACGCGCGAAAAGCACCACCGCAATCGTCACGGCCAGCGTGGCATAGTAGAAACGATCACCCGCCAGCCAGTCGGCCGGCCAGATACCGAACAAACCATTGGATCCGCCCGTGACCGCATCCCACTGAAAGGCGATGGACCAGATGATCTGGGCGAACGCCAGCGTCAGCATGGCCAGATAGACGCCACTCAGACGCGCGCCCAGCCAACCGAACAGCATCGCAGCCAGGGCGGCCGCCAGGGGCGCGACCGCCAGTGCCGGCAGCATGCCGAACCCAGCCGACTGGAACAACAAAGCGGCCCCGTAAGCGCCCAGCCCGAAATATGCGGCATGACCGAAAGAAGGCATGCCGCCAAGGCCCATCATGAAATGCAGGCCCACGGCGAAGATAATGGCGATCAGCGCATCATGCGCCAGAATGGCTGCATAGGGAAATGCACCCGCCAGCAGCGGCAAAGCCGCCATGCCCAGGCAAGCCAGCAGCGCCACGGCGCCGCGCGCGACGGGCATCGGCCGCAGCGGCACGGCGTGGCCCGCCCCCTGGCGCACAACGGCCATGGGCCTGCCGAACAAGCCCCACGGACGCCAGATCAGCACCACCGCCATAAAAATGAACTCGATCGCCAGCGTCAGGCGGGGAAAGGCGATGGCAACGCCACCGATGTCCACCGTGCCCAGCGCAATGCACAACGCCTTGAGTTCGGCGATCGCCAGCGCCGCCACAAAAGCGCCCGGCAGCGAACCCATGCCGCCCACCACAACCACCACGAACACATCACCGATGATGCCTAGATCCAGCCCCAGCGTGGCGGGCTGGCGCGGCAGTTGCAGCGCCCCGCCCAACCCCGCCAGGAAAGCGCCGAAGGCGAACACGGCCGTGAACAGCCAGGCTTGGTTGACGCCCAGCGCAGACAGCATTTCCCTGTCCTGTGTGGCGGCACGCACCAACATACCGGCGCGCGTACGCGTCAAGGCTAGCCACAGCATAAGCAGCACCAGCGGGCCCACGGCAATCAGAAACACGTCATAGATCGGGAGGTAGCGGCCGAATATCCGCACCGCCCCGCCCATGCCAGGCGCAAGCGGACCAAGTAGATCGTCAGGCCCCCACAGCCACAGCACAAGGTCGCTGAGCACCAGTACCAGCGCAAAGGTGGCAAGCAATTGAAAGAGCTCAGGCGCCGCATAGATACGCCGCAGCAACAATACCTCGACCACAGCACCCAGCGCCCCGACCAGCAGCGCCGCAACAAGCACGCCGCCCCAAAACCCCGCCGCGCCCGCGCCCCAGGCCTGCACCAGGCTGTATGCCAGATACAGGCCCAACATATACAGCGAGCCGTGCGCAAAATTGACGATGCGGCTCACCCCGAAAATAAGCGAAAGCCCCGCCGCTACCAAAAACAGCGACGACGCCTCGGCCAGCCCGTTCAGAAGCTGGACGATCAGGCCCGTGATACTCATGCCCAACTACTCATCCGTCCGCCTGGCCGCCGCGCGGAGCGCTCGCAGCCTTTAGTCGGCCGACGCTGGCCGCCACGTGCGCACCTGCTCGTCGGTTGGTTGAACCGTGGCGCCGTCCACGTACTTGATATCGGTCATGATGCCCTTGCCGTCCTTGACGGCCAGCGTGCCCACGTACGCGCCCATGGTCGATTGATGATCCAGGCCGCGATAGGTGACTGGGCCGAACGGCGTATCGACCTGCAACCCCTTGAACGCCTGCACCAACGCCTCGCTGTCAGTGGAACCCGCCTTGACGATACCCGCAGCCAGCGACTTGATGGTGCTGTAGCCCACGACGGTGCCCAGACGGGGATAGTCGTTGAAACGCTTCTGGTAGGCAGTCAGGAAGGCTTGATGCTCCGGCGTATCGATGGCATACCACGGATAGCCGGTCACCACCCAGCCCGTGGGCGTTTCAGCGCCCAGTGCGTCCAGGTACTCGGGCTCGCCGGTGAGCATGCTGACCACCGGCAGACCCGCAAAAAGGTTGCGCTGCGTGCCCGCGCGCACGAATTTGGTGAGGTCAGTGGCGAACAGCACATTGAACATAGCCTCGGGGCGCGCATCGGCCAAGGCTTGCACGACGTTGCCTGCGTCGATCTTGCCCAGTGGCGCGGCCTGCTCAACAACAAACTCCACATCTGGCTGCGCCTGGCGCAGCAAAGTCTTGAAGGTAGCCACGGCTGACTGGCCGTATTCGTAATTGGGGTACACCAGCGCCCAGCGCTTTTTGTTCATCTTCACTGCGGCCGGTATCAGCATAGCCACCTGCATATACGTGGAATTGCGCAGGCGGTAGGTATAGTGGTTGCCTTCGGCCCAGACGATTTTGTCGGTCAACGGCTCGCTGGCCAAAAAGAAACGCTTGTTGTGAGCGGCAAAATCGGACACCGCCAAGCCGACGTGTGAGAGAAACGTGCCTGTGAGCACATCGACCTGTTCACGCGCGATCAACTCCTGGGCTGCGCGCACGGCGTCGCCCGGGTTGGCGTTATCGTCCCGAATGACAAGTTCGAGTTTCTTGCCATTGACGCCGCCGGCCTGATTGATCTGCTCGACCGCCAGCGCCATACCCTGTTTGTACGGGCCCAGGAAGGCAGGCTGGGCCTTGTAGCTATTCAATTCGCCGATGCGGATGACGTCCTGCGCACTGGCGCAGAAAGCCGCCGCGGAGCAAGCCGCCGCCGCGGCAATTCGGATGAAAAATGAAGACAAAATCATGGCAGTCTCGCAGCAGTTTTAATTATGCTAACCGTGAGCATAATTAGCCGTCAAGCGCTGGCCTCGCATGACTTTCAGTAAGCAGACGTGCAAACCATATACACTAGTCAGTTCGAAAATCCTGCAATCGCCCCATGCGCGACCTCACCCTTACTTTCATTGTCGTCTGCTTTACCCTGCTTACCGCGAGCCGCCTGCTTCTGGCGCTTTGGCAATGGGAACGCGTCAAACAAGCGGGCGGTTTGCGGCCCATCATGCTGGGCGGCCTGCGCATCGACGCCAACTTGATCGCCACGCTGGCCGGCATACCCCTGATGCTATCCCCCTGGTTGGGCGGTTACCAGCCGGCGATCAATATCGCCGAAGCGTGGTTTATTCTGGCCTGGCTGCTGATCATCGTGCCTGAAGTCTCCACCCCGCAGTTCATCGACGAATACGATACACGGCCCAACCGGCTGTATGTCGAATACCTGAAGCATCCGCGCGAAGTCTTCGGCATGCTCTGGAAGGGCTACAAGGCCGCGTTGCTGGGCGGCATCCTGGGCATTATTGCCCTCACCTGGTTGATCAAATGGCTGCTCGCGCCTACGGCACCCGACGTGCCAATGGTTTGGTGGCAGGGCATCCTGTTCAGTCTGGTGGCCGCGGTTGTGGTGTTCCTGGCGATACGCGGCACGCTCAAGCACCGCCCCATCAATCCCTCGACCGTGGCATATTGCAACGACAGCATGCTCAATACGCTGCCGCTCAATTCGCTGTATAGCGTCGCGTACGCCATCTACAGCATGAAGAACGAGCGCTCGGCCACGCGTGTGTACGGCAGTATGGACGAAACCGAGATTATCAGCATTGTCCGTGCCGGCGCGGGCCTGCCGCAAGGGCCGGCCGACATCCCGACGCTGCATCGCCAGACCGCCTTCCGGCGCACCGAACGCCCCCTCAACCTGGTAATGATCGTCGAAGAAAGCCTGGGCGCCCAATACGTGGCCAACCTCGGCGGCGCCGGCTATACGCCGCGCCTGGACACCTTGGCCGCGCAAAGCTGGAATTTCACGCGCTGCTATGCCACGGGTACGCGGTCGGTGCGCGGCCTGGAAGCCGTCTCGGCCGGTTTCCCGCCCACCATCTCGGATGCCGTGCTGCGGCTCTCGGGGGCCCAGCGCGATTTCTTCACCCTGGCACAGTTGCTCAAGCCGCAGGGCTTCCGTTCGCATTTCATCTATGGCGGCGAAGCCCACTTCGACAACATGAAAAACTTCTTTCTGGGCAATGGCTTCGATATGGTGCACGACCTGCCGTCGTTCCAGAGCCCGAAGTTCGTGGGCACCTGGGGCGCCAGCGATGAAGACATGTTCGACAAGCTGCACCAGTTATTGCTCGACAATGCCAGCCAACCCACCTTCACGCTCGCATTCTCGGTCAGCAACCATTCGCCCTGGGAATACCCCGACGGCCGCATCCAACCCGTGGGCGATCCACGCACCGTTGAAAACACCGTGCGCTATGCCGACTGGGCCATCGGGCAGTTCTTCGAGCAGGCCAAGCAGTCACCCTACTGGGACAACACCGTTTTTCTCATCGTGGCCGATCACGACTCGCGGGTGGGGGGCGCCACACTGGTACCCATGCGCCATTTCCATATCCCGGCAGTCATTCTGGGCGGCAGCATCGAGCCCCGGCGCGACGATCGCCTGATCAGCCAGATCGACCTGCCCGTCACGCTGCTCTCGCTCATGGGCATCGACAGCGAACACCCCATGATCGGCCACGACCTCACCGGCCAGGGTGGCGGCCGCGTAATGATGCAATACCAAGACAACTACGGCTATATGAAGGGCGACCAACTGCTCGTACTGGAACCTAATCGCCCCGCCACCCAGCTGCGCTATACCGCGCCGCAAACCTATGACCCGATGCCTGTCGACGCTGCACTCGCACGCGAAGCCTTGGCGCACGTGCTATGGCCACATTGGGCCTATGGCAAGCAGGCATATACCTTGCCTCACCTGCGTCGATGAACGACGACCCCGAAGGGGCCAGTCGCCCCACACAACACTGCGTCGACCGCACTGCGGCTTGGCTGCAGCCGCACCGCCCCGCCGGCCGCACCCGCGGCTATGGCGCGGCGCACCCCACTGTTTTTTACAACCCTGAAAGGAGAATGGCCTGATGGAAGGCCTGATGGAACTGCTGACTGACCCCGCCGCCTGGATCGGCCTGCTGACGCTGGTCGTGCTGGAGATTGTGCTGGGCATCGATAACCTGATTTTTATTGCCATTCTGGCCGACAAGCTGCCGCCCGCGCAACGCGACCGCGCACGCGTGATTGGGCTGGGGCTGGCCCTGCTGATGCGTCTGGGCCTACTCGCAGCCATCTCGTGGATGTTCCAGTTGACCGCGCCGCTGTTCACTGTGGCCGACGCCTCCTTCTCGGGGCGAGACCTGATCCTGATCCTGGGCGGGTTCTTCCTGGTGTTCAAGGGCACCATGGAAATGCATGAGCGCGTAGAAGGCAAGACACACTCCTCATCCGGCTCGCCCGCCTATGCCAGCTTCTGGGTGGTGGTCACCCAGATCGTCGTGCTTGATGCAGTGTTCTCGCTCGATGCTGTCATCACAGCGGTCGGTATGGTGGACCATATCGCCGTGATGATGACTGCGGTGGTGATTGCCATTGCCCTTATGCTGGTCGCCTCCAAACCGTTGACGGCCTTTGTGGGACGGCACCCCACCGTCGTCATTCTTTGCCTGGGCTTCCTGCTCATGATTGGCTTCGCCTTGGTGGCTGAAGGCTTCGGCTTCAAGGTGCCCAAAGGCTATCTGTACGCGGCCATTGGCTTTGCTGTCACCATCGAGACCCTGAACCAGCTCGCGCGGCGCAACCTGCTCAGCATGGAAAACACTCGCCCAATGCGTGAACGCACCGCCGAAGGCATTCTGCGCATGCTGGGCAAGCGGCCCATGAATACCGAGCAGCCCGAGCCCGCCATGGAGCCCTCCCAAGCTGAAATTCCCTTTGGCGAGGAAGAGCGCAACATGGTCAGCGGCGTGCTGCGTCTGGCCGATCGCAGTGTGCATTCGATCATGACGCCGCGCACCGATATCACCTGGATCAACCTGGACGACTCGCCCGACGATGTCCGCCGGGAAATCGCTGGCTCGCCGCACGGCTTCTTTCCCGTATGCCGCGGCTCGCTGGACGACATCGTCGGCATCGGACGCGCCAAAGACCTGATCGCCGACCTGCTCACAGAAAACCGGCTGCGCGAAGATCACCTGCGCCGCCCCATCATCGTGCATGAAACCATCCCTATCCTCGACCTGATGCAGACGCTGAAGGGCGCACGCGGGCAGTTGGTGATCGTCATCAACGAATTCGGCGCCGTCGAAGGCCTGGTGACCCCTATCGACATCTTCGAGGCCATTGCCGGAGACTTCCCCGACGAAGACGAAACACCCGACATCATCGTGGACGAAGAAAACCGCTGGATCGTTGAAGGCGCCGCCGACATGCACCAATTCGAGCAAACCGTGCAGTTCGAAGGCTTCATGGACGACTCCGACGAATACAGCACTGTGGCCGGCTACCTGCTGAGTCAATTCGGCCGCCTGCCCGACAGCGGCGACCACATTACTGTCTCTACCCCGAGGGGCGAGTTCCGTTTCGAGATCCTCAAACGCGATGGCCGCCGGATCGCCAAGATCCTTGTCGAACTGAGCCCACCCGATGAATACGAGGACGCGGACGGATTGCACGAATAACGGCACATGCGCGCAGGCGACCCTCTGGTCCCAAACCAGACGGGTCGCAAAGCCCCGCTTTATCTACATAGGGGGCGCGCAATTGCCGCATACCGCATGCCACGTGCAGCATACGCATACCGCACTCAGGCTTTCTCGTTCTGTGTTATAGTTCTTCGCTTATTCAGTCGGGGCGTAGCGCAGCCTGGTAGCGCATCTGGTTTGGGACCAGAGGGTCGAAGGTTCGAATCCTTTCGCCCCGACCATTGATTCAAAAACGGCTTTCCGCAGCTTGCGTAAAGCCGTTTTTTATTGACGGAAACGGCTTCTCCCAAAAATCACATCCGGCTGTGTGCACGCAGCACAGACGGCATCAAATCAACCGCATTCTCGCCCATGCCCTCAAACAGGGCGCCTCGGGCTTCCGATGCCATGCAACCCCGTAACATCCCGTTCAGGCTCGATGGCGGCAACGCCTTCGATCACGGCGAGTGTAGCCAGCCTGCCGCTGTCGATGGAGCCCGTGATGACGCCGACGGCGACCAGCTCGTGTTCTATCTCTATGCCCGCGCGGCGGCAGTTTTCCACAACTTGAGGAAAACGCGGACGCCAGGCTTCCTGCACGATGATGTTGATGTGGACGCGAGACATGATGGCGGGTTCGCTCAGGCCTTGTGAGGTGCGGCCACCAGACCGGCGCCGACGTCGCGCGGTGGGAGGTCAAGCTTGGTGGCATTGTTTTTGAGTACATCAACCAGGGCTTTGCCGCGGTTGGCGGCACCGGCCTGGGCATAGAGGGCTGCTACGCCAGCCACGAACGGTGTGGCCATGCTGGTGCCGCTGATGCTGTTATAGCCTTGGGGCCCGGGCCAGGCGGACAACACAGCGACCCCCGGAGCGGCAATGTCCACCTTGCCGCCGTCGGATACCAGCCCGCCATTGGAAAATGGCGCCACACGGCGCAGCTCGTCGATGGCGCCCACCCCAATGATGGAGGGGCAGTTGGCTGGGTGCGCAACCGGCGCGATGTGGTCGGGCCGCTCGCTGTCGTTTCCGGCAGCGGCGATAATCACTGCGCCCGCCGCCATGGCGCGCCGCGCCACTTCTTCGAACACACGCGAATAGGGTTGATCGGGCGTAGTCACGCTACCAAGCGACATCGAGATGACCTGGCAGTTGTTCTCAATGGCCCAGTTGATGCCTTCGAGTACGCCGCCGTCGCCACCGCCACCCTCATTGCCCAGCACCTTGCCGATGTATAGCTGCGCTTCGCCCGCCACGCCATAGCGCGGGCCACTTATGGGCACACGCGGGCCGGCGGCGATGCCCGCGCAGTGTGTACCGTGGCCATTGCCGTCCTGCGCATCTTCACCTTGCACGAACGAACGCGACACAATTTCGCGGCCCGCAAAGTCGGGGTGCGAGAAGTCGAATCCAGTGTCTAGGATGGCAATGCGAATGCCTTTTCCCGTATAGGATGACTGCCCCGCCCCGACAGCCTGGACGCCCCACGTGTCAGCCGCAGTCGTGGACGAGGGCGCGGCTTTTGCAGGCCGGTACCTGGCAGGCAACGCATGCACAAAGCGTTCGGCTTCGATCGCCAGAATGTTGCTGCCTGCCGCGGCCAACCCAGCCAGCGCCGGCTGTCGATCTTGCGCGCACCGTACCAGCACTACACCTATCCGGGAAAAGACAAGGGCACACTCGGGTGGAAGCACGGTTGCGCCTGCCTTGTGCGCCGCTGCCTCGGTAACGCGCACGCCAGTCGTATCAGCGAGCGCCTGGATGCCCTCCTGAGGATGGTCTTGGTGCAAGAGCACGAGATAACGACCGGTCTGGGATATGTTCGGCATAGGCTTCCCATGTGAGATCGTGACAATCGCTTAGCGGATGCCTTACGGCGCCTGGCTCGACCGCCAGTTCACATTCAATTTCCAGCCTAACCTCGACCACTATGCCTCGTCAACGCCAACCTCTCAATCGCGTACCTGCGCGGTGGTGCGAAACACCGCCGACATCTCGTGCGCCGCCTCGCGCATCGGCGCGATGTAGCCGAGCAGTTCGGCCATCGTGCGCTGCGCGGTGGGCGCATGGCAAGCGATTGCCGCCAGCACCTGGTCATTGTCGTCGTACACCGGCACTGCGATGGCCACCATGCCGCGTACGAACTCTTCGTCGTCCACACCGATGCCCTGCCCGCGTATGCGGCGCAGTTCCCGTTCAAGGGCCTGGCGATCGCACAAGGTTTTGGGCGTATAGCGCGGCAGTTCGATGCGGTCAAGGATCTGGCGCCGCTGAAGCTCAGGCGCAAGCGCAAGAAAAAGCTTGCCGCTGGCCGTGCAGTGCAGCGGCACATGCGAGCCAATTTCCATGTGCAGCTGCAGGCGCAGCGGCTCGGCGCTTTCAACCCGGGCCAGGTAGTGCACAGCGTCGCCCATCGGCGCGGTCAGGTTACAGGACTCGCCGATGATCGCCACCAGCCGGCCCAATACATGCCGGCAGGCCCGCAGGAAATGCGGCGCCCGCAGAACGCTGGCGGCAAGGTGGTTGATGCGCGGCCCCGGCGCATAGCCCATATCGCCGGGCATGCGCGCAACGTATGCCGCCTTTTCCAACGAATGCAGCATACGCATCAGCGTGGTCTTGGGCAGCCCGGTGCGCTGAGTCAGTTGGGCCAAAGTCTGCGGATACTGCGTGTTGGCAAGCTGCTCCAGCACCGTCAGCACACGCAGCGGCCGTGCGCCATCATCATCCATGATGGGTATCTCCTGCGCCGTGAGCCGCCATTGAAATGAAAATCATATTTTCCGTTCCACACCTGAACTTTTTAGCGTTAACCCTATAGTTGAAGCATCACAAAACGCACACACTGCCTGCAAAAGAAACCGGCACGGCGCGACAGACAGGCGCCATGCAAAGCGGGGCCCACGCAAGGCGGCCAGCCTGCGCGGCCCATAATATCGGAGTGTGGCGCATCATGGCAGAGACAGTAGACTATATCGTGGTTGGCGCGGGTTCGGCAGGATGTGTGCTGGCCAACCGCCTGAGCGAAAACGGCAAGCATACAGTTTGCCTGCTCGAGGCAGGCCCAGCCGACAAGAACATGTGGATACATATCCCCATAGGCTACGGCAAAACGATGTTCAACGAGAAGTTGAACTGGGGCTTTTACACCGACCCCGATCCCAACATGCTCAACCGCGAGATCTATTGGCCGCGTGGCAAAACCTTGGGCGGCTGCAGCTCCATCAATGGCCTGATCTACGTACGCGGCCAGAAGCAAGACTACGACCGTTGGGCTGAGCTGGGCAACAAAGGCTGGAGCTGGGACGAGTGCCTGCCGTATTTTCGCAAGCTTGAAACCAATGACCTGGGCGCCGGCCCCACCCGCGGCACCGAAGGCCCGCTGCATGCAACCTCAATCAAGACACGCCACGAACTGGTGGACGCCTTCATTGGCTCGGCAGGCAACAACGGCGTGCGCCGCGTGTCCGATTTCAACACGGGCGACCAAGAGGGCGCGGGCTATTACCAGCTCACCACGCACAACGGCAAGCGCTGCTCCACGGCCGTCGCCTATCTGAACCCGGCGCGCAATCGCCCCAACCTGCGCATCGAAACCGAGGCGCAAGCCAGCCACATCCTGATGGAAGGAGGCCGCGCCGTCGGTGTCACCTTCCGCCAGGGTGGCACACTGCGCACCCTGCGCGCCAATCGCGAGGTCATCCTCGCCGCTGGCGCGCTGCAGTCGCCGCAGCTTATGCAGCTGTCGGGCATCGGCCCCGCCAACCTGTTGCGCCAGTTCGGTATCCCTGTCGTGCGCGACTTGGCTGGCGTCGGCGAGAACCTTCAGGATCACCTGCAGCACCGGCTTATCTACGAAGTGACCAAGCCCATCACCAACAACGACCAGTTGCGCACCATGTGGGGCAAGGCGCGCATGGGCCTGCACTGGCTGCTCTTCCGCGGCGGCCCCATGGCCATCGGCATCAACCAGGGCGCCGCATTCTGCCGCGCCCTGCCCGAGTCGGAAACCCCGGATATCCAGTTCCACTTCGGCACGCTGTCGGCCGACCTGGCGGGCGGCAAGGTGCACGACTTCTCGGGCTGCACATATTCCGTGTGCCAGTTGCGCCCCGAATCCCGCGGCTATGTGCGCATCAAGTCGCGTGATCCTTTCGAAGCGCCTTCGATGCAGCCCAATTACCTGTCCACCGAACTGGACCGCCGCACCGCTGTGGCGGGCGTGAAGTTCGCCCGCCGCATCGCCGCCACTGAACCCATGGCCACGTTGATGAAGCGTGAGTTCCGCCCCGGTCATGACGTAAACACCGACGACGAAATCCTGCACTTCTGCCGCGAGTTCGGCGCCACGATTTTCCACCCCACCGGCACCGCCCGCATGGGCAGGGCCAACGACCCCCTGGCCGTGGTGGACGAACGCCTGCGCGTGCATGGCGTGCCGGGGCTGCGCGTGGTCGATGCGTCGGTCATGCCCACGCTGGTGTCGGGCAACACCAACGTGCCCGTGGTCATGGTGGCCGAGCGCGCCAGCGAGTTCATCCTCAACGATGCGCAACAAGACGTCGTGCGCCCGCTTTCCGTGGTACGCACCAAGCAGCCACCCTCGAAGCTGGCCGCCTGACAACGCTGCGCCGCGCGGCCTTTTTGGCGGGCCGCGCCACACGCTCGCCGCATGCCGGGCGCCATGATGACATGAGCGCGCAGCGGCGGTATACCCCATCTCAGACACGGGGCGAAGACCCCAACCCATACTCCAGGAGACACATTATGAGCGCAGATGCGAAAACAGTCAGAAGAGTAGTCACCGCCTCCGTTATCGGGGCGACCATCGAATGGTACGATTTTTTTCTATACGGGGTCGTTGCCGGCCTGGTCTTCAACCACCTCTTCTTTCCGAGTGACGACGCCTATGTCGGCACGCTGCTCGCCTACGCCACCTTCGCAGTCGGCTTCGTTGCGCGGCCGCTGGGCGGCGTAATCTTCGGCCATTTCGGCGACAAGATCGGGCGCAAGAGCATGCTGGTGCTCACGCTGATCATCATGGGCGCGTCCACGGTAGCGATCGGCCTCATCCCCTCTTACGACAGCATTGGCATCTGGGCACCCATCCTGCTGTTGCTGGCTCGCATCCTGCAAGGCATCGGGCTGGGCGGCGAATGGGGCGGTGCCGTGCTGATGGCCTACGAATACGCCCCCAAGGAAAAGCGCGGCTTTTTTGCATCGTGGCCGCAGGTTGGCCTGGCCACAGGCCTGTGCCTGGCCTCGGGCGTGGTAGCGCTGTTGTCGGCCACACTCACTGACGAACAGTTCCTATCCTGGGGCTGGCGCCTGGCGTTCCTGCTCTCCGCCCTGCTGGTATTCGTCGGCATGTATATCCGCCTGACAATCAAGGAAAGCCCCGAGTTCGAGAAAGTGAAGCAGAAGAATGCCGAAAGCAAGATCCCCTTCGTCGACATGATCAAGCGCTATCCCGCCAACATCCTCAAAGGCATGGGCGCGCGCTATATCGACGGCGTGTTCTTCAATATCTTCGGCGTGTTCATCATCAGCTACCTGACGTCTACACTGCATCTGACCCGCACCGAGGCGTTGACGGGCGTGATGGCGGCGGCGATCGTCATGTGCTTCACCATCCCTTTCTTCGGCGCACTGTCAGACCGCCTGGGCCGCACTCGCGTGTACTTCTGGGGCTCGCTGATCACAGGGCTGTCGTCGCTGCCCGCGTTCTGGCTCATCACCACGCACAGTGACAACATGATGGTGATCTGGCTGTCCATCATCATCCCGTTCGGTATCCTGTACGCATCGGTGTACGGCCCTGAGGCTGCGTTGTTCTGCGAGTTGTTCGACACCGATGTGCGCTACACCGGCATTTCGTTCGTGTACCAGTTTTCGGGCATCTTCGCCTCGGGCATCACGCCGATGATTGCCACTGCGCTCATGCACGCCAACGACGGCCAGCCCTGGCTCGTCGCGGCGTACACCGTGATTGTCGGGGTCATCTCGGCAATCAGCGCGGCAGCCATGAACCGCAAGACGCCGTACGGCAAGACAAGGCTGCAAACGCTGTAAGACACGCAGGCGCGGCAAAGCCCGCGCCCGCTTCGCCTTCGCCTTCGCAAAGGGCGTTACGCCCGGTGCCACTGCTGGTACAGCCAGGCGTGTTGGCTGCAAACAAAAAAAGGGCCTTTCGGGCTGCCGCACAGGCACCCGAAAGGCCGCTTCAGCTCAAACCTTATTTTGCGGCCTGTTCGCGCCATCGCGCGACAAGCTGACGCAGTTCGCGCCGCACCACCTTGCCGGTGGTCGTCATGGGCAGCTCTTCCACAAAGTACACTTCGCGCGGGTACTCGTGTGCAGCAAGGCGCGTCTTGACGTGATTCTGGATCTCTTCGCGCAATGCAGCATTGCCGCGCACCCCATCCTGCGGCACAACGATCGCCACCACGACCTCGGTGCGCTGCGCATCGGGCGCGCCTACCACTGCCACCATCTTCACGGCCGCGTGCTGCAGGATGCAGTCTTCGATCTCCCCAGGGCCGATGCGGTAGCCCGCTGAGGTGATCACATCGTCAGCGCGACCCACGAAATGCACGTAGCCGTCGGCGTCGATCTGACCCGTGTCGCCAGTTACCAGCCAGTCGCCAATAAACTTGCCAGCCGTGGCCTTCTCATTGTTCCAGTAGCGCAAGAACATGACGGGATCGGGACGCTGCACCGCGATATGGCCGCTCTCACCCGTCGGCAGCACCTGCCCCGCATCGTCGATGATGGCAAGCCGGTGCCCCGGCACCGCCCGCCCGATCGCGCCAGGGCGCACCGGCATCAGGTCTGCACACGACGACACCGTCATATTGCATTCGGTCTGGCCATAGAACTCATTGATGGTCAGCCCGAACGTGCGCCGCCCCCAATCCAGCAGCTCGGCACCCAGTGATTCGCCGCCGCTGGCCACTGAACGCAAGCGGTACGACCAGCGCGTCTCAGGATTGGCCACGCTGCGCATCATCTTGAGCGCTGTGGGCGGCAAAAATGTATTGCGCACGCCGTAGTCCTGCAACAGCTGGAACGCAGCTTCTGGCGTGAATTTCTGGAATCGGTGCGCCACCACCGGTATGCCGTGATGCCAGGCCGGCATCAACACGTCCAGCAGCCCGCCTATCCAGGCCCAGTCTGCCGGTGTCCACATGCGGTCGCCTTCATGGGGAAACAGATTGTGCGAGATTTCCACGCCGGGCAGATGCCCAAGCAATACACGTTGCGCATGCAGGGCTCCTTTGGGCTGCCCCGTCGTGCCCGACGTATAGATGATCAACGCGGGATCGTCCGGTGTCGTTGCAGCCAACGTCAGGTCGTCGGACTGGCGCGCGAGTTCGCGATGCAGATCCTGCGTGCCTGCCTGCGCACCGTCAATCGTGAAGATCACACCCAATTCGGGCAGTTGATCGCGGATGCCGGCGAGCTTTGCAGCGCCTTCCGCGTTGGTGATCACCGCGCGCGCGCCGCTGTCGCCCAGCCGGTATTGCAGGGCCTCGGCACCAAACAACGAAAACAGCGGGATCGCAATACACCCTGTTTTGTAGCAGCCAATATGAGCGAAAGCAGTTTCAGGCGCCTGGGGCAGCAGGATGCCGACCCGGTCGCCCGGCCGCACGCCGTTTGCCATCAGCAGATTGCCGAAACGGTTGGCCTGCTCGTTGATCTGGCCGAAAGAATAGTTGTGCGCGGCGCCCTGGGCATCGATGAACACCAGGGCTAGACGCCCGTGGTCGCGTTCGGCCCATTTGCCACAGGCATCGTGCCCCATGTTGTAGCGTGGCGGGATGTTCCACCTGAAGCGCTCACAGGTATCCTGATACGTGGCGGGGTTGGAGGGCAGCATAGTCGGGACTCCTCACTGATGTATAGATCGTTATGTTGCCCAGTATACGCCCGCCGTTTTTGCCGCAGCCCGCACCGCGTGCGTCGGCGATTTTCCTGTATACGCCTCGCCTACGCCCGTGCGCGCACGGCCAGGAACCGGCGCATGATACCCACTGAATACACGCTGGCGACCTGCTCCAGGAAGGCGTTGAAATCCAGTCCGGCCTCGTCGTCGGCGCGGTCTGAAATCGTACGGATCACTGCAAAGGGCATGTCGTATTCGTGGCATATCTGCGCCACTGCGGCGCCTTCCATTTCCACACACAAGGCATCGGGCAGCATGGCGCGCAAGGTGGCCACCTCGCCCGAATCGCTGACAAAGCGGTCGCCGCTGACGATCATGCCCCGATGCACCCGCGGACGCCGCAGCCTGAACTGCGTACACACACGCGGCCCGGCATGTACCATGAAGTCGTCGTCCAGATAGGTCTGCGCGCTGGCTGCCAGCAGCGCCGACATACCCGCATCGGCATTGAACCGGCTGCACCCAAGCAAAGGGATTTCAAAGCGCGGGAAGAGCGGCCGCGCGTCCATGTCATGCTGCAGCAGGCTGTCCGCCACCACCACATCACCGACATTCAGGTGCGAGGCCACAGCACCCGCCAGGCCGGTGAACACCAGCGCGCCAACGCCAAGTTCGCGAATCATCGTAACGGTGGTGGCCGCAGCCGCCACCTTGCCGACCCGAGCCAGCACGGCCACACAATCATGCCCATCGAGCCGGCCCAGGTAATAGTCGCGCCCGCCTATGGTCAGCATACGCGAATCGGGCCCCATCACAGCCAGCAGTTCCGCCAGTTCGCCATGCATCGCAGCGATGATCCCTAACGGCTTCATCATTCAAATACTCCCGCTTTTTCAATGAAGCGGATTTAACCATATCGGGCAAACCCTAGCGTGCGCAACAAGCCGTCGAGCATGCGGGGTCTTTATACTTGACGGGATAAACAGGCAAACGGGAGACCGCCCACTATGGCAAGCACACAAACGCTCGATTTTCTGCAGGCGTTTTCAAACGACCATGGCGAGGTCATCGCCCTGCGCGACGACCATACCGATGTCACCTACGGCGAATTGGCGACGGCCGTACGCGCCTTGGCGGTGGCCATCCAGACCAAAGATCCAACCCCGGGGTCGCCCGTTGCCCTGTGCGCAACACCAGGCCTGGAATACCTGCTGAGCGTACTGGCCATACAGGCCGCAGGCAAAACCCTGCTGCCCCTGGACCCTCAAGCGGATACCGACACCCTGCACGACCTGCTCAATGCGTCCGTGCCCGCCATGCTCATCACCGACGATAACGGCCAAGCTCGCATCAACGCTGATGACGACTACATGATTCTGTTCTCGCAGTTCGAAGGCTTGGTCCGCACCTACCGCGACCGCACTCTGCAAGCGCCAGAGGCGCCAGAGGCGCCCGCCCTGACGTGACCACGATCACCCCGCGTGCATGATCATCGCCTTGACATGAGTGTCACCTTGACATGATCGTCGCCTCGATGTCATCACACCGTGATCGTCAACGCCCCCCCTTTCCCCCCCTATAATGGCAAGCCCTGAAACCTCATACCCTTATACGGAGTCACTATGTCGGGCAATACACAGGACGACCTCGGAAAGTTGCTGCTGCGCCTCACCGTCGGCATTCTGTTTCTGTTTCACGGTTTCGCCAAACTCACCAAGGGGGTCAGCGGCATCGAAAGTATGGTGGTGGCCAACGGCCTGCCTGCCTTCGTGGCGTGGGGCGTCTATCTCGGTGAAGTCATTGGCCCGATCCTGGTCATCCTGGGCTTCTATACCCGCCTGGGCGCCCTGCTGATCGCCATCAACATGCTGTTCGCCGTCGCCCTTGCACACACGGGCCACCTGGCCGAATTTACCGCCAACGGCGGCTGGCGCCTTGAGCTGCAGGCTCTGTTCCTGTTCGGGGCCCTGGCAATCTCGCTGATGGGAGCCGGGCGCTTCAGCCTGGGCGGGCAAGGCGGCCGCTGGAACTGAACGGCGCAGCAGCCCACAGCGGCAAGGTCCGGCAACACGCTCCGGGCCTCATAAGCAGCCGCCACGCTGGCGCCCTTACGGCGCCAGCAGTTGCCAGGCCAGCCTCGCGGCAACGCGAGCGGTGTGGTTGTCGATATCGAAGTCGGGGTTGATCTCCACAATATCGGCAACCCGCATTTTTCCACTTTGTTTCACGCGGCAGGCCAACGCCTCGATCACACTGAACGGGACGCCGAACGCCGCCGGCGCCGATACGCCCGGCGCCACCGACGCCGGCAACACGTCGAGGTCTATACTCAGGTAGACATCGCCGGCCCGCGCAAGCAGCGTGTCGAGGTCGGCCAGCCGGTCGGCAAGATGCCGCTCCTGCAGCACGGTGTCTTCGAAGAACACGGTTCCCAGTTCGCGGGCGTGGGCAAACAGGCCTGCAGTATTGCCCAGCCGCGACACACCAAAGCAGGCATATGTCACGGGCAAGCCCCGCTGCCGGCATGCCTCCAGGATTTGATCAAAGGGTGTGCCCGAACTGCCTGGACGGCTGCTTCGCAGATCAAAGTGCGCATCCAGGTTCACAATCAACAGCGGCTTGCTATCGTCGCCGCGCTGATTCGCCGCCCGTTCAGCCAGGAATGCGTCCAGCCCCTGAAACGTGCCCCACGCGGTTTCGTGCCCGCCGCCCAGGATCAGCGGGCGGGCGCCGGCAGCCAACACGCCGGCCACGCGGCGACCCAGCTCAGCCTGCGCGGCCTCCAGCGCATCGCCTTCGCAATGCACATCGCCAGCGTCCCACAACACACTGAGGTCGTGCGCCGGCAGGCCGGCCATCATGGCCCGGATTGCCTGCGGCCCTTTGCGCGCGCCGACACGGCCTTTGTTTCGGCTTACGCCTGCATCGCTGGCAAAACCCAGCAGCACGGGATCGTCAGCGCCAAAACTGGCGCTGCGCGGACGGACGACCTGAAATAGCCTACGCGTGTCGCCCTGCTCCGCAGCGTCGTCGCGGCCCCGCCATACTGTATCCACCGTACTCATACGTCCTGTGTCTCCTGCTTGAGCACAGCCTGCAGAAAGCTGCGCGTACGCGCCTGCGCGGGGTTGGTGAAGATAACGTCGGGCGGGCCGGCCTCGATAATGCCGCCGCCATCCATGACAACCACCGTATCAGCCATCTCGCGGGCGAAGCCCATTTCGTGCGTCACCACCATCATCGTCATCCCTTCTTTGGCGAGCAGCTTCATGACGCTCAGCACCTCGCCGACCAGTTCGGGATCAAGCGCCGATGTGGGCTCATCGAACAGCATGACCTGGGGCGCCATGGCTAACGCCCGCGCAATCGCCACGCGCTGCTTCTGCCCGCCGGAGAGGCTGGCCGGCATGGCCTCGGCCTTGGCCGACAGCCCCACTTTGTCCAGCAGCGCCATGGCCTGCTCGCGCGCCGCGGACGCGCTAAGCCCTTTGAGCGTGCGGGGCCCGACCGTGATGTTATCCAGCACTGAGAGGTGCGGAAACAGGTTAAAAGACTGGAACACCATGCCCACCTGCATACGCAGCGCATTCAGATCGCGCTCGCCCAGCATCCTTCCCTCGTCGAGCAGTCGCTGGCCGCAGATGTCGATAGTGCCGCGCTGGGCGACCTCGAGCCCATTGCAGCAGCGCAGCAAGGTGCTTTTGCCCGAACCGCTTGGGCCGATCACCACCACCACTTTTGACTTGTCGATCTCGAGGTCTACCCCCTTCAGCACCTCATGGTTGCCATAGGCCTTGTGCAGCCCCTTGATCAGAATCATGGCCTGGCCGTTCGTCGCCGTATTACTCATTGCACCATCCCTCCCGCCTTCATGCGCAGCTCTACATTGCGCAGCACGATTGTCACGAACGTCGTCATCAGCCAATAAATGACCGCAATCACCAAATAGATTTCCAGCGAGCGGTAGGAAACACTGATAATCTTCTGCCCTTCGTGCATGAGGTCGTGGATGGTCAGCAGCGACACCAGCGCCGAGTTCTTGATCAGCGAAATGAACTCGTTGCCCAGAGGCGGAATCATGCGCACAAACGCCTGCGGCAAAATAATCTTGAACATGGCTTGCCGCGAGGACATGCCCAGCGAACGCGCAGCCTCCATCTGGCCGCGATCCACCGACTGTATTGCCCCGCGCACAATCTCGGATACATACGAGGCCGAATACATGCCCAGGCCCAGCATCCCGCAGGCAAAGGCCGGCAGCAAAATGCCAAAGCGCGGCAGGCCGAAGAACCAGATGAACAGCTGCACCAGCAGCGGGGTGCCGCGAAAGGCCGACAAATACACGCTGCTCAGGCCATACGCCAGCTTGCGCTCGGGATTGAGACGGCCTATGCCAATCAGCAGCCCCAGCAGACAGGAGAGAACCAGTGCGCTCACCGTTACCTCGACGGTCACGGTGGCACCGCTGAGCAGCGCCCGCCAATCCGCATACGCGGGCGTGAAATCAAAGTTCATTATTTCTTGCCTTCAAACCATTTATCGACGATCTTCTGGTACTCGCCGTTTTCCTTCAGGCGCTTGATCGCCGCATTGAATGCGCTGACGAGCTCGGGCTTGCGCTTGTCGACCGCAATACCGTAGGCCTCCGTCGTGATCTGCTCGTCCAGCACAACGAGGTCTGGATGGGCTTGGGCGTAGAGCTTGGCCGCCGGCTTGCCGGTGACGGCTGCGTCGGCCCGACCCACACCCACCAGGTTGAACATTTCTTCGTTCTTCTCGACCTCGACGCGCTGCACCTTGGGATAATGCTCCTGCAGATAGCCCACCGACTTGGTACCCACCTGCACCGACACACGCTTGCCGTCCAGGTCTTTCAGTGTCTTGATCGGGCCGTCCTTGCGGGTGAGCACAACCAAGCCGCCGGCGTAATACGGGTCGGTGAAGTCCACGACTTGCTTGCGCGCGTCGGTGATGTAAATCGCCGATACCGCCGCATCGGCACGGCCGGAGATGATCGCAGGGATGAGGCCCTTGAAATCGATATCCGTCCAGGCGATCTGCTTGCCCATTTCCTTCACCAAGGCTTCCGTCAGCTCGATATCAAAGCCAGTGCGCTTGCCGTCCCGGGTGAATTCCATAGGTGGAAAGGTGGGGTCGGTCACGATGCGTACCGTGTCCGCTGCAAGGCTGGATGCGGCAAAACCGCTCGCGGAAATCGCGAGAAGCACCGCCATGAGAGTTTTGCGTGACGCCATGACATACTCCTTCGTTAGATAACGATTCAAAGGCTTTGCAGCCGAGAAGAAACACGCGCGGCAATTGCGGTTGTCATATCGACGAACTGCCGCTCGCGGTTGTGAACTCTGGTGGTAGGCGCCATGAGCGTGATAACCGCCGCCGCATGGTTGAATTGCTGGAACACGGGTGCGCTGATACCCCATACCCCTTCATCCACTTCGCTGTCTGTGATGCAGTACCCCTGTGCACGTATCTGCCGCAGCACATCCTTGAGCGCCGGTAGCTCCGGCGGCGCGATCAGGCGGTCGCGCTCAAGATTGCGCAGCACCAACGCCTGCTTGTCGGCCTCCATGAAGGCCAGCAGTGTTTTGGCGAACGCGCCCTTGCATAAGGGAAGCCCCCGCCCTTTTACGAACGAACAGCGCAAAGAACTGGGGCTCTCGACCATATCCAGGCAAACCGCCTGATTGTTCACCGCTGTCAACAGCCCCACGGATTCGCCCGAGTTGCGGGACAGCGCCTCAAGCTCACCATGGGCTTGCTGGATCAGGTACGACGACTGATCGAACCCCCATGCCAGCGGCAGGCACATCGGCCCAGGCAGGTACACGCCATTGCTTTCCATGATGAAGCCCCAGCGCTTTAGCAGTGCAAGCTGCCTATAAAGCGTGCTTTTGCTCAACCCCGTCTCGGCCATCAGCTCGGCAGGCGTGACGGACCGTTCGAGCCTGGCAAGCGTTGCCAGCACAAACAGTACGCGGTCAGCGCCCCCCTTGGGCGAACGTTCGTCGGACATGGAAAACAACCATCAAACAGATCACGCGCACACTGTAATATTTTTTCCCACAATCAAGGAATTCAATTCCCAAAATACGGGAAAAACAGGAAAAACCCTAAGCAGTGGCTCCGGCTCAAACCCCACATCTCTGCGCTGATTGAAGCGGCTGAACTCGGACAAGTTTGGGTATTAACCAACTTTGCACAGTTGGGCGGTCATGGTTCAAGGGCGTGGCCGGTGCCAAATCGGCACTTGATCCGCATGTCGCGGCTTCCGTCACGCCGTACGTCATACAGGATCTGCCCGACCTGGACTTGACTGTGACGAGCGTAATCACCGTGACACCCGAGCGCACCTTCTGAGACAAGGCCATGATTTTGCACGGGCTACGCCAGTGGCGTGACCGTCGCGGTGGGCTACGACACGGCGGACAGCGTGTCTCACGTCACTACGATGACGTGCAACAGCTGATGCAGACGCCGTTGGCGGCCGCCTGACAGGAGGATTGCGTGCTGGCGACCGACTGCGCGGGGGCGATCACAGCCGCGGGGGCGACTGCGCTTGCCCGGCCAGACGGCCGGTGCTCAGCCGAAGCGGCCGGTGATGTAGTCTTCGGTTTCTTTGCGAGCGGGCTTGACGAAGATCTGGTCGGTTTCGCCAAATTCCATGAGCTGGCCCAAGTACATATAGGCCGTGTAGTCGGAGCAGCGCGCGGCCTGCTGCATGTTGTGCGTCACGATAACGACGGTGTATTCAGACTTGAGTTCGGCGATCAGCTCTTCGATCTTGGCCGTGGAGATCGGATCCAGTGCCGAACAGGGCTCGTCGAGCAACAGTACCTCGGGTTTGATGGCCACCCCTCGCGCGATGCAAAGGCGCTGCTGCTGGCCACCCGACAGGCCGTTGCCGCTCTGGCCCAGCTTGTCTTTTACTTCGTTCCATAGCGCGGCCTTGGTCAATGCCCATTCGACGCGCTCGTCCATTTCACCCTTGCTGAGCCTTTCGAACAGGCGTACGCCAAAAGCAATGTTGTCGTAGATGCTCATGGGGAATGGCGTAGGCTTCTGGAACACCATGCCGACCTTGGCGCGGATCAGCGAGATATCCATGCGCGAAGTGAGCAGGTTTTCACCGTCGAGGTTGATCTCACCCTCGGCGCGCTGGCCCGGGTATAGCTCGTACATGCGGTTGAACGTGCGCAACAAGGTGGACTTGCCGCAGCCCGACGGGCCAATGAAGGCAGTGACCTTGTTTTCGGCAATTTTCAGGTTGACGTCTTTGATGGCGTGAAAATTGCCGTAGTAAAAGTTGAGGTTGCGCACCTCGATCTTCGTACGTTCAGCGTGTTGGGTCGTTTGCATGGTGAAATCCTGGCCGGCGCAATGCCCCGGCCGAAGCGTGTTTATATTACTTGCGGAACAGGCTGCGGGCAGCGATATTGATGCCCAGCACCAGCAGCGTGATCATGACCGCACCCGCCCAGGCGAGGCGGTTCCAGTCTTCGAACGGGCTCGCCGCATACTGGAAGATTACGACCGGCAGGTTGGCCATGGGAGCGTTCATGTTCCAGGACATAAACTGGTTGTTGAGCGCGGTGAACAGCAGCGGCGCGGTTTCGCCCGAAATACGGGCGATGGCCAACAGCACCCCGGTGATGATGCCGGATCGCGCCGCGCGGTAGCACACGAACATGATCACCCGCCATTTCGGGCAACCCAGCGCCGCAGCGGCTTCGCGCAGGCTGTTGGGCACCAGCTGCAACATGTTGTCGGTAGAGCGCACCACCACCGGGATCACCAGGATGGCCAGCGCGAAGGCGCCCGCCCAGCCGGAATAGTGACCGACCTGTGCCACATAAACAGCGTAGATAAACAGGCCAATAATGATGGATGGCGCGGACAGCAGCACATCGTTCAGGAAGCGGGTAGCGGGTGCAAGCCAGCCGCGCTGGCCGTATTCGGCCAGATAGGTACCCGCCAGCACACCGATGGGCGTGCCGATGGCTGTGGCGACCGCCGCCATCAGTACGCTTCCGATGATGGCGTTGAGCAGGCCGCCGCTTACACCAGGCGCCGGCGTGGATTCGATCACCAGCGACAGCGACAGTGCATCGGCGCCCTTGAACAATAAAGTCAGGATGATCCAGAACAGCCAGAACAGGCCTGTGAGTACCATGACGCCGGACAGGAAAAGCATGAAGCGGTTAAAACGCTGGCGGCGCCTGTACAGCGGATTGCGGGTGTTGACGACGGATTCGGTATTGAACATGAATAAACGCCCGGCTAGTGGGAGGTACCCTCGTTCTTGCCCAGGCGAAGCAGCAAAAGCTTCGAGAACGCAAGCACAACAGTGGTGATCATGAATAGAATCAGGCCCAGTTCGAGCAGGGCTGCTTTTTGTATCCCGCCCGCTTCGTTGAATTCGTTGGCCAACGCCGAGGCGATCGAATTGGACGGCGAGAAAATGGATTCGGGCAGGTTGAACGCGTTGCCGATCACGAAGGTGACCGCCATGGTTTCACCCAGCGCCCGGCCGAGCCCCAGCATGATGCCGCCGATCACACCCGACTTGGTGTACGGCAGCACAACCTTCCAGACCACTTCCCAGGTGGTGCTGCCCAGACCGTAGGCGGATTCTTTGAGCATGGGCGGCACAAGCTCGAAAACGTCGCGCATTACGGCGGCGATGAAGGGAATCACCATGATGGAGAGAATCAGCCCCGCGGTGAACACGCCGATACCGAACGGCGGGCCGGCAAAGATTTGCCCCAGCACAGGGATGCCATCAAACAGATTGATGACATGGGGTTGTATGTATTCTTGGAACAGCGGCACAAAGACGAACAGGCCCCACATGCCATAGATGATGGAGGGGATGGCGGCCAGCATCTCGATGGCGGTGCCCAGCGGGCGGCGCAGCCAGGTGGGCGCAAGCTCGGTCAGGAACATAGCGATGCCGAAGGACACCGGCACCGCGATCGCCAGGGCAATGAGCGATGTGGCCAGCGTGCCCACCACGGGCACCAGGGCGCCGTAAACGTTCTGCACCGGATCCCATTCGTTGGTCCAGAGAAATGAGATGCCGTGCGCGGAGATGGATTCGCGGCTGCCGTAGACCAGCGAAACCATGATAGCCCCCAGCAGGATGAAAACCAGGAACGCAAAGGTACGCGTAAGACCGCTGAACACCGAGTCCATATACGCGTTGCGATTATCTTTCATGTGCGTTTTCTTATTTGGCTGAGGGCCACTACAAAAATACCGATGTAACAAAGGGCGGATGCCCTGGGCGGAGACGCCCGCTACCGCCCAGGGCGCATTTTTACATAACAATGACGGCGCCGTCATCCGGCGCCGTCTGCCACCTTCAGGCGATGATCTGCCTGTTATTTCCAGACTGCAGCGCCATCAGCACCCTTGATCTCCGCTTTCCAGCCAGCAGCGATCTGCTCGGTGACGTTGTCGGGCATCGGCACATAGTCGAGCTCCTGTGCCAGCTTGTCGCCGTTCTTGAACGCCCAGTCGAAGAACTTCAGGACCTCAAGGCCGGTTTCAGGCTTGTCCTGCTTTTTGTGCACCAGGATGAAGCTGGCCGAGGTGACGGGCCATGAGTCGGCACCCGGCTCGTTGGTCAGCACCACGCCCATGCCCGGCGCGCTCTTCCAGTCGGCGTTGGCGGCTGCGGCGGCAAAGGCTTCCTGCGAAGGCTGCACGAACTTGCCGTCCATGTTCTTGAGCTGCGTCCAGGCCAGGTTGTTTTGCTTGGCGTAGGCGTACTCGACATAACCGATGGAATTCTTCAGCTGGCGAACGTAGGCGGCGACGCCTTCATTACCCTTGCCACCCTGGCCGGTGGGCCATTTTACCGCTTTACCTTCGCCGACTTTTTCTTTCCACTCAGCGGACACTTTGGACAAGTAGTTGGTCCACCCAAAGGTGGTGCCCGAGCCGTCCGAACGGTGCACCACGATGATGGAAGCACTGGGCAGCTTCAAATCGGGGTTCAGGGACTTGATGGCGGCGTCGTCCCACTTCTTGATCTTGGCCAGGAAGATGTCGGCCAGCACTTCGCCAGACAGCTTCAGTTCACCCGGCTTGATGCCCTCGACGTTGATGACGGGCACCGTGCCGCCAACAATGGCCGGGAACTGGAACAGCGCGTTCTTTTCCAGCGCATCGGCCTTCATCGGATCGTCCGACGCGCCGAAATCGACCGTCTTGGCGATGATCTGCTGCTGGCCGCCACCCGAACCGATGGATTGGTAGTTCACGCGATTGCCGGTTTCCTGCTGGTACTGAGCGGCCCACTTGGCGTAAATAGGATACGGGAACGAAGCGCCCGCGCCGGTGATGTCGGCAGCGTGCGCGGCCACCGAGGCCGCGGCGAAGGCAACACCGAGCGAAACTTGAACAACAACGCGTTTGAACATGGAAAAGTCCTCTGATTTTGCAACTGACTGGTACAGGAAAGCCCTGCTCAGCCGAAATATTAAGCATGCAATATGACATGTTCGTGACAGGACGACGCTGTGTCTGCGATACAACCGTTACCGGTTAGCGACAGCCGCATCCGCCAGCAAGCCGCAGGCCTGCCCCGCCCCGGTTTTACGGCCTGTGGCGGCGCTGTACGCACACAGCACCAGACCGGAGGCATCCCAGACATCAACCCAGGCGCCGCACCAGTTCGTCGTGCAGGTTGACGTGTGCCCCACGCCCCACAACGCGCGTATAAGTGCCGTCCGGCAATGCGCGCCAGGCCAGCACATTGTCGCGCAGCGCAATGGTGAACGATTCAGCGATCACCCGGCGCTTGAGTGCCTTGTCCTGCACCGGGAACGCAACTTCGACACGGCGGAAGAAATTACGGTCCATCCAGTCGGCGGAAGAAAGATACACATGCTCCTCGCCGTCGGCGTAGAAGTAGAAAACCCGCGAGTGTTCCAGAAAACGGCCCACGATCGACCGCAGGCGGATGTTGTCCGACAAACCGGGCACCCCCGCCCGCAAGGCACAGGCGCCACGGACGATGAGATCGATTCTCACCCCCGCCTGGCTGGCCTGGTATAGGGCCGAGATGATGTCAGGCTCGAGCAGCGAGTTCATCTTTGCCATGATGCGGCCCTTTCGGCCCGCCTTCACATTGCTCATTTCGGCCTGGATCATGGCCATCATGGTTTCATGCAGCGAGAAAGGCGACTGCAGCAACAGCTTTAGTGGCCGTCGCGCGCCCAGGCCGGTGAGCAGATGGAATACTTTGTCCATGTCTGCGCATAGCTGCTGATCCGCCGTCAGCAGCCCAAAATCGGTATAAAGGCGCGCAGTGCGAGGGTGGTAATTGCCCGTACCCAAGTGCCCATAGCGCCGGATCAAGCCTTTTTCACGCCGCAGCACCAAGGCCATCTTGGCGTGGGTCTTGTGGCCGACGACACCGTAGCTGACATGCGCGCCCACTTCTTCAAGGCGGGCAGCCCAGTTGATGTTGGTCTGCTCATCAAAGCGGGCCATGAGCTCTACCACCACCGTTACCTCTTTGCCCGCCCGCGCGGCGCTGAGCAGGAGCGCCATCAGCTCGGAGTCTTCACCCGTACGGTAAATGGTCTGCTTGATGGCGACTACGGCGGGATCCGCGGCTGCGGCGGTCAGGAAGTTCAGCACGGGCTGGAACGACTGATAAGGGTGATGCAGCAGCCTGTCCTGCTCGCTGAGTGCGGCAAACAACTGCTCTGGATCGTCGCCCACTTCGTCGAACGGCGCGGGCATATGGGGGCGGTGTGGCGGAAAGAGCAGATCCGCCCGATCCACCACATTGCACAACTGCATCAGCCTCGATAGATTCACAGGCCCGCGCACCCGGTAAGTATCATGCGGCTTGAGCTGGAACTCTTGCTGCAGGAAAGCTTCCAGGTCGGCCGGCATGGTGTGGTCGATCTCCAGCCGCACCGCAGCGCCGAAGTTGCGCTGTGATAGCTCGCCCTGCAGCGCCTGGCGCAGATTGGTAATTTCTTCCTCATCCACGAACAGATCGCTGTTTCGGGTGACGCGCCACTGGTAGACGCCCTTGACATCCAGGCCGGGAAAAATATCGCCCACAAAAGCGTTGATCAGCGCAGACAGCAGAACATAGCCATGAGGAATGCCCGAAATCTCGTTGGGCACCCGTGTGATACGCGGCAGAGCCCGCGGTGCCTGCACGATGGCGATCGAGGCGCGCCGCCCAAAGGCGTCTTGCCCGGCCAGCGACACAATGAAATTGAGGCTTTTGTTGAACACCCGCGGAAACGGATGCGCCGGATCGAGCCCGATCGGTGTCAACATGGGCATGACCGAACGGTTGAATTCTTCATGCGCCCACTCGTACAGCTCTTCCGTCCAGGCAGCCGGCTCCATCAGGTCAATGCCCTGCGCCCGCAGGCTGGGCAATACATCCCGCACGAGCAGCGCGTTCTGGCGCTCAACGAGTTCATGCGTGGCCTGCTGCACGCATTCGAAGGCTTCGGCTGGCGTCATGCCATCCTGCCCAACTGTATTCGGCGTCTGGCGCTGCTGTTCCTTCAAGCTCGAAATCCGGATCTCGAAGAATTCGTCGAGGTTGGCGCTAACAATGCATAGGTAGCGCAGCCGCTCGAGCAAAGGCGTATCCGGACGCTCCGCCATCGCCAATACGCGTTCGTTGAATTTGAGCAGGGAAAGTTCGCGATTCAGCAGCAATGGAGTGGGCGCATCGGCAGGCATAGGAGATTCCGAATAAAACAGGCGATACTTTTACTGCAATAAAATGACGGTTCAATGACAGCACACACCATAGCAATGACCATGGCGCGGACGGCTGAAAAATAAATACCCAACGACCTCACAGATACTATATAAGTATTGGCCGCAGTACAAAATCACGGTGTCGCCCGGCGGCAACTATAATCTCCGGGTAACCACACACAGGCACATACCGGATGGATCAATTACTTGCCGCCGTTGACCTGGGCTCGAACAGCTTTCGGCTCTCCATTGGCCGCGTCATCCAGCAGAACGGCGTCGCACAGATCTACGCAACCGACCGCCTGAAGGAGTCGGTCAGATTGGCAGCCGGCCTGGGCGAGCGCAATATCATCGACACCGCGGCCATCGAACGCGCAGTAACCGTCCTGAAGCGTTTCGGCGAGCTCCTCGCGGGCTTTCATCCCAACCGTGTGCGGGCAGTCGCCACCAATACCTTCCGCGTGGCCCGCAACGCCGCAGAGGTCGTGCGTCATTGCGAACAGGCGCTGGGCTTCCCCATCGAAATCATCGCCGGCCAGGAAGAGGCCCGCCTGATCTACTCCGGCATCAGCCACGAGCTGCCGCCATCCGACAACCAGCGCCTCATGATAGACATCGGCGGCGGCTCCACCGAGTTCATCATCGGCAGCGGCTTCACGCCCACCCACCTGGCGTCGCTCAGCATGGGTTGTGTCAGCTTCACGCAGCGCTTTTTCCCTGACGGCCGCATCACAGCGGCACGCATGAACGAGGCGCTGCTCGCTGCGCGGCGCGAGGTCGAGCGTATTTCCCGCCAGTACCGCCAAGCGGGCTGGGAAGAAGCATACGGTTCGTCGGGCACGGCCAAGGGCCTGATCGCAGTGCTTGAAGAGGGTGGGATGTCACGACGGGGCATTACCCAGGACGGCCTGGAATTGCTCAAAGAAAAGCTCATCCGCGACGGTCGCGTCATCATGGAAGAACTGCCCGGCCTCAAGCACGACCGCTCGCTGGTGCTCGCCGGCGGGTTGGTCATCATGCTGGCAGCCTTCCGCGAACTAAAAATAAAAGGCATGGCGGCGGGCGAAGGCGCCCTGCGCATGGGTGTGCTGTACGATCTCGTCGGCCGAGACTCCCAGCAAGACAAGCGCGACGAAACCGTTCGCCAGTTCATGAAGCGCTATCACGTCGACACACGCCAGGCGCAACGGGTAAAAACGCTGGCGCTTACGCTGCTGCGCCAGCTCGACCTGCCCGATACGCCCGAAAACCAAGAACTCGCCCGCTTCGTCGGCTGGGCGGCTGAGCTGCACGAAATCGGCATCAGCATTACGTTTGCCGACTACCACAGGCATTCTGCTTATATTCTCGAACACGCCGACATGCCCGGTTTTTCGAACGACGACCAAATGGTGCTGTCACGCCTGGCGCTGGGGCATCAGGGCAAGCTTTCCAAAATGCGGCAATTCGAACCCACGCGCGCCCGATGGCTGGCGCTGTTCAGCCTGCGCATCGCGGTATTGCTGCTGCGGCGCCGCGATCGTCACGACGACATCCCCGTCAGCCTATCGGCAAAGGGCAAGCAATTACGCATCATGACAGAAAAGCATTGGCTGGCCCGTCATCCGCTGTCGGCGTATGCGCTACAGAACGAGGTCAAGGAATGGACCAAGCAAGGCTTCAAGTGCGAACTCGTTGCAGCCTGATGCCGACACGGGCGCAGCAGGCGAAGAAGGCGGCGCGCGCCACAGCCTGACGATAACGGTTATGGTGATGGCGTGGGCCTTGCCAACGCCAGTGCCGCGCACTGCTTTCAGGACATGCCGAAGTGGCGGCGGTAGCGGTCGTCCATAGTGCCGATATCCAACAGCACCGGGAAATCCGCCGTGTTGAAGTCTGGATCCCAGGCGGGCTCGCCGCAGATCTGGGCACCTACATTGAGATACCCCTTGATGAGCGGCGGCACCCGCGCAGGCAGCGTATGAGCCAGGCGCTCAACGGGATAGCGATGCAGCGGCACCACGCGCGGCAGATCTTTATTGGCGGCCAGGGCCTTGCTGGCGCGGCGCCATACTTCGGCCGCCGTCACGCCGTCGTCGCGCAGGCTGACGCTGGCACAACCGAGCAGATGACGAAAACCGTGCTGGCGCATCACACTGGCAATGCCCGACCACAACAACATAATGACCGTACCGTTGCGGTAGTCGGGGTGGATACATGAGCGGCCGAGCTCGACCAGATTGTGGCGCAGGTTGCCCAGGCCGGAGAGATCGAATTCGGACTCGGAGTAGTAGCCACCCGCCTTGACTGCGTTAGTGGGCGTAAGCAGCCGGTAGGTGCCAACCACCCGGCCCGTGGTTTCTTCGCGCACCATGAAGTGGTCGCACCATGGATCGAAGCGGTCGGCATCGACACCATTGGCGGCCTCTGGAAACACGGCGTTCATTTCCTCGGTAAACACCTGGAACCGCAGCCGTTGTATGGCTTCGAGCTCTTCGGGATTGCGAGCGAGCCCCACCGTCAATGCCGATTGCGCCGTGCTGTCCCACGCAGGGTTGCGCGAGGCATCGGGAGTAAAACGATCAAGTTCTAACATGCGGGTAGCTCCAGAAAGAGGCCCTCAGTGTGCACGCATGATGTTGCAGGTATTTGTCTGCTACGTTACCCGTTTGTTAAATCCACCGCAAGCAATTGCCGAACGCCATTATCGGCCAGTGCGGCGTCTTCGGCTTCGACCATCAGGCGCAATTTCGGCTCGGTGCCCGATGCGCGGATCAGCACCCTGCCCCGCTCTCCGAGTTGGGCCTCCACCTTGGCACGCGCATCGCGCAGACCGGCGTGGTGCTGCCAATCGATGCCTGGGGTGAGCGGCACGTTGACCATTTTTTGCGGATACATCTTGAGGTCATTCAAGAGTTCGGCGAGGCCCTTGCCACTGCGGCGCATGGCGGTAAGCACCTGCAGCGCGGCAATGATGCCGTCGCCCGTCGTATGGCAATCGAGGCACAGAAGATGGCCCGAACTTTCGCCGCCGTACAGCCAACCGCGCTGCTGCATGCTTTCGAGCACATAGCGGTCGCCCACCTTGGCGCGGTCGAAGCCGATGCCCAGATCCTTCATCTGTTTTTCGAAGCCGAAGTTGGTCATCAGTGTGCCGACCACCCCTTCGACCGGGCGCTGCGTCATGCGATCGCGCACAATCACGTAGAGCAGTTCGTCGCCATTGAAGAGACGCCCCTCGCTGTCGACCATTTGCAGGCGATCGGCATCGCCGTCCAGCGCAATACCCAGGTCTGCGCCGCGCGCCCGGACTTCATCGGCCAAATGATCGGGGTGCATGGCGCCTACCCCGTCGTTGATGTTGAAACCATCCGGCTTGCAGCCTATGGCGTGCACTTCGGCGCCCAACTCGCGGAACACGTGAGGCGCGATGTTGTAGGCAGCCCCATGCGCAGCGTCGACCACGATGGACAGCCCTGACAGATCGAGCTCGTTGGGAAAGGTGCTTTTGCAGAACTCAATATAGCGGCCCTGCGCGTCTTCCAGGCGACGCGCGCGGCCCAGTGCATCCGAACTCACGCAGTTGAGCGGCTCGTCGATGGCCTGTTCAATCTCGGCCTCAATCTCGTCGGGCAGTTTCATGCCCCGCGCCGAAAAGAACTTGATACCGTTGTCCTGAAAAGGGTTGTGCGAAGCGCTGATAACAATACCCGCTGTGAGGCGCAGGGCACGCGTAAGATAGGCGACCGCGGGCGTGGGGACCACACCCGCCAGCAGCACATCAACGCCAGCCGCGGAAAGGCCAGCTTCGAGGGCGGACTCAAGCATGTAGCCCGACAGGCGAGTGTCTTTGCCGATAACCAAGGTGGGCCGGCCGCGCTCACTCGGGTGCTTGCGAGCCAGCACGCGGCCTGCGGCATAGCCCAGCCGCAGGGCAAATTCCGCATTGATTGTCGGGCCGCCCACTTCGCCGCGTACGCCATCGGTGCCAAAATACTTGCGCTCTGTCATGAAATCGCTCCAGTAAGCCGCGGCCGCGGGGCCGGGCAGGAAATATCAGGAAGAAAGGCCGGCTTGGACAGCGTGCCACACCTTGAGGGCATCGGCTGTAGCCGCCACATCGTGCACCCGCACGATGCGCGCCCCGCGCGCCACGCCGGCCAGCGCGGCGGCAATGCTGCCCGCCACGCGGCCGGCAGGCTCACGGCCAACGACATGGCCGATCATCGATTTTCGGGATACGCCGATCAGCCAGGGCAGCCCCTGGGCATCAATGGCGTCGAGTTCGCGCATCAAGGTGTAGTTCTGTTCCGCTGTCTTGCCAAAGCCAAAACCCGGATCGAGCACAATGCGCTCGCGCCCAATCCCGGCCAGCAACAGTGTAGCCACACGCTCGTGCAAAAATTGTTGTACTTCGCGTACAACGTTTTCGTAATGTGGCGCGTTCTGCATCGACTTGGGCTCGCCCTGCATGTGCATGACGCACAGGCCGCAACGCGAGCCCGCCACGGCCTCGATAGCGCCAGGCTGCCGGAAGCCATAGACATCGTTGATCATGTCGGCACCCGCATCAAGCACGGCGCGCATGACTTCAGGCTTGAACGTATCGACCGACAGCGGCTTGCCGCAGTCACGCAGTGCCTTGATGACCGGCAGAACACGCGCGAGCTCATCGGCCACACTGACCGGCGCTGCGCCGGGGCGCGTGGATTCGCCGCCGATATCGAGCATGTCGGCCCCCTGCGCGATCAAGTCGAACGCATGCCGGACGGCGGAGTCGGGATCGGGATGGGCATTGCCATCGGAGAAGGAGTCAGGGGTGACATTGACGATCCCCATGACCAAAGGGCGCTCGAGCCCAAGCTCGAAGCGCCCACAAAGCACGGTGTTACTCATTCGTGAAGGTGTTTACTGTTTTTGAAACGCCAACCCAGGTGTCAGACCGGCGTTGCCGCCGTGTCGCCACCTGCCGAGGATACGCCGGCGGGCGGCGTGCGATCGGATGTATCGTTGCCCGAAGAAGGCGGCTGCGGCGCACGCGGCGGACGACCTTCCATGATGTCCTGGATCTGGTCGGCATCAATGGTTTCCCATTCGAGCAGCGCCTTGGCCATGGCTTCCATCTTGTCGCGGTTCTGCTCAATGATGTTGCGCGCCACGTTGTACTGCTCGTCGATGATGCTGCGGATCTCGTGGTCCACCTTCTGCATGGTGGCTTCGGACACGTGCGTGGTCTTGGTGACGCTGCGGCCCAGGAACACCTCGCCCTCGTTTTCGGCGTACACAACAGGACCGAGCGAATCAGTCATACCGTAACGTGTAACGATGTCGCGGGCGATAGCCGTCGCGCGCTCGAAGTCGTTAGACGCACCCGTGGTCATCTGGTGCATGAACACCTCTTCGGCGATACGGCCGCCGAACAACACTGCAATGGTGTTGAGCAGGCGTTCTTTATCCATGCTGTAGCGATCACCCTCGGGCAACTGCATGGTGACGCCCAACGCGCGGCCGCGCGGGATGATGGTGACCTTGTGCACAGGATCAGTCTTGGGCAGCATGCGTGCGACAAGCGCGTGGCCAGCCTCGTGGTAGGCCGTGTTGCGGCGCTCTTCCTCGGGCATGACGATGGAGCGGCGCTCGGCGCCCATAATGATCTTGTCCTTGGCCTTTTCGAAGTCGCTCATGTCGACCGTACGGCCGTTGCGGCGCGCGGCGAACAAGGCAGCCTCGTTGACCAGGTTGGCGAGATCGGCGCCAGAAAAGCCCGGCGTACCACGCGCCAGCACCATGGCATCAACGTTAGTGGCCAGTGGCACCTTGCGCATGTGCACCTTGAGAATCTGCTCGCGGCCACGGATATCGGGCAGCGATACCACAACCTGGCGGTCGAAGCGCCCCGGGCGCAGCAGCGCGGGGTCGAGCACATCGGGGCGGTTGGTGGCGGCGATCACCAATACACCCTGGCCGGTTTCGAAGCCGTCCATCTCGACCAGCAACTGGTTCAAGGTTTGCTCGCGTTCGTCGTTGCCGCCGCCCAGGCCAGCACCGCGTTGGCGGCCAACCGCATCGATTTCATCAATGAAGATAATGCAAGGTGCTTGCTTCTTGGCGTTCTCGAACATGTCGCGCACGCGGGCAGCACCCACACCCACGAACATTTCAACGAAGTCGGAACCAGAGATGCTGAAGAAAGGCACCTTGGCTTCGCCCGCGATGGCCTTGGCCAGCAAGGTCTTACCGGTACCGGGCGAGCCCACCATCAGCACGCCGCGCGGAATACGGCCACCCAGGCGCTGGAACTTCGTGGGGTCGCGCAGGAAATCGACCAACTCCTGGACGTCCTCTTTGGCTTCGTCGCAGCCGGCGACGTCGGCGAAGGTAACGTTGTTGGTGTTTTCATCGAGCATGCGCGCGCGCGACTTGCCGAAGCTGAAGGCACCGCCCTTGCCGCCGCCCTGCATCTGGCGCATGAAGAAGATCCACACCCCGATCAACAGCAGCATCGGGAACCAGGAAACAAACAGGCTGGTGAGGAAGGAAGGCTCTTCGCGCGCCTTGCCCGACACCTGCACGCCGGATTTGACGAGCTCAGGCACCATCCAGAGGTCGCCAGGCGACGTCAGGCTGTACGGCCGGCCACTATCGGGCGTGACATACAGGGTGTCGCCCTGAATATCAACTTTACTGATCCGCCCCGCCTGCGCGTCAGTCATGAACTGGGTGTAGGTAACGGTATCAGTGGTGGTGGCGCGCCCGTCGAACTGTTTGAAAACAGTGAACAGCACCAGCGCGATCACCATCCAGATCGCCACCTTGGAAAAAGAGTTGTTCAAAGCCAATCTCCTACTTGTAATTCCAGCTTGCCACAGCCCCGCGCATTACGGCAGCCAAACAAGTATGTCAATAAATTCATTCTACCTGATAGAAGGAATCGTGGTTGGTAACAACCCGGCCCTGAGACCAGGAATTTGGGCATTTATTTCTTCAGGTTACGCGCGACGAGGAAAGTTTCGGAAGACTTGCCCCGCGATGCTTTTGGTTTGCGTTCAACCACCTTTTGAAACTGGCGTTTGAAGGATTCGACAATCTGCGAAAACCCGCTGCCGTGAAACGCTTTGACAATCAAGGCGCCTTCGGGCTTTAGGTGCTGGCTGGCAAAATCGAGCGCCAGATCACAGACATGCTGGATCCGGGCCGAATCGGCCGACCCCACACCTGATAAATTGGGGGCCATGTCGGAAATTACAAGATCCACTTTTTCGTCGCCGACAATATCCTGGAGCCGCTGCAATACTTCATCTTCACGGAAATCCCCCTGAATAAACTCAACGCCGGAGATTGGTTCCATGGGCAGGACATCCAGGGCGATAATACGGCCTCGCACCACCCCGCCGGGCCCTACCAGGCGTTCGCGCGCCACCTGCGACCAACTGCCGGGCGCCGAGCCCAGGTCGACCACAATATCGCCCGGTTTCATTAGTTTCTCTGAGTCGACGATTTCCAGCAGCTTGAATGCCGCCCGCGCCCGGTAACCCTTTTGTTGCGCCATTTTGACGTAAGGGTCATTAATATGCTGTTGTATCCAGTCTTTAGAGAATTTTTTCTTGGCCATTCCCGTACAATTCCACCATGCCTAAACTCGACATTTCCCCCCAGCAGCGCAGTAATTTGCGCGCCGCGGCACATCCTTTAAAACCGGTGGTCCTTATCGGGGATCGCGGCCTTACCGATGCTGTCCTGAAAGAAATAGACGTCAATCTTAACGCCCATCAGCTCATCAAAGTGCGCGTCTCGGGCGACGACCGTGACGCGCGGGTCGCCATCTATGATGCGATCTGCGACGCGCTGTCGTGTGCGCCCGTGCACCACCTGGGCAAAATACTGGTGCTTTACCGCCCCGACGAAGAGGTGCAGCGCGCCCGCGCCGCGGCCGAAAACGCCACCCGGGCGGTGCGCAAGGCGTCCGACCCCTACACGCCCAAGAAACAGGCCGCCGAAGGTGGCAAACGCACACGCAAAACCGAAAAAGCGCGCCGCGCCGTCAGCCGTGCCGAGAAACCCGCCACGCCGGCCGCCACTGCAGCCCCGCGCGCGCGCGGCGCCGCTTCGCGCACGGGTACGGCTGGCGCAGCCAAACCAGCGCACGGTGTCCCGCGCCGCAGTGGCAGCGCGCTGTCGCTGCGCGCAGGTGCCCGCCGCAGCGTGCGCGGCAAACGCTAAGCGGCAAAAGCAGCAAACGTCTGCACCGCGTCGGCCGCCTGCTCGCCTGGGCGGCCGTTTCGCGCCGCACCCGTTTTGTGCTGCACCGCAGGGCCCTTGGCATGCGCCGCGGCGAGGCCTTGCTGCCTGGCCGCCACGCCAGCCCGCCCCTCCGCCGCACCAGCACTCAGCACTCAGCACTCAGCACTAACCCTGAGCATTCAGCACGCCAATAATCCAAAAACAGATGCCTTCATAAAAGGCAAGAGACCCCAGGCATTCAACTACCTGAGGTCTCTTTGTATTCATGCCGTAGATACGGCCCCGAATATTTATCCGGATGCGGCGAACCCTGATCTGGATCCCGCGCCAGGCCGACGCCCCCACGGAGCGGCCGCACGCCGCGCGGCGCCTGTTTACTGGTAGCTGATCGCCAGCACTTCGTACTCGCGCACACCAGCAGGCGCCTGCACTTCAACGACATCGCCCTCCATCTTGCCGATCAGCGCGCGCGCCACCGGGCTGGAGACGGAAATGAGATTGGAACGGATATCGGCCTCGACGTCGCCAACAATCTGGTAGGTGACGCGCTCGCCCGACTCCAGATCCTCGATCTGGACGGTGGCGCCGAACACGGCCTTGCCTTCGGAGTCGAGCGCTTTCGGATCAATGATCTGGGCATTGGACAGGGTGCCTTCGAGCTCGCGAATACGGCCCTCGACGAAAGCCTGGCGCTCACGCGCGGCATCGTACTCGGCGTTTTCGGAGAGGTCGCCCTGCGCGCGCGCCTCGGCAATGGAATTGATGATTTCGGGCCGCTCGACCGTCTTGAGACGGTGCAGTTCCGCTTGCAAGCGCTCAGCGCCGCGGGCTGTCAACGGTATCGCAGACATAGTTATCCTGATTCAAAAAAGTAAAAGACGCCCCTGGCATGGAGCGCCTGAGCAATCGAGTGAATGGGCCCGCCGTCAGACGGCTGGGAGAGTGAAGCGAGATCGTTGCTGGATTTTTATGGGTGTAGCAACAGCGTTCAACTCAAAATAAAACCCCGGCCTGGGTCCAAACCGGGGATATGTATGCATTGTCGGCAAGTTTTGAGAAAAAAGCAAGCCCTGGCCGATTCGCGCGGGCGCGATCAGGCGGGTGCGCCGCGCCGGTTCAGCAGGGCATACAAGATAATGGCGCCGAAGGTGGCGGTGCCAATGCCGTCCAGCTTGAACAGCCCCAGTTGCACTGAAAAATTGCCCGCGCCCAGCACCAGCGTCACGGCAGCCACAATAAGGTTGCGGTTATCGGCAAAATCAACCTGATTGACGACCCAGATGCGCGCACCCGCGATGGCGATCAGGCCAAATACCACGACCGACATGCCCCCCAGCACCGGGCCTGGGATGGCCTGGATGACCGCGCCGAACTTGGGTGAGAAGCCGAGACCGATGGCGATGACGGCGGCAATCACGAACACCAGTGTGGAATAGATGCGGGTAACCGTCATGACGCCAATGTTTTCGGCATAGGTGGTAACACCTGTGCCGCCTACCGCGCCCGACACCATGGTTGCCACGCCGTCGCCGACAAACGCGCGCCCCAGATAGCTGTCCAGGTTGCGGCCTGTCATGGCGGCCACCGCCTTGATATGACCGAGGTTCTCTGCCACGAGAATAATGGCAACCGGCACGATAACGCTGATGGCATGCGGTTGGAAAACCGGGGCGTGGAATGTTGGCAGGCCCAACCAAGGCGCGGCCGCCACTGCGGAGAAATCGATGGGCTTGCCCATCCCCAGGCCATTGGTAAGCACAGCGTAAATAATACAAGCCAGCAACAGCCCCACCAGGATGAGCAGGCGCTGCATGGCGCCGCGCGCGTAGACGGCGATGCCGCCCACACACAGCACGGTAACCAGCGCCATGATCGCTTCGAATGTGGAGCCGCCCATCGCCCCCTTGGCGGCAATGGGTGCCAGGTTCAGCCCGATCACTGCCACGATGGCGCCGGTGACAACTGGCGGCATGAGCTTGTTGATGCGCACCGCCGCCCCACCCGAGCGCGCGTCCATCCACCACACCAGCAAGCCAATCAAGGTATAGGCCAGGCCGCAAGCAATGATGGCGCCCAGCGCCACCCCGATATTGGCGTTGGGCCCCGCGCCGGCGTAGCCCGTGACTGCGATCACGCCACCAATGAACGCAAAACTCGACCCCAGGTAGCTGGGCACCCGCCCGCCCACGAACACGAAGAAAATCAGCGTGCCGATGCCGGACATGAGGATAGAAATATTGGGATCAAAGCCCATGAGTATGGGCGCCAGGATGGTTGAACCGAACATCGCCACCACGTGTTGCACGCCCATGGCGATATTCTGCGGCCAACCCAGGCGCTCATCGGGTTGAACCACCGTGCCGCTGGCCCCACCCTGCACCAGGCGCCAACGGGGAAAATAGGTTGAAGACATTGGGGTACCTTTTCTGAGACGGACGACGCCCTCCGTATGCCAATGGCTGAGGGCCAGCCGCGCATGCGCCATCCGCGGGTGTTTTTCTTCGAGGCGGAAGTTTACGTCGCCACTGGCGCGCACAGCAAGAAATTCGTGCCCGGCTGCGTCCGCATCGCGTTGCGCGCGCTGTACCGCACCGACGGGGTTAACCCCAATACCGGCAGGCCTCGCCTCGGGGTGTTATGGCGCGCATCAAAAATAATGATTGGACGCCCCTTGAGGCATTGCCTATGTTGCAGTTTCATTACACCAATAAAACACGGAGGCATGGGCATGATTATCCGAATCAAACCTGTACTGGCGGCCTTGGCACTGGCCGGCTGCACACCCGCTCTGGCGGGGACGGTCACAGTGATTACCTCGTTCCCCAAAGAGTTGACCCAGGCTTATAAAGCGGCCTTTGAAAAGGCCAACCCTGACATCAAGCTGGAAATCCTCAACAAAAATACGGTGTCGGGCATCGCCTATGTCAAGGAAACCGATGCTGGAAAACGCCCCGAAGTATTCTGGGCAAGTGCACCCGACGCCTTCGAAGTGCTCGCACAGAACAAGCTGCTGGCCAATGCCACCAGCATCGCCAACCCAGATGTGCCAGCGAAGATCGGCAGCTTTCCCATCAATGACCCCGATGGCCTGTTCATGGGCCAGGCGCTGGCCGGCTACGGCATTATGTACAACACGCGGCTGATCAAGGCCAAGAAGCTTGCGCCACCCAAGACCTGGTCGGATCTGCTGCAGCCCGAGTGGTACAACAACGTCGGCATCACTTCGCCGTCGCGTTCGGGCACCATGCACCTGACGGTAGAAACTATTCTCCAGGGAGAAGGCTGGGAGCAAGGCTGGAACACGTTGTTGCGCATGGCTGGCAATAGCGCCGCCATTACGGATCGCTCATTCGGCGTACCCGACGGCATTAACAACGGCCAGTTCGGCGCGGGCCCCGTGATCGATTTCTTTGGCCTGTCGAGCAAGTACTCCAAGTTCCCGGTGGACTTCGTCTATCCCGACGAAACCGCGATTGTGCCGGCCAATATCGCGCTCATCGACGGCGCACGCAACCCCGACGAGGGCAAGAAGTTCATCGCTTACACCCTGAGCAAGGAAGGCCAGGCGCTGCTGCTCAAGCCCGAAATCTCCCGGTTGCCTGTGCTGCCTTACGACAAGCTGGGCAATATCCCCGAGGGCTATCCCGATCCGCAGGAAATCGCCGGCCGCAGCAAGGTGAAGTTCGACGTCAATGTGTCGCAGAATCGCTACTACATCGTGCAGTCGCTGTTCGATCAGACAATCACCTTCCGGCACCAGGATCTACAGCGTGCCAGCAAAGCCATCCTGGACGCCGAGGCCAAGCTGGGCAGCAAGGCGCAAGGCAAGGCCAAGGAATTGCTGGACGAAGCCAAAAAACTGGCGTGGGCCCCGCTGCTGGATCAAGCCGGCGTGCAGTCCAAAGACTTGCTGGCGCTCTTTCACGCCGACAAGAAAGACGCCGCGGTCACGCAGCGCCTCTCCAAGCTGCAGGGTGAATGGAACAGCCAGGCCAAGGCGAATTACGAAAAAGCTGCGCAGCTGGCCCAGCAAGCGGCCTCCCTGTAACGTGCAGGCCTGCAGCGCCTGCCTCCGCGCGGCGGCAGGCCCCGCAAGCAGCCGTCACCGGGCCGCCGCCGGCCCGGTACTTCCGCCTCGCCATCGAACCTGCGCCACCGGCGCAGGCCAGGAAACTTTCACTGTCGGCTCATGATGCAATCTCTCACCTTGCGACGCCCGAACACCTGGCGCCACACGCTGCGACAGCCATCCGGCTTCGTGCTTGCCGCACTGCTCGTGCTGGCGTTCCTGGCGCTGTTTCTCGTGATACCCGTCGGCAACGTCTTCTATACCGCATTTGTGAACGCCGACGGCAGCTTCACCCTCGGTCATTTCATTGCGTTCTTTCACCAGACACTGTTGAAGGAATCGTTCTTCAACAGCTTGTATGTCGCGCTGGCGGCCACGTTTTTCGCCTCGCTGATTGCCATCCCGTTGGCATACCTTACGATCCGCTTCCAGTTCCGCGGCGCGCTGATCATCCAGACCCTGGGCGTACTGCCACTGATCATGCCGCCGTTCGTGGGCGCGGTTGCCATGCAACTGATTTTCGGCCGTTCGGGCAGCATCAACCTGCTGCTGGATGAATGGTTCGGCATCACACTGCCCCTGATGGATGGGCTGAACGGCATCATTTTTGTCGAGACGCTGCATTACTTTCCGTTTATTCTCATGAACCTCACCGTGGCCCTGCGCAACATTGATGGCGCCATGGAGGAAGCAGCGCTGAATCTCGGTTCGCGCGGCTGGCGCTTGTTCCGCCGCGTCATCTTCCCGCTGGCCCTGCCGGGCTATGTAGCAGGCGCGTCACTGGTATTTGTGAAGGTGTTCGACGATCTGGGCACCCCGCTGGTGCTGGGCACCACCAATATGCTCGCGCCGCAGGCCTATCTGCGCATCACGCAGGTCGGCCTGGATGATCCACTGGGCTACGTCATCAGCGTGATCATGATTGGCTTTTCCATCCTGGCGCTGTGGTTGTCCGCCCGCGCGCTCAAGGGCAGGGACTACTCCACCCTGCAGAAAGGCGGCAATGCACTGCAAAAGCGCGTACTGTCGCGCGGCCAGGCCCTGCTCGCCTATGGCTGGATCGTCTTTGTGCTGCTGCTGGTGTTGTCGCCGCACCTCGGTGTGCTGCTGCTGTCGCTGGCCACGGTATGGAGCTATGCGCCGCTTCCCGACGGCTACACGCTTGCGCATTATGCGTCTGTATTCCAGGAGTCGCAGAGCATGATCGGCAACACGCTGCTCTATTGCGGCCTGGCCGCGGGCATCGATGTGGTATTGGGCACGGCCATCGCCTACCTGATGCTGCGTACCCGCCTGCCCGCCCGCCACTGGCTGGACTGGATTGCCTCAGCCGCGCTGGCCGTGCCCGGGATTGTGCTCGCGATCGGATTCATGCGCACCTTTCGCAACATCGAGATACCCGGCACCGATGTCGGGCTCACCTCTACGTGGGTATTGATCATGATCGCCTACTCTGTGCGGCGCCTGCCCTACGCACTGCGCTCCTGCGTAGCCGCACTCCAGCAGATCAACGTATCGCTCGAAGAGGCAGCGGCGTCGGTGGGTGCCAATCGCCTGCGCACGGTACGCCGCGTCGTCATCCCGCTCATGGCGGGCGGGATGCTGGCGGGTTTTGTCACCAGTTTCATCACGGCGGCCGTCGAACTGTCGGCCACGATCATGCTGGTCACCCGGGACAGCGATGCACCCATGAGCTATGGGATCTATCTATACATGCAGAGCGCATCGGGCCGCGGGCCGGGCGCCGCGCTAGGCGTGCTGGCGGTGGCCGCGGTCGCGGTCGGCACCTATATTTCGCATATCATTGTCGAGCGCGCTTCAGCGCAGCAGCGCCCCGCGCGGATCAACCAGGAATCATGATGAACAAGGCAAGCGTCGAATGCCGCAATATCCGGCTCGCCTACGGCGGCAACGAAGTCCTGAAGGACATCAATCTCCTGATCGAACCGGGGGAATTCTTTGCCTTGCTTGGGCCCTCGGGGTCGGGCAAGTCCACACTGCTGCGCATGATCGCAGGCTTCAACCAGCCCAGCGCGGGCCAACTGCTGATCGACGGCAAAGACATCGGCCATGTGCCACCGCACAAGCGCAATATCGGCATGGTATTCCAGAGCTATGCCCTGTGGCCGCACATGACGGTCTGGGACAACGTGGCCTTTGGCCTCGTCGAGCGCAAACTGAAACGCGCCGACATCCAGGCGCGCGTAGGCGCCGCGCTGGAATTGGTCAGCTTGTCGCAATACGCCAAAAGGCGCCCCAACGAACTGTCTGGCGGCCAGCAGCAACGGGTGGCACTGGCCCGCACCATCGTCATTGAACCCCAAGTGCTGCTGCTGGACGAGCCGCTGTCCAACCTGGACAAGAAGCTACGCGTGCAGATGCGGCAGGAGCTACTGGCGCTGCAGCGCAGGCTGGGCATCACCACGGTCTTCGTCACCCATGACCAGGAAGAAGCCATGACCACGGCCGACCGTATGGCCGTGCTCGACCTGGGCGTGGTGCAGCAGGTGGGCAGCCCGTCCAATCTGTTCGATTTTCCCTGCAATCGCTTCGTGGCCAATTTCGTCGGTACGATGAACATGCTGGAAGGCCGCATACGCCAGCGCAGCAGCACCCAGCTTATGCTAGACATCGACGGTATCGGCGAAATCACGCTGCCTGTGCATACCGATGTGCCCGACAGCGAGCGCATCGCCGCGAGCTTCCGCCCCCACACGGTGCAGATCGAAAACGCTGGCGGCCGCGGCGATGCCCGCTTCATCTGGCTGCCCGGCATCATTGAGCGCAGCGAGTTTCTGGGCGAGTTCACACGCTATGATGTGCGCGTTGGCGAGCAGCGCCTTACGGCCGACCAGTCACACTACGCCGGGCTCAAGCAGTTCCGCCACGGGGCGCCTGTATCCATTGGCCTGGAGCCGACCCAGGTGCGCCTGCTGGCCGCCTGAGACGGCCAGGCCGCGCATCGAACGTCATTATCCAAGCATGGAGATTTATCAGATCAGGGCCTTTGTGACCGTCGCGCGTGCCGGCAACCTGACCCGCGCGGCGCAGGCGCTGAACCTGACGCAGCCGGCCGTCACCGCGCAAATCAAAGCACTTGAGCAAAGCTTGGGCGTTGCCCTGTTCGAGCGCGGCGCAGGCAAGATGGCGCTGGCCAAAGCTGGTGAGTCGCTGCTGCCCACCGCTGAAACGCTGCTGGCGCATGCCAGCCAACTGCGCGCCAAAGCCCAGCAACTGCAGGGCGAACTGCACGGCATCATCGAACTAGGCGTACCGAGCGAACAGGTCGATTTTCTGCGCCTGGGCGAGCTTGCACAGCGCGTCACCGCAAGCCTGCCACTGATCGAGCTGCAGACCCGGGTGCTGCCCACCACTCAACTGGTAGAATACGTCAGCACCGGGCGGCTGTCGGCTGCGTTGAGCATCGCAGCCTATCCGCCCCGCGACGTGCAGTGGATGCCCCTGCGCAGCGTCACTTACCGCGCGGTGGTTCCCAACGCACTGGCTGAACAATCACTGCAAGGCGGCTGGGCCGAGCTGGCCGCATTGCCTTGGCTCGATGGCCCGCACGGCAGCCATACGCATCTGCTGCTGCGCGAGCTGTTCGAACGGCATGGGCTGGCCCCACGGGTCGTCATGAACAGCGAAGACCAAGCGAATATCGACGCACTGGTACGCGCGGGCGCAGGCTGCGCGCTGCTGCGCGAAGAAACCGCGCTCGCCGGGGCTCGGCGTGACGACTTCACGATCTGGAACCGTGCCCGCATCGACGCCACACTCGGCTTTGTGATGTCCAGCGAAAACGCCGCGCACCCGGTACTGGTAGCGCTGATTTCGATGGTCAAGGATATCTGGAACATCGACAACCTGATGGAAGACATCGTGACATGAGCACGACCACATTCTGGCTTATACGCCATGGCGAAACCCAATGGAATGCCGAGCGCCGACTCCAGGGCTGGCGCGACATCCCACTCAATGAAACAGGCCTGCGCCAGGCACGCCAACTGGGCCAGGTGCTGCGCCCGCCGCACTTCACGCATACCATCGACGTGATCGTCAGCAGCGACCTGAGCCGGGCACACGATACCGCACGCATCGCCAGCGCCCACCTGGCGCTGAGCATCGAAGCCTGTATACCGCTGCGTGAACGCAACTACGGCATCTACGAGGGCAAAAACTGGGCAAGCCTAGAAACCCTGGACGGGCCCGCCGTGAATTTTCACGCGCCGCAATGGCAGATCGAGCAGGGTGAATCGCTCCTGCAGTTCAACGACCGCATCGTGCAGGCCTTCGAAACCCTTGCCCATGCGCACTCTGGGCGCAACGTGCTGGTTTTCGCCCACGGCGGCGTGATCGACATTGTCTGGCGCCACGCCAGCGGCGCCAGCCTGGAAGCCCGCCGCCCCGCGCCCATTTTGAATGCCAGCATCAATCAGTTCAGCATCAACGCCGACAGCACCTGGGCCCTGCTCGACTGGGGCCGCGTGGCCCATTTGAACGAAGCAGCGCTGGACGACGTAATCTGACGGGCGGTACGACAAGACCACCGCTCGCCATGCGCGCTTACCGCCCGACATATCGATACCGCCGTCAATCGCCTTATGGCGTTTGACGCGGCTTGCGTTTGCGCCCGGCCGCGACGGCGTCGTACAGGCGGTTGGGAACGAGGCGCAGCAGCTTGGCGACGACGCCCATCTGCCATGGGATGACCGTGTATGACGCACCGCGTTCAATGGCCCGAGCGGCGCCGACCGCGAAGCGCTCGACAAGCATGAGGAAGGGCATGCGGTAGGGGTTGTTCGCCGTCATGGGGGTGCGGATAAAGCCGGGCGCGATGGTAACGACGTTGACGCCGGTGCCGCGCAACTCTACACGCAGGCTTTCGCAATAGGTGCGCACAGCGGCCTTGGACGCGCTGTATGCCCCGGCCCCAGGCAGGCCGCGCACGCCGGCAACACTGGCGATGCCGACCAGTGTGCCTTGGCCACGCTGCTTCATGGACGCGATAAAAGGTTCGAACGTAGCCACGGTGCCCTGTACGTTGGTGCGCAGGATCGCATCGAAAACATCAAAATCTTCCAGGGCTTCGGTAAGCGTGCCGGCGCTGATGCCGGCGCTGGCAATGACAATATCGACGGGCCCCTGCGAAAGGAAATCAGCCGCCGCAGCATGCAAGGCCGCACGATCACGCACATCGGCCACGTAGATGCGGTGAAAGCCCGGCATTGCTGGCGCGCCCCCAGCGCTTCGCGCGGACTTCGCCGCGGTGCCCGGAACAGGTGAAGATATCGGTGGGGGCGCGGGCACAGGTGTGCGGGCATGATCTGACGATAATGGCGGCTCAACGGCACGCATCCGTGCCAGCACACCCTGCAGCGCCTCGGCCCTGCGCCCCACCAGTGCCACTTGGGCGCCCTGCCTGGCATAGAAAAGGGCGAGCGCGGCGCCTATGCCGCTGCTCGCCCCGGTGATGAAAACACGCCGCATGCGTGCGCCGTGCCTATGCGGGCAAGGAGTGATGCAGATCCTGCAGAGAATAGACCCGCAGGCCGTTGCCCTTGCGGATGTATTGCAGGCCTTCGACCGCCGCCAACGCGGCGGCGATGGTGGTGAAGAATGCAACCCGCTCGGACAATGCATTGGTGCGGATGGCGCGTGAATCGGCAATGGCGTTGCGGCGCTCTTCGACAGTGTTGATCACCATCGAAATTTCACCGTTTTTGAGCATATCGACGATGTTCGGGCGACCTTCAGTGACCTTGTTGACCACCTGAACCTTCAGGCCTGCCGCCTCGATCGCGGCGGCTGTGCCGCGCGTGGCAACGATACTGAAGCCCAACTCGCTCAGGCCGCGGGCCACCTCGACAGCACGCGGCTTGTCTTGCGCACGCACGCTGATGAAGGCAGTGCCGTTTTCTGGCAGTGCCGCGCCTGCACCCATCTGCGATTTGACGAAGGCTTCACCGAAGCTTTCGCCCACGCCCATGACTTCGCCCGTGGATTTCATTTCAGGGCCGAGAATGGTGTCGACGCCCGGGAACTTGACGAAAGGGAAGACGGCTTCTTTGACGCTGTAATACGCGGGCACCACTTCTTTAAGGACGCCCTGCTCGGCCAGCCTTCTGCCCGCCATGGCGCGCGCGGCAATCTTGGCCAACTGCAGGCCGGTGGCCTTGGAAACGAAAGGCACCGTGCGCGATGCGCGCGGATTGACCTCGAGCACATAGACGTCGCCGTCCTGGACCGCGAACTGTACGTTCATCAGGCCTTTGACATTGAGCGCCCGAGCCATCAAGGCGGTTTGCCGCTTGATCTCGGCAACGATGTCGGCAGGCAGTGAGTACGGCGGCAGGCTGCAGGCCGAATCGCCCGAGTGCACGCCCGCCTGTTCGATGTGCTCCATGACGCCGCCAATGAAGACGGTTTCGCCATCGCTGATGCAATCGACGTCGACTTCGGTGGCATTGTTCAGGAAGTGATCCAGCAGCACGGGGGAATCATTGCTGACCTTGACGGCTTCGCGCATGTAGCGTTCGAGGTCGGCCGGCTCGTGCACGATTTCCATGGCGCGCCCGCCCAGCACGTAGCTGGGGCGCACCACCAACGGGTAGCCAATTTCGGCCGCCAGCGAGAGGGCTTCGCCTTCGGTGCGCGCGGTGCGGTTGGGCGGCTGGCGAAGGCCCAGCTTGTTAAGCAGCTTCTGGAAACGCTCGCGGTCTTCGGCAACGTCGATGGAATCGGGGCTGGTGCCGATGATGGGCACACCGTTGGCCTCGAGCGCGCGCGCCAGCTTGAGCGGCGTCTGGCCACCGTACTGCACGATCATGCCAAGCGGGTTTTCCTTGTGCACGATCTCGAGTACGTCTTCGAGCGTGAGTGGCTCGAAGTACAGGCGGTCGGACGTGTCGTAGTCGGTGGACACGGTTTCGGGGTTGCAGTTGACCATGATGGTTTCATAGCCATCTTCGCGCATCGCCAGCGCAGCGTGCACGCAGCAGTAATCGAACTCGATGCCCTGGCCGATACGGTTGGGCCCGCCGCCCAGCACCACGATCTTCTTGCGATCCGTGGGCGCTGCCTCGCACTCGTCCTCGTAGGTGGAGTACATATAGGCGGTGCGGGTGGGGAACTCGGCGGCGCAGGTGTCGACACGCTTATAGACGGGCCGCACGCCGTATTGATGGCGCAGCTTGCGCACCTCGGCTTCGGTCGTGTCGAGCAGGAAGGCCAGGCGGCGATCGGAGAAACCACGACGCTTGAGCTGGCGCAGGGTGTCGGCGTCGAGCTCGCCCAGTGTACGCTGCTCGAGCGCAAGCTCGATGTCGACGATTTCTTTGATTTGCGCGAGAAACCATGGGTCGATGCTGGTGAGCGCGTGCACTTCGTCGAGGCTGAAGCCTTGGGCGAACGCGTCGCCCACGTACCAGATGCGCTCGGGGCCGGGCTCGCCCAGCTCGATCTGCAGCTTTTCGCGGTCGGTCGTTTTTTGGTTGAGGCCGTCAACACCCACTTCGAGGCCGCGCAGGGCTTTCTGGAAGGATTCCTGGAAAGTGCGACCGATGGCCATGACCTCGCCCACGGATTTCATCTGCGTGGTAAGGCGTGAGTCGGCCTGGGGGAATTTTTCGAAGGCGAAACGGGGCACCTTGGTGACCACGTAGTCGATGGTGGGCTCGAACGAGGCGGGCGTGGCGCCGCCGGTGATTTCGTTGCGCAGTTCGTCGAGCGTGTAGCCCACGGCCAGGCGCGCGGCAACCTTGGCGATGGGGAAGCCCGTAGCCTTGGAGGCAAGCGCGGAAGAACGCGACACGCGCGGATTCATTTCGATGACGATCATGCGGCCGTTCTTGGGATTGACGGCGAACTGCACGTTCGAGCCGCCGGTATCCACGCCGATTTCACGCAGCACCGCAATCGAGGCGTTGCGCATGATCTGGTATTCCTTGTCTGTGAGCGTTTGCGCCGGCGCGACAGTGATGGAATCGCCGGTGTGCACGCCCATGGGATCGAGGTTTTCGATCGAGCAGACAATGATGCAGTTATCGGCGCTGTCGCGCACGACTTCCATCTCGAATTCTTTCCAGCCCAGCAGCGACTCTTCGATCAGCAGTTCGTTGGTGGGCGAGGCTTCAAGGCCCCGGCGGCAGATGGTTTCGAACTCTTCGCTGTTGTAGGCTATGCCGCCGCCAGTACCGCCCAGCGTAAAGCTGGGGCGGATAACCACCGGAAAGCCCGACGAGCCGATTTCTTCGGCGATGCGGCGCTGAACAGCCCAGGCTTCGTCCATATTGTGGGCGACGCCAGACTTGGCCGACTCGAGGCCGATGTCGGTCATGGCCTGCTTGAATTTCTGGCGGTCTTCGGCCTTTTCGATGGCGTGCGCATTGGCGCCGATGAGCTCAACGCCGTGGCGCTCGAGCACGCCGTGGCGGGCAAGATCGAGCGCGCAATTGAGCGCCGTCTGGCCGCCCATGGTGGGCAGCAGCGCGTCGGGCTTTTCGCGCTCGATGATTTTTTCGACTGCTTCCCAGGTGATGGGCTCGATGTAGGTGACATCGGCCGTATCCGGGTCGGTCATGATGGTGGCCGGATTGCTGTTGACCAGGATGGTGCGGAAACCATCAGCCTTGAGCGCCTTGCAGGCCTGCGCCCCGGAATAGTCGAACTCGCACGCCTGCCCGATGATGATGGGGCCGGCGCCGATGATGAGAATGCTTTTTATGTCTGAACGCTTGGGCATATTGCTGAATTATTTTTGACCGGCCATGAGGCTGATGAATTTATCGAAGAGCACAACGATGTCGTGCGGGCCGGGGCTGGCTTCAGGGTGCCCCTGGAAACAGAAGGCGGGCGCGTCGGTAAGCTCGAAGCCCTGCAGCGTGCCGTCGAAGAGCGAGACGTGCGTGACGCGCACATTGGCCGGCAGGGTTTGCGGGTCGACATTGAAGCCGTGGTTCTGGCTGGTGATGAAGACGCGCCCGGTGTCCAGATCTTGCACCGGGTGGTTGGCGCCGTGATGACCGGTTTTCATCTTGATGGTTTTGCCGTGCATGGCCAGGCCCATGATCTGCTGGCCAAGGCAGATGCCGAACAGCGGTATCTTGCGCTCGATGGCGGCCTTGGCGGTGTCGATGGCGTAGGTGCAAGGCTCCGGGTCGCCAGGGCCGTTGGACAGGAACAGACCATCGGGATTGAGGGCGAGGATGTCAGCCACGGGGGTTTCAGCCGGCACCAGCGTGATGCGGCAGCCGCGGTCGGCCAGCAGGCGCAGGATATTGGACTTGACGCCGTAGTCGTAGGCCACGACATGGTACGCGCCGGTTTCGGGCCTGGTGTAGCCTTCGCCGAGCTTCCATGTGCCTTCTTCCCAGCTGCGGCTTTGCTTCAGGGACACCTTGCGGGCGAGATCCTGCCCCGACATACCGGGGAAGCTGCGGGCCAGTTCAAGCGCGCGGTTGGCGTCGTCGCCCACCAGGATGCAGGCGCCCTGCGCCCCGCCGTCGCGCAAAATGCGCGTGAGCTTGCGGGTATCGATACCCGCAATGCCCACCACCCCCTGCGCCTTGAGGTATTCGGGCAGCGACTTGGTAGCGCGGAAATTGGAGACGCGCAGCGAGCAGTCGCGCACGACCAGGCCCGCGGCGTGGATTTTGGCGGATTCGACGTCTTCTTCGTTGACGCCGGTATTGCCGATGTGTGGATACGTAAGTGTTACGATCTGGCCGTCGTAGCTGGGATCGGTAAGGATCTCCTGGTAGCCCGTCATGGACGTGTTGAAGACGATTTCGGCGACGCAATGACCATCGGCGCCGATCGAGACACCCCTGAAGATGGTACCGTCGGCCAAAGCAAGAATTGCAGGAGGAGACCCGTTGGCCCCCTCGGAAAAGAGTGACGGCAGCACTGTAAACCCCGGATATAAAGTCAATAATTAAACCTTCCTATTATACTTGAGAGCGATTGCGCCTCCAAAAAAACCCGGGGCAGCGTTGCTGTGCCTGCCCCGCGCCCTTTTTCAGCCGTTTCGCGAAGCCCCCGCGTGACGCAAGCCATAACACCCCGCGCGGAAAAATGCTCTACAGTAAAGGTTTTCAGCAACCTTATTGAACAGAGACCGTGCGCCGCAATGACCAGCCAGCTTGAAACCCTACGCCAGTTCACCACGGTTGTCGCCGACAGCGGTGATTTCGCTACCATGCGCACCTACCGGCCCACGGACGCAACCACCAACCCGTCCTTGATCCTGAAGGCGGTGAAGCAGGAAGAAAACCGCGAGCTCGTGCAACAGGTGATCACCGACCATCGGAGCGTCTCGCTGCCCGAGCTGGCCAGCCAGGTGCTGGTCGCCTTCGGCCACGAGATACTGAACATCATCCCGGGCCGCGTGTCCACCGAAGTGGATGCCAGGCTGTCTTTCGATACGCAGGCCAGCATTGAGCGCGCGCGCCAGATTGTTGCCATGTACAAGCGTCGAGGCATAGACCGCGAGCGCGTATTGATCAAGCTGGCTTCCACCTGGGAAGGCGTGCAGGCCGCCAAAGTGCTGCAGTCCGAAGGCATACGCTGCAACATGACGCTGCTGTTCTGCCTGCCTCAAGCCTTGGCCTGCGCGCAGGCCAAGGCGCAACTGGTTTCGCCCTTTGTGGGCCGCATCTACGATTGGTACAAGAAAGACGCCGGCGCAAAATGGGACGAAGCCGCTTCCAGCGGCGCCAATGATCCTGGCGTGCAGTCTGTACGCCGCATTTACGATTACTACAAGGCTTACGACATCCGCACCGAAATCATGGGTGCCAGTTTCCGCAATATCGGGCAGATCCGAGCCCTGGCTGGATGCGACCTGCTCACCATCAGCCCCGAGCTGCTGGGCGAGCTATCGGCCAGCACCGAACCCCTGACGCGCCAGCTAGACCCCGACAGCGCCCGTCACAATGCACCTGAATGGCAGGCCAGCAATGAAGTGGCCTTCCGTACCGGGTTGAACCAGGATGCGATGGCCACCGAAAAGCTGGCCGAAGGTATCCGCAAGTTCGCCGCCGACGCGGTAGAGCTCGACCAACTAATCGCCAAAGCGCGCGGGTAAGTACAAGCGCCCCGGGGGCCTGGCTACACCGGCTCCTTCCTGGCCCGCTCGCCCCCGCCCACCGTTCCCCGCCCGCCGCTCGCCCCCTGCAGGTACGCACCCAATGCTTTGCGCGCGGATCTTTCGAGCGCGCGGGCCGCACACCTGCTAGAATGTATCTGGCGGGCCCCTTCGCATGGTTCGACGGTGAATCTGGTCAGGTCGGGAACGAAGCAGCCACAGCCGTTCAGAATCAGTGCCGAAGTAAGGCTCGCCTCTCATTTTTAGGGTCGGGGCTAGCCGCCAGGCCAGCCCAGCGGCCCTTAAAATCAGTAGGCGCCCCAGGCAGCCGCGCTACGCGCCCTACCCGCCCCCCCACCCTCCGCTCAGGCACGCAAGTGCCCTACCCACGCCACCCAGCCTCGCCAGGCGCCATGGCGGGTACCAATCAGGTACACTTTCTGTTTGCCTTTCGGGTTACCGGCTTTTTCGCATGACATATCTGGTACTTGCGCGCAAATGGCGGCCTCGGTCGTTCGACACGCTGATCGGTCAGGATCACGTCGTGCGCGCCCTCACGCACGCATTGTCCACCCAGCGGCTGCACCACGCCTGGCTGTTCACCGGCACGCGCGGCGTCGGCAAGACAACGCTGTCGCGCATCCTGGCCAAGTCGCTCAACTGCGAAACCGGTATTACCGCAACACCCTGCGGCGTCTGCCAGGCCTGCACCGAGATCGACGCCGGCCGCTTTGTCGATTATGTCGAGCTCGACGCCGCCTCGAACCGCGGTGTGGACGAAATGACTCAATTGCTGGAGCAGGCCATCTATGCGCCGGGAAGCGGGCGCTTCAAGGTCTATATGATCGACGAAGTGCACATGCTCACGGGCCATGCGTTCAACGCCATGCTCAAGACGCTGGAAGAGCCACCACCGCACGTCAAGTTTATCCTTGCCACCACCGATCCGCAGAAGATCCCCGTTACGGTGCTGTCACGCTGCCTGCAGTTCAACCTGAAGCAGATGACGGCAGAAGCCATCGTGGGCCACCTTCAGGGCGTGCTAGACCAAGAACAAATACAGTACGAAACCCCCGCCCTGCGTCTGCTGGCGCAGGCGGCGGCGGGCTCAATGCGCGACGCGCTATCCCTCACCGACCAAGCCATTGCGTACAGCGCCGGCAACCTCACGGGCGACGCGGTGCAGGGTATGTTGGGCACGATAGATCAGCGCCACCTCGTCACCCTGCTCCAGGCGCTGGCGCAAGGCGATGCCACACAGGTGCTGGCGGTCGCCGACGAACTCGCCGTGCGCGGCCTCTCCTACTCGGGCGCGCTGGGCGATCTGGCTGTGTTGCTGTCGCGCGTCGCAATCGAACAACGGCTGCCCGGCACCACGCCGGCCGACGACCCGCTCGCGGCCGACATTGCCAGCTTGGCGTCATTACTGCAGGCCGACGCGCTTCAGTTGTTCTACGCGGTCGCCGTGCATAGCCGCGGCGAGCTGTCGCTGGCACCGGATGAGTACGCTGGCTTCGTCATGGCCTGCCTGCGCATGCTGTCGCTCCTCCCGGCCGGCACAACACCGCCCGCCAGCGCCAAGCCGCAGCCTGCATCGCCGCCCACCGTGGCGCCAGGCGCAAGCACTGGCGCCTCCGCCGCAACATCAGCGACGGCAGCCACAACAGCCTCGGCCGCGCCTGTCCCACCGCCCCTCTCCGCGGCCGCACCCGCGACGGCGGCAACCGCACATGCTGCCGCCCCACCTGCTGCCGCCTCGCCTGCAAGCATCAAAGGCGAGCATTCGGCAAGCACACAGAATGCTTCGCAGACCAACGCAAGCGCACCCGCGTCCGAAACGCCCGTACCAGCTCTGAACGACATCCCCGCATGGGAGGACGACCCGCAGGCCAAGGGCGCCAATGCCGCCCTGGCGGTGACGCCGGCCACTACCTCCACGCCGGCCACACGCATTCGGCCCCCGGTTTCTCCCACGGCGCCCGCGGGTGCCGCAAGCAGCATAGAAGCCGTGCAAAGCGTGGATGCGGGAAACGACGATTTTGAAACCATGCGGTCTGAAGACGAGTCGTACTACGACGACGCGCGCTTCGTACCAGCCGGCATGGACGACGATGATGACGGCGCCAATGACATGCCCGGCGGGTTTGCCTTGCGCGAGGCCGCCGGCGAAACGGTATTACCGCCCGGCATCACCCCCCCGGCGCGCAAGAAAAGCAAGACGCCGCGGCTGAGCAGCATGACATCCGGCGAATGGCCGGCCCTTGCGGCACAATTGCCGCTGTCGGGCCTCGCGGCAGAGCTCGCCCGCCAAAGCGAATGGCTGGGTGCGCAGGGCGACGCGGTGCGCCTGCGGGTCGCCATCCGCTCGCTCACCGAGATCCAGGGCAAGGCGCGGCTGCGCACAGTGCTGTCCGAACACTTCGGCACGGCAGTCCAACTTGATGTCGTGTTTGGTCATACGGGCGACGAAACCGCCCATGCGGTAGCCCAGGCACGGCGCGCGGAGCGGCAGAAGGAAGCGGAGCAGGCTGTCGGGCAAGACCCGTTTGTGCAGTCGCTTATCAGCGATTTCGGCGCGCAAGTCGTGCCCGGGTCGATCAGCGCTGCGGAGGAAAAAGCAGCCTGATCGGTAGCCGATGGCGGCACCGCCCGCGCACCATGCCCGTAGCGCCCCAAGCAAGACGTATCGGCGAAATTCGCTACAGTTTAACTACAGTTTAACGACAGTTGCGTCAAAGACGTCACCAAAATATAACCTTCGAATTTTCTTTACTCAGGAAGCACTCATCATGATGAAAGGCCAGATTGCCGGCTTGATGCGCCAGGCGCAGCAAATGCAGGAAAACATGAAAAAGGCGCAGGAAGCGCTGGCGGACATCGTTGTAGACGGCGCGGCCGGCGGCGGCCTGGTCAAGGTATCCATGACCTGCCGCAACGACGTCAAGCGCGTCACCATTGATCCTTCGCTTTTGGGCGACGACAAAGATATGCTCGAAGACCTGGTCGCGGCGGCATTCAACGATGCCCTACGCAAGGCAGAAGCAACGGCTCAGGAAAAAATGTCAGCCGTCACCGCTGGTATGCCGCTGCCTCCCGGGATGAAGCTCCCCTTCTGACAGGCGGTGTCGCATGGACGCCCAATTGCCCGAGCCCGAACCGCTCAAGGCCCTGATCGAATCGCTGCGTTGCCTGCCTGGCGTGGGCGTGCGTTCGGCGCGCCGCATGGCCTACCACTTGATGCAACACGACCGTAATGGTGCGGACCAGCTCAGCCGGGCCCTGGCGGCCGCGGTACACGACCTGCGCCATTGCACGCGCTGCAATGGCTTTTCCGTAGATGAAGTGTGCCCTACCTGTGCCAACCCGAAGCGCGACGCCTCGCTGCTGTGCATTGTGGAAACGCCGGCCGATCAAAACATGATCGAGTCCAGCCACGGCTACCGTGGCCTGTACTACGTGCTGATGGGCCGCCTGGCCCCCCTGGAAGGCGTGGGCCCGCGCGAGCTGCAATTTGACCGCCTGCTCAAGCGCGCAGGCGACGGCATGGTCAAGGAAGTCATCCTCGCCACCAACTTCACGGCCGAAGGCGAAACCACCGCGCATTACCTGGCCGAACTGCTGCGCGAGCAAGGGCTGTCGGTGAGCCGGCTGGCGCGCGGCGTACCCGCCGGCAGCGAGCTTGAGTACGTGGATGCAGGCACCATCGCCTGGGCGCTGATGGAGCGGCGCAGCACGTAAGTGCGCCCGGCGGTAGGCGGGCGCATGCCCGGCCGGGCTTTACGTTACCAGTCGTTTCTACAGTACTATAACAAGCACAAAAACCAATTCCGGAGATACCGATATGTCCATCACCCGTCGCGACCTACTCAAAATGGCAGGCGTAGCCGGCGCAGCCACGTTCGCGCCAGCCATGGCAAAAGCCCAGCAACTCGAAAAGAAAGACGTCACCATCGCTGTGGGCGGCCAGGCGCTGATCTACTACCTGCCTTTGTCGATCGCACACATCAACGGCTATTTCAAGGACGAAGGCCTGGACGCCAAGATTGTCGACTTTGCCGGCGGCTCAAAAGCCCTGCAGGCAGTGGTGGGCGGCAGCGCCGATGTCGTTTCAGGCGCCTTCGAGCACACCATCACGCTGCAGTCCAAGGGCCAGGCCTACCGTGCCTTCGCGCAGCAAGGCGCGGCACCGATGATCGTGCTGGCGATCTCCAAAAAGACCATGGCAGGCTACAAATCGCCCGCCGATCTGAAGGGCAAGAAAATCGGTGTGACCGCACCGGGCTCTTCCACCAACATGATGGCCAGCTTTTTCCTGGACAAGCACGGCGTCAAGCCCAACGAGGTGTCGTACATCGGCGTCGGAGCCGGCGCTGGTGCCATTACCGCGCTGCGCACGGGCCAGATCGACGCCATTGCCAACCTCGACCCAGTGATCAGCACGCTGCTCAAAGAAGACGCAATCACTATCATCGCCGACACGCGCACCATTAAAGACACCAAGGCGATTTTCGGCGGCAATATGCCCTCCGGCTGCCTGTACACGTCGCAGAAGTTCATCGACGAACATCCCAACACCGCCCAAGCGCTGGCCAATGCCATCGTGCGCGCCGACAAGTGGATCCATGCGAACAGCCCCGAAGTAATCGCCAAGACAGTGCCCGAAAAATACCTGCTGGGCGACATCGATCTGTACAAGCTGGCGCTCAAGGGCAATATGGAAGCCCTCTCCGCAGACGGCATGGTGCCCGAAGACGGCCCCAAGACCGCCTTGAACGCCCTGGCTGCCTATGTGCCCAACTTCCCCGCCGACAAGATCGATATCTCCAAGGTTTGGACGAACGACTTCGTAATCAAGGCCAATAAGAAATACCCCAATGCCTGAAGCAGCGCTTTCTCTCGACAACATAACCTGTACTTTCGCGTCCAATGAGGGCGGCGGAAAAAGCTACACCGCCGTCAAGGACGCAACCATTAAGATCGCGCCGGGCGAGTTCGTGTCAGTGGTGGGCCCCACGGGGTGCGGCAAGTCCACGCTGCTCAATGTGGGGGCGGGTCTGCTGGCCCCTTCCTCGGGCAGCGTGCGCGTATTCGGTGAAGAGCTCAAGGGTGTGAATGCGCGTGCCGGCTATATGTTCCAGGGCGAAGCACTCATGCCCTGGCGCGATGCACTCTCGAACGTGGTGGCTGGCCTGGAATTCGCGGGCGTGGCGCCATCCGAGGCCGACCAACGCGGCCGCGAATGGCTGCGCCGCGTCGGCCTGGGCGGCTTCGAAAACCGCTATCCGCACCAGATGTCGGGCGGCATGCGCAAACGCGCAATGCTGGCCCAAACGCTGATTCGCGACCCCGACATTATCCTTATGGACGAGCCGTTCTCCGCGCTGGACATCCAGACCCGCCAGTTGATGGAGAACGAAGTGCTCGAGATCTGGATGGCCAAACGCAAGGCCGTACTGTTCATCACACACGACCTGGACGAAGCAATCGCCATGAGCGACCGCGTCGTCGTGCTGTCGGCCGGCCCCGCCACCCACCCCATCGGTGAGTTCCAGATCGATATTCCGCGTCCGCGCGATGTGGCCGAAGTGCGCAACAACCCGCGTTTCATCGAACTGCATACGGCGATCTGGGATGTTTTGCGCGAAGAAGTACTCAAGGGCTACGCCCAGCAGAAACGGGCCTGAACAACAATGTCTTCCTCCAAAAAATCAACCAACCTGTCCCTGCGCTTCTGGCAAGTGCTGTTGCTGCTTATCGTGCTGGTCTCCTGGCACCTGGCATCGCGCAACAACAATTTCGCGTTCTTCTTCGGTCAACCCGTCGAAGTCGCCAAAGTGATTTGGGCCTGGTTCGTCACCAACGCCGATATTTACCAGCACTTGGGCGTCACCCTTGCCGAAACCATGCTGGCGTTTGCCATCGGCACGATCGCCGGGCTGGCCATTGGCCTGTGGCTGGGCCTGTCCCCAGGCGCCAGCGCCCTGCTCGACCCCTACATCACCGCGCTCAACTCGATGCCGCGCGTGATTCTGGCGCCGATCTTCGGCATGTGGTTTGGCCTGGGGATCTGGTCCAAGGTGGCGCTTGCGGTAACGCTGGTGTTCTTCATTGTGTTCTTCAATGTGTACCAAGGTGTGCGCGAAGTGCCCTCCACCCTGCTGGACAACGCCCGCATGCTGGGCGCAAACCGCAAGCAGTTGCTGCGCCATGTCTATATCCCCTCCGCAACCAGTTGGGTATTCTCCAGCCTGCATACTTCGGTAGGCCTGGCTTTCGTGGGCGCTGTGGTGGGCGAGTATCTCGGCTCGGCCAGCGGCGTAGGCTACCTGATCCTGCAAGCCGAAGGCACGTTGGATGTCAATACCGTGTTTGCCGGCATTGTGGTGCTAACTGTGTTCGCCCTGGTGCTCGATGGCCTGGTCAGCGTGTTTGAAGACCGGTTGCTGGCCTGGAAACCCAAGGCGGGCCAGACGGAAAAGCTCTGATGCGTGCAGCGACGGCTGCCTGCCGTCGTTGCGCCTGGCAGGCAGCATTCCTGCATTGAGGGCTTGACAGCAGCCCTCGTGCTTACGGATCGGCAATCGATCGGCAGCCTTTAACTACATTCCGGGCAGCATGGCTTGCACGCCGACGGCGTGCGACGCCTCCGCCGGATATTCCACCCAGATGTCGGCGCGCGGGAAGTACAGTGCTCCGCGCGCGGGACGGCCATCCAGGGCGGTAACGTGCCGGCAATAGCGCTCGATCTGGTCGCGGTAGCGTTCGCGCATGCGCTCGGCGTACTGCGCCGCAGATTCGCCCGGCCTTGGCACCCCAGTCTTGTAGTCCACCACCAGCCAGTCGTTTTCCTGCGAAATCGCCAGGTCAATAATGGACACGCGTCCACTGATGTCGAGCAGAGACCATTCGCGGTAGGCCTGGGCGACGCGCAGCAGCCATTGGCCACGCTCGCTGGTAAGCGTGGCGATCAAGGTTTCGCATAGCGCCTGGGCGGCGTCATCCAAGCCGGTATCGGGCAAACCGGCGCGTGCCAACTGGCGGCGAAAGACGGGCAGGCATTCGCGTACGCGTTCGACCGGCCAGGTGTCGGCGCCCCCTTTGCCGATGCGCTCCAGCCAGGCGTGTGCCACGGTGCCGATGACCGCCTCGGCGCCTGCGGATTCACGCCAGCTCCACGGCATGGCGGTGGCGCCAACCCGGGCGGCGGGTGCGGGCGGCGCATCGGCCAGCGTATCCAGCGCGCGCCGCACCAAATAGCGTTGGGTTGAAAGCTGGCGCGACGCGGCGGGCGCTGGGGATGCCATATCGCTTGCCGCACCCGGCGCAGCCTCGGGTGTGCCGAACGCCGAGGGCGGCGGCGGCACATCCAGTTGATCCCACAGCCGGCCCAACAGCGAGGAGGCCGAGGGCCGTTTTGCTTGGCCGCCTTCGTCAAGGGCAACTTCGCCGATCAGGTGCAGTTCGGATCGTGCGCGCGTCAGGCCCACGTAAAGCAGGCGGTCTGTTTCGTAGGCTGCGCGCTTCTTCTCTCGCGCAGCGAGATAGGCCGTCACCGGGTCCGCCTGCGCCGACACACGGGGCTTGATGGGCCCCAGCAGTACTTCGTCGCCATGCGGCTCGAAATACATCAACGGCGCCACGTCGCCACGCGGGCGGCGATGCAGGCCGGTCATGATCACAGTCTCGAACTCCAGCCCCTTGGACTTGTGGATGGTCATGACATCCACAGCGCGGCCGCTGTTTTCGGGAGCGGCATACAACTGTGCCAGACGTGCCTCCAGGTCGACGGGATCGAGTTGGCCATAAGGCGCAATATCTTCGATCAGGCGAAACAGCCGCTCGGCGTCGGCGGAATCGCCCGGGTTGCGGTAGTAAATCTCCGGCCCCCCCAGGCGCGCCCAGCAGTCCTCCAGCCAAGCGGCAAAGGGAATCGTGCCGGCTGCGTTGCCCGTATCCAGCAATACAGCGGCAGCCAGCCGCAACCGCATTGCCTCGTCAGGCGGCAGGACGACGCGCTGTGCAGTGGGCTGCGTTGCCTCGTCCGCCGCGTGCGCCGTCACCGTTTGAGCCGTTTGAGCCGTTTGAGCCGTTTGAGCCGTTTGAGCCGTTTGAGCCGACTGTGCCGGATAAGACGGCGGTGCGACCGCAGCCGCTATCCACTGCGCCAGCAGGCGCGGCACCGGGGTGTTCAGATCGTGCCCGAACAAGGCATGGAGCGACGCCAGCGTCAGCCCGCACAACGGCGACCGCAAGACCGACAGCCAGGCCAGGCGGTCGGCCGGATGGGCCAGGGCGCGCGCCAGCTGCGCCAGGTCTATCACCACCTGCCGCGACTCCAACGTCACCAGTTCCACCGCCCGGCAGGGGATACCCTCCTGTGCCAGGCGGTGCACCATGCCCTGGAGGTGGCCGCGCGCCCGCACCAGGACGGCGACCGGCTTTTCTTTATGCGCATATTTTTCGAGCGCCCGGCGCGCCAGCGACACGGCCAGCGCCTCAGCCTCGCCAGCCTGCGGCGCGCTTTCGTCAGCGTCGTCGTCATCATCATCCCGCGCCGCAACCCAGATGGGATGAAACACCGCGCCCAGACCGGGCGCCGGCTCATTGAACGGTACAGACCGCGTAAAAGTAATCGCCCCCAGGCCAGGATGATTCTTGCTCGGGAAAATGGGCAGGCATGTGTCGTTCACCCATTGCACCAGGTTGCCCTGCGAACGGAAGTTCTCAGTCAAGTTCAGCGCCTTCAGGCTGACTGTGCCCAAGCCGTTGTCGCGCACGTTCAAGAAGCCGCCCACATCTGCCTTGCGAAAACGATAGATGGATTGCATCGGATCCCCCACCAGAAACAGGGTATGACCGTCATCCGGCATCCAGCCTGCCGTCAACAACTCCAGCAAGCGGATCTGCGTCTGGCTGGTGTCCTGGAATTCATCGACCAGGATGTGGCGGATGCTGCTGTCCAGCGACAGCAGCAGATCGCTTGGGTCGTCGATGCGACCCAGCGCCTCCAGCGCACGCTGCGAAATTTCGATGAAGTCTACCTCTGCCATCTCGGCAAACCGCAGCTTGAGCTGGGCGGCAGCCAGCCATAACACCTCCAGCAGCACTTCCAGCACACGCTCCTGCTCGGCGGTATAGCCGCCCGGAGGCGCCATCTTGATGTCATTGAGCATGCCCACCCAGGGCTCGTCGTCGGGCACCGCGCCCAACCAGGCCAGAAACGCTTCCTTGTGCGCGGTCTTGGGCTCAAAGCCTTGTTTTTTGGTCACAGTGCGCCGCAGCGTGCCCTTGCCGGTCAGCAGCGCCTGCGCCAGCGCCTGCCACTGCGGGAGGCTATCTATATGCGGTTCAAAGGGTTCCCCGTCCCAATCGAGCAAGGGGCTCGCATCGTCGTCGCCGGCGGCCGCCAGCGTCTGGGCGGCCTGCCGCAGGCTTGGCGCCAGACCGTCGGCCCAACCCGGCGGCATGGCGGTGGCCAGACGCTCCAAATCTTGCGCCACCGCACGAGCAAGGCTTTCGAGCAACTGCTCGTTGTTGGCGCCTCGGCCCAATAATGGCAGCCACTGGTCGCGGCTGCCGAGCATGTCGGCGATCAGGCCGCGCGCGGCGCGGACGTCCACGTCCAGATGTGCGATGAAATCAGCTACAGCCTGGTTGTCGTCCGCCATATCGAGCGTGGCCTGGGCGGCCGCTTCGTAGTGCTCGCGCGCCTGGTCGGTGATGGCGGGCACGCCGCCCATGGCGCTGAGCCAAGGCATGGCCCGCACCAAATAGGCGCAGAAGGAATCGATCGTGCGTATGCTCAAGCGTGCGGGGTAGTCAAGCAGACTCCATCCGAGATCCTTGTCGCGCGCCAGTGCCTGTTGCGCCAAGCGCCAGCCCGGCAACTTATAAGCCTCCCCCGGTGCCGGGCCAGCCCCGGCGCGCAGCTTGGCCAACACCCGCTCGTGCATCTCTGAGGCCGCCTTGCGGGTGAAGGTGATGGCCACGATCTCTTCAGGCCTGTTGACAGTGGCCAGCAAAGCCAGGATGCGGTCGGTGAGCAGCTCCGTCTTGCCCGAGCCCGCTGGGGCCTGGATCAGGAAGGATTGCGAAGGGTCGATCGCGGCAGCGCGCACGGCGCTGTCAGAGGGTTGGCGAATGCTCAAGTCATTCCTCCGGATACTGTTCGGTCAGCCGCAGAAACGGCCGGACATCACAATAGCGCAGGTCATCGGCGCGCAGGCTGGTATTGCGGGCCACGCCCTGGGCGTACTCGTCGGCAAGCGCTTCGATGGTGGTGCGCCAGCGCTGCATAACATCCTGCCAGGCCAGGCCTTTGAAGGCAGGCCAGTCATCCAGGCCTGCGACGCCTTCGAAACCGTAATCGCCGTCTTCAAGGCCGCGCGCCTGAATCTCTTTGGCGTGCAGACGCGCCAGCACCAAAGCGCCGACCTCGCTGCTGTGCTCGGCAAGCACAGCAGCGTAGAACGGCAATTGCACATTGACCGGACGCGCCCGCATCCAGTCTGCGCGCGGATCGATATTGCCCGCGCCCGATTTGTAATCGATCACCGCGAGGCGACCGTCGTGCAGAAGGTCGATGCGGTCCAAGCGCAGCGAGAGCGCCAGCGGCCCGTGCCGCCAGGCGTACTCCTGCTCCACGTCCTTGACGCTGAACGGCGGGCGACGCATTTCGACGTCCAGCCATTCTCGCACCACCCCGCAGGCTCGGGCAGTTTCGAGCGCGCGCAGCGTATGGCCGTAGTTTGCCAAAAACTCCTGTGCGGCCTGCTCCACGCACTCGGCCACGAGCTCGTCCAGGCTGCCCTCAAGCGTGCGTTCGTGCAGCGCCTCTTGGGCCCCCAGCATGCGCCACACCAGTTCGACCGCGCGGTGCAGCAGCTCGCCGCGATTATTCTGGTTGAAGACCTCGGCATAGGGCGCGAGCTCGCTGGCCCCCAGACGGTATTTAGCGTACGCCCAGAGGGGATTGCGGGCCTGGGTGTCGATGACGCCTATGCCGCCGCGCGTCGGCGCACCCTCATCCAAAGGCGGGCCTTGATCGTCGACGACGTATTCGAGGACGTTGCCGAAAGTAGCCACGGCACTCGCAGGCGCGCTTGCCGGCTGGATGGCCAGCGGCACCTCCGCAATGCAGGGGCTGGGCCGCAATATGCGCTCGCCCTCCGCCTGGGGATGGCACAGCACCACCTCGGGCGCACATTCGAGGAGGGAAGCATAAAGGGACTTGGCCCATTGCAGTTCACGCTCCGGCGTGGCGCGCGGTGCACCGGCCTCTCGCTGGGCCGCCAGAGGAACGAAGGGATTGGGCCGGGCCGGCGCAGGCAGCGCTTCGTCTGTCAGCCCCAGCACCCACACAGCATCCCAGCGCCCACCTTCGGACTCCAGAAAGCCCAGCACGTCGAGCCGCGAGGATGGATCGCGCTGGGGCTGAAACGGCGTTTCACGAGCCAGTTGGCGCAACAGCGCGACGGCGCGGCCCATCGACAATACCCCCATGACCGGCGCAAGCCGGGCCATGCTGTCGAGCAGGCGATCGAATGCCTCCAGCGCCTGGTAGGCATGGCTGTCGAGCGTGTCCCCGCCCGGAAAGCCAAGGGTGTCCAGCCACCCACGGAAACGCGTTGCCCAGACGTCTGTCGTTGCGGCATCATGGGCATTCGCAAGCGCCTCGGTGCATGCGCGCCAGGCCTGGGCCAGCTGCGGCGTATACCGCGCCAGTTGTTCACTGAGCGCGTCGGGGCCCACCGCCACGATTTTACGGCGTCGCCACCAGGCATCAAGCGCAGCACGGCCGGCTGCCTCGCGCTCACCACCCGCACACCCACCGGCCAACAATGCCGCCCCCAGATCGGTGGGCGCCCACGCACGGCCAACCGCCCGCGTGGCCAGCACAGCAAGCCACGCCAGGGCGGCCCGTGTCAGCGGCCAGTCGGCAAGGGGGCGCGCCACCGCAACGTTATAGGGAGAGGCGCCACCCAGCACCCCACGCAGGCATCGATGGGCCAGCACCACGTCGGCTTCGAGCCGGGCGGCGATAATGGCATAGCGGCCGTTGGCATTGGCGGCCAGTTGCCGCGCCGCCCAGGCAGCGGCCAGCCGCCATTCGCTATCCGGATCGGCGGCTGCCACGCGCGAGACGCGCTGCGCGGTTTGCCCTGGCTGGGCAAGGCTGGCCACAGTAATCCCGCGCTCGCGCAGGCTATCCAACAGGCCGCGCATGCGTGGCGACAACTCATTGAAGCCGGCCAACACAATAGTGCGCACCGGCAGCGCCAGCATGCCGTCGCACAAGCTGTCTGCCACCCGTTCCGCAGCCTGGTTGCCGTCTTCGAAATCCATCTCGCGCAACAGCGTGCGGTAACGTGCCCGCCAACGCAGAAAGCTTGTGTAGTCTGGGGTCTCCTGCCCCGGACGCACCGTAATGCGCCAGTCATCCATCAAGCGGTCGGCGTCGGCCGCCAGGCGCGCCGCCTGCGCGATATCCAGCAAGGGATACTCGGGCTCGGCATCTTCGATAGCCCGCTGCCAAAGCAACCGCGCGCCAAATGCGTCGACTTGACGCATGGCTTGGCCCGATTGGGGCAGAAAGGCCAGATCATCCGCCAACCTCCCCAGCCAGGCGGACAGGGGCACCACGGCTGGTACGGCCATCACACTGCGCGCGGCATCCAACTGAGCCGACAGATCGGCCAGCACGCGGCGCGCATACCGGTTGTTGACGGTAAGCACCAACACATCGTCGGCAGGCAAGGCCCCCAGGGCTTGCAGCCCCATTTCGGGAAAATCAAGCATCGGCAATGACCGTAAGCGAATAACAAGGAGTCATTCTACCGGCTGAGGCGGTTCGGCTTATGCCTCGGTCTGTACCTCCCCCTGTGCCGCGCCTTTTTCCCATTTTGCGCCCGCCCCGCCCTCGCGCGCGGGCAAGGAAAGCAACACCGAAGCGGGCCTGTCACCGTCCGTGCCGCTTGGCCGTACACTAGATGTTATGCAGAACGATCAATTGTCCTCATCCTCCCCGAGGCCGGTCATCGAACTGGCCGGGTCGATCTCGTTTCGTTCGGGCGATCAGAACTGGGGCAGCCAGCGACGCATGGCCCTGCTGGCAGCTATCGGCCAAGAAGGCTCTATCAGCGCTGCCGCCCGAAAGGTAGGGTTGAGCTACAAGGCAGCCTGGGACGCCGTCGACACCATGAACAACCTGGCCGGCGAACCCCTGGTGCTGCGCACCACGGGCGGGCGCCACGGCGGCGGCGCCACGCTCAGCGAGCGCGGCGTTAAGCTGCTGACGCTGTTCGAGCGCCTGGAACGGCAACATCGGGAGTTCATGGCTCAACTGGCGCGCAACGGCAATCTGCCCGGCGCCGGCGATACCAACCTTGCATTGATCCAAAATATGATGATCCAGACTTCGGCACGCAATTGCCTGGCCGGCACAATCACGCGCGTGACACATGGCGCCGTCAACGATGAAATTATCCTTCACGCCGCAGAGGGGCTGGACATCATCGCCAACATTACCAGCGAAAGTACGCACAGCCTCGGTCTGGCGCCAGGAAAGCGCGCGCTGGCCTTCATCAAGGCATCCTCCATCATCGTCGGCCAGCCCGGTGAGGGCATGCGGCTGTCGGCACGCAACCAACTGGCGGGACATATCCGCGAAATCACGCCGGGCTCCATCAACGCCGACCTGAGGATCGAACTGCCCTCGGGCCATATGCTGGGCGCCACGCTGACCCTGGACAGCCTGAATGACATGGCGCTTAAAGCGGGCGACCCTGTACTGGCCATTTTCAAGGCCTCCAGCGTGATGATAGGCGTAACCGAATAATGCGCCGGCGGCCCCTGGCCGCTGATTGGCTGCCTGATTTACCCCGGCACCCATTGTGCCGGTCGGCGCAGATTCATGTGCATATGCCGCGCACACGCAGGATCCACGCACACTACCTATCCACCATTGGCGGCGGCATGCAAAACAGGCGGGTTTGCCGCCGCATCGTGCGCACCGACCAGGTCGGCGGGCGCGCAATTACCCGCAATGCGGCCTTCGTGAAGATTGAAGACTTGATCTGCCAGCGCCATCGCATCCTGCGGATCGTGCGTGATGAGAATGGTGGGGATGTCCAACTGTGCCTGTAGATCCGCCAACTCACGCCGCATTTTTACACGCAGCCCCACATCCAGGGCGGCCAACGGCTCGTCCAGCAGCAGTACACGCGGCCCCACGGCCAGCGCCCGCGCCAGCGCAACACGCTGGCGCTGCCCGCCCGACAGCTCGGCCGGGTAGCTGCCCAGCACCGGCGCCAGCTCGAACGCCCGCACCCAACGTATAGCCTGTTCGGGCAGCGTGGCACGCCGGCGTGGGTTGAACAATCCGCGGCTCAACCCGAAGGCAATGTTCTGAGCCACAGTCAGGTGCGGGAACAGCCCGTAGTCTTGCTGCAGGTAACCCAAGCGGCGCGCCTGCGGAGGCAGAAAGACACCGCTGACATCGTCATAGAGGATGACGCCATTGACCACGATGCGCCCGCGCTCGGGCCGCATCAACCCAGCCAGGGCGCGGATCGTGAGCGACTTGCCCGCGCCCGAAGGGCCATAGAGCGCGATCCGGCGGGCGCCCGAACGCAGCGACACATCCAATGTAAACGACCGGTTGCCAGCCTGCATGCGGCGGTAGATGTCTATTTCGATCATCGCAGTACCCCTGGCACACCGCGCATGCGGGCGCGGTGCGGCACCAGCACGCTGGCCAGCAGCAGCACCGCAATGCAGGTGCCCGCCGTCACCAGCACCAGCGTGTTTGCCAGCGCATCATCACCGGCCTGCACGGCCTCGTAGATGGCAATGGACAGCGTCTGTGTGCGCCCCGGGATACTGCCGGCCACCATGAGCGTGGCGCCGAATTCACCCAAGGCACGCGCGAACGCCAGCAGCACACCGGCGACAATGCCGCGCATAGCCAGCGGCAGCGATACCCTGAAGAAAATCGCCCAGTTGCCCAGGCCGAGCACACGGGCGCCGCTCTCGAGCGTGTGGTCCACGTCTTCGAAGGCGGCGCGCGCCGCCTTGAGCACCATGGGGAAGGCGACGATGGTGGCGGCGATCACCGCGCCCTGCCAGGTGAACACCAATTCGATGCCCGCGCCGCTCAGCCATTGGCCTAGCCAGCCACGCCGGCCCAGCAGGACCAGCAGGTAGTAGCCCATGACAGTGGGCGGCAGCACCAGCGGCAGGGTCAGAATGGAATCGATCAGATCGCCCCAGCGCGACTGCCAGCGCGACAAGCCATACGCGATCGCAATGCCCAGCACAGCCGCCAGCAGCGTCGCCCAGCCAGCAACCTTCAACGACAGAAGCAGTGGAACAGCCAGACCAGACATTATTTGGTTAATAGAGAAGTTTGAGGGGCCCGGCCATATTCGCACGGATTACATCATGCGATTGCCCGGACAGTTCAGGCCTGAAGCATACCTGGCCAGGCGGCCCGCCGCATACGCGACAGCGTGCCCGCATACCGAATACCCCACCGTACGGCAACCGCCCAGCCATGCTTGTTAGGGCTTGGAAAAGCCGTATTTTGCAAGAATTTCATGGCCCTGCGGCGATTGCACATAGTCTAGGTAATCGGCGGCCAGCGGATTGCGTCCTTCGCGCCTGACCAGGGCAATGGGGTATAGCACAGGGACGGGTGAGGTGAGCTTTTGCACCACCTTGACTGCGTCGCGTCGCACGGCCGCGTCGGTCGCAAACACAAAACCGGCGTCCACCTCGCCGCGTGCCACGTAATCGAGCACCTGCCGTACGTTCTGGCCCAGCACCTGGACCTTTTCCACCGCCGGCCAATTGCCGTCTTTCTCGAGCGCCGCCTTGGCATACCGGCCCACCGGCACTGATGCCGGATTGCCCAACGCCACGCGGGTGACGCCCGCCCGCGACAGATCTGCCACCGACTGGATGCTTCTGGGGTTGTCGGCGGGTACGATCAGCACGACTTCGTTGCGCACGAAGTCGCGCCGCGTGGCGGTGTCAATCGAACCTTGCTGTTCTGCCTTGTCCATCGCAGTGGCATCGGCCGACGCAAAGACATCAACGGGCGCGCCTTCGATCACCTGGGCAGCAAGCTTGCCCGACGCGGAAAAGCTGTTCAGTACCTTGACGCCTCGATGCGCACGTTCGAATTGCTGCCCGATCTCTGTGAAGGCATTCGTGAGGCTGGACGCAGCCGCCACCACCAGATCCTGCGCGCTGGCGGTCGCCTGCGCCGCCATCATGGCAGCCAATAACAACAGGCCTTGTTTTATTTTCATGCGTTTTCCTCTGATTTTTCACGCGCAGGCCATATAAACAAGCCCTGCCGCCGCGATTTCAGCGGCAGTTGAATCACAATTATCCAGATGTGTTTCGTAATATATATAGGTATATACCGATCGTCAAACAACGCCCTCCACCGAAGGGGCGGCGAAGACAAGAGAAGTGGCCTTGGCCTTGGCCTTGGTTTTGGTCTTTGGCGTGGAAGCCTTGCCCGGTCTGCAACCATTTGCCGCTGACGCCGAGCCCCGGGAAATGGATGCGCTAAGATGGCGTGGTTCAACCAAACACCGCGCCGCCGCACCGTGCCTTTTACTCCGCCCGCCTCCATCGACACTTTTCTGGATGCCGCCTGGCTGGAAGATGGCTTGGCCGCCAATACGCTGGCTGCCTATAGGCGCGACCTGACCGCCTTTGCGCAATGGCTGCAGGCCAAGCTGGGCAAAGGGCTGGACCAAGCCGGTGCAGCGGACATACAAACATGGTTCGCGGCCCGCCATGCCGTCAGCAAAGCCACCACCGCCAATCGCCGCCTGGCCTCGCTGCGCCGCTACTACCTGTGGGCGCTGCGCCACGGGCACGTGCAGGAAGACCCCTGCTTGACCTTGCGCGCCGCCAAACAGCCTGCGCGCTTTCCGAAGACGCTGTCTGAAGCGCAAGTGGAGGCTCTGTTGGAAGCGCCCGACACGGACGACAATCTGGGCCTGCGCGATCGCGCCATGCTGGAGACGCTTTACGCCACCGGCTTGCGGGTGAGCGAACTGGTGGGCCTGGGTATGCTCGATGTGAGCCAAACTGAGGGTGTCGTACGCGTGCTGCAAGGCAAGGGGGGCAAAGACCGCTTGGTGCCGCTGGGCGAAGAGGCCCTGGACTGGATCAGCCGTTACCTGGCCTCATCGCGCCCAGCCCTGCTTGGCGCGCGCCGCAGCGACGCCCTGTTTGTCACCGCGCGCGCCGCGCCCATGACCCGGCAGTCGTTCTGGCTCATCGTCAAGAAATACGCAGCGCTCGCGGATATACACGTGCCGCTCTCGCCGCACGTGCTGCGCCATGCCTTCGCTACCCATCTGCTGAACCACGGCGCAGACCTGCGCGTGGTACAGATGCTGCTCGGCCACGCGGACATTTCCACGACACAGATCTATACCCACGTTGCGCGCGAGCGTCTGAAGGCGCTGCACGCCAAACACCACCCGCGGGCGTGACAGCGCCCGCCCCATGCCATGAGCAAAGACAAACACATATCTGAAACACCCGCCACTCAGTTGCTCAAAAAGCACAAGGTGCCATTCAGCGAACACCCCTACGAATACGTCGAGCACGGCGGCGCGCGCGAATCCGCTCGCCAGTTAGGCGTCGATCCACACCAGGTGGCCAAGACGCTGATTATGGAAGACGAAAACGGCAAACCGCTGGTCATCGTGATGCACGGCGACATGGAGGTATCCACCAAAAACCTTGCACGGCAGACCGGCGCCAAGAAAATCGCCCCCTGCTCCCCCGAAACGGCACAGCGCAATTCAGGCTACATGGTGGGCGGCACCTCACCGTTTGCCACGCGCAAGAAAATGCCGGTATGGATAGAAGCAGGCCTGCTCGACTATCCGGTTATCTACCTGAATGGCGGGCGGCGCGGCTTCCTGATCGCGCTCGCCCCCGATACGCTGGTGCGCCTATTGGGCGCCAAACCCGTCACCGTCGCGCTGGAGAAACACGCATCATGAAGATCGCCCCGGATCACTCCGCTTCCAACCATCCGGACGCCCATCTGGTCGAAACACTGATCGACAGCAAACAGCTGTTTGACGGAAATTTCCTTAAGGCGCGCCGCGATACGGTGCGCATGCCCGACGGCGGCACATCCAGCCGCGAGTACATCGTCCACCCCGGCGCGGTAGTCGTCATCCCGCTGCTGGACGACCGGCATGTTCTGCTGGAGCGCCAATACCGCTACCCGGTGGCCCGCGTGATGACGGAGTTTCCGGCCGGTAAGCTCGACCCGGGCGAAGACCCGCTAGTCTGTGCGCAACGCGAACTGCTCGAAGAAACCGGCTACACCGCTGCGGAATGGGCCAAAGCGGGTGCCATGCATCTGGCTATCGCCTATTCCACCGAGATCATCCATATTTATGTCGCGCGAGGCCTGACGGCTGGTACGCGCAAGCTTGATGAGGATGAGTTCCTGGACGTTTGCTCGCTGTCGGACGAGGCGCTGTACGCGGCGTGCCGCGATGGCGGCGTCACGGATGCCAAGACACTGACGTGCACGCTCTGGCTGCAGAACATACGCGCCGGTGCCTGGCCGCTGCGCTGGCTGCCGACTTAGCCTCTGCTCGCCAGCGTAGGGCGGGCGTTGAAGTAACCGCTGATAGCCGTCAGCAGCGCACTGGCCATCTCGTCCTGGTATTTGGGGCTGCGCAGCTTGCGCTCTTCTTCGGGATTGCTGATGAAGGCCGTTTCGACCAGGATGGACGGAATGTCGGGCGCCTTGAGCACCGCGAAACCGGCTCGTTCAACACCCCGCTTGTGCAGGGTATTGATCTTGGAGATCTCGTCCAGCACCCGGGAGCCGATGCGCACTGAATCATTGATCTGCGCCGTGGTGGACAGATCGAGCAGCACCTTGGCGACTTGCGCATCATGCGAGCCCAGATTTACGCCACCAACCAGATCGGCGTCGTTTTCGCGCTTGGCCATGATACGGGCCGCGGCGCTGGTAGCGCCGTTCTGCGACAGCGCAAACACTGAAGAGCCGCGCGCACTGGGTTTGATCCAGGCATCGGCATGGATGGAGATGAAGAGATCGGCCTTGACGCGACGCGCCTTCTGCACGCGCACATGCAAAGGCACAAAATAGTCGTTGTCGCGCGTGAGGTAGGCGCGCATATTGGGCTGGCTGTCGATCAGCTTTTTGAGCCTGCGCGCGATGCTGAGCACCACATCTTTTTCGCGTGTGCCGCCCCGGCCGACTGCGCCCGGATCTTCACCCCCATGACCCGGATCGAGCGCAACCAGCAACGGCCGCGAGCGCGAAGGCGCCCGGGTACCGGGCGGCTCGATGGGCGGCAAGGCCGGTGCTTGGGGCTTGGTGGCCATAGGCGGCAGTTGTTGGCCCGGCATCGATGGCACCGGCGCGGCGGATGGCGAATTGCGCGCAAGGTCTTCCAGCACATCGGCCAGGGGATCCTTGTCCGCATTGTTCAGGATGGCCAGCAAGGGATCTTGCGCCACCTTGGGGTACAGGTCGAGCACCAGACGGTACTTGTACTCGCCCACTGGCTTCAGGGTAAAAACCTGCGGCGCAACGGGCTGCTTGAGGTCCATCACCAGACGCACCACGCCTGGCCGATTCTGGCCCACACGCACCGACGCAATGTAAGGGTCGTTAGGCCGTATCTTGGACACCAATTCGTTGATGGCCGAACTCATGCTCAGCCCATCGATATCGACAACGAGCCGATCCGGACCATCGAGCACGAAATGCTCGGCCTTCAACTCGCTGTCCATCTCGAGCGTGACGCGCGTATATTCGTCAGCCGGCCACGTACGTACCGCCACGATGGTGGCGGCATGAGCGAGCGAGGGCACGACGGGGATGATCAGGAGCGATCCGGCGGCGGCCAGGACTCGGCGTCGGGAGACGTCTGCCGGGGTGCTTCGGGTGCTGCGGGGGCGAGTATCGTCAGCCATGTTTGTCCTTTCTTGCTATAGGCGGCCAGGTGTGCGTTACGCCCGTTTTCAGCGTAACTGAGCGCGATATCGAGATCCGGCGGTGGAAGCAGCCCCCCTGCCCGCTCAGGCCACTCGATCAAAACAACCGCATCATCGCGCAGGATTTCCCTGAATCCTGCGTCCACCCATTCGCGCGTATCGCTAAATCTATAAAAATCAAGGTGATAGAAGTATAAGTTAGAAAGATTATAGCTTTCAAGCAGCGCGTAGCTTGGACTTTTGATTCTTCCGGTGATTCCGGCGGCCCGCAGCAAGGCTCGGGCGAAGCTGGTTTTGCCGGCACCGAGGTCGCCGCGAAGGTGAATCCGCCCGCCCGGCGCCACGCCCGCAAGCGCAGGGTGAGTGCCGCAAAGCATAGGCGCCAGAGCCTGAGCAAGGGCTTCTGTTGCGGCTTCATCTGGCAAAAACATATTAATTTCGCCTAATGGCTTACCATCGTGTGGGCTCATGATTTTCACCGTAAGGCATTCATGGATTGGGCATGGCCATCAACCAGAGCGGTATCGTGACAATGGCCAGAACCGTGGACAAGGACATCGTCACCGCCACCAAGGGGCCATTTCCGCCCATACGGGCGGCCAACACATAGGCGGACGACGCTGTAGGCAAGGCGCCAAATAACAACAACATCTGTCGCTCCAGCACCGGCAGACCCAGGGCCCAGCCAATACCAACGGCCGCCAGGGGCATCAACAGCAGCCGTATCGCCACCACCGCCCCCATCAGTTTTTCGGCACCGCGGCCGCCATCAACCGCCAGTGTTGCCCCTACACAGAGCAGGCCAACGGCCAGCGCACAGGCCCCCAGGCGTGCAAGCGTAACGTCGAGCACCTGGGGCAGTGAGATATGCAAGAAGTTGCCTACGAGGGCAAGGACAGTGGCAATGATGAGCGGATTGCGCACGATTTCGCGCACCAGGCGCGCGCCCGGCTGCTGGCGGGCCAGGCCATGCACCGCCGCGACGTTCACCAACGGCACCGACAGCCCCACCAGCACAGCCATCACCGACTGCCCGCGTTCGCCGCCCAGTGCCAGCGCCAGCGACAGCCCAATATAGGTATTGAAACGATACGCGCATTGCGCCACCGAGCCGTAGTCGCGCGGCGTGGGCCGCAGCAGCAGCTTGGCCAGCCACAAGGCCACCAAGCCGACTACAAGCAGTGCCACCACGGCCTGCAGCAATTGCAAGGCAGAGGCGGGGCTGAGTGGCGTTTGTATAATCGAACGGAACAAAAGCGCCGGAAAAAGCACAAAATAAACAAGCTTTTCCGCATATTGAAAGAACTCGGCCGAATACCGCAGCCTGTTGTACAGCACCCAACCCAATGCAATCAAAAGGAAATCAGGCAAAACGAGCGGGATGACTGACATAGCGCAACATAGTGGTTCTGGCCGCCCATGGCTGACGCGTCGCCGCGCGAGCTTGTAAAATCTTGTAGCATCGGCCAAGTCGAAACCGGTAGTTTACTGGTATTCTGCGGCTGGCTGTAACGGCCGGCGGATCCCGGCCGTTATTGGAATAACCCACGGAGACCTATTAATGATCAAAGCCTATAAGACGTTCGCGGCCCTCACCCTGGCGGCCGGCGTATCTGCAATGTTCGGTGGCGCCGCAGCCGCGGCCGACGCATACCCCAGCCAACCGATCCGCGTCATTGTTCCGTTTGCCCCCGGCGGCTCCACCGATATCGTGGCCCGCATCGTCACGCAGCGCATGTCGCAAATTCTTGGCCAGACTATGGTCGTCGAAAACAAGGGCGGCGCAGGTGGCGCTATTGGCGCTTCCGAGGCCGCGCGCGCCAAGCCAGATGGCTACACGCTGTCGATCGCCACGGTATCGACCATGGCCGTCAATGCCGCCTGCCGTCCGAAAGACCTGCCCTACGATCCCCTGAAGGATTTCGCACCGATCACCAACTTCGCCAACGTACCCAACGTCATCGAGGTCAACCCCAAGTTCCCCGCCAAGAACTTCAAAGAATTCGTCAAGGCACTGAAAGACAACCCCGGCAAGTACACGCACGGTAGCTCGGGCACATGTTCCATCCTGCACCTGTTCGGCGAAGCCTTCAAACAGGCCACCGGCACTGACGCCATCCACGTCCCCTACAAAGGTTCGGGCCCGGCTGTCACCGATGCGGTTGGCGGCCAGATCGACAGCATGTTCGACAACCTGCCCTCTTCCATGGGTCAGATCCAGGCCGGCAATCTGCGCCCCCTGGCGATCGCATGGCCAGAGCGCCTGAAATCCTTGCCTAATGTGCCAACGCTGGCCGAGGAAGGCTATCCGCAGCTCAACCAACCTGCCTGGTACGGTCTGCTGGCGCCCGCTGGCACGCCAAAAGAAGTCATCACCAAGCTGCGCGACGCCGCCGTCGAAGCCCTGAAGGATCCCAAGGTCATCGAAGCACTCGAGAAGCAAGGCGCAGCGCCGTCCGGCAACACGCCCGAAGAGTTCGCCAAGGAAATCAAAGAGCAATACGATTGGGCGCATGAAGTCGTGAAGCAGCGCAACATCACGCTGAATTGATCGCTCAAGATTGATGCCAGGCGGCAGGCCCCGCGCAGTGACGGGGTCCAGCCACCCAGGCGTTCGGACATCCTCGTTATTGGGGATTCCGGCGCCCGCTTGCTTTATAATGCTTGGCCTTCGCGTCCCTGTAGTTAAATGGATATAACTTTCCCCTCCTAAGGGAAGATTGCAGGTTCGATTCCTGCCGGGGACGCCATCAGCATGCAACTAGACGCCCGCCAGCGTCTATTTTTTTTTGGAGCAAGAGGTGGCCACCGGGCGAGGTGCTGGGCGCGGGCGGCCGCATGGCCTGAGCATGTTCATGGCCGCGAGGTTTCCCGCTTGCCGCGCCCTTTGATCAGCTTCCAGAGAAAGCCGCCGGCGACCGGCACTGCCGCCGCGCTTACGCCAACCAGCACGATCGTATTCAGGTGCTCTTTAATGATGGGCACGTTGCCGAAAAAATAGCCCAGTGTCACCAGGCTGCCCACCCACAGCAGCGCGCCAATGACGTTGAATGCCTGGAAGCGCACGACATTCATCATGCCCACGCCCGCCACGAACGGTGCGAAAGTGCGGATGACAGGCAGAAAACGCGACAGGATAATGGTTTTGCCGCCATGCTTCTGATAGAACACATGCGTGCGCAGCAAGGCGCGCTTGTCCAGGAAACGGTGTTCGCCGGTAAACACCTTGGGGCCGATGTAGCGGCCGATATGGTAGTTGAGCGTATTACCCAGCACCCCCGCCGCAACCAGCAGGCTGATCAGGGTGGCGATGTCGAGCATATGGCTGGCACCAAAGGCCCCGGCAATAAATAGCAGCGAATCGCCCGGCAGGAACGGCAGCACAACCAGCCCTGTTTCGCAGAAAACAATCAGAAACAAAACAAGGTAAACCCAGTCTCCATACTGCGTGACCCACTGGCCCATATATTGGTCGATGTGGAGAATCATCGAGAATAGATCGAGCATAATTCCTCGGTAAATTGCGTGATGCATGGCGCCCCAGGGGCCGCGCTGTAGTGTATACCCTATCCGTGTTGACCACCCTGCTGCAACGTCGGCCAGAAACAATAAGAGGCTTCGTGTCGAAGGCCACGCTCCGCCCCTCGCGCCACTACACACCTCGCCGCCCGCCAGCGGCTAAAATTGCTCTATGAATGTACCGCTTTCACCGTCCGGCGCCCGGCGCCCGATTGCGCCGCTCCCCGACCTGCTCATCAGCCAGATCGCCGCCGGCGAAGTCATCGAGCGCCCCGCATCCGTACTCAAAGAGCTGATGGAAAACGCCATCGATGCCGGTGCGCGTGCGATTGAGGTGCGGCTCGATGGCGGCGGCATACGCCGTATCGCCATCAGCGACGACGGCTGCGGTATCCCGCGCGGCGAACTGGCGTTGGCGCTCACTCGCCACGCCACCAGCAAGATCACGTCCCTCTCCGAGCTGGAGTCCGTGGGCTCTATGGGTTTTCGTGGCGAAGCGCTGGCATCAGTGGCGTCTGTGGCACGCCTGACGCTCACCTCGCGCACGCAGGCGGACGCCCACGCCTGGCAAATCACCGCACCGCACGATGAGCCACAACCCGCGTCGGGCTCAGTGGGCACGACTGTGGACGTGCGCCAACTGTTCGACGACGTGCCGGCGCGGCGCAAGTTTCTGCGCGCCGAAGCCACCGAGTATGGCCATTGCGTCGATGCCTTCGAGCGCATTGCGCTGGCGCATCCGCATATTGCGTTTCGCCTCTTCCATAACGACAAGCCGCAGCGCAACTGGCGCGCCAGCGACGTAGCCCAGCGCGTACGCGATGTGCTGGGGCTGGAATTCGTCGAGCAATGCATTGCCGTGGGGCGCGAGCATGGCTTGATCGCCCTCGAAGGCGTGATCGGCCGCCCTACGTTGTCACGCAACCGCGCCGACCGCCAGTACCTATACGTGAACGGGCGCTTTGTCAAAGACCGCAGCGTGTCGCATGCAGTGCGGCAGGCCTATGCGGATGTGCTGCATGGCGACCGCCAGCCGGCGTATATCCTGTTTCTATCCGTGGATCCAGCCACGGTGGATGTCAATGTGCATCCAGCCAAGCACGAAGTACGCTTTCGGGACAGCGGCGCGGTGCACCGCTTTGTGAGCCAGACGCTGTCCCAGGCCTTGGCGGCGGCAGGCGGCCATGCAACCGGCGCGGCCAATGGGCTTGCCGCGGGTGTTGGCGGCATGAGCCACGGCGGGCTCGATGCCAGCCATCAGGCTGTGGATGCCACACCCGCCTATGCGCCCAGCGGCGCGCCATGGCAGCAGCCAGGGGCGCGGCAACCCAGCGGCCCCGGCTCGTCCGGCATGCTTTATCGCGGCCAGCAGCCCTTAGGGCTGCGCGGCAGCGAGGGGGTCGAGTGGCAAGCGTTGTACCGGCCGCTGGATGCCGCCGGTGAGCCCGGCAGCACAGGCACAGGCACAGGCACAGGCACAGGCAGCGCATCGTATCCAGAACACGCTGAAGCGGCCAGCACGCTGAGTGACAGCGCGACCAGCCAGCCGCGCACAGGCTACCCTGGGCATCCGGGCGTCTCACACGCCCCCGTCTACCCTGATGGCCCTGCCTACCCCGCTGACGCAGTCGCCCCCGGCTACAACGCGCGTTTCGCGGCGCCCCGCTCCGCGCCCACACCATTGGGCGCAGAGGGCGGCGACTACCCCTTGGGCATGGCCCTGGGGCAGTTGCACGGCATTTACATCCTGGCCCAGAACCGCCATGGCCTGGTGCTCGTGGATATGCATGCCGCGCACGAACGCGTCGTATACGAGCAACTCAAGCGCGCCATGGACGCCCGCGACCTGCCCCGCCAGGAACTGCTGGTGCCGGTGGTATTCCAGGCCAGCGAAAAAGATGTTGGCCTGGTCGAGGAATACCAGGGCACACTGACAGACCTCGGCCTTTCCATGCGGCCAGCGGGCCCCGCGTCTATTACCGTACGCGCGGTGCCTGCCCTGCTTGCCAGCGGCGACATCGAATCCTTGGCCCGTGGCGTGCTGCGCGACCTGGCTCAGGTAGGGGCATCACCCCGGCTGACAGAGCAGCGCAACGAACTGCTGTCCACCATGGCCTGCCACGGCTCCGTACGCGCCAACCGGCGCCTGAGCATCGACGAAATGAACGCCCTGCTGCGCAAGATGGAGCAGACCGAGCGCGCCGATCAATGCAACCACGGGCGGCCCACCTGGGTGCAGTGGCGTATCGGCGAGCTGGACAGGCTGTTCATGCGCGGCCAATGATGCAACCACCCGTCCCTTCTGTGCTGTGTCTGGCCGGCCCTACTGCGGCCGGCAAATCGGCGTCCACGCTGGCGCTGGCACAGCGCTGGCCGCTCGAGATCATTACGGTGGATTCAGCGACGATCTACCGTGGCATGGATATCGGCACTGCCAAGCCGTCCGCTGAAGAGCGGGCGCAGGTGCCGCAGCATCTGCTGGACATCCGCGACCCCGCGCAAAGCTACTCTGCCGCCGAATTCGTGGCTGACACCCAGGCGCTTATCCGCCAGATACGAGGCCGCGGAAATATCCCGCTACTGTGCGGCGGCACCATGCTCTACTACAAGGCATTGCGCGAAGGTTTGAATGACCTGCCGCCGGCGGATGCCACCATACGGGCGGAGATCGATCTGGAGGCCGCGCGGATAGGCTGGCCTGGCCTGCATCGCCAATTGGCCGGGTACGATCCTGAAACCGCCGCCCGGCTGTCGCCCAACGATAGCCAGCGGCTGCAGCGCGCAATCGAAATCTATCGCGCCAGCGGCAAGCCCATGTCAGCCTGGCTGAACGAGGCGCGCCCGCGCCCCGCCACGCAAGACCGATACGTAACACTGAGCCTGGAGCCTTCTGACCGGCTGGCCCTGCATGCGCGCATTGCGCAGCGTTACCACGCCATGATCGAACAAGGGCTGGTACAGGAAGTCGCCGCACTGCATGCGCGGCCCGACCTACACACCGGCCTGCCGTCGGTGCGCTGTGTTGGTTACCGGCAGTTGTGGGATTACCTGGACGGGGAAACAAGCCTGGAAGCCGCCGTGGAACGCGCCATTGCCGCCACGCGCCAACTGGCCAAGCGTCAACTGACCTGGCTGCGCAGCCAACCCGACAGAACCGTAGTGGACTGCCTGGCGGCCGATGCGGCCGCCCAGGTGATCGACGCTGCAGCCCCCTATCTGGAGTAGCCACGAAGCCCGCTGCGCGGGCCGTGACCCAGGCTCAGACGACGACGGTTTGTGGCGCGTCGGCGCTTTCGCGGGCAGTAATTTCACCCACGCGATAGACCTGCTCGCCCTGAGCCGACAGGGTAGCCGCCACGGCATCGGCCGCAGCGGCGGGCACCACGATCACCATCCCAATGCCGCAATTGAAAACGCGGTGCATTTCGCGGTCTTCAACCCCGCCATTTTGCTGCAGCCAGGTAAAGAGCTCGGGCATTTGCCAGGCATCACGGTGCAAACGGGCCGTGAGGCCGGGCTGCAGGATACGTGGTACGTTTTCGAGCAGGCCCCCGCCCGTGATGTGGGCCAGACCTTTGATGTCGGTGCCGTGCGCGGCCAAGGCGGCCAACACAGATTTGACATAGATGCGGGTGGGTTCCATGACCGCGTCTTGCAGCGGGCGACCGCCGAGCTCTTGCGTGGGCCGAGCATTGGCATGCTTGAGAATGCGGCGCACCAGCGAATAGCCGTTGGAGTGCGCGCCGCTGGAAGCCAGGCCCAACACCACGTCGCCCTCGGCGATGGACTTGCCGTCGATGATGCGTGATTTCTCGACCGCACCTACCGCAAAACCGGCCAGATCGTACTCGCCGTCGGGGTACATGCCGGGCATTTCGGCGGTTTCGCCCCCGATCAGCGCACAGCCGGCCAGTTCACAGCCCTTTGCGATGCCGCCCACGACCGCAGCGGCGGTATCCACCGCCAGCTTGCCGCATGCGAAGTAGTCGAGAAAATACAGCGGCTCGGCGCCCTGAACGAGAATATCGTTGACGCTCATGGCGACCAGATCGATACCCACGGTATCGTGACGGCCCCACTCAAACGCCAGGCGCAGCTTGGTGCCCACGCCGTCGGTACCCGACACCAGCACTGGCTCTTTCAGGTGGCGCGGCACCTCGAACAGGGCACCGAAACCGCCAATGCCCGCCATGACGCCGGGCCGCATGGTACGCGCCGCCAGAGGCTTGATGCGATCGACCAGCGCGTCGCCGGCGTCGATATCGACCCCGGCATCGCGGTAGGTCATGGAAGCGGATTGTTTGTTTGTCATGAGAAAAGCCGTGGGATGTGCAAGAATTGCATGTTTAGTATGAACCTGAATGTGGATTTTACGATGAACGCGCGCACCATGCCGCCCCGGGGGCCATGACACAGCAATTGCTCCTCGACCTCCTGCCGCCTTCACCGCCTTCGCTCGAGAATTTCGTTGCGGGCCGCAACGCGGCCGCGCTCGACGCGCTGGCCCGTTGCGAAGCCGGCCGCGCCATCTATCTGTGGGGCGCACCCGGCGCCGGCCGCACACATCTGCTGCGCGCTGTCGCGGGGCGCGCCGACGCCTGCTACATCGAGCCCGCCAGTGCTGCGCGCGAGCTCACGGCCATCGCCACAGCCGACGTCGTGCCCTGGCGCCTGGTCGCCATCGACAACATCGAGGGGCTGAGCACGGACGGGCAGGCGGCGCTGTTCGCCCTGTACAATCGCTGGCGAGAAGTGGCCGCCACGGGCGAGGCGTTTGCCATCGTGCTGGCGGGCGACCGCGCCCCCATGGCCATGCCGCTGCGCGAAGACCTGCGCACCCGGCTGGGCTGGGACGTGGTCTATCGGCTCGAGCTGCTGTCCGACGAAGACCGCGCCCAAGCGCTGGAAACTCGCGCCGCCGAGCGCGGGCTACGGCTGGCGCCCGAGGTCGTGGCGTGGATCCTCACGCACTATTCGCGCGATATGCGGCTGCTCAGCGCGCTGCTCGACGCGCTCGACCGCTACTCTCTCGAAAAACACCGGGCCATCACCCTGCCCTTGCTAAAAGATTTGCTGGCGTCGGGCCAGCCCGCCGCGGAGCCCGGGCAGCATGGCTAGCGGGCCCGTACGCCGCACTGCAGGCAACATAGTGCGCAACGCCACACGCAAGGCCCAGCGGCACGACGCACAGAACATCATTATTTCCGGATATCCATGACTACCACCCAACGCCTGGCGCTTTTCGACCTCGACCACACACTGCTGCCGCTTGACAGCGACTACCAATGGGCCGACTTCCTGGCCCGCACTGGCCGCGCAGGTGATCCCATTGAGGCGCAGCGCCGCAACGAAGAACTGATGGAACGCTACAACGCCGGGCGCCTGACCGCGGAGCAGTCCGCCGAGTTCATGCTTGGCCTGCTCACCCGCGGCACACTGCGGGAGCTGGACGAATGGCATGAAGCGTACATGGCGCAAGTCATCCTGCCGGCTATCCTGCCCAGTGCAATCGCGCTGGTCGAGCAGCACCTGGGCCAGGGCGACTTGTGCGCCATTGTCACGGCCACCAACGAATTCGTCACCGCGCCCATCGCCCGCGCCTTCAATATCCCGCACCTGATCGCCACCATCCCCGAAATGCACGAGGGCCGCTACACCGGCCGTATTTCGGGCGTCCCCAGCTTCCAGGCCGGCAAGATCACACGTGTACAACAATGGCTGGCCGGCATGGGCCAGACGATGGACGACTTTACGTCCATCCACTTCTACAGCGATTCGCACAACGACCTGCCTCTGCTTGAAGTGGTCTCCCACCCCATCGCCACCAATCCCAGCCCGGTGCTGCGTGAGCTGGCGCGCGAGCGCGGCTGGCGGGTGATCGACCTCTTCGAGGACATGCGCGACGCAAAGTCATAAAATACCGCCATGCTGAAGCAGACAATAAAAAACTTCGTCGAGCGCCTGTTTTCGCCGGCCACCCGCGGCCCCATCAGGCTGCCCCGCGAAAAACACGGCATCGACCGCCGCAACGTATCCCGCCACGCCATCAAGGTTTGCGAAGTCCTGCGCAACGCAGGCTACGAGGCCTATATCGTGGGCGGCGCGGTACGCGACCTGATCGTGGGCCTGGTGCCCAAGGATTTCGACGTCGCCACCAACGCCACGCCCGAACAGGTGCGCCCGCTGTTTCGCCGCGCACGCATCATTGGGCGGCGCTTCCAGCTCGTACACGTGGTGTTCGGGCAAGAAATCATCGAAACATCCACCTTCCGCGCCACTGCAAACGGCGATGAGTTCACGGACGAACACGGCCGCATCATCCGCGACAACCTCTTCGGCACCCAAGCCGAAGATGCCGCGCGGCGCGACTTCACGCTCAACGCTCTGTATTACGATCCGATCAGCGAAGTGGTCATCGACTACCACCGCGGCGTAGCCGATCTGAAGAACCGCGTTGTGCGCATGATCGGCCAACCTGAGGCCCGCTACCGTGAAGATCCGGTGCGCATGCTGCGCGCCATCCGCTTTGCGGCCAAGCTCGATGGCACCATCGACCCCGCCACCAATGATCCCATCATGCGCATGGCGGGGCTGATCGAAAACGTGCCCGCATCGCGGCTGTTCGACGAAACACTCAAGCTGCTCACTTGTGGCCACGCCATGCAGTGCCTGCAGCACCTGCGCACCTCGGGCCTGCACCGCAGCCTGCTGCCGCTGATCGACCTCGTGCTGCAAGAAGAAGGTGGCGAGGCATTCATCGAACTGGCGCTGTCGCGCACCGATATGCGGGTGCGCTCGGGCAAGACAGTCAGCCCCAGTTTTCTATTTGCCGCGCTGTTATGGAAGCCGGTGTATGCGCGCTGGCGCCAACTCACAGCCGGCGGCGAACACGCGGCACAGGCACTGGTCCAGGCCGCGGACGACGTGCTCGACGCCCAAACGCGCAAGCTGGCCATCCAGCGCCGCTTCCAAGCCGACATGCGCGACATCTGGTTCATGCAGGCGCGCTTCGAGCACGCCAATCCACGCACCATCTGGCGCATGCTCGAACAACCGCGCTTCCGCGCGGCGGTAGACTTCCTGCAGTTGCGAGCCGAGGCGCGCGAGGTGGACAGTGTGATGGCGCAGTGGTGGATGGACCTAGCCAACGCCGACGACGCCGATCGCGCCAGCATGATCGAGGCCAGGCAGGCCGAGCAGCACACCCGCCCGGGCGGGGCCTCCCGCCGCCGCCGCGGGCGCGGCCGCAAGCGCAGCGCACAGGCGAGCGGCGCACCCGAAGCACAAGGCTGAGCGCGGCAAGGGCCCTGCGCCCGCCGCCTTCTGAGCGGTACACGTACCACCACTGCGCTCAACAACTATTCGCCCTTACCCAGCCAGCCATGTCCGCACCGAACACATCCACGAATCGCTGCTATATCGGCCTGGGTGCCAATCTGGGCGATGCCAGGGCGGCGCTCGAGCAGGCTGCGGCAAGCCTGGCACAGGCACCGGGCATTGACGGCCTGCGCCTGTCGCCGTTCTATCGCACCGCGCCGGTGGCGTCGTCAGGCCCCGATTACATCAACGCCGTCGCCGAGTTGCACACAACGCTTTCGCCGCACGACTTGCTGGCATTGCTGCAAGAAATCGAACATGCGCACGGCCGCACACGGCCGTACCGCAATGCGCCGCGCACGCTGGATCTGGATTTGCTGCTGTATGGGGATGCGCGCATCCATACGCCCACGCTGACCGTGCCACACCCCCGCATGCACCTGCGCGCCTTCGTACTGCAGCCGCTGGCCGACCTGGCGCCGGCCCTGACGCTGGCCCAAGGCGCCGTCGGCGCCCTGCTGGCCGCGTGCGCCGATCAAGCCGTGGAAAAAATGGATTGAGCCGGAACTAACGCCGCGGCGCTTTTTCTTTTGATGCATGCCGACACAAGCAGGCACCGGCCTGGCCGGCGCCCACCCTCTGCTTCAGATAATCCCCTGCTTCGCGTAATCCTCGACCTGGGCAGCGGAATAGCCCAGCTCGGCCAGAATACCGCGCGACTGCTGGCCCAGCGCAGGAATGGCATCCATGCGGGCCTGAAACGCGCTGCTGCTTGCCGGCGGTATCAAGGCGGGGATGGCACCCTTCTCGGTACCCACCTGGCGCCAGCGATTGCGCTCGGCAAGCTGGGGGTGGTGCCAGACATCGGCCATGGTATTCACGCCTGCGTTGGCAATGGCGGCCTCTTCAAGCAAGCTGATCACCTTCTGGCGCGTGAGCGACGCAAACTCGGTCACGATCAGCACCCGCAGCGCCTCTTTGTTGGCGACCCGCTTTGAATTGGAATTGAAACGTTCATCCTGCGCCAATTCGGGCTGGCCCAACACAGTCTTGCAGAATGCTGCCCATTCACGCTCGTTCTGCAGGCCTAGCATAACCTCGGTACCGTCGCCCACCGGAAACGGACCGTAGGGGTAGATCGTGGCATGGAAGGCGCCGGCACGCGGCGGCGGAGGCGCGCCGTCAAACGCGTAGTACATCGGGAAGCCCATCCACTCGACCATGCTTTCAAGCATGGACACATCGAGCCGGCTGCCATGGCCGGTGCGCTCGCGCAGCAGCAGGGCCGACAAAATGCTGCTGTAGGCGTACATGCCGGCGGCAATGTCAGAAATCGAGCAGCCCGCTTTCGCCGGGCTTTCCGGCGTGCCCGTGACGGACAGAAAGCCTGCTTCGCTCTGGATCAGTAGATCGTAGGCCTTCTTGTCCTGATACGAACCGCCATCCCCATACCCCGAAATATCGCAGACGATGAGCCGCGGATGGTCGGGCGACAAGGCCTCGTACGACAGGCCCAGGCGCGCCGCGGCGCCAGGCGCGAGGTTCTGCACCAGCACATCGGCGTGGCCCAGCAGCTTGTCCAGCACCTCGCGCGCTTCGGGGCGCTTAAGATCCAGCGTCAGGCTTTCTTTGGATCGGTTGGTCCACACAAAATGCGAGGACAGCCCCTTCACGCGCTCATCGTACTTGCGCGCGAAATCACCCACGCCGGGGCGCTCGATCTTGATGACCCGCGCGCCAAGATCGGCCAGCTGGCGCGTGCAGAACGGCGCAGCAATGGCGTGCTCCATGCTGATCACCGTGATGCCGTCCAGGGGACGGGGCCTTACTGGCACAGCGTGGCCGCTGTGCGCGTCGTGATGCGTGTCTGTCATTGTTTGAACTCCAATTCTGCCTGATGCGCCAGGGTGCCGTCCTGCTCTACCCACAGGCTGGCCTTGCCGTCCTCATCGATGCGGCCGGCTGCCTTGAACGGCCTGGGTGAAATCAGTGGACGCAAGCCCCGATATGTCAGCAAGGCGGGGGCCTTGCCAGGATTGGCTTCGACAAACGCGCGGCACATCTGGGTGGCCAGCAGCGGGCCGTGCGCAACCAGGCCGGGATAGCCTTCGACTTCCGTCACATAGGGGTAATCGTAATGGATGCGGTGGCCGTTGTAAGTGACCGCGGAATAGCGGAACAACATGAGCGAATGCGGCACAGTCTCGCTGGACCACTGGCTGGCGGGCGCATCGATGGTGCCCTGAAGCTTGGGCGGGCTAGGCTCGCGGTACACGATGTCTTGCTCCTCATCCACGCACAGCTTGCCGTCCTGCGTATAACGGTGGCCAACGGTAACGAACAGCAGCTTGCCGGTACGGCCTTCTTTTTCCTGAATCTTCAGGATGGTGGACGTGCGGCGCGCGGGCACACCGGCAAGCAGTGGCGCTACAAAACGCACCCGGCCGCCCGCCCACATACGGTTGCGGTTGTCTGCCGGCGGCAGGAAACCGCCACGCGCGGGGTGGCCATCCGCACCAGTTTCGGCATAAGGCACGCTCTTGATAAAAAAGCACCACTGCCACAGCGGCGGCAGTGCTTCGCCCTGGCCCGGGGCTGCGGCGTCCAGCGCCAGCGCTACCCGCTCGACGTGATTGAGGTCGAGGCTGTCGTCGCAGGCTTCGCTGCGTCCCAGCCAGGCATCAAGATTGGGAGTCGTCATCGGATTATCCATGTAGTGTCTATAACCGACACTTTGCCTGCTCCCGGCCGGTTTTTGAATTTTGTTTTGCGCAACAGGGCGTTTCAAGGCGCCAAAGCGAACGAAGAAACGACGGTTTTGGCCCGCGAGACGCACACATCGCCCCCCTACAGCAGGCACGGACGCCCCCACCGCGCAGCGCGCGGACAGAAGGAAACGGGGAAAAGCGGAAGGGGAGGAAGAACTGAAAAGGCCCAGGAGAGGGGCCAAAGCGGAGAACCGGGCAGGCCGGGCGGGGCCCGCCTGCCCGGCCTGGTCGCCCCCGGACTCGTTGACAGCCCCTGTGGGGGCTTACTGCCTGGATCAGGCCACCGGAACCAACGGAATCTCGGCGATTCGAGCTTTCCATTCGCGCGGGCCGGTATCGTGGACCGACACGCCTTGCGAATCGACGGCCACCGTCACCGGCATGTCCTTGACGTCGAACTCGTAGATAGCTTCCATGCCCAGGTCTTCGAAAGCCACGATCTTGGCGCCGCGAATGGCCTTGGACACCAGATAGGCCGAGCCGCCCACTGCCATCAGGTAAGCCGACTTGTGCTTGCGGATAGATTCGACGGCAACCGGGCCGCGCTCGGCCTTGCCGATCATGGCGATCAGGCCAGTCTGTTCGAGCATCATGTCGGTGAACTTGTCCATGCGGGTGGCCGTTGTGGGGCCGGCGGGGCCCACCACTTCTTCGCGCACCGGGTCGACCGGGCCGACATAGTAAATGACGCGATTGGTGAAGTCCACCGGCAGCTTCTCGCCATTGGCCAGCATGTCCTGGATGCGCTTGTGCGCCGCATCGCGGCCCGTCAGCATCTTTCCTGACAGCAGCAACGTCTGGCCGGGTTTCCAGCTTGCCACCTGCTCGGGGGTAAGCGTATTCAGGTCGACCTGCTGCGACTTGTTGTAGTCGGGCGCCCAATGCACGTCGGGCCAGGTGGACAGCGGGGGCGGTGTGAGCGCGGCTGGGCCGGAGCCGTCCAGCACGAAATGCACGTGACGCGTAGCGGCACAGTTGGGGATCATGGCCACAGGCTTGGAGGCCGCGTGGGTCGGGAAGGTGTTGATCTTGATATCCAGCACCGTGGTCAGGCCGCCCAGCCCCTGGGCGCCGATGCCCAAGGCATTGACCTTTTCATAGAGCTCGATGCGCAGCTCTTCGAGCTTGTTCTGCGGCCCGCGCTGCAGCAGCTCGTACATATCGATGTCTTCCATCAGCGACTGCTTGGCCAGCAGCATGGCTTTTTCGGCCGTGCCGCCCACGCCTATGCCCAGCATGCCGGGAGGGCACCAGCCCGCGCCCATGGTCGGCACCGTCTTGAGCACCCAATCGACCAGCGAATCGCTGGGGTTGAGCATGACGAACTTGGATTTGTTCTCGGAGCCGCCGCCCTTGGCAGCCACCTGCACGTCGACCTTGTCGCCTTCGACAAGCTCGACCGAGACAATACAGGGCGTGTTGTCGCGCGTGTTCTTGCGCGTGAAGAGCGGATCAGTGAGGATAGAGGCGCGTAGCGGGTTGTCAGGGTTTAGGTAGCCCCGGCGCACGCCTTCGTCGCACAATTCCTGCATGCCGCGCTTACTGTCGATGCGCACGTCCATGCCGATCTTCAGGAACACGTTCACCACGCCGGTGTCCTGACAGATGGGACGCTTGCCTTCGGCGCACATGCGCGAGTTGGTGAGGATCTGCGCGATCGCATCCTTGGCAGCTGGGCTCTGCTCGCGCTCGTAGGCGCGCGCCAGGTGCTGGATGTAATCGGCAGGGTGGTAATAGCTGATGAACTGCACCGCGTCGGCAACGGACTGGATCAGGTCATCTTCTTTGATGATGGTCGTCATAGGTCAGGCTCAATCGTGAAAATGGCGGGCCGCAGGCAGCCCGCCGGGTCGATGTGGAAATACGTCTGTTACTTGCCCGTCCACACAGCTTTGCGCTTCTCGGCAAAGGCGGTCGCGCCTTCTTTTGCATCAGCCGAGGTAAAAATATGCGCAATGCGGGGACGCTGCAGGTCGAACATATCGGCCTGGCGCCAGTCGCGCGACTGTGTGACGATGGACTTGGCGGTACGCACAGCCAACGGGCCGTTGGCCGCCACCAACCGCGCCAGATCAAGGGCGCCGTCCAGCGCCTGACCGGGTTCGACCAGGCGATTGACCAGGCCGTAGCCATGCGCGCGTTCGGCGGAGAACATTTCGCCGGTCAGCACCGCCTCCATCGCGATGTGGTAGGGCATGCGGCTGGGCAGGCGCAGCATGCCGCCAGAGCCCGGAACAATACCGCGCTTGACTTCGGGCAGGCCGAATTTTGCGTTGGTAGCGGCCACCAGCATGTCGCAAGCCAGCGCAATCTCGAAACCACCTGCCAGCGCATAGCCTTCGATGGCGGCGATCAGGGGCTTGCTGGGCGGGCGCTCACAAATGCCCGCAAAACCTCGGTCGCCCGCGTACGGGCGTTGGCCCGTCTTGGCGAACGCCTTCAGATCCATGCCCGAACAGAAAGTACCCTCGGCGCCGGTCAGAACGCCAATGACAATGCTGTCGTCCTGATCCAGCGCATCAAACGCCGCCGCCAGTTGCTGCGCAGTGTCATAGTTGATCGCATTGCGCGCCTCGGGGCGGTTGATTGTGATAATCAGGACACCTTCCCGAATTTCGGTTTTGACCAGGTCAGACATGAACAATCCTCGGTTGGCCGCCGCGTGGGGGCGGCGATGGAGCTACTAGGGGAGTGAGTTAAAATCGAAGCCTTTTGCGGCTTCTCGCCTTTCGGCCTTCGTACATGCTCACTTTTCAGCACCTCATTTTAACGCTACAGCAATATTGGGATCGCCAGGGTTGCGCACTGCTGCAGCCCTATGACATGGAAGTGGGCGCCGGTACCTCGCACACGGCCACCTTCCTGCGCGCCATCGGGCCCGAGCCCTGGCGCGCCGCCTATGTACAGCCATCGCGCCGCCCCAAAGACGGCCGATACGGCGAAAACCCCAACCGCCTGCAGCATTATTACCAGTACCAAGTGGTACTCAAGCCTGCGCCGCCCAATATTCTCGACCTGTACATCGGCTCGCTCGAGGCGCTGGGCATCAACCCGCGCGAACACGACATCCGCTTTGTCGAAGACGACTGGGAAAACCCCACGCTGGGCGCCTGGGGCTTGGGGTGGGAAGTCTGGCTCAACGGCATGGAAGTCACCCAATTCACCTATTTCCAGCAAGTGGGCGGGCTGGACTGCACCCCCACCACCGGCGAAATCACCTACGGTCTCGAACGCCTGGCCATGTACCTGCAGGGCGTCGAAAGCGTGTACGACCTGATCTGGACGCACACCCCCGATGGCCGTGCTGTGCTGTACCGCGACGTCTTCCATCAAAACGAGGTCGAACAGTCCACGTATAACTTCGAGCATGCGAACACCACCATGCTGTTCGCGCACTTCGACGACTACGAAGCCGAAGCCCAGCGCTTGATTGCGGTGCCACTGGCCTTGCCGGCCTACGAAGCAACCCTCAAGGCCGCCCACACCTTCAACCTGCTCGACGCGCGCGGCGCCATCAGCGTCACCGAACGCGCCGCCTACATCGGCCGCATCCGCAACCTGTCGCGCGCGGTGGCCCAGGCTTATTACGATTCACGCGAAACCCTAGGATTTCCCATGTTGGCCCAGTCCCAGGCGGAGGCCGCACAATGAGCGCCGCCGTCCACCCTCTGCTGCTTGAACTGTTCACCGAAGAACTCCCCCCCAAGGCACTCAATCGCTTGGGGCAAGCCTTCGCCGACGCCGTGCGCAAGGTGCTGGCCCAGCATCATCTGCTTGAAGACACCGCCACGGTCACCGACTTCGCCACACCGCGCCGCCTAGCCGTGCGCCTGAGCGCCGTGCGCGAACGCGCACCCGACCAGCCCTATACCGAAAAACTCATGCCCGCCAAGATCGGCCTGTCCGAAGCGGGCGAGATCCTGCCCGCGCTGGCCAAGAAGCTGGCCGCCAAAGGCCTGGGGCATCTCACGGCCAGCGGGCTCGTGCGCGAATCCGACGGCAAGCAAGACTACCTTTACGCGCAGGGTGTGGCGCAGGGCAAAACCCTGGCCGAAGGCCTGCAAGAAGCCCTGGACTACGCAGTGGCCAACCTGCCCATCCCCAAGGTGATGCGCTATCAACTGGCCGACGGCGTCACCAGTGTCAAGTTTGTGCGCCCGGCGCACCGCTTGGTTGCGTTGTGGGGCGAACACGTGGTGCCCGTAGAAGCGCTGGGCTTGTCAGCCGGTCGCAGCACGCTGGGCCACCGCTTCATGTCAAGCGACGACATCGTCTTCCACGACGCCACCGCGTATGAAGCGCAACTGGCTGAGGAAGGCAAGGTGGTGGCCTCGTTCACCGAGCGTCGCGCGCAGATCCTTGACCAGTTGCTGGCCCGCGCGGGCGAGTTGGGCGCCTCCCTGGGTGAAGGCCCCGAGGTCGACGCCCTGCTCGACGAAGTCACTGCCCTGGTAGAGCACCCCACGGTTTACGTTGGCGAGTTCGAAGCCCAGTTTCTCGACGTGCCTCAAGAATGCCTCATCCTCACGATGCGGCTGAATCAAAAGTACTTCCCACTCTTCGAGCCGGCAGGCGGCAGGCTTACCAACCGCTTCCTGATCGTCAGCAACATGCAGGTGGCCAGCCCCGCCAACATCATCGAAGGCAACCAGCGCGTGGTGCGGCCCCGCCTGGCCGACGCGCGCTTCTTCTTCGACACCGACCGCAAAGTACGCCTGGCCGACCGCGTGCAGGCGCTGGCCGGCAGCGTCTATCACAACAAGCTGGGTTCGCAGCTCGACCGCGTAGCGCGTGTGCGCAAGGTCGCCGTCCAGGTGGCGCAACAGTTGGGCAGCAACGCCGCCCATGCGGATCGCGCCGCCCTGCTTGCCAAGGCCGATCTCAACGCCAGCATGGTGGGCGAATTCCCCGAGCTGCAGGGTGTCATGGGCGCCTACTATGCGGCGGGCGACGGCGAACAGGCTGATGTCGTGCGCGCCATCGGCGATCAGTACCGCGTTCGCATGGACGCCCCCGTCACGCCAGACACGCTCACCAGCGCTGCCCTGTTCATTGCCGACCGCGTCGAAACACTGGTGGGCATCTGGGGCATCGGCCTTCAGCCCACGGGCGAGCGCGATCCCTTCGGCCTGCGCCGTGCGGCGCTGGGCCTGATCAGCGCCTACGAGCAATTGCTGGCGGGCGGCTACCTGGACCCGGCCGACGGGCAGGCCCTGCCCCTGGCAGGCCTGCTGCGAGCCAGCGCCGCCACCTTCCCCGACGGTGTGATTGCCGCCAGCGCCACCGATGAAATCGAAGCCTTCATCTACGAACGCTACCGTAATCAGCTTGCGACCGACCACGACCGCAATGTGGTCGACGCCGTGCTGGCCCTGTCGCCGCCGCTGCATCAGGTTCACGCCCGCATCGAAGCCTGCGCCCAGTTTGCCGGCCGCCCCGAGGCCGAAAGCCTGGCCGCCGCCAACAAGCGCATCGCCAATCTGCTCAAAAAAGCTGATACCGAGCCAGGCGCGGTCGACACCGTGCGCCTGCTCGAACCGGCCGAACAGGCCTTGGGCGCAGTGATCGATAAGCTTGCACCTCAGGCGCGTGCACAGTTCGAACACGGCGAGTTCGCGGCCAGCCTGGCCACCATGGCCCAGGCGCGCGATGCCGTCGATGACTTCTTCACCAGTGTCATGGTCATGGCGGACGACCCTGCCGTGCGCGCCAATCGGCTGGCCCTGCTGGCCAACCTGCATGGCCTCATGAACCAGGTCGCCGACATATCGAGGCTCGCGCGGTGAAGCTCGCCATCCTTGACCGCGACGGCGTCATCAATGAAGACAGCGACGCCTTCATCAAAAGCCCGGACGAATGGATACCCGTGCCCGGCAGCCTCGAGGCCATCGCACGCCTGACCAATGCGGGCTGGCGCGTGGTTGTCGCCAGCAACCAGTCTGGCATTGCCCGCGGCCTGTTCAGCATGGATACGCTCAACGCCATCCATGCCAAGATGCGGCGCGAAGTTGCCATGGCCGGCGGCACCATCGACGCCATCTTCGTGTGCCCGCACGGGCCCGACGACGGCTGCGCCTGCCGTAAGCCGAAATCGGGCTTGTTCGAAGACATCAGCCACCGCTACGAAATCAACCTGGCCGGCGTCCCGGCCGTGGGCGATTCACTGCGCGACCTGCAAGCCGCCGCAGCCTTAGGCTGCACGCCTTGGCTGGTGCTTACCGGCAAGGGCGCCAAAACCCAGGCTCAAGGCAAACTACCGGCCGGCACCCACGTTGGCAAAAACCTGGCGGCTGTGGTCGATGCCTGGCTGGATGGCGAGGCATCATGATCGGCATCCTGCGCGCAGTACTTTATCAGGCCTTCCTGATCATCACCGTCATCCCCTATGCCATCGCCTGTGTGCTGTGGGCGCCGCTACCGCTGCGGTGGCGCTACCGCCTTACCGCAGGCTGGCCTCGCCTGGCGCTGTGGGGCGCCCGCTTTATCCTGGGCATACGCTGGCGGGTCAAGGGCTGGGAAAACCTGCCCGATGGCCCGGCCATTATTCTGTCCAAGCATCAGTCAGCCTGGGAAACCTTGTTTTTCCCTGCCATGATGCCGCGCGAAGTGTGCTTTGTGTACAAGAGAGAACTGCACCTGGTGCCCTTCTTTGGCTGGGGCCTGGCGCTGTTGCGCATGATCCCCATCAACCGCGCCAAGGGGCGCGATGCCTTCGAGCAAGTCATCCGTATCGGGGGGGACCGCATCCGGGCCGGCCGCTGGCCTGTTCTGTTCCCCGAGGGCACCCGCATCGCCCCGGGCAAAACAGGCCGGTATAAGTTGGGGGGCGCGCTGCTGGCCACACGAACGGGCACCCCGGTAATCCCCGTTGCGCATAATGCCGGCGAATTATGGCCGCGCCGGGCCTTTCTCAAGAAGCCGGGCGTCGTCACCATTTCTTTCGGCCCCTTGATCAATCCCGACGGTTTGACGGCCGACGAGTTCAACGAAAAGGTGAAAGGCTGGATCGAAGGCGAAATGCGGGTGCTCAACCCCGAGCGTTATGAACGCACATGAGCAACTGGATCTTTTCGACGCACTGAGCGCGCCGGCTGGCGCAGGCCAGCGCGAAACCATCGAGCCGGAGCAGGCGGCCCCGCCCCTGTCTCCCTCGCCCTATCGGCTGCCGCCGCGTGGAGCCCGGGGCCTGCACGCCTCGCCGGGCGGCCCACCCACGCCGCCCCGTGCTACGCCTCCCGTCAAAACACCTTCGCGCCCAACAACGCCAGGGTTGGCAGTGCCCACGCCGCAACCCGCCAGCCTGCCCATGAATGCGCGCTGGCGCGAAGTCGCCACCCCCGAACAAACGATTGGCTTTGTGCTGCGCCGCTCGCGCCGCAAAAGCATCGGGCTTACGGTGGACGACAGCGGCCTGCAGGTCATCGCGCCCAATTGGGTCACACTGGCCCAAGTGGATGCCGCTGTCATCGAAAAATCGCGCTGGATCATCGGCAAGCTGCGCATCCGCCATCAACGCAAAGCGCAGCTTGCCACCGCCGACACCCAATGGCTGCACGGCGGCACCCTGCCCTACCTGGGCGCCCGTATTGTGCTCCAACTGGACGGCGCCCGCCGCACCGCCGACTTCAGTGGCAGCCCCTTCCTGCCGCAAGCGGGCGACACCCTGACATTGCCGCTGCCCGCGGGTGCAGACCAATCCCGCGTGCGCGACAGCGCTCATGCCTGGCTGCAACACCAGGCGCGCACCTGGTTCGGCCCACGCCTGCAACATTTCCTTGAAACCAACGGCCTGGCCATCCGCAAATGGCGCCTGTCCTCCGCCGCCACACGCTGGGGCTCATGCAGCAGCGACGGCAACATCATGCTCAACTGGCGGCTGATTCACTTCAGCCACGACGTCATCGACTACGTCATCGCCCACGAAGTTGCCCACCTGCGCCACCTCAACCACAGCCCTGCCTTTTGGCGCGAAGTCGGCATCATCCTGCCCGGCTTCGAGAAATCGCGCGACGTGCTGCGCCAGCACGATCCAGGGTCGCTCCCCTTGATTTGATCGGCCGAGCAAGTCCGAGTCGCAGCCACTGTCAATTGACCCAGCCTGATACACTGCTCTCGTTCTTCATAACGTTTTATCAGGAGAGCATTCAATGCGCTTACTTCACACCATGCTGCGCGTGGGCAACCTCGACCGCTCGCTGGCTTTTTACACCGATGTGCTGGGCATGCGCCTGCTGCGCCGCAAAGACTACCCCGACGGCAAGTTCACACTCGCCTTTGTGGGCTACCAGGACGAAGAACACGGCGCGGTCATCGAGCTGACCCATAACTGGGATACAGACAGCTACGACCTGGGCTCGGGATACGGCCATATCGCCCTTGAGGTAGACAATGCCTATGACGCCTGTGCGCGCATCAAAGAAAAAGGCGGCAATGTCGTGCGCGAAGCGGGCCCCATGAAACATGGCACCACGGTGATCGCATTCGTGGAAGACCCCGACGGCTACAAGATCGAGCTGATCCAGCGCAAGGGCCGCAACGACTGAGCGGATGCACACGGCCCGCAACACCGGGCCTGCCCGCGCTGCGATTGCGGGCGCCCACCGCCTGCCGGGCCGTACGCCGGCGCCTAAGCGTAGGCCTAGGCCTACGGCCGCTTCAAGGCTTCGGGGTCGAAATCATCCACCTCGATGACCGCCGCAACCGCTGCTTCGGCCGCCTCCAGCATGTGCGCCTGCTCTTCGGTGATGGCGCCATGCGCGCGGGCCTTCCGCCAATCGGACAGGCCTGCCTCTCGCAGGCGATCCTGCAAGGGGCGCACATCTACCATCAGTTCAAAGGCACGCTCCAGCAGCTCGACACTGGCGCTGTCATGCCCTTCCCAGACGGCGCCCACCAGACGGTCGCGTGCAGTGGAGGGTTCAAGCAGGATCTGCGCGCAGGCCGCAGTGGTGTCGTCGGTCGGCCGCTTGGCACGCGACCAGGGCGGCAGCAGCAAGATGCGCAGCAGCCAAGCCGCGGGGCGCGACGGCAGGTTGGCGAGCAGCTCGTCCATGCGCCTGTCAATCGCGTAGAAGCCTTGCAACGTGCACTGACGCACCAGAGGCAAGTCGGCATCGTGGTTGCCTTCGTCGTGCCAGCGCTTGAGCACGGCGGAAATCAGAAACAGCTCGGCCAGAATGTCGCCCAGGCGCGCAGACAGCATTTCTTTGCGCTTGAGGCTGCCGCCCAGCGTCAGCAAGGCTACTTCAGACACCAGCGAGAAGGCGGCCGTCCAGCGCGCCAAGCCGCGATAATAAGGTGCCGCTGCGCCCACCCCGGAGGGGGCGAAGGCGAAATGCCCGGCCGTCCAGCCAGTGCCGACCGCGCGCAGCGTATTACGGGCGCTGTGCGCCAGATGACGCCAGATGACTGCATCGAAGACGTCTTCACCGCGCGCTTCATCGATGTCGTTGAGGGCCGCGATTTCTTGCATCAAATAGGGATGGGCGCGGATCGCCCCCTGCCCGAACACAATGAGGTTGCGCGTAAGGATGTTGGCGCCCTCGACAGTAATGGCGACAGGCAACGCGCGGTACAAGCCCCCCAGGTAATTGCTGGGGCCGTCGATCACCGCCTTGCCGGCATGGATATCCATGGCATCGTTGACAGACTGGCGCATGCGTTCAGTGGCATGCAGCTTCATGATGGCGGACACCACAGCAGGCTTGATGCCTGTGGCCAGGCCGGCGCAGGTAAAGCGCCGGGCGGCCTCGACCAGATAAGCATTGGCTGCCAGATGGCCGAGTTTTTCTTGAACGCCCTCGAACTTGCCGATGGGAATGCCGAACTGCGTGCGCACGCGGGCGTAGGCACCCGCGGTATGGGCGGCAAACACGCAAGCCGCCGCCGACAGCGATGGCAGTGAGATGCCGCGCCCGGCCGCCAGGGCGCTCATAAGCATTTGCCAGCCCTTGCCGGCCTGTGCCGGCCCGCCGATCAGCGCGTCGATGGGTACGAACACATCATGACCTTCGGTGGGACCGTTCTGGAAAGACTGCATGGCCGGCAGGTGGCGCCGGCCGATCGTGACGCCAGGCAGGTTGGTAGGCACCAGTGCCACGGAAATACCTGGGGCGTCGTCGGGGCCCAGCAGATGGTCGGGATCAAGCAGCTTGAAAGCGAGCCCCAGCACCGTTGCAACCGGCGCCAGCGTAATGTAGCGTTTGCGCCAGTTCAGCAGGATGCCGAGCTGATCGACGCCATCCACCAACCTGCGGCACACAACCCCGGTATCCACCATGGATGCGGCGTCGGAGCCGGCCTCGGGGCTGGTGAGGCCGAAGCACGGGATTTCCTGGCCGCTGGCCAGGCGCGGCAACCAGTGCCTGCGCTGCGCGTCGGTGCCGAACTGCATCAACAGCTCGCCCGGGCCCAGCGAATTGGGCACCATCACGGTGACTGCGGCAGTGACCGAGCGCACGGAGATCTGGCGCACCACTTCGGAATGCGCGTAGGGCGAAAAACCCAGGCCGCCGTATTCTTTGGGAATGATCATGCCAAAGAAGCCGTGCGCCTTCAGAAAGCCCCAGGCCTCCGGCGGCAGATCGGCGTCGTGCCACGTGATACGCCAGTCATCCAGCATCCGGCACACCTGCGCCACCGGGCCATCCATGAAGGCCTGCTCTTCTTCGGTGAGGCTCACGGGCGGGAGATCGAGCATGGCGTGCCAATCGGGCGCACCCGAGAACAACTGCGCATCCCACCAGACATCACCGGCATCAATAGCAGCTTGTTCTGTGGGCGATAGCGTCGGCATGGCTTTGCGGCCCATGCGATACAAGGGTTCAGTCAACCAGCGCCTGCGCCAAGCTCTCCAATCCATAATGCCCTCGAAACGAACGTCGGATATATTCATTATCCACGGAATCCCCAGCCCGCGCGAACCTGCAGACGCCACCCATGATTGTCTGCGACAATCAAGCCTTCCTTCCTGCCTTGGCAGCATGCGGGGCGGGATACCGCCGCACCTTGCGCTTTGCGATGAAGCGCTCCGCCCATCATCCACCGCTCATGCTCAATACGCTCTGGCTCGCCTTTTTCATTGTCGCCTCGCTGGCGGGGCTATATCAGTGGATCATCCTGCACGACGGCGAGGTTTTCGCACGCCTGGTCCAGGGCCTGTTCGAAATGGCCGAACTGTCGGTTCAGGTAATGATCCTGTTGTTCGGCACGCTGACCCTCTGGCTTGGGTTTCTGCGCATCGCCGAAGCAGCTGGGTTGGTGGAACGCCTCGGCCGCATCCTGGCGCCGCTGTTCGCCCGTCTGATGCCGGGGGTGCCGCGCGGCCACCCCGCACTGGGCCTGATCACGCTGAACTTCGCTGCCAACGGGCTGGGTCTGGACAATGCAGCCACCCCGATAGGCCTGCGCGCCATGCGCGAGCTGCAAACCCTCAACCCCGACCCCAAGACCGCCACCAATGCGCAAATTCTGTTCCTGGTGCTCAACTCTTCGTCGCTGACGCTGTTGCCGGTCACCATTTTCATGTACCGCGCCCAGCAAGGCGCGCCAGACCCAGCCATGGTGTTCCTGCCAATTCTGCTGGCCACCACCTGCTCGACATTGGCGGGGCTGCTTGCAGTCGCCTTCATGCAGCGCTTGCGGCTGTACGACCCAGTCGTACTGGCGTGGCTGGGCGGCCTGGCGCTGGTGCTGGGCGGCTTGATGGCCGTGCTGGCCTCGCTCAGCAGTGCCGCAGTCGCCGCCATGTCGTCGCTGTTGGGCAATCTCACCCTGTTCGGCATCATCATGCTGTTTCTGCTTGCCGGCGCGCGCAAAAAGGTGGCCGTCTACGAGTGTTTCATCGAAGGCGCCAAAGATGGGTTCAATATTGCGCGCGACCTGCTGCCCTACCTGGTCGCCATGCTGTGCGCCATCGGCGTGCTGCGTGCCTCCGGGGCGCTGGACATCCTCCTGGACGCAGTGCGCTGGGCTGTCAGCGCGCTGGGGCTGGATACACGGTTTGTCGATGCCCTGCCCACTGCGCTGGTCAAGCCATTTTCGGGCAGCGCCGCGCGCGCCCTGCTCATCGAAACCATGCAGCACTACGGGGTGGATAGCTTTCCCGCCCTGATGGCTGCCACCGTACAGGGCAGCACAGAAACCACGTTTTATGTGTTGGCGGTGTATTTTGGCGCAGTCGGCATACAGCGCGCACGCCACGCCGTGGGCTGCGCCGTGGTCGCCGACCTCGCCGGCGTGTTGGCGTCGATTGCCGTGTGTTATTGGTTTTTTGGCTAAACGCGGCGCCGCTGGGGCGTGGCGCACGGCCGGGCAAATGACGGCCTAGCAGCCATGCGCCCGCCAGGCTCAGGCGGGCTGTTCGCCGCCCAGGTCGAACATGCTGGTCACCTGAACGTCCAGCACCTGCTCGTCGTGCTGGTTGTACACCAGCCACGACCAACGCATGATGCCGAGCTCGGTGCGTGATTCAGAACGGCGCAGCGAATCCACCCTGGACTCCAGCCGCAGCGCATCGCCGGCACGCACGGGTTTGAGCCAGCGCAGTTTTTCCAGCCCCGGCGAGCCAAACGACTCCGACCCCTCGAGCACAGACTCTACAGCCATGCGCATAGCCAGGCCGCAAGTAAACCAGCCGCTGGCGATCAAGCCGCCCCATCTGCTTTCCTGCGCACGCGGGGCGTCAACGTGGAACCACTGAGGATCATAGGACTTGGCAAAGGAAATCATTTCTTCCTCGGCCACAGTCACAGGCCCGTGCTTGATTACCATCCCGACTTTGAAGTCCTGATATTTCATGGCGCTACCGTTTTCCGGGTTTGTGCAAACCTAACAGTGTAGCAATACTCTGCGGGGCGCGCGCAGGCACCCCATGGGCAACGGCTTACCGCACATCGCGCCCTGGCCATTATCCGCTGAATCGAGCGGCCTGCCAGCTGTATTCCTATGGCGCCCGGCTCAGTCAAACGCAGCGGCGGCCCGCCCGATGCGGTCGTTGACGGCTCGCCACGCCTCATCCCTGGGTGGCGCTTCCAGATAAATGTGGCGATAGCCCTGCGCGTCCAGCTCGCGCAGCATGGCATATAGATTGCGCGCATAGGTCTCCGGATCACGCGGGCACACATGCCACGACAGTGCCTGCTTGCCCGCGGTGGGTGCGCCCGCCTGAGGCGGCGAGTCGAACACCACTGCCACTGCGTGGCCCGCACTGCCGCGCCGGGCCATTTGCTCAATGGCCTCGCGCGTCACGATGGAAAGCGGCGTGCGCGGCGCATAATGCGCCTTGAGCGAGCCGGATACCCGCGGCGCGGCGGCATCGGGCCGCATCGGCTCGCAGCCCAGCACCTCGGCAAGCTGTGCAGCCGTGATGCCACCCGGCCGCAGCAGAACCGGGCCTATCCCTTGGCCCAGCCGCGACAAATCAACGATGGTGGACTCTATCCCCACGCGCGATGGCCCACCTTCCAGCACCAACAGCGCCTCGTCGTCCAGTTCGGGGAACTCAGCCCGTACGTGCGCCGCGAGCGTGGGCGAAACCTGGCCGAATTTATTGGCCGAGGGGGCGGCCACGCCACCCTGCCCCGAGGGTTTGAGCCGCGCGAATTCACGCAGCAGCGCCTGGGCCACGGGATGCGACGGACAGCGCAGGCCCACGCTGTCCTGGCCGCCGCTGACGGCCGCCGGCACATGCGCGGCACGCGGCAGTATCAATGTCAAAGGCCCGGGCCAGAAAGCTTGGATAAGCGCGCGCGCCTGGGCAGGAATGGACGAGGCCCAGTAAGAGAGATCGGCTTCAGGCGAAACGTGCACGATCACAGGGTGATTCGACGGCCTGCCCTTGGCCGCATAAATGGCGGCAATGGCAGCGGGGTTTTCCGCATCAGCGCCCAGCCCGTAAACCGTTTCCGTCGGAAAGGCCACCAGACGCCCCTGGGCGAGGCGCCGCGCGCCTTCGGCCAGCATGCCGGCCATGTCGGCCGCCTCAGCGTCGGATTTAGCGTTGTGTGAGGGCATTGAAGGTCTCTGTTGCGAACGGCGGGCCGCGCTCAGGCCTGATAGGCAATGCCCAAGGCCTGTGCCACGCGGGCGGTACGCGCCTGGGCCTCGGCCAGCGTAGCGCCAACGATATTCACGTGGCCCATCTTGCGCCCTCGGCGCGCCTCAGCCTTGCCATACAGATGCAGGCGCGCACCCGGCACGGCCAGCACAGCACGCCAGTCGGGTTCGCGCTGCGCCCCCGTGGCGGGATCGAACCATACATCACCCAGAATGTTCAACATCACCGATGACACCAGGCAGCGGGTGTCGCCCAGCGGCAGCCCAGCCATGACCCGGGCCTGCTGTTCGAATTGACTGCAGGCACAGGCATCCATGGTGTAGTGCCCGCTGTTGTGCGGCCGGGGCGCGATTTCGTTCGCCACCAGCGAGCCGTCCCGAAGCACGAAGAACTCTACGCACATGACACCGACATAGCCCAACGCCTCGGCGATCGCCACAGCAGCACGCGCAGCACGGCCATCCAGCGTCTCGTCGCCCGCCTCGCCCGCACGGCCGGCGTCAACGGTGGATACCGCCAGGATGCCATCGCGATGTTCATTGCGCGCACACGGATAAAACGCGACCTGGCCATCGTGGCCGCGCGCCATGACGACCGACAGCTCGCTCGCCAGCGGCAGCATGGCCTCTAGCACACAGGGCACGCCGCCGAAACTGCGAAAGGCCGCCAGCGCTTCATCGTGATTGCGCACACGTGCCTGCCCCTTGCCGTCGTAGCCCAGGCGAGCAGCCTTGAGAATGCCGGGATAGAGCGTGACAGGCGCGGCAGCGAGATCGGACTCGGCGCGAATCGCCGCATGCGGCGCCACAGGCACGCCGGCTTTCTGAATGAAAGCCTTTTCGGTGATGCGATCCTGCGCGACGGCGACCGCATGTGCTCCCGGGCTGACCTTGCTTGTACGCGCCAGCACATCCAGGCTGGTGGCCGGCACGTTTTCGAATTCGGTGCTGATGGCGGGGCAGCGCTGGGAAAGCTGCGCCAAGCCGCCTGGGTCGTCATAGCCCGCGCGGATATATAGTTCGGCCACCGCCCCCGCCGGGCTGTGCACGTCGGGGTCGAGCACGGCTACCTTGTAGCCCATGCTCTGCGCCGCTTGGCAGAACATGCGGCCAAGCTGGCCGCCGCCGATCATGCCCAGCCAACTACCGGGCGCAAGATAAAAGGCGGAATCGCCATCAGTCATGGATCAAGAACCTGTGTGTATTCAAGAAATCAGGCCGCCGGCGGCGGCACAACCATTGCGCGCGCGGCTTCGGTCTGGCGGCTGCGGTAATCCACAAGCCGCTGCTGCAGGGCGGCATCCGTCGTCGCCAGGCAGGCAACCAGGTGCAGTGCGGCATTGGCGGCACCGGCCTCGCCGATGGCGAACGTAGCCACCGGCACCCCACGAGGCATCTGCACAATAGACAGCAAGGAGTCTTCGCCGCGCAAATAGCGCGACGGCACTGGCACGCCGAATACCGGCACCGGCGTGAGCGCTGCCATCATCCCCGGCAGGTGGGCGGCGCCGCCCGCGCCCGCGATAATGCCGCGCAAGCCCCGCGCGGCCGCTTGGGCGCCATACTCGACCATGTCGAGCGGCATGCGGTGCGCTGAGACGACGCGCACGTCGTAGGCAATGCCGAATTCTTCCAGCACCGTCACGGCGTGCTTCATGATGTCCCAGTCGCTGGACGACCCCATGATGATGCCGGCGACAGGCTGGGCCTCGGGTGCGGCGCCCCGGGATGGATTGGTAGGCAGTTCGCTCATTGTGTGATGTTGCCTGGCCGTCGCTGCGCGGCGCTGCCAGGCGCTAGGCAAGTAGGGACTATTTAATTGGCCGTGAGACGCTCGAGCGCCTCACGGTACTTGGCGGCGGTTTTCTGCAGCACGTCAGCAGGCAGGCGCGGTGCAGGCGGGGTTTTGCCCCAAGGCTGGGTTTCCAGCCAATCGCGCACGAACTGCTTGTCGAACGATGGCGGGCTGATGCCTTCGGCGTATTGGTCCTGCGGCCAGAAGCGCGAGGAATCGGGTGTCAGCACTTCGTCCATCAAGTGCAAGGTGCCGTTGTCGTCCAGGCCGAACTCGAACTTGGTGTCGGCAATGATAATGCCCTTGGTCGCCGCGTAGGCAGCCGCCTCGGAATACAGGTGCAACGTGGCGTCACGGATCTGGCCGGCCAGCTCGAGCCCCACCAGGGCCACCACGTGGTCGAAATCCACATTTTCGTCGTGCGAGCCAAACTCCGCCTTGGCGGCAGGCGTGAAAATGGGTTGCGGCAAGCGGCTGGCCTGCTTCAGGCCGGCAGGCAGCTTGACGCCGCAGACACTGCCGGTGGCCTGGTAGTCGCTCCAGCCCGAACCGATGAGGTAGCCACGCGCCACGGCCTCGACCAGAATGGGCTTGAGGCGCTTGACCACCATGGCGCGGCCCGCCACCTGATCGCGCTCATCGGGCGCCACCACGTCTTCGGGCCTGATGCCGGTGCGGTGGTTGGGCATGATGTGCGAGAGCTTGTCCAGCCAAAACTCGGTCAGCTTCGTCAGCACCTCGCCCTTGCCCGGGATCGGGTCATCGAGGATGACATCGAATGCGGAGATGCGGTCGGAGGCGACAATCAGCAGCTTGTCGTCGCCAACGGCATACATATCGCGCACCTTGCCGCGGCCAAGCAGCGGCAGAGACTTGATGGTGGATTGGTGTAGGGCTTGCGCCACGGTGTGTCCTTGAAAAAGAAACATCCCGCCTGTGCGAACAGGCGGGATGACAACGGTCATGAGCAGGCAGTCATGAGCAGACGGTCATGGGCCACGCGACTCGCTTACTGGACGATTTGCGCCAGCTTGCCGGCCGCATAGCGGCTAGCCATCTCGCTCAGGGGGATAGCCTTGATCTTGCTGGCGTTACCGGCGGTACCGAACTGCTGATAGCGCTGCACGCAGATCGCCTTGGCGGCGGCGCGCGCGGGCTTGAGGTATTCGCGCGGATCGAACTTGCCGGGGTTTTCGGCCATGAAGCGGCGGATAGCACCCGTCATGGCAAGACGGATATCGGTGTCGATGTTGACCTTGCGCACGCCGAACTTGATGGCTTCCTGGATTTCCTCGACGGGCACGCCGTAGGTTTCCTTCATGTCACCACCAAACTGACGGATCTCGGCCAGCAGGTCTTGGGGCACGCTGGAGCTGCCATGCATCACCAGGTGGGTGTTGGGCAGGCGGCGGTGGATTTCTTTGATGCGCTCGATGGACAGGATATCGCCGGTAGGCTTGCGGGTGAACTTGTAAGCGCCATGGCTGGTGCCGATGGCGATCGCCAGCGCGTCGAGTTCTGTCTTGCGCACGAAGTCGGCGGCCTGCTCGGGATCGGTGAGCAGTTGCTCGCGCGTCATGGTGCCTTCGGCACCGTGGCCGTCTTCTTTGTCACCCTTCATGGTCTCGAGCGAGCCCAGGCAACCCAGCTCGCCTTCGACGGTAACGCCTACCTTGTGCGCCATGTCGACCACGCGGCGGGTGACATCGACGTTGTATTCGTAATCGGCAATCGTCTTGCCGTCTTCTTTCAGCGAACCATCCATCATGACGCTGGAGAAGCCCAGATCAATGGCGCCCTGACAGATGGCGGGCGACTGGCCGTGATCCTGGTGCATCACCACGGGGATGTGGGGGTAGGATTCGACCGCAGCCTGGATCAGGTACTTGAGAAAGCCTTCGCCGGCGTATTTGCGCGCGCCGGCAGACGCCTGCATGATCACCGGGCTGTCGGTCTCAGCGGCGGCTTCCATGATGGCCTGCACCTGTTCGAGGTTGTTGACGTTGAACGCGGGGATGCCATAGCCATTCTCGGCGGCATGGTCGAGTAGTTGGCGCATGGAAACGAGGGCCATGGTTAGACTCCTGAAAGCTTGATATTAGTGGGATTGATGAATCTTCCCATTTTAACGGAAATGCGTAACAGCGCTTCCGCCAGCGCGATAACGTATGAAGGGATCGGCGACAACCTGTAACCGGCCAGCCCACCCGCCACCAGCAACGGCGCCGGGGCTAGGATCGCGCCGCCCGCACAGCCGACTTGGGCCGGAATGCCTTCACCACCGCCTCATGCGTTTCCACATAAGGCCCGCCGATCAAATCGATACAGTATGGCACCGCCGCGAAAATCCCCGGCACCAGCGCCTTGCCATCGACATCCTTCAGCCCCTCCAGCGTCTCCCGTATCGCCTTCGGCTGCCCCGGCAGGTTGATAATCAGCGCCGCGTGCGACGGCGTCTCTCGGACCACCGCCACCTGCCGCGACAAAATAGCCGTGGGCACAAACCTCAGGCTGATCTGCCGCATTTGCTCGCCAAAACCAGGCATCTCTTTCGTCGCCACCGCCAGTGTCGCCTCCGGCGTCAAGTCGCGCCGGGCCGGCCCCGTTCCGCCTGTCGTCAACACCAGATCGCAACCCGCCTGATCCACCAACTCGATCAGCGCGGCGGAAATACGCGCAGGGTCATCCGGAATCAACCGCTGCGCATACTGCGGCGCCACCGTCAGGGCCCCATCCAGCCATTCGCGCAGCGCCGGCAGACCCTGGTCTTCATAGACGCCGCTGGACGCGCGGTCCGACACCGACACCAGGCCCACCAGCAACTGATCGGGATGCTCGCGGACCAACCGCACCATACTTCCTGCCATTTTCTTTCCTTGCAAAACCTATACAGCGGCGCCGCGCAGCCACAGACCGCTTGTGCGGCCACGCGCCAACCGCTGCAATCAATGCTTGATCGCGATCGTCTTGAGTGTCGTGAACCCGTACAGCGCCTCGAAACCCTTCTCGCGCCCGTAGCCAGACTGCCCCGTACCGCCGAAGGGCAGCTCTACGCCGCCGGCGGCGCCGTAATTGTTGACGAACACCTGGCCCGAGCGCAGATGGCGCGCCATGCGCATCTGGCGCGCGCCGTCGGCCGTCCAGACGCCCGCCGCGAGCCCATATGCGGTGCTGTTCGCAATGCGCAACGCCTGCTCCTCGGTGTCGAACGGGATCGCCACCAGCACCGGCCCGAAAATTTCTTCTTGTGCCAGCACGTGATCGGGCGGCACATCGCTCAACAGCGTCGGCACCTGGTAAAAGCCACCCTTGGGTGCGTTGGCATCGAGCTTGCCACGCGCGGCCACCGTGATACCCGCCTCATCAGCCATACCCAGGTAGCCTGCCACGCGCTCGCGCTGGCGGGCACTGATCAGCGGCCCGCAATCGGGATCATCGCCCGCCGCCCCGGTGCGGGTAGCCTCGAAACGCTCAGACAGCCGCGCCACCACATCGGCGTAGATGGCCCGCTGCACCAGCAGCCGGCTGCCCGCCGAACATGTCTGCCCCGCATTCTGGATGATGGCATTGAGCCACACCGGAAGCCCGGCCTCGATGTCCGCGTCCGAAAACACAATCTGCGGCGACTTGCCGCCCAACTCGAGCGTGACCGGCGCGAAATGCGCCGCAGCCGCCATGGCGACCGCCTTGCCCGTGGCCGGCGAACCTGTGAACGAAACATGATCGATGCCCGGATGCGCCGACAACGCCGCCCCCGCCTCGGCCCCCAGGCCTGTCACGATATTGAGCGCGCCTGCGGGCAGCCCTGCATCCATCGCGATTTCAGCCACTTTCAGCAGCGATACACAGGCATCCTCGGCTGGCTTGATCACGCAGGCATTGCCCACCGCCAGCGAAGCAGCAACGCTGCGGCCGAAAATCTGCAGCGGGTAGTTCCAGGGCACGATATGCCCGGTAACACCGTGCGGCTCACGCACCGTCATTACCGTGAAATTACTGGGATAGGGGATGGTTTCGCCGTGCAGCTTGTCGGCCGCGCCAGCGTAGAACTCGAAATACCGCGCCACGGCGCCTGCGTCGGCCATGGCTTGCTGGATGGGTTTGCCTGTATCGCGCGACTCGATCTCGGCCAGCTCGCGCTGGTGCGCAAGCAGCGCGGCGCTGATGCGCCAGAGCAGGCGGCTGCGGGCTGCCGGGGCCATCTTGCCCCATTCGCCATTGAACGCCGTGCGCGCCGCACGCACTGCCGTGTCGATATCGGCCTCGCCCGAACGAGCGATCTCGCCGTACAACTGGCCGTCAGAAGGATTGATGACGGGAAGCGTCTGCCCCGCCAGTGCGCTGAGCCACTGGTTGCCGATGAAGTTCTTGTAAATCATGCCGCCTGTCTCCTGGAATGCGCCCGGCACAGGACAGCGCGGGCGCGCGATTTTGCCGCGCCCCGCCCTGCCTTGCGGGCGCCTTCCGGATGAAGGCGAAGCCCAGGCTGTCAGCCCTGTGCGCGTTGTTGCAGTATATCGACTGCCGGCAACGTCTTGCCTTCCAGGAATTCGAGGAAAGCACCGCCGCCTGTCGATATATAACCGATCTTGTCGTCGATATGATACTTGGCAATTGCTGCCAGCGTATCACCGCCGCCCGCGATCGAAAAACCCGCCGATTGGGCAATGGCTTCGGACACGACCTTCGTGCCATTGGCGAATGCATCGAACTCGAACACGCCCACCGGGCCATTCCAGACAATGGTACCCGCCTGCGCCAGGATGTCGGCAAGCTGTTGCGCCGTCTTGGGGCCGATATCCAGAATCATGTCGTCTTCCGCAACCTGATCGGCCGCCTTCACCGTGGCTGCAGCGTCGGCGCTGAAAGACTTGGCGCATACGACATCCACGGGAATTGGCACCGCCGCGCCGCGCTGGCGCATGATGTCGATGACGGCCTTGGCTTCGTTCTTCTGGTCGGGTTCGGCCAGCGACTTGCCGATGGACAGGCCTGCGGCCAGCATAAAGGTATTGGCGATGCCGCCGCCCACCACCAGCTGGTCTACCTTGGCTGCCAGCGCCTGCAGAATGGAGAGCTTGGTCGACACCTTGGCGCCACCCACAATCGCCACCAGTGGGCGCTTGGGGGCGTGCAGGGCGCGGCCCAGCGCATCAAGCTCGGCCTCGAGCAGCGGACCCGCACAAGCGACGGGCGCGTATTGCGCCATGCCGTGCGTGGTTGCTTCGGCACGATGCGCCGTACCGAAAGCATCATTCACATACACATCGCACAGTGCCGCCATTTTCTTGGCCAGCCCAGGGTCGTTTTTCTTTTCGCCCACATTGCAGCGGCAGTTTTCCAGCAGCACCACTTGGCCGGGCGCCACCTCGACGCCGTCCACCCAGCCAGCGATCAGCTTGACCGGCTGGCCCAGCAGTTCGGAGAGGCGGTGCGCCACCGGCGCGAGTGTGTCTTCAGGGCCGACCACACCCTCTTTGGGGCGGCCCAGGTGCGATGTGACCATGACGGCGGCACCTGCATCCAGCGCCATTCGAATGGCGGGCACGGAGGCGCGCACACGCGTGTCTTCGGTGATCTGGCCGTCTTTCAGGGGTACATTTAGATCGGAGCGGATGAATACCCGCTTGCCCGCCAGCGCATCGGCCTTGACGAGGGCGGACAGAGTGTTGACAGTGTTCTTGGACATAACGTTTCGAGCCGGGAAATGAGAAAACCTGTTACAGGACGGCAGATATGACAAGGGCGGGTTACCCCGCCCTTGCCGCCGCCACAATGCCGCTTTACTTGGCCGCCATCAGCGCAACGGTGGTGTCGAGCATGCGGTTGGAGAAACCCCACTCGTTGTCATACCACGACGAAACCTTGACCAGGGTGCCGGACACCTTGGTCAGGCCGGCGTCTACCGTGCTGGATGCGGGGTCGTGATTGAAGTCGACCGATACCAGAGGCTCTTCGCAGAAATTGAGAATGCCTTTGAGCTCGTTCTGGGACGCCTTCTTCAGGATGCTGTTCACTTCGTCGACCGAGGTTTCGCGGGCGGCCACGAAGGACAGGTCTACGATGGAAACGTTGATCGTCGGCACGCGGATGGCGTAGCCGTCGAGCTTGCCGTTCAGCTCGGGCAGCACCAGGCCGACGGCCGAGGCTGCGCCTGTCTTGGTGGGGATCATGCTTTGCGTTGCCGAGCGGGCGCGGCGCAGGTCGGAGTGATAGACGTCCGTAAGGACTTGGTCGTTCGTGTAGGCGTGCACAGTGGTCATCAGGCCATTGACCAGGCCCAGCTCACGATGCAGCGGCAGGACCAGCGGCGCCAGGCAGTTGGTGGTGCACGATGCGTTGGAGATGACTGTGTCGCTGGACTTGAGCACCTGATGGTTGACGCCGTACACAATGGTGGCGTCCACATCGTTGCCGCCGGGGGCCGAGATGATGACCTTCTTGGCGCCGCCCTTCAGGTGTGCGCCAGCCTTTTCTTTGCTGGTGAACAGGCCCGTGCATTCGAGCACGACGTCGACACCCAGCTCGCCCCACGGCAGCGAGGCGGGGTTGCGCTCGGCCAGCACGCGGATGCGGTCGCCATTGACAACCATGTAGTCGCCATCCACCGTTACCGTGCCGGGGAATTTGCCGTGGGCGGTGTCGTAGCGCGTGAGGTGCGCGTTGGTCTTGGGATCGCCCAGATCGTTGATAGCCACGATTTCGATATCGTGCTTTTTGCCGTCTTCGTAGTGGGCACGCAGAATATTGCGGCCAATGCGGCCGTAGCCGTTGATCGCGACGCGAATTGTCATTGCATGAACTCCTGTTTTACATGGAACCTATCCGGTTGTCGGCGCCCTCGGCGCCGCACAACCACAACCCCTTTTCAACGCCCGGAAAACCCGGCCGTTACAAAACGTTTTCTACCGCTTCGACAACGCGTTCGGGCGTGAACCCGAAGAACTTGAACAGGGCGCCGCCAGGTGCCGATTCGCCGTAGCGATCCAGGCCGACCACCGCGCCGTCGGTGCCGACGTATTTATACCAGCCCCAGCTCACGCCCGCTTCGACAGCCACGCGCGGCAGCCCCTTGGGCAATACTTTTTCGCGCCAGGCGGCCTCCTGCTCGTCGAAGACGTTGCAGCAGGGCATGGACACCACACGCACCGGGATACCCTTTTCGGCAAGCTGAGACTGGGCCTTCAGGGCCAGGTCGACTTCGGAGCCTGTTGCGATGATGATTGCGCGGGCGCCGTCGGCATCGCGCAGGATGTAGCCGCCACGATTGATGTCGGCAGTGGTTTGCGCGTCGCGCGCCACGAACGGCAGATTCTGGCGCGACAACAGCAACGCGCTGGGCCCGCCGTCGCGCACGGTGGCGCCGACGCTGACTGGGCGGCGCAAGGCGTACGCCCACGCCACTGCGGTTTCGGTGGTGTCGCAAGGCCGCCAGACGTGCAGGTTGGGAATAAGCCGCAGGCTGGCTGCATGCTCGACCGATTGGTGCGTGGGGCCGTCTTCGCCCAAGCCGATGGAATCGTGGGTAAATACGTGCACCACACGCTGCTTCATGAGCGCCGCCATACGGATGGCATTGCGGGAGTAATCGGAGAACGTGAGGAAGGTGCCGCCAAACGGCAAATAGCCGCCATGCAGCGCAATGCCGTTCATGATGGCGGCCATGCCGAACTCGCGCACGCCGTAGTTGACGTGGCGGCCGAAACGCAGGTGCAGCTCGCCCGCGCGCACGGGTTCAGCCCCCTTCCAGTCAGTCAGGTTGGAACCAGTGAGGTCGGCCGAGCCGCCCAGCATTTCGGGCAGCATGTCGACCAATGCGGCGATGGCAAGCTGCGACGCCTTGCGCGTGGCAACGGTTTCCGCCTTTTCGTTGGTTTGGTCGATGAACGCACGCACACGCTCGGAGAAATCGGCCGGCAGGTCGCCCTGCATGCGGCGCTGGAACTCGGCCGCCTCGTGGGGGTATTCAAGCGCGTAGGCCGAGAAGCCTTCCTCCCATTGCGTCTGCAGCGCAGCGCCTTTTTCGCGGCAGTCCCAGTAGCTGTAGATTTCGGCGGGAATATCGAACGGCGCGTAGGGCCAGTTCAGGGCTTCGCGGGTAGCGGCGACTTCTTTTTCGCCCAGCGCGGCGCCGTGCACCTTTTCAGTGCCGGCCATATTGGGCGCGCCCTTGCCGATCACGGTGCGACAACAGATGAGCGTAGGCCCATTGGCCTGGGCGGCGTATTGATGCGCCTGCAGGATGGCGGCGTTGACGGCTTCGGCATCGTGCCCATCCACGCCCGGGATGACGTTCCAGCCATAAGCGGCAAAACGCTTGGGCGTGTCGTCGCCAAACCAGTGTTGCACCTCGCCGTCGATCGAGATGCCGTTGTCGTCGTAGAACGCGATGAGCTTGGACAGCTTGAGCGTGCCGGCCAGCGAGCAGGCCTCGTGCGAGATCCCTTCCATCAGGCAGCCATCACCCAGGAACACATAGGTGTAATGATCGACGATAGCGTGCCCGGCGCGGTTGAATTCTTGCGCGAGCAGTGCCTCGGCCAGCGCCATGCCCACACCGTTGGCAATGCCCTGGCCCAGCGGGCCGGTGGTGGTTTCGACACCGGCGGTCAGGCCGACTTCGGGGTGGCCCGGCGTTTTGGAATGCAGCTGGCGGAAGTTGCGCAGCTCTTCGATGGGCAGGTCGTACCCCGTGAGATGCAGCAACGCGTACAGCAGCATGGACCCGTGCCCGTTGGACAGCACGAAGCGGTCGCGGCCGAACCAGGCGGGGTTGGACGGATTGTGGCGCAGATAGCGCGTCCAGAGCACCTCGGCGATATCGGCCATGCCCATCGGGGCACCGGGGTGACCCGAATTGGCTTGTTGTACCGCATCCATGGCGAGCGCACGAATAGCGTTGGCCATGGAGGCATCTTGGGCGGGAGTAAGGCTCATGAAGGACTCGTAGCGGGCATCGCCCCATGGTAGGGGCCAGCCCTGCGGCTGGGATGGTTTTCAAAGCATTCGATTTTACCATCGGCCTGCGCCTCGCCGGGCACCGCTCTACACACACCGTCTGGCGGGATGGCTACAGTATGATTCGGGTTTGCCGCTCGATGTCCTGGCCCGCATTGCCTGTGGCCGGCCCGAGCCCGCCCGGGCCCCACCCCGCCCCTCTGAAACCCGTTCGTCTCATGTCGCTGCCCCGATTCCTTCACCCAGGCCCCCTGGCGGCCAACACCATTATCGATCTGCCCGAGGCGCTGGCCCATCACGCGGTGCGCGTACTGCGGCTCAAGCCCGATGCAGCCATCGTGCTTTTCGACGGCCGCGGCGGCCAGTATCCGGCCCGGCTCATCATCGACGGCAAGCGGGCCAGCGCCGAGTTGGGCGCCCACGATCCCGTCGAAGCAGAGCTCGCAGGCCACATCACCCTGGTGCAAGGCATCGCCGCCGGCGACAAAATGGACTGGATCATCGAAAAGGCGGTAGAACTGGGCGCCAATGAGGTCGCGCCTATCTTCGCGCAGCGCAGTGTCTTGCAGTTGTCGGGCGAGCGTCTGCGCAAGCGGCTCGAGCACTGGCGCCGCGTAGCTTCGGCGGCCACCGAACAATGCGGGCGCAACCGGCTGCCCGTTATACAGGCACCCGCCACGCTGCACGACTATCTCACCCAGCGCACACCAGCATCCACGCCCACGCTGTTCTGCCACCCCGGCGCTGCGCGCACACTACCCCAAGCGCTCGACGGCGTGCAGCGCAGCCTGGCCCTGATGGTTGGCCCCGAGGGGGGGTGGTCTGACGAAGAACTGGCGCTGGCCCAGGCACACCAACTGACGCCGGTAAGCTTCGGGCGCAGCGTGCTGCGCACCGAAACCGCCGGCCTGGCGCTGATCGCAGCCAGCAGCGCGCTGCTGGGCTGGGCCTGACACCAAGGGTGTTATTCGCTGGCTTCGCCGTAGGGCGAAGGTGCTTTGCCTGGCTCAGGGTCCGGATGCTTGCCCGCGTGCTCGACGCTGTAGCAGAAGTGCCGGCTGTTATTAGCGGCAAAATCGGCGACATCGTCACAAACGGCGATGATTGCCTTGGCGTCTTCGGCCAGGGCCGGATCACCGGAATGCAGTTTGCTGAACCACAGATACAGGCCGTTCTTGTGGTCGAGCACGGTATCGCACAAGCAATCATAGAGCGCATCGAGATTACCCCCGAAATACTCGGGAAAATCCACGGCTTTCACCACCGCGCGCAACACTGCGGAGCGGCTGCGCGCGCGATCACACTCGACGACATAGGCCGTCATGCCCGCATCGCGAGCCGCCTGTATGGCTTGTTGCTGGGTATCGGCAGACACATCGATCAAACCGCCTTTTTGCAATTTCTTTTGCAACGACTGCGCCTGGCTCATTGCTGCGTCTCCTTGAAAAACGCTTTCACTTCTTCACTTCTGCTCATGCTGTCGGACCGACCGAGGTCAATGAGCGCTTGCGTGTAACTGGCCTCGAACAACAAATATGAGATGAGTGCACCGCCGGTTGTGGGCCCGGAAGACGACGATACACCAAGAACCCGGAACAGGATGCGCGCAGCGCGCGGCAGCTTGTCCATATGCGCCAGTGCCAGGTCATCGAGAGAGCGGCTGGGCGTGATCACTAATGTGCTGACGGGTCGCAGCGACTGGCTTTTTAATACATTTGGCGGCAGAAGTGCAAGCAGATCGTTGATGCGTTGCATACGCTCCACATCCATGGAAAGACTGTCGACAAAAATGTTGGACAAGGTGTGGCCGCCGATCTGCGCAATGGACGGGTAAGGCGGGTTGCTCTGCTGCACTTCCGGGTGTATGTCATCGCGGTGGCCGGTGCCGATGACACAGATCTTCTGAGCCCCAAGATGGATGGCGGGGCTCATGGGCGCAAGCTGGCGCATGGAGCCGTCCCCGCACCAGTGCGCGTTTCCTTTTACGTCGATCAATTGTGCCGGAAAGATGAAAGGGATGGAGCTGGAGGCCAGCAGATGCTCGACCGTAAGGTTGGACGGGACGGCGTGGCGCAACGGCCGGCTCCAGGGGTCGATGGTGTCGGTGGATTGGTAGAACGTGAGATGCTCGCCGGTAGTGTAGGCCGCGGCGGTAATCGCCAGTGACCGCAGGCAGCCATGATCGAGATTGTGCTGCAAGCGCTCGAAATCGAGCGTCTCGTCGAGCAGGCCTCGCAATGGCATGTTGTCGAGCAATGCGCGCGGTTGCGCGCCGGGCGCGCCAGGCATCGCCCAGCCCAGCGCCATAAGCAGCAGCCAGCGCAGCCCTGTCAGGAACAGGCGCGGCGCGTCGGCGTGGTACACCATGCCGGTATGCAGGCCGCCCCAAAGCCGCACCAGGTGGTCTACCGCATGGTAGACATCGTTGGCGCGGCAGCCCAGCGCCGCGGCGTTGACCGCACCGGCCGATGAACCGCAAATAATGTCGAAAGGGTTGTGCAGCCCGCGGGAGCGGGCCGGATCAAGTACATCGAGGATGCCGGCCAGCACCCCGACCTGGTAGGCGGCGCGCGCGCCGCCACCGGTCAGGACAAGACCGACCGCACCGCTTTTGTGAGATTCACACAGGCCGATTGGCATCGAGCACGGTGAGAGCGGCCATGTTGACGATGCGCCGCACGGTGGAGCTGGATGTCATGATCGTGACAGGCGCGTTGGCCCCGAGCAGGAACGGCCCCACCGCCACGTTACCGCCGGCAGCCGTCTTGAGCAGGTTATAAGCGATGTTGCCTGCATCGACGTTGGGGCAGATTAATAGGTTGGCTGCGCCGCGCAGCGTGGTCGAGGGCAGGATGCGCTGGCGCAGCGCCTCGTCGAGTGCGCAGTCGCCGTGCATTTCACCGTCGATTTCCAGCCCCGGTTCGCGCTCGCGGATGATGCTCAGCGCTTCTTGCATCTTGCTGCCCGAAGAGGAGCTGCCGGTGCCGAAGTTGGAGCGCGACAGCAGCGCCACCTTCGGCTCGATGTCGAGGCGGCGCATTTCAGCTGCCGCCGCCAGGGTGATGTCGGCGATCTGTTGGGCGTCGGGGTTGTCGTTGATGTGCGTATCGGCAATGGCGATGGTGCGCTCGGCCAGCAGCAGGATATTCATGGCTGCATAGGTGCGCGCGCCCGGCGCCTTGCCGATCACTTCATCAATGAACTGCAGGTGGTTGGCGTAGCTGCCCACCGTGCCGCATACCATGCCGTCGGCTTCGCCCAGCCGCACCATCATGGCGCCGATCAGGGTGAGGCGGCGGCGCATTTCGACACGTGCCATTTCTTTGGTGATACCGCGCCGGCACATGATTTCCCAGTATGTGGTCCAGTAGCGGTGGAAGCGCTCGTCGTAGTCGGGGTTAGTGACCTCTACATCTTCGCCCAGACGGATACGCAGGCCAAAGCGCTGGATGCGGTCTGCCAGCACCGAGGGGCGCCCAACCAGGATAGGCCGGGCCAGCTTCTCGTCGACGATGATCTGCACCGCGCGCAGCACGCGCTCGTCTTCGCCTTCTGTGAACACGATGCGGGCCTTGCCGCCTTCGCGTACCAGCCGCTTGACGGACGAGAACAACGGCTTCATGAAGGAGCCTGAGCGATAGACAAACTGTTGGAGCTGTTCGGCGTAGCTGTCCAGATCGGACAGCGGCCGCGTGGCCACGCCGTCTTCCATGGCCGCCTTGGCTACCGCGACGCCCAACCGAACGATCAAGCGTGGGTCGAAGGGCTTAGGGATGAAATATTCGCGACCGAAGGAAACGCCGTAAGTGCCATAGGCAGCCGCGACCATGTCGTTCTGCTCTTCGCGGGCCAGCTTGCAGATAGCCATGACGGCGGCCTTTTCCATGCCGCGCGTAATGGTGGTGGCCCCGACGTCGAGTGCGCCCCGGAAGATGTACGGGAAGCACAGAACGTTATTGACCTGGTTGGGATAATCGGAGCGCCCCGTGGCCATAACGATGTCGTCGCGCACGGCGTGCGCAGCCTCGGGCAGGATCTCGGGGTTGGGGTTGGCCAACGCCAGGATAAGCGGGCGCGCCGCCATGCGGGCCACCATTTCGGGCTTGAGTACATTGCCCGCCGACAAGCCCAGGAACACGTCGGCGTCGCCGATGATTTCGCCCAGGGTGCGCGCGGATGTATCTTGCGCAAAACGCTGCTTGTCAGGGTCCATGAGCACGGTGCGACCCTTGTAGACGACGCCTTCGATATCGGACACCCAGATGTTCTGGAGCGGCAGGCCCATGTCGACCATGAGATCGAGGCAGGCCAGCGCGGCCGCGCCGGCGCCCGATACCACCACCTTGACCTTGTCAACCTGCTTGCCGACGACTTCAAGCCCGTTGAGGAAGGCCGCAGCCACGCAAATGGCCGTACCATGCTGGTCGTCGTGAAAAACGGGGATGTTCATGCGTTCGCGCAGCTTGCGTTCGACGATGAAGCATTCGGGCGCCTTGATGTCTTCGAGGTTGATGCCACCGAAGGTGGGCTCAAGGCCGGCAATGATTTCAACCAGCTTGTCCGGGTCGGTTTCGTTGATTTCGATGTCGAAGACGTCGATGTCGGCGAATTTCTTGAACAACACGGCCTTGCCTTCCATGACCGGCTTGGAGGCCAGTGCGCCGATGTTGCCCAGGCCCAGCACCGCGGTGCCGTTGGTGATGACCCCTACCAGGTTGCCGCGGCCGGTGTAGCGCACGGCGTTCTGGGGATCGATCTGGATTTCTTCGCACGCCGCGGCGACGCCAGGCGAATACGCAAGCGCCAGATCGCGCTGATTGGAGAGCTGCTTGGTGGGCGTGACGGCAATTTTGCCGGGGCGGCCCGATTCGTGATATTCCAGCGCGGCTTTGCGAAGATTTTCTTCCATGATGACGTGTAACCCCGACAACAGTAAAAGTATGTGACGCCCATTCTAGCGTTTTGCCCCGATTTGGGACATGGCCGGGGCACATGGCGCATCGCCCCGCCGCCCCGACCTCGGCGAGGCCGCGGCAGCTTCACCCACAGGCCGCCATCATACGCCGCTCTTACAGAGACTGCCCGGGATGCGACAAGCGGCAATGGGGATCAAACAATGATTTGACGGCGGCATCAAGCTCTCCCGCCTCGGCTTCCAAGCCCAGCGCGACGGCACGGCCGGCGGCGTAACGGGCGTCGTAGGGTTGCTCTGCGAGCGGGCGCGCCAGCCGCTCGTCGATGACCAGCCACTCCACCCAGCCGAGGTCGCCCCCGTGCCCCAACAGCAGATGGGCCAGGTTGACCGCCTGGCCGTCCACAGGCGCAAGCGCATCCAGCCGGTAGCGCGCCGGCCACGCGGGTTGCGCGCGACAGGCACGGCCCGCCGCTTGTGTGGACAGCTGGAACAGCGCCGGGATGAGCTGCTGCAACCGTATGCCGTCGAGCGGCTTGCGGTTGTGTTCGCCAAATGGCCCCAAGGTGACGACCTCTCCGTCACCCAGCAGAACAGATGCATGCACGATGCCCGATTCATGCGTCTGGCCGGAAGGCCAATCGCACAGGGTGCGATCGGCAAGCCATGCGGCGACCGAAATATGACAAGGAAGATCGGCAAACGCGGTGAGGCCGGCTGCCTCGAGCTCCCCCAACAAGCAGCCCGGCTGCACGAACCACTGCGGGCTGCCAGGCTCCAGCCGCTCGCAGCGCCCCAGCGCGCGGCCCGGATCGACCCAAAGCACAGCTTCGTCGTCTAGCCGTGCCGCCCCCGGCACGCCGTCCAGTGCCAGGATGACGGCATGGCGCTCGCACAAGGCGCGCGCCTTGCGCACATCCCCAGGTTGCTTGGGGACAAGGCGCGCGGCAGGCGCGCCGCCATGCGTGTCCAGCTCGAAAAACGAACCTTCGACATTGCGGCGCATGGCCTGGCAAAACGCCTGCCACGGGTCGCTGAGGGCACGCCGCCCGGTAAGAAAGGCGCGGCGGGAGGATGACTGCATGATGGCTTCCTGGCGACAATCGATGTGCGGCCGATACGCATTCGACGCACATTTGGTACGAATTCGGTACGCATTCAGCACATTGCATTGTGCGATACGGCGCCATGGGCCCGCGGCACCGGTCGGCGGGCCTACATGATGTAGCACCAAGGCCATGCCCCAGGGCTACAATGCGGCTACCTCATTTGACTCAAAGGTTTCCGCGATATGTCCCGCCTCGCCAAGCGTACTGAACAAGTCATGCCATTCTACGCTGTGGAACTGTTCAAACAAGCCAGCTTGCTACAGGCGCAAGGCCGGGACATCATCAGCCTGGGCATTGGCGAGCCTGACTTCACCGCCCCCGCCCAGGTGCTCGAAACCCTGCACCGTGCGGCCGAAGCGGGGCTGAGCGGCTACACCTCACCAGCAGGCCTGCCCCTGCTGCGCGACGCTATCGCCCGCTATTACGACACCACATTCGGCGCATCCATCGACCCCTCGCGTGTGGTGGTAACGTCCGGCGCGTCTGGCGCCCTGCTGTTGGCCGCCATGGCCCTGATCAACCCCGGCGACGAAGTGCTCATGCCAGATCCGTCCTACCCGGCCAACCAGAACTTCATCATGTCCGCCGGCGGCGTGCCCCGCCTGATCCCCTCCAGCGCCGCGCAGCGCTTTCACCTGAGCGCGCAAGACGTGCGCGGGCACTGGGGGCCGGCCACGCGCGGCGTGCTGATCGCCTCGCCCAGCAACCCCACCGGGGCCAGCATGGCGCGCGAAGACTTGCGCGCGCTCATCGCCGAAGTACGCCGACACGACGGTTTCATCATCATGGACGAGATCTACCTTGGCCTGTACTACGACGATGCCCCGCTCAGCGCACTCACCCTGGACGACGACATTGTCGTCATCAATAGCTTCTCCAAATACTTCCACATGACGGGCTGGCGCCTCGGTTGGCTCATCACACCCGCGGACATGGTGCCAGCCATCGAGAAGCTAGCCGCCAGCCTCGCCATCTGCGCGCCGTCGCTGGCGCAGCACGCAGCCATCACCTGTTTCGAGCCCGAGGTGATGCAAATCTATGAAAACCGCCGCCTGTCGTTCAGGCAGCGCCGCGACTACCTGCTCCCCGAACTCGATCACCTGGGCCTGCGCGTACCGGTCAGGCCCGATGGTGCGTTCTATATTTATGCGGACATCAGCGGCCTGGGCCAGGAAAGCACCGTGTTTTCGCACCGCCTGCTGCACGAAGCGGGGGTTGCCGTCGTGCCCGGGCTGGATTTTGGGCCTGCCCATGCAGGCCATACCATACGGCTGTCGTACGCCACCGGGCTGGACAGGCTGCAAGAAGCCATCGGGCGCATCGGCAGCTTTCTGGGCTAGGCAGGGCGACGTCGCCAACAATCATCGGCAACAGAGATCGACATCCCACGATCAGTATCCAGCAGCAACCCCTCAACGGTCCGCCACGCGTATGCCCGACGCCAGGGCGATGCGGCGCCGCTCGGCCAATACTTTCGCGCCGTAGCCGCCGTCCGAGGGGCCTGTCGCGCCCACATAGCACGCCAAGCCACCTTCCACTGAACCGCGTCGGCGGATGCAGTCGTACAGGATTTGCGTGCCCACACGGATATTGGCAATGGGGTTGAGTGCCGCGATCTGGCCGTCAGTAAATGCCTCAAACTTGTCTTTGTGCACTTTGGGCATCACTTGCATCAGCCCTTGAGCCCCCACATGGCTCTCGGCATAGGGGTTGTAGCGCGACTCGATCGCGATGACCGCCAGCACCAGTTGCGGGTCCAGGCCCCTTTCGCGGGCAACAACAAATACCGTATTGACCAGCGCGCCAGCCACCGTGCCGGCAATCCGGAATTTGCGCGAAATATAGCTGCGCAGCGCCTCGGCCTGTGCGCGGGTGAGCCCCACAGCATGGCGACCGGCCTCGGAAGCACGCAAAGCCTGAGCGAAGCTGAGTTGGGCACCCGCGGGGGGTCGCGTGGCGGATTCGGCCACGCCCGCGGTTTGCGCATCTTCGGGGGGCAAACGCCCCGGCTCCCGGCCTGGCAAATACAGATTGCCATCCGGGTCGGCCAGCGCATGCAGCATTTCACTGCCGGCGCTGTCGGGCTGAAGCGCGATAATCAGTGCCTCGTGGACTTCGCGCACTTGCTCGCGAAGCGAGGGCACGACAAAAGCCAGCACACCAGCGACCAGCACGGTAATGCCCAAATAGATGGCACATACGTGAACGATTTCACTCAGGCGGTAGGAAATGCCGCGCAGCGAACGCACGAGCACACCCGAAAAGGTGGACGCCGCAACTGCCATGCTGCCCCTTGCAGATAAAATGAAGTGGGCCGATGTTAACCTCCGGCCACTGTCCAATGTAACCCGATCGGCAAAAATCTGTGAAATATCGTGACCTGAGAGACTTCATCGCCCAACTTGAGCGCAACGGCGAGCTCAAGCGCATCCAGGCGCCCATATCCACTCACCTCGAGATCACGGATATCAGCGACCGCGTGCTGCGCGCGGGCGGCCCCGCCCTGTTGTTCGAAAATGCGCAGCACAATGGCGCGCCCGCGCGCATGCCAGTGCTGGCCAACCTGTTCGGCACGCCCAAGCGCGTCGCCTGGGGTATGGGCGCCGACGACGTCAGCGCCCTGCGCGACGTAGGCGAACTGCTGGCCTCGCTGCGCGAACCCGAAGCCCCTCGCGGCCTGCGCGATGCCATTGCCACGGTGGGCAAGCTCAAATCAGCGCTTTGGGACATGAGCCCGCGCATGATCAAGGCGGCCCCGTGCCAAGAGGTCGTACTGGAAGGCAATGATGTCGATCTGAACGCTATCCCGCTGCAACACTGCTGGCCCGGCGACGTGGCACCGCTGCTCACCTGGGGCTTGGTGGTTACGCGCGGCCCCAATGCGCGGCGCCAGAACTTGGGCATCTACCGCCAACAGCTGATCGGGCGCAACAAACTCATCATGCGCTGGCTGTCGCACCGCGGCGGCGCGCTCGATTTCCGCGATCACTGCCTGGCGCATCCGGGCAAGCCCTTTCCCATGGCCGTGGCGCTGGGGGCCGACCCGGCCACCATTCTGGGCGCAGTCACCCCCGTGCCCGACAGCCTATCCGAATACCAGTTTGCGGGCCTGCTGCGCGGCTCGCGCACCGAACTGGCCAAGACACTGCACAGCGACCTGTCGGTACCCGCCTTCGCCGAAATCGTTCTTGAGGGGCACATCCTGCCATCCAGCGACCCGCGCGCCCTACCGCCTCGGGCGCCGGCCTCGCGAGAGCACAGCGCCACACCAGGGCCAGGCGCCATCCATGCGCCGCCGCCCGCGCCCGACACGGGCTACGAAATGGCGCTCGAAGGCCCCTACGGCGACCATACCGGCTATTACAACGAGCAGGACTGGTTCCCGGTATTCACGATAGAGCGCATTACCATGCGCCGCAACCCGATCTACCACAGCACCTATACCGGCAAACCGCCCGACGAACCCGCTGTGCTGGGCGTCGCGCTCAACGAAGTATTCGTGCCGCTGCTCAAGCGCCAGTTACCCGAGATTGTCGACTTCTACCTGCCGCCCGAAGGGTGCAGCTACCGCATGGCCGTCGTGTCGATGCGCAAGCAGTATCCTGGCCATGCCAAGCGTGTCATGTTCGGGCTCTGGAGCGTACTGCGCCAGTTCATGTACACCAAGTTCATCGTGGTCGTCGACCACGATGTAGACGTACGCGACTGGAAGGAAGTGATCTGGGCCATGACCACGCGCATGGATCCAGTGCGCGATACCGTGCTGGTCGAGAACACGCCCATTGATTACCTTGATTTTGCCTCGCCCGTATCGGGCCTGGGTGGCAAGATGGGGTTGGATGCCACCAATAAATGGCCGGGTGAAACCCAGCGCGAATGGGGCCGCCCCATCGAAATGGATGCACAGGTGAAGGCCCGTGTGGATGCCATCTGGGGCGAACTGGGCCTGTAGCGCGCCGATATGCGCAATGCAAGGCGCGGCACCACCGGGGTTGGCCATGCCTCGGAGCGACGCATCAAGGGCGATGCATGTGGTGCGACGCTTCGTTATCGACGTAGACCGGCAGGTGCATGCCTGGCTGTGCGAGCCGCCGTCTAGCGCTCCCGCCCTTTGGGCAGGTCAATATCGTGGCGACCCGGCGCATTGTGTTCGCCGTGCTTGCGCGCCACCTGCCAGGCGATCAGCAGGCCCGCGCCCACCCGCCAGAGCCAGCGCTGACGGCCCCTGCCACGGCCCACGCCTGACAGAAGGGCTGACGCGGCCGACGTGAGCAGGGGGTAGCGACGCGTGAGCGCAACCGCGCGCAGCAGCCAGTCGACCACCGAACGCGAGCCTGCCCGCGGCACCATGCTGTGCAGGATGGCGCTTGGCCGCAGCGCCCCGGCCAGCTTGCATGCATCGCGCGCCACCGCCTCGCGCTCAAGCGCCGCACGCATCCGCGCCAACTCTATCCGCACGGCGCGTTCGCTTGCCGTGTTTCGCGTTGAGTGTCGTTCGGCGGTCATCGTGCCTCCTCGTCCCGCGCAGGGCCGTCATGTGCACGGGTCGATGATCCGCGCAGCCGCTCTACCAGCGCTACATCCTGCTGAAGCTCCTCAAGCGTAGCGGCAAACGGCATTGGCCCGTACACCAGCTTGCGCCGCAGGGCCAGGAACAGGCCCGCGCCGATCAGCGCGTAGATCAGTGCCAACAGCCCCAGTGCAAGATAACGCTGCTCGGTCGGCCAGAAATAAAGCGCCACGGCGATCGAAAACACCAGCACCGCCAATGTAAGAAACAACAAGGCGCCGAATGCCATCCCCAGCAGACTGATCACGCTCGCCTTCTGCTCGGACGCCTCGAGCGAAAACAGTTCAAGGCGCGTACGCAAAATGGACAGCAGCATGCCGGCCAAGTCGCCGGCCGATTGTCTAAGAGACATGATGGCCCTTTCCGGTTGGACGCACCGCCAGCGCAACCACGCTGGCGGCGGCGGTAGCGGCGGCTAGCGGCGGCAGATCAACGCACCAAGCAGCACACCCGCCAAGCCGGCAAAACCGATGGCCTGCCAGGGATTGTCATGGACGTAATCGTCGGTTGCGCGGCAGGCCTGGCGGCCGCGCGCCATCAAGTCATCCTGGGTGTCGTACAGGGCTTCTCGGGTGCGCCGCAGCGACCGCAGTGCATTTTCACGCAGTTCGGTGGCCTTGTCGCCGGTAGCCTCGGCGGCTTCGCGCATCAGCTTCTCCGCCTCGTCCAGGCTGACCTTGAGGCTTTCGATGAAATCCTCTTCGCTCTCGCGCAGGCTTTGTCGTGTTGCCATAATTTCACTCCCAATCAGACGTTTTAGAAACAGTACAACGAAACTTCAGCACCCCGCATGCCTAGCGCAGCTCAGTGACCTCTACCGTGGATGTCACGCCATTCTGGACGCTGTCCTGGCGCATGACCATGCTGACATCGGGACAATACCAGTCCGTGACACTGGCCGTCATCCCCGGCACCGGCAGCATCAGCCCATTGAATGACGCCTGGGTTGGCTCACTGATGCGGGTGTAGCGCACCGGCCAGCACGAAAGGCTTCCTGCGGCTGTATTGATATCCTGCCGCTGCCCCACCGTACGTTCACCAGTCTGGATGACAACGGGCTGGGCCTGAGCCGCCTTTTTGTCGACATTGATCTCGAAACGTTGGGCCGGAAAGCGCTGGCCCGCCTGCGTAATAGGCGTGCCATATGAAAACAGCCCCAGCACGCGCAGGTCGAACTTGCCTTGCACCGGCACCCTTCGGCCGCTGCCGTCGTCGCGCTCGAAGCGGGCTTCGCCGCGATTGATGCGCATCAGGTAGTCGAGCCCGGCCTGCCCCGCCGGCAATCCCGCCAAGCCGTAAGTGGCCGTACCTTGCACCCGGGCCTCACAGACATCGCCACCTTGCTTGCGTACATTGGAAAATGAAAGATCGGCCCCCAGCGCGAGCAGGCCCGAACCACTGAGCTTGACCTTGCCGCCGTCATGCATGAATGGTGTCTGGCACATCCCCGCAAAGGCAGGCAGGGCGGCCAACCCCAATGCACACGCGACAATGCGATGAATCCAGATAATACGCATAGCCGTCCAATGAAATTGCTTCAGCCCAGATACTAACCGATCCAAGCAGGCCTGCCTGCCGCCAGTTGGTCGAATCGGTTAGCAAATATTAACTGGCCGCATCAGCAGGGTTCTTTCTGGCGTGTACCGAAAATGCGGTCGCCCGCATCACCCAAGCCGGGAATAATGTAACCGTCTTCATTGAGATGGCTGTCGATCGAGGCGGTGTAGATGTCGACATCGGGATGCCGCTCCTGCACCGCCCTGATGCCCTCGGGCGCGGCCACCAGCACCAGCGCCTGGATATGCCGTGAACCGGCGCGCTTGAGCAGATCGATGGTGGCTACCATCGAGCCACCAGTGGCCAGCATCGGGTCCACGATCAGCGCGGCACGCTGGTCCATCTGGCCCGCCAGCCGCTCCAGGTAGGTATGAGCCTGCAAGGTTTTTTCATTGCGGGCAATGCCCACGGCGCTAACCCTGGCCCCCGGGATGAGGCTGAGCACCCCATCGAGCATGCCGATCCCCGCACGCAGGATGGGCACCACTGTTACCTTCTTGCCCGCGAGCTTTTCCACATCCAGCGGGCCAGCCCAACCGTCGATACGCACGGTTTCGAGTGGCATGTCTTTCATGGCCTCGTACGTAAGCAGCGCGGCGATTTCCTGCGACATTTCGCGGAAATTCTTGGTGCTGAGATCCGCCCGGCGCATCAGGCCCAGCTTGTGGCGAATCAAGGGATGGCGGATTTCGTGGATAGGCATGATGCTTCCTTGGGGAGGGCCCGGACGTTCGGTAAGCCGGTAATCGACAATGCCATTATTGTAGAAGCAATGACGCGACACGCATGGCGATTCAGCGTGCCGCCAGCCAGGCGACCAAGCCATCGTTGAACGCCCGCACGGCGGCCGCGCGATCATCGTTGACCAGGCTGACCAGTATGTATCGCTTGCCGCTTGCCCCCAGCACATAACCCGCGAGCGCGCGGGTGTCGCGCAGGCTGCCAGTCTTCAGGTGCGCCATGCCCTTGACCTCGTCATCGCGCATGCGGCGCCGCACGGTGCCATCCACCCCGGCAATCGCCAGCGACGACATGAACTCAGGCATCAGGGGCGAACGCCAGGCAGCGTCCAGCATGCCAGCCATACCCGCCGCCGTCACCCGGCCGTTGCGCGACAGCCCGGCACCATTGTCCAGCACCCAACCACGCGTATCTACACCCTGCCGCGCGAGTATCCCAAGCGCGGCTGCCGCACCCGAGGCGGGCGTCGCGCCGGGCCCGGACTTCTCGGCCCCCAGCGTCAGGAGCAGCGTACGCGCCATGACATTGTTACTGTGCTTGTTGATATAGCGGATGGTATCGGCCAGGGTCTGGGAATCGTGCCAAGCGAGCGTCGTGGCGTTGCGGGGTACACGGCCGCTGCGCACACCGCGCGCCAGGGTGCCGCCCAGCTCGCGCCACAGCATGGTGAACAACTGCGCAAAGTATTCGCCCTGCGGCAGGGCCAGCCGGTAGATGCTGAACTCGCCGCACGATCCGGCCGCCGTCCCGCCTATGCGCACGACGAACTCGTTCTGCACCGGCAGCACCTGGGTGGAAATCGAAGGCGATCCGGGGCATGTCGCGCCGCTCCATTTCACCTCGCCTTCCAGACGCACACCGCGTACCGGCGGGTCGATCACGCCGATCCATTTGTGGGCGGCCATGTCGGGTTGAAACAGCAGGCGTATCGCGCCCAACCCTACCATCATGGCGTCGGGGCTCGCGTTGTAGGGCCGTTCCGGCGCCCCGTCGAAGGCGCCTGGGTCAATGTCCACCGCGCCGAACACCGAGCGGTCGACCACCACCTCAGTCAGATTCTTGATGCCGCGCAGGCGCAGCTCGCGCAGCAAAGCCCAAAGATCCTGCACGGTAAAGTAGGGGTCGCCGCCTGCCTTCAGGTACAGCGGCCCGGCCAGCGTGCCCTGCTCATCGATACGCCCCTTGCCTTCGGCCAACGCTGTCGTGCGCCAAGTGTAGTCGGGCCCCAGGCCGGCCAGCCCCGCCCAGGTTGTCACCATTTTCATGACAGAGGCTGGGTTGCGCGGCGTGTCGCTATTGACGGAAACCAGCGCGGGGCCGCCGATTTCCTGCACCTGCACAGACAGAACGCTATCGGGCATACCAGTTGCGCCCCAGAGTTTGGCCAGTTCGGGCGGCAGCGCCTGGGAAAGCGCAGAGGCGGGCACTGTACAGGCAAGTAGCGCCATCGCCAAGCCCGTGCGCAACCGGCTGCCGCCGGGCGGGACGACACCCGGCCTTTCGGCCTGGACATGCCGCCATCGAGCTCGCGCGCCAGCATCGCCGGCGAAGCAATGGCCGCGCCCGGCATGGCCCTGAAGGACGAACCCCGCGCTAAGACCCTTGGCCAACCGCCCCAACCATGCAAACATGTCCCGTCTCCCACCCGCAAAAAACATCAGCATAAACAATCCTGGCCAGTGCGCGGCACCCGCCGTGGGGAATTTTTCGCCGCAAACGCTTAAAATACCGCCTGGCCATGATAGCCGGCGCTGCCGCGCCTGGCTGATGCCTGTACCGCGCACCACTCCGCACCCTGCCGCGCCACCACGGCGCCGGCCCGAGAAGACTTTCAGTGAACCCGACACTCTCGCTTTCCCAATTCGACTACCACCTGCCGCCCGAACTCATCGCGCAATCCCCCGCCGCCCGCCGCGTCGACAGCCGGCTGCTGCATCTGGATGCCAGTGGCGAACTCCACGACCGTCTGTTCAAAGACCTGCCCAGCCTGTTGCGCCCCAATGATTTACTGGTCTTCAATGACACCCGCGTCATCAAGGCGCGGCTCACGGGGCACAAAGAAAGCGGCGGCAAGGTCGAGGTGCTGGTCGAGCGCATTACCGGCCCCGACCGGGCCCTGGCGCATGTACGTGCCAGCAAGTCTCCCAAACCGGGTGCGCAGCTGCACTTGGCTGACGCTTTCACTGCCACCGTCGCCGCGCGCGAAGGCGATCTGTTCGACATTGTCTTTCCGGGCCGGGTGCTCGATCTGCTCGACGCACATGGCGCCACGCCGCTGCCACCCTATATCACGCACACAGCCGGGGCCGACGACGACGCCCGCTACCAGACGGTCTATGCCCGCGAACCGGGCGCCGTGGCCGCGCCCACCGCCGGGCTGCACTTCGACGACAATATGCTGCGCACCCTGGGCGAGCAGGGTATCGCCCAAGCTTTCGTCACCCTGCACGTGGGCGCGGGCACCTTCCAGCCTGTTCGGGTCGAGAACCTGTCCGAACACGTCATGCACGCCGAACGCTATTCTGTGCCCCCTGACACCGTCGCAAAGGTGCACGCAGCGCGCGCCGCTGGCGGCCGTGTCATCGCCGTGGGCACCACCAGTGTGCGCGCGCTCGAATCCGCCGCCACCCAGCCTAACCAGACGGGTACCATCGAAGGCGATACACGCCTGTTCATCACGCCCGGCTACCATTTTGCCTGGGTCGACGCCCTGATCACCAATTTCCACCTGCCGCAGTCCACGCTGTTGATGCTGGTATCGGCGCTGGCGGGCATGGAGCCCATTCGGCGCGCCTATGCGCACGCCGTCCAATCGCGGTATCGCTTCTTCAGCTACGGCGACGCCATGTTCATTGAACCCGCCCAACCCGCTTCCCACCCATGACCGGTTTACAGTTTCAGCTCCTGGCCACTGACGGCCGCGCGCGCCGCGGCCGCGTCACGCTCAACCACGGCGTGGTCGAAACACCCATCTTCATGCCCGTGGGCACCTACGGCAGCGTCAAGGCCATGCTGCCGCACGAGCTCACCGAAATCGGCGCCCAGATCGTCCTGGGCAATACCTTTCACCTATGGCTGCGCCCGGGCACCGAGGTGCTGGACAAGCATGGGGGCCTGCACGGCTTCATGCAATGGGGCCGGCCCATCCTCACCGACTCGGGCGGCTTCCAGGTATTCAGCCTGAATGGTTTGCGCAAAATCACCGAAGAAGGCGTCAAGTTCGCCTCGCCTATCGACGGTTCACGTCAATTCCTCACCCCTGAGGAGTCCATGCGCATCCAGCGCTCGCTCAATTCCGACATCGCCATGGTGTTCGATGAGTGCACGCCGTACGCCATCGACGGCCGCCCTGCCACCGCCGAAGAAGCGGCGCGGTCCATGCGCATGTCGCTGCGCTGGGCTAAACGCTCGCGCGAGGCCTTCAAACAACTCGAGAACCCCAATGCGCTGTTCGGCATCGTGCAGGGCGGCATGTTTGAGCACCTGCGCGACGAATCCCTGGCCGGGCTGCTGGACATCGGCTTCGAGGGCTATGCCATCGGCGGCTTGTCGGTGGGCGAACCCAAAGACGACATGATCCGGGTGCTGCGCCATGTGGCGCCCCGGCTTCCCGAGCATGCGCCCCGCTACCTGATGGGCGTGGGCACGCCCGAAGATCTGGTCGAGGGCGTAGCCAACGGGGTCGACATGTTCGATTGCGTGATGCCCACACGCAATGCCCGCAACGGCTGGCTATTCACTCGCTATGGCGATATCAAGATCCGCAACGCCCGCTACCGCGACGACACCCGGCCGCTGGATCCGAGTTGTACCTGCCACACCTGTGCGCATTTCAGCCGGGCCTACCTTCACCACCTGCAGCGCGCCAACGAAATCACCGGCGCGCGGCTGAACACACTGCACAACCTGCATTACTATCTGAACCTGATGGCGGAAATGCGCACGGCCATCGAGGCGGGGCGCTTCGAGCAATGGCGCGAACAGTTCCATCGCGACCGCGCGCGCGGCATCGAATAGGTGCGCCCCGGCAGGCATATGCCAGTCATGTCGCGAGATACCGCTGCAAGATGGCAACCCGGCCGCCCCGGCGGCCCCCGCTGGCCGTGACGCAATATATCGCTACAATACAGAGTTAACCAAAAATATCCTCCAGGAGAATTCATGGCTGTCACCGACACCCTTCCCCTCATCATGGCCCAGGCCGCGCCCGCCGGTGGCGAAAACGCGCTGATGGGCATGCTGCCCATCATCCTGATGTTCGTGATCCTCTACTTCCTGATGATCCGTCCTCAGATGAAACGCCAGAAAGAGCACCGCAACATGGTCGCTGGCCTTGGCAAGGGCGATGAGGTCATCACCGGCGGCGGCATGCTGGGCAAGGTCACCAAGCTGACCGACAGCTACGTCACCATCGAAGTGGCCACCCTGGCCGAAAAACCGGTCGAAGTGCTGGTGCAGCGCACCTCAGTCACCACCGTGCTGCCCAAGGGCACGATCAAGTCGCTCTGATCCCCGGCCTCGCCAGGCGCCTCGCGGCGCCTTTTTCAGCATCAGCTCCCGCCCCGACATGAACCGCTATCCCCTCTGGAAATACCTGACCGTACTGGTGGCCCTTATTCTCGGCCTGCTGTACACACTGCCCAATTTCTTTGGTGAATCTCCCGCGGTTCAGGTCGCTGGCGCCAAGTCTACCGTCAAGGTCGATGCGGGCACCTTGAGCCGGGTCGAAGACGTCCTGCGCAGCAATAACCTCGCCTACACCGGCAGCCGGTTCGACATGAACGGCCCGGTCGGTACGGTGCGCGTACGCTTCGAAAACACAGACGTCCAGCTCAAGGCCAAGGACCTTATCGAAAAGGCCCTGAACACCAACCCAGCCGACCCGTCCTACACGGTGGCGCTTAACCTGTTGCCGGCCTCGCCCAACTGGCTGTCCGCGCTGGGTGCGCACCCGATGTACCTGGGCCTCGATCTTCGCGGCGGCGTGCACTTCCTGCTGCAGGTCGATATGCAGGGCGCCCTCACCGGCCGCTACGACTCCATGGCCAACGATGTGCGCAATACCCTGCGCAACGTCAAGATCAACCCTGCCAGTGTCGAGCGCGAGAACCTGTCCATCGTTTCCGGTTTCAACAGCGAGGCCGACCGCTCGGCCGCCGCATCAGAACTCACCCGCGCCATGCCCGAAATGGTATTCACCGCCACGGGCGAAACCGGCGGCCAGTTCATGCTCACGGGCAAGCTCACCGAAACCGCAGTCACGCAAGTGCAAACCAACGCACTCAAGCAAAACATCACCACGCTGCACAATCGCATCAACGAGCTTGGCGTCGCCGAGCCTGTCATCCAGCAGCAGGGCGCCGACCGCATCGTCGTCCAGTTGCCTGGCGTACAAGACGTCGCCAAGGCCAAAGAAATCCTGGGCCGCACGGCCACACTCGAGATCCGCATGGTCGACGATTCGCCGTCGGCCCAGGCGGCGCTGGCCGCCGGCCGCGTGCCCTTCGGGCTTGAGCGCTATACCGACGCTGACGGTCGCCCCATGCTTCTGCGCCGCCAGGTCATCCTCACCGGCGAAAACCTGAAAGACGCACAACCGGGCCGCGACCAACAAACGCAGCAGCCCACCGTCAACCTCACGCTCGACGACAAGGGCGCGCGTATTTTCCGCGACGTCACGCGCAACAATATCAACAAGCGCATGGCCATCCTTCTGTTTGAGCAGGGCAAGGGCCAGGTCGTCACCGCGCCGGTCATCCGCAGCGAGATCCCGGGCGGGCAGGTGCAGATATCCGGCAGCATGACGGCGCAGGACGCCGCCGACATCGCGCTACTCCTGCGCGCCGGCTCGCTGGCCGCGCCCATGGAAATCATCGAAGAGCGCACCATCGGCCCCAGCCTGGGCGCCGACAACATCGCCAAGGGCTTTTACTCCACGCTGTATGGCTTTATCGCCATCGCGATCTTCATCATCATGTACTACCGTTTGTTCGGCATGTTCTCCACGCTGGGGCTAGCCTTCAACGTGCTCCTGCTGCTGGCGGTGCTGTCGATGCTGCAGGCTACCCTCACGCTGCCTGGCATTGCGGCCATTGCGCTCACACTAGGCATGGCCATCGACTCCAACGTGCTCATCAACGAACGTATCCGCGAAGAGCTGCGCCTGGGGCTGCCGCCGCAGCAGGCCATTCACCTGGGCTTCGAACGGGCCTGGGGCACGATTCTCGACTCCAACCTCACCACGCTGATTGTCGGGCTGGCGCTACTGGCTTTTGGTACCGGCCCCATCCGCGGCTTTGCGGTCGTGCACTGCATCGGCATCCTCACCTCCATGTTCTCGTCCATCGTAGGTGTGCGGGCACTGGTCAACCTCTGGTATGGCCGCCAGCGCAAGCTGCGCACGGTCTCCATCGGCCAGATCTGGAAACCCAACGAGGAATAACCCCTGCCCGCCGCCCACGCGCGGCGCAGGGCTTCCCGATAACAGGCAACACACAGGCAAGATTCAGACATGGAATTTTTCCGCATACACCGCACCATTCCCTTCATGCGCCATGCGCTGGTGCTGAACATCATCAGTTTCATCACTTTCGTGCTGGCGGTGTTTTTCATCGTCACCCGGGGCTTTCACCTGTCGATCGAGTTCACTGGCGGCACGGTGATGGAAGTGCATTATCAGCAGGCCGCGCAGCTCGACACAGTCCGCGGCGCCATTGGCGGGCTGGGTTACTCCGATTTCCAGGTACAGAACTTCGGCACCTCGCAAGACGTGATGATCAGGCTGCCGCTGCGCGAGGGCGAAAGCTCCGCAGCCCAAAGCGATGCCGTGCTTGCTGCGCTGCAGGCGCAGGACAAGGGCGTCGAGCTGCGCCGCGTTGAATTCGTAGGCCCGCAAGTGGGCCAGGAGCTCGTCCATAACGGTCTGCTGGCGCTGCTGTGCGTGATCATCGGCATCATGGTCTACCTGGGCCTCCGCTTCGAATGGAAATTCGCCGTCGCGGGCGTGGTGGCCAACCTGCACGACGTAATCATCATCCTGGGCTTCTTTGCCTTCTTCCAGTGGGAATTTTCACTCTCGGTGCTGGCCGGGGTGCTTGCGGTGCTAGGGTATTCGGTCAATGAATCGGTCGTCATCATGGACCGTATCCGCGAAAACTTCCGCAAGCAACGCAAAGCATCGGTCCAAGAAATCATCAACAGTGCCATTACACAAACCATTTCGCGCACGGTGATCACCCACGGGTCTACGCAAATGATGGTGCTGGCCATGCTGTTCTTCGGCGGCCCAACGCTGCACTACTTCTCACTGGCACTCACCATCGGCATCTGGTTCGGCATCTATTCATCGGTGTTCGTGGCCGCCGCCATAGCCATGTGGCTGGGCGTCAAACGCGAAGACCTGGTCAAACCGGTCAAGAAGGAAGACCCCGGCGCCGAGGTCAACTGATCCCACGACGTTCAAACAAAGCCGCCCGGCTGCCCGTCCTGTACAAGGCGGGCAGCCGGGCGGCTTTTTTGCATATCCATGTGTGACCCGCGTCGCCCGGCGTACGAGCGAAACGCCGCCCTGGGCAGCATTCTTGCGGGCACACGCCTTCGCTTATGCGGAGCGGTGCTTGGCAACGAGTTACTGACCGCCGCCCGTAATATGCGACACGTAGGCCGCCACGGCATCGATGGAGGCCTCGTCCAGCATCTGGCCGAAAGCCGGCATGGCACCCGCCCCTTCGATCACCATGGACTTAACCTGATCGTAGGTGGGCTTGAGCTCGTCGAGATTGGGGCCGATGGTGCCAGCCGCGCCTGCGTCCTGGAGGGTATGGCAGACGGCACAGGCAGGTGTGGCACGCTTGAGGAACACTTCCTTGCCCTTTTCCAGCTTGGCGGCATCGGGGCCGCCCGCCATACTGGCGCCCGCCGCGCACATCAGGATCATCGCTCCGGCAATTCGTGCTGCAACCGGGTATTTCATCTTCACTTCCTTTTAATGAACAACAAACAACACGGCGCCTGGCTCCGGTGCGAGCCGGGCCAGGCGCCGCCAGGGTAAAAACAGAATGTTGGGGCCGCGTCAGGCGACCGTAACTTTCACCATGTGGTCGCGCCAGCTATTGTTCAAATAGCCGCGGTTGTTCTCCAGGCGCTCTTCGGGCTGTGCATCGCCTTTCTCATTGACTGCCCGGCTCGTCACTTCATAGGTGCCCGGCTTCAAGGTGGTGGACAGCACAAACTCGCGCCAAGCGTACTTGCCCAAGTCGGGCCCGATCAGGGTAGCCTCCTGCCAATCTTTGCCACCGTTGACGGACACCTCCACTTTCTTGGCCGCCGTCATGCCGCCCATGGCGACACCACGGATCTGTACTTTGCCAGCCTTGAGCTTTTCACCATCCTCGCAAGGATGCGTGACCCAGGACTTGACCGGCATTTCCCAGATAGACTTATGCACCGGGGCGCCCTTCTCGCCCAACGGGGCAAAGCGGTAGCCAGTCTGCTGGATCTTGGCCGGCGACTGCTCTTTGGTGAAGGCCAGCCGCTTGATGTATTTGACGTTGTTCACACCCGTATAGCCCGGCACGATCATGCGCAGAGGGCCGCCATGCGCCAACGGAATCGGCTCGCCATTGACCTCCCAGGCCAGGATGGCATCTTCAATTGCCGACAGCGGCACAGAGCGCTCGACCATCACCGTGTTGGGATCGATGCCCGCCGGTATTTCCTCGCCCCCTGTGCTGGTCATGTAGACCATGCCGTCGGACATGCCGCCCACAGCCTCCAGCACGGCCTTGACTGGCACGCCGCTGAATACCACGCAGCCAGCCGCGCCGACCGTCCATTTGGTGCCGCTGGGCTTGCTGGGGAACCAGGCGCGACCGTTGCCCGAGCACTGCAGCACAATAGGCACCGAAGCCAGGCCCAGCGTCTTGAGTTCGGCCACAGTGAAGCTGCGCGGCTTGGCTACGCCCTCGATGGCCACCGCCCAGCTATCGGGGTCTTTCATGATGTCGGCGGAAGGCGGCGATACGTTGTTACGCACAAACAGGCGATCAAGCGGTGTGATGCCGCCAGAGCCCAAGGCGCAACGCTTGAGTTCGATGGTGTTGTTGCTGTGGACAATCATGCTGTCCACATCCTTCCATGCAGCATAATCTGGCAGCGGCTTGGCGCCACTGGCTGCAGCGGGGGGCGCGGCGGCGGCACCCTGCGCCGATGCCGTCTGCGCCAGCCCACCCAAGCCCGCCAAGGCGGCAAGACCACCTGTGGAAGCCAGCATGCGGCGGCGAGCCAGGCTTTGCAAATCACTCATATCGTTCTCCTTTGTCGTGTAGTTTGCTCTGCATGCCCCGCGGAATTTCCACGCACCGCACGCACTCGATCGTAGGCAAACGGCACGGCACCCGGCTGGCGCCGTGTTGCCCCGAGCCCGTAAGCCCGCGCGGGCCGTCTGCCCTTATTTTGCGCCGATTATATCGACAATACATATAAGTATATATAGTCCAGATCTAAAACTTCTATGCATCCAGACGCGAGCCCAATTCACAACCGACGTTCCGCCATCCCGCAGGCGGCTACGCGGCTGGCGCCTTCCCGGTACAATATTGGTTTTATTCAACGCCCCCGGGATCTACACCCGTAACGGCCAAACATGCAAGAAATCAACCTCAAGCGCGAAGCCGGCACGCCTGCCGCCATCGCCAGTTCTGCCTCGCCCGCCGCTGCGACCGGCCCGCACCGTAAACTGTTCATCCGCACCTTTGGCTGCCAGATGAACGAATACGACTCCGAAAAAATGGCGGACGTCCTGCGCGAAGACCAGGGCGTAGAACTCACCCAGAACCCCGAAGAGGCAGACATCATCCTCTTCAACACCTGTTCTGTGCGCGAAAAGGCGCAGGAAAAGGTGTTCTCCGACCTGGGCCGCGTTCAGCACCTGCGCCAGGCCAGGCCCGACCTGATCATCGGCGTGGGCGGCTGCGTCGCCAGCCAGGAGGGCGAAGCCATCATTCGCCGCGCGCCCTACGTAGACGTCGTGTTTGGCCCGCAAACCCTGCATCGCCTGCCCGATCTCATCGCCCGGCGTCGTGCATCGGGCCACTCACAGGTCGACATCAGCTTCCCCGAGATCGAAAAGTTCGACGCCCTGCCACCGGCACGCGTCGAAGGCCCCACCGCCTTTGTGTCCATCATGGAAGGCTGCAGCAAATACTGCAGCTTCTGCGTGGTGCCCTATACACGGGGTGCCGAGGTTTCTCGCCCGTTTGAAGACGTACTCACCGAAGTCGCCGACCTGGCCGACCAGGGCGTGAAAGAAGTCACCCTGCTGGGGCAGAACGTCAATGCCTACCGCGGCCCTCTGGAAGGCAGCAGCGAGATCGCCGACTTCGCGATGTTGCTCGAATACGTGCACGACATCCCGGGTATCGAACGCATCCGCTACACCACTTCGCACCCCAAAGAAATGACCACGCGCCTGATCGAGGCCCATGGAAAACTGCCCAAGCTGGTGCCCTTCCTGCACCTGCCCGTGCAGGCTGGCAGCGACCCCGTCCTGGCGGCCATGAAGCGGGGCTACACCACGCTCGAATTCAAATCCATCGTACGTCGCCTGCGCGCGGCCCGCCCTGGGCTTACGCTTTCTTCCGATTTCATCGTCGGCTTTCCGGGCGAAACCGAGGCCGACTTCGAACGTACGATGCAACTTATTCGCGACGTGGGCTTTGACACCTCGTTTTCCTTCGTCTATTCACGTCGCCCCGGCACCCCGGCCGCCGATCTGGAAGACGACACCCCCAAAGAGATCAAGCTCGAGCGCCTGCAAAAATTGCAGACACTCATCAACGAGCAGGCTGCCGCCGTCGCCCAGGCCATGGTCGGTACCGTGCAGCGCATCCTTGTCGAAAAGCCCTCGCGGCGCGACCCAGGTGAGCTCGCCGGCCGCACCGAAAACAACCGCACCGTCAACTTCCAGGGCAATCCGCGCCTGATCGGGCAAATGGTGGACGTGCGCATCACGCAGTCTCTCAGCAATTCGCTGCGCGGCGAGATCGTCACCCACGACTCGCAGGAAACCTCCGCATGACAGCGTCCACGCGCAAAAAACCAGTCGTCTTCACCCTGGAGGGCGACAATACTCACCTGGCCAATCTCTGCGGCCCGCTTGACGCCAACCTGCGCCAGATTGCAGACGGCTGGAACGTACGCATTGCCCGCCGCGGCGACCGCGTCACCATAGAGGGAGAGCAGGCCAAGGCTGCCGCCAAGGCACTGCAAACGTTTCACCGCCGTGCGACACACAAGGCTCTGGCGGTCGAAGACATCCAGCTTGGCATGGTCGAAATGGGTGCAGGCCTCACGCAAGAAGAAACCCATATGCAAGCGCCCGCCGCCCACGCCGCGCTGCCCGATCTGCCACCGGTCGACGACCTGAGCCTGAATCTGCGCACCCGGCGCACTGACCTACGTCCCCGCACCCCCCGGCAGCGCGAGTATCTCAACAATATTCTGCGCCACGACATCACCTTCGGCATCGGTCCCGCAGGCACCGGCAAAACCTGGCTGGCAGTGGCCTGCGCCATCGACGCACTAGAGCGCGAGAGTGTGCAGCGGCTGGTGCTCACACGTCCGGCCGTCGAAGCCGGCGAGCGTCTGGGCTTTCTCCCGGGCGACCTGGTACAGAAGGTCGATCCTTATCTGCGCCCGCTCTACGACGCGCTTTACGATCTCATGGGCTTCGAACGCGTACAGCGCCTGTTCGAAAAACAAACCATCGAGATCGCCCCGTTGGCCTATATGCGCGGGCGCACACTGAACCACGCCTTCGTCATCCTCGACGAAGCCCAGAACACCACGCCCGAGCAGATGAAGATGTTTCTGACGCGCATCGGCTTCGGCAGCAAGGCCGTCATCAACGGCGACCCTTCACAGGTCGACTTGCCACGCGGCCAAGCCAGCGGGCTGGCGCATGCCGTCGATGTTCTGCGTGATGTTCAGGGCATCGCCACCACGCAGTTCACCAGCCGCGACGTGGTGCGCCACCCGCTTGTGGCGCGCATCGTCGAAGCCTACGAAAAAGCGGGCGATCATGTCGCCTGATGCGCCCGCCCTGTCGCTGTCTGTGCAATATGGCACCGAAGCCGTCGAGCTGCCGCGCTGGCGGCTGCGCCGCTGGGTTACGCAGGCCGTGGCGGGTGTAGCGCAAGGTGGCGCGCACGGTGGCTTCAGCACTGCAGCGTTCACCCTGCGGCTGGTCGATGCCGAAGAAGGCCGCGCTCTCAACCACGCCTATCGCGGCAAAGACTACGCCACCAACGTGCTGACTTTCGAATACGGCACCGACCAAGGCGGCACGGCAAGCGGCGATATTGTGTTGTGCATGCCTGTATTGCGCCGCGAGGCTGCCGAACAAGGCAAACCCTTGCTGCATCATGCTGCGCACCTGGTAGTGCATGGGGTGCTGCATGCGCTTGGCTACGATCACCTGGACGATGATGAGGCCCGTGAAATGGAGGCGCTCGAAGTCGCCATCCTGGCCGCCATGGGCCTGCCCAACCCCTATCAGTAGGACACAGTAGGACACGCCGATGACAGCATCGGCGCGGTGCGGGCAGCCAAACAGCCGCTACGCCGCGCCGTGGATTATCGGTTATCCTAAGGACTCGTGTATTCAGTCTCCGGACAATGTCAGACCCTAGCCCCACCGACCCCGAACCTCAACCGGCCAAACACGGCAGATCGCTGCTCGAACGGCTTACCTCGCTTATCCGGCCCTCCGAACCCGCTAACCGGGACGACATCAAGGCTGTACTCGAGGCCGCCCACCGGCGCCAGATCCTAGACAGCGAAGCCTACACCATGATCTCCGGCGCGCTCGAAATGGCCGAGCAAACAGTGGCCGATATCATGGTGCCCCGCTCCAAGATCGACATGCTCGACATCGGCAAGCCACTGGCCGAAATCCTGCCCGAGATCATCGAGACTGGCCACTCCCGCTTCCCCGTCTACGAAGACGACCGCGACAACATTGTCGGCATCCTGTTGGCCAAAGACCTGCTGCTTTCGGTCAGCAACCCCTCGATCGCGCTGCGCCCCCTTGTGCGGCCGGCCGTGTTCATCCCCGAAACCAAACGCCTGAACGTGCTGCTTCACGAGTTCCGCGTGAGCCGCAACCACTTGGCGATCGTCGTCGATGAGCACGGCGGCATTTCGGGGCTGGTTTCGATGGAAGACGTGCTGGAACAGATCGTCGGCGACATCGAAGACGAATACGATGAAGATGACGAGAAAACCATTTTCCAGACCGGCACCAATAGCTGGCGGGCCATGGGCATCACCGAAATCGTCGCGTTCAACGAAAGCTTCGGCACCCACTTGCCGCACGAAGACTACGACACGCTGGGTGGCTGGCTGGCCGCTGAACTTGGCCGCATCCCGCGCCGAGGCGACAGCATCAGTTACGAAGGCCTGAATATCACCGTTGTTGGCGCCGACGCCAAGCGGGCGCTCTGGCTGCACATCCAACACGACTCCACCACACCGGCACCCCTGCCCGACGGCGGCAACTAGCCACACGTATCCGGACGCCATCAACTTGCATATGCCCACACCCCGCAGCGCCACATTGCCCGCCACGACGTTGGCCGCCCTGCTGGCGCTGGGCGCCGTGCATGCATTGTCATTCGCGCCGGGCCCGCTGCCGCACTGGTCGCTGCCTTTTGTGCAGCTATTCGCGCTGGCGGTGCTGGCCTGGCACGCCATGCGCGCTGCCACCGCCTGGCGGGCCGCACTCACCGGCTTTGTCTTCGGCCTGGCCCATTTTGCGGTGGGGCTGTATTGGTTGTACATCAGCATGCATGAGTACGGGGGCATCTCCGCGCCCCTCGCTGTGCTGGCCGTGTTGCTGCTGTCGGCATTTCTTGCCCTATACACAGGCCTGGCCACCGGCGCAGCAAGCCTGCTTGGCGGGCGCTACCTCCCGCAAGCCACGCATTACCGCCGCCAGTTGCTCGCCGCCGCGGCATGGGCCTCATGCTGGGCTGGCGCCGAATGGCTGCGCGGCACACTGTTCACCGGGCTGCCCTGGCTCAACATCGGTTATGCACACGTCGAAGGCATGCTGGCCGGCTGGGCACCCGTGGTTGGCGTCTATGGCATCGCGTGGCTGGCGGCGTTCGCCGCCGCGGCCATAGCCTTGCTGGCCTGCGCCAAAGACACGCAAAACGATGCCCGGACAGCGATAGGCGTTGGGCTTGCCGTCCTGTCGGGCCTGGCCGGCATTTTCCTGGGCCACGTAAGCTGGTCCTCGCCCCACGGAGAGCCGCTGCTGGTGCGGCTCACACAGGGCAATGTCCCGCAATCACAGAAATTCGACGCGTCGATGTTTGTACAAGCGCAAATGGACTACTTGGAGCTCGCATCTTTGCCGCCGCGCGATCCGAAAGCTGTGCCCGACCTTGTTGTCATGCCGGAAACCGTCGTCCCTCTGTTTCAGGACAATGTCGCACCCAACCTGTGGGAGCACTGGCTGAACGTGGCGCGTGAGCATAATGCGCACGTCATCATGGGCGCACCCTTGCACGACGCCGCCAACGGCGCCGATCGCTATACCAACAGCGCCATCGGCTTCAACGGCGAGACAACCGCCGCCGCCATCGCCGCCGCCAAGCCGCCCATGCGCTACGACAAACACCACCTGGTGCCTTTTGGCGAGTTCGTACCGCCTGGCTTCCGATGGTTTGTCGACGCTATGCACATCCCTCTGGGCGACTTCAACAGCGGCCCCGAAAGGCAAGCGCTGTTCAAGATCGGCGACCAAATCATCGCCCCTGATATCTGCTATGAAGACGTGTTCGGCGAAGAAATCATCCGCAGTGTGCGCGACAGCGCCACCCAAGGCCCCGGCGCCACCATCCTGCTGAACCTGAGCAACCTGGGCTGGTTCGGCGACTCCTGGGCGCTGCGCCAGCACCTGCAGATATCACGCATGCGGGCACTGGAAACCGCCCGTCCCATGCTGCGGGCCACCAACACTGGCATGACGGCCGCCATCGACGCAAACGGTGTGGTGCGCGGCGTGCTCGAGCCCATGCGAAAGGGTGTACTCGACGTCGAAGTCCAGGGTCGCAGCGGCCTTACGCCTTACGTGCGGCTAGGCAACGCCCCCGCACTGGCGTGGATCGCCCTGTTCCTGCTCCTGGGCCTACTGCGCCGCCCGCGCGCGGCTGGCCCCGCGTAATCCAATGGTTTGACCTAAGCGCCCCTTAAAGCGTCCATGTCATTGACGACAGGTTGCGTAACCAAATATCGCCCTCGGCGGCTTTGGCTTGCACAGATTCAAAAATTCGTGCATAATCTCGCTTCTTCGCTAGAGAACGAAGCAGCAATTTGCAGCCTCGGGGGTATAGCTCAGCTGGGAGAGCGCTTGCATGGCATGCAAGAGGTCAGCGGTTCGATCCCGCTTACCTCCACCAGTTCTAACGAAGTCTGCCTTCGGGCACCTGCAGTACCGCGTGTTTAATATGCTAAAATGCGCAGCTTGTTTCAAGTCCTGTCCCCTTCGTCTAGAGGCCTAGGACATCACCCTTTCACGGTGAGTACAGGGGTTCGAATCCCCTAGGGGACGCCAGTTTTCTCTGGCACAGTTGCAGTACACACCGCTGCGGAGCGGTAGTTCAGTTGGTTAGAATACCGGCCTGTCACGCCGGGGGTCGCGGGTTCGAGTCCCGTCCGCTCCGCCAAATAATTCAGTAAAAAAAGCGCTTACTTACCGTAAGCGCTTTTTTTTCGCCCCCATTTGTATTCCAAATGCAGAATGCTTGCATTGCAACTGACACCTGCTAGCGAGCACTACCAGACGGTATATCGTTCCAGCCGCTTGACATCCTCCCCTCCCTAAAGAAAAGGGATTCCTACGGCGCTCACAGCGGCGCAAGGCTGCTGTGAGTCGCTTCGGTGGACGCGCACCGTACCTTGCACCATCAACGGCGCAACACAGGGCCTCACCCCCTCCTGCCTAGTCCACTGCCGCCGCAGCCAAAAGCGAGAAACAAAAAAATAGTGCATAATTACGGCCCTGTCGCTGGCAACACTATGTTCACACGTAGGGGGTATAGCTCAGCTGGGAGAGCGCTTGCATGGCATGCAAGAGGTCAGCGGTTCGATCCCGCTTACCTCCACCAGTTCCACGGCAGATTATGCAAGTCCTGTCCCCTTCGTCTAGAGGCCTAGGACATCACCCTTTCACGGTGAGTACAGGGGTTCGAATCCCCTAGGGGACGCCAGTTTTCTCTGGCACAGTTGCAGTACACACCGCTGCGGAGCGGTAGTTCAGTTGGTTAGAATACCGGCCTGTCACGCCGGGGGTCGCGGGTTCGAGTCCCGTCCGCTCCGCCACATTTCTCTAGTAGTATCAAGCACTTAGGTGATTGCATTGGGTGGATGGTATAACCCAATCAAGGCGAATTATAGCCTTTCACTGCACTCAAATTGCACTACGATGCACCACATTGCCGGAACTGAATCGAACCGGGTTTTGAGGAGGCTTCAATTCTTGAGAGAATGGAGTCATGAGCAAGAACAACAAGTTTTCCCCTGAAGTACGTGAACGCGCGGTGCGCTTGGTTCAGGAGCATCGTGATGAGTA